>NZ_JBSRYD010000001.1:6002500-7627241 GCF_054056275.1 Bradyrhizobium sp. USDA 4449 | reverse complement strand
GTCGCTCGGAGATATTCCGTTTCACTATCTTCCCAGTACTCCGGCGAGCAGGGCGGACCAGGAGAGCAGGCTTTGGTCTATCATCGAAGGTGAGAAGGTGGATCTCGTTGTACTTGCAAGATATATGCAGATCTTGTCGGGCGAGTTGTGTCGGAGGCTGGAAGGTCGCTGCATCAATATACATCATTCCTTCCTGCCCGGATTTTAAGGGCGCCAAGCCGTATCAGCAGGCCCACCACAGAGGCGTCAAGTTGATTGGTGCGACGGCTCATTATGTGACCGGCGACCTGGATGAAGGGCCCATCATCGAGCAGGACGTCGAGCGGGTCAGCCATCGCTACACTCCGGACGATCTGGTGCGGAAAGGCCGTGATATCGAGCGCAGGGTGCTGGCTCGGGCTGTAAGATATCACCTCAACGATCGTGTCTTGCTTAACGGGAACAAAACGATCGTGTTTGCGGAATAGATGGCATCGTTGCGAGGCTGTCATAGTGTGTGTCGGAGGGGTCTATGGTCGCCAGGATCATTGATGGCAAGTCCATCGCAACAAGTCTGCGCGAGGATTGTCGCCAGAGGGTCTTGAAACTCCAGCGGCAGGCAAACGTCACGCCGGGGCTAGCGGTGATTCTGGTCGGTAGTGATCCTGCTTCCCGTCTCTATGTCACGAACAAGATACGAGCGTCCGCTGAATGCGGTATCAACTCCCATCTGTACGAATTGCCGATCGAGATCGATCAATCGGACATCCTCGATTTAATCGATCGCCTGAACGAAGACCCGGCCATTCACGGAATCTTAGTGCAGCTTCCACTGCCAAGCCATATCAACATCTATGCAGTTCTGCACAAGATCGCGATAGAGAAGGATGTTGACGGTTTCCATCTCTATAATGTCGGCGGGCTGGTGATTGGCCAGACGATCTTTTCGCCGTGCACGCCATTCGGCGTGTTAAAGCTGTTGCAGCACGAACGGATCCCGGTGTCCGGACAAAACGTCATCATTGTCGGTTCAAGTAACATCGTCGGAAAGCCATTGGCGCTGATGATGATGAAGGAAGAGGCGACCGTGTCGGTGTGTCACGCCAAAACGCGCGACCTCGCCCAGTTCACCATATTAGCCGATATTCTGGTAGTGGCGGCAGGTGTACCGAATCTCATACTTCCGCAGATGGTCAAGACCGGTGCGGTGGTAATCGATGTCGGAATAAATCGCTTACCTTCCGGCCGAATTGTCGGAGATGTAGAGTTTGACGGCGTGCGTCAAAAAGCGTCCCATCTCACCCCGGTCCCGGGAGGCGTCGGTCCCATGACTGTGACGATGCTGATTTCGAATACCGTATCTTCGGCTGAACGTAGCGCGGCTTGCCTGATCTGAGGACGCAGTGAGGTTGCGCCGAGGGCAAGCGCGCACGTTTAACTGAGAAGACTGCGGCCATCTTTCTCCGCGATCGTCTCCTCGGTTTGGGCTATTTTGGCATCAGATATCCCACGCGCTCGTCCGGAGACAGGTCGGGGCCTGCGGGGAGTCGTCTCGGTGGCTCTCCTGCGGCTCGCGGGACCATGGGGACGAATTTTGGCGACCGAGCAGATCGATCGACAACGAGCACCAGCGAGGCAACATAGGAATCAGCTTCCTCCCGCAAATTGGAAAACGTGCTGTGCCCAGTCGGCTTGAGAAACTGATCCGTCGCATTGAGGGTGTCGCGGGAAATCGGCCGTACGTAGCGCGGATTAAAGCCAAAAATAAACTCGTTAAGAGCGTCTGGAAAGTAGATCTGGGCATTGAGCACAGAGACAGTCTCGATCGAGACTTTCGCGTGGATATGCGGGGTACGGCCGCGATACCAACCCGGATAGATCGTATGAAACTTGACGATGCCGGCATCGTCGGTGTGCTGAAATCCCCGCAAGAACGTCTCGGACGTCGTATCGATGTTTGCGTCGTCACCCTGCAGAGCAAAGCCGGAGTAAATGCCCTGCGCATCGGCCTGCCAGATATCGATGCGCGCGCGGGAAGCTGGTCTTCGTTCGGCATCGATGATGCGTAGATGCAGGTCGAGCGGGAGACCCCTACGTCCATCTGTTATATTCTGTCTCTCGGGCGCATTGTCGAGGTAATATGGACCCTCGGTTGCCTGGGGCGTGAGGAGACAAGTCCCATCGGTTCGGCCAGGACATCCAACGCAGTCCTCAGATATTTTGACTTCTGCTGAGACGTCGACAGCATTCTTAGGATGCGGCTCGTTCGCGTTCATTCGGCGATTACTCCCATGGAAGTCCGACGCTGCGTGCGATGCTCCACGTCGGTCACAATCTTGTCGAGCCAAGTTTTAATATCAATTGCACGCCCGTGCAGAGCCGAATTTGCGACGCGACCAGCGCGCGCGCTGACGTGCTGTGTTTGGCAACTTACTGATGATTATAGGAAATATCGTCCGGGTACGATCTGATATACAGAACCGGTATTGCTGCTATTTGGCGCGCTCGTCCATGTTGGCGCTGTATGGATGGACTACAGGGCGGTCGAACAACGACGCATTATTGATCGCGAGGTCATCGCATGGGCTGCGCAGCTAGCGGCTCGCCGTCCGCAAACGTAGGTTACAAGATGCAGTTGAGGAATGCTTTCAAGGTCGAGCTTGATCCCGACGTGACCTGGTCCACAATAATGGACGTGCCGCGAATCGCGTCCTGTGTGCCAGGAGCCGAGCTGAACTCGTGCGGCTCTAACGAAGAGTACCGTGGGCGTGTCAACGTGAAGCTCGGTCCTGTTGCCTTGACCTTCGATGGGATAGTTGCTGTTCAGGACCGTAATGACGGCGCGCGGACCGCGACAATCCACGGTCGGGGTACCGATACAAAAGGACGGGGAAACGCAACCTCGAAAACGAAAGTGTCCGTTCTGCCGTCCGGCGATGGGGCTGAAGTCTGCCTAGATACCGACCTCCTACTTTCCGGCATGATTGCTCAATACGGCCGCGCATCCGGCGTAATTGTCGCTGTCTCGGATGAATTGGTTGCTCAATTCTCCGGAAACTTACGGAATTTAATCGCGTCGTCGAGCGGATCCGGTCCTCCGGAACAGTCGCCAGCATCGGCGGTTGGCGCGCTTGACCAAGCTGGCGATAAGGCTGGTCCATCACCGGTGCTCGGAATGGGGTTCGTCTGGCTTGCGCTGCTACGCTGGTTGCGTGGCTTGATTTAGCGGGAAGACGAACTGGCATGTTTGTCGGTGCCAGCACGGAGATCGCAGCTGTAGCGTGATCCGGATGCAAGTAAGTAGTTCAAATACTAAATAAGGGAAACGCCATGAGTGATAGCACAAAAAGCCAGATGACGGACTTCGATAATATCGAAAAAATCATTCCTCATACACCATTTGTGCCTTACTATCCGGACTGTACGATGTATTCGATCAGACCGGCGCGCCCCTTTTTGACCCCCTACGAGTACACAGGTTGGCGCGATGAAACGATGGCCTGGAAAAAGACCTGCTATCTTCACGGGACATTAAACCCTTCGCCAACACTTCGTTTTCATGGTCCGGATGCGCTGAAATTCCTGTCCGACACCTGCGTCAACAGCTTCGCCACCTTTCCGATTGGTAGCGGAAAGCACGGAATCATGTGTAACGAAGACGGGTTAGTAATGGCCGACGGCGTGATCGTACGGCTGGGGGAAGACGATTTCATCACCTACTGGATGGCCCCGTACATGGCGTATGTCCTGCAAAAGGGTTCATACAATGTGACCGCAACCAATCTTACCGGCAAGGTGTTCTTGTTCCAGCTGGCGGGGCCGCGTTCGCTCGAGGTGCTAGAGGCCGCGACAGGACAAGATTTCCATGATTTGAAGTTCATGCGTCAGCGGCAAACTCAAATGAGCTTCGCTTCTCATCCTGTGTCGGTTTTGCGCATGGGAATGGGCGGCTCGCTCGCCTACGAATTGCATGGCGACGTCAACGACGCCCGTGCCGTTTATCAGGCTTTGGTCACCGCGGGCGGTCCGTTTGGCCTTCGTCGCCTCGGTTTTCGGGCCTACATGATGAACCACACGGAGAACGGTTACCCGCAAGCGTTCTATCACTTTCCTTATCCTTGGGCCGAGGAGCCCGATCTGGTCGATTTCCTCCAACGAACCGGCGTCGCGATCGGGTATCCCCCGCATATCGCGGGAAGCATGGACGGCGGCCTTCAGCCCCGCTATCGCAATCCGGTTGAGCTTGGCTGGAGTCGCATGATCAAATTTGACCACAACTTCGTCGGCCGCAAGGCGCTGGAAAAGGAGGTGGCTCATCCGCGCCGCAAGATGGTGACGCTGGTCTGGAATTCGGAAGACATCCTCGATGTTCACGCATCGCAGTATAGACAGGGTGAACCCTACCAGAGCATGGATCAGCCGAACCATTTTCCTGGTGACAATGCGAAGTTTGTCTACTACGCCGACAAGGTGCTCAAGGATGGAAAACTGTCTGGCATCAGTTCCGGTCGCGCCTATAGCTACCACTATCGCGAAATGCTCTCGCTCTGCTCGATTGATGTCGAGTGCGCCGAGATCGGCACCGAGGTCAAGGTTTTATGGGGCAATCCTGGCACGAGGCAGAAGGAAATCCGAGCGATCGTGTCCAGGTTCCCGTATCTTGACGAAGGACGAAACCAGGACGTCGATGTCAACAGGGTGCCGCGGCTGCGATCAGGGGTCGTTGCCGCAACGTAGTTTGAGTTCGGGAGATCGATAAATGAACCGAGCCTCAATTCGAAGTGTCTGAACGCGCGGGACCACATCATGGACCGAGGCAGTGTGCGGAGGCGGGACCGATCATTTGGTCCCCACCTTCCGCGCTTACCCCTAACTGTTGGAGCGAGGTAACGATTGGCGACGCCCGGCTGAGATATTGGGATACCGGAGGTGCCGGCGAGGTGGTCGTGCTGCTCCATCCAATCACCGGCAGCGCAGCGATTTGGGGGTATCAGCAGCACGCCCTTGCCGGCGCGGGCTATCGGGCTCTCGCGTATTCGCGGCGTGGTCACGAAGGTTCGAGCAGCGCGGTCAATGAAAAGGGCATTGGCCTTCGTGATCTTGGCGGACTTGTGGACCAGCTTGGAATCGAGACCTTGCATCTTCTGGGTGCCGGGGCAGGTGGATCGGTGGCTCTGGATTTTGCGCTCTCGTTTCCGGGACGCGTCCAAAGCGTGATCCTCGCGTGCACGATGGGCGGGGTTGAAGACCCCGAATTCACAGAGACCACGCACTGTCTCTTGCCTGCCCCGTTTTCCGCGCTTCCCAATTCGTTCCAGGAACTGGGACCATCTTACCGTGCAAGCTGTCCCGATGGTGTCGCTGAATGGGAGCGGCTGTCCACAGGACCGACAAGGCCGCCCAATCCGGCGCCGACCAACTCGATCACGTTTGCTGCGCTGGAGCAGACGTCGTTTCCGGCCCTTCTGATCGGAGGCGACGCGGACCTGTACATGCCGCCGCCCCGCAAGCGAAAACTGGCGAGCCATCTGCCCGGTAGTGAAGTTTACATTGTTCCAGAGTGCGGCCATTCAGCTCATTGGGAACAGCCGGACGCATTCAACCGTATCGTCCTGGATTTTCTGAGTCGCCGCCACGTGGCGTAGGCAGGTGCCTCTTTGCAGTTGATTCGCGGTCCCGTTGCACGCTTGGCGCGGGGCAGGCCGGTTATGACCTCGCCGGCCTTGGGGTAGCTTGCGCTTCGCCACCGGGCAGCGTTGGATGCGTCATGGCGTCGGGGAGCGGTCTTGCGATGAATCTGGAATTGCTTCGATTGTTCGTGAATGTCGCCGAGCAGGGTAGCCTGACCAAGGCTGCGGGGGCGCTTGATACGGTGCAGCCAGTCATCAGCCGCGGACTGTCCGCGCTTGAAAAAGAAATCGGCGGACGGCTCTTTCATCGGAACGGCCGCGGGGTCAAGCTTTCGCCTCTGGGAATGGAACTGCTGCCGCAAGCAAGGTCGCTGATCCAGGACTCCGACCGTTTCCTGAGCCACGCGCGATCGGCCAATGCAACGCCATCAGGCATCGTGCGAATTGGCGCTCTCGATGCATTCGCGGATCCGCTTATACCTGTTCTCTACAAGCGGGTTCAGGATGAGATGCCACAGGTTCGGCTTCGTATTTTCGTCGGGCCGATCGGACGGATTGACGAGTGGCTTAGCGATGGGACAGTCGATATCTCGCTCAACCTTGGCGACGGCACGAGTACGGCCGGTGATAGGCGCAGGCTTGGGTCGGTCGATACTTGTCTCGTCGGTAGACACAATGACCCGTTGCTGCGCGGGCCCACAGTCGAATTTGACGCTCTTCACGATCTGCCGCTTGTTCTGGCGGCGACGTCTGGCCAACTCCGCAATCGATTAGAGCAGATTGCGCTTGATCGCGGAATCCGGCTCAACCCCGTCATCGAAATCGATATGCTCAAATTTCAGTTGAGCCTCGCTGCCTTGGGCGGGGGCTATGCCGTTGTGACGGCTCAGGCGCTTACTGAGCAAACCGCAGCGCGACTTGCGCTGTCGATCTCGCGGATCGTCAATCCACCAATTGTCCGGGGCATTCTGCTTGGTACCAGTATCCGGGAGGCGCCTTCGCTGGCCGTGAGGCATGTACACAGATTGATTCAGGAAATCGGAGCCGATCTAATTGCTAATGGCTCCTGGCGCCGCATGGGTGGTTGAGCCTCGAGCTTGAAGAGACGTTCCGCATTCCGGTGTGCAATTGCGGAAATGACGTTCGCCGAAAATTCCGCCGATCGGAGCCAATTGGCCGCTTCGATATTGCTTTCATAGGGATAGTCGACCGAAAATAGAACCGAATCTGGTCCTCCCATCGCATCCATTGCGCATCGCAAGGCTGCGTCGGAGCACACGCCGCTTGTCGTGATGACGACGTTCCGGCGCAAGTAGTCCGAGATCGAACCCAGTCTGAGACCGCGTTTCGCTATGACATGCCTCAGGCGGCTGTCAATCCTGGCGATGTAAAGTGGAATGCTCTCGCCCATGTGGCCCAGAATAATGCGTGCCGTCGGGTAACGATCAAACACGCCCGACAGCAAGACCCGCAGCGCGTGAGCTCCTGTCTCGGCGCTCCAACCCCAGGCCGCCATGCTCAGCTCGGGGTAACCTTCCAAGATATCCCACGCACGGTACGCGCGACTGGGGTGGAGATAGATCGGGACATCAAGGGTAGCCGCCTGTTCCCATATTGGTGAGAATTGATCCTCATCGAGGTATTGCCCATGCGTGTGGCCATTGATCAATGCCCCCTTCGCTCCGAATTGCAAGACCGCGCGCTCCAGTTCGTTGGCAGCTGCAGTCGGATCCTGCGTCGGCAAACAGGCTAGACAGGCGAACCGTCCGGGGAAGCGCTGCGCGATCTGCGCCATCAGCTCATTCGTCGCTGCAGCGTTGCGTCGGGCATTTGATGCATCCACCATGCCTTGTATGCCGGGCGCCGCCAAGGAGATGACCTGTACGTCGATGCCCGCCACGTTCATGGCATCAATTCTCCTCTCGCCGACGTCATAGATTTCGGCGAGCGGCAAGCCCGGAAATTCTGGCGTGGAAAAATGCTCCTCAACCGCAATGATTTTGCTCGGAATAGGCATTCTGGTCTCCTGCGGGCATTCCAGCCCAACGTCTACTGGTGGCCTGTTTCTTCATCCGGCGCCCGACCGCGGGCGTCGTCCAGCAATTCGCAGATGCGTTGCGGCGAGATTGGGGCTTCGTTGATCCAGACGCCCAACGGAGCGAGGGCATCGTTGACGGCACTCACAATGGCCGCGATGCCGACGATGGTGCCGCCTTCGCCCGCGCCTTTGACCCCCAGAGGATTGAGCGGGCTTGGCGTCTCGACATGGCCAAGTTCGATCGGAGGGACGTCGGGCGCAAGCGGAAGCATATATTCGGCGAACGTCGTGCTCACCGGCTGGGCTTCGGAATCGTAGACCATTCTCTCGAGTAACGCATTGCCGATCGCATGCGCGACGCCACCAAGCATCTGTCCCTCGACAATGAGGGGATTGATCAATTTGCCGCAATCGTGGACGACCACGTAACGGCGCAGCCAGATCTGGCCGGTCTTGATGTCGACCTCTGCCTCGACGACATGGCAGCCGTTAGCATAGGTGTTTTGTCCAACCATGTGGTGTGCAGTCTCTTCTAGACCTGGGGTCGCACCGGGCGACATGGCAACACCGGGCATGCCGATGGCCTTGCGCGCGATTTCGCGAAAGCTGAGGCTCAGGCCGGCGGTGTTGTTCGGACCTTCGCGGGTGGCGACTTCGGCGCGCCCACCGCGCAACACGATCTCGGACTCTGGGACCTCGAGCATAGAGGCGGCAAGGCCGCGAATCTTGCTAGCGATCTTGCCGGCTGCCAGATGCACGGATGATCCGGCTGTCACGGCCATGCGGGCACCAAAGGTCCCATGACCGATACTCACAAGACCGGTGTCCCCCGAGACGTAATCTATGTCACCAATATTTACGCCAAGCTGATCGGCCGCGACCTGAGCCAAAGCCGTGGCGTGCCCCTGCCCTTGAGAGGAGCCTCCCACCCCGAGCAAGATGCGGCCATTCGGCGCAATGCGTATCATCGCGGCCTCGTACGGACCGAGGCCCGTGCTCTCGACGCCGTTGGCGAGCCCGATGCCCAGATATCGGCCTTGCTCGCGAGCGGCTGTTCGCCGGGATTCGAAACCGGCATAGTCGGCCAGCTCAAGCGCTTTGGCCTGGCAACGCGGATAGTCGCCGCTATCATACCTGACCGGCGTCCCGTCGCGAAATTTGATGCCGACGTCGTAGGGCATCTGCTCAGGCTGCACCATGTTTCGTCGACGAACCTCGGCGCGATCCAGGTTTAGCTCCCGCGCGACACGGTCCAGCAGGCGCTCCATCACAAACACGCCCTGTGGCCGTCCCGACCCTCGCACCGGGACCTGTGAAATCTTGTTGGTCATGGCGAGCACCACGTCCATCCGATAGTTCGGGAGGACATAGGCACTGGGCAGCGTCATAGCGGAGAGCCAGGGTGTATGAACGCCTGCGGGGATGTAGGCACCCGATTCGTGAACGAGAGATCCTCGAATGCCGCGTATCCGACCGTCGTCTTCGACCGCGATTTCTACATTCCAATACTGATCGCGCTCCTGGTATGTCGCGACGAAATTCTCGCGCCTGTCCTCTATCCACTTAACGGGCCGATCGAGCAGCCGCGCCGCGGCTGCGACCGCGAAGTATTCCGGATAGGGAGGCGCCTTCGGGCCAAAGCCGCCCCCGATGTCTGGCGTGACAATACGAATCTGTCGATCCGAGCATTGCAATGCTTCGAGGAACGCGCGCTGCAACCGGTGGGGAAGCTGAGTGTTGACGTGCAGTGTCAACGCTTCTAGGGGCAAGTCCCAAAAAGCGACTACTCCCCGGCACTCCATCGGAAATGCTCCGCCACGGTGAATGTGGATGCGTTCCTTGAAGGTCCTGTATGCGCCAGTGAACGCCTGCTCCAACTGGCCGGTTTGCAGCGTCATGCGTCCAAACACGTTGCTTGAAGCGCCGGTGTGAGCCATTGGCGCATCCGGCGCAAGCGCGTCGAGCGCATCGACGATCGCCGGTAAGGGATCATAGTCCACCTCGACCAGTGCGGCGGCATCTTCCGCGATGTATCGATTGTCTGCGACAACGATTGCGACGGTCTCGCCCACAAAGCAGACCTCTTCGCTCGCGAGCGCGAGCGGAGCGAAGACCTGCTCAATAGCGGGATTGGCGGGGGGAAGTTCGATGGGACCCTGAAACGCTCGCGGCAAGTCTCGATGAGTGAAGACGCCGCGAACCCCAGGCAGCACTCGAGCGCGATCCAGATTGATACTTTTAATAAGCGCGTGCGCCAACGGACTGCGAACGAAGGCTGCTTCAACTGTTCCGGGATAGTGAATATCGTCGACGAAATGTCCCTTGCCGCGAAGCAGGGCGTCATCTTCGCGCCGCGTCGCCGCCCTGCCAAGCCAACTGCCAGTCACGAGGCCGATCCTTTCGTTGCACGCGGGGGTTGATCGAATTCACCACGCGCTGTCGCGAGGACGGCTTCCACAATGCCTTGATAGCCTGTGCAGCGACAGATGTTACCCGAAAGGGTATCCCGCACTGCCGCTTCATCGGGAGTAGATGTCGTTCGCAAAAACTCGATGATGGTCATCAACAGGCCGCTGGTGCAAAAGCCGCACTGAAGAGCGTGGTAGGCAGAGAAGGCGCGCTGCAGCGGATGCAAAGTTTGCTCATCGGGCGCGAGACCTTCCACCGTCTCTACCAGTTCACCGTTCGCCTGGACTGCAAACATAAGGCAAGACCGGACACTCTTGCCATCCACCAGAACGGTACACGCGCCGCATACGCCATGTTCGCACCCAACGTGGGTTCCAGTCAGAGCGAGCTCATGCCGAAGGAAATCGGCGAGTGTGAGCCGCGGCTCGACGTCTCGCGAATGAGCTACGCCATTCACTGTTACGGATATGGGGAGACGCTCGATCTTCATTGCACGCTTCTTCGTTGAGCTCGTTCGACCGCAATCGCAACCGCTCGGCGGCTTAAGACCTTGACGAGTCGACGGCGATATGCGTCGCTGACGTAAGCGTCCGCAAGACAATCTCCGATTTCGATTAGGCCCGCCGCGTCGGCAAACAACGAATCGTCCGGTTGTCGTCCCTGCAGATATTTTTCGATCGCGGTCAGCCGGATCGGAATTGAATTCAGTCCGGCAGCCACAAGAGCGCAGCGTTGGATCACGTGGCGCGAGGGAGCAAGTTCGACAAGCGCACCGACCGCAACGATTGCAAAGTCACCATGTCGGCGCGCAACTTCCTCGAAGGCGAAACCGTGATTGGCAGGCCAAAGGGGGAATTCGACTCGCACTAGAAGCTCGTCCGGGCGAAGCCCAGTTTCCAGGTAACCTTTTGCGAAGGCGGCAAAGTCCATGTGTCGTTCGCCGTGACGCTCGCTGGCAGCGACGAAAGTCGCACCGTCGTGTAAGGCCGCGCAGGCCACCAATTCAGCGGTCGGATCAAGATGACAAAGCGAGCCGCCGATCGTTCCTCTGTTTCGTGTTTGACGATGACCGGTATGGAGCAAAGCTTCTTGTAGCACGGGACAGAGGCGAGCAACGTCCTTGGAGTGTTCGATCTCCGCCTGTGTCGTCATTGCACCGAAAGCAATGCGCGATGAGTCAAATGTAATTCTCTTGAGCTCATCAATCTTTTTGAGGTCGACAAGATGATCAGGTTGCACGAAGCGGAAGTTCATCATCGAAACAAGCGACTGCCCACCGGCTAGAGCACGCGCGTTCTCGAGGCAGTTAAGCAACGACAGGGCTTCAGCAACGGTGTCCGGGTTATGATAAAGGAATGGAGCGGGCTTCATACAGTGGCTCCTTGTCTGAGACACATTACGGCTACACCGGGTCATTCCGAAAGCCAATGTGCAGCTGTTTGATATTGAAGATCGGTATAGGTGTTATAGCTGCCTTGCTCTGTATTCCGCGTATTTCGTCAAGTCTTGTGATGCTGCGATATAATCAAGCAATGAGACTTGACGATGCTGCGGTCGAGCGAGCTCTCTTCTTGTAGTCCAGGAGTTGCCTGGGCTGAGATCAACGGAGTTAGTCTTCGCTACAGCTTGGCCGGGGATGCGGATCGTCCTGGCATTGTGCTTGTGCATGAGATCGGCGGATCGATCGAAAGTTGGGGCGATGTGGCCAGGGAACTTAGAGACGATCATCGCGTGCTTTGCTACGACCAGCGAGGCAGCGGTCTCTCTGAACGGGTCACCAGAATTGGAGTTGGTGAGCTAGTACGGGATCTTGAGTTGCTAGCCGAACGTGAGTTTGGAACGGAGCGCATCTATCTCGTTGGAGTGGCGCTCGGCGCCGCCATATGCATTGCGTTCGCTCTCGCCCATCCTGAACGCGTCGCTGGCTTGGTCCTTGGTAGTCCAACCGTTCGCGTATCTCCGCAGGTTATTCTGACGTTGCAGGAACGAGCCGAGACGATCCTTCGTGGAGGAATGCGGGCTGTCGTCGACGAAAGTTTGCGCAAATCGTATCCTGCCGAGTTTCGCGAAAATGGCGAAAGGTTTGGCCAGTATCGCCTTCGGTGGTTGGCCAATGATCCGGAGAGCTTTTGCGCGATGTCACAGGTGCCGGCGCAGCTGCCGCTAGCAGGAGATCCCCGCAATCTCAATTGTCCGGTCCTGTTGCTCGGTGCGATCGGAGACGTCATTCGCACCGCTGCTGACGTGGCCAAGCTCGCAAATCAGATACCGAATGCCCGCTTCAGCGCGGTCGAGGGCGGACATTTCCTGCATCTGCAAAATCCACGGGCCGTTGTCGATCATGTCCGCGACTTTGTCCGGCAGACGGACAGTGGTCGGCTGAGCGCTAACAACGTTGGTGCGGATCGTTCGCTGCGAGGACCAACATGACGATGGCGCCCGACGGGATCGATGAAACCCATGATGCGAAGCGGCGTAGCTGGGTAGAGTCGGCTACGCCGGGTTCCGCGTTTCCGATTCAAAACCTTCCTTATGGCGTGGGCCGCAGTCGCGGCGAAAGCGTGTGGCGCTGCGTCGTGGCGATCGGAGACGAAGTCCTCGATCTCTCCACTCTCGCAAGCGCGGGGGAACTCGGACGCGATGTCGCATCGCTGTTCGAACCATCCGCGGAATGCGCGCTGAATGATTTTATGGCTGCTGGGCGCTCAGCATGGCGGCATGTTCGACGCGGGTTGTCGAAATTGCTCGCTGCCGACGTTGAGAACTGGACCGTGAATCGCTCCCGCTTGTCGCCACTGCTGTTGCCGGTTGCGGATGTCGAGCTCCGTATGCCGGCACGGGTCGGAGATTACAGCGATTTTTTTACGTCCTACCACCATGCGATCAACTGCGGTCGGATAAATCGCCCGGGTCAGCCCTTGTCACCCAGTTTCTGGCATATGCCGATCGGCTATCATGGCAGGGCTTCCACAGTTGCCATATCGGGTACGTCGTTGCGCCGGCCGCGCGTCCAGACCCCGAGCGGCGAGGGACCTCCGCGATTCCAGCCCACTGCGATGCTTGACTACGAGGGCGAGTTGGCTTTCTTCGTCGGCTCCGGTAACGAGCTGCACCAACCGGTGCCGATCGAGCGGATCGAGGACCATCTGTTCGGCGTCACGATCCTCAACGATTGGAGCGCGAGGGACACTCAGCCTTGGGAGAAGCTTGGGTCAGGGCCGCTTCTTTGCAAGAATTTCTTGACGACAATCTCGCCTTGGGTCGTCACCATGGATGCTCTAGCGCCCTTTCGCTATCCGCACGTTCGACCGGATGAAGCGCCGACGCTGCTCGCTTACCTGGACGGCGAAAAGAATCGTGTCAACGGCGCCATCGATATCTGGATCGAGGTGGCGCTTCGTACCGAACGCATGAGGCGGCAGGACGATCCGCCTTTTCGGTTGAGTCGCGCGACGTTTCGCGAGCAGGTCTTCACTATTGGCCAGATCGCAACACACCACGCGAGCAATGGGTGCAAGCTGCGTCCTGGTGACATCCTGGCCTCGGGGACCATTTCCAACGAGGGAACCAATGCGATGGGCTGTTTGCTCGAGCTAACGAAACGTGGCCGGGAGCCTGTTTGTCTGCCGAATGGCGAGCAGCGCTCGTTTCTGGAGGACGGCGACGAAGTGATCATGAGTGCCAGCTGCGAGCGCGCAGGATTCGTTCCGCTCGAGTTTGGAACGTGTCGAGGGCTCGTGCTGCCGTTTGCAAACGCAGCATCCTAGGTTCTTGGTCTTAGGGATAAGGAAGAAGAAATGCAAATTCGTTTGTCGAACGGTCTTGCCATTGGATATCAGACCAGCGGTACCGGACGGGTGATGGTGCTATTGCATCCAATTGGTACGGGGGCGTCGTTCTGGGCTCCCATGATGCGAGAGCTAGAGCGAGAATACCGCTGCATAGCGATCGATCTTCGCGGGCACGGTGGGAGTGATACACCCCTTCGCCGGTTTACTCTGGACGATCTGGCGGACGATGTGATCGAGATGCTGCGAGCCCAGCAGCTCGACGATGTGATCTTGGTGGGCTGCTCCTTTGGGGGCATGGTCGCTCAGGGTGCTCTGCTGCGGGCGCCCGAGTTGTTTGCCGGCGCCGTCCTCACCGGGACGACGCACGTGCAGACCGACGAATCGCGAGACACACTCCTGAAACGTGCTGCCGAGACGCGGCTGGGAATGGAGCCGCTCCTCGAAAGCACTATGAACCGCTGGTTCGCGCCGGGATTCTTCGCGCAGAATCCAAATTCAGTGGCTGAGGTCCGCAGTTGGCTGTTGGGTATAGATCCCATTGCCTTTGCCTGGAGCTGGGAGGCCATTGCTGGAGTCTACTATGGAGATCTTCTCAAGCATATCAAAACACCATCGCTTCTGCTACGCGGAAGCCACGATCCGTCCGGCCGCACAATGCCGGCCATGGCAGCGCTCATGCAGCAAGCGCGCTTCGTTGAGGTCGAGGGGCTTGGCCATATGGCCCCTTACGAAGGATCGAAGAAAATCGCGGGACTCATTCGGGACTTCGTCGAGACGGAGGTGGTCCAGGCTCGCGGCCGAACGTTCTGTACGGCGGTTTGACAAGGTTGGGCCCGCGGCGGAAGACCGCCGCGGCAGCCACTCCCAACCAAAGGGCAGCCGCTGATGCGCACACGGGGCGATACATGCTGGTACGCAATAGAGAGCAATTGAGGGTCCGCGTCTACGCGAAGATATCGCAACGCCTCATACCAATCTTGATGCTTTGCTATTTGCTGGCGGTCCTCGATCGTACGAACGTTGCATTCGGAAAGCTGCAATTCTCAAAGGAACTGAACTTCGACGATGCTGTGTTTGGGTTTGGAAGCGGCATTTTTTTTCTGGGATACCTGTTGTTCGAAGTGCCAAGTAATGTATTGCTTACCCGGATCGGCTTCCGTGCAACTTTGTTGCGGATCATGTTGACGTGGGGGCTTTGTTGCAGTGCGCTGGCACTAATGTCCAGCTACTGGCATTTTTACAGCCTGCGATTTCTCCTCGGCGTTGCGGAGGCAGGCTTCTTTCCTGGGGTCCTCTACTATTTGTCCACTTGGACGCCGGCGGAGCGCCGCGCCCGGATCACGGCGCTATTCATGTCGTCCCTCGCAGTCTCAGGCATCATCGGGAGTGCGATCTCGGTCACGATCATGGGTGCGATGGATAAGGTCCTTGGGCTATCGGGCTGGCAATGGCTCTTTCTCCTGGAAGGTCTCCCCTGCATCGTTGTGGCTATCGTCGCCTTCCGAATGTTGCCCAACTCGCCTGACGAAGCGGTGTGGCTCGAGCCGGCGGAGCGCGCTCTGGTCACTGAGGATCTCGAGGCCGAGCGCCATTGCACGAAGGTGATCCGTCCGATTCGGTGGAATCAGATGTTGGTCAGCGTCCGCTTTCTTGCGCTGTGCATCGGTTCGATCGCGCTATTGTCCAACGTGGGCGCAGTCTTCTACTGGCTCCCGAGCATCTTGCACCATGCCGGAATAGTGTCCGTGCTCGCGGTGGGAGCAACCTCCATCCTTCCGTTCGCGATTGCAGCATGTGTGCAGTACCTGGTGGCCCGCAGTTCGGATCGAACCTGGGAGCGCAGGTATCACGTCGCCGTTCCCTTGCTGGTGAGCAGTGTAGGTTGGTTTGCCTCGGTCTACTTCGCTGCCGATGTGCCGCTCTGCGTGATTTCGATGTGTCTCGCCACGGCAGGGGTTTTCGGTGCAACGGGGCCGTTCTGGTCGTTGCCATCGCTGGTGTTTACACCGACATCGGCGGCAGTCGGTATTGCCGCAGTTTCGACTGTCGGTGGCTTCGGTGCCTTCGTCAGCCAGCCGGTCGTTGGGTATCTTTCCGTAGTCACAGCCTCTCTTCAGGCTGGGCAATTCTATGTTGGTGGCGTGACCGCGCTCGGTGCGCTGGCCGTAATTTGGGTTCGGTTGGAAAGCCCTCCATGAAAGGTCCGCACTAGCCATCGACGCCGGAGAGAACCAAGAATTGATGGAGTGCGGTCGCCGTAGGGATGTCCGCGTCAAACGAGTCGTTAGGGTCAAGTATCATTTCGTGAGGGGAGGGAACTATGAACTTTAGGCTTTGTCTCGTGCTGGCTACGTTGGTCGGCACCTTGTCTCATGCTGTTGCGCAGAATGCACAAGATCATGTGCGGATCGGTGTTTTGAATGATCAATCCGGTGTCTTCGCGGAATATCAAGGTATCGGTTCGGTGATCGCCGCCCAAATGGCGGTTGAGGATTATGGCGGGAAGGTCGCTGGAAAGCGGCTCGAGGTCGTTTCCGCCGATCACCAGAACAAGACCGATACCGGCATGACGATCGCTAGGCGCTGGTACGAAAGCAAGGGCGTCGCGGCGATCTTTGACGTGCCGAACTCGGCCATTGCACTCGCGGTAGCTAACATCACCGAGCAGAAGAACAAGGTGTTTGTGGCCTCGGGAGCAGGGACGGCGCTGCTAACCGGGGCGAAATGCACGCCCAACACCGTTCACTGGACGTATGATACCTACGCCTATGGGAGAGGAATCGGCAAACTGATCGTGGCACGCGGTGGCAAGAAGTGGTTCTTTTTGACGGTGGATTATGCGCTTGGCCATGACTTGGAAAAGCAGGCCGCGGACGGTGTAAGAGACGCAGGTGGAGAGGTTCTTGGATCGGTTCGCCATCCGCTTGGGACGGCCGACTATGCATCTTTTCTGCTGCAAGCCCAATCGTCCGGTGCGGATATAGTCGGAATCGCGAACGCGGGAGACGACACTACGACCTCGATGAAGCAGGCGGTCGAATTTGGCTTGACCACCAGGCAGAAGATTGTAGCCCCCCTATTGGGAATCAACGGCATCCCATCGCTAGGGCTCAAACTGGCGCAGGGCACACAGATCATGAACCCATTCTACTGGAATATGAACGATGAGACTCGTGCCTTTGCGAAGCGTTTCGCGGAACGTCACCCTCGCAATAATTATCCAAACGAGATGCAAGCCGGCGTATATGCTTCCGTGATCCACTATCTGAAGGCCGTTGATAGGGTTGGAGACACTGCAGACGGCAAGGCCGTTGTAAAGGCGATGAAGGCCATGCCAACCAAGGACGCCCTTTTCGGCGAAGGCATCATCAGGCTCGATGGACGCAAGATCCATCCGTTGTACTTGCTTGAAGTGAAGAAGCCTGAAGAGTCGACGTCGAAGTGGGACTTGCTGAAAATTGTTGCGACCATCCCGGGTGAACAGGCGTTTCGTCCAGAAGGCGAGGGCAACTGTCCGCTGGTGAGCAAGCAATAGGAATGCATTTGTGCGAGTTCAGACCCGTGCCAGGGGAGCAAAGGTCGAAACGCGACGGATTGTCCGGGAAGCTCTTAACTGCAAGCTTTCATTGTTGTCGAGCCGTCCGTCTGCGATCGGTCGAGTCCTGCTTCTCCCGTCTATCGAGGCTAGTGTCGATGGAAAGGCATGGCTTATTTGCGAGTGTATGCGACTGCCTGCGCGAGCGTCGCATATCCGTCGGCTCTCGCTATGCCGAAGCGAAGTTTCACCGTTTCTTCGTCGCGGACTTTGACCGCCTATCGCGTCTAGCATCTGGCGGGGCTTGGGTTCGCATCAGTAACCCTAGAATCAGAGGACGCAGGTGACGTGAAGTCACTGGCTCGCGAAGCACCAGAACCCGGAGATACACTGCGCCGAGCAAGCCTTGCATGAGAGGCCAGGGGTCAGTATTCGCAGGCCATTCGCCCCGCGCTACAGCACGATCGAACAATTGGTTCAACTTTTGGAAACGCAGTGTCCACTGTTGGTGCATTGCTTTCGTGACGAAAGGATCGTTTCTTACAGCAAGGCCGAACTGAATGGCTGCGTGACCGAGTGGACTACTGAGATGCCGTCCGGCAGCTACTAGCAGTCCGATTAGGTCTTCCGGAAGTGATCCCCGATCCGGTACGATAATCTTTTCCGCAAAAAGAGCGAATGTGGCTTCAGTTACCAGACCTTCGCGTGACTTCCAGCGGCGGTAGATTGAAGTCTCATGTACGCCAGCTCGAACAGCTACAGCGCTGATATTCAGCTTCTCGTACCCGTGTTCCTGCAGTTCCGCGACGGTCGCGTCGACGACGGCATTGCGAACCCGCGTGCTACGACCACCTGGTCGCCGCGCAGGGATCCGACCAACTGTGCTCCCCTTCATATCAAGCCTCTTAAAGCAATAGAAGTGGCATTTATTATCGCAGTATAACTTGCATTAGCAAATGGACTGTTGCAGGTTGCCGGTCAGGAAACGCATGTTCGTCAATCAAGAGCGCACTTCGAGGGGGGCCGGATGCAGCGAGTGATATTTTTTAATCGTGGCGAGCCATTGAGCCGCGAGACGGTTCTTAAGATGGAGGTGCGCAGGGCGCGGCAGATGATGGCATTGCTTGCCCGGAAGTTGGATGCAGCGAAAATGAAAGAGCTGTTCCGGAACGAAGTTGCAACGAGCGAGAGCCAGCTAATAGCTTGGAGCGAGGGTGTTGGATTTGCGGAATCCGTGGCTTTAGCCCACATAGAAGAAGGAAGCGGGGCCGAGTTCATCGAATGGTATCTGACCGGCTACTTGCAAGCGAATACGCCTGCGATGTTGAGAGCCCACCCAGAGCATCTAGGCGTGCTCTTGATCCCAGATGGCAGGGTGGGCGTTCTGGAAGTCACCGGTCACTGTCACGGACCAGAACTTCTACATTTGAAACCTCTGCAAGATTGGAGCGAGTCACCGGTTCCTCTTCAGCCGGACATGCCCCACCGTCTGATGGCAAGGATCGAATCCCAAGCAGGCCAGGTGCTAGGATATCTACTTCACGAGTTTCGTGATACCAACCCAGGCTTTGACGCTCGCCTCGCGATACATTGGCCAGCTGGCGCTCCTGCAGAAATGGTGAAGGGGCACATCGATCATTTGACAGTCGAATTTTCTAACTGGTTTGAAATGTACCTTGAGACACGAAAGCAGCCGGCGGATCTCATGCCTGTGGCGCTAAATGTGAATACCTGAACATGCAAGTATGTATCATGCGAGGGCTGCGCCTTGATTGATTTATTAGACTTACCAACGCTCAGGCTGTCTCGGAGCGTCCGGTCGCGCGAGTCGGTCTCTCAGCCGAAAGCCGATGTCAAATCGTCACTGGCTTTTATGGAGCCTTGAGAGACGAGCTTTAGCGTTAGTCGCAACTGAACGTGATTTTGCTGCTTTTGAGATTGACGGAGCCTGAGGCCTCTATCAGCGATCCGGCCTCAATCGCGACCAGACAGAGCGGAGGCCTTGGCCGCCGCTAACTCAAGCGCCTAGGCGCCTACCAGGTATCACAGCTCGAAGCGCCAAATCTTCGACATAGCGAAGCAGACGATCGGCTGCGAGGGCGGCAGCGTCGGCGTCCCCAATCGAAATCGCTCGAGCTATTTCGATATGAGCCTCAACCCCTTCTTGGGGTAAGGAACGCTTGTGGTGAACGAACCAGAACCTACGGTTTTGAGTGGCGATGAGCCGCATCATTGATACCGCCGTCTTGTTTCGACATGCCGCCATGCACAGTTCATTGAGTTCCGCGTCGAGCCGGGCGAACGCATCGAAATCGTTTCTTGCCAACGTCTTGGTCATCTCCTCCGCGATGTTGCCAAGCTCTAGGCGCTGTTCTTGATCCGCCCTCATGGCGGCAGTTCGCACAATGAGAAGCTCAAGGGGACGGCGAGCTTCTATTACGTTTAGTTCTTCCTCCAGCCGGCATTCTGAAACGATGCATCCGCGATGCGGCAATATTTGCAGCAGTCCGTCGCGTGCAAGCCGTTGCATGGCCTCACGGACTGGCGTGCGGCCTAGTCGAAGGCGGCTACACAAGTCTGCTTCCGAAATAAGACTTCCGGGCGCCAGTTTCAGCGTCGCGATCATTTCCTCGAGCCGCGCATAGGCTTGCGCGGTCAAGCTGGACTGGTCAGCTTGGGGCATTTTTGATGCTGGACGAGCGCTCATATATGAGTCATATATGGCATTAACTCTGCTTTGGCAAGGAAATGGAGCAGGAAATGCCAGGTGATCCAGTGACGGATTGGGAGTCCGATTGGGATCATCTTGATCCCGCGTGGGTCGACGATCCTTATCCGATCTGGCGCGCGCTGCGTGAGCGCTGCCCGATCGCGCATACTCCGCGGTACCGTGGCGTCTATTTTCCGAGTCGCTATAACGACATCCGGGAGATCGCTTACGAGCCATCGCGTTTTTCATCTCGTCGGGTCGTGGTCCGCGATGGCGAATATCGCGTCAACTCGCCTCCCATCACGTCAGATCCGCCCGAACACCGCCCGATGCGGATGACCTTGATCCCTCCATTCACGCCACAAGCGGTTGCCAAGCTGGAACCGCAGGCAAAGGCAATTTGTAATGATCTGATCGACGGGTTTCTTAAGAGCGAATCCTGCGATGCCGCGGCGGATTACGCCCAGCACGTCCCGGTGCTCCTCATCGCCCACATGCTCGGCATTCCTGCGGAAGATGGTGATCGATTTCGTAGATGGATCACAATGGCGCTTCAGGAGGGGATAACAAATGAGGCTGTTCTAAAAGCTGCGGAAAACGAGATAGCCGTCTACTTCGCGGAACAAATCAAGCAACGACGAGAAAGTCCTGGAGAAGACCTGGTCTCGTTTCTGATCAAGGCTCGACTTCCAAACGGTGAGCCATTCTCCGACCAAGCGGTTCTTGGCGCACTACGCCTGCTTCTGATTGCCGGCATCGATACGACCTGGAGCGCGATCGGCTCGTCAATCTGGCACTTGGCAACGCATCCATCAGACCGCAAGCGCCTTGTGATTGAACCGGAGCTTATTCCGGTTGCTGTTGAGGAGTTTTTGAGGGCTTACGCGCCGGTAACAATGGCGCGCGAGATCGCCGAAGACACGATACTCAACAATTGTCCGATGCGAAAAGGAGAAATGACGCTGCTGTCATTTCCTGCAGCGAACCGGGATCCGTCGAAATTTGTCAATCCGGACGAGGTTATCATCGATCGGAGGGACAATCCGCACGTTGCGTTTGGTCTGGGCATTCATCGGTGCATAGGCTCAAATCTGGCGCGGTTGGAATTGCGAGTAGCCCTTCAGGAGTGGTTGAAGCGAATTCCCGAGTTTTCGCTTGATCCATCGCGCCCGATGACTTGGTCGCAAGGCACGGTGCGCGGCCCCAGGCGACTGCCCGTAGTTCTCAGTGAGCATGTCTGCTCTGCAAAAGATGTCCGAAATATATGAGGCTTTAAAATGCATTTCAATCGACAGCATGGAATTACAATCAGGGCGCCGAGGGAACTGGTTTTCGACTACGTCTGCAATCCGAATTCCTGGCCGAAATGGCTGGCTGCGTCCCACAAGATCGACAGCCCCGACCGTGCGCTTTCACGCGGCGAAAGTTTTCGTGAGGAGTGGCGCATTCAGCGCGGTGACATCATTTTGAATTGGACGGTGATCGAGTCCGATCGTCCGACCCAATGGGCCGTCCAAGCCGATACCGGGTTTATCGGTCCGATCGTGATCCGCTACACCTTTGAAAAGGCCGCGGATGGCACCCGTTACACGCGACATTTGAGTAATCCGGCTCGACCGATAATGCCCACAGAAGAGCAGATCACTCGAATGGACGATGAAGCGCGCATTGGACTTGCAAACATCAAGAGACAGGTTGAGGCCCTTTTGAAGGGTGCCGAGCCAAATCTGCACAAGAGCACGAACGGAGTCATTTTGCGGGTAGATCGGGAGAAATGCCAGGGACACGCGCGCTGCAGCGCGCTTGCACCCGAGCTTTTTGAACTCGACGAATACGGGAGCGCTCGGGAAGTTGCGATGGGACCGATATTGGCTGAAACCACCGAGAAAGCCTTCGTTGCGCAGGCGAACTGCCCAGAAAATGCAATAATCATTCAAGCAATCGACGAGTAGGCTGCCGCGCTGCACTTTTTGATGGCCTCAAGAAGTTTCGAAGCGGGTCCGGGAAGCCGGGCCTAGTAGCTCGCTAGCCCTACTGTTTTGCAATGCGTCAAATCCCGACTAAATTGTGGTGGGAGACACAACTGTAAAAAACAGCGATGAAGAAGCCTAATGAGAGTTTTGCGACCGAATGAACCCGCAATGTTATGGCGTTCTGTTACCCCGACACTGGTTCTGAATGTGCCGATTGGTCGCAGCGACGGGACTCATTACGTCATGTGACGGCGTCCCAACATCAGTATCAGCATGGCCATCGTTAGTGTCGTGGCCGCCCCAAGCCACATAGCACTGACAACGCCGGCGCGATCTACGAGTAGTCCACCGAAAAACGCACCGCTGCCGATTGCCACCTGTGCCGTCGTAACTTGGATCGCGGAGGCGCCTTCAAGGTGATCGGGTGCGGCAGCAAGGTATCGCTCCGGCGAGGGCCGCCTTGCGCGCTGAGGACGGAGGATGAAGACATAGGCGTATGACTGACCATACGCCTATTTCGAAGGTCTCCCGATTGGAAGTAGTTTCGACTGGCGCCCGCCGTCGTTGGACAGTGGACGAGAAGCAGCGGATCGTTGCTGAGAGTTATGATGGTTCCCGGTTGGTGTCGGCGACGGCGCGGCGCAACGGGTTGTCCACGAGCCAGTTGTTCACGTGGCGACGGTTGGCGCGCGAGGGTCGGCTGGGCGGGGATGCAGCGCCATTGCTTGTTCCTGTGGAGATCACTTCGACACCAACTCCGGCATCGGCCGTGGTCGCGCAGACAAGGCCATCGCCGGCTAAAGAGCGCGCGAAGGTAGGCATAATCGAGATCGAGCTTAGCGGCTGTCGGGTCCGCGTTGACCGTGACGTGGACACTGAAGCACTGCAGCGGGTCCTCGAGCTTCTGAGGCGGTGATGATTCCGATCCCAAGCAACGTCAGGGTCTGGATTGCCACCGGTCACACAGACATGCGCCGCGGCATGCAAAGCCTGGCGCTCGCGGTCCAGGAGAGTTTGAAGCGTGACCCGCATGCGGGGGATCTCTACATCTTCCGCGGCCGCCGCGGTGATCTGCTCAAGATTCTTTGGCACGACGGGTTAGGCATGTCGCTGTATGCCAAGCGCTTGGACCGCGGCAAGTTTATCTGGCCTGCGACGTCGGGAGATGCGGTATCGATCTCAGCGGCTCAGATGGCTTATATGCTGGAAGGGATCGACTGGAGGAATCCGCAACTAACATGGCGACCGCAGAGCGCCGGCTGAGCGAAATAAAATATGAGATCATGCGCATTTTGGGGCACCACAAAGCACTGAATTTGTGATTCTCTGGTTGCATGGACACGCCTCGCGACGCTCTTCCCGAAGACATAGCCGCTCTGAAAGAGGCGTTGGCGAGCGAACGCGCGAAGGCTCTGGATATTGCAGCGGAGCTTGCGGTCGCCCGTGCCAAGGCGTCGGAAGACAGTGCGCTGATTGCCCGCCAGAAGCTGCGGATCGCCAAGCTTGAGCGCCAGGTCCACGGGCAAAGATCAGAACGCTCGTCTCGTCTGATCGACCAGTTAGCGCTTACGTTTGAAGAGCTGGAATCCAGCGCCACCGAAGACGAGCTTGCGGCCGAGAGAGCTGTCGCCAGGACAACGACCGTGCGCGGATTTACGCGCACGCGTCCCGAACGCAATACCTTCCCTGATCATCTTCCCCGCGAGCGCGTGGTGATCGATTCGCCAACGACGTGTGAATGCTGCGGCGGCAATCGCCTGCGCAAGCTTGGTGAGGATGTGACCCGGACCCTGGAATCAATACCGCGCCAGTGGAAAGTGGTCGAGACGGTGCGGGAAAAGTTCACCTGCCGGGACTGCGAGAAAATCAGTCAGGCACCGGCGCCATTCCATGTGATTCCGCGAGGATGGGCGGGGCCGAGCCTGCTGGCCATGCTCCTCTATGAGAAGTTCGGCCAGCATCAGCCTCTGAACCGGCAGACTGAGCGTTACGCGCTGGAGGGCGTGCCCGTCAGTCTGTCGACCGCAGCCGACGCTGTTGGGGCTTGCTGCACGGTATTGGAGCCGCTATCGCGCCTGTTGGAAGCCCACGTCATGGCAGCTGAACGCCTCCACGGCGACGACACCACCGTGCCCGTGTTGGCCTTGGGCAAGTGCGATGTCGCTCGATGCTGGGTCTATGTGAAGGACGACCGCCCCTTCGGCGGCTCAGATCCGCCGGCAGCAATGTTTTATTACTCGCGCGATCGAAGGGGCGAGCATCCGCAGGCGCATCTGACCAACTATAGCGGCATCCTGCAGGCCGACGCCTTCGGTGGATACACCAAACTCTACGAGCCCCAGCGAAGTCCTGGGCCTATCAGGGAAGCGGCCTGTTGGGTCCATGCCCGGCGGCCGTTCTTCGCCATGGCGGATCTTGAGGAGAACGCGCGGCGCAAAGCGGCCGGAAAGCAGGAGATCGTCATCTCGCCCGTCGCCATGGAGATCGTGCGCCGCATCGACGCTCTGTTCGAGATAGAGCGCTCTATCAATGGCCAAAGCGCCGATCACCGAAGAGCTGTTCGCCAGGCGCAGAGCGCGCCGCTGGTCGCCGATCTGGAAGCCTATATGCGCGAGCAGTGCGCCAAGCTCACCCGCGGTCACGATCTGGCCAAGGCCATGAACTACATGTTCAAGCGCTGGACCTCCTTCACCCGCTTCCTCGACGATGGCCGCGTCTGCCTCTCGAACAATGCAGCCGAAAGAGCGCTGCGCGGCATCGCATTGGGCAGAAAGTCGTGGTTATTCTGTGGGTCCGACCGCGGAGGGCGCCGAGCCGCCGCCATGTATAGCCTCATCGTCTCTGCCAAGATGAACGACGTCGATCCTCAGGCCTGGCTCGCCGATGTACTCGCTCGCATCGCCACCCACTCCGCCCACAGGCTCGATGAGCTGCTGCCCTGGAACTGGAAGACAGCGCAACAGCAAGGCCTTGCGGCACAGGCGGCTTGATGGGACACGTCAACAAGGTTAGCCACGTGTTCACTCTCAGCCATGTTGCTGAGATGCTCGGCGAAGACGGGGAATGGCTGTTCGAGGTCGCCGAAGAAATGGACACCGAGGATGGCCAGCTATGGGTCGTCGGCGTCGGTGAAGACGGGGTGATGGCGTTCACCGATGACGGGATCGAGAACCTCAAAGAGCTGATCGCAATCCACAAGGACGCTCCTTGGATTATTGAAGAACGCCGCCAGGTACTCGCGGCGATCGTTAAGCCGAAGGCCGAAAAGCCCGAGGTTTAGCCGCTAACCGGACAAACCAGCCCGCCCGCGGCCTACGCCGCATGCTTACGCAGCAAGCATCCAATTGAGCATTGCAACCGGCATCGCTCCATAACTGAAACCCCAAAGTACCACGCAACCTATTGCGATTGTCGAATTCGTGTTGGCTAGGCACAGCAACGCGATTGCACAGCCGAGCACGAACGGCACAATGACAAGCGTAGTTCTCACAGCTTTTGCCGCCGCCCAGCCCCCAGCGAGGTTACCCAAAAAGGCGGCCACTCCGTAAGCAAGCAGCACCTCGCCTATGCTATCGGCTCCCACTCCGGAGAAACTGCTCAAGAAAGGAGCTATATACGTATATGCAGAGAACTGCCCCCCGATACCAAAAATCAGTGCGGCGATTCCGATGCGAATACGAGACCGCCGTATCAGAGTGGGTAAAATGCGAAGGCCCGTTGCCGTTTTGGGACGAACCGATGGCATGAGGAAGGTCAACGCAAGTGTGACGGTTAGAGCGAGCGCGGCGCATAGCCAAAACGCCTGCCGCCAACCGACCAACGCGCCAATCACGGCGCCCGCCGGTACTCCGGCGACAGTGCCGAGCGAGATCCCACTGAAGATTATGTTGGTCGCCGATTTTCCTTCATCACCGGATCGCAATCTCGGACCAAGTGATGCGCCAACAGTCCAAAAAGCGCCAATCGCAACTCCAAGCAAAATCCGCCCCACAATCAGAAACAGATAGCTTTCTGAAATTGCCACGACGGCATTTGAGGCAGCGAGCAACACTAGCAAGGCGCACATAACGAGTCTTCGATCGAAATCCCTTGCTACCTCCAAGGTCAACAAAGCAGCTATCGCAGCAACGAGGCCAGGCACCATCACCATGAAACCTGCAACGCCTTCAGTTACTGCCATATCATGAGAGATTCCCGGTAGCAGGCCGACGGGAAGAAGTTCGCTCGTAACCAAGGCGAAGGCGCCAGTTGCGATGGCTAGGATTGCCGCCCACGGCGCTTGTGGTCGATTAATAGATTCGCCAACGGCCTCAAGCATTTGGGTCTCCAACAAAAAACGATTCTTGCGTTCGTCGCAAAAAGTAACAATGATTAATACAGTTAGCTTCGCTGAAATGCAATAATTACTGTAACCATTACGATCTAGAGGAGGTGACGGTGATTGACGTTCGCTTTCCAACGGCACTGCAGGCGGTGTTAATGGTGGCTGCCGCAACCGAGGATGGTGTTAGAGCGACAAGCCGGACGTTGGCCGAAGGGCTGGGCGCCAATCCCAGTTTTGTCAGGAGACTAATTCGGCCACTTGGCCTCGCAGGGATTCTGGCCTCGGCTATTGGACAAAATGGCGGACTGCGCCTTGCCCGAGCCGCCGAGGACATAACTCTGCGAGATATTTACGAGGCCGTGATTGAAGACAAAAAACTTTGGGCCTCGCGTCCAGGTGTGCCCAACCGCTGTTTTATCAGCTCTAATATTACGACCCACTTCGAGGCTATCGCCGAAAGCATCAACGCGATGGTGCTCGAGCATCTGGATCGCCTCACTGTTGCGTCCAGCCTTCGCGAACTACGCGCGCAAGCTACTCGTCAACTCTGACAACCTCGGTTGTTGCAATCGATACAGCCCATCGTGTTGCGTGCGGCTTGCTAACTGCAAGCGAACGCGCCGGCAAGGTTGAGGTTCAACCCCAAGCATGTCGTGTGCTCTTGACCTTAGACGGCATGGGCGCATTGTCCGTCACAGACTTGAACCGGGTTACAGTCACAAGCCAAGCCTAGCAGCTTGATCGCTTCAAATGTTTTGCAATGCATTCGTTGGTTATGCTTGACTATATTGTTGTCAACAACAACAATTGTTGTTAAAAAACGAAGGGTGAGAAGCCTATGAGAGGTGCGAAATGCGGCTCGCGAGGGAGGACCGAATGAAACCGCTACGATACGGCGTTCTGTTTGCCCTGACGTTGTTTGTGAATTTGCTACCCGGTCGTGCTGAAGCCGATGGTAAGATCCGGATCGGCGTGCTCAACGACATGTCGAGCGTCTATGCGGATTTCCAAGGCGCGGGTTCGATCGTTGCTGCGAAGCTTGCGGCTGAAGATTTCATGAAGAACTCAAAGTTGCAGGTCGAGATACTTTCGGCAGATCATCAAAATAAGCCGGATGTGGGCGCAGTAATCGCCAGGCGCTGGTTCGACACTGAAGGCGTCGATGTCATCGTCGATCTACCGAATTCGGCGGTCGCCCTCGCCGTTGCAGAGATAGCTCGGGAAAAAAACAAGGTCATCATTGGTTCGGGGGCTGGAACGGCCGCGCTTACGGGCGACAGGTGTTCACCGAATACCGTACATTGGACTTACGACACTTGGGCACTTGGACACGGACTCGCCCGTGGGATCGTGGCGCAGGGAGGAAATACGTGGTTCTTCGTTACGGCGGACTATGCGTTTGGACACGACTTGGAAAAGCAAGCGACTGATGAGATTAGTGCGGATGGCGGCAAGGTTCTCGGATCGGTCCGGCATCCGCTCAACTCCAGCGATTTCGCCTCGTTTCTGCTCCAAGCACAAGGATCGAATGCTGAGGTTGTGGCACTTGCAAATGCGGGCGGCGACACCGTCACAGCGATCAAGCAGGCAGCCGAATTCAACATGGGGCAAAAGCAGCGATTGGTGGCGCTCATCTTCGATTTGCAGAGCGTGACGTCACTGGGCCTGAAGGCGGCGCAGGGCCTGACTGCCATGAATGCTTTCTATTGGGATATGAATGACGCGACGCGGGATTGGTCGAGGCGATATCAGGAGCGTGAGCCCAAGCGCGGCATGCCTAATCATATGCAGGCAGGTGTCTATTCGGGCGTGATGCACTATCTCAGGGCGGTAGAAAAAGTCGGTGCGGCCTTGGATGGCCGAGCGGTGGTGTCCGCTATGAAATCGCTTCCGATCGATGATCCCCTGTTTGGAAAGGGAGAAGTGCGGCAAGACGGCCGCGCCGTTCACGCAATGTATCTCATGCAGGTGAAAACCCCGGCAGAGTCGAAAGGCGAATGGGATGTGTTCAAGATTGTTGGAACTGTTCCGGCGGATAAGGCATTCCGGCCGCTGGCCGACGGCGGATGTCCCCTCGTGACCAAACCCAACTAAACAAGCCCGCATAACCGGCAAGCAGCCGGCGGCCTTCGAACGCCGTTATCGGAACGGTTCCAAAATCCGAAGCAGTTGGTCCCGGTTCTCCTTCCCGATCTTCTCTATCACGTGCCGCTCGTGTTCTGCTGCAAGCAGCTTGAAGTGCCGCAATGACACCTCGCCCGCTGCTGTTAAGTGCAGCGCATGGCTGCGCCGGTCTGTCTTCGACGGAGCCCGTTTCACGAAGTTGCGGCGTTCAAGGCTGTCAAGAAGGTGTACGAGGCGGGCCCGCTCAACTCCCAAACGCTCGGATACAGCCATCTGAGTGAGCCCAGGATTAGCGTCGATCACGGCCATTACCGAATACTGTGCCGGCCTGATATCGACAGGGGCGAGCGTCTTGATGAAATCTTGAAAGACCCAAACTTGGAAACGGCGTACCGCATAGCCAACATGGCTGGTGAGACCATCGAGACCGATTTCAGGATCCGGTTTATCGGCTCGGGGCTTCCGCTTACGTCTTGCGGCCCCTTTCGGACCCGATACTTTCCCTACATGGGCCGCTTGGTTCGACACGCAACTTCTCCTTTCGTTCCGCCTTCAAGTTCTTCCGCATTGCGGAAGCAGGCTCGCTCATCTCGTTGTCGAATGCAACATTGCCAGACGAAACTGCGATACCGACGGCGCGCTAGCCAAGAGACCGCCAAGTTAATCGTCCCTTGGTCAATCTGTTGATTGCCGTCAACACAGGGTACTGCGTCCAAGCCGGTCACGAACCGTCACCAGCGACGACACGGCCGATCCATACGGAGCGTTGGCTGATCTTGTCGCGATCATCGCGAAAGAAAGGTGCGACTGCAGAAAGATAGTATCATTTCGTCGGCCTCTGCTTTGATGCTATTCTCCGTATCGCTACACGAATCGCGCCGAGCGACCATATCGAGCTTTGAAGTCTGGGGCCGGTGCCTAACGTCGTTACACGATGTAGTCATCGCCATCGATTCCGAGAAATATTTTGGACCGTTCTTTTTTGATCGTTGTGACCTGCTGTTCGATCAAGTCCTGCAAGAGACGCATGGCGTTCGAAAACATCCTGTTTTTGCGGAAGAACAACCCCCGTGACACCGTCAGCCCTTCGATCGGTGCTCCTTTAAGCTCCTTGTGGGATAACTCTCGGCTCAATGCTGAATACGGAAAGATGCCGTAGCCTGCTCGAGCGAAGAGGGCTTCCCGCGCAAGGGGTAAGGCGTCTATGGCAGCAATTACCTGAAGCGGAACTTTAGGCTCAAGATGCTTCAGGAGAAAACTCGCCATGATGACGGGAAGCTTCTCCAGTCGGCTCAACGGCACCGGATTATCCTTCAAACTCCACAGCTCCCGCGAAGCGAAGAGCCAGAGTTGCTCGTGGAATAATGGAATGACCCTGAGATCGTTGTGGCTGGCCTTACAGCTCATGATGGCCATATCTAGGCTGCCATTTATTAGCCCCTCCCGCACTGTCGGTGAAACGTTCTCTACGAGATGCAGTTTGACGCTTGGGTAGCGAGCAATGCATTCCGCGAGAATTCGGCCGACAAATAGCGTTCCAACCGATGGCGGAAAACCAAACCGCACGAGGCCCGCCGGCTTTCCGGCAGCCGACCTGATCTCATCGATCAGTTCCTGGGACATGCGCAGTATTTCCTCGCCGCGGTGCAGGACTAGTCGACCGCTCTCAGTTGGCTCAACGCCACGTCGGTGGCGATGAAGTAGGCGGTCACCCAGTTGTGCCTCGAGGAGTTGGATCCGCCGGGTGAGCGCCGGCTGGGCTAAGCGGAGCGACCGGGACGCTGAAGAAAGCGAACCGCGGCGGATCGTCTCCAGGAGACAACGCAAGGATTCCAGATCGAGGTCGCGCATCAGTCAGCTATCGCGTTTTGGCATGATTAGCATTGAAATACTCAATTATGCAGATAGCAAGCTCAGAGTTAGGCTACTTAAATCAGAAGTGGCGTGTCGCCGGGACTGACCGCTGGGCTACCGGCACAACAAAGGGAAACGCCATGTGTCTTTCGAGGCGCGATTTTTCGCTCGGTTTGGGCATATTGTGCGGGCTCGCTGTACCCGGCTCGGAAACGCGCGCGCAAACCTATCCGACGCGACCAATTACCGTAGTCGTCCCCAGCGGTGCTGGAGGATTGAGCGACACTCTTGCTCGGCTCGTCTGCGACAAGGCCAGAGGATTGATCGGCGCTACTTTCGTGATCGAGAACAAGCCAGGCGCCAGCGGCATCATTGCGGGCTCGTACGTCCGTCGCGCCACACCCGATGGTTACACCATCATGCTGGCAAACGGAACTTCTCACGGCGCAGCAGAAGCCTTGATAGGTAAGCCACCCTATGATTCCGGAAAGGATTTCATTCCGATCGCTCACGTCGGCGAAACACAGCTTGCCTTGATCGCTTCCAAGAAACTGCCGGTCAAGAACGTCAAAGAACTGCTTACCTATGCCACAGATCACCCTGGCAAACTGACATATGGAACGTTCGGGCATGGCTCGGCTGGCCACTTGTTCGGTGAAGTTCTCAAGAAAGAGAACGGCGTAGACATGGTGCATGTGCCTTACAAGAATGAAGCCGACGTCGTTCAGGCGATGATGGCCGGAGAAATCGATCTCGGCATCCTGGTATCAGCAAAGCCCTACGTGGATCAGGAACAGGTCACGCTGATCGGCGTCACCAGCCCAAGCGGGACCGCGGCTTATCCGGGATGGCCGAGCCTGAGTGCGCAGGGGCTTAAAGGGTTTTCCAACGCGCGAGGATTCCAGATTTTTGTGGCGCCGTCGGCCACGCCGGGCGATATCGCAAAGAAGCTGGGCGACGGCTTGTCCTTGGCGCTTGCCGACCCGCAACTGCGGGAGCGTATTCTTGCACTGGGCGTGGCGCCCACGAGCACGCCAGCCGAGATGCTCAGCTCCACCTATGTCGCGCTCGTCGAACAGTGGCGCGCATTGGTGAAGGCATCGGGTATTGAGACGAACTGAGTCGCCGTTCAACAATCGGTCGCATCAACCAAAGGCACAAACGTGATCATCGAGCGCAACGTGGAGATCGTCGTCGATGACGGACTCGTCCTCTATGCTGACGTCTTTCGACCCGACGGTGCCGATCCCGTTCCCGTCATCATGACTCTTGGCCCTTACGGGAAGGGCGTGCGATATCAGGATCACTACAAGGCGAGTTGGCAGTGGTTGACCCACAAGCATCCAGGCCTGCTGGACGGATCGCGGCGCGCATTGCTAACTTGGGAAACTGTGGACCCTGAAATTTGGGTTCCCTGGGGCTACGCCGTGGTTCGAGTGGATTCCCGTGGCGCAGCGCGCACCGCCGGACTACTCGACATCCTCTCGCCGCGAGAGACGCTTGATTATTTTCATGCGATTGAATGGGCCGGTACGCGTTCGTGGTCGAACGGAAAGGTCGGCCTGAATGGCATCTCCTACTATGCTATCAATCAATGGCATGTGGCGGCGCTGCAGCCGCCGCATCTCGCTGCCTTGATTCCGTGGGAAGGCGCCGCCGACTCTTACCGAGACTTTTTCAGACATGGGGGCATTCTCTCGAACAAGTTTCTCGAGACCTGGTATCCGCGTCAGATTCTCGCTGTGCAGCACGGCAATACTATGGCACCCGTGGACCCGTGGACCGGTGAGCGGAGTTCCGGTCCTGTCGCGCTATCCGACCGAGAACGCGCAGATAACCGAGTCCACACGCTCGACAACGTGAGAGCGCGCGAACTCAATGACGAATGGTACGCGTCGCGCTCGCCCGACTGGTCGAAAGTCATTACGCCTTTTTTGAGTTCGGCCAATTGGGCGGGATTCGGCCTGCACCCTCGAGGCAATTTCGAGGCTTTTGTCAATGCGGCAGCGAAGCAAAAATGGCTTGAGGTGCATCCAGGCCGTCACGAAGAGTGGTTCTATCTCCCTTACGGTATGGAGTTGCAGAAGCGATTTCTGGACTACTATTTGAAAGGCATCGATAATGGATGGGAGCAGGAGTCGCGAGTGCTTCTTAACATCCGGCGCCCGTTTTGCCGCGATGTTGAACTACGCAAAGAGAACGATTGGCCGCTCGCCCGTACGCAATGGCGATCTATCTTCCTAGAAGCGGCGTCGGCGACGCTTCACTGGGAAGTGCCGCACGCCGCTGGTTCCAACAGCTTCGACGCCCTGGGCGATGGAATAAGATTTATTTCGGCACCCCTAACGGAATCGACAGAGATCACTGGACCCCTCGCGCTCAAGCTATTTATCTCGTCCTCGACCGTGGATGCTGATCTATTCGTCACCATGATCGCGTATTCACCTGACGGCCGCGAAGTAGAGTTCGAAGGCACTGTGGACCCTCACACGCCTTTGGCTCAAGGCTGGCTTCGGGCCTCGCACCGCAAGCTTTGTCCGCAGCGCTCGCTGCCTCACCGGCCGTTTCATACGCACGACGAGAAGCAGCCGCTCGTTCCTAACGAGGTCTACGAGCTTGACATCGAAATCTGGCCAACCTGCATCGTCCTGCCGGCCGGCTATCGGCTGGCGCTCGATCTTCGTGGCGTCGATTTCGCGCGAGCGGTCGATCCTGCGAGCTCCCTGCCATATCGAGGTTCCGGCCCTTGGCTGCATGATGATCCGGTTGATCGCGCCGCCACAATCTTTGGCGGCACGACCTCGATTTACAGTGGCCCCAGTCGTCCGAGCCATCTTTTGCTTCCTATGATCCCAGCGCCGCCTGACTGAGTCGGCATCCTGTAGCTGGCTTTGTCCAACAGCTCGGCAGATCCGACAAGCCGTTGACAATGTTCTTGAACAGCAGGATCGGGAGCGCTTTCCACTTTCGATGCCTTCAGAAAGCTCGTGCGCTCGCGCGGCGCGGAAGTTGCGATGCCCACGACAAATCTTGCGGTCAACGCAATTCCTAGAGCATCTCCGGCAACGCGACCGAGCGCGCTGCTTGCCATCCTACATCCTCAAGAAATGCCTCATGAAAACAGAGAGTGTTGCGAAATGGCATCATTCGTTGAAATTGCTTTTGTTTATACAAACAACGATTGTCAACGACAACAATTGTCATATGCTCTTAAGCCAAGTGGCTGAAAGACCACCAAAACCGGGAGGGGATGATGAAAGTCGGATTTGCTGCCTCGTGGCGTGGCTTAATGTCGACAGCTGCGATCCTGTTTTGCTGTAGCGCCGAAGGCGCAAACGCCCAGACGAAGTTCACCAGCATCACCGTTTTCGGTGAAAGCTACGCGGACCGCGGGAATGTGAGCTGCTTCAACGCTAACGGCTTCGCAAACTGTCCCTATCCGCGCCAGAATCCGTTCCCGGCGAATCCGCCCAGCGATGCAACACAAATCGTTCCCTTCTCGTACAAGCTCCAACAGCTATACGGAATTCCCAACTCTGCCGCCTTCGACTATGCGATCTCTGGGGCGACCGCATATTCGGGTTCGAATGGTCTGAGCGAAACAGCCCAGGTCAACGCGTTCATTAACTCAGGCGGACGGTTTGGTCCGAGCGATCTCGTCGCGGTGCAGTTCATTGGCAATGACGGCCTCAACTCTGCCTTAGTTCAGAATGTTACCCACGTTCCAACCGCCTTTGATACCGGCAATCCCGTCGTGGACGCTCAAAACGAAGCCGCGCGCGACGCCGCAAATTTGCAGAAACTCGTGAACGCAGGTTTGAAGACGATTGCCTGGTTAGCGCCGGGCGACGTCGCTCTCAAACCCGTCGGTCAGGCTCCAAGTCCTTTTGGGACCCCGGCCTTTCAAGCAAGCTTCCATGCCTACTACAATGCAGCGTTCGATGCGCTCCAGAATGATTTGCGGCCGTTTGCTTTATCGGGCACCCGCGTCTTCCTGTTCGACCTCCGAATCCTAGAGCAGCGCCTAAACACGCCGGCTGGTTTGGCTCAGTACGGGTTTGGTTGCCTTGCCGCTACCTGTGCCAATGCGGCATTCCGCCCGGACGGCTTGCACTATACCGAGGCTGGGTTCGGGCTCATCGCTCGATATATGCAGAACCAGATCGACGCGCCGACCATCGTTGCACAGCAGGGTAGCCTCGTTCTTGCGACCGCAAATAACTTTGCGGAATCGGCGTTCGGCCGTCTCGATGCATATCGCAACTTTAGCGCTTACGGGGCCGGCAGCGCATTTGACGCATACGCCGCCGACATGAAAATGCCGACCAAAGCCTTTCCCCGTCGTGCTTCCACCAGAGAAGCGTTGGTCGGCCTATGGTGAGTTGAACTACGGCGGCGGCAATCTCGATGGTCAGCTATTCGCCGCGGGCGCGAACTACAACAGCTTCGGTGGTACCGTCGGTGTCGAATATCTGGTGCGTCCGGACTGGAAGCTGGGCGGCATATTCAGCTACGCGCGACCCAATGTGAATTTCTCTACCCAGAATGCCCATCTGAACATTGATGCGCTGCAATTCGCTGGATACAGCTCGTACACGACGCGCAACTGGTTTGCCGACACGCTCGTGGCCTATGGCCGGCAGATCATGCACACGGACCGCGCCGGCATCATTGACACGATCAACGGAAGCACGAACGCCGATCTATTTACGATCGCTGCCAAGGCAGGCTATTTATTCGATGTGGCCCAAGTACGCGTCGGACCGATCGGTGGCCTCAACTATACGCATGGATCGATCGGCGGTTACACGGAAACCGGCGATATTCTGGTGACGCAGATCGTCAATGCCCAGAACATTGACAGCTTGACGGGAAGCGCAGGCGTCCAGCTGCGATTGCCGTTCACGATGAAGGGCGCTCTCTATAGCCCCTTTGTCAACGTTACCGCCGAGCACGACTTTCTTGGTGACGGCCGCATCATCACCACCACTCAATCAACCACCTTGCTGCTGCCGGTGATGACGCCCATCAACGCCACCAACCAGACGTATGGCAAGGTTGTTGCCGGTATCGCGGGCACACTCTGGGGCAATGTCAGCGGTCAAATCAACGCTTACTCGACCTTTGCGCGCAATGACGGCAATTTCTACGGCGTGAATGGCGGCATCAAGGTCGCGTTCTGATATTTCTCCCCGACTGCTTGGCTCGTGAAAAACTCACGAGCCAAGTTCTTTTCAGAAGATCACTGCCACGTCGATCTATACGAGCGATCGTGACCGTCACCAACAATCGACAACCAGAGCGCTTGTGAGTCTCGCCGCGGTGTAGGTATGTCTCCGATGACTAGCTTCGCTCCCGGGTGCTCCTGATCCGAAACCAGACCTTGATCCGTTTGGCACGTACTCTGATGCAAACCGTACGGCACCAAATCGTCGCGTTCCCGATGGATCGCTGGTTGTAGATGAACGAACTGTCGTATTCTGTTTACCGGGAAAGGCAACATTCGTCACTATTTTCCGAAGAACGATCTAAATGAGCTCGGAGCTAGGCCCAATTGTCTGTGAAACGCTCGTCTCATTTGCTCCTCGGATCCAAAGCCGCACCGATATGCAATTGCTGAGGGCCTTGTTTTTGTTGTCTCCATAAGCAATTTCGCGCGAGAGACGCGAATTGATTCGACTACAGCTTTTGCCGGTCTTCCCATTGCCGCGCTAAAGCGACGTTGGAATGTTCGCGGCGATTGCCCCGCTGCGGAGGCAAGGTTTTCAATTGACCAATTTTTTCTTAGTGAAGACGATATCGCCTCGATTAGAGGGGAGTAACCCCCAGATTGGGCGTGCGACTGGAGGATCAACGGTTCACTAAACTGGGCTTGTCCTCCAGGGCGGCGCAGGTAGACCACCATGTTTTTCGATATGCGAGCAGCTAAATCGTAGCCGTAGTCAAGCTCTACCAGCGCAAGCGCCATATCGATGCCGGCAGTAACGCCTGCTGACGTCCAGACTCCGCGATCATGGACGAAGATCGGGGAATTATGCACCTCGATATCAGGGTAGCGGCGAGATAGTTCTGAGCAACTTTGCCAGTGTGTCGTGGCCTTTCTTCCGTCTAGTGCGCCAGCCTCGGCAAGCAGAAATGCGCCAGTGCAAACTGAACACAAGCGCCTTACGGTACGTATGTTTCGGCGTATCGCATTAATTAGTGTTGTGTTGAGCGAAGCAGCTGTAACCCCTGGTCCGCCCGGCACCAAGACAGTGTCTGCTCCGTCCAAGACGTCAAGACCATTCTCCACGAGCAACGTGGGACCAGAAGCACCGCGCACGGGACCTGCTTGCTCAGCCGCAACCATGATGTCGTAGGCCATTGAGGCCTGCTCACGATTTGCGAGCGCAAAGACTTGAAGAGGGCCGACAAGGTCCAGCGGTTGGTGGTCGTGATAGGCCAGAAAGACCACTCGTTTCGTGCGCTGTGGCGCGTTAAGGGGGGAGTTTGTCATTTCTGCCATCCAACTATCTATATATTTGAGCGCGCTCTTGGCAACTGGAGAAGCTTCGATGCCCGCGCCCCCTTTCACCGTCGGCATGGTGATGTTCAAAGAGATCACCCAACTCGACCTTACTGGGCCTCTTGAGGTTCTCAGCTCGGTACCAAACTGGCGGGTCGATCTTGTCAGTTCTTCACTCGCTCCGGTCGCCTCCGCCAGGGGATTTACCCTGCAGCCGACTGCGACCTTCAAGGATCTCGTTCGGTATGACCTTCTCGTTGTTCCGGGCGGTCCCGGCGTAGATGCCGCCATGCTTAACCAGGAGCTTATCGAATTTGTTGCCGCACAGGGCCGCTCGGCTCGTTACATTTTTGCGATTTGTACGGGGTCTTTGCTTTTGGGCGCCGCTGGCTTGTTGAAAGGGAAGCGCTCGAGTTGCCATTGGCAGGCTCTGCACTTCCTCACATCATTCGGTGCCACCCCGTCCGAGGACCGTATGACGATCGATGGCAATCTGTTCTCATCGGGCGGAGTGACCGCAGGAATAGATATGGCGCTACAGGTCGTAGCCGAAATAGAGGGCGTCGAGGTTGCCGAGCGCATCCAACTGCTTCTTGAATATGCGCCCCAGCCACCATTTCACGCAGGCTCTCCCAAATCCGCGCCGCCCAAAGTGCTTGAGCGGTTGACGGCCGACATGACTCCCATCCGTTCGAGACGAGCGGAAGCCGTCGCAAAAGCCTCGAGCAAATTGATGAATTGAATTTCTCTCCAATAACCTCGGTTGCACAGCAAAGAGGAGATATGGCCTTGCCAGATCAGTCATCAAAACACGTCGAAGTTGGGACGAAGAGTTCTGGATTTGAAGACGATCTCGCTCGCGAGTCTGGGTGGCGGTCTTGAATTCTACGATTTCATAGTCTACGGAATCTTTGCGAAGTATATTGGCCAAACGTTCTTTCCGTCGTCCGATCCCGCTGTCTCGCTCGTGGCGGCTTTCGCTATATTCGCGGTCGGATATCTTTCACGACCGCTCGGCGGAATCATCCTCAGTCATATCGGCGATCGATTCGGCAGACGGCGCGCGTTCATGATCTCATTGATCGTCATGACGGCCGCGACGCTAGTGATGGCCGCTATGCCGGGCTATGCAACAATCGGCGCGAGCGCGGCAGTTCTGTTTGCGATCCTGCGCTTCATTCAAGGCTGCTGTGTCGGTGGCGAACTGCCGGGCGCCATCACCTATGTAGTGGAAACCGCGCCGAAGAGGGCGGGGTTGGCCTGCGGGATTATGATTTTCTGCGTCAACACCGGAGCTTTCCTGGCGAACGGCGTCAGCTCGGTACTGCATGGGATTCTTTCCCCCGAAGCTGTGCAAGAGTATGGATGGCGTATCGCCTTTCTGGTGGGAGGGCTTCTTGGCATCATTGGCTATCGACTTCGCAGCTCTTTGCATGAGACCCAGGTATTTCGCTCCCTCGAAGCGGCAAAAATCGCTCGCCTTCCGGCGGTCGACGTCTTGCGAAATCATTGGATCCCGGTGCTGATCGGCGTGGGAATCATCAGCATCAATCAGGCGCTGATCGCGACGCTGAACGTAGCGATGGCGCCTTATCTCTCACAAGTCGCAGGTTACGACAGCCGGCTCGCTGCCAATGCGATCAGCTACTCGATCGGCTTTCTATCATTGGGGATTATCGTCATCGGCTATCTCAGCGATTTCATGTCTCGACGTCATCTGTATTTGGCAGGTACAATTGGAATTGCTGTTGGTGCATACCCGTTTTACGTTTCCCTGCTTGCGCACTCCATTAGTCTCTTCGGGTTTCTTGCGATGTTCGCCGCCACCTGCGCGCTTGTTTCGGGAACATTTGGCGCAATATCGGCGGAATTATTTCCTGATCGTCTGCGATTCAGCGGGCTTGCGATCTCGTACAATCTCTCCGCGGCCATTGTCGGTGGGTTCACCCCGCTCATCGTGTCGATCATCTCTGAAATGACGGGCAACAGAGCCGCGCCAGGCATATTCCTGTCTTCGCTTGCGGGACTCGGAATTGTTTCGGCTCTATGTCTGAGGACGGCGGCGGTCGGACGTCACGGAATCGCTCAGGGAGAAGTTCCTCAAGCAAATTCTCCGCTGGCAGCTCGTGCTGTCGAGAACGCATAAGCAGGTCTGCCGAGAGATATCGAATGTTCAATTCACTCATCCCCCAAACGCCCGATCCTCTTCTGTCGTTGATCAAGCAGTTCGGTACCAACACGCGCGTGGACAAAGTCGATCTCGGTGTCGGCGTGTACCGCGATCAATCTGGCCATACGCCGGTGTTTCAAGCTGTGAAGCATGCTGAGCGCCAACTTTGTAAAGAGCAATTGACGAAGAGCTATATCGGGCCTGAAGGGAATGAATCTTACTTGGTCAGCCTCTGGGACTTGATCAGAGGTGAAAATGGATCGGGGCTCATTTGCGGTCTTCAGACACTTGGCGGTTCTGGAGCCCTTCGAATTGCCGCTGATGTCTTGCGGCGCTCGCAATGTACGACGATCTATCTTGGCTTGCCCACATGGCCAAATCACGCTGCGATATTCGAGGCTGCGGGGCTTCGGACGGTCACTTACAGCTATTTCCAGGTTGAAAGCCAATCGATTGCATTCGATCAGATGATGAGTGTGCTCTCAGGGGCAGCTCAGGGAAGTGCCATATTGATTCACGGTTGTTGCCATAATCCGACCGGAGCGTCGCTTGATATGGACCAGTGGAGGTTGCTCGCAGATTTAATTGTCGAACGCGGTCTCTTTCCCTTAGTGGATCTAGCCTATCAAGGTCTTGGAAGGGGATTACGGGAGGATAGCCTGGGCGTTCGGTTGCTGCTGAGCCGCGTTCCAGAAGCTTTCGTCGCAGTTTCGGCGTCGAAAAATTTCGGACTTTATCGCGAACGTACTGGCGCACTCTATGCTTTTGGTTATTCCGAACAGCAAGTCGACGCAGTTCGTTCAAACCTGACCTCAGTTGCGCGATCAAGTTACTCAATGCCTCCTGATCATGGCGCAGCTGTTGTCGCGAAGATCCTCGGCGACCCTGACCTGAGGCGCAGCTGGGTGAACGAACTGGAGACCATGAGAAAGCGGCTGTTGTTGCTGAGAACCAACCTGTCGGAGGGGTTGCAATCGCGATGGCCGCATCTGCGATCGATAGCCGACCACGACGGGTTGTTCTCTCTATTGCCGCTTTCGGCTGACCAAGTGCTGAAACTGAGGTCGGAGCATGCCATATTCATGCCGGCGTCGGGACGGATCAATATCGCGGGGCTATCTGAGCAAAGTATGGGTCGCGTCATCGAGCGCATACTCTCTGTCTAGCACCCTAAATCAGAATTAGGTGACACGGAAAAGCACTAGAGGTGCCGCCGAATTCTGAATCGTCTATCGACGATAGCGGGATCAGTCGCATACCAGCCCCCGCCGGGATCTACCGGCGGGGCACTATAGGTTGCGATGCCGCAGCCGCGCCGACCGACTTCGGCGGAAACGTAAAATTGGGATGCTTATGAAGAGCGAGGGACGATCATGATCAAGGTGAAGATCAACGGCCAGGAACAGAGCTGGGACGGCGACCCGGATCTCCCGCTACTCTGGTTCCTGCGCGACGAAGCCGGGCTGACCGGCACCAAATTCGGCTGTGGCCAAGCCCTGTGCGGCGCCTGCACCGTCATCGTCGACAAGGAGGCGGTCCGCTCCTGCATTACCTCGATCAACGACGTGGCGGGGCGCGAAGTCACCACAATCGAGGGGCTGCATCCTGAAGGCGATCATCCCGTCCAGAAGGCCTGGCGCCAGGTCAATGTTCCCCAATGCGGCTTCTGCCAGGCCGGCCAGATCATGCAGGCGGCGGCGCTCCTGATGGAGAACCCCAAGCCGTCGCACGACCAGATCCGCGAGGCGATGTCGGGCAACATCTGCCGCTGCGGCTGCTACCAGCGCATCGAGAACGCCGTCCACCTCGCATCGACGGGAGTGTGACATGAATTTCATCGACAATCCGCGGAAGCTTCGTGGCTTCGAAAAGAACCTGAAGGTCGAGAAGGTCTCGCGCCGCAGCATCCTGAAGGGTCTTGGCGTCACCGGCAGCTTCGTGCTCGCCGCTCCCGTGATGACGCGTCAGGCCTTTGCCTATGAGACCGGCGCCGGCAAGATGCCGCATGGCGTCGTCGTCGATCCGCGCGTGTTCGTCGCGGTGGCGCCCGACGGCACCGTCACCATTGTCGCCCACCGCTCAGAAATGGGCACCGGCGTGCGCACCAGCCTGCCGCTGATCGTCGCCGAGGAGATGGAGGCCGACTGGTCCAAGGTCAAAGTGGCACAGGCTCACGGCGACGAGGTCAAGTTCGGCAACCAGGACACCGACGGCTCGCGCAGCACGCGCCACTATCTGATCCCGATGCGCCAGATCGGCGCCTCCGCGCGCACCATGCTGGAGCAGGCCGCGGCCAAGCGCTGGAACGTGGCAGCCACCGAAGTGAAGGCGGTCAATCACGAGGTCGTCCATGGCGCGAGCGGACGCAAGCTCGGCTTCGGCGAGCTCGCGGCTGACGCCGCCAAGGAATCGGTGCCTGCGATCGAAGGGCTCAAGCTGAAAGACCCCAAGGACTTCCGCTATCTCGGCAAGGGCCAGGTCAGCATCGTCGATCTCCACGACATCACCACCGGCAAGGCGCGTTACGGCGCCGACGTGCGACTGCCCAATATGAAATACGCGGTGATCGCGCGCCCGCCGGTGACCGGCGGCAAGCTCACCTCGTTCGATCCGGACGCGGCGCTGAAAGTGCCCGGCGTCGAGAAGGTGATGAAGGTTCAAGGCTGGCCGTGGCCCTCGAAATTCCAGCCGCTAGGCGGCGTTGCCGTGATCGCCCGCAACACCGGTGCTGCGATCAAGGGCCGCGACGCGCTGAAGCTCGTCTGGGATGACGGCGCCAACGGCAAGTACGACTCCGTCGCCTATCGCAAGGAGCTCGAGGAGGCCTCGCGCAAGCCGGGCCTTGTCGTCCGCCAGGAGGGCGACGCGGACGCCGCGCTGAAGGCCGCCGCCAAGGTCGTGGTCGGCGAGTATTATCTGCCCCACCTCGCCCATGTCAGCATGGAGCCGCCGGTCGCGGTTGCCGACGTCAAGGGCGACAAGGCGGAGATCTGGGCGCCGGTGCAGAGCCCCGGCGGCACGCGCGAGGACGTCGCCAAGACGCTCGGCATCCCCGAGGGCAATGTCACCGTCAATGTCACGCTGCTCGGCGGCGGCTTCGGCCGCAAGTCGAAATGCGACTTTGCGCTCGAGGCCGCGCTGCTGTCGAAGGAGCTCGGCACGCCGGTCAAGGTGCAATGGACGCGTGAGGATGACCTCCATCACGACTTCCTGCACACCGTCTCGGCGGAGCGGATCGAGGCGGGTCTGGACAAGGACGGCAAGGTGATCGCCTGGCGCCACCGCAGCGTGGCGCCGACCATCGCCTCGACCTTCGCGGCAGGCGCCAAGCACGCGGCTCCGTCCGAACTCGGCATGGGTCTCGTCGACATGCCGTTCGAGATCGCCAACATCTCCTGCGAGAATCCGGAAGCCGCGGCGTTTACCCGCATCGGCTGGTTCCGTTCGGTCTCGAACATCCCACGCGCCTTCGCGGTGCAGTCGATGGTCGGCGAGATCGCAAATGCGACCGGGCGCGACCAGAAGGAGACGCTCCTTGCGTTGATAGGTACCCCTCGCATCGTCAAGCCCAACGTCAAGGACCTCTGGAACTATGGCGAGCCCTATGACAGCTACCCGATCGACACCGCGCGCCTGCGCAAGGTGGTCGAGCTGGTCGCCGAGAAGGGCGAATGGGGCCGTCAGGTTCCGAAGGGACACGGCCTCGGCATTGCCGTGCACCGCAGCTTCGTCAGCTATATCGCCACTATCGTCGAGGTCGCCGTCGACGAGAAGGGCAAGCTGACGATACCGCGGGTCGAAACCGCCATCGACTGCGGCACCTACGTCAACCCCGAGCGTATCCAGTCGCAGATCGAGGGCGCCGCGATCATGGGCCTGAGTCTCGCCAAATATGGCGCGGTGACCTTCAAGGACGGCAAGGTGGAGCAGAAGAATTTTGACGACTTCCAGGTCGTCAGGATCGATGAGGCTCCGCTGGTGACCAACGTCCATATCGTGCCGCCCGGACCGGACACGCCGCCGAGCGGCGTCGGCGAGCCCGGCGTGCCTCCGTTCGCTCCAGCGCTGATGAACGCGATCTTCGCCGCGACCGGCAAGCGCATCCGCGCGCTGCCGATCGGCAAGCAATTGGAAGCCTGAGCACGCAGACGAAAGTGCGGCGGACGCTCCCGTTCGCCGTGGGTAAGCTGTAAACGTGGGAGTATGGATGCAGATGCATAATGATTCTCACGAGCAGATGGGTTCATTCGATGAGGCATGTCGCGTGCTCCGGTCAATGTCGTCGGAGCTGCGACTTGAAGTCGAGCGACCAGAGACGTTTCGTTGGCGACGGACCTATCTGGAGACGCCTGAGTTGCGTGTATGGAGAGCGCGGACCATTGAACCGTGGCATTGTTACGCTGATGAATATCTCGCCCGGCTGTATGTAGCATTGCCGTTAATCGGAGAATTGAATGCGACTGTGAAGCTTATCGAATTTGTTGCCGCACAGGGCCGCTCGGCTCGTTACATTTTTGCGATTTGTACGGGGCTCTGCTTTTGGGCGCCGCTGGCTTGTTGAAAGGGAAGCGCTCGAGTTGCCATTGGCAGGCTCTGCACTTCCTCACATCATTCGGTGCCACCCCGTCCGAGGACCGTATGACGATCGATGGAAATCTGTTCTCGTCCGGCGGAGTAACAGCCGGAATAGACATGGCTCTGCAGGTCGTCGCCGAAATAGAGGGCATCGGCGTCGCTGAACGCATCCAGCTACTTCTGGAGTATGCGCCGCAGCCACCATTCCAAGCGGGGTCCCAACGAACCGCGCCTACCGAGGTTGTTCAGCGACTGACCACCGATATGGCTTTCGTTCGCTCGAGGCGAGCGCAAGCAGTTGCCGAAGCCTCAAGCAAGTTGACGATTTGAATTCTACGACCCCGTGTAGACAGCAAGGAAAGACGAGATCTTGCTAATGCAGCCATCAAGACACGTTGGGATCAATGCCGGTGCGCTGGACTGGAAAACGATCTCGCTCGCAAGTTTGGGCGGCGGACTCGAATTTTACGATTTCATCATCTACAGGATATTCGCGAAGTATATCGGTCAAACATTCTTTCCGTCCTCCGATCCCGCAGCTTCGCTTGTGGCAGCCTTCGCAGTCTTCGCCATTGGATACCTCTCAAAGACCACTCGGTGGAGTGGTCCTCAGTCACATTGGCGACCGATTTGGAAGACGCCGCGCATTTATGATCTCGCTGATTGTTATGACTGTCGCGACCTTGGCGATGGCTGCTATGCCCGGATACGCTACAATCGGGGCCAGCGCGGCCGTGCTATTCGCTGTCCTACGTTTTGTTCAAGGATGCTGTGTCGGCGGCGAGCTCCCCGGCGCCATTACTTATGTCGTGGAGACCTCGCCGAACAGGGCAGGGTTGGCCTGCGGAATCATGATTTTTTGTGTCAATACTGGAGCTTTCCTCGCGAACGTTCTCAGCAATCTTTCTGCAGCGATTGTCGGTGGGTTCACGCCACTTATCGTGTCAGCAATCTCTGACGTCACCGGCAATAGGGCGGCACCGGGGATGTTCCTCTCCATGTTAGCCGGGCTCGGAATTGTTTCGGTTCTGTGCATGAAAAGAATCAAGGTCAGCCGCCACGAAGTCTCTCACACCAAAAGTGCTTCTGGGAAGTCCTCGCTGGACGCTCGGGCCGTAGAGAACGCATAGACTGGTCCCGCATCGAATGTTCAAGTCACTCGCATTGCAATCGCCGGATCCTCTTCTGTCGTTGATCGGCCAATTCGCGTCCGATTCTCGCGTGGACAAAGTCGATCTTGGTGTCGGCGTTTACCGCGATCCGTTCGGCGCGACGCCGGTGTTTCGGGCTGTAAAAGAGGCTGAGCGCCAACTCTGCGAAGAACAGTTGACTAAGAGCTATATCGGGCCTGAGGGGAATGAATCCTACTTGCGCCACTTATGGAGCTTGATCAGCGGTGAAGAGAGATCGGAGCCAATTTGCGGTCTACAAACACCAGGTGGTTCAGGCGCCCTTCGAGTTGCAGCGGATGTCTTGCGACGCTCGCAATGTACAACGATCTACCTTGGCTTGCCTACATGGCCGAATCACGCCTCGATATTCGAGGCCGCGGGGCTTCAAACAATCACTTACCCCTATTTCCAGGTAGAACGTCAACTGGTTGGATTCGATCAGATGATGAATGTGCTGTCCGGGGCCGCTCGAGGAAGTGCAGTGCTGATCCACGGCTGCTGCCACAATCCGACCGGAGCATCCCTCGATAGTGAGCAATGGAAGCTGCTCACTGATTTGCTTGTCAATCGTGAGCTTTTTCCGTTGGTCGACTTGGCCTACCTAGGTCTTGGAAGGGGACTGCTGGAGGACTGCGCTGGAATTCGGTTGCTGCTAGCTTCCGTTCCGGAAGCATTCATCGCAGTTTCGGCGTCAAAAAATTTTGGACTTTACCGCAAACGTACTGGAGCGCTCTATGCCCTGGCTTTGTCCAGGCAACAAGTCGACACGGTTCGCTCAAATCTGACCTCAATTGCGCGAGCGACCTACTCGATGCCTCCAGATCATGGTGGCGCTGTTGTCGCGAAGATCCTAGACAATCCCGACTTGAGGAGTAGCTGGGAGCGCGAATTGGACGCTATGCGAACGCGGCTGTTGTTTGCTTCGATTCCACCTTTCGGAGGGGCTGGGATCGCGATGGCCGCACCTTCAGTCGATAGCTGGCCAAGACGGGTTATTCTCCATGTTGCCGATTTCAGCCGAGCAAGTATCGAAGCTGAGATCTCAGCACGGAATATACATTCCCGCTTGGGGGCGTATCAATATCGCGGGGATTTCTGAGCGGAATACGAGCCGAGTCATTGAGCACATCCTGTCAATTTAGAGCTCTCATCTTCAGTCCTTGAACGATGCGCTGCTTTTTAGTGTTTTTGAAGCCATCCGACGACAAAACGGCGCGCGCGGGGGTGTCTTCTATGTACGTGTGCGGACACCGAATAGAGTTTGACGATGCCCCTTTTGGAGTCTCGTTAGCCGGTCCTGCGTCGAGCGCTGTCAATCAGTAACTGTATAGTTGATATAGCTGACGCGCTATATGTTGGACGCAGCTTTGAATGCTATCGGATAGATTGGCCAACGCTATGCCACCGCCTCATCGGTTCCGAATATAACGCAAGAAATATTGCGTTAAGTTCGCCTTAGGCTGTCTTGTATAGTTTGATCCGACCCATTTTCGGCGGAGTCGGAAGTATGAAGATCGGTCGGCTTTTTGCAGTCTCAATGCTCTCGGTAACAACCTTTGCAGTCGTTCTCGGAGCACAAGTGCTTGTACCGCAGGCGAGAACGGTCGGCGATAAATCGGAGGCCATCAAGACGGTCGAAGCTTTCGGCGGAGTCCTTGCCATTGGCCAGCAAGTCGCGGGAAGCCGAGCTCCCTACCTTGTGCCGCTTTTTCAAGAACAGCCGGCCACGTCTGCTCAACTGGAAAGCATAGGGAAGACCCGTCAAGCGACCGACGCGGCCTTTGCAAAAGCGCATAAGCTGCTTGCCAACCTAAGCGATGGCGCCGCGATCAACGAAGAACTGAGGAAAGCCGCCGGCAGGCTTGCAGAAGTGTATTCGAAGTCGGACAGGGCCGTGAAGTATTCCCTAGCGGCGCGCGATCAATCCGTGCTGAAGGATTTCTTACCCGGACTTGCTCAAGTCATTCAGATCATAGAACCGGTCCTAAATCGGCTAGAAAATAGGGTGACCGTTGCTGACGCGTCTCTAACGGTCTTGCTGAATGTAGCGCGGACTGCGCAAGATTTGCGAATTTCGGCCGGCAGTCGTCAAGGTAAGTTGTCACCCGCGGTTAGTACAAGGCGGCCGCTTACAGCAGCTGAGTTCGCAGAAATGGATCGCTTCCAGGGTAGGGTTGAAGTCGATCTTGAAAGAATTGATGCGGATATCGACCAACTTGGTCATCCCCCGCGGCTGAGCCAAGCAATGAAGGATGCGCTCGATTCGTATTTTGGAACAGTCGTAAAGATGCTTGAAAGGGAGATGCCGGCCGCGCGCAGTGATGGAAACTACAGTATCGATACAGACTCATTTGCGAACGCGAGCGTTCCTGCTCTCTTAAAATTCCTCGACGTGCGGGACGCCGCACTGGCGGAGGCATTGTCCCGCGCAAGTATCGCGCGCGACGATGCGTGGACAATGCTCGCGGTCGCATCGTTCGCCGTCGCCGCATTACTTGCGGTGCTTGCGGGCGCTACGGTGATGTTGCGCAACCGCGTCATTGCACCATTAGGATCGCTGACGGCTGTCGTCTGCGACCTCGCTGCAGGTCGAAACGATGTCGGCATTCCATCTAGCGGGCAATCAGATGAAATCGGATCTATGGCGGAGTCGTTGGAAGTTTTGAGGAGTACTCTGATCGCAAAGAAGGCAGCTGACGAAGCGGCTGCGTCGGAGGCCAGCGCTAAGTTAGCGCGAGGTCAACGCGTTGATCAGATTACCGGAGAGTTTGAAGAGATGATCAGCGCCGTGGTCAACGTTGTATCAACCGCTTCGGAAGCGCTCGAAGTGTCCGCTGGAAAACTCAGCACCAATGCAGAACGCTCCGAGAACCTGACCATTAAAGTTGCTGCAGCTTCCGAAGCGGCATCTAATAATGTCCAGTCTGTTGCGTCCGCAACGGAGGAGATGGCATCCTCAGTTAGTGAAATCAGCCGACAAGTGCAGGATTCGGCTCGGATCGCCGGCGAAGCGGTGCAGCAAGTCGCTCAGACGAATGACCGTGTCGGTAAACTGGCGAACGCCGCGGACCGAATCGGCGACGTAGTCGAATTGATAAATACGATCGCTGGACAAACCAATCTGCTCGCCCTGAACGCCACGATCGAAGCCGCCCGCGCAGGCGAGGCTGGGCGTGGGTTTGCAGTGGTTGCCTCAGAGGTCAAGGCCTTGGCGGAACAGACAGCAAGAGCGACGGGGGAAATTAGCACGCAGATTTCCGGCATTCAAACCGCTACACTGGAGTCTGTAGATGCGATCAAGATGATTGCTTGCACCATCGCCCAGATGTCGGAGATTGCTTCAGCGGTAGCGGCGGCAGTCGAGGAGCAGGGTGCTGCAACGCAGGAAATTTCGCGAAATGTGCAGCAAGCTGCACACGGAACCCAGGAAGTCTCAAAAAACATCATCGAGGTACAACTCGGCGCAAGTGAGACTGGCTCGGCTTCCTCGCAGGTGTTTGCTGCCGCACGCTCACTATCTGGTGAGAGCGCAAAGCTCAAAAGGGAAGTTGGAGAATTCTTGGCTTCGGTTCGCGCCGCTTAGGTTCTCAGCGTTAATACGGCAAACTCCATGGGCGTTTCATCTGGCGTCTCATAGAATTTGCGGCCAAGCCGCTAAGATAGATGCGCCATTTGAGTGGTGCATCCTGACCGCTCTCGCTGGTTGTCATTTTTGCACCGTTGGGGCAGCCGGCCAAAGCGGAGTCCTCGTGAAAGCCGGCGCCCTGATCTGATGGAAAAACAGTTGTTGGCGTCGTAAGCTGCGGTGGCTAGATGCGCCTCGATACGCATTTGTTCATGTTCGAACGTGTTAGTTGCGTTTCGGTCACGCAGTTTCTGGCGCGAAACTGGTGCGTTGCACGCTTACGTCGGTTCTCAAGCCGCAGGCCCGCATCTGCTGTCGGGCGCGAAGCCGGAGACTATCCACTCGAACTTACGCCGGATAGACGGACGCGTTTTATTGGACGAAATGTTCAGTTCGCGACCAGGCTCAAAAGGGAAGCTGATGTCGAAGTCCATAGACTTCGGCAACCCTCCTCAAATCTGCAAGGGTATCGACGGGCAGCGTCAAACCATCTCGCCTGTGGTCGGTGTCGTTGCGCGCTTCGATCTCGCCGGGATAAAAGACCTCAGAGAAGCCTTGCGCGAGAGGGACGCACTTGATCTGCGAGATCAGTTTCTCCATGCGTGCGTTGAACTCCGCCAGCGGCTGCATGGCCTCGATATTCAGCGCGATCAGCAATTGCCCTACTTGGCTACGCCGCTCTGCCTGATACGGGCCGGCAATCTCGGCACCGAAGCCGCTGCCTGTGAGCACGCCAGATAACATGTCCATCATCAGCGCAATCGCATATCCCTTGTGCTGCGCCATCGGAAGGATGATCCCTTCGATGGCTTCGGCGGGATCGGTCGTCGGAGCGCCCGCGGCGTTGATCGCCCAGCCTTCCGGAATCGACTGACCCTTCTGCTTCGCCAAATAGATCTTTCCACGCGCGACCCCGGTGTTGGCGATGTCGAGCACCATCGGCGCGTGAGACCCTGCCGGACAGGCCCACGACCACGGGTTGGTCCCGACGGTCTTCTTCCGACCTCCCCACGGAGCCATCGCCGGACTGGCGTTGGTCGACAGGAAAGCGACGCATCCCTCGCGCGCCGCCATCAGCGTGAAGTAGAGCGCCGTCCCGAAATGGTTCGAGTTGCGGATCCCGACGGCGGCGATGCCGTGGGCCTTGGCGCGTCGAATGGCCTCCTGGGCGGCGCGCGCCGTCAGCACCTGTCCCATGCCGTCGTGGCCGTCGATCAGCGCAAGGCCGCCGGCGTCGACAACCAGCTCGGGCTTGGCGTTCGGGTCGCAAACGCCGCCCTTCAAACGGGCCGCATACCACGATAGTCGCATCACGCCGTGCGACTGGTGGCCCCAAAGGTCCGCCTGAACCAGCGTGTCGGCGCACAGATGCGCGTCATCCTGCGACATCCCGGTCGCTACGTAGACGGATGTCGCGAAGTTGAGCAGACGGCTAGGATCGATCGTGACCGTGGACATCGTACTATTCTCCGTCTCTTAGGTTTTCGCCGGTGCCTGGAACGAGAAGCCGAGCTTCTTTCCGAGATACGAGGCGCTGACTTCGCGTTTCGGTGCCGACACGGCGAATGGCGTTGAGGCCGATCCCGTGGAAATGATGCTTCCCTTCGGCAAGATCATCTTGCGCTCGCGGGCGATCGCAACGAGATCGGAAAATGCCGCGTAGGGATCGGTCACATCGTCTCCTGTCGCCGCCCGGGCCTTCTCCTGACCGTCCACCGACACGACGAGCGAGGACAACAGTTCCGGAATCTGGCGCTCGTCGAGGCTCTCGCCGACGATCAACGCCTCGAAGCCGGAGTCGTCGGCAGCGAAACTCGGCCACCCGACGGAACGACGATCGACGAAGCGCGCCATGACCAATTCGAATGTGACGCGCGTTTCCGATATCGCGCTCTTGGGATCTCCAATGAAGCTGGAATCAATGTCCCGGCCGAGAACGAACGCAATCTCGAATTCGATCGTGACCGGCGCCGCAAACGAGAGACGGATAGCGGCGCCCGGCTCATGGCGGCGAGTCTCAAGTACACGCCCCGCGATCGATCGCCCGACGCCGGATTGCTGCTTCAGCTTGGCGCTGCCCACACCTAGCTTCCAACCGACGACGGGCACGCCCAGCAGTTCGATCAGCCTGTCCTGGACGTCGTAGCCCTGGTCGATGTTCGCCGGCCTGATGTCCGCCGGCAGTTCCGCGATCTGCTGCGAGCCGTGCCAGACCTGCGCGAGCAGGCGCGCAGCGGGATTGGGATCGAACGAGGTCGTCATGGCGCGTCACCTTGCGTCAGGAAGTCGAAGTCGCACCCATCGGGCGCCTGCAGCACCGTCCGCCGGTACAGCGATTTGTAGCCGCGGGTAGGAGCCGGCGGAGAACGATGGTCAGCCAGGCGCCGCTTGATCTCGGCGTCATCGACCAGAAGGTCGATCCGCTTGTTGGCGATCGACAGCCGGATACGGTCGCCGTTGCGCACGGCGGCGAGCGGACCGCCGGCGGCGGCCTCCGGCGCGATGTGCAGAACGATCGATCCGAACGCCGTTCCGGACATGCGCGCATCCGAGATGCGAACCATATCCTTGACGCCAGCCTGTGCCAGCTTCTTCGGGATCGGCAGGTAGCCGGCCTCCGGCATACCCGCCGCGTGCGGCCCGGCGTTCTGGAGGACGAGGATGTCGTCCGGACGCACGTCCAGATTGGGATCGTCGATCCGCTTGCTCAGGTCTTCGAGGCTGTCGAAGACCACGGCGCGTCCCTCCGACTCGAACAAATCAGGCGTAGCAGCGGCGCGCTTGAAGATCGCGCCATCCGGAGCCAGGTTGCCCGTCAGCGCGACGAGGCCGCCATCCTTCGACACCGGATCGCTGAAGGGCCTGATCACGGCCGGATTGACCCAGTCGAGAGGGTCCTCCAACCGTTCGCCGAGGGTGCGTCCTTCGACGTCGATAGTGTCCAGGTGAAGCAGCGGCTTCAATTCGCGCAGCAGCGCACCCATGCCGCCAGCGGCATGGAAGTCCTCCATGTAACCTTCGCCGACGGGCTTCAGATCGACGAGGACCGGGGTTTCGTCGGAGAGCTCGTTGAACCGTGAGAACGGGATCTTGATGCCCATTCGGCCGGCGATGGCGGTGAGATGCACGACCGCATTGGTCGAGCCGCCGACAGCCTGCAGTACACGGAAGGCGTTCTCGACCGACTTGCGGGTGATGACGTCGCGCGGCGAAATCCTGGTGCTGATCAGGCGAACGGCGGCCTTGCCGGTTTCTTCCGCCGCGACCAGGCGATCGGCGTGCACCGCGGGGATGGCGGCGGTGCCCGGCAAAGACATGCCCAGCGTCTCGGCGATGCAGGCCATGGTGGACGCCGTGCCCATCACGGCGCAGGTGCCGGCGGTCACCGACAGACGGCCTTCAACAGTGTCGATCTCCTCCTTGTCGACGGTCCCCGCCCGGTACTTGGCCCAGAAGCCGCGACAGTCCGTGCAGGCTCCCAACCGCTGTCCCTTGTGCCGCCCCGTCATCATCGGCCCAGTAACGAGTTGGATCGCCGGCAGATTGGCCGACGCCGCGCCCATCAGTTGGGCGGGCACGGTCTTGTCGCAGCCGCCGATAAGCACGACTGCGTCCATGGGCTGCGCACCGATCATCTCCTCAGTGTCCATCGCCATGAGGTTGCGGTACATCATGCTTGTCGGGTTGAGGAACACCTCGCCAAGCGAGACAGTGGGAAATGGCCGCGGCAGCGCGCCCGCAGCGAGCACGCCGCGCGAGACCGCCTCGACCAGTTCGGGCATGTAGCGATGGCAATTGTTGAAGCCCGAGGGCGTCATTGCGATGCCGACGATCGGCTTGGCGAGCATCTCGCGGGACAGGCCCATCGACCGCGCAAAGGAGCGGCGCAGGAATCTGGCGAAATCCTTGTCGCCGTAATTGGTAAGTCCGTTGTCTATGCCGTGGTCCGCCATCACTTTGCTCCTGACTTTGCCGACGCGCCTTCCTGACTTCGATAGTCGGCGCCGAGCAGCTCTTCGAAAACCGTAACCATTCCGCCCTTGTCCTTGTCGCCGTGCCCCTTCAGCAGAGCCATCTGGTAGGTCGCGGTCGCCGCGGCCAGGACCGGCATCGGGATCGAGAGATTGGCACCCAATTCGGCGCCGCTGATCAGATCCTTGTAGGCGTGCTTCATCGGATAACCGTCGCTGAAATGCCCTTTCAGGATCCGGGGAATGAAGAACTCCGACGCGTAGCTGCGGCCGGTGCCGCTGTTGACGATTTCGCCGACCAGATCGGGATCAAGCCCCATCTTCTTCGACATCGGCAGGATCTCCGCGAGAGCAGCGGCATTGATGTCGAACAGAAGCTGGTTGATGAGCTTCGTGAGCTGACCGCTGCCGGGGCCACCCATATAAAGAATCTTGTTGCCGATCAGGTCCAAGAGCGGCTTCACCTTATCGAACACCGAACGATCGCCACCGCACATCACCGTGAGGGTGCCGTCGATCGCGCGCGCTTCCATTCCGGAGATTGGTGCATCGAGGAATTGGACGCCGCGCGATGCCAGCTTCTCCGCGGCGGAGACGGTCGTCTTGTAGGTGATCGTGCTCAGATCGATGACGATCTGGCCGGCGCGGGCACGGGTCAGGAAACCACCCTCGCCTGCGAGGACCTCCTCGACCGCTTTGTCGTGGGGCAAACAGAGGAAGACGACGTCGGCGTCGAAGATCGTCGCCTGTTCGATGGACGCCGCCGCGCCCTTGCTCTCGAATTCGGCGAACAATTTGGAGGAGCGGTCCGTGACCGCCAGTGTCGCACCCGACTTCAGCAGATTCAGTGCGATCGGGCGGCCCATCTGCCCGAGGCCTGCAAAGCCTATCTTCATCTGTGGCTCCTTCTTCAATGCGGTGAATTCACGCCGTGTCGTCAAGCGAACGCAATGCAGGTTGGACTGCCCGTTTCGATCAAGCGGTCCGCCGGCGAGAGAGCGCCGGTCCCGGGATCGATCTTGAAGGTTACGATCGTGTCGGTGAGCTCGTTAGCCGCGTGGAGCAGCGTTCCGCTCGGATCGATCGCCATGAAGCGCGGCCCCCGGCCGGCGCTCGCCGTCCACCCGGCCGGCGTCACGCGGCCCGACGTGGCGTCGATCGAGAAGACTCCGATCAGATCGCTGCCGCGGTTGGACACGTAGACGAAGCGGCCGGTGGGATGGACCTCAACTTCGGCGGAGGTGTTGGCGCCCACGAAGGAGTCCGGCGTCGACGGGACGATCTGGATCGGCGTGATCGCGCCGGTCGCACGATCGAAGCGATTCACGCTCAGTGAGGAGTCCAGCTCGTAGTTCACGTAGACGAACGGCAAATTCGGGTGGTGCGAGGCGTGCCTCGGGCCAGCACCGGGCCGGGCCGTGGCGAAGCCAGGTTCGGCGAGCTTCAGGAGCGGCTTCGCGGGATCGAATTCGAGCGTGAATACGCAATCGACGCCCTTGTCAGGGACGATGAGAAAGCGGCCCGATGGATCGTAGACGACGTGATGAGGATGCGAACCCGTCTGCTCGACCTTGTTCGGCCCACCGTTGCCGGGCAATTGCAGCAACTGCACCAGGGGCTCGAGACCGCCATCCTGACGGAGCGGAAGAACCGCAAGCGAGGCCGTCGCGTAGTTCGCAACGATCATGAAGCGGTTGGTCGGATCGGCAACCAGATGGACGGGATTCTTGCCACCGGTCGACTGCTGATTAATCAACGATAGGTTCCCGTTGTCCTGATCGATCCGGAAGGACGAGATCTCGCTGAAGTCGCCATGCACGGCGTAGAGAAAGCGCTTCTCCCGATCGAAGGCCAGGAAGGACGGGTTGACCAGGTTCTCGATGAGTTGCACGTGGGTCCACGCGCCGGTCGCGGGATCAACGCCATAAACGTTGATGCCCTTGCCCCTCGCGCCGCGCTCCTTGGTCGTCCGGCAGCCCGTATAGGCGAACCGGGCAAAGCGAGGTGCATCCGCCGCATGCGCGGCGGTCCCAAGAGTTGTCGCTGTACCGGCTATCGTCATCAGCAATGCTCCCCGCAGGATGGTGCGGCGTTCGAGATCGACCATGTCCATGAGAGACCTCTAGGCCTCCGTCGCGAGCTTCCGCGAAGCGACCGCGGGAACTTCGGCGTCGTCGCCCAGCGGGCGTCGCGTGAGCGTCAGGATGGACGTGGCGCCGACCACGAGCAGCGCGCCGGCGATGATGAAGGCCCGGTCGTAGTTGCCGGTGCTTTCGACGACGTAGCCCGTCACGATGGGCGCCATCAGGCCGAATAAATTGCCGCCCACGACGAGGAAGCCCATCGCCACGCCAATGTCGCGCGGACGCTTGAGAAGATCGTTGAGCAGAGCGAAATTCAACGACGTTGTCGAGGCAACGCCGGTGAGCGAGATGGCGATCAGACCCAGGATGAGCCAAACGTCTTGGACCAACGGAGCGAATAGGATGATGGCGGCCAGCAGCATCGCGAAGGCGATCATGTAGCGCCGCTTTCCGCCGTCCACGTCGCCCTTCAGCAACCGGTCGCTGATCCGCCCCACGAAGATGCAGAGCACTACGGCCACCGCGTAAGGAATGGCGGCGTAAAAGCCTGTCTTCGCGATCGTGAGCCCCTTCGTCGCCTGAAGGTAGCTCGGCATCCAGGTCAGGAAGAGATACTGAGAATAAACGTTGCACCCTTGGGTGAGAGCCAGGCCCCACAGCGTGGGCCCCTTGCGCAGGAGGCCGATGAGCCCGACCTTGGGCGCCGAAGCGTCGAGGTCGACCTTCTTCGCGCCACGCTCGTTTAGGATCTTCTGACGCTCTTCCTCATCGAGCCAGGTCGCGTCCTCCGGACGGGCGAACCAAGTCAGCCAGCACGCGAGCCAGACGAACCCGATGCCGCCGGCGGCGAAGAACAGCGCCGGCCAACCGTAACTCGCGATGATGGGACCCGCCACGAGCGCACAGACTGCCGGGCCGGCGTACGATCCGCTGTTGAAGATCGCGTTCGTCATCCCCCGTTCCGAAGCAGGGATCCACTCGCGGATCACGCGGGCGCCGGCGGGATTGCTGGTAGCTTCGCCCGCTCCCATCGCCAGGCGCGTGGCGAGCAGCGAGGGGAAACTTCCGGCGATACCGGTCGCTGCGGTCGCCGCCGACCAGAGCGCCAGGCCGAAGCCTGCGACCTTCTTCGCTCCGAACCTGTCGACGAGCATGCCAGCTGGAATCAGGAAGATGGTGTAGGTCCACAGGAAGGACGAAAACAGGTAGCCGAGGGCGACCGGCGAGAGGGCGAATTCCTTGGCGATTGGGGAGGCCGCAAACGACAGCGTGACCCGGTCGATGTAGTTGAGCATCGCCAACGAAAAGAGCATCAGCGCAATCCAAAGCCGCTTCTTCTGCATCACTTCCTCCCTCAAATATGCGTTTCCCGGCGCGCCCTCGTCGGGCCGTTCTTATTCGACCTACTCTCCAGCCAGGCACTCGGGGCGCCAGCTCAGCGGCCGCCCTTCGAGTCAGGTGAGCATTGCCTCGACGATCAAAGCGACGGCGCCGATCATCGAAGCGGCGACGCCGTTGAACGTCAGTTTCTCGACGCTGACCGCGAGAGCCGCGACGACGGCCATCGCCGGCAATGCGCCGCGCCATGACAAGGAACGACCGACTTCGTTTGAGCTTCTTGTGAGCTCGGAGAAGGAATTGCCATATATTGTTAAATATGACAATGTAATTTTTATCTATAAATGACAATTGTCGTCGAATAGCGGCTGGAATGCCGCTTCCGGAAGACAGCCGGCCGGATGTTTGTTAGAGGCATGGCGCCCTCGGAGGCCGGACATCGGACCGCACACCCCGCATCGGAAATGGAACAGTCGACCGAGTTTTCAGACAAGGCGTCTTCCGGATCGCCGAACGCGCTCCACCGGGAGATCGCGCAGAGGATCCTGATGTACATTCGGATGGAGCGCCTTCCCGTCGGCGCGCATCTGACCGAGACCTCGCTCGCGCAGGTCGTCGGCACATCTCGAGGTCCCATCAGGGGTGCCTTGGGCTATCTGGCATCGGTTGGATATCTCGAGCGCCGACCCGGGCAGGGCTTCTTTCTGGCCAGAACCGAGCTTCGTACGGGAAAGGCCTTCGCGGAGGCATTGCCAGCTGCAGATACCGAGCAGCTCTACCTGAAACTCGCGGAAGACCGTTTACGAGGAAAGCTCGCGGACTCGGTGACGGAAGCGGACCTGATGCGCCGCTACGTTATTCCACGGCACACTCTCCGACGAATCCTGACCCGCATCGTCAACGAGGGCTGGATGCAGCGGCGCACCGGGCATGGGTGGGCGTTTCTGCCGATGATCGATTCTGTCGAGGCCTATCGCGAGAGCTACGAACTCCGGCGCTTTTTGGAGCCTCAGGGCCTGCGTTCCCCAACGTTCAAGCTCGATACCGTTGTCCTGTCGGAGCAACGCAAGCGCCAGGAGTTTCTCCACAGTGCGGGATACAAGACCTTGGGTCAGGTCGAACTATTCAAGTCCAACAGCGACTTCCATGAGGCGCTTGCCCTCATGTCCGGCAACAGGTTCCTGGCCCAAACAGTCGCCCGTCAGAACGAATTGCGGCGCCTGATTGAGTATCGTCAAACGCTCGACCGAGACCGCGTGTGGCGGCAAACCGGGGAGCACCTGGCCATCATCGAAATGCTGGAAAAAGGCTCGATCGAGCGAGCCGCCAAGCTTCTCGATAAGCACATCGGCGGAGCTTTGAAGGAAAAGGCGCGGCCGGAGCTTTTCGGACCTTAGACACTGGCGCGGGCTGATCTTATCCTTGTGCGGATGAGAGCGCCTAGCGGCCCAGACGTTTGGTGTCAGGCTGGCCGGAATCATCCTAGGGCCTCGTCATGGCGCGTTGCTATGCTGCTGTTTCTGTTCGTGGTGCTGCTCGGAGCGCCGCTGCTGTCGGGCGGGTGCTGCGGGCTCGGCTGTTCTTTGGGCCGTCGGTTGGCTTTCTGCTGGGCTGGACCCCTGCTGCCTACTGTCGGGCCTCGCGGTGGAGCGGCTGAGGGCCTTGCTGGTATTCGCGGCGGCGCTCGTTGTCGCGGTCACGAGCGGCATCGTGGTGGAATATGCCTGCGGCATTCTCGGCCTGATGGCGATGGTGAGGATGAGCTTGGCGCAGGCCCTGGCTGCAACCCGCCGGGTTCGCGCAGAGGATCTTTTGAAGGCGGTGGCCACCGCCTTTGTCACGGAGGCGTCGCACCGGAGTTATCCGGCCGGAATCGTCAGTCGTTTATGACCATGGTCTCCACCATTGCTGCAACGCTGCCGCGGCATGCGCGCAAAACGCCGGACGGACCGGCCGTTGTTTGCCGCAACTTTGCGGTGAGTTGCAAATATCCCGATCGGCCATCTATCGTCTTGCTCGATATTTAGCCGAGGTGGTGCCGGCGCGGCGTCGAGTTGCATCTACCGAACGGGCCGGTATTCATGCTGCTGTTTCTCGCCGCCTGCCGCGCGGGGCGAGAAGCGCAGGTTCTCGATCCAGCCTGGCCGACGAAGACGGCGCGGCTTGCGATCGCGGCGCTCACGCCGGGCATCGTGGTGAGTTGCGATGAAACAATGGCCGGCGCGCGGTGGTGGTGGTGGTCGATTCTTACGGTCCGTTCGAGCCGGTCGCGGACGCCATCTGCGCCTGCCCGTCGTCCGCGGCAATGGCGAGCCCGCTGACGCGTTCGCTGTTTCTGTACGGCCTTGCGCACGGGCTGTATGTCGGGGCTATCGTCATTCTCTGTCGCAAGTTTCGGCCGAATCTCGTCGATCGCCTGATCGCAATCCACAAGGCAAGCGTGATCTACGGCGTGCCGACCCAGCTCGAAATGATGATCGAGTCCGCCATACGCGATGGCGACCAGCATAGCCTCCAGCATCAGCGGCACCGACATCGGGTGACTGGTTCGTTCGGCCGATCACCTGAACTTACACGCCAGATCCGCAACAACCGCACCGAAGAAGACCCGACAGGAGAAGCGGCGTCCATCGCTTGATGTGTTGCTTGAACGCCTAAAAAGACGGATGCCAAGCGAGTGTTCTAACTGCTGTAATTGACGACTGAGGGTGGATTTCCTGATAAGCGACACTTCGGTTGCTTGTCGAAAACATGCGAGGTCTGCCCGCGGCGACGGCACAACGACATTATTCAATAGTCGGATCGCGAGCTTTAGCCAGCCGCTGCTTATGCCAATTGGAACGACCGCTCCGCAGCAGCCGATCATTCCCGACTGATCCGCTGCTTCATTTGGATAAGGACGGTACGAAGACAAGCGATGTCGCCCCAGCCTCAAAAATAATAATGGGAGACAGGTCCGGAGGGTGACGCCAATCGGGACGCAGAGATGCTTCGATCGGCAGCAGTCCGGGTTGACCGCAGCCTTTTTGGCATACAGATTGTTGAGCCGCCGAATGGTAGGTGTTGGGCCTTGGATATTTCACTGCAAATGCTACGTAAAGTCGCATCAACCGATCCGGATCGCGAAGATCCAGAAAATGCAACTCTTGGCCAACAGGCTTACTCCGCACTTCGCGAGAAACTCCTGACAGGTGAGTGGTTACCTGGAGCCAAGCTGACTTTGCGCGGCCTGGCTGCTGACCTGGGCACAAGCGTGCAGCCCGTTCGTGAGGCAGTTTCCCGACTAAGTGCCGAGGGAGCTCTCGTCCTAAAGCCGAATGCCAGCCTAATGCTTCCAGGTGTCGATAAGAGCATTATGGATGAAATCTTTGATCTGCGAAATATTCTCGAAAGCGAGGCCGCGCGCCTTGCCACCCCCCGAATGAGTGAAGAGAATCTCTCAGCGCTGGCTGAGCATCTTAGGATGTCTCGTGCTGAACATCTTACGAAATCGCCCAGGCGAAATGCCGTCCGAGCTGACAGGCGGACCCGCGTCACCACGGTGCACGCGATGGCCATGCTTGTTGCACAGTGTTCGGGATCTAAGGCTTTGGCTGGTCAAATTCTGCAACTCAGAATGCGCACCGCGCCATACTATGCTGCCGCAATGAACGTGGACGAGGCTTCAGATCGCGAATTCGTCTCATTCGGGATTCGACTTCAGGAAGAATTCTTTCGAGCAGTGCGAAGGCGAGATGCGAACGAAGCAGCGCATATACGGTTTGCAGACCTGTATACGTACCAACGCTTCGTATACCGGCGTCTCGGCCTGGACTGACGGCTTCTCACCTGCACGTAGCCGGCTCATGCAGTTCCTTCCTATCGCGCTGCGAAGGGGGCCCCCGCTTGGCTCCTGCCTTGCTTAATATGTGATCACACCTGACCAATTGGCGATCTCACGGTCGAGGCGAGCGAACTAGTCGGGCGGTCCCCATGGCGCCAGGCGCGCGGAAAGACCTTAAAAAATGTGTAATTATCCGCACCAATATTCCGGCGGCCCTCCTGGGTAACGCCCGCTCACTATTTTTGCTTGCCCGGCCTGAAAACATGTGATCACATTATTTCGTCGCCGGTCTCGCCTTTTCCGCTGCATGCTCGGAGGGACATCGATCCGGCCGTGGGAAGAAAACGGATCCGCCATGAGCGGTCGCAGGGTGGGAGGAGAGGAATGAAAGCCATCTACACAGTCTTCTTGGCGATCGCGGTTTGCATCGGTTGGGGCACGAGTGGCGTGAGTGCTGCTGCTGCAGACAGCGAGATCACAATTGGTCTTGCTGTCGCGGAGTCTGGTTTCATGTTGGCGTATGATGGCGATGGGACTAACGCCGTGAAGCTGTGGGTCGACGATCGAAACGCTAAGGGCGGTCTGCTCGGCAAGAAGCTACGGATCGTTTCGGCCGACACCAAGTCCGATCGAGCTCAAGGCGCTCGCGCGGGGCAGAGCGTTATCGATCAAGGCGCCCAAATTGTCGTCGTGTCTTGCGACTACGACTTCGGAGCCCCTGCCGCCGCGGCCGCGCAGCGCGCGGGCTTGGTCTCCATGTTCCTGTGCGCAGAAGACCCGAAGGCCGGCGTACAGGGGGCGGGGCCGTACGCCTTCACGTCTTCGATTGCTGCGCAGGTGCAGGGGGCTACGGCGATACAATGGGCCCATGACAAGCTGGCGGCCAAGAAGTTCTACGTCCTGCTCGATACCGCCACTGAATACGATAAATCCGTCTGCGCAGGTGCCGATTGGGCGGTCAAGCAGACGTCGGGTGTCGAGATCGTCGGCAGCGATACCTTCAAGAACGACGATCCTTCGATCCAGGCGCAGATCACTCGCATTGCGAGCCTGCCGCAAAAGCCTGATGCGATCGTGGTCTGCTCCTACGTACCGGGCGGTGCGAGTGCGGTGCGTCAGATCCGCGCGGCGGGCCTGGACACGCCGATCCTCGCCGGCAGTGCCATGGATGGCACATACTGGCTCGACACCGTGCCTGGCCTGAAGGACTTCTATGTCCCCGTGCAGGCTTCTGTGCATGGCAATGACCCACGGCCCGACGTCAACGCCTTCGTCAAGCGCTTTACGGAGAAGTTCGGTCATCCTCCGGCCACGACATACGGTGTGCCCGCCTATCCCTTCCTCGACCTTTGGGCGACCGCCGTCGAAAAGGCAGGGTCGGCTGAGGCGAAGAAGCTCGTGCCAGTCATGGAACAGTACAAAGATCAACCCACCATGATCGGTCCGCGAACCTTCACCGGCGAATGGCACATTCAGACCTCGGCACTGATGCAAATCCTCAAGTTCGACAATGGAAAGGTCACGGTGATCGGGGAGGAGAAACTCTCGGAGGCGTTGCCCAAGAATGTTCTGTTTCGAACCAAGTAAGCTGGCGCTCATGTTGGCAACGGTGCATCGCGGCAGTTCGATGGAAGCCACATAGCACTCCGAGAGGCGTGTCGGCAACGCGGTCAAGTGCGGGAGACGAGGTCTCATGTCTTATGCAATTTCGGTGGATACCGGCGGGACGTTCACCGACGTCATAATCTCCGGCCCCAATGGAATGACGATTGGAAAGGCGCTCACGACACCTGACCGCATATTCAAGGGGATGCGGGAAGCCATAGCGGCCGGGGCGGAAGAAATTGGCTTGAGTCTCGAGAGCCTTCTGCCCCAAACGCGTCTGCTTATTTATGGCACGACGAGAGCGACGAACGCAATCGTAACGCGGACCACGGCAAAGACCGCATTTGTCACGACCCAGGGCTTTCGCGATATCCTGCTGTTGAAGGAAGGAGGGAAGTTCAATCCTCACGACTTCTCTGAGGACTACCCGGATCCGTACATACCGCGCCGAAGCACCTTTGAGATAGAGGAGCGCATTTCCTCCGAAGGTACCCTCTCCGTTCCCTTTAACGACGAACAAGCGCGTGCGGTCGTTGGGTCGATCAGATCGCGCGGGTTCGAGGCTGTGGCGGTTTGTTTCCTCTGGTCGATCGTCAATGCCAGCCATGAACTGCGGTTTGGCGCTCTGCTCGACGAGCTGATGCCCGGCGTCCCATACACGCTATCGCATCAGTTGATACCAATCGTCCGCGAATATCGCCGAGCGTCTGCAACTGCAATCGACGCATCACTCAAGCCTCTGATGCAAGAGCACCTGAGGGGGCTCGAGCGTGATCTCAGGGACGAAGGATTCAAGGGGGAAATCCTGATCAGCACGACGGCGGGAGGGTGCAATTCCGTCGATGCCTTGGTCCGAAAGCCGATTTATACCATTGGATCTGGACCTGCGATGGCGCCGATTGCGGGTCTTGCGGTAGCGAAGGCAGAGGCACTCGGCAAGGATCTGATCGTCTGTGACACAGGCGGCACTACGTTCGATGTTGGCCTCGTGCGTGACGGTCAATTAAAATACAGCCGGGAAACCTGGCTGGGACCACAGTATACCGGCGACCTCCTCGGGATATCGGCCGTCGACATGCGCTCTATCGGAGCCGGTGGAGGATCGATTGCCTGGATCGACGACGGCGGCCTGATGCGTGTCGGCCCGCAATCGGCAGGTTCCGACCCGGGGCCCGCCTGTTATGGCAGAGGGGGTACGCTACCGACGGTGTCCGATGCCGCCGTGGTCCTCGGCTATTTTGACCCGCAGTTCTTCCTCGGCGGCCGTATGACCCTGGACGTGCAAGCCGCACGCCGCGTGATCGAGCCTCTTGCCCAGAAGGTGGGATTGAGCGTCGAGCGAACGGCCTACCGGATCGTAAGGCTCGCCGGCGAATTCATGATCCGCGCCATCAGCGAGATCACCATCAATGAAGGTGTCAATCCGCGCGAGAGCGCTATTGTTGCCGGAGGGGGGGCGGCAGGGCTTAACATCATGATGATCGCCGCCGAGCTCGGCTGTGATCGCGTGATCCTCCCGAAGGTGGCATCAGCACTTTCGGCCGCTGGAATGCAGTTCGCTGACATCGTCACGGAGGAATCCGCCTCTCTGGTGACATCGACCGAACGCTTCGATCTGCAGCGTGTGAACGCGCTGCTCGGTGACCTCACCCAACGGCTTCACGACTTCCGCGCAAATTTCGGCGATCACGGCTCCAGTTATCGGATCGAATACGTCGCAGAAGCCCGGTACCTCGCCCAGGTTTGGGAACTTGACACGCCGCTCGCTAAACCACGCTTTTCCGGCGCGGAAGATGTCGCGGCATTCGCTGAAGCTTTCCACGCGGTTCACGAACGCATCTTTGCCGTTCGGGACGAGGGAAGTCCGGTCGAGATCGTCAATTGGAAAGCCAGGCTTGTCCTCTCGCTTCCGAAGCCGCGGAGCGAGAAATCACCGAATGGGCGTGCCACGGCGAATCCGTCGAGCGAGCGGAAATGCTTCTTTGGTGCTGACACACCGGTCCTAACTGCGGTCTACAAGCCCGCAGCTCTATTCCCAGGGGCTCAAATCGAGGGGCCGGCGATCATCGAAGAGGAGACCACGACCCTCGTGGTCTATCCGAAGATGAGCGCCACCGTCAGTGCCAGCGGCAACTACGTGTTGCACATGTCTTGAGGCCTCCATGAGCGAAACATCCAAGCCGAATTTCGATCCGTACGTGACCGCCATCATCGCAAACAGGATGGATGGCATCATACGCGAGATGACGAACACGCTGCTCCGGGCGGCTCGTTCGGCGGTCATCAACAGCGCACGAGACTTCAGCTGCGCAATATGCACCGCAGACAATCAACTGCTCGCGTCCGCCGAAGGCCTGCCCATCCATATCTTCGGCAGCCATATGCAGACTGCGGCGATGACCGAGCTCCATGCCAACGACATACGGGAAGGCGACTGTTACCTCCACAACGATCCTTATCTCGGCAATACCCACGCGGCGGATCACGCATTTCTGGTGCCTGTCTTTATCGAAGGTGAGCATCTCTTCACGACCGTCGCGAAGGCGCATCAGGCGGACATCGGGAATTCGCTCCCGACAACCTACATGGCGCAGGCCAAGGACCAGTATGAAGAGGGTGCGCTGATCTTCCCTGTGGTGCGAATTCAGCGCGACTATAAGACGAACGACGACATGGTACGCATGGGCCGCTCGCGCATACGCGTGCCGAACCAATGGTATGGAGATTTCCTCGCCGGCATTGGTTCTGCGAGGATCGCAGAAAGGCGGCTCAAGGAACTCTGTGCAAAGTATGGGAAGGCCGAGATAAAGAAATTCATCGCGAGCTGGCTCGACTATTCAGAACAGCGGATGCGCCTCGCAATTCGCGCGCTGCCGAAAGCCGAACTCTCGGCCCGGGGCGCGCACGACCCGCTGGATGGCCTGCTGCCAGAGGGTATTCCCCTCAAGGTGACCGTTCGCATCGATCCAGACGACGAGATGATCGAGTTGGACCTGCTGGACAATGTCGACAACGTCGACTGCGGCTTCAACGAGAGCGAAGCGTGCGCTACGGCCGCAAGCGTGGCAGGCGTGTTCAACTCGATTGACTCATCAGTTCCACGCAATTCGGGGTCATTTCGTCGAATCAGAGTGCTCTTGAAGGATGGGGCTGTCTGCGGACGCCCAAAGTTTCCCCACAGTTGCTCGGTGGCGACCACAAATGTTGCCGATCGATTGATCAATCTGACCCAATCTGCCTTCGCCCAGATTGGAGACGGCTCCGGACTCGCCGAAGGCGGTGTCGGAATGGGAGCAGGCGTCGCGGTCGTATCAGGGGCCGACCATCGCTACGATGGCGCCCCGTTCGTCAATCAGCTCATCGTCATTGGCGCGGGCGGCCCAGGCAGCCCAAAGGCGGATGGCTGGCCGACCTATACCATTCCCGTGGTGTCCGGCCTGATGTACCGCGACTCCGTCGAAATCGACGAACTGAAAATGCCGATCGAGTTCAAGCACCTGCGGACCATTCCGGGGACCGCTGGCGCCGGGCGGTTCAGGGGGGCACCTGCGGTCGAGATCGCATACGGCGCCAAGGATGCGCCGGTAACCGTGTTGTGGCCCTGCGACGGCACTCATTTTCCACCCAAGGGCGTCCGCGGGGGACATGACGGCCTCAAGGCAAGGCACGTTCATGTGGATGCCAATGGCACCGAACGTGAGCTGCCCAATGTCGTTGGTCTGACGCTTGCGAGAGGCGAACTCGTGAAGGGCTACGCGACTTCAGGGGCAGGTTATGGCCCCCCCGAGGAGCGCTCTGCGCAGCGAGTGCTGAGGGACGTCGCGGAGGGGTATGAGACGCCCAGCCGCGCCAAGGGCATCTACAAGGTGGTGCTGACCGGCGATCCGGAGAGCGACCAACTGACAATCGATGTCGCAGCCACTGAAAGGCTGCGAAAAACTTCCGCTGCGCAATAGGGAGAACGCGATGCGTGGCCCGTTGACCAACATGCCCAAGGCGGCGTGGCCTTCGACAAGCTCGCGATCGAAGTCACTCTATGACCGGGGCGAGAAGGTCATGCCCGGCGGCATCACGCGCATCCAGCCGTGGCAGGACCCGTTCCCGATCTACGCCGCACGCGGCGAGGGGAGTTATGTGATCGATGTCGACGGAACGCGCCGTTTCGATCTCCTCAACAACTTCGCCTCCCTGATCCACGGTCACGCCAATCCATCCATCGTCGACGCCGTGCTAAGGCGGATCGGCCTCGGCACGGCGTTCACGCTGCCCACCGAGGCAGAGATCGCTCTCGCCGAAACGATCGTGCAGCGAATTCCTGCAATGGAACAGGTGCGTTTCTCGAATTCCGGTTCCGAAGCGGTCATGTGTGCCATCAAAGCTGCTCGGGCGCTCACCGGACGGCCGAAATTCGTCAAGATCGAGGGGGCCTATCACGGCATGTATGATTATGCCGAGGTAAGTCTTGATCCCGGACCCGAAGACTGGGGAAACGATCCGCAATCGCGAGGTTACTCGCATGGCGTGCCAAAGGGGGTTCTTCAGGACGTCATTGTCATTCCCTTCAACGACGTCGCGGTCGCTGAGCGCATCATCCGTGCGCAGGCGAGCGAGATCGCTGCGATTCTCGTCGATGCAGCGCCGAGCCATATCGGATTTGTTCCAGCTTCTCGTGAGTTCATCGAGATGACTCGGCGCGTGTCGAGAGACATCGGTGCGCTCCTCATCCTGGACGAGGTCATCTCATTTCGCCTGAGTACCGGTGGGGCGCAGACACTGTTCAATATCGATCCAGATATCACCGTGCTTGCCAAGATCATAGGAGGCGGCTTTCCAGTCGGCGCAGTCGCCGGCCGGCGAGAGGTGATGAGCGTGTTTGATCACCGCAAAGGCAAGCCACTCTTGCCGTGGAGCGGTACTTTCACTGCGAATCCGGTCTCGATGGTTGCGGGTAAGGTTTCGCTTGATCTTCTGAACGCAGCGGAAATTACTGGGATCGATGATCTCGGTGAAAGAGCACGCAAGGGCGTTTCGGAGGTCTTCCGGAAAGCGGGCTTTGCCGGCCAAATCACCGGAATCGGTTCGATGTTCAAAATCGCAGGACACCGCCGACCGATCACAGATTATCGATCAGGCTATCATACTCACGCGGAAGGCGTTTTGCTGCAGCGCCTCCAGGAGGCCCTGCTGCACGAAGGCTATCACATTTCAAGCAAGGGTATGGGATTCATATCCACGGTGATGACACGAGACGAGATCGACGAGTTCGTGGTCGCGGTAGGCCGCTCGTTGGAAAGGCTTTCCTAGGTGCTGCCGTCAGTTTTCCAGAGGACTTCATCCGCAACTGTCGCTGATGTAAGCGGCCACGACAATTCGTAAATGAGGACTCAACAATGAGAATAAACTCCGCCTCAGCGCGCGATGTGCAGAACGTTCTTCACGGTTACGTCGAATTGGCAACCCTTCGCGAGCGCGGGGTGACGGTGATTACCGGGGGAAAGGGGATCTTTATCTTCGACGAGAACGGAACGCCGTATCTCGAAGGTGCAGGTGGGATGTGGTGCACAGCGCTCGGCTTCGGCGAGCAGGAATTGGTGGAAGCCGCTGTGCGCCAAATGGAGAAGCTCCCCTACTACCATACGGTCGCTCATAAATCGGTGCTCCCGGCGATCGAACTTGCGGAACGACTTTCTGAAAAGGCGCCGTTCAAAAATGCAAAGACTTATTTCTCCTTGTCCGGCTCGGAGGCGAACGACTTCCTCGTCAAGGCGGTGCGCTACTACAACAACGCGCTCGGGCGCCCGCGAAAGAAGACGATCATTGCACGGCAGAACGGCTATCATGGGTCAACCCTAGCAGCCACTAGTCTTACCGGAATTCGCACTAATCACCTGGCCTTCGATGTGCCGATCCCGGGCATTGTGCACGTATCAGATCCGAATTTCTTTCGGGAGGGGCTGCCCGGCGAGACGCAGGACCAGTTTGCGCAGCGTATGGCTGATGAACTAGAGGAGACAATTCTCAGGCTTGGTCCGGACACCGTCGCAGCCTTCATCGCCGAACCTGTAACCGGAGCTGGGGGAGTGGTCGTCCCGCCGAAAGGGTACTATGAAAGGATTTCGGAGATCCTGAAAAGGCACGACGTTCTTTTCCTTTCCGATGAAGTCATCACGGGTTTCTATCGCACCGGAAAGTTCTGGGGCTGTGAGACGATGGGATTCGTGCCGAATACGATGACGGTGGCCAAGGGGCTGACCTCGGCTTACCAGCCGCTTGCCGCGACTGTCGTGTCGAACGACATCTACGAAGGTTTGGTGAAAGGTAGCGCAGAAATTGGCTTTTTTGCTCACGGTGCCACATACTCCGGCCATCCGGTCGGTTGCGCGGTAGCGTTAAAGGTTCTCGATATCCTGGAAGAGCGTAGGATTGACGAGCACGTTCGCAACGTGGCACCGGTCTTCGCCCGTCGACTTGAGCAACTTCGGAGCCATCCGTACGTTGGTGACGTTCGCTATGCGGGGCTTATGGGCGCCGTCGAATTCGTGGAGTCGAAGGAGCTTCGCCGCTACTTTTCACCAGAAAAGGCCTTTAGCAGGCGGGTGCGCGACCGCGCGGAAGAAGCGTACAAGATGATCTGTCGCGGCATACCCACGAGCGATGCATGCGCATTCTCACCGCCGCTGATCATTACTGAAGGCGAGATCAATGAGATGTTCGATCGGTTTCAGCGTGCGTTGGATGACGTTACTAAAGAGTGGGAGCGGAGCAAGTAATTTACATTCGGGCAGCACTATGTGAGCGGAGAACGCCATTTATGCTGCAGCGGCCGGAGACGATGATGCAACTCGAGGCGACGGGCATCTCCGTTAGGTTCGGTGGTATCTCCGCGCTGTCCGATGTTCGTCTGTCTCTTTCCCGCGGGGAAGTCGTGGGCTTGATAGGCCCAAACGGCGCGGGCAAGACGACGCTAGTGAACTGCTTGACGGGCTTTCAAAAGCCCAACGAGGGTGTCATATTGGTTGACGGCGCCCAGACGGCGGGGTGGACCGCTGCCGATTTCAGAGCCCGCGGGGTCTCTCGGACTTTCCAGAGTGGGCGGCTTTTCTCGGACATGACGGTGAGCGAGAACGTGGAGGTTCCTCTCGTCGCTCTCGGCCTGGCGCGCGGCAAGGCTCGACGCGAGGCCATGGACATCCTGGCTCGACTGGGTATCGTCACCCTCGCTGATAAGTTTGCGGGTGTGCTCCCATACACGGATGAGCGCCGTGTAGGCATAGCTCGTGCCCTGGCGATGCGACCAAAGTTCGTCCTGCTCGATGAGCCCGCAGCTGGCATGTCGGATAGCGAGTGCGAAGAGCTGATGCATATCATCCGCAAGCTTCCTTGCACGTTTGACTGCGGTGTCCTGTTGATTGAACACAACATGACATTGGTCATGAGCGTCAGTGATCGACTCCACGTTCTCGATGGCGGCCGGACGCTCGTCGAAGGGACCCCCGACGAGGTCAGATGCAATGGAGCGGTCATCGAGGCCTATTTGGGCACGGAGGCCTAGCATGGCGAACCAGCTACTCGTGCTCGCAGGAATAACCGTCCGCTATGGGCGAATGACGGCGGTGCGAGACGTATCCTTGTCGTTGCCACGTGGCTCTGCCGCTGCCATCGTCGGACCCAATGGCGCAGGTAAGTCGACCATATTGGCTGCGATCGCTGGCGGGGTGAAACCCGTTAGGGGAGATATCGTCTTTGACGGCGTGCCGATTGTGGCGAGCCGCCCAGAAGCCATCGCGGTCAAGGGAGTGTCCCTGGTGCCGGAGGGACGACACGTATTTGCCACGATGTCCGTGCGCGAGAACCTTCTGATTGGTTCGTATATGCGGAACGATCCGGCTGGGGCTGCGCGCGACATGGAAGCCATGCTGGAGTTGTTTCCGAGGCTTTGCGAGCGCTTTCGTCAGGCGGCCGGGAAGCTATCGGGCGGGGAGCAGCAGATGCTGGTCATCGCACGCGCGCTAATGACGCGACCGAAGCTTTTGCTGATCGACGAACCATCCCTCGGTCTCGCGCCGCGTATCGTCGATGAAGTCTACGAGGTTCTGCGGTCGCTTCGAGCGACTCGAGGGCTCACATTGCTGATCAATGAGCAGACGTCGAAACGCGTCCTTCGTTTCGCAGAGACTATCCACGTTCTTCGAGAGGGTGAGATACGCCTCTCAGGTTCAGCCGAGGACTTGCGAGACGGTACAGCTCTGACGGAAGCTTATTTTGGGTCGAGCCAGCACCACTCGTGGGCGGAGGAGCTCCCCGCATGAGCCATTTCATACAGACGCTTATCGATGCCGTAAGCCTGGGAAGCCTTTATGCGTTGGCTGCGCTGGGGATCGGCCTGCTTTTCGGCATTCTCCGATTGATCAATTTCGCACATGGTGACTTTGTCACCGTTGGCGCGTATGGCTTGATCGCGCCGTCAGCCGCGGTTGCGGCGACAGCGTTCGTCGGTGCCTGGCCGCTCGTACCGCTCGTTATAACAATTTGCGCAATTGTGGTGGCTGTTGCCCTGATTTCGGATCGACTGGTCTTCAGCTTCCTTCGGCGCGCTACGCCGGCATCTCTGATGATTGCGTCGTTTGCGCTCGGCTACCTCGTCCAGAATCTCGTTCTCATGGTCTATGGGGCGCGACCCAAGTCGATCGGACTATGGCCGGAGCTGACCCGCGTGATCGAATTTGGCGACATCAGGGTTCCCGCCCTACAGCTCGTCATAGTTGGCACGACGCTCGTTCTTTTGCTTTTGCTGGTGCTGTTCCTGCGTCATACGCGGTTCGGAATCGAGATGCGTGCCGCGTCCGAGGATTTTGTGATGGCTAGGTATCTCGGGGTTCGCGCCAACTTTGTCATTGCGATCGCTTTTGCCATAAGCGGAATTCTGGCTTCGGCGGTATCGCTGCTGTTGGTCACTCAGACGGGAGTCCTGTCTCCTGTCATGGGCGGCGGGATCGTTCTCTATGCTTTCATTGCGACCGTACTCGGCGGCATGGGTAGCCTTTCGGGAGCCGTACTGGGCGCGTTGTCGGTGGGAATCGCCAGTTCCTTCTTACAAGCTTACTTACCGCTGGAGGTCAGGTCTTTCCGCGACGCCTTTCTCTTCGGGTTGGTAGTGTTGGTTCTTGCGGTGCGTCCGAGTGGCCTGATCAAGGTTGCCGCGTTTCAGGAGCGGGTTTAGCGGCCGCAAGATTCGACATCGGGTTGCTGATGGGGCCTGCACATGAGCCGTGACAAACTAGCTCTCGAAAGCGTCCTTCGCTTCGCGTGGCCGGCGCTTGTCCTGTCGGCGCTGCTTTCGGTGCTTGCTATTGCAGCGATGGCTTCCGGACCCGGTGTCGATCAGGTGATCACCGAAATGATGATCCGGATCATAATTGTCGTGGGCATGTATATCTTTATCGGAAATTCCGGCATGCTGTCGTTCGGCCATATCGGCTTTACGGCTATCGGGGCCTATGCTGCTGCGTGGTTTACATGCTGCACCCTGCCGATGGTAAAGCTGCTCTATCTTCCTGGCCTGCCGGAATGGTTGCGGAACAACGCTTATCCGTTCTGGGTCGGCGTAGCCGACGCCGCAATCATCACGGGACTGGTCTCGGCTGCCGTGGGCTGCGTGATTGTTAGGTTGGCGGGAGTTGCGGCATCCATCGCGACCTTTGCGTTCCTGGCAATCGTGTTTGCTGTCTATAGCAATTGGGAGTCGGTCACCGGGGGTACCAGCTCGATCTCGAATATTCCGGTGGAGGTTGGCACGGTTACGGCCGCACTGGGGGCTGTCGCGGCTGTCTGGATTGCATTTCTGCACCAATCGTCTCGTTACGGTCTGACCTTACGGGCGAGTCGAGATGAGCCGATCGCGGCGCAATCCGCAGCGGTCCGCATCGCGCGGATGCGGCTGATCGCGTGGGTGCTGAGTGCTGTCGTCGTTGGCGTTGGAGGCGCGTTCTATTCCTCCTTCATGGGGATACTGACCGTCGACTCATTTTATATCCCGATGACCTTTCTGACGCTCGCGATGCTGACCGTCGGTGGCGTCCAGAGCCTGTCCGGTGCCGTTCTCGGTGTGTTGGTGCTCACGTCGGTGACCGAATTCCTCCGGGTGCTGGAAAACGGCAACGGGACATTCCAGCTTCCCAAGGGCGTGCAGGAGATTGGCCTTGGTGTCGTGATGATCGTGATCCTTATCTATCGTCCAAAGGGGATTATGAACGGTCGGGAGATACCATTTCCACGAACCGTCCGTTTTGGCCGGTCGCCTTCCGTGCGGAAAGGATGACCGAGCAGCGCGCGCGGAGACCCGCAAACTACGCTAAATTTCATTGCTCTGATCCCGCAGCAGCCAGCTGACATTAGGGGCGTGCTCTCAAAGCGTTGGCCGCTGAAACGATTGAGCGCGCGGCTGGAGAGTGGGGGTCGCCCGTGGTGTAGCGCAGCCCGCCCATCGCCTCTCTGATGGCGCCGAAGCCCGGGCGATCACGGTACGGACCGGTCTGTCCGTAGCCGGAGATGCGCACCAGAGTGAGGCAGGGATTCAACGCGTTCCTGCTGGGTATCCCGATCGCGAACATTATCGGCGCGCCGATCTCAAGCTCGCTGTTGACGCTTGATGGCTTGGGCGGCCTACATGGCTGGCAGTGGCTGCTGATCCTCGAAGGCTTGCCGGCGACCGTGCTCGGTTTCGTGTGCTTCTTCACGCTCACCGACAAACCCGAGCAAGCCAAGTGGCTGACGGCGGAGCGCGAGGCCATCGCCGCCAGGCACTCGTCCCGGCTCCGCGACGTCTTCACCAATTGGCGCGTCCTGGTCTGCTCCGCCGTCAACTTCTGCGCCATCATCGGCTCGGTCGGCCTCGGCCTCTGGATGCCGCAAATCATCAAGGGCCTCGGCTTCGGTGTCGTCGCCGTCGGCTTCATCGCGGCCATTCCCTACATCTGTGGCGGCGTTGCCATGATGTTGTGGGCGCGCCTGTCGGACAAAGGCGGTGAGCGCAGCTGGTTCGTGGCGTCCGCGCTACTCGTTGGCGCTGCGTCGCTGATCGTCTGCGGTTACGCGACGTCATCCGCGCTGGTTTCGATAATTGCGCTCTGCGGCGCGGTCATCGGGATCATGTGCTACCAGTCGACCTTTTGGCCGATCCCGTCGAGCTTCCTGACCGGCAGCGCAGCCGCCGGTGGCCTCGCCATGATCGTCTCGATCGGAAATCTTGGTGGCTTCGTCGGTCCTTATCTCATCGGCGTGATCCGGCAAACCACTGACAGCTTCTCCTGGGCCCTGATATCCGTGGCCGCATTCCTCACCCTTGCCGCCATCCTGATCCGGGTGGTTGGCGTCAGCCTGCAGCGTGAGGCTGGGGCGGCCGACGGCCGCAACAACCGGATCGCACCTCTCTCGAAAGGAATTTGAAGATGAGCGAACAGAAGCAATTTCGTCTTGGTCTGGTCGGTTATGGCGAGATCGGCAGCACGTTGGGCAAAGGTCTGGGCGCGGCCGGCCTCAAGCAGATCTTCTGCTACGACAAATACGCTTTTGACGGTCCCTATGCCGACCTGATCCAGAGCCGCGCCAAGGCGGCGGGCGTCACTCTGGTCAAATCCAACAAGGAACTGGCTGACGCGGCGGAGTTGATCTTCAGCGTCACCCCGGGCTCCGCCTCGCTGGAAAGCGCTGATGCCTTTGCTCCTTTGCTCGACAGCCGCCACACCTTTCTCGACTTCGCCTCGGCCACGCCGAAGGTGAAGTACGGCGTGGCCGAGCGGCTCGCCAAGACGGGCGCCACACTCGGCGACGGCTCCATCATGGGCACGCCGAAGAACGGCTATTCCATGCACATGCTGTCGAGCGGTGCGGCCGGGCAGCGCGTCATCGACCTGCTGGTGCCCTGGGGCATGAGCATCGAATACGCCGGCGAGAAACTTGGAACGGCGTCGGGCATCAAGATCCTTCGCTCCGTCCTGATCAGGGGGATCGAAGCCCGGATCGACGAGACGTTGCTGGCGGCCCGATCCTATGGGCTGGACGAAATCGTCCTCGCCTCGGCGTCGAAGACGCTCACGCGTCCCTTTATGGATACCGTCGAGAGCCTCACGCCATCCGGTGTCATCCATGCCAAGCGCCGCACCGAGGAGGTCGAGATGGCCGCCGAGGCGGTCGAAGACGCCGGCATCGAGCCGTTGATGGCACGCGCAACGGTGGCGCGGCTGCGCTGGAAGGAGAAGCTCGGCCTGAAAGACCATTTCAAGGGCGTCGTTCCAGAGAACTACAAGATCGCGATCGACGCCATCGTGGCCAAGTCAGCGGCCAAGTAAACCAGGACAACAGGGAGAGAGACGTGACGGCCGCTCTAACAGACCTCGACCAGTTGGAAAAGGTGACGATGCGCAAGGTCATCCTACGCCTCGTGCCATTCCTGATGATCTGCTACTTTTTCGCACTGCTCGATCGCGTGAATGTCGGCTTCGCGGCATTGCAGATGAATAAGGATCTTGGGTTGACGCCGGCGATGTTCGGCTTTGGCGCCAGCCTGTTCTTCGTCTCCTACTTCCTGGTGGAAGTGCCGAGCAATCTGGCGCTGCAGAAAGTTGGTGCCCGACGCTGGATCGCCCGGATCATGATCACCTGGGGACTGGTGACGGCCTGCATGGCGTTCGTGACCGCGCAGATCACCGAGAATGTTTTCGACACACCGACCGGCCGCTTTCTGCTTGTGCCTCAGGGTGCGCGCCTGATCGGTATCTACGATAGCCAGGTCACTTTCGGCCAGTCCCGTGTTCTGCTCGTTTGGACCCGGCTGATCATGCCGAATGGACGTTCAATCGTTCTCGAGCGGCAGCCTGGCGCCGACACCGCGGGATATGCAGGTCTCGAAGATCAGGTCGACAATCACTGGGGCGAACTGTTCAAGGCTGCTGCGCTGTCGACGTTTCTGGCGGTCGGGACCGAGCTAGGGGCTGGCTCGGACACCAATGGCAACGACAGCGCCATCATCCAGGCATTGCGGCACGGGGCCTCGGATTCTCTGAATCAAACAGGACAGCAGGTGGTTCGGCGCAGTCTCAACATCCAGCCTACTCTCACCGTACGACCTGGTTTCCCAGTGCGTGTCATTGTCAATCGCGATCTCGTACTCGTGCCATACGGAAGGTGACAACATGCCAAAGCTCAAAATCGGAGCGTTGCCGGACGACAAGCCGGTCAAGGTCGCCACTGAACTTCCGGCATCAGTGCATCGGGATCTCGTCGCCTATGCAGAGGCCTTGGCACGCGAAAACGGGCAGCGTATCGATCCGGCAAAGCTGATCGCGCCCATGCTGGCGCGCTTTATGGCCACAGACCGTGGGTTTGCAAAGGCGAGACGAACCAATCATTCTCCAACAACCGGCGGGGGCGAGGGATAGCGCTCCGCTAGCAGACTGAGGAAACGCTTCAGAGCTGGATTTTCATTGTCGTTACGCCAGTGTGCATGGAAGTCCACTCGGCTTGGTCCCGTTCCGTCCTGCAACTCCCGGTACACCAAGCCAGCGAAGCTTGCGCCAATATCCGATTCCATTACCAGACTAAGCCCCATGCCCATACTCGTCAGACTCTTGATGATGCCACGACTAACATCGTGGCGTTCCACCCTGGGTCGGTCGTCGGGTAGTACGAGCTTCGAGATCAGGAGATCCTCTAGTTCTCGTCCAGGATCATACTCGCTTAGAAGGATCTTTTCCTTACGCAAATCGGTCCAATAGATGATCTCGCGCGCCGCCAGGCAGTGATCCTCGGGTAGCGAGATCAGGATACGTTCGCTCCACAGCAGTAGTGATTTCGTATCCCTTGAAGGGAGACGTCCAGGGCTAACGACAACGTCGACGGTACCGTTACGGAGGGCAGTCATCAGACGGGATCGAGAGCGTTCCATCGTTACCAATTCGAGTTGCGGGATCACCTTCTTGAGCTCACCTATCGTTGCCCGCAAGTTGCCCGTGGACATGGAAGTGTAGAAGCCAATGACAAGATGGCCAGTGTCGCCACGACCACCGGACCTCCCGGTGTCAACGAGCATGTCGACCTGTTCCAGGATCAGCCGCGCAATTCGCAGAACTACGCGACCGGCCAGAGTAGGCTTGATTCCACCGCTTGAGCGCTCAAACAGTGAAGCGCCGACGAGATACTCGAGTTGACCGATATTACGGCTGAGCACGTTGTGCTTGATCGAAAGGGCCTCCGCAGCTCGTCGAAAGCTTCCGCAGTCACAAGCGATAACAGCCAATCGAAGTTGCTGCAGGTCAATAGCACTCGCTGCGTTCCGCCGATCGTTCCGGATTCCAGTCTCTGTCATATTCGAAGCTCGTGATCAAACCACAAGATAGAAAGTCCCCGCTCCAGGCGGGGACCTATATCTCGTTCGTTGGCGTGGATCGTTAGGCGGCAGCAAAAAGTACCGGCGTCCAGAGAACCGGTGCCGAAAGACCTCCGGCCTTACGAAGGTTGGCGAGAGTCTCGCTCGAAATTGAAAGATAACCCGCCACGGCCACGGTGTTGCCAATGGCGGCAGGATTGCCAATTCGTCGCAGCGGCCAGCCAGCCCGTCGAAGGATTCGTTCCATTCGGACATCTGTGACGGTAACTATATCAGTGAGCTTACGCGAAAGCCCGAACTCGACCATTCCAGCAAACAGCTCGTATGCGGCACGAGTTATGCCGTGATCTGCCTTGGGAGCGTCGGCTGCAACGTCGATCGCGAACCTGCTGCTTTCCCAAACGAGTGGCGTTGAGGGGGCAGGGTGGCCTTCAAGAAGCACGGAGAAAGTATCGCGAAGCATGGTCGGGCCGAGAGAAGGCAGGAGACGAACGGAGCCTTGCACCAGGCCGCTTTCAGACACCTGTGTCAGGTAGACGGGATGCAGTGCGTCGAAATCATCCATCTCCATGTCGCCGCTGGTCTGAACGTCCCACGCCATGCGGAGCTTAAAAACGCGGTGCCGCATCCGATACATTTCAACGAGCGTGCCGGAAAAATCCCCATACGAAGGTGGCGTTATCAACTGAATAATGGTCCCTCCCAAAAGTGCTTCTGAACACCTTTGAAGCGGGATTATTGGTCGGTTGCATCACCTGTAGTTGCAGGGGGGGAGGCGCCCTAATTCCGCTTTTCTTTGCTCGCGGCGGTCAGTCGCGTTACCGCTTGCACGACCGTCCGGACGCCCAGCTTCTGCTTTGCATTGTCCAGATAGTACGCCACTGTATTGCGCGAGATGCCGAGGATGCATCCGATCTCCCAGGCGCTTTTGCCTTGCGAAGCCCATTCCAAGCATTCGAACTCACGAGGAGATAAGATAATTGCGCCGACTTTGTACTTGTTTGTGAGCTGACGGCTAGCATGCGCATGGAAATACAGTGCCATCAACTGCAAGACTCTGCCGTGCGACCCAATACACTTCTCGAACAGGAGACTTCGCTGGTCTGAAGCGAAGGTTAGGGCCGCAACGAGACCGAGACCATCATGAATGGGTACGGTGAAGCCGAGCCGAATCCCGTATTGTGAGGCTTCATCGAGTAATTTCTGCTGCATCGGTGAATGGGAGCGTGACCCAAATCCCCATCGGAAGGGTTCTGGAGTTGCGAGAGCCTCCACAATAACCGGGTCGAAGCGTTGATAGTGACTCTGGAGATAATGTGATGTCCATTCTGTGGGATATGTTGAAATCAAACATGGCTTGTCACGATGTGAGCGTGGTAGGGCCAGATAAGCAAAGCACGACAGGTCCAACGCGGTCGCCGTGACTGACATCGCTTTGGAGAAATCCAAGGGGTCTTCGGCAGCCGCTAATAGATCAATAAAGTTCTGGAATACACGGTGCATTTCACAACTTCGATTCTTGCTAGCGAAGTGTCCGCCACGGGTAACTATTCTCAAGGTCCGATGTGGTGGAATTGGTATTTCGGCGCAGCTCCGCGCTTGCTCAGGCAGAAGCCTGTCGGGCTCTACGTCGATATGTCGAGCGCCCGCATTTTAGGAGGCCAGGAATCTAGAGTCCGCGGTCAATCACGGCTATTCCGTCTTGAACCACCATTCTTATGTTACGTTGGGGAGCCGCAAGCAGATCGATTTGGTGTAGAGGATTTCCCTGGACGACAAGAAGGTCCGCGATTGCCCCTTCACAGATGACGCCGAGCCGGCCTTCAGCGCCGACCAATTCGGATGCTGTCGTTGTCGCGCTGGCGAGCACCTCATCTGGTGATAGAACCTCCGATCGGTACCTGAACTCCTCGTTCTGGTATGCATGGGTCTCACCGAGTAGATCTGTGCCATAGGCCATCTTGACTCCTGCATTCCGCAGGATCTCGATGCTTTTGAAGCCGGCTGATCGCACCATGTCGAGCTTCGGTCTATTTGCCTTCGGCAAACCGAGCTTTTCTCCCTCTCGGGCCTGAGCCTCAAAGATTGTCAACGTGGGTACCGCAAATGCACCTGCAGCGGCGGCAAGCTCGGCCGTCTCCTCGTCAATAAGGTTGCAATGTTCGAGCGAACGGACGCCACACTCCACGGCTCGCTTGATTCCTGCTGCAGTGTACAGGTGAGCTGATACATAGGTGTGCGCATCGCGGGCCTCGCCAACAGCGACGCGTAGTTCCTCCTCGGAGTAGCCGAACCAGTCGATAGGGTCGGTCGGACTTCCGACGCCGCCGTTAGCCATCACCTTTATGAAGCGAGCGCCTTGTCGTAGCTCTTCTCGACAGGCACGGCGTACTTCGTCGATACCATCTGCGAGCCGTCCGAGTGATCCAAACCTTTGATCGTTGCGATACGGTTCAGCCACATCGTATTTCTGCCGGAAATCCGTATGTCCACCTGTCTTGGAGAGGGCCTTGCCGCAGACAATCAGTTTCGGACCGGCAATCAGGCCTTGCTCCTGGGCATCAGCGAGGGCAACAGGAGCGCCGCCCACGTCGCGCACCGTGGTGAAGCCTCTCTCCAGCATGCCTCGCATAATCGGTACAGAACGAAGCACGGCAAGAGCATCCGGCAGCGCTGCATTTTGAGCTAGGTTCATCATACTTGCCACGACGTGAACATGGCAATCAATGAGACCCGGCATCAAGCTCTTGCCCTTTAGGTCGAAGACTTGGCAGTTGTCGGGAACTCGGCCGGAAAATGCGGTGTCCCTGATCTTGTCGTTCTCAACGTAAACGGCGCCGTCCCTTGCACCGCGATCAGTGGCGTCCACGATAAGCGCGTTCTTGAATAGGATTGGCATTGGTTCTCTAGGGTCAGAAGAGCACTTGTGCCAGGCATTGGCCGTAAAGGCTGGCCAATGGGCACATATCTGCGGTGTAGTGATTTGCGGCATCGAGAATATTAATCGAACCGATGACCTGTCCTTGCGATAGCACCGGTGTGTTCAGCACACTTTCGCAGCCGATACCGAAAAGCGCTTCATGGTCCGCGAAGACTTTCTTGAGATCGGATTTGTTTCGGCCGACGTAATGGAGACCGTCGACCAGAACTCTTTGTGCCCAGACGCCTGGCTCGATCGGCTTGGTGCCCCCGATGGGATTGATTTCGGTGTTGCTTGAATAGAGCCGGCGCATTTGGCCGGCTTCGCGATCGACTTTCAGGATCGTGAACAGTTTGTGTCCGAACTCTATCTGAAAGGCTTCTTCTCCCAGCGTCATGATGACGCTGGGATCGGCCGCTCGCCCGACGGCATTGTTGAACCCCACCAATCGGTGCAACTGTGTTTCGGTGAGCCCTTTGGTCATGCGCGGGACTCTTCGGCACCTTCGACGGGGACAAGGGCGGTCTGAAATTCGGTGCTCTCGATTTCCTCAAGAGAACGTCCCCTTGTCGGAATTCCAAGTATGAGGACGGAGAGCGCGCCGGCGAGCAGGACTGCGGTGGTCATGCCAAACACGCCCGGAAAACCGGCGATTGGATAAATGTAGCCCACAAGGATCGGCGAGCTGATTGCGCCAATTCGGCCGATCGCCGATGCAGTTCCTACTCCCGTTGCCCGCACCCGTGTCGGGAAGACCTCTGGCGTGTAGGCGAATTCGCCGGCATTGACCCCATTGATAAAGAACGACAGCAACACGCTCATTACCAGGACTTGCTGATCAGTCTGCACGGTGGCCAACCCGATGGCCGATAGCGCCGCGCCGGCCATGTATGACACGATCGTGTACTGACGGCCGATCCGTTCACAGGCCCACGCAGCGGAGAAATATCCCGGGATCTGCGCCAGGTAGATCACGATTGAAAAGGAGAAGCTCTTCGTGATGGTCATGCCGCGCTCGACGAGCAGGCCAGGAATCCAGGTGAAAAATAGGTACGAACAGAAGGTCACCGAGATCCAAAGGAGCCAGGTCATGACGGTGATCCGCCGGAGCTTCGGCGACCAAAGCGCCTTAAAAGTTTCACCGAAGCCCGCTGCAGGAGATGTGGCGATAGCTCCCGTGGCAGGAACGGGCGGAAGCTTGATGCCGCGCTTCTCGAAATCCGCTTCGATACTCGCGACCACCGCTTCAGCTTCCGCATGCCTGCCGCGGCTTTCCAGCCAGCGCGGCGATTCATAGACCGAGCGGCGCCACCAAAGAACGAGAACCACCGGCAGGGCCGTAGCCACAACCGCATATCGCCAACCGTTCTCACCGAGTGGGACGATGAAATACCCCATGAGGGCGGCGGTCACGAAGCCAAACGAAAAGAAGCCTGCGAGAGATGCGGTGAAACTGCCTCGCCGGTTGGCACTTACGAATTCCGACAGGAACGGGGCGATGATGGCAGCTTCCGCCCCCATTCCTATTCCTCCGATCACCCGAAGTGCAAAGAAGTGGTGCCAGTTGTTGACGAACGCGCTTGCGAATGCGGCGGCGCAGAACAGCATCAGCGCCCACATCATGACGTTGCGGCGCCCATAGCGGTCACCGAGCGCGCCGGCGGTCAGCGCACCCACGAGAAACCCGAAGAAGGTACTGCTTGCTAGAATCCCGGTCTCGACGCTGGTCAGACCCCAAAGAGGTCGCAACACCGGCACGAGGAACGCAATGATGGCAGCGTCCACCGCCTCGAACATGTATCCTAGCCCTCCCATCAGGAGGAGCTTGTAGTGAAAGCGATCGAAAGGCAGTCGCTCAAGGCGCTGAGCAATCTGAGACATGCGACGAACTCCCTTAGGCGCCTCAGTCTGGCGCCAATCGATTGGATCCAATCTTGACTAGGCTTTCCTTCTCGGCTGACCGATTTCGCCGATTCTGCAAAAATCTTTGCAAGAAGGGGTGCCGTTAGTTATTTTTCGGCTGGGTGCCAGTATGCCATCTGCAAAAATAATTGCAATATGACCTAGTGATGACAAAAGATGCAAAAATCGTTGCAGAACGATTGCTGAATGGGCAATCGGTCGAGGATTGGCTCCGTGCGCTTGCTGCCAACAAGGTCCCGTCGAAAGCCATTCAGCACGTCTTGGATGCAATCATCGCCAATCCAGAGCTTGCATCCTATGCCTCCACCGCTGAGATGGCGGAGGCCTCGGGTGTCAACGTCGCCACCGTTACTCGGAGTGCTCAATCCTTCAGATTCTCAGGCTGGCCGGAGTGGCGTCAGGAGATCCGCGCTCGCTATTTGGGCCTTTTGAGCGCACCAGAGCTTGCCGTCGTTCATGATTCTACGTCCACGCTGGCCCCCTTTGACGCAACGATCGGGAAACATATTGAGCATCTCACCGCAATGAAGCGGGGGATCAATCGGTCGGTTGTTCTGGATTTCGCGAAGGCCATTTCATCGGCAAAGCGACGGTTGATTGTCGCGTCCGGTAGCTTTGCTGCAGTCGGAAGAACGTTGGCTCATCACGCAGGTGTGGCTGGCTATCGATGCGAAGTGCTGGACGATGCTGTTGTCCTGACCCATGCGCTTGCTGATCTAACAGAGAGAGATGTCCTCGTTCCCATAACGTTTTGGCGACTGTACAACTCTTCCATCGCTGCGGCGCGTGAGGCAAAGCGTCGAGGCGCGCCCGTTTATCTAATTTCGGACCAGCTGGTTTCGCCGATAGCAGAACTCGCTGATCGAATACTGGTAGTTCCATCTGAAGGTGCTTCGTTCTTTCCCTCGATCGTGCCGAGCCTGTCGATCGTGGAGAGCATCTGCGCGCAACTCGTGAAACTGGATCCGGAGAGAAGCGCGAAAGCGATCGCCGCCGCGGAGGAGCAGTGGCTGGAGTTTGACCTCCTGCGTTTTAATTCCCCGAAGTTCAGGCCATAGCATTGTCAATAGGCGAACTAAGCGGCTGGCAACAGGTCCAGGAGATCTTGGTGAAGCGAACGCGGGATCGATACACCATTGGCGAGACTCTGCTTGCGAGCATCATATCGCCGTTGGGAGGGTAGGCGCGCTCCCTGTGACGTGATCGCCTCGAACAAAGCCTCGGCTCTTTGAATGTGGCGGTCGGCCGAAGCGCCGAGGAAACCGGCTGGATCGATGGCGACAATGAGTTCCCCTCCAAGCGGAGATGACTTCCGCCCTGCATCGGCCGCCAACGATTCTGCGCTCGTCATATCTCCGATCAGCGGCCCCGCCAGCAACTCAACCATCGCAGCCAGCGCAGAGCCTTTGTGTCCGCCGAAGGTGAGCATCGCACCGGCCAGCGCGTCGGCGGCGTTCGTTGTCGGTTTGCCGTCGATATCAAGTCCCCAGCCGATTGGTATTGGGTTTCCAGCACGATGATGCAGTTCGATCTCACCACGCGCTACCGCACTCGTGGCAAAATCGAAGACGAAAGGCGGGCCATCGGGGCGCGGCCAAGCGAAAGCAATTGGATTGGTTCCGAAGGCGGGCCTGGTGCCCCCGGCGGGTCTACCCATGCGTGGCTTGGTGTGCAGGCGAGAGCGACAAGGCCAAAATCGGCCAAACGTTCAACTTCGGGCCAAAGTGCAGCGAAATGAATGCAGTTATTGATTGCCAGCGCCGCTATCCCCGCTCGCTTGGCATTCTCGACGAGCGTAGGAAGTCCCATCTCGAACGCAAGCTGGGCATATCCGCCCTTGGCGTCGACCCGTGTAATCGATCGTGCTGTGTTCGAGACCTCAGGAATGGCGTCCCGTACCACATTCCCGTTGGCTAGCGTCCGCGCGCAGACAATCAGACGGTAGACTCCGTGTGAGACGCAACCGTCGCGTTCGCTCGCAACGATCGTTTCGGCGACTGCGGTTACATGGTCAGGCGCGAGGCCGTAGTGAGACAGGATGCGCGCGGCAAGGTCGCGAACCTCGTCGAGCGACATATGGACGACGTCGGGCTGGCTCATCGCGATTTCCGCTCTCTGAAAAGTGCCGTTCAGGCGAGCTGGAAACCGTGTGCGAGTGGGTCTCGATCGTCCACGTAGATTGTATTGTGGCCGATCACCCGAGCCCAACCTGCAACGCTTGGCAGGATTGCCGGCTTCGAGCCGACTTTGGTCTCGCCCTCGACGCGACAGTTGAACATGGTTCCGATGATACTTTCATGGACGAAATGATCCCCAACGGCGAGGCGTCGGCGTGCCACCAATTGCGCCATGCGTGCGGAGGAGCCCGTTCCGCACGGAGATCTGTCGATAGCCTTTTCCCCATAAAAAACGGCGTTGCGGGCGTCCGCTTTGGGCGACTTTGGCTTGTCGCACCACATCACGTGGCTGACCCCGCGGATGCGCTCATCCTCCGGGTGTACGGGCGCCAGCGCCTGCTCCGCTGCAGCCCGAACCAGCGGACTTAAGCGCTTGATTTCGTCTGCCGACATTCCGTCGAGGCCCGGCCAGTTGGTCTGGGGTTCAACGATGACGTAGAAGTTGCCGCCGTAGGACAGGTCAACGACGATCGAACCCAGGCCAGGCACGTCGAGGGCTACGTCTTGTGCGTGAAGATAGCTTGGTACGTTGAAGAGCCTGACCTCGTCGACATACTGTCCGTTCTTAACGTATTCGATAGCTACGCGGCCGGCTGGCGCCTCAATCGCGAGGTGCCCTTCGCGGCGAGGAACGACCAAGCCTTCTTCGATGGCCGCGGTCACCGTTCCGATGGTTCCATGACCGCACATCGGCAGACAGCCGCTGACCTCGATGAACAGCACGCCGACGTCGCAATCTTCGCGCGACGAGGGATACAGGATCGTTCCGGACATGACATCATGTCCTCGGGGTTCGAACATCAGCGCACGACGAACCCAGTCATGGTCCTTGACGAAGATTTGTCGTTTCTCGGCCATCGAAACTGCGGGCAGGAGAGGGCCGCCGCCCGCGACGACACGAACCGGGTTTCCGCAGGTGTGAGCGTCGACGCAGAAGAATGTGTGGCGTGCCATGGCGTACTCTTGGCTCAGTTGAAGCGCGAGATGGAATAGGGTGAGAGATCGATCGAGTCAGGGCGCCCCTTGACCAGATCGGCAACGATCCGGCCTGTCGTGGCGGCCTGAGTCAGACCGAGGTGGCCATGGCCAAACGCATAGATCACGTTCGAACAACGTTGAGCCCTGCCGATCACCGGCAGGCTGTCCGGCGTCGCCGGTCGATGGCCGGCCCAGGCCGTGCCACCGCGCGCGTTCAGTTTGGGAAGGTAACGTGAAGCCAATGCGACCAGCGCTTCGGAACGTTTGTAGTTCGCCGTCGCGTCGAGACCGCCAAACTCGGCCGCGCCTCCAATGCGCAAGCCGATACTGAGCGGGGTCGCAACGAACTTGCGTTCGGCGAAGATGATCTCGCGCGAGATCTGTACGCCCGGCTCGGGTAAGGTGGTGTTGTACCCTCTCTCGCTCTCGAGAAGCACGCGATCGCCCAGAGTCTGGGCGAGAAGGCCAGACCAGGCGCCGGCCGCAACCACGACGAAGTCGCCCGAGAGTTCCCGTCCATCTGCGCAGCGTGCCGCCGCTTTCTGCGAGCCGCGGGCGACGAGACTTTGTACGTCCCCCGTTACGATCTGACCCCCCCCGTCACGCATCAGCCAAGAGCGGACCCCGTCAACCAGTGCCTTTGGGTTGCTGACGTGCGACCACTGCGGGGTGAGGACCGCCCTGGTAACGAGCGGGCTCAGCGCTGGCTCGAGGTCTCGCGCATCATTCCCTGATATCGCAAGGACCTCGATTCCGTGACGGCGTTTGAAGCTCCATTCCTCGGCGTCGTTTCTGAACGCCTTCTCGCTCACGTACACGGTGAGTGCGCCGCGCCGCTGGAGTTCTCCGGACAGTCCACACTGGTGCAGCATCGGTTCGAGATCGCTATAGACCCGGCTGTTCAAAGCCGAAAGTGCCGCCCCGATACGCTCAACTTCGTCGCGGCGTCCAGCGCGTGAAAAGGCCCAAAGCCAAGGAAGTAGCTTGAGAGCGTGGGCAGGGCGGACGGCGAGTGGTCCGAGGGGATCGAGCAACCATCCTGGAACCTTGAGAGCAAGTCCGGGCACCGAGGCGGGGATAACCTCCGTCACAGCGATCCCAGCAGCATTTCCAAACGATGCCTTGTCGCCCGCTGGATCGCGATCCACGACGGTTACAGCCAGCCCCTCAGCTGCGAGATGAAATGCGGCAGACAGTCCGACGATCCCGGCTCCAACCACGATTGCAGATTGCGACGACACGGCATTCTCCTTATAACTAATTGTAGATTGGATCCATATTGGGCGTCAAGTTGGGTGTTGCCGGGAAACTCATCGAGAGAGGCAGATTTCTATTTTCACAGTCTATATCTCTGAATTTATTTCGATTTAGGAGATTTTGTGTCGTCCTCCGGTGGTTTTTCTTGTCAAATCGTCGTCATCTCGCTGCTTGACTATTGTAGATTGGATCCATAATGTGACGGAGCCGGTGAGGTACTTGTTCTTGAGGGGAGAGCTCAAATGTCACGTCAGGTTTGGAATCGAGGTGCGCTGTTATCCGTCATGGTTGCGGCATTTGCCGCCGTCCCGAATGCTCACGCGCAGTCCACGCTGGACAAGGTCGTCCAGTCCAAAACGCTGCGATGCGGGGTGCAACTCGATTACCCGCCCGCGGGCTTCCGCAACCAGAAGAACGAGCCTGACGGCTATGATGTCGCCTATTGCAAGGACATGGCCAAGGCTCTCGGCGCGACAGCTCAGGTTGTCGAGACGCCTTCCTCGGAGCGTATTCCTGCCCTGGTCTCCAACCGAATCGATGTTCTCATCGCGTCGGCGTCGATCACCAACCAGCGAGCGCTGACGGTGGCCTTCTCCCAACCCTATGTCAGCTACACGAATGTCGTCCTGACGCGTAAGGACACCGGGATCGATAAATTCGACGATCTGAAGGGGCGCGCGATCGGTGGAGTGACGGGTACGACGACCGAGCAGGAGCTCAAGGCGCTCTTCAACGCCTGGAAGGACACGAAGGGTTCGTACACTGGTTACGGCTCCGAGGCGGAAAGCTATCTCGCTCTGACGCAGGGCAAGATCGACGGGATCATCCTTGGCAATGCATCGGCTGGTGCTCTCGTCCAGAGCGGCCAGTTTCCCACCTTGGTAATTAAGGGCGAAGCGCCAACGCCGGCGGACCTTTGCGGCATCGCTGTCCGAAAGGACGATCGTGAGCTCCTGAACTGGCTTCGTGTGTTCGTCTGGTCCCAGGTGAGGACAGGTCGTTACAAGGAGCTCTACTCCCAATATTTCGGTGGCGGCGAGCCTCCATCGCTGAGTGTGCCCGGCGTGAACTTCTGACAGCAGTGGGGTGGATCGCCGGTCGGGCGCCACCCCAGAGCTTTATGGGAGTGGCCGATGATCAATTATACGTTCTACTGGTCTATCGTTTGGGAGAAGCTCCCCGATCTGCTCGATGGCGCGCGGACCACCCTCGCGGTCACCGTCCTTTCGATGATCTTCGGGACCGCTCTTGCGCTGCCGCTCTCGCTGTGGCGGCGTGCGAAGGAGGGCGTTGGGCACGCCTTTGCAACTGGATGGGTCGAGCTCGCGCGAAATACACCGGCGTTGTTCCAGGTGTACATGGTCTACTTTGGTCTCGGTTCCCTCCACATCCATTTGCCGAGCTATCTCGCGATGGTTGCGGCGCTCACGTTCAACAATGCCGGCTATCTCGCAGAGACCTTTCGAGGTGGTCTTAATTCCGTGCCGCCGCAGCAACTATCCGCGGCGCGCTCTCTGGGTATGAGCGCGCTTGCGGCATACGCCTACGTCGTTTTTCCGCAAGTCTTTCAAGTGATCTTTTTTCCCTACGTCAATCAATTGAACTGGGCGCTGTTGAACAGTTCGCTCGGAATGATCATCGGCTTGCGCGAACTGACCGGAGCAACGCAGGCGGCGCAGTCGGAGTCATTCCGGACCTTCGAATTCTTCATCGTTGCGGCTGGCATCTACTATCTCATGGCCAAAGCCATCGAAGCGTTCGCCCATTTGGCGTCGTGGCGTCTGTTTGGGAGGTGAGCGCGATGCAATTCCAGCTTCCCTATTCGGGACTCCAATGGTCCGATCTGCCATACGTCCTGTCGGGCGTGTGGAATACGCTCATCCTCACCCTCGCGGCTGCCACCTTCGGTACGCTGATCGGCGTTCTGATCGGGTGGCTGAGGCAGGACGTGCCGGCGGCGCGGATTGTGCTCGCGCCGTACGTCGACGTGACCCGCAGTGTGCCGCTGATCATTCAGTTCATCCTGGCCAATAGCTTCTTCGCGCTGGCCGGCACACCGCTCGAGCCGTTGTGGATCGGGATCGTGGTCCTCAGCCTTTACATGGGCGTGCTGACATCCGAGCTCGTCAGAGCCGGGCTTGGCGCCGTGCGACCGCAATTGAAGTGGGCTGGCCGATCGCTTGGCATGAGCTATTGGCAGGAGATGCGCTATGTCTCCGCTCCGCTCGCGCTCCGAACCGTCTTCCCCGGTTGGATCGGCACCGTCATAGCGCTGACCAAGGATACGGCTCTAGTCAGCGTTGTCGGGTACGTCGAACTCCTGCGCGCATCACAAGTCCTGATCAATCGAACCAACGAGGCGCTTCTCGTGCTTGCCGGCACGGGACTGTTCTACTTCGCCATCTGCTATCCCATTTCGCTGTACAGCCGCAGGCTCGAAAGGACCTTCCAGCATGATTGAGATTGAGAACGTGCGTAAGTCATTCGGCGCACTCGAAGTGCTCAAGGGCATCAATCTCTCGATCGAAAAGGGGGAGGTGCTGTGTCTGATCGGCGGCAGCGGCTCGGGCAAGTCGACGCTGCTGCAATGTATCAACGGTCTCCAATCGATCCAGGGCGGCAAGATCGTCGTCGACGGAACCGACGTCCACGCGCGGGAAACCAATCTGAACTCTCTCAGGCAGAAGCTCGGAATCGTTTTCCAGCAGTACAACGCGTTTCCTCATCTCACGGCAGTCGAGAACGTGGCGTTGGCGCCCCGTGTTGTAAAACGACTTTCCCGCGCCGAGGCGCTCGAGCTGGCTCGCGAGCATCTGGACTATGTCGGGCTGGGCAGTCGCGCGGACATGAAGCCTTCCGGGCTCTCCGGCGGGCAGCAACAACGATTGGCAATTGCGCGAGCCCTGGCGATGAAGCCAGCCTACATGCTGTTTGACGAGGTTACGTCGGCGCTGGATCCGGAACTCGTCGGAGAGGTCCTGGATACCCTACGCAAGCTCAAGACGAGCGGGATGACTATGATCGTCGTTACCCACGATATCGCCTTTGCCCGCGAGTCCGGTGACCGCGTCGCGTTCTTCGATCAAGGTGTGATTTGCGAGCTGGGACCCGCCCGCCAGGTGATCAATGATCCGAAGGAGGAGCGGACACGTCAATTCTTGCAGCGAGTGCTGCACTAGAGCGAAGCCGATCAGGGATGGCCGCAACCGGATAGAATCCGGATCGCAGAAGCGCGCCGTCTGACGCACAGCCGCTAGCTCCGTGGGTGAGGCTGCCGCCGGATTCAGGCTGACTGCGACGCCGGCAGCTTCCCGGCCTCCAGGATGTGTTTTCGCAAGTAGTCGACGGCAACGGGATTTCGTTCCGTGCACAAGCCCAGGAGTTCGCGGTGCTCCCGCTCGGCTGTAGCGATGGCGCCGGTCATGACCAACTGGACCCGGATGAATCGCTCCGCCTGAATATTGATGCCTTCGATGATCGTCAGCGTCTCAGGCCTGTTCGCAGGCAAGTACAGGCTCTTGTGAAATAGCCAGTTCAACTTTCCCCATTCGGCCGTATCTCGGCGGTGGTACGCGCTCTCAAGCTGGTCGATGAAACCCTGCGCCACGGCAGCATCGGAGGCGCCAAAGTGCGGTAACGCTCGCGCAAGAATGTCGCATTCGAGCAAGGCTCGCAAATCGAAGAGCTCGCTGACCTTTTCCTTCTTCATGGAGGTGACGATCGCGCCCTTGTGGGTCTTGAGCGCGACCAGTCCTTGTCCCTCCAATTGCCGAAGCGCTTCACGTACGGGCATGCGGCTGACTTCGTATTCTTCCGCAATAGCTTCCTGAACGATCGGGTCGCCGTCCCTGAACTCGCCGCTGAGAATTCTCTCGCGCAACGCGGCTGCGATCGCATCGGGCAGGCTCTGTCGAGAAATCGGATTCACCGATCCGGATCGCGCTTCGCGGGTGGTCACTTTCATTCCCTTCTCGTGCTGTCTCTACAGACCGACCTCAAGGGGCGCTGGATCCCCTCTGCCGCCTTGGGAATCGGTCTCTCGTAGAGCCAAAAATCCTTATCCCACATTCTCAAACGAAGGAAGTAGACTTGATGACAAGATTACTGTAGATTGGATCCAGTAAGCGGCGATCTGCCGCGGAGCGGGAGATGGATTTATGACGAAGAAATGGACGGGCGTTTTTCCGGCGGTAACCACCAAAATGACGCATGACGGCTACGTGGACCTGCCGGCTACTCAGGCCAGCATCGACAGGCTGATCAAGGCCGGGGTTTCAGGCGTCATCGTTCTGCCAATGCTTGGCGAAAATGCATCCCTGACGCTCAGCGAGCGTGAGTCGATTATCCGAGCGGCCGCCGAAGCGGTCAAAGGCCGGGTGCCGCTTCTGTCGGGTCTCGCTGAAACGAACCTGAGCTCCGCCAAAGCCAATGCAAAATTGTATGAATCGTTTGGCGCGCAAGGACTGATGGTTTTCCCGAGCCTCGGCTACAAGACGGACGATCGCGAGACGGCGGAGTGGTACAAGGGCGTCGCCAGCGCCTCGTCATTGCCGATCATGATCTACAACAATCCCATCTCCTACGGTGTTGACGTCACGCCGGCCGTATTGAAGCAGCTCGCCGACACGCCCGAGATCGTGTGCGTCAAGGAAGAGACCGGCGACATCCGTCGCGTGACGGACACCTACATCGAGCTAGGCGATCGCTTCAGTGTTTTCTGCGGCGTCGATGATCTCATCGTCGAAAGCTCCGCGCTCGGAGTGACGGGCTGGGTGTCCGGCATGACGAACGTCTGGCCGGCTGAATGCGTCGAGATCTTTGGCCTGTGCGCCCAGGAGAAGTTCGCGGAAGCGCGGAAGCTCTACCAAATTCTTACGCCGTCCTTCCATCTCGACACGCACGTGAAGCTCGTCCAGTACATCAAACTTGCCGAGAACCTCGTTTATGGTGCGCCGGAATGGACGCGTGCTCCCAGGCTGCCGCTTGTCGGCGCCGAACGTGAGTACGTCGTGTCCACGGTAAAGGCCGCGATCAGCGCCCTCGAGCGCCGCGACCGGAAGGCCGCTTGATCCTTCCCGCGTCCGACTATTCTCGGGCCCCGACCATCAGTGCTCGGGACCTGAGCGCAGGGCGATTTGCGTTCGTCGAACTGCCTTTCGGGAATATCGACGGCCGCAGGTCGTTTCGAACTTGAGCGTTGATTGGATGATGATCTGATGATGATCTCAGGAAACCTCCTGATCGGCGGCCAAGCAAGGCGCGGAAGCAACGGCGTGTTCGTTGGCTTTGACGCGGCTACCGGCCAGCCGCTCGAAGGATCCTTCGGCGGAGCGACCGTTGCTGACCTAGACGAGGCTGCGGCCCTGGCTTGGCAGGCTTTCGGGATCTATCGTCAAACTTCGCTTCATTTGCGAAGCCGCTTTCTTTTGCAAGTCGCCGACGAGATCGCTGTGCTCGGCGAGGACCTGATTTCGCGCTGCATGGCAGAAACTGGGCTGCCTCGGGTCAGAATCGAAGGTGAGAAGGCCCGGACGGTTGGGCAACTCCGTCTCTTTGCAGCGGTCGTTCGCGACGGGTCGTACCTGGAGGCGCGGATCGATCCGGGCCTACCGGACCGCAAGCCATTGCCGCGACCCGACCTAAGACTCATGAAGGTGCCTCTAGGGCCCGTAGCGGTATTCGGAGCTTCCAATTTCCCGCTCGCGTTTTCTGTGGCCGGAGGTGATACGGCGTCGGCGCTTGCTGCCGGTTGTCCGGTGATCGTTAAGGCTCATTCCGCTCATCCTGGAACTTCTGAGTTGGTTGGCTTGGCGGTGCAGCGTGCGGTTCGGACCTGCAGTCTTCCTGAAGGCGTTTTTTCTCTCATCTATGATAGCGGCAAGGATATCAGTCAGGCGCTTGTCGCCCATCCTCAGATCCGTGCCGTCGGCTTTACTGGATCGCGCAGCGGCGGAACGGCGTTCATGAAGATCGCGGCTGCTCGCAATCAGCCCATTCCGGTTTATGCCGAGATGAGTTCTATCAATCCTGTAATCCTGTTCCCAGGAGCGTTGGCTCGACGAGGGGCTGCAATCGGGCGAGCCTTCGTGAATTCGCTCACTCTTGGAGCTGGCCAGTTTTGCACGAGTCCGGGACTGATCTTGGCCGAACAAGGCCCTGGGCTTGAAGCCTTTATTCGCGCTGCTACAGAGGCACTGTCCAGCGTGCCCGCTGCAACGATGCTGAGCGATGGCATTCGGAATAACTATTGCGCCGCTGTCGAACAACGTGCTTCTCGTCGCGGTGTTGAGTTGCTCGCGAAGGGGCTGCTTGCTTCGGAACGGAGGGCTCAGTCGGTCCTATTTTCCACAGACGCGAAAACTCTCTTAGCCAACGTCGATCTCCAGGACGAAATCTTCGGGGCGGCATCGCTCGTCGTTCGCTGCATCGATCGAGAAGAACTGGCGAAGGTGGTTCACTGCCTCGAAGGCCAACTTACGATCGCAATCCATATTGACCCTGAGGACTACCATTCCGCACGGAAGATGCTCCCCGTGCTTGAAGGGCTGGCGGGCCGAATACTCGTTAATGGATTTGGCACCGGCGTCGAAGTCGCTCACGCAATGGTCCATGGAGGGCCTTACCCGGCCACATCGGACGGGCGTTCGACTTCTGTTGGTTCACTTGCGATTGAGCGGTTCCTTCGACCGATCTGCTTCCAAGATATGCCCGACGATCTGCTGCCTCGCGCATTGAGCGATCAAAATCCGGAATTTGTTCGCGGAATGGAAAATGGCGAGCTCCCCTCGTAACGCGGAAGCGTCGCGAGCAGTCGCCTCCGAGGCGCGCTTCGAAGCAAGTCCAGACCAAAAAGGATGCCCACGGCTCAGGGCCCAAGTTCCAAAAGTTGGGCAGCTCTCGCACACAATCCGAACTTGACCGGATATTGTATCAAATTATTTTGGATCCAATTCATCAGGAGGGGCTATCGATGTCGTGGTCAAGGCGTGGGGCGATGCTCGCCTTTACGGTTGGTATTTGGGGTATCCCCGCTCTCGCGCGCGCTCAGGTCGAGCTGAAGCTGGGACACGTGCTTACGGCGGACAGCCACTACCATGCGGCGGCCGTGGCCTTTGCAGACGCGCTCAAGGTCAAGACAGGCGGCAAGGTTGTCGTAAAGATCTTCCCACAAGGGCAGCTTGGCGGGGAAGTGCAGGAAGTCCAGGCCCTCCGCCTGGGTACGCAAGATGTGTTGGTGACAAGTCAGGCCGCGGTCGTGAACACGATCAAGGAGTGGCAGATTTTCGATGTGCCTTATCTCTTCGATACGGTCGATCAGGCAAACAAGGGACTACGCAGCGAGACCGGACGCAAGCTTCTCGACCTCGTCGATCGCCAAGGCATGGTCGGATTGTCATGGCTTTCCGTCCTGGAACGCGACGTGGTCTCGGCGAAGAAGCCTGTCACGAAGCTCGCGGACCTGGATGGATTCAAGATTCGCGTCATTCAGAGTCCGGGTTTCGTAAAGGCCTACAAGGCGCTTGGAGCAAATCCGGTGCCGCTACCGTATGGCCAACTGTATCTTGCCCTTCAGCAAGGGGTCGTCGATGGGGCGGAAACTTCGCCCGAGCTCATGATCCAGGACAAGTTCGCGGAAGTTTCCAAGCATTTTGTTCTTTCGCACGTGAATCACATGCCGGTCGCCCTGCTGATGTCCAAAGCGACATTTGCCAAATTCGACGCGGAGACACAGGCTGCGATCCGAGATGCCGCGTTTGAAGCCTCGGCAGTACACGAGTCTTCTTATCGCAAACAGTATAGCGAGGCTCTTTCAGAACTAACGAAGCGCGGTCTTGAGGTCTCCGCACCTGCAGATCTGAAGGACTGGCAGGCCGCGACTGAAGCTGCGCGCCGGGAGATCGTTGCCGACACGCCCGACGGCGCGGCATGGCTGGCAGGCCTACAAGGCGTCAAAAAGTAACGACCGATGCAGTGAGGTCGCGCCCATGGCAGCGTTGAAGGCAATCATCCTCAGGGCGGATCGGGCGCTCGTCATGTTCAACTTCGCTCTTGGTGGCACAGTGCTGTTCGCGATGCTGTGCATCGCGGCGCTAGGTGTGCTGTTTCGCTTCGCATTGCATGCGGCGCTGCCTTGGGCCGAAGAGGCGAACATGTACCTGTTCGTCTGGTTGACCTGCCTGAGCGCATCGGTCGCCTTTCGGCAGCGATCGCATCCTCAGGTGGATGCGCTCGTCGTGTTCGGCCCTTCTTGGATCGCATCTCTCTCGTCCTGGTTGTCGCCTCTCGCGCTCGCGGTTCTCGGTCTTGTTCTTATGGTCTACGGCGGCAGCCTCGTGGAATTCATTGGCGAAGAGACCGGTTCAGCGATTCCGCTCTCGATGGCTTATCCATACGCCTCGATTCCCTATGCTGGAGCCTGCATGGTCATCCACGCCATCACGCTGGTGGTTGAGGGCGCGCCAGCGCCATCGTCCGAAGCGGCAGCCGGAGAAATCGCATGATACCGCTTTTGGTCGCGCTGATCCTGTTAGCGTTCGGGGTTCCGGTGGCGCTTTGCCTTGGTCTCGCCGGAACCCTCGCGCTCTGGCTCGGGGGCGTCAATCTCCTCGTGGTCCCGCAACAGTTCTTCTCCAATCTGGCGAGTTACAATTTGCTGGCCATACCTTTTTTCATGCTGACGGGCGCGGTCATGGAACATGCGGGAATGTCGCGGCGTCTGATCGACTTCGCACAGGCCCTCGTGGGATGGATGCGTGGTGCCATGGGACATGTCACGATCGTGGCCAGCATGTTCTTCGCCGATATCTCAGGCTCTGCGACGGCCGACACGGCTGCTATCGGGTCGATCATGATTCCAGGCATGCGGAGCAAGGGCTACTCGGCAGCATTTGCGACCGCGCTTCAATCTGCAGCCGGTTCGCTGGGACTTCTGTTCCCGCCGGCGATGTGCATGATCGTTTACGCGTACACGGCCAACGTATCGGTTGCGCACATGTTTATGGCGAGCCTCGTGCCAGGTCTACTCGTCGTCGTCTCATTCATGGTTGTTAATCATGCAGTGGCCGTACGGCGTGGCTATCTCGCGGTGGAGAGCTTCTCGGCGATGCACCTCGCCAGAACCTTTATACGTGCGATTTGGTCTCTCGGAGCTACTCTCGTCGTGTTAGGGGGCATCCTATTCGGAGTTTTCACGCCAGTTGAGGCCGGCGTCGTTGCAGCAATCTACGTGACCTTGGTGGGGACGCTTGTGCACCGCGAACTGCGCTTGTCGCACCTGCCACGTGTACTTGCTGCGACTTCGGTGAATACGGCCAGGGTCGCATTCCTCCTGGGTGTCGCATTCATCGTCGGAAGATATCTGACCGAGATGGAAGTGCCTCACAAAGCCGCCGCGCTGTTTTCGGAGTGGACGCGCTCGCGCTTGATCTTTCTGCTCCTGGTCAATTTGTTCTTCATTGTGATGCATACGGCACTCGAGACGATCTCCAGTATCGTTGTGATTGTGCCGGTATTCATGCCGCTCGCTCTGCAGCTCGGTGTAGACCCGGTCGCATTCGGGGTCGTGTTGCTGATAAATTCGGCGATTGGTATCAACCTGCCTCCGGTAGGTTTTTGTCTCTATACCGCGTGCTCAATCAGCGGCGTCCGGCTGGAACAGGCGACGCGCGCTATCTTGCCTTTCATTGGCGTGCTGCTGATTGACCTCGCGCTTGTCTCCATCTTTCCCGAGATCGCGCTGATGCTCCCGAACCAGATGCGCTAGATTGCGCCAACTGCGATTGCCGTAAAAACCTTTCGGCTCGACGCGAACCTGCACTCATAAGCAACCACGCGAGCGCCTCGCGTGGCACAAAGGCGGTCCACCAAACGGGGAATTTCACGACAACTACTGTTTAGGGGAGATCTACACCACGAAAGGACATGGTTGTGGGCTTGTGTTTCGCAATGAATCGAACATTCGCACCTATGTCGATACGGTTCTGAAAGGCGGCATTCCAGTCACGACGGGCCGCACAGTCGACGAAGAGGAGTTGCTGGCCGCATCCTACGCGACAGGGTTGCGCACCGGACGCATCGAGGACGAGGGCCTGCGTTCGATGCAGGCCGCTCGACCTCAACTCGCGACGTACTATGACGCGCTGGTCAACAAGCTAAGCAACGCCGGCGTATTGGAGGGATATCTGGATGACAATGGCCGCGCGGGATTGCGGCTTTCCACGCTCGGTAGGCTATTTGAAGACGAAGCGCTGTCGGTCTTCTTCAGTCCTACAGTCAAGAGGGCGTTGTCCGTGAAAATGACAGGTGAACGTAAGCTGCAGCACGCATAGGCATGAAACGAGGGAGGGATTGTCATGGATGTCCTAGAGCAGACAACTCCTGCATAGCAAGACGGCACAACTGGAGACGGCATACGTGCTGCACGTGCCGGTTGGACTTTCGGTGGCGATACCCCTCAACACTTTGACCTCCATGTCGCAAGGTCGGTCCCCAACTATGAAGCGGGTCACAGGTTGATTGAGCAAGTGAGTGATTTTTTCGTAAAGAAGGACTCGGTCGCCTATGAGATCGGAACCTCAACCGGCACGCTCTTGCGGCAGTTGGCAAAACGTCATCCGCATGGGACGCGTTGGATCGGGATCGATACGGAGCGAGCTATGATCGAATTTGCTCGCGGCGCTCATAGCAAGGGTTCAGCGAACGTCGAGTACTTGCTCGCAAATGCATGCGAAGTGGACTACGAAGCTAGCGATTTCATTGTATCATATTATACGGTTCAGTTCGTTCCGCCGAGGTATAGGCAAAGTCTGATCGATCTGATCTACAAATCACTCAATTGGGGAGGAGCGTTTCTGTTTTTCGAGAAGGTCAGGGCGCCAGACGCTCGGTTCCAGGACATTATGAGTGCGATCTATGTCGACTATAAGCTGGAGAACGGTTACTCCCCGGAAGAAGTGCTCGGGAAGGCGAGTAGCTTGAAGGGCGTTCTTGAGCCGTTTTCGACCAAGGGCAATCTCGATATGCTGCATCGTGCCGGCTTCGTGGACACAATGACCATATACAAGCATGTCTGTTTCGAAGGAATTTTGGCTATAAAGTAGGACCGCGCGGTTCAATTCAGTCGCAGCATCCTGTGGTGGGTACCCTTTGCGCGGACGGGTACCAAGTGCATATTCTCAAGTCGAGCGAGGCTGCTCCGCCGCCAAGGCTTTAACATCTGGTGCCAATGACGAGCGGAGGAAGTCTTGGGAGCTGTCTGTTGCAGGTCCACGATTTGAACCTGCGCTGTGTCATCGATCGTGGTCACGGAGGAAGGGGTGGCCTCGTTCAGACTTGGATCAAATTGGCGATCGGTTGCTGGAGCTAGCTCAAACTGGCTCATCATGGATTGGGCCGATTCATAAGCCAAGGTCGAATCGGCGAATTTTCAACGCGCCGGGCTGCAGATTGATCCTTCTTCAATCTGAGCAACCGGCAGGGCTACACCTTGTTTTCCATAGGAAGGGGGGTGTTGAGTTGCATGCCGGCTACTACCTTTTGCGAGCCAATCCTGTAACGAACCCACTTGGACCATCGACTCGCCCAAGGCAGCAAATACCGCGCTGCTGATCGCCTGCTGCTGGCTACGCAGATGATCCTCAAGAAGCTTATGCCGCGTGATGTAGCCTCCGTTCACTCCGGGAATGGCGTGGTTCATCAGCAGTTTGGCGTCGACTTCCGAGATTCCTGCGACCGTTGCAATCGTACGGAAGGTCTGACGGAGATCGTTGCCCCATTTTGACAGCATTTCACGATCTTCCTTCGTCTCCGCCAAATGCCCTGACGCGCTGTCGGATGGAAACACCCATTCTCGTGCTTGCAGAGGATACATCTGCCTACCGAACCGGATTGCGCGGATGAGGCAGACGATCATCTGACGCGACAACGGGATATCGAAGGCCTTCTTCTTGCCGCCCTTTGGTTTGGGGATGTGCAGCGTGCGGCGGCGAAAATCGATGTGTTCCGGCTTGACTTCCTGGAGCGCAGTTGGCCTCGAACCGCAAAGGAGAGTGAATAGGTGGAACTCTCTTCGGACCGGGTTGTCGAGTGTGGCGAGCTGTGCAAACCAGCCCTTTAGGTCGGCCGACCCCATCCCGGTGTTGCGGCGCTCCTCCACATTCCAATCGACGGCATCGGCTGGATTATCTGACGGCAACGACCTGTTCGTCTTCCGGGCATGATTGTAGATGGCCCGCAGGGTCCGCATGCTGCCATTGGCCATGTACGGCCCGTTCTCTCTTGTGACATCATCGTGCTTCTTGGCCACCCGAGTGGGATCGGCTGCGAGCTCATGGAGGGTGATGTCGAGCCATTCTGCAAAAATCCGATCAACGTGGTCGCGGTAGCCCTCGATGGTCTTTTCGCTGCGGTTCTTCCGCATCAGATGAGCCTCGAGATATCGCTCCCAGGCCTGCCTGAGAGTGATGCTCGCGACTGTCCCGCCAATCGCCATCGCCGGAGCGGGATGCGCACCTTCGGCTTGCTTCTCGTTCTTCGGGTGCTGTCCTCGGCTGATCTGGGCCAAGTACTCTTTGGCAGTGGCGCGCGCAGCTCGGGTCGACATCTCACTAGCATCGCCAATGGAAACCCTAATGGATGAAGCTCGCTTGCCTCCCTGCCTAAGGTCGCCCTGGACGGTAAAGGTCCTGCGCCGCTTTCCGATAACTACGAAAAAGCCTTTCAATTCTGTGTCGCGCGCCAGGTACCAGCCTTCCTTCGGAGCGGGTAGTTGAGCGATTGCCTTGTCGGTGAGAGAAATTCGAATATCGGTCATTACGAGAGTCCAGGCCCGCCAAAACGGTTTTCAAACGGTGTTGGCGGATTGAGCTGTTTGGAGGTTTGAGTTCGACTGAGCGCGAAGTTATGCGAGAAACACCTACAAACAAAGGGCTTCTCGAATGTTCGTCGTAGCGCAGCGTGCAGTTGGAAACTGCAGAGAAGGGATGGGCTTGAACTCTTAATCAGCGGGTCCCAGGTTCGAGCCCTGGTGCGCCCACCAAGCAAATTCAGGTGCTTGCAGCGAATGGGCATCAGCACGGGACGTTTGGTTTGACGTTTTCGACGTCCGACCAGGACGAGCGCTGCTTACGCCTCGCCTCCTGATCTGAGGCGGTTGAGCGACGGCTTCGATCGGAGGGGCGACTCTTAGACCAGCGGAAGCTTTGGGAGGTTACCGTCCATCCAGGGCCCGGCGCCATTCGCGGAAGAAGGCTTTCCGTTTGGATTGGTCGAGATTCGCCAGAAGGTCTGGTCCCACGCGGATAGGACGTAGCGTGTCCTCGCTCACGGTTGCCCTAAGGCCGGTTGGGAGATCGGAGCGTACCGTCCCGAAGGAGCGCGCCGCTAACTGCTCCTGACCGTTCCGGGAGAGCAGGAAGTCCATGAAGAGTGCAGCCTGTGCCGGATTTGGCGCGTTTTTCGGTAGAATCGCAATCCGCGTAATCAACGCGGTATAATCGGTGAATAGAGTCACACCGATCGATGGATCCTCCTTCGCCCTTTCGAGCGCGTATGAAGCGATCATGTTGTAGGCCAGCAGATGCTCTCCGCTCGCGACCCGATCGAGGATCGTGTGACTGAACGTGTAAAGCCGAACGCCGGCCTGTCCGAGGCTGCGGATCAGGTTCCATGTGTTCGGCGTGATTTGGACGTCGTTACTGAAGAAGAGAAATCCCGTACCGCTCAGCTCAGCATCGTAGGTGGCTACTTTGCCCTGATAGATACTGCGCTTCGCGCTCAACAGCTTCAGCAGATCGGCTCGTGTGCGCGGAACATCCTCCGGCGGGACTAGCTGCTTGTTGTAGACGAGAGCGATCGGCTCAGCGGTAATTCCGAAGGCTTGCTTCCTCCAAATTGCCCAATCGGGAATTCGATCGGAGTCGGTCGGCGAGAACAGTTGCGCATAGCCGTCGTTCACGAGCTTGACTTGCAGGTCCATCGCCGAACTCCACGCAATGTCGGCGCATTGACCGCGCTCGCGGCATTTGACGACCTCCTCGTAAATCTCCAGAGAGCTCTGATGGATGTAATCGACGCGAATATTGGGATGCAAGCGATGCCACTCGCCGAGCAGGCCTTTCACTTCGATGGTATCCGATGTCGAGATGATGCGTATCGCACCCTCCGTCCCGGAGCCCGCCGACAGTCGGTCTCGGTCAAGTGGATCGGTGCGAACCTGGTCCTCTTGGCTGCTCGTCGGTGTGGCCGCGAGGGCGCACAGGACGCTTATAGCTACAAAATGTAACCTGCTCCCCAGCATCGGAACTGCCTCGATCTGCCGGATGAGGCGGGTTTCTTAACTAGGTCCGCCGGCCGACGTCTAAAGCAGACAGTATAGAGGAGGCCCGCGCGGGAAGAAAAGCTCGGGCCAATTCGGGATCCCGGAGATTTCTATCGGGTGGGTGCGATTGGCTCCATGCCGGATTTTATGAGTGCGGGCGCCGCAGCCGGTGAAGCAAGGAAGTCGATGAGTGCCTTACCCTGCTCGCGTGCCTTGCCGTCCTGGGTGAGGGCAGCCGAGAAGATCGTGATCTTTTGGAGTTCTGGTGGCAGCGGTCCAACCAAGTCGGCGCCTGGGATCGGCAGCAGCTCGCTGATTTGCTGAAAGCCGAGTTCGGCGTCACCGCGGGCCACCACGGCGGCAACGGGCTCTGCCGGGATCATTCTGGCCTTGCCTTCCATCTCCGAGGCGATGCCAAGCTTCTTGAACAGCTCTGTCCCCACGTAGACACCGCTCGCACTGTCGGAATAGGCCACCGAGTTGGCACCGAGGAGGGTTGCCTTGAGGGCCTCCGGGGTCGAGATGTCGGGCTTCGCAGCGCCCGCGCGAACGACCATGCCGATCGGGGAGCGCACCAGGTCGACACGGCTGTCAGCATCGGCAAATCTCTTGGAGATCATGACACCGAGCGCATCACCCACCATGATCAGAACGTCGGCAGGTTCGCCGCGCGCCAGGCGAATGGGGATCGCATTCTCGGTGTTTCCCATCGAAGGCCCGTAAGATGTGAGGACGGTATTGCCAGTCGCCCTTTCGAATTGCGGGACGAGTTCCTTGTAGGCGGCGCTGAGGCCGCCTGAAATCATGACACGGACTTCCGCCGCCTCGACCTCTGGCGCGCAGAGAGCGGCAACCAGTACTGCTACTGCAGCAAGCCCAACCGGGCGAATGGGACGTACCAGGCTACGTTGTGGCTGTTCATTCATGGCGGGTCCCCTTCCTCAGGTCCCGACGGTGTTCAAGCCGGCGGACACTTCCGAGGCCGTCGCAACCGCCTGCGTTCTATAGACCAACAGGGTCCCAACAAGGCCACATGCCGCCGCGGCGCTCATCCACCAGCCGGGGGCAGCGTTGTCGCCGGTCACCGCAATCAGCCAGGTGCAGATGGCCGCCGTAAAGCCTCCAAATGTCGTCGCAAGGCTGTAGGCAAGCGAGAAGCCCGACGTGCGCACGCCGACCGGCATAACTTCCGTCAGCGCGACGATCATCGCGCCATTGTAGCTTGCATAAATGAACGACAACCAAAGTTCGACGGCCAGCATCTTGCCGAAAGTCGGCTCAGCGGCAAGCCAAGAGAGAACGGGATAGGCCGAGACGAGGCCAAGCAACGAGAAGGCCACGAGGATCGGCTTGCGGCCGATCTTGTCGGACCAGGCACCCATCACCGGAAGCCAGAAGAAGTTCGAAATGCCGACGCAGATCGTCACGAGCAGACTGTCGGTGGCAGAGAGCTTTAGGACAGACTTTCCGAACGTGGGTGTGTAGACGGTGATGAGGTAGAACGAAACGGTCGTCATAATCACCATCATCATGCCGCACAGAACGATCGCCCAGTTTGCGAGGATCGAGCGGTAGATCTGACCGACAGTCGGATGATGCTTGCGCGCGAGAAACTCCTCCGTCTCCTGCAGCGAACGCCGGATGAAGAACACAAAGGGCACGATCATGCAGCCGACAAAAAACGGAACGCGCCATCCCCAGTCGTCGACCTGCTGCGGAGAAAGCCAGGCATTGAGCGCGAAGCCGAATGCGGCAGACACGATGATTGCGACCTGCTGGCTCGCCGATTGCCAACTGGCATAGAACCCTTTGTGGCCAGGCGTCGCCATTTCGGAGAGATAGACGGAAACACCGCCCAGTTCGACTCCCGCCGAGAAGCCCTGGAGCAGCCTTCCGATCAGCACGAGAAGGGGAGCCGCGATGCCAATGGTCGCGTAGCTTGGGACGAATGCGATCAGCACGGTTCCGCAAGCCATGATCGAGAGCGTCACGATCAAGCCCTTTCGACGTCCGATCCGGTCGACGTATGCCCCTAAGAAGATGGCCCCGAGCGGACGCATCAAGAAGCCGGCTCCGAAAGCGACAAACGTCAAGAGGAGGGATGCGTACTGACTTTCCAGCGGAAAGAACGCCTTGGCGATGTAGGAGGCGAATACCCCAGAAAGAAAGAAGTCGAACATCTCCAGGAAGTTGCCACTGGTGACGCGCAGCACCATTCCGATCTTCGAGTGCTCGGATGTCGTCATGTTATCCTCCCGTGGTTCGCGTTGTTTGACCCGATTACGGGTTCTTGTGTTGCGCATCGATCGCGCTATGCGTTGGGACCGTCTGATCCGGCGCAGTCGAAAAGCGCAGTTGGTCCGGAGCTGCTGCAGCGAAAGCGATGAGACAGCGTAGACAGATGAGCTGTCGTCAACCTGTCGCGGCCAGGCGCCGCGGCGCGTCAGGACCGCGCAGGCAGCGCTTATGCGGGTTTACCGAACGAGGAAGAATGTTTGCAAAGATGGAGATGCCATCGCGACTGCTCTGTGATAGAGGTCTGGCAAGGTGCAAATAAAAAGCGCCGGAGCCTGGAATTCGATGGCGGGGGAGGCGCCGTGAGAATCCTGATCGTTGAAGACGATATGGCACTTGTCCGGGGGCTTTCGGCCTCGCTCAAGTCGATGGGCTTTGCGGTCGATCACGAACCGAATGGCGCCGAAGCGGCTTCAATCGCCATTTCCGAACCTTACAGTCTTGTGGTCCTCGATCTCGGCTTGCCCAATAGCTCGGGTTTTGAGGTTCTACGTCAGGTCCGCGCCAGCGGCTCGAAGGTTCCGATCATGATCTTGACGGCACGCGATGCCACCGCAGACAAGGTCAAGGGACTGGATCTTGGGGCGGACGATTACGTTCGTAAGCCGTTCGATCTGTCGGAGTTCGAAGCGCGTGTTCGCGCGCTGGTCAGGCGCGGTCAAGGTCGCACGGATCCACTTTTGACCTGCGGATCCCTCGTGATTGATCCAGCGATGGGACGTGCAACGCTCGATGGCAAGCCGCTCGACTTGCGCCGGCGCGAGATGGCGGTTCTCAAGATATTGATACTTCACCACGGCAAGCTGGTGCCGAAAGATCGTCTTATCGCGGAGGTGTTCGGCTTTGACGAGCCGGTTGGCCCGAACGTCTTGGAGCTTTATATCGCCCGTCTTCGCCAGAAACTCGGTCCTGATGGACCTACGATACGCACCATGCGTGGGCTCGGATATCTCCTGGAAGGGCGCTGATGGCAAGACGTCAGCCGTCCCTCAAAACCCGGTTTCTCCTCGGCCTTCTGGTTCCTGTTTCATGCCTTGCAATTGCTGTGGCGGTAGGCGGCAGCCTGGTCATCTCCCATGTGGTGGAGGTCACGCACGACCGATTGCTGAAAGGCTCGCTGCTGGCGATCGCCGAGCGTCTGGCCGTGGAGGACGGAGAGGTTACTGTCGATCTGCCGCGAGTGGCGCTGGGCATGCTCGAGACGCAGTCTGACGACAGTATTTTTTACAAGGTGAGCGTAGATGACCAGACGGTCACCGGATACAACGATCTGCCTATGCCCAAGAGTGCGGCACTTGAGCCGGAACAGCCGATGTTCTGGGATGACCGCTATCGCGGCAATGCCGTCCGCATAGCGGCCGGATCACGACATGTATATGGGATCGCTAAACCTGTCTTGGTTGCCGTGGCCGAGACTAAACACGCACGAGACCAGCTCTGGCGCGAAATGATCCGCGAACTTGCCTTGGCCGAGATGGTGCTCCTCGCCGTCATCGCCTTGCTCACATGGATCGCGGTCGAACGCGGGCTCGGGCCGCTTGCCCAATTGAAGCGGCAGATCGATCGCCGTGGAATCGGCGGATCAAAAGATTTCCAGCCGCTCGATCTGCACACGGTGCCGAAGGAGGCGCTTGCGCCCGCGCAGGCGATCAACGAATTGCTCGACCGCGTCAGCTTCGCGACCCAGATCTTGCGCCAGTTTACCGCCGATGCGTCACACCAGATGCGAACACCTCTCGCGGCGCTGAGAACGCATCTGGATCTCCTCAAGCGTCGTCTGGCCGGCTCGAGCGAAATGACCGAGATGGTCATGGAGGTGGACGCCCAAGTCGTCCGCCTGGATCGGATGATTTCGCAATTGCTGACGCTTGCTCGAGCCGACGAGGACGCATTGGTCAGATCGCCTGCGGAGAGAATTTCGCTCGTGACGAAGGCGAAGCAAGCCCTCGCTCTGCGAGCGCAAGCTGCGGCGGCTCGCAACATCGAGCTCCAACTGGAGGTGGAGCAGGACGAAATGTTCGTCGAAGCCAACGAGCTTCTGGTCGACGAGATATTTGGCAACGTGATCGATAATGCGATCCGGTACGGGCCAGCCGGCGCGGTGGTGATCGCGAGACTGTCCAAGGACGGCGACGCCGGCATAGTTGACATCGAAGACGACGGCCCCGGAATCCCGCCGGCCGAGCGGCAGAAGGTATTCGAGCGGTTCTACAGAATTGCCCGTCCGGATGCGCCCGACGGAAGTGGTTTGGGACTCGCGATCGTTCGCGTGTTGCTCGATCGGATGGGCGGCTCGATCGAGCTTGGCGAGGGCAAGCACCGTAGTGGCCTCCGTGTCACGATGAGATTCCGCCTCACGTGACGTTGCGAATGGCCAGACCCAATCTCTCTGCCTTGGCAGCCGCGACAGGTTGTTGACAGGTAACCGCCTCTATCCTGCTCCCTAACAGTGCAGGGTTGATGCTGGCCCCTCAGCGGACAGCGCAGCCATCACGCTTTAAAAAAGTGGGAGGAAGTCATGCCTTTACCGGCTCAGAACGGTAAGCGCATTCGCAGACCCCCCTCCCTCCGTAGGTAGAGCTCCGGCTTCTTGGGCCGGGCGGCGTGCGGATGATGGGAGGTGATCATGACGGCATTGGACAGCTTTAGATGTCAGCGTACCCTCGACGTCCATGGACGGAGGTATGCCTATTTTTCGTTGCCCGAAGCCGAGAAAAACGGTCTCGCGGGCATTTCGCGGCTGCCTTTTTCTCTGAAGATCCTGTTGGAGAACCTGCTGCGTTTCGAGGATGGCCAGTCCGTGACGAGCGCCAACATCGAAGCTCTGGCGAAGTGGACCGACGACCGCGGATCAGCGGCAGCGGAGATCGGCTTTCGTCCGGCCCGTGTTCTGATGCAGGACTTCACCGGTGTGCCGGCCCTGGTCGATCTCGCGGCCATGCGGGACGGTATGCAGAAGCTCGGCGGCGATCCGGCGAAAATCAATCCGCTGGTTCCGGTCGATCTGGTGATCGATCATTCCGTCGTGGTCGATCATTTCGGCAACCCGCAGGCCCTGCACGACAATGTTGCCAGAGAATACGAGCAGAATGGCGAGCGCTACAACTTCCTGAAATGGGGTCAGGGCGCGTTCGCCAATTTCCGCGTAGTGCCGCCTGGCACCGGCATTTGCCATCAGGTCAACCTCGAATATCTGGCGCAAACGGTCTGGACGAGCGAGCGCAACGGCAAAACCTTTGCGTATCCCGATACGCTGGTCGGCACCGACAGCCATACCACCATGGCGAATGGTCTTGCGGTGCTTGGCTGGGGCGTCGGTGGGATCGAGGCGGAGGCAGCAATGCTCGGGCAGCCTCTGTCCATGCTGGTGCCGGAAGTGATCGGTTTCAAGCTCATCGGCAAGCTGCGCGAGGGCGTGCTGGCGACCGACCTCGTGCTCACCGTCACCCAGATGCTGCGCAAGAAGGGCGTCATCGGCAAGTTCGTCGAGTTCTACGGCTCGGGTCTTGACCACCTGACGCTTGCGGACCGCGCGACCATCTCCAACATGGCGCCAGAATACGGCGCGACCTGCGGCTTCTTCCCGGTCGACCAGGAGACGTTGAACTATCTCAATCTCTCGGGTCGCGCCAGCGATCGCATTGCGCTGGTTGAGGCCTATACGAAGGCGCAGGGCCTGTTCCGGACACCTGATATGGCGGACCCGGTCTTCACCGATACGCTGGAGCTCAATCTCGATGAGGTCGTTCCGTCGCTCGCCGGACCGAAGCGGCCCGAGGGGCGTCTCGGCCTTTCTGTTGCCAAGAGCAACTTCCTGACCGCGCTCGAAAGCGAATATGGCAAGCAAGACCAGGCCGCAAAGCAATTCGCGGTCGAGGGTAAGGAGTTCAAGCTCGGCCACGGCCATGTCGTGATTGCCGCGATCACCTCCTGCACCAACACCTCGAACCCCTCGGTGCTGATCGGCGCAGGCCTGTTGGCGCGCAATGCGGTACGCAAGGGGCTCACGGTCAAGCCCTGGGTCAAAACCTCGCTCGCCCCCGGCTCGCAGGTCGTGGCGGAGTATCTCGAAAGATCGGGTCTGCAGAAGGACCTCGACGCACTCGGGTTTTATCTGGTTGGCTTCGGATGTACGACCTGCATCGGCAACTCCGGTCCGCTGCCGAAGGACATCTCGAAGTCGATCAACGACAATGGCGTAATCGGCGCGGCCGTCTTGTCCGGCAACCGCAATTTCGAAGGCCGCGTCTCGCCCGACGTGCAGGCCAACTATCTGGCCTCGCCGCCCCTCGTTGTTGCCTATGCTCTGGCCGGTTCGCTTCAGGTCGACCTGGTCAACGAGCCGCTGGGTATCGAGTCGGATGGCGCTCCCGTTTTCCTGAAGGACATCTGGCCTTCGAATGGCGAGATTCAGCAGTTCATCCGGGACAACATTACGCGCCGTCTGTTCGAGAGCAAATATGCAGAGGTCTTCGAGGGCGATGCGAACTGGAAGGCGGTCGAGGTCACGACAGCGCTGACCTATCGCTGGAACATGTCCTCCACCTACGTTCAGAACCCGCCCTATTTCGAGGGCATTACGATGAAGCCGCCGCCGACCCGAGATATTGCTGGCGCACGCATTCTCGGGCTGTTCGGCGACAAGATCACGACCGATCACATCTCGCCTGCGGGCTCGATCAAGGCGTCGTCGCCGGCCGGAGAATTTCTGCGCGGCATGCAGGTCCGGCAAGAGGATTTCAACCAGTACGGCACGCGGCGTGGCAATCATGACGTGATGGTCCGCGGTACCTTCGCCAACATCCGCATCAAGAATTTCGCCGTGAAGGGCGAGGGTGGCGTCACCCCGGAAGGCGGCTGGGCGGTACATCAGCCCTCCGGCGACCGGATGTCGATCTTCGACGCCGCGATGCGCTACCAGCACGACAATGTGCCTTTGGTCGTGTTCGCCGGCGTCGAATACGGCAACGGCTCTTCGCGCGACTGGGCCGCCAAGGGCACCAAGCTGCTTGGCGTCCGCGCCGTCGTCGCGCAGAGCTTCGAGCGCATTCACCGCTCCAATCTGGTCGGCATGGGAATCCTGCCTTTCGTCTTTGACGAGGGTACCTCCTGGAAGAGCCTCGGCCTTACCGGCGCCGAGCAGGTTTGGATCAAGGGCATTGCCGACATCACGCCAGGTCAGCGCGTCACCATCGACATCACGATGGCAGACGGAACCGTGAAGCAGGTCCCGCTGACCTGCCGCATCGATACGCTCGACGAGCTCAACTACTACAAACACGGTGGCATCCTGCCTTACGTGCTGCGCCAGCTTGCAGCGTGATCCCAAGGACACGATCAACACGGGGAAACGAACATGTCAGGAAAAATTCCGGCAACCTTGATACCTGGCGACGGCATCGGTCCCGAGATCACGGCTGCGGTGACCCGCATTCTGGATACGCTCGGCGCGCCTTTCGAGTGGGACCTTCAGCAGGGCGGCATGGCCGGAATCCAGAGCGCGGGCGACCCCTTGCCCGGCGCGCTGATCGACAGCATCCGCCGCACCAAGCTCGCGCTGAAAGGTCCGCTGACGACGCCGGTCGGTGGTGGATTCCGCTCGGTCAACGTGCGCCTGCGCGAAGAGTTCGGCCTCTATGCCAATTTGCGCCCGGTCAAGACCATGGTGCCCGGCGGGCGCTACGAGGACATCGACCTCGTCCTGATCCGCGAAAACATCGAGGGTCTCTACGTCGCATTCGAGCACTTCATCCAGGTGGGCGACGATCCGCACGCGGTCGCGATCTCTTCGGGCGTCAACACCCATGCGGAAGCACGCCGTATCGTCCGCTTCGCGTTTGAATATGCCGTCGCACACGGCCGCAAGAAGGTGACGGTCGTTCACAAGGCCAATGTGCTGAAGGCCCTGACCGGCTTGTTTCTCCAGGCCGGCCGCGAAATCGCCAAGGAATACGAAGGGCGGATCGCGATGGACGATCGCATCGTCGATGCCTGTGCCATGCAGCTGGTAATGAACCCGTGGCAGTTCGACGTCATCGTCACCACCAATCTGTTCGGCGACATCCTGTCCGACCAGATGTCCGGCCTGGTCGGTGGTCTCGGCATGGCGCCTGGCGCCAACATCGGGGAGAAGGCCGCGATCTTCGAGGCGGTGCACGGGTCGGCACCTGATATCGCCGGCAAGGGCATCGCCAATCCGCTCGCGCTGTTGCTCGCCGCCGGCCTCATGCTCAAGCATGTCGACCGGGACGATCTCGCGACCAAGCTGCGAAGCGCAATCGAGCAGACCTTGCAGGTCGACAATGTGCGGACGGCGGATCTTGGCGGCAAAGTGTCGACTTCGGACTTCGCCGGCGCCGTGATCAAGCGGCTGGCCTGACGCCGACAGACATACAGGAGAAAGACATGGTGAAGGGCTCTGACCTGTTGGTCGCGGCATTGGAGCATGAGGGCGTCGACCGGGTCTTCGGTGTTCCCGGCGAGGAAAATCTCGACGTCGTCGAGTCGCTGCGCAACTCGAAGATCGAGCTGGTGCTGACGCGCCACGAGCAGGCCGCCGCGTTCATGGCGGCGACGCATGGACGGCTCACGGGCCGGCCCGGCGTCTGCATCTCCACGCTTGGGCCGGGCGCGCTAAACTTCTCGACCGGGGCGGCCTACGCCCATCTCGGCGCGATGCCGATGGTGCTGCTCACGGGACAGAAGGCGATCATGAGCAGCCGCCAGGCGCGCTTCCAGATCGTGGACGTCATTGCCTCAATGAAACCGCTCACCAAGCTCTCGCGGCAGATCGTCAGCGCGTCCAGCATCCCAACGCTGGTGCGTGACGCCTTCCGCGTCGCGATGGAGGAGCGGCCGGGTCCGGTCCTGCTGGAGCTGCCCGAAGACATCGCCGGCGACGAGGTCGAGCCGGTGCCGATGGTGCCGATTCATCCGATCGAGATCCCCGTCGCACATCGTGCGGCGCTCGACCGGGCCGCTGAGATGATCCTGGCGGCGAAGCGTCCACTGATCATGCTCGCGGCGGCCGCGAGCCGTCCGCGCTCGACCTTCGGCATTGCCGGCTTCGTGCGGCGCACGGGCATTCCGTTCTTCACGACACAAATGGGCAAGGGCACCGTTCCCGGCGGCACCAACCTCTATATGGGCACCGCGGCACTGTCGGAGCGCGACTATGTGCACGAGGCGATCGACCAGGCCGATCTGATCATCGCCATCGGCCACGACACGGTCGAGAAGCCGCCCTTCATCATGGGTCCCAAGGGGCCGCAAGTCATCCACGTCAGCTACACGCCTGCGACCGTCGAGCAGGTTTACTTCCCGCATGCCGAGGTGGTCGGCGACGTCGGCCCCAGCCTCGAGCTGCTGGCGGATCGGCTCGAGGGCAAGCTCCACAACGCCAGGGCGCTGCTGCCGCTGCGCGACGGCATTCTCGGCCGCATCGCCGATCGCGACACCGAAAGCCGCTGGCCGGTGACGCCGCAGCGACTGGTGCATGATGTCCGAAAAGTGATTCCGGAGAACGGCATCGTTGCGCTCGACAACGGCATGTACAAGATCTGGTTCGCTCGCAATTACCGGACCTATGTCGCCAACACATTGCTGCTTGACAACGCCCTCGCCACGATGGGCGCCGGCCTGCCATCGGCGATGATGGCGGCGATGCTCTATCCGGACCGCCGCGTCATGGCGATCTGCGGCGACGGCGGCTTCATGATGAACAGCCAGGAGCTGGAGACGGCCGTCCGGCTCAAGCTGAATCTCGTGGTGCTGATCCTCAATGATGGCGCTTACGGCATGATCCGCTGGAAGCAGGCCGTGGATGCCTTCCCCGACTTCGGTCTCACCTTCGGTAATCCGGACTTCGTACGCTACGCGGAGTCCTATGGCGCGAAGGGCTCGCGCGTCACCTCCGTCGATGCGTTGTTGCCGACGCTTGAGGCCGCGTTCAAGGGCGGCGGCGTGCATCTCGTCGATGTCGCGATCGACTATTCGGAGAACACGAAGGTCCTCGTCGACGAGCTGCGCAATCGCAAGCTTGGTAGCGAACCGAGCTGATGCGGCGGGGCGCTGATGCGTGGACGTTGCGCTCCGCGTAGCTGCTACGAACGAATACCCCGTACGCGCGCGAGACAAGAAGGAGCACGAACATGATCGGGAAATTCACCTTCCAGGCGCCGTCGAGCATCATGTTCGAGCCCGGCGCTTCGCGGAAGATCAATGAACTCGTGGCGAGCTACGGCGCCCGGCGCGTGATGCTGGTGACCGACAAGGGCGTGCGGGGCGCGGGGTTGACCGGGGATGCGGAGGCCTCGTTGGGAGCAGCCGGCATCGAGCTCAGCATATTCGATGAGGTGGTCGCCGACCCGCCATCCCATATCGTGGAAGCGGCTGCGGACGCGTGTCGGGCCGGCCGGATCGAGCTCGTGCTCTCGATCGGCGGCGGCAGTGCTCTCGACACCGCAAAGCTCGTCGCCTATCTCGCCAAGACGCCGGACCGTCTGGACGACATCTACGGCGTGGGTCTCGCGAAAGGAAAACGCCTGCCGCTGCTGCTGGTGCCGACGACGGCCGGGACCGGCTCCGAGGTGACCCCGATCGCGATCGTCACGACGCCAACCACGGAGAAGAAAGGGGTCGTCTCGCCGGTCCTGATCCCGGATTGGGCAATCCTCGATCCCGAGCTGACGCTCGGTCTGCCGGCGCCAGTGACTGCGGCGACCGGTATCGATGCCATGGTGCACGCGATCGAGGCCTACACCAGCAAGGTCAAGAAGAACCCGATGTCCGACCAGCTCGCCCGCCAGGCGTTGGCATTGCTGTCGGCCAATGTGCGGCGTGTTTGCGAGAATGGGAAGGATCTCGAAGCCCGTTCGGAGATGCTGCTCGGCTCGATGCTCGCCGGCATGGCCTTTGCCAATGCGCCGGTCGCCGCCGTTCACGCGCTGGCCTACCCGATCGGAGCGATCTTCCACGTACCGCACGGTCTGTCGAATGCCCTCGTGTTGCGTCACGTGCTCGAGTTCAACCTGACCGCGGCGGAGGCGCTTTACGCCGAGCTTGCCGAAATCGTGAAGCCGGGCCTGAGCGGCAGCGTGCCTGAGAAGGCGCGGGCTTTCATCGACGAAATGACGGCGATCGGCCGCGATTGTCGGGTGCCGGCCTCGCTCGCTGCGGTCGGGATCGGCCGGGACGATCTGAAGAAGCTTGCCGAGGACGCGATGAAACAGACGCGCCTCCTCGTCAACAACCCGCGCGAACTGACGCTGGACGATGCCTACGCGATCTACAGCGCGGCGTTCGGTGACGGCAGCAATCGTTATGTGCAGGCTTCCCATGGTTGAGGAGGGGCCCGCCGCAAATCCGTTCGGCCGGCTCGCCGCGCAGTGGATGGACTCCTGGCGCGCCATGGCAAGCGCAGCCGCCGGTGTCAGCGAGAACTGGTCGGGCTCGATGCTGCCTTTCATCATGAAGCGCGCAGCCGAGAGCGGGTTCGGCGTCGGCCCCGGCAACGACCTCGCCGAGGCGATCGAACGCATGGCCAAGGGACCGCGCCTCGCCGATGTCCTCGATTTCGATCGGAAGCTGGCGAACTTGACGGCGGCCTGGGGCGAACTGCAAAGCAAGCTTGCCGCGTATCAGCTCGTCGCCTCAAAGCCCTGGATGCGCACGGCGCAGCAATACAAGATGAAGATGCCGCAGTCGGGCGACAGCCCCAATTGGCGCGAGCAGCTCGGTGCCTGGAACGATCTCGCCAATGAGGAGCTGATCGCCAACCAGCGCTCGGAAGAGTTTCTGGTCGCGCAGAAGCAATTGTTGCAGGCCGCAACCGAGTTCAAGGCCCGGCAAACGGAGATATCGGACACAGTCGCCGCCGTGCTGGGCATGCCGACGCAGCGCGATTTCGACGATCTGACCCGCCAGATCACCGAGCTAAGGCGCGAGGTCCGCGCGCTGGAGCGACGGATCGCCGGAGGCAAAGCATGAGCCCGCAGGCACCGAAAAGCGACGGATTCGCCGAGATGAGCGACAAGCTGCTCAAGGCCGGCAAGCTGCTGTCCGCCATCAAGGACGAAGACGTCGATGTCGGCGCGACGCCGAAGACGCTGGTGATGCGCCGCGATAAGGTCGAGCTGTTTCGCTACACGCCCTTGACCGAGCAGAAGGTGAGGACGCCGGTTCTGCTCGCCTACGGTTTGATCGGCCGCTACACCATGGCGGACCTTCAGGAGGACCGCTCCCTCGTCCGCAGTCTGTTGCGGCAGGGGCTCGATCTCTGGCTGGTCGATTGGGGGCAGCCGAACCGCAGCGAGCGCTGGCTGACGATCGACGATTATGTCGACGACTACATCCATGCCGCCGTCGAGCGCGTCTGCCGCGAGACCGGTCACGACAAGATCACGCTGCTCGGCATCTGCGAGGGCGGCGTCTTCACCACCTGCTACGCCGCGCTGAATCCGGACAGGGTCAAGGGCCTCGTGCTGACGATCACGCCGATCGACTTCCATGCCGATCGTGACGATCCCGACACCCATCACGGCTTCCTGAATGTCTGGACGCGCAGTCTCGATCCCGCCGACATCGACCGCTTGGTCGACGTCTATGGCGGCCTACCCGGCGAGTTCATGAGCTCGGTGTTCTCCCTGATGACGCCGATGCGCTCGTTGACCAAGTACAACATCGACCTGATCGACGTCATCGACGACGAAGCCAAGCTGATGAATTTCCTACGCATGGAGAAATGGCTTGCCGACCGGCCCGCTCATCCGGGCGAAGCTGCCAAGCAGTGGCTGAAGGATCTCTATCAGGACAACAAGCTCGTGAAGGGCGAGTTCGAGCTGTCGGGACGGCGCGTCGATCTCTCGAAGCTCATCGCGCCGGTGCTCAACGTCTTCGCCCTCAATGACCACATCATTCCGCCGACCTGCTCGCGAGCGCTCGGCGCGCATCTCGGGACCAAGGATTACTCGGAGATCGAGCTGCCCGGCGGCCATGTCGGCCTGTTCGTATCGAGCAAGTCGCAGGGCTCGCTGAGCAAGGGGATCTCGGAGTGGCTTTCCGCGAGGGACTAGCGCGATGAACAAGGACAAGATCGTTTCAGCCGACGAGGCGGTCGCCATCATCAGGGATCGCGATACGGTCTGTACATCCGGTTTCGTCGGCATCGGCACGCCCGACGAACTCCTGATCGCGCTGGAGAAGCGTTATCGCGAAACCCGACATCCCGCAGACCTGACGCTGATGTTCGCGGCCGCGCCCGGCGATGCCGGAGACCGCGGCCTCAACCGGCTCGCCCATGACGGCCTGTTGAAGCGCGTGGTCGGCGGCCACTGGGCACTGGTGCCCAAGCTCGGCGAGCTCGCGCTCGCCAACCGCATCGAGGCCTATAATCTGCCGCTCGGCTGCATCGCGCACCTCTATCGCAATATCGCCGCGCGCGGCCCCGGCGTGATCTCCAAGGTCGGCCTCAAGACCTTCGTCGATCCCCGTTTGCAGGGTGGCAAGCTCAACGAGAGCACGACGGAAGATCTTGTCGAGTTGATGCGGATTAACGACGAGGAGTGGCTGCGTTACAAATCGTTTCCGATCAACGTCGCGCTGTTGCGCGGCACGACCGCCGATCCCGCCGGCAACATCACCATGGAGCGCGAGGCGCTGACGCTGGACAATCTGGCGATGGCGATGGCGGCGAAGAATTCACGTGGCTTCGTCATCGTGCAGGTCGAACGCATCGCGGCCAGCAATTCGCTCAATCCGCGGGAAGTGCAGATTCCCGGTATCCTGGTCGATTGCGTCGTCGTCGCCGATCCCACCAATCACGTCCAGACCTATGGCGCGGTCTATAGCCACGCCTTCTCCGGCCGCCAGCGCGTACCGATGGACCGCGTCAAGCCGCTCGAGCTCGACGAACGCAAGATCATCGCGCGGCGCTGTGCGTTTGAGTTGCCGCCGGGCGGCGTCGTCAATCTCGGCATCGGCATGCCCGAGGGCGTCGCGGCCGTCGCCGCCGAAGAGCACATGCTGAAGTTCCTGACGCTGACGGCCGAGCCCGGTATCATCGGCGGCATGCCGCAGGGCGGGCTCAATTTCGGCACCGCGCTCAATCCGGATGCGGTGATCCACCAGAACCAGCAGTTCGACTTTTACGACGGCGGCGGGCTCGATCTCGCCTGCCTCGGCATGGCGCAGGCGGATAGCGCTGGAAACGTCAATGTCAGCCGCTTCGGTCCACGGCTGGCGGGTGCCGGCGGCTTCATCAATATCTCCCAGAGCTCCAAGAAGCTGGTCTTTGCGGGCACGTTCACCAGCGGCGGATTGAAGGTCGCGGTTGAGGACGGCGCACTGCACATACTGCGCGAAGGTACGACTAAGAAGTTCGTTTCCGCGGTCGAGCAGATCACGTTCAGCGGCGATCATGCGGTCGCCACCGGCCAGCCGGTGTTCTATGTCACTGAGCGTTGCGTGCTGCAGCGGACCCCTGCGGGTGTGGAACTGATCGAGGTGGCGCCCGGCATCGATGTCGGCCGCGACATCCTCGCGCACATGGAGTTCGAGCCGCTGATCCGCAACGTCAAGCCTATGGATGCACGCATCTTCCGCGATGGGCCGATGGGGCTGGATCACATGCTGCTCGGCCGAAGTCTGGCTGACCGGATTGGCTACGATGCCGAGCGCAATACTCTGTTCGTCAACTTTGAAGGCTTCGACGTCCGGACGGTCGAGGACGTCGACTTGGTTCGCCGCGAGGTCGAGCGCGCCTGTCGTGCCGTCGGCAAGCCGGTAGCGCTCGTCGCCAACTATGACGGCTTTCATCTGGAGCCATCTGTCAGCGATACCTATTTCTCGATGATCGCTTATCTGGAGCAGCGCTACTACAGTTCGGCGTCGCGCTACACCACCAGCGCATTCATGCGTCTTAAGCTCGGAGAGGGCCTAGCCGAGCGACACGTCGCCCCGCACATCTTCGAAACCCGCGCAGAGGCACAAGCCTTCGCGCGCGGATTACGCAAGGAAGAAGCCAGCATCTAACCGAAGGAGCTGATCATGAGCCAGGATATCGAAGCCGCGGCGAGAGCCATGAAGGAGCAGTTTGCGAATTTCGCTGAGAACCTCAAACGGCAATTGCGAACGCACGCGAGCTTGCTGAAATGACGCTCAAGTCGAACACCGAGGTATTCAACGTCGTGAGGCAGCGGGTGACGGAGGACTTCGAAAGGGTGCGCGCGTTCCTGCAGGGCGACGGCAAGAAGTAGGCGAGAACGCCATGGCCGTGTCGGGTTGCAGGGCATGGAGCTACCGATCAAGGGCGTGAGGACGACATGTTTGAAGCCGCTCGGGGCCTGATAGGGGATAGGGCGGGTGGATCGCCGAAATCCGGGCAGCCGGATCGCGAAGGCGTTGTACTCGGCCTCTCGCCCTCCGGCTTTCACCAACTGGCCTATACCGATTGGGGGCCTCTCGAGGACGACAGGCCGGTCGTTTGCGTGCATGGACTCACACGGCAGGGGCGGGATTTCGACCATCTGGCAGAACAGTTGGTGGCTGCCGGAAGGCGGGTGATCTGCCCGGATCTGCCGGGACGCGGGCGCAGCGGCTGGATCGGCGATCCCGATCATTATGCGCTTCCGCAATATTGCGCCGACATGAACGCGCTGATTGCGCGTCTTGGCGTCACCGAGATTGAGTGGGTCGGAACTTCGCTCGGCGGGTTGATCGGCATGATCATGGCCGGGTTCTCCGGCAGCATCGTTCGCAAGCTCGTCATCAACGATATCGGCCCGTTCGTTTCGTCGACGGGGCTTCAGCGAATCGGCCAATACATCGGCAAGATGCCGGCCCTGTTCGCGACGATTGAAGATGCTGAGGCGTACTTTCGAACCGTGCTGGCACCTTATGGTGAACTGCTCGACGAGCATTGGCGCCATCTCACGATGCACAGCGTCCGTTGGGACGACGTCCGACAGGGATACGCGCTGTTATGCGATCCCAAGATTGCGAAGGGCTTTCGGTTGCCCTGGTTTCAGCCGCTCAATCTCTGGACCTATTGGGAGGCAATCAGGGTGCCCGTGCTCGTGTTACGCGGCGCTCACTCCGATTTGCTGTCATTCGACCTCGCGGTCGAGATGCGAAAGCGCAACCGATTAGCCAGTGTTTTTCAGTTCGATGATTGTGGCCACGTGCCGCCGCTGATGGTTCGCGAACAGATTGATGTGGTCGCTCAGTTTCTTCAGGCGTGATGGAACGACTGTGTAGAGGAGGACACGATGGATAGCCCGGTCGGAGATATGTCCGAGAAGATCTACGACGTCCCCGCGGAATGGGCCAAGCGCGCCTGGGTCGATCAGGCCAAATACAAGGACATGTATGCCCGCTCGGTGGCGGACCCCAACGCGTTCTGGGCCGAGCAGGCCAGGCGCATCGACTGGATGCACGCGCCGACCAAGATCGAGAACGTCTCCTTCGCGCCGGGCAACATCTCGATCAAGTGGTTCGAGGATGGCATCCTCAATGTCGCTCACAATTGCATCGACCGGCATCTGCACAAGCGCGCCAACCAGACCGCGATCATCTGGGAAGGCGACGATCCCTCGCAGTCCAGGCACATCACCTACAAGGAACTGCACGACGAGGTCTGCCGGATGGCCAACATCCTGCGCACCCGCAATGTGAAGAAGGGCGACCGCGTCACCATCTATCTGCCGATGATCCCGGAAGCGGCCTACGCGATGCTGGCCTGCGCGCGGATCGGCGCCATCCACTCGGTGGTGTTCGCGGGCTTCTCGCCGGATTCGCTCGCCCAGCGCATCAACGACTGCCAGTCCAAGGTCGTCATCACCGCTGACGAAGGCCTGCGCGGCGGCAAGAAGGTGCCGCTGAAGGCCAATGTCGACGCGGCCCTCGCAAAGTCCGAGGGCGTCGACTGGGTCGTCGTCGTCAAGCGCACCGGCGGCAAGATCGACATGAACCCGACCCGCGACCTCTGGTATCACGAGGCCGCGGCGATGGTGACGACGGAATGCCCGGTCGAGCACATGCATGCCGAGGATCCGCTGTTCATCCTCTATACCTCGGGCTCGACCGGCCAACCCAAGGGGGTGCTGCACACCTCGGCCGGCTATCTCGTGTTCGCCGCGATGACGCACCAATACGTGTTCGACTATCACGATGGCGACATCTACTGGTGCACCGCCGACGTCGGCTGGGTCACCGGCCACAGCTACATTCTCTATGGACCGCTGGCCAACGGCGCGACCACGCTGATGTTCGAGGGCGTGCCGAATTACCCCGACAATTCCAGGTTCTGGAACGTCATCGACAAGCACAAGGTCAATATCTTCTACACCGCTCCGACTGCGATCCGCGCGCTGATGCAGGGCGGCGACGAGCCCGTGAAGAAGACCTCGCGTGCCTCGCTCCGCCTGCTCGGCTCGGTCGGCGAGCCCATCAACCCCGAGGCCTGGGAGTGGTATCACCGCGTCGTCGGTGACAACAGGTGCCCGATCGTCGATACCTGGTGGCAGACCGAGACCGGCGGCATTCTCATCACGCCGCTGCCGGGCGCGACCAGGCTCAAGCCGGGTTCGGCGACGCAGCCGTTCTTCGGCGTGGTGCCTGAAATCGTCGATGCCGACGGCAAGGTGCTGGAGGGTGAGACCACGGGCAATCTCTGCCTGACCCGCTCATGGCCGGGCCAGATGCGCACCGTCTACGGCGACCATGCCCGTTTCGAGCAGACCTATTTCTCGACCTACAAGGGCAAGTACTTCACCGGCGACGGCTGCCGGCGCGACGCCGACGGCTATTACTGGATCACCGGCCGCGTCGACGACGTCATCAACGTCTCCGGCCACCGCATGGGCACGGCGGAGGTCGAGAGCGCGCTGGTGGCGCATGAGAAGGTGTCGGAGGCCGCCGTGGTCGGCTTCCCGCACGACATCAAGGGCCAGGGCATCTACGCCTATGTCACCCTGATGGCCGGCATCGAACCGACCGAGGAGCTGCGCAAGGAGCTCGTGACCTGGGTCCGCAAGGAGATCGGCCCGATCGCCTCGCCCGACCAGATCCAGTTCGCGCCAGGCCTGCCCAAGACCCGTTCCGGCAAGATCATGCGCCGCATCCTGCGCAAGATCGCCGAGGACGAACCGGGCAGCTTAGGGGACACCTCGACGCTCGCCGATCCCGCCGTGGTCGATGATCTCGTGAAGAACCGGCAGAACAAGAAGTCGGATTAGGAGAGGGCGGTAGATGAACATCGATGCGATTGCCATCGGTCACAACCCACCTGATGATATCAACGTTGTCGTTGAGGTGCCTCTCGGGGGAGAGCCGATCAAGTACGAACTCGACCAGCGTTCTGGCGCGCTTGTGGTCGACCGATTCCTCTACACGCCGACCCGTTACCCCGGCAATTATGGCTTCGTACCGCGTACGCTTTCCGAAGACGGTGACCCGATCGATGTGCTCGTCGCCAATACCCGCCCGATCGTTCCGGGAGCCGTGATCAACGTGCGCCCTGTCGGAGTATTGAGAATGGAAGATGACGGCGGGGGCGATGAGAAGATCATCGCGGTGCCGTCGGCCCGGCTCACCCAACGCTACCAAAACGTGCAGACGTACACCGATCTGCCCGAAATCACCTGGAAGCAGATCGAGCACTTCTTCCTTCATTACAAGGACCTTGAACCCGGCAAGTGGGTGCGACTTGCAGGGTGGGGAGATGCGGACGAAGCTCGCAAATTGATCGAGACGGCGATCTCGCGCGCCGCGATCCGAAAATCGCGCTGAGGGAGTACTGGAATGAGGCTTGTCCTATTGGGACCTCCCGGCGCCGGAAAGGGGACGCAGGCGCTCAAGCTTTCGCAGATCCTCGCGATTCCCCAGCTTTCGACCGGCGATATGCTGCGTGCGGCAGTAGCTGAAGGAAGCGCGATCGGGCGAGAGGCGGCACAGATCATGGAGCGGGGCGATCTCGTGCCTGATGCACTGGTGCTCGAGGTGATCGCCGAACGCGTTGCGCAGCCGGATGCGGAGAGGGGTTTCATCCTGGACGGCTTTCCGCGCACCGTGGTCCAAGCGGAGAGCCTCGACGAAATGCTCAATGGCCACATGTTGAACTGCGTGCTGGAACTCAAGGTCGACGAGCGCCAACTGCTGGACCGAATACTTGAGCGGGCGAGGCAGGCCCGTGCCAACGGAGAAGCAGTGCGAGCAGACGACAATGAGGAGGCGCTCGGCGCTCGACTGCTGGCCTATGCCAATCAAACCAAGCCTCTGACCGACTACTATGGTGCCAAGGAATTGTTGAGAACAGTAGATGCCTCGTTACCAGTCGACCGTGTCACAGCGGCGCTCCTCGAAGCCCTGAATTGAACAAGGCGGTGGGGCCTCCCCTGATTCAACTCTAACGCCCTATGCTCTCGGACCGCCGAGACGCAACCGGCAGCGCGGCCGCAGATCCCCGCTCGTTGGTTTTTCGTAGCGGAGAAGATCGGCGTCTCCGGAGTGCTGTCCACGTTCTCCTGCGGCATGGTTATGGGGTGGTTCAGCATGATCTCGTGTCAGCCGTGGCGATTGTCGCGGCCGTGATCGTCGCGAGGTTCGCATGGATCTTCCCGACGACTTACATTCCTCGCGCGTTGATCCCCGCCCGAAATATTGACGTCGCACCGCGCGGATCACTTCAAGACCGTCTTGGCAACAATTTACGTTTCGACGACGTCCATGAGCTGGTCCCCGTCGTCGCGGAAAATGCCGGCAAGGCGGCGCAGTCGACGCTGATGACCCACAGCGGTCATACCCCCGACCCGAAATCTCGCACCGGGCCGTCTCCTGCCGTATCGCCGTGTGATATCCTCACTCGCAAGAAGTGGAGGGACTGCACAGTGAAACGCCGCGAGTTCATTCCGCTGCTAGGCGCCGCAGCGGTGGCGCACAGCGTGGTCGGTGAGCGCTGATGGGTATAGCAAGCAAGACGGTCAACCTTGCTTTACAGGGGGGCGGTGCGCATGGCGCCTTCACCTGGGGCGTTTTGGATCGCCTGCTCGAAGATGAGCGGATATCGTTTGAGGGGATCTGCGCTACCAGCGCTGGCGCCATGAACGGCACGGTCATGGCGTACGGCCTGACGATAGGCGGCCGCGAAGGCGCAAAACTCGCTCTCGCCGAGTATTGGCGCCGCATCAGCGAAGCTGCGGCCTGGGGACCGCTGCAGCCGTCCATTTTCGATCGTCTGTCGCAAAATCGTTCGATCGAGAGATCGCCGGCCTTCATGTTCTTCGACATGATGACACGACTGTTGTCTCCTTATCAGTTTAACCCGTTGAACTACAACCCGTTGCGGGACGTGCTCGAGAAGACCATCGATTTCGACCGGCTGCGCAGGGAGAATGTCGTCAAGCTGTTCCTTTGTGCGACAAACGTCCGCACTGGAAAGGTGAAGATCTTTGAGAACCATGAACTCACCGTCTCGGCCGTTCTCGCTTCCGGGTGCCTTCCGCAGCTCTTTCAGTCTATTGAAATCGATGGCGAAGCCTATTGGGATGGCGGTTACATGGGTAACCCAGCAATCTTCCCGTTGATCTATGGCTGCCAATCCACAGACGTCATTGTTATTCACATCAATCCAATTGTGCGTGGGGAAATTCCTCGCACGGCGAGCGATATACTAAATCGATTGAACGAAATTAGCTTCAATTCGTCGCTGATGCGCGAGATGCGAGCAATTGCCTTCGCCAACAAGCTCGTCAGCAGAGGCGCGCTGCGCGACGAGATAAAGACGATGCTGATTCATGCCATAGAGGCGGAATCGTTCATGAAAGATCTGGGCGTCGCCTCCAAGTTTAATGCAGACTGGGAGTTTCTCACCTATCTGCGCGACGTGGGCCGTACCTGCGCTGAGGAGTGGTTAGCCGCAAATTATCGCCATATCGGTGTGCGTTCGACCATCGACATTCACGACAGATACTTGTAGCGCGCTTAGATTCGTGCGGCAATGCAAGCAATCCCAAATTGTCACCAGGAATTTGGTGCTCCACAGTGGCATCGATCAAGCGCGGCGAGCAAACGGCTGGACGCGATCCCGGCGTCGGGCCGGCGCTGGCAACAGCCCTGGTCGCCAGCATTGCTGATCCCAAGGCCTCTCGATCGGGACGAGACTCCTTGGCTTGGGTTGGTCTTGCGCTACGCCGAGAGAGGTAGAGCCCGATCTGCCGTTCGCGGCCGATCCGGCCAGTCAGTGTCTCTCAAAGCGGCGGCGATGTTGTCCGCGCCTGTCTCTGCGTCAACGAAGATTTTGTGAGCTCGGTCTTCCGCGATGCTGTAGTACGGAACCGACGCTCCCATGTTCTTGATCGTGGAGGCGCAACCACCAACGCTCGCTGACAAGGTTCGTAACGTGATCCCGGTGGGTGTCTCGAGCAGACCTGCGAGTCAACCAAGCGAGACCGCCTGTGCCACCATGAGGCCGGCACCCAGGATGCAGATTAGGCCAGCAAAAAGCTCAAGGACCGACGGTCCGGGGCGGCCCACCGCCAGGAGCGCAAGGATGGTCGCGATGCCTAGCCGAATGCCCTGTGGCGTGAGGCTATCCCACCCGATAATATCCCAGCCCACCAAAGGAAAACTCATTCCTGCCTCCTGTGTTTGAACATTCTGTTCTCAAGATTACTGCACACGCAAAGCCTATGACGCCGTGGAAGGCCTGTGGCGGAGGCGACCGATGCGGAGGGTGCCAATAGGCAAAGACGCGCAGCCGCCCGCGTGGGGTCTATTACTGGTCATAGCCGGCTGACCCGGTGGAGAACACTGGACATCGGAGCCGCAGGCTCGAGGCCGTTGGCGTCTTGTGGCAAGTTTACCTGACGATCGCGAGCGGTCCTCTGATCTTTGAAATAGAATCGACGAAGTTCAACCTGGTCTTCTCTCGTGTCGGACGGGGATCGTCGCGACGAAGGCAACAACGAAAGCGGCTGGTTGGGTCAGCACTGGCGACAGATATGGGCGAGCAATCGTCCTCGCAAACGAAGGCCCGTCGCACCGCCTAATGCTGCGGCAAACGGAAACAAAAGAGGCCGCCCTACCGAAGCGGCCTAACTGCCGTCGCCCCCGCTAGCAGGATGGCGTCACGATGCCGGCGACACCTTCACCTCTGTGGTCGGCCTTTCGTCGCCGAACGTAGCCATCCCCTGATATGCAGATCGGAGAACGCTCGCAACCGACTCAACCGCAACCTTGCGCCGGTGGACGATACGGATACGCGCACCGCGAATGGTCCGCCAGCTATGGGAAATCCTAATCCGAGTCATTTGACCTCCGAGGTTCAATGGATGGTGACGGTTGGCTCAGCAGCGTGCTTTCCAACTCACGCCCGGGATAGCCGATGCCAAGGACAATGACCGTGATGCGCGTCACTGGAACTTCGAGGAGTGAATTGGCTCATGACTTAGCACTGGGACGGCGGGAGGTCGGTGCTCTTGGCCGGCACTCTCGGCGCTTATGCTGCACAAATCGACGCGTGCACGCTTAGCGGATTCGGACGCTCGCCAGCGATCAACGGCTGAGCGGCTTTCGCTGGGACTTAGCTATCGCGCCGCAAGGCAGCGAATAAGCACGCGGCGTGTTGCGGCATGTGACCCTGATCACGGCCCTGACGCACGACTTATAGGATTGTCGCGTCTATCGGTTGTTTGCTGCTGTTCGAGGGAATACACTATGAGCGTCGTGATACAAAGACTTAATGGACTGTGGCACGTCGTCGTCGGGTCATGCCAGCTCCGAACTCCTTTCCTTGAGACGCAGGACCGGGAGCGGGTCGTCACGTACGCCCGGCGAATTTACCCTGGTGCCAAAGTCTTCGAACGCAGCTGATCTCAAAGCGACGCACTCGACCGGATGCTGCCTGATACTTGAGGATTGGCAGGTGCCTTCGCGTGGAACCACTCGGCTCACTCGTTGGAGCGCGTCTGGCGAGCGTTCGGATCCGGTCACCCTTGGATGGGTATTGTTGTGTCGAGCTTCAATCGTGAAATGTCCCGACACAGAGTGAAGTGTCCAGGCGAGATCAAGGAGCGACGCTCTCGCGTAATCGGCGGAGCTGCGACCGGAGCCGTTCGCAACTCAATTCCCGCTCGAAATTGGTGATCGCCTGAAGTGTGGGTTCAGCGCGCAGGCTCTGCAACCGCGCCATGTCGCGGGTGCAGGTATCTTCGGACCGGACATCCTCATTCCGGACCTGTTGCTTCGCAACCGCTTGGGGCGCCGCATTTCCATCAGAAGGCAGAGCGCCAGTGCTGACGATACTCTCAAATAGGCGCTGTATTTGTGGACGCAGCCGCGTGCAAGCGACCTCGCGTTGGAAGTTGATGATCTCGTTCGGCACAGGGGTGGCGCGCAGACGTGCCAGCCTCGCTTCGTCGCGGACACAGGGGTCCGTGGTTTCGGAGGGCGGCTGCGCGGGAAGCGGCTGCCTGGGAAGTTCCGCCTTCACCGCCGGCGGCGCGCTTGGCGGCGCTGGATTGACGACGACCGGCTTAGGTAACGCCGGCACCGAAACCGGCGGAGCGGGCGGCGGTACCGGCGGTACATTTGTTGTAACAAACTGCGGCACCAGGGCGATAGTGGCGCCGCCGAGAGAACCATAGATGAACGGCTCCTGCCGTCCACCGGTCATGGTGATGACCTCATCGCGCACGCGGCCTAGCGCGATCCGAATGTCGACACCGGGCTCGGCAAGGTGCCGGAGCAGCGCGGTTGCATAAGGGCTGTTCACGCCGTCGCCGTCATAGGAAATCGAGCCTGCCTTCGCCGCGAAGGCCACCAGCGTGTCGGCGCTGATTTCATCAAGCTTCGCCAGACCGCCTCTTGTCGGCGAGCGGCTTGCGGACCGCAACTTGGCCGCAAACGGGTTGTCGCGGCATGCGTCGAGCAGTATCAAACGCAGGCGGCGTACCGGTTGCAGCGCCCAGATGATGCGATCGAGCGCGATAGCCTCGTCGTCGACGTCGTAGTCGTGGCTCAGCTTGGCATCCATCGGTATCAGATAATTCACGCCGCCGATCTCGATGCCGTGGCCGGCGTAATAGACCACTGCCACATCGGCATTCTCTGCAGTAATCAGGAACTCGCGCACAGTGCGCTTGAAGTCGACGACGCCGAGATCGTTACGTGCAATGACGACGTCGAAACCTATCGATTTGAACAGCGCTGCAATGGCTTTGGAGTCGTTGCCGGTATTGGGCAGCGGCGGTGCGTTCGTATAGGAGGAGATTCCGACCACCAGCGCGACCCGACGCTCCGCTACGGCCGCATCCGCGAACATCGCGCTGATGATGAGGCAGAGGACGTAGATCAGGAGCCGGCGCGGTTTCATCGTTGCATCAATATCCGTAACTCCGCCAAGGGCGATGGCGGTGCTTGCGCTTTTTCGGCGGCTGGCCGTTCTCCGTCACGGTGACGTTGATGACATCGGAGAACACCGCTGGATCGTGCGGCACGTGGGCATAATCGGCGAACAGAAGGCGCAACTTGTGCTGGCCGATCGGGAGCGTGATCTTCGCTTCGGTCTGGCCAGCGCCGAAGTGCAGGTGGTTGAAGTCGCTTGGGATTGGTTGGTCGAGTGGAGGCAACTCGGCATCCACGAGCAAATGATGATGGCCGGTGTTGGGCTTGTCGAAGCCCGCCGGCGCCACGCCCATGTTCAACAAACCGAAGCGGATAACCGGGTTCGGAGAGATATAGGAGCCGTTCTTGGGATAGATGAAATAGACCTTCGCGTCCTTCGGCGCGGAATGACGGCCACCCGCCGCAGGCATTGCTTGCGCCACCGCGGGGCCGGTTTGGTCAGCTACCTTGACCTTGATCCGCTCGGAGATCACCGGCGGCGAATGCGGGACATGATTCTTGTCGGCGAACACCAGCTGCAAAGTGTGCTCACCGGGGGGCAGCGAAATCTCTGCCTCGGTCTGTCCAGCCCCGAAATGGAGGTGCTGGAAATCATTAGGAATTTCAGCATCCAGCGCGGGCGTTGGCGAGTCGACAATCAAATGATGGTGACCACTGTTGGCGCGGTCCGAACCTGCCGGGGCAACGCCCATGCCGTGCAGGCCAAAGTGTAGAGTGGTCTTGGTTGGCAGCGTGTCGCCATCCTTCAAGCCGATGAAATAGACGGCCGCCCCGGGCGGCGAGGGCGTTGGGCCGCCCGTCTGGGCTTGAGCCTGAGCAGCGTGCCAGTGCATCAAGCCGCCGAAAAATGGAACCAGAACCGCTAGGAGCAAACGTTGCATCATCGCAATCTTCCTAATGGATAGACCACAATCTGGACCGCAAGAGCCGCGGGAATCTGAAATAGCTGCAACTTTCGATAATGGGCCCGTCCTATCGCCATCCAGAACGGGGCTGAAACGATATCCCTTTGCTCGCCAATGTAAACCACAATCGAGCGGGGCGACTGTCTCCTTGCCGGTCGCAGCCGAATGAAGCATTCTATGCGGCATTGAATGTGACGTATGCATACTCCTGATCGTTCGAGCCGACCGGAGATCACAAGATGAAATCCGCCGTCTTGTCTGTGATTTTTCTCACAGCACTATTTGCAAGTACTGCGGCAATTGCCCAGCGAGGGCTAAGCAGCGGCCCATCTGGCGACCCTTCATCCGCGCCATCGGACTCCAGAGTGGCTCAGCAACAGGGCGCCAGTCTGGACCCTGGAGAGTTGTTTCGCGATTGCGATAATTGCCCCGAGCTCGTGGTTGTGCCTCCGGCAGACTTTGTGATGGGATCCAATGACACGCCCTATGAGAAGCCCGAGCACCTGATCAGCATTCGCAAGCCCTTCGCGATCGGGCGCCGCGAGGTGACGTTCGCGGAGTGGGACTCGTGTGCCGATGCTGGCGCCTGCAAAGTGCGTCCCGAGGATCACGGCTGGGGTCGCGGTGACCGTCCAGTCATCAACGTCAGCTGGGAAGATACGAAGCTGTACGTCGCCTGGCTGTCGCAGAAGACCGGACAGAAATACCGTCTGCCCAGCGAAGCGGAGTGGGAGTATGCCGCGCGCGCGGGGACCAGAACGCCATTCTGGTGGGGCAAAGAGGCCGGCGCGGGTCATGCGCAGTGCGACGGGTGCGGAAGTCCAATCAAGCAGCAGGTCGTGCCAACAGGCTCGTTTCGGCCAAATGGATTTGGTCTCTACGACACTTCTGGCAATGCTGCGGAATGGGTCGAGGATTGCTGGAATGATTCCTACCGCAATGCGCCCAAGGACGCGTTGCCGTGGACGTCGGGCGACTGCCGCCTGCGGGTGCTGCGCGGGGGCAACTTCCTCAGCAAGGCCAGCGACGTCCGATCTTCGGCGCGATTTCGCTACGACGTTGACGTGCGCTACTATGCCAACGGATTTCGTGTCGTGCGGGAGTTGCCATAATCATGCCGCGGACGGAAACGATGCGCGCGATCGTCGGAGCAATACTCGTGTTGTTTGCTGCAGCCCCTGCCGCCCGGGCGCAGTCCTACTCTGCCAGCGGGCAAATCGGCTATCTGCACGAATGGGAAATAACGGGTAATCTCGCGAAAACGGTGACGAGTCCAGGTACTGAATATTCAGGGACGATCACGCTGCGCCACGTCGGCCTTTGCAGCGTCAATGGCGTAGAGCAAAAGCAGGCTCGTTTGCAGCTGAAAGTGTCCTCCAGGCGGCTGGAAGGCGTATTGATCATGGACGGGGATCGATGCCGCATCGTCGCATCCGGATCATCAGGTTCGGGGCAGCTGACCTGCGGCAGCGGACAGGACGTTCCGATCAATCTTCTGATCGGCAAAGCGGTCGAGATCGAGGCGGCTGATCGCGCGCGACTTTAGAGCGCAAGGATTGCTGTCCTAAGTGCTGCTTGCTCGCTGCGCGAGCGTCTGCGACGACTATGATACCGGCGACCGCGACAACACACGCTGCTGCGCCCGCGACTGAGTTGGCCGCTCCGCCTCATCCGCAAACTCCATTGGAGAGGAGTGCACGATTCCGCGAGGCAAGAGCTTTGCGTGGTCGTTCCCAAATGTGCCGTTGGAGCCGCAGGCTGTTCTAGAGATCGTGTCCGGGCTGCGACGGAAGCGCCTTTGGGCGAATATCGCTCCGGCGAAGGCGCACCGGATGATTGCTGTCGTGACCGCATTCACCCCCTGACGGAGAAGTATCAATGATTGTAGCTCCGGCAGCATAGCACTCTCTCAGTGCGGATGGCCGAGCACGAATGCGAACGGCAGAACGAAAATCTCGTCGCCGGCCTCATCGCTGACATGCAGAGCCCACTGACGCCAATCTTCCAGGTTGGCAGCTGCGACCAGAGAGCGCACCCTGCGGGTGGCCTCCTCACACGCTTCGATTAGGTCGGATACGAACGTACCGCGACGATCCATCAGGACCCCCTTGGTGTTCGAGCAATGGAAATAGACCTGAGTCATGTACGCCTCCTGCAATATTCGGGTCAGCAAGCCCGACCCTGCATGTCGGAGTCCTACTAGGCCGCAGAGCAGATTGTCCGTGATCACCCGCACATTGCGCGCCTTGGTGGCCCCGCGGGGCCGTGGTCAGGCACGCCACACCCGGCAAGGTATGGATCCAACGTCTGCGTTAGGCCGATGGCTGGTATCAGCCGTGGCTGCTCTGTCAGCCGAAACCTCCGCGGCAGCTCGTCGATCGTATGTCGGGTTTGGCTCGGCCGGCGCCGCTGGAAGCGGGGCGCATGCCGGCAGAGATTGCAACAGAGCGCGGCATCATCTTGCAGTGCTTGCAAACGCGATGCAGGGAAGAGGCTGGGAGCTCTGTCTAGAATGGTGGCGGGACCGAATTGTCCCGCCCTTGGCCCACAGAGGGCCGTACGAGCATCTCTATATTGATCGGCCAGTCTAGGTCGTTACCCCCCGGCCATAGATAGAGCCCACCGCCAACTCTGAGTGATAAAGCGGTGGCTTCAGGGTGGTCATAAACGCCACAAAGCACAGCGCTCCGATCGCGAAGATGATAAGACTAAAAAAGTGGTTCAGGTTCATCTGTGTTCCTCGCTGCCTCTCGTTTGGGGCCCAATCATACAGCCGTGAACCGGAGGATGAAGAGATCGACCCGCTTCTTCCGTGACGCCGCTCACATCGAGAGAATTGCCTCCTCGGCCTCCACTGAGTCACGCAGCGGCCATTGCTTGGCTACCATCGCGATGGCCATGGGCGCGTTGCCGTGGCCGCCGCGTGATTTCTGTCACAGATCGAAAAGTCAACCTCCAATATGGTTCGAGCCACATGTTGTTCATTGCAAACCCTGAGGAGGGAACATGAGTGGAATGCGTGAACTGATCGATACGGAACTCGACACCGTGAGTGGTGGGCATCACGGGCATCATCATGGACATCACGGGCTGTTCAGCTTAGGTAACATCGGCAATATCGGCCAATTCGGCAATATCGTCATAGAGCAAAACATTGCCGTGCAGATTGGCGTGGCTATCGGCAATAACGCCAGTGTCACACAGCTGCTCGGTCAGCTGAACTTCAGCGCCATCCACTAACTGGCGGATCCCGAACACTGCTTGCCCGCTCCCGAGCGTGTTCGGTTACGAATTCAATCGAGAATTCTCATGGATACGGTCGCCGTGACTCGAGGCGCTCGAAGAGTATCGACACGGTGTCGATGCCCAGCGAGCGTACCTGTTTCTCATTCTGCAAGGCGCCAGTTCGTGTCTATTCCGATCGCGTTTGCGACCGTTTCTGCAACCGCTTCGTTCGCGGGGCCCTGCGTGCGGAGCTGGTGTCACGGACGCGCTTGCCGCGGCCAGTAGTGCCGCCGTCCAGATGATCGAAACCTCGATTGTCGGCGTAGATCAGCATTGAGCGTGCATCACCCGGAATAGAGTTCAATCAATGGGACGCTCCATTGGGTGGATTAACGCACAGTTTTATGCGGTAGTTGCCGAGCATCAGCTTGTCGGGAAGCTCCTGTCTTCACCTCAGGGCTGGGTCAAATTTTGTTGTCGACCGCGGCCGCAACGCCGATTTAGATCAAAGACCTCGCAATCAGGTGTGGCGGCTAGGCCAACGTCCGGCCGAACATGAATCGCGAGGCCAGGCTGTTTTTTTCCATCCCTCTACTGAACTCGAAATGTCGTGGAGCGCTTCGCCCTATGGCGAGCTCGTGGCCGTCTCACTCGCGCTCGATCAGCTTGTTGCGCAAAATGGGCGTTAGCTCCGCGCTCGATCCTTACGCGTCCTGCCTGAGACAGCCACATTCGTTTGAGACATGCGAGAGCCCAGGCCACATGAATCGGAAACGCCGTGGGAGCAAACAGCGTGGATCCGACGTGCCATATCGTAGCCGAAGCTGACTGCCGCGGGGCGCGCCCGTGATTTCTGTCACAGATCGAAAAACCATCCTTCAGTATCAACACGCATAGTGAGGCACCGGCTTGCTTTGAGCTGGATGTTGTTCACCCCGCAACCCTGAGGAGGGATTCATGAATGAAGTGCGTGAACTGGTCGATATGGAACTCGAATCCGTATCTGGTGGAGGGCTATTCGACGTGAGCAACTTGTCCGGCAATATCGTCGTACAGCCGCAGATTGCTACGCAGGTTGGTGTTGCCGTCGGCGGCTTCAGCGTCTTCGGCAATGGCGGCAACGCAAACCTCACACAGCTGCTCGCTCAGGCGAACGTCAGCTCGATCGGCTAGGTCTTGAATGCCCGCACACTCCCGGCTGCTCCCGGGAGTGTGCGGTTACAACTTAATTACTGTACGGTGCCCGCTGCAAGGCGTTCCGCCATCGGCTGAACGTAGCCACCAGGGTCGGTCAAATCCCGCAACTTAATTCGACACACCCCCGCCAGGTCTTTTGACCTGCTGATCCGGGAAATGGCTTTAACGTCCCGTCCGATAGGTTCGCAGAAATTGTCCACGTCAGTCTGAGAAGTCCCGCGCCGGCAGTCGCAACCGAACAAGTACTGCGGCGGTAGCCACGACGCGGATTCGATCGGAGAACTCGACATCAGGAATTGCGCCTAGCCGTCATCCCGGCGAAAGTCGCCCATTCGTCTACCGAGCCAGCAATGTCGTTGAAGCGTCTTCCACAAGATCTAGTGTGTCGTCGGGTCGCATGCGCTTCGACGACCAGCTGTCGACGGCCTCGCAAATTCGGCGGGTGATATCGCAGCCAAGGCAGACTGCGTACTGGGTCGCGCGTGATTCTTCTCACAGATAGAAAAACAACCCTCCGGTAAGAACACGAGCAGTGAGGCGCTGGTTTGCTTTGAGCCAGATGCCGTTCACAGCAACTCCTGAGGAGGGAAGTCATGATGGAAGCATGTGAGCTGATCGATCTGGAACTCGACACCGTGTCTGGTGGGTTCTTCGATTTTAGCAATTTGTCCAACAACATCGTCGCGCAGGCGAACACTGCGACGCAGGTTGGTGTCGCCCAGGGCGGCTCCAGCGTGTTCGGTGCCGGTGGTGCCGCTGCCGTCACCCAGCTGCTCGCGCAGGGGAATACCAGCTCGATCGGCTAAGTCACCAATACCCGCACACGTCTTGGTTGCTCCCGGGGGTGTGCGGGTACTCATTTCAATCGAGAACTCTCATGGACACAAGCAGCCCTGATAACGAGAGCGGTGGATCTGGCAGAGCCACACGATGCGCGGTTTGTGATCGCAAGTTTGGACTCGTCCGGCACTATTCGTGGCGCACCCCTTTATGCTCCAAGAAGTGCGTCAATCGCTACAGAATTCGCCAGGCGAGTGATGGAAACTGGCTATGCCGGCTTCTCACTTTAGACCAGGCGCCAGAGATCGAAGCGAGGGCTTGATGGCTTCCCAGATTTCACAACAAGGCAGGGAATACCGACAAATAGCACAGAGCTTGCTCCGCGCTGTCAAAACCATGACCGACCGAACGATTGCCGCCCAGCTCAAGGCTCTCGCCGACGACTACGAGCGACGAGCCGAGAAAGCTTCGCATGCTGGTGCGGCCAAAGCAATCACGCGATCAGCCTCCAGTGCTGAACGCGAGTGGCGCACGTGACCAAACGGGCAGATTCATAGCCTATGCGGAAGAAATGTTGCGGCCGAGGCGTCAAGTCGCGACAGTTTTCACGACCCAAGGCCACTCGGGTGAGTACGTGGCTGGTAGGGTGCTCGGGAATCCAAGCCTGACTGCGCTTGGCCGGGAGGCGCGGCATGGAAGCCCGCGTATTCGCGCTGGCAACAGCGGCGGGAAGAATATGAATACGCTGTGCTTATCTAATTGATCGCTGCTGGTAGGACATGAGTGGCTCGATTCAGCAGGAAGCTGCTTTACTCATCGCTTTAGTCCTCCGCGTCGCGAATGGCCAGATGATGGCCGGCGACCGCCCATGTGAGAATTCTCTTCGTGCGCTGAAAGAAGACTCTTTCTGCCGCGTGCATCGCTCGACGCGATCGACGATGCGCCGCCCTGAACCTCGAGGGTGAGCAGGCGTCAACGCAGTCAGGATTGCCATCCTCGGGAGTTAGGTGCTGTCCGCCTTTTAGCGATCCGATTTAGCCGACGCGTTACTTCTCGAGTGCGTCAGGCGCACGATCGGGGTGAATCGCTCAGACCTATGAAGGCATGCGGCCAGTGTCGAGGTGGTTCGGTTGGTCGCGCCATGGCACTGCGACGGTCGAAGCAAATTCGTCTCGCCATCTTCGGTGCTGTGTCGTCCAAAGAGCTGATGCGGGGGGGCGGCCTATCAGTGGTGTTATGTCTCGCAGCGGCTTCGGGTGCTCGCTGGGCGCAACGCTGCACCAGGTGGTTCGTGGAGCAGCCCAACGTCCCATTCAAAGCTGCGTGATAGCCGGCTACCGTTCATAGATGTGTCGGAGGAGTGCAGCTTCAGCAATCAAACGTCACGCGACTCGTCCATCGCATGATTGGCGCATTTCCGGGACGCGTGATGCCGGGTTGCGAAGCCAATCGCGAACCGAAACAGTTGCGGACTAACAAGCTAACTCCAGCGGCTGGTCAGAGCAGGATGACCGAGTAGTCGATTTCCGCAGCTCCATGCTCGGACAACAACAAGCATCTCAAGCCAAGGCTGACTGCGAACTGTGGGTCGTGCGTGATTCTTCTCACAGATATAAAAACAACCCTCCGGTAAGAACACGGGCAGTGAGGCGCTGGTTTGCTTTGAGCCAGATGTCGATCACAGCAACAAGAGGGAAGTCATGATTGAAGCGTGTGAACTGATCGATATGGAACTCGACTCCGTGTCTGGAGGGTTCTTCGACCTGAGCAATCTGTCCAACAACATCGTCGCGCAGGCGAATACGGCCACGCAGGTCGGTGTGGCTCAGGGCGGCTCCAGCGTCTTCGGTGCCGGTGGTGCCGCTGCCGTCACGCAGCTGCTCGCGCAGTCGAACACCAGTTCGATCGGCTAAGTCACAAATAACAGAGGAGGAAGTCATGATTGAAGCGTTTGAACTGATCGATATGGAACTCGACGCCGTGTCTGGAGGGTTCTTCGACCTGAGCAATCTGTCCAACAACATCGTCGCGCAGGCGAACTCTGCCACGCAGGTCGGTGTGGCTCAGGGCGGCTCCAGCGTCTTCGGTGCCGGTGGTGCTGCTGCCGCCACCCAGCTGCTCGCGCAGTCGAACACCAGTTCGATCGGCTAAGTCACAGATACCAGAGGAGGGAAGTCATGATTGAAGTGTGTGAACTGATCGACATGGAACTCGACGCTGTGTCTGGAGGGTTCTTCGACCTGAGCAATCTGTCCAACAACATCGTCGCGCAGGCGAACTCTGCCACGCAGGTTGGTGTCGCCCAGGGCGGCTCCAGCGTGTTCGGTGCCGGTGGTGCCGCTGCCGCCACCCAGCTGCTCGCGCAGGGGAATACCAGCTCGATCGGCTAAGTCAGCAATACCCCGCACACTCCTTGGTTGCTCCCGGGGGTGTGCGGGTACTCATCTCAATCGAGAACTCTCATGGACACGAGCATCCTCGCGCAATGAACTGCGGGAATAGGCCGCGACACGGTGTCGATGCCCAACGAGCGTACTCGTGTCCACCTGCCGAGAGATCCTCATCCACGGGGAATGACCCCGCCTAGCGATGCGTCCGGATTATCGTCTCCTTCGCCGTTAGACTAGCGTTGAGCCGATTCGAGCAACTGCCGCTTGGCGAAATCCGCAAACGGCCCGGGCTCGTTCATGAGCTCCGCGTAGCTTCCCGCTTGCACCACCTTGCCGCGCGACAGCATGACAATACGGTCCGCATTGCGCACGGTGCTGAGGCGATGCGCAATCACAATCCTCGTAATGCTCAAGCGTTCCAGCGAGGTGGCGACGATGCTTTGGGTTTGGTTGTCGAGTGCGCTGGTTGCCTCATCAAACAGAAGAATCCGTGGTGAGCGCGCAAGAGCGCGGGCGATCAATAGTCGCTGCCGCTGACCGCCTGATAGCGTAGTCACGCCTTCAGCAACCAGCGTATGCATGCCCATCGGCATCTGCGCGATGTCGGCATCCAGCGCCGCCAGTCGGGCGGCCTCCCAGGCCTTCTCCAGCGGTAGATCAACGCCGCCGCAAATGTTGTCGTAAAGGCTTCCGGTTGCGAGCTTGGTATCTTGCAGCACTACGCCAAGCTGCCGGCGCACGGCGCTGATGTCGAGCGTGTTGAGGGCCTTGCCATCGTAAAACACCGTGCCGGCTTCCGCCCGCTCAAAACCGAGCAGCAAACGAAAGAGCGACGATTTCCCGCTGCCTGAGGGACCGACGATCGCGACGTAGTCACCCGTCGCAATGCTTAGGCTGACGTCGTCCAGAACCTTCGGCCCGCCCTTCATATAGCGGAAGACTATGCCGGAAAGTTCAATCTCTCCGGTGAGTTCTCCGGGCGATCGGCGTTCTTCGGAGATCTCGGCAGGAGTGGAAATCACGGGCTTGAGGCGGCTGAGGTGAGGAATGGCCGCCAGGGACTCGCTGACGCTCGAGGCCCAACTGCCGATCGCGGCCGTTGTCTGTCCGAAGGCTGCCAGAAAGCCGAGAAATGCGCCGAGGTCGAGTAGGATGTGACTCTTCGTATAGGAAGCAAGCGCAAAGATGGTCAACGTCGCCAGCATCGGAAAAGCGGTGTCAAAGGTGCTCAGCGCGTTGGCCGCTTGCTGCGAGGCGATGAAATACCGCCTCTGTACGGCAAATTGTTGCGACCAGCGCGCTAACGCGCGCGCCGTTGCGCCGGCCACGCGAAGCTTGCCCACGCCCGCAATCAATTGCAGGACAAAGCCGCTGGCCTTGCCTTGCAGGTTGAAATGCTTGGTTTCGTAGTAGAGTCGCACGGCGCTCGCGGCTAGAATTGCTGCCGCTCTAACCATAGTGAGCAGCAGTGCAATGCTGCCCAGTCGGAGGTCATAGTAGAGCATCAGCCCAATGCTGAAGAAACAAAAGAACGAGGCCGTAAAACCGCCCAGCACGCGTCCGGTGAAGATCCGGCGCGTGGCGTCGATGCCCATGGCGCGATCGACCAAATCGCCGCTGGTATATTCGCGAAACAGGGAGGTCGGTAGGCGGAGCAGTCGGTCGATCAGCGCGGCCTGAAGCTTGTAGTCGAGCAGACCTTCGAGCCTTAACGTGACCCGTCCTTGCATCACCTGTAGGCTGGCCATCGCCACAGCGGTGACCGTCAGCGCAAGCGCGCAAACAACGAGTTGGTCGATCTCGGTTCGCGGGATAACCGAATTCACCAAGACGTTGGTGATCAGTGGCGGCATCAGCGACAGTAGGCCGATTACCATAACGGCCAGCGCGATGCGCGCGATGCTGTCGGAAACGCCCCGCATCGCAAAGCCAAGCAAATCGCGATATTGGAGCGGGCGGGGCGGCAACGCCGGATAGAAAGTGATGGCCTCCGGCTTGAGCTCACCGGCAACGGAGCGATCGACGAAGCGGCGACTTCCACTCTTTGGGTCGAACATCGTGTAAGTGTTCGCACGCTTGCGCACCAGAGCCACCGGATTGCGTTCGGCTCCGTGCCAACCGAGGAGCGGTCCAGCATCGGTCGTCCACCAGACATCGCGCAGATGCACACGGCGGATCCGCAACTGGGCTGTGCGAGCGATCTCCAGAATGTCGCTGAAGGCCTGTCTTGTGGGTTGAGCGCGCTGCGAAAGTGCAACGGGTATTCCCAGTTCGTCCCCGACAACCCGGCAACTGCAAAGCAGCGGGTCTGCCGGATCCCATTCGGATTGCGCGCGATCGGCTTCCTTGACTACGACGTCGGCGAGCCGCTCAAACGAGTCGAGCGTTTGCGACACAGTGAGTTCGTCGCGGCGGACCAGGCGTTCCCGCTCTCGACTGAGGCCCTCTGCCAGGCTGCGCTCGAGATGGGATATGAATGCAACTTGGAATCGGTCAATGGCGGGCCAGAGAACCGGGGTATCTGGCGGGTTCGGGTCGAGACGCAATTTGCACCCATGCTGGCCAGCTTCCACCCACATCCCGGCGGTCAAAGGGAAGGGAGGCTGCCCGGGAGCGAAGCTCGAGCCGAGGTCCATGACGTTTGCAGTCCCGGTGTCGAGGTGGGCCCACACGAGGTCCCGCATCGGACCACGACGTCGTTCGCCTGGGTGCAGTTCAATCGCCTCGTCGCTCACCAACTCGGAGATGGCTTCGTTTGCCGCCGAGCGGACCATGAACACCGCCAATTGGGCGATCCAGCTAGACACAGAGCCAAATGACGCTGCGCTGCGCGGCACCTCCGAAATCGCATTCCCAGGCGGGCCGACAGCGATGATCTGCAGTCGGCTGCCCGAGGTTTCGCAGGCATTGTGCAGGTCCAGAATGCATCCGCCGTTTTCGACGCGAAACAAATGCTGGCGCGTGCCCGTCGGCCGAACTGCAAACAAATCGACGTGACCGGCGGCCACTTGAAGAACGTGTTCGTGGTCGCTGAGAAGCATTGGGCGACGCGCATCGAGCGAAGTCCGGTGCGGAAGACCGCTCGGCGCCTCGGGTTGTTGCCCAACGAAACTCTCGCTGACAAATCGATCCGTCATTCGCGCTCCACCAGTTTGGCATAGGAGGCCTGAAGCGCAAGAAGCTCCTCATGCGTGCCGCGCTCAACGATGCGACCGCGTTCAAGCACGACGATTTCGTCGCAATCGCGTATCGTGCTCAAGCGGTGGGCGATGATGATGCAGCTGCAGCCGCGGCGCCGCAGGTTGTCGTCGATGGATTTTTCCGTAATCGGATCAAGTGCAGCCGTCGCTTCATCCAAGACAACGATCGAGGGATTACAAACCAGAGCTCGGGCGATTTCGATGCGCTGACGCTGACCGCCGCTGAAGTTCGTGCCGCCCTCGTTTACGTGGCAGTCATAATTGCCCGGTCTCGTCGCAAGGTCTTGATGAATCAGCGCGTCCTTGGCCGCCGTCAGGAGGTGACGCTCATCGGTTGTTGAATCCCAGAGCGTCAGATTGTCTCGCGCCGTTCCCTCGAACAGAAAGACGTCCTGGTCGACATAGGCGACGGAGTTCGCAAAAATGTCCGGAGGGATATCCGTCAGCCTACATCCATCAAAATGAATCTCGCCGGACCAGGGTTTGTACAGTCCGCAGATCAGTTTGCCGAGCGTTGATTTTCCGCTGCCCGACATGCCAACGAGTGCCACGCGTGAACCGGCAGGGATCACCAGCGAAAGATCGGCCAAAAGCGGCGGTTCGAGCACCGAATAGCCGAAGCTGATGTTGTGAAGTTCGAGCCGGCCGGTAAGCTTCGGCGGCAAGGCACTCGCATGTGTCGGTGGTTGCGGGGCTAGAGGGTATCGGTAGACATCCTCGAGCCGTTCGAGTGCTCCCTTGATGGTTTGCAGTCCACCGAAATAGTTCACGAGATTGACGAAAGGCTCGGAGAAACTCAATGCTAGGGATTGGAAGGCGACGAGGCTTCCCAGTGTCAGGGAGCCCTCAATGACCCGCAAGCCTCCGACACCAAGAATCGCTGCGATCATGAGACCCGTGAGCAAGGTCGGCACCATGTCCAATATGATGGCGGAGGCGCCGATCCTCTGTTCGGCGTTGAGGTTCTTAGCTTGAAGACCGGCCCACCGGCCGAAGGCGTCGTCTTCCAACCCACTTGCTTTGATGGTTTCGATAGTCCGCACCATGCTCACGGTTGCCCCGAGCAGCTTTCCCTGATCGAGCGCCAGCCGATAGCTCAGTTCCTGGCGGCGTGAAGCGACAAGCCGCAGGAGCAGAACATTTATCAAAGAGATTGCGACGCAAAGAGTGGTCAGGCTGACGTCGTAGACGGCCATGGCTGCGGCGAACAAGACCACCGACATCAGGCTGAGCGCATTGGCTGCAATGCCGCTTGAAAGCAGACGGGCGATCTGTTCGTTGGCTGCGATACGACCCGCAATGTCGCCTGCGTGGCGTTGGGTGAAGAATTCCAGCGGCAGCATCATGAGGCGCCACAGAAAACGGCTGGTCATCACGACGGCGAGCTTGGTCTGCAGCCGCAATAGCAGCGATTGACGTATGATCGTCAGGACGGCCCGGAGGGTCGCCGTCAGCGCCATGCCGATCAGGAGCGGCACAAGCCAGTTGCGCGTGTGCTGAATCAAAATTTCATCGACAAAGATTTTTGAGAATCCCGCGGCAACAATATTGGGCAGGACCGCGGCGATGCTGACCACAACCAGCAGGGCCACCGCCTGCTTCGAGTGGCGCAGCTCCCGTATGAGCAGGCTTATTCCCTTCGGTTTGCTGCCAACTTTCTCGAACCTTTCGTCCCGTTCAAACACCAGAACGACGCCGGTGAAGGCGAGGTCAAGCTCGACCAGATCGATCCGCCGACGTCCGCTCGCGGGGTCGTTTATATAGGCGTGCTTCTTGTCAATTCCTTCCAGGACCACGAAATGGTTGAAATTCCAGTGAATGATGCACGGGGTTGGAATCGCGGCGAGCGCCGGAGGTTCGACGCTGTAGCCCTTCGCCGCCAGCCCGTATCGCCGCGCCGCCCTGATGATGTTGCTCGCCTTGCTGCCGTCGCGCGATACGCCGCATGCGATACGAAGCTGCTCCAACGGGATCCACGCACCGTAATAGCCGAGGATAATGCCAAGCGCTGCCGCTCCGCATTCGACGGCTTCCATCTGCAGTAGGATGGGTGTCCGCCGGATGCGTTGCTGCGGCAACCAGCTCGCCATACGGCTGACGTAGGATTTTGGCCGGCCACGCTCGCTGGTTGGCTGGTTTGGAGAGGACTTATCCATCGATTCCCGTGAGGTGCTTGAGCAGGGGTATCACCAGATCGATCGGGCGCCGCCGGCGTGTTGTGATCTCGGCCCGCGCCAACGTTCCGCTGGTGAGATGGATGTTCGGCCCCTCGCCAACGGCCCATCTATATCCGGTTGCAGTGGAGGTATCTTCATCGAGTGCAACCATCGCGGCGTAAGGCGCACCGTCGCGCGAGAAGCGTGAAACCAGGCTTTCGTTATGCAGCAGCGCACCCATGCCTTGCGGCGTCATCGGGAAATCAGAGATGCTGACCACCTGGCCTAGCATCATGCCAAATTCCTCGCGCTTCACCGTGCTCGGCTCCAGTTGCACCTGCATGCCGGGCTTGATCTGTTTGCCCCGTTCGGCAGAAACATAGACGACGGCTTGGAGCCTGGTGCCTTCGCTTTCGATCGCAATAACCGGTGTACCGACGGCTAGCACTGAACCGGACGAAATCTTCACTTCCAAAACCCGCCCGTCCATCGGGCTGATCACTTGGGTGTTCTGGCTCAGCTGTTCGGCGGCGGCATTCATTTGCCGCCGGGCCTCGTTGAGTGAAAACTCGGACTGCTGAATTTCGCGCCCGCGCTCCGTTTCCAGATCCGTCTTCTGCGACCGCAGCTTTAAGATCTCGTTCTGGGCATCAGTACGGCGCTGTTGCGCATCGGTCAGCTCCTGACGTCGCTCTTCCAGATTGCGGCGCGTCGTGTATCCCTTAGCCAGCAGATCCTCCAGGTTTTTGACGTCGACGGTGAGATACTCGATACGTTGGCTCGTTGCCTTGATCACCTGTTGCAGGGCGATTTCAAGCTTTGCAAAGTTCTGGCTCTTGGCGGCGAGCTCGCTTGCAGCTTTCGATACCCGGTCGGTGTGCTCCCGCTCGCGTTCATGAAAGACCTCGGTAGCTGCGTCGTGCTTTTGCTGGATCTCGGTCTGAACGATCTGAGCGATGGGTTGGTCCTTCTTGACGTGATCGCCGACCGTAACTGCGACCGACTGCAGCCGTCCGGCTGCGGCGGATACGGCGTCGACGACCTTACCGCCACTGCCAATCAGGATACCCTCGCCTGAGACGCGAGTGGGCACGCGCCCGAAGATGCCCCACAGCACGGCCGCCACGAGAGCAATGCAGAGCACGAGGGTCAGAATCCAGTCAGCGGGCCTGGTGATGACAACGAGATGATCGAGCTGCTCGGGAGACGCAGCCCGGTCAAGGGCCGCGGCGCGAAACGCCCGTTGCGGCCGGTCGGTCATGCTCTTATGCTCCGGCTTTGGGAGCGGTTCAGACGCCGACATGTCTGCACGCAAAGCAAGTGTGAACTGAAGTCGACGATCGCTGATCTTTGCACAAGATCGACCGTCCAACAATAAGGGGCGAGCATGGAGAGCGGCTGAAATGCACGGGCTGATGGGCACCATGTTGTTTTCGTTCCCAGCGCGAGCGCACCGAAAGATGCTGGCCGCCGCCTTGGGGCTTGCCTTGGTCTTACCCGGTGTGTGCGGTGCGGGCGTCCTGTCCGAGAGCGATTTCCGGCAGGCGGAGAGCCTTAAGCCACTCTTTGCCAACCTCATGAACGACCTTGTTGCAACCGCAAAGCGCCCCGACGTTTCCAGCGGCGACGCCGAGTGTGTCAACTCGACTGTCCGGGAACTTCTGCAAATCTCCGACGAACTCGCAAGCTACGAGTATCTGATCACCATGGAGAAAGATCTGACCGACTTCGGCGACAAGAATCCGATGCGGGACATTGTCAAGTTTGCCGTCGACAAGAGCAGCACGATCCTGACCGGCGAAAGAAAACGATTAGTTCAGATCTCCGAGCGGTGTACCAAATATCCGTTGGGGCAAGGCAAGATTGAGCAGGCCGTAACCGTCATCGACACGACGACAGGCATATTGGCTTCCATTCGAGCGCGCCTTTGACCGGGCGAAAGGAAGCGCCCGCGGGGTCGGCGATCTCGACGTGCGGAGATGAGAGCGAAGGACAACTTGCAGATCCCAACGGAGAAAAGCGCGCCCAGGTCGACCAGTGAGTAGCCGAGCACCATCGAGAACACCTTGGTGCCACTTTTTGTAAGCTGGGCGGCAAGCTTCCGGCGATGGAGGCCCTGACTGTCTTTCGATCAGCCCGAAGTTGCTGGGCGAGGGGGGGACCCGACAGACCTTCGCGATGCAAATCCCGGATCATGACAAGTTCCCGAAGCAGGATCACCGCGCTCGTCCTGCGGCCTGCTCCAGCAGCGTCGACGTCTCGGCGGCTTGCCACCGCTGGTCGCGGGAGTATATTTTGTCAATGGCTGTCAGCTCGCCCGATCTGAAAGCATTTTTGCTTGCCACACCGTTCTTCGGTGGTCTCTCAGACGCGAGTTGCGATCTGTTGGTCTCAATGCTGGTCGAGCGCTGCTTCGGCGTTGGTGACACTGTCGTCGCGGAAGGAGAACCAGGCCGCTCGATGTTTGTTGTTCACTCCGGCGAGCTCGTGGTGAGCAAGCTTGCGGGATCGGGGCGCGCAATTCGAATGGCGAGTCTGGGGCCGGGAGACTTTTTCGGCGAAATGACGCTCATCGAAATGCAGAACCGGTCAGCGACCATCGTCGCGCAGAGCCAAACTCTGCTGTACGAGCTCACGGCTCGACAACTTTACGCGTACTACAAGGCCGATATCCACGCGTATGTGATGGTGATGCAGAATGTCAACCGCGAGCTTTGTCGGCGGCTTCGTCGCGCCGACAATCGCTTTGCGGAGTTGCAGATGCTTCACGCGTGTCGGTGACGAAGTGACCGATGCCTGGTTTCAGTGCCCAGACCGTGATTGACCGGGCACAAGAGGTTTACCTGGCACGCTCGAGGTACTGGTAATCGGCTGCTTTGCATCGTCATTTGCGGGGGACCGCCGTGAGGGCGGGGCCGTAGGCTTTGGTGTATTCGGGTTTGATCACATCGATGCGCCCGATCCAATGCCCGTTCGGCATGTTGCCCGCCTCATCTTTGCATTCTCAAACCAAAAGGGGCCACTGGCGGTTGAATTGCTCTGCGTGCCGATGTTCCGTTGGGTTGACGACACCGTTGGGCTTGAGCGTAGTGGCGCGGCGGGGCCAGGCTAATCGAGCGTCGAGGTCCGTTCAGGGGCAGTCGCGTCATTTTGGCTGAGTCTTTGGCATTTCCGGTCGGGCCTTAAGTGCCGACGTGCCAGAACTCCGAAAGGACCGAAAAGGTGACGGCGATCACAGACCGTGACGCTTCTTTGCCCGACTTATGCGCGACCGGCAACGTATGGCCGTCATCAGCAACAGGAGATAATGACCATGCCTAAAGATAAAGAGTTGGAAACGCGTCCCTTGGGCGACAAAGAGTTGGAGACGGTGAGCGGCGGCTTCACGAGGACGGGAGACTTCTACGGTGAGCCCGTCGTCTACACCGTTAAGGATTACGGTACCGCGTGGAATACGGTTTCTCAGCTAAGGTGAAGTGACGGCCTGCGCGGGAGGGCACTGCGAGGCGCAGTGCCCTCCCAGCCTTGTATGTACTGGAATAACCGGTTCGGGCCAATTGCGATTAAGGCGGCTGGCGCGGCAGGGAGTTGGCGCATCGAATCGGCCCATTGCTTTGGCTTCGGTGTTTTCATGGTGCGGCGCTCAGGCGGCGGCCAGATAACCAGCGAGCCAAGCAGTCGGCACTGGGGAAATTTACGGGTGGTCCGGCATGCGATGGGCACGCCGTCAGCGGCTCACGACACATCGCCCCGGCGAATGGAAGAGGCCGCCCACCTTGGCGGCCTCTTGGTTTCTCACGGCAGGTTATTGTTGTTGTCTATTGTGTCCCCAAAGGAACTGTTTCCAGTAAAGACGCTGCCAGGCGCAAAGTTTTTAGCCTTAATCCCCGCAATGATCTGCGCTTCATTCGTGGGTACGGACATTCCGCCGCTGATCTGGTCGAGCTGGGCGATCGACAGTTCGAGAGTTTCGGTTCGCGCAATCTGGGTCATGTTCATTCTCCCTGCTTCACGAGGGGATTGCTCCCCGTTCAATCTCATGTCGCAGGTTTAGACTGGATAATTAATCTGCGCCGTGACGAAGGTCACACACCAGCGATGAACAGCGCACCATTGCCGTGCTGGGAGCCGGGCAAAGACGGCGCAAGCCCCGCGAGCAAGACCGACCGAACGTCCTAAAACGACGCCAGAAGTGGCTGAACGATCAGCCCCCCGCTTGATCGCAAGCGCCTCCTCTTCGTCGACAACCTTCAAGAGCTCAGGGCCGAATGCTGGCATATCTCCCCTGAACCGGCGGCTGTTGAACACAGCAACCTTCAGCTCTTCGGTCCGGCGTGCCTCAGCGCATTCCAAGCAGCTTGGTTGGCCTGATCGAACGCTTTGCGGGATTCCGCGAGCGCTGCGCTCAGCACTGACCAGGAATCGCCGCCGGCCTGCTTCAGCTTCTGCAGACGAGCTTCTGCCTCGGAGGCGTCGGCCTTCATCTGCTTTAGAGCGGCGTCGACGTCGCCCGTATGCGATGCGGCGACCTTGCCGGCTGCCTCACGGAATTTGTCGGCGGCCTCGCGCCAGGCCTTTACCTGTGCGGCCGCGATGTCCTTGAAGGTCGCTTGCTGCTGCTCGACTTGCTTGCCGGCGCTTTCAACGTAGATCTTCATCTGCGCCTCGAAGCCGTTCCACTGCTTCTCGAGCTCCGCCTTGCTACGTGCCCAGGCCGCTTCGCCGACATCGGCTTGGGTCTTAAGCTGCACCTGGAATTCGTCACGACGCTTCTTCAGATCGGCGATGATCTGCTCGGCCCTGACCTTCGACTCGGCCTTGACATCGCCAGCCTTGATCTCGAACGAGGCCAGAGCGGCATCCATTTCGTCGATGCGCTCCTTGGCCCAATTCAGGTAGAAATGCATGCTGCTGTGCTCTGACATGATCGTCTCCGTTGACCGTTCTGGCTGGATGATCTTCTCCGAGTTCGGCTTTGCGCGTGTTGACTTGGGTCAACCGCACTCTGCGTGGCCGCCTCGCTCCTCAGGCCGCGAGACATGGAAAAAGCGTTGACCTTTCGGCCGTGGCCGTTGTCCGAGTGCGCCGCGGCCCGGAGGCAAGTGCTGCATAGAAGTCGGCTGGAGCCATCAACTCGGCATCGCACGGCAGCACATCCTCACTGAAGGCCGCCTCGGCCAGGCCCAGGGCGCCGGCAAGACCGCCATCGGCCGCAAGATCGAGCTGGAGGAAGTGCTTGCTCTCAATGACGAGGTCGGCAGCTTGGAAAGAAGACATGATCGAATGCTCCCTGCATTGAAAGGCGCTATGCGGCCGTCCAGCCCCCGTGCATCGCGAGGTTGGCGCCGGTGATCTGCGCGGCCTCGTCGCTGCACAGGAAGAGCGCGAGCGAGGCGACCTGCTCGACTGTGACGAACTCCTTGGTCGGCTGGGCGGCGAGCAGGACAACGTTGATGACCTCATCCCTCCGCATGCGACGGGCCTCCATCGTGTTGGGAATTTGCGAGGCCGATGCCGCTGGTGGAGCCGGTGACGACCGCCGTCTTACGGTTCAGAATTGCCATTTCTTACACTTCCTCGTAACATCAAAACCGGATCGGCGCCGCACCCCGGATCGGGACGCGCAGTTGAAGTCAAAAGACAAGAGCCTTCTCACTGGTGCGAATCGAGCCGCGCGCCGGTTGCTGCAGAAAATCGTGCACCACCGTTCCGAGCCCGAGCGTGAGGTCGGCGCGGATGTGAACGGCGGAGATGATCTCCAGGACCGGCAGTTCGGCCACGGGTGCCAGCGCATGTGGCGTCAACGCGAGGGCCGCAGGCCCGGTCCACGCACCCTTCAGCACGATGTCCTCAAGCCCGAATTGAACGAGCTCGCAGATCCGCGGGCTGCCGTCGACGTGCGGGATGATTTTGAGCAGGAAGTTCGGCTCGCCAAGGGCAGCCTTGACCTTCGCCAGATCGGCCTCGCGGTGCTTGTAGCCCATCGTCCCCGTCGCGACCCGCAGCGGCCCGTAGTCCAGCGTGCCGATCAGCGTGTCGATCTCGGTCCTCAGGGTCGGCTGTGCCAGCTTTTTCGGAAAGCCCCACAGCTCGCGTCCGCCCGCAATGGGGCCTTCGTCATTGAGGAACATGCAATGGGTGTAGCCGCCCTTGCGGCCGCGGAAGGAGACGGGGATCACTTGCCCGCTTTCCGTATAGTCGCCAAAGCCATTGGAATCGGGCATGCGGATGAACTCGTATTTGACGAGAGCCTCTCGCTCGTCCACCTCCAGCGGCTCCGGCACCACGGCCCGCAGCTTGGCCGGATCGGTACGGTAGGTGATGATCAGGTATTCGCGATCGATGAACCGGTAGGGCCCGGGAGGGTAGGCCGGATTTGTCAGCGGCATCGCGAAGGCTCGCCGTCTCACGTCAGTCTCACGCATAAGAAATCTCCGTGTCATCAGGGCACCGCTACTCGCGGCCGTCATGTTCGAGATCAAAGGTGAAGACCCCGTCGGGGCCAGAAGGGCGGGCGAGCACCTCCGGATGGCGCAGGGTGCGCAATGCGTCGTGGTAGCCGGCCTGCCAGTGCTCCTGCATCGAAAGACGCGAGAACTCGTAGTCCTTGGAGTGCCCCTCGTGATTGCGCGCGCGGTAGATCAGGTGGACGATGTTGTAGACGTTCCGTGAGACCGCTGTGCTGAGCAGTCTCACGTCCTCATCCTGGCTGAGATCGTCGGGCAGCCGGCCAAGCAGATCGGTGAGTGCGCGCCGCAGACGCTGCACGCGCTTGAACTGATCGGTGCTGGCGCGCGTGCGGCTCGAATACTGGATTTCCTTGTGCCGCGTGATCACCTCGGCTATGTTGCGGGGAATTTGGCCGCGCGCGCTCCAGAGATCGACCTGGAACGCCAGCATGTCCTGCGGGGCATCTGATTCGATCACCCATTGCAGCGGCGTATTGGAGACGAGGCCACCATCCCAATAATGTTCGCCCTCGATCTCGACGGCCGGAAAGCCGGGTGGCAGCGCGCCGCTCGCCATCACGTGCTCCGGCCGGATCGTATGGGTGGTATTGTCGAAATAGACGAAATTTCCGGTTCTGACGTTGACCGCGCCGGCACTGAAGCGCGTCAGCCCGGCGTTGAGACGATCGAAGTCGACCAAGCGCTCCAGCGTGATCCTGAGCGCGCGCGTGTCATAGATGCTGGTCGCATCGCTGGCTCCGCCGGGCTGCAGCCAGGGCAGGACGGGACGGGCGGAGAAAAAACCGGTTGCGCCACACGTGGCCGCCAGACCGGCGCTCATCTGATTGATGAGGTTGCGCGTGCTGTCGGTCTTCGACCAATCGCTGAAAGCGGACCACTCCCACGCCGCCGTCGAGGTGACCTGGGTCCAGAAATCGCGCAAACGGTCCACGCGGCACTCCGGCGGATTGCCGGCGATGATGGCGGCATTGATCGCGCCGATCGAAATGCCGGCGACCCAATCGGGGTGAATGCCGGCTTCGGCCAGGGCTTCATAGACACCGGCTTGATAGGCACCGAGCGCACCCCCGCCCTGTAACAGCAGGGCGATGCAATCGAAGGGCACGCGCCGTGAGGCGGACGAGATCTGTGATCGAGGCTGGAAGTTCATCGTGAGTGATTTCCTTCATTCTTGCGGGCGTAGTTCGCCGGGCTAGCGATGGATCGGGCCTTGCTTTGCGACCTTGGGCGGCTCGAGCATGACCTCCTTCAAATCATCGCCGGCGGCGACGACCACGACGAAGTTGAGCCTGCCGTCCTGTCTGACCAGCCCACCGGCAAGCGCGCTGCCGGCCGCGGCTCGCTCTGCGACCTGCACGGCGTCAGACAATTCCTGCTTGATCCATTTGAGTGCGATCATGTTGGCGAGGTCTTCGTGGCCGAGCTCCCGCAGCGAAGACGTCACTTCCTTTCCCGCGATGCCGCCGGAGTTCGCGTCGACGGTGTTCTCCCATACCTGTTCATTCCGGATCGTGCGGACGCGGTAGAGGGGGGCGCCGGCAGACTCGAAGCTGATGTCGGCTGTCTTCGAGCCCTCATGCAGACGCTCGGCGATCGCCATGGCGCGGCCGAGCGGGACGCGGACCGTGCGGAACTCCGTGAGTACGCGGCGGATTGTGCCGTCCTCGGCGTCGCCTGGCGCGGTCGTGCTTCTGGGATCGGTATCCGCAGGACTCTGGACGTCCGCGACGGCGCCGCTCGCTGTCAGCATGGCGGTCCAGACGATCAGGGCTAACAGATGTTGCTTCGGCATCGGATCAATCTCGGTCAGGTCGTTCGATGGCGCTCGCGGCTGCGTGGGCGACGACGATCTCCTTGGCGGAGGGCGCGGGCAGTGACTGGTTGGTGTCGATCATCACGAGCTCCGGTCCCTTCATGGCAGAATGGATGAGGATCGGAGGTGCCGCGGGATCCGGCTCGGTAAAGCGGCCAGGCGATGGCGCCGGCAGCATGGAGCCCGCCGCCCAAAGCAAGCAGAGCAGCGCGCCGCCGACCGACAGAAAGTAGCCGCGCAAGGGCAGGGCGATTTCAGTCCCTTGGCCCGCGCGCATGGCGATGATGGATTGTCGGCTCACGACACGCGGCTCCCGATGGTCATATCGCTGTGTCGCATCATCAGATTCGCCACGGCCGCGGATGCTTGCGCGCAAGCTCGGCGTCGAGATAGCCGCGCTCGTCGAGCCAATCGGTCGGACAATAGGCCGCGATGTTCGGGTCAATGGTGAATCCGTCACGCCTCAGCGCCGTCCGCGTACCAGTGAGGCCCATCCACACGGCTTTGACGCTATTGGGATCCACTTCCATCGCGTCGAAGACTTCGATGAAGTTCAGCATTTCCGCTCCAGGCGTCCCTTGCGCCGTGTGCGTGAGTCGGTCAATTTCGTCAGGCGCAACGCCTCTGTGTGCGAGCGCCTGCGTCATGCGACCATCCTCCGCTCCAGCCGGATAGGGCTCGGCCGGCGTTCGCCGAGCGAATGACCCCAGGCGATCATCGCGATCGTGATGCCCAACAGCAGGCTCAACACCACGAGTAACAGGGCGACGACGATATTCGGCGATGCCACGGCGAGCGCGGGGATCGGGTTTTCGCGCATCAACGCGAACAGCAGGCTTGACATTCTGCGCCTCATTAATAAACTATACCGTATAGTTCATATAAATCAGGCGCCGCGCCCGAAGTCAAGACGATGGCTTCACAAGGGCGTGTGCAGACCGGGGTTCACGGCCCGCCAGCAACCACTACGCAAGAAAGGAACTGACATGACGAGATTGATGCCGGCGCTGTTCGCAGCGGTCGTGGTCGCGCTTGGCAGCGCAGCTGCATCCGGGCAGGAAAACCAGGGCACGGCAGAGCAGAGGGCCGCGTGTACACCCGACGCGTTTCGCCTGTGCAGCAGCTACATTCCAAATCCGTCGGGGGTCGAAGCCTGTTTGCGTCAGCGTAAATCGGACCTGAGCCAGGCGTGCAAGGCGGTGTTTGAGCAGGCAAGCATTGGATCGGTGCGGAGCCGATAAGACGCAACGTCGCGGCGGGCGCCCCTTGAGCACTCCGCAGAGGCGTCTGCACCGCGACCGGCGAGAGGAAAGACCGATGACCACGATGTATATTCCGGCGCTCGCCGCCTTCGGTGGCTCCGCCTTCGGAGCGGTCTCGACCATCATGAGTGGATGGTTCAACCGGCGCCGAAGGCTTCGAGAGCGACATCACGCTCGCTCGTTCGAAAAGCGCGAACGGTTGTACAAGAACTTCATCGAGGAGGCTTCCCGCCTGTATGCCGACGCGCTCGTCAGCGACAGGGCGGAAATTCCGCAGCTCGTCGGTCTCTACACGCTTATCGGTCGCATGCGAATCCTGTCCACCGACGAGGTCGTTCACGCAGCCGAGCGCACCGGTCGCCTGATCATCGAAACCTATTTGTCGCCAAACCGGTCAATCGTCGACCTGCCCGACTTCATCGAGGAAATCGATCCTTTGCGCGCTTTCGGCGAAGCCTGCCGCATCGAGTTGCTGAACCTTCCGTCGCGGTGAGAACATGAAGCGAGAACATGCTCATCATCTCGGCAAGCACCCGGATGCTCGGAACAGAATCGTCCAGGCGGCGACCGACCTCTCTTGCGAGATCGGTCACAACAAGACGGCTCTCGCGGAGATTGCGCGGCGACTGTCGATGTCTCCGGCCAACATCCATCGCTTCTTCGCATCAAAGCGCGCGATCATCGCAGCTGCATTTGAAGGCCGCTGCTGACGCTGATGCCTCCGGGGTCAGTCCAAAGCGGGCAGATGGCCATGCTCCTATGACCAGTCCGTCTCGCACGCCGCCAGGAAAAAGCCGACACGTTCGCGCACGAAGCCGGGAAGCTCCTTTTTCAAGTCCCTCGGCGTCTCGCCGACGAGCGAGCGGAACAGCATCGGCAGCAGGATCAGGTCGAGGAAAATCTGTGCGGTGGCGCGGCTTCGTTTGGCGCTGAAAGGCCCCCTTGCGGTGCGGGCGAGCTTTTGCGTGGCTTCGTCCAGCAGCTGCGACACCGCATTCAGGGAGCGATCGCGCGCAGCGTCGTGGACGTTCCGGCTCAGTTCGGGAAACCGCTGCGATTCCGCGATGGTGGCGCGCACCATGCCCAGTGACTCCTCGACAACGCGGTCAACGATGGCTGTCCCGAGGCTCATCAACTTGTCCTCGATGGTGCGGCCTTCGGGCGAGAACCCCTCGAAATCCGTCAAGCCGTCGATGGTGCGCGCCACCACTGCCGCGAACAGCGCCTCCTTGCCGGGGAAATGGGCATAAATCGTCGGCTTGCTTGCGGGGGCGAGCTCCGAAATGTCGTCAATGCTGGCGCTGCGGTAGCCCTTTTCCAAAAACAGCTGCTGGGCCGCATCGAGAATGCGTGCCGGCGCGTCTCCGGCCAGATCCTTGGGCGGTCTGCCTCGCTTCGTTTTCTTCATTCTTAAACCTCCGAAATCACGAGTCTGTGCGTTTCGCTTTCCCGCTTGACACGGTCCGTGAAGAAAGGCAAGAAAAAGAAAATATACGGTATAGTTTATTATCGTGCCGATCTCGACGCTCTTGCGGGCCAGCCGGGTGGTCCCGAACGATCGGGTCGCAAAGCTGGGGGCGTTCGAGCCCCGATGGTCCGAGCCGAATGAGGAGAATGTCGTGACTGTTTCGTACCCAGACCCGCCCGGCGTGCGCCCAGGCGTGCTGCTGCGCGAGCTGCATCACAGGGTCACCAATGGTGTCGCCTTCGCCATCGAGCTGGTCTCTGCCGCAGCCATCCGGGTCGAGGGGACGGAAGCCAAGGGCGCGCTCAGCAATGTCGTCGAGCTGCTGCATGGTTACGCCGACGTGCATCGCGCATTGTCCATGCCGGCGGGAGACACGCTCATCCACGCCGCCAGTTCCATTCGCAAGCTGGGGTGTGGCATGCGGCGGGGGGTCCTGGACCGGATGGACATTCAATTGGCCTTCGCGACCCAGTCGCTTGCGCTTCAGCCGGAGCGCTGCTGGCACCTGGGGCTGGTCGTCCATGAACTCGTGATGCACGCGGCAAGGCACGCTTGTTTCGACGGGCGGGCCGGGCAGATCAAGGTCAAGTTGACACGCAACGGCGCGCTGGCGAACTGCGTGATCCTGGACAACGGCACGCGTCCCGCGCGGGACGTCTCCGATCGCGAATTGCGAATTGCCAAGGATATCGCGCGGGGGCTCAGCGGCCGGATCGAACAGGGTTTTGGCGCCGAATTCACCTCGATCGTCTTGTCATTTCCGCTGACCCAGCGCGAGCGGGACGCAAACTGGACCATCGCAACGCGCCAGATCAGGGTCCCGCGCCGCAGGAGAGTCGCGTCTTCAAATGAGGCCGCGCTCGGCGCGCGTCGACCCGCCGATGCGCTTGGCGGGCTGTTGACGCTCTCCCATTCGGCGGACGCGCCATGACAAACCAGTTCTCCAATCCAATCCAAGCGATTCGAACGCCGCGAGCGGCGAAGACTCTCGTCGCAGCGGCCGTGCTTGTCAGCATTGCGCTGACCGGTTGCAACGATCACGCGGCGCAGACGCCCAACCGCGCCGCATTGGTCCGGACCGCGATCGTACAGCCGCGCGAGCGGCAGGCCATCATCACATTGACGGGCGAGGTTCAGGCTCGCTTCCGTGCCGATCTATCGTTCCGCGTTAGCGGACGTGTGGTTGCCCGCGCCGTGGACGTCGGTGCTCACGTCAACAAGGGCGAGGTCCTCGCCCGGCTCGATCCCGCCGAGCAGGCGGCCGACGTGGATGCTGCGACCGCGGCAGTGGCCTCTGCCGAAGCCCAGCTGCGCGTGGCGAAGGCAACGTTCGAGCGACAGAGAGCGCTGATCGCAAGCGGCTTCACCACCCGCACCCTCTATGATCAGGCCCAGGAGGGCTTGCGAACGGCGGAGGGCGTGCTGGAAGCAACCCGGGCGCAGCTCGGCACTTCGCAGGATGCGCTTGGCTATACCGTCCTTCGCGCCGAAGCCGACGGCGTCGTGACCGCGCGAAATCTCGAGGTCGGTCAGGTCGTGCCGGCCGCGCAACCCGTCTTCTCCCTCGCGCAGGATGGAGCGCGCGATGCCGTCTTCGAGGTCTATGAATCCGTTTTCCTCGGCCAGACCGACAGCCGCCGCGTCACGCTGGCGCTCATCTCGGATGCCGACGTGACTGCAACGGGTGAGGTGAGAGAGATTTCACCTGCGATCGACTCGAAGAGCTCCACGATACGCGTCAAGGTGTCCATCGAGAATCCGCCGGCCGCGATGACGCTGGGCAGCGCCGTCGCCGGAACGGTCAACGTGAAGCCCCAGAACGAGATCGTCCTGCCCTGGAGCGCGCTGATGGCCGCGGGCAGGAAGCCCGCGGTCTGGACCGTCGATCCGAAAACGCAGACGGCGTCGCTGAAGCCGGTCACGGTCGGCGCTTACGAGGCCGGTCAGGTGCTGATCAAGGCGGGCCTCGAGCCCGGCGAGCGCGTCGTCGTCGATGGCGGAAAGCTTTTGAGCGTTGGCCAGTCGGTCGCTGAAGAAGGAGGCCGGTCATGAAGCGACAGGTCATGATGATCGCTGGCACGCTCGCGGCGGCCTCGTTGCTCACAGGATGTCAGCAGGAGACGAACGCGCCGGAGCCCGTGCGGCCCGTGCTCTCGATGCTGGCCGAGCCGAACAGCGGCAACAGCGCGGCTGCCGTTGGCGTCGTCGAGCCGCGCTACAAAACCAACATCGGCTTTCGCGTACTCGGACGTCTGACATCGCGTCCGATTGACGTCGGCGACATGGTCCGCGAAGGACAAATCATCGGCACGATCGATCCCACCGCACTCGATCTCGCCGTTCGCGCGGCTAAAGCCCAGCTTGCGAAGGCCGAGGCTCAGCTTGCGACGGCCAGGGCCACGGAAGAGCGGCAACGCACGCTCATCAGCAGTGATGCGATCCCCAGGCAGACGCTTGATAATGCCGAGCAGGCCCGCGCCGGCGCTGAAGCAAGCATTGCGCAGGAGCAGGCGAGCCTGACGAAGGCGCTCGAGCAGCTCGGCTATGCCCGGATCAAGGCCGACTTCGGTGGCGTCGTCACCGCTGTCGGCGCGGAAGTCGGGCAGGTGGTCTCTCCCGGCCAAACTGTGGTGACGGTTGCGCGGCCGGACGTCAGGGAGGCCGTCGTGGATATTGGGGAAGACCTCCCCGTGCCGCTCGAGGTAGGTCTGCCGTTCACCGTCAGCCTGCAGCTTCTTCCGACCGTTCAGGTCGAGGGCAGGATCCGCGAAATCGCGCCGCAAGCCGATGCGGTGACACGGCTGCGACGGGTCCGGATTGCGCTCGACAATCCCCCCGAAAGCTTTCGTCTCGGCGCGACCGTCACAGCACAGCTGGCCAAGGATCAAGGCAAAGTCATGCGCCTGCCCCCATCAGCGGTGCTCGCCAAGGATGGCGCCGCTTTCGTCTGGGTGGTCGATCAAGCCACCAGCACGGTCGCGCTGCAGAAGATCGATGGCATCACCGAACCGGCAGGCATTCGCGTCACGGGCGGGCTTGCCGCCGGCACCCGCGTCGTCGCCGCCGGAATTCACAGCCTCAAGCCCGGGCAGCACGTCCGCATCGAGCAGGATCAAGAGCCATGAAGTCGTTCAACCTTTCCGACTGGGCGCTCGGCCATCGTTCGCTCGTCTGGTATTTCATGATCGCCTTCATGGCTGCCGGCCTGTTTGCCTATCTGCAGCTGGGTCGCCAGGAGGACCCTGACTTCACCATCAAGACGATGGTGATCCAGGCGCAGTGGCCCGGCGCCTCGCCCGAGGAGATGGCGCGGCAGGTCACGGACCGGATCGAGAAGAAGCTGGAGGAGCTGGAATCGCTCGACTACACCAAGAGCGTCACAGTGGCAGGTCAGACCACCGTCTTCGTCTACTTGCGCGATGCGACCAAGGCGGCCGACGTCAAGCCGACCTGGGTGCGCGTCCGCAACATGATCGCGGACATCAGGGGCGATTTCCCGCAAGGCGTGATCGGACCCGGCTTCAACGACCGCTTCGGTGACGTCTTCGGGAACGTCTATGCCTTCACCAGTGACGGCCTCAGCCAGCGACAGCTCCGCGATCAGGTCGAGGATATAAGGGCCAAGGTGCTGACGGTGCCCGATGTCGGCAAGGTCGACATTCTCGGCGCGCAGGACGAGGTCATCTATCTCGAATTTTCTACCCGCAAGATCGCGGCCCTCGGCCTCGATGTCCACGGCATCATGAATTCGCTTCAGGGCCAGAACGCGGTAGCGCTCTCCGGCGTGTTCCAGGAAGGGCCGGAGCGGATCAGCGTCCGCGTCAACGGTCAGTTCACCTCGGAGGCGAGCCTCAAGGCGGTTAATCTGCGCATCAACGACCGCTTCTTCCCGCTGACCGATGTCGCGACCATTACGCGGGGTTATGCCGATCCGCCGTCAACGCTGTTCCGATACAACGGCCAGCCCGCCATCGCGCTCGCGATCGGCATGAAATCCGGTGCCAATTTGCTCCAGTTCGGCGAGGCGCTGAAAAAGGAGATGACTGGAATCATCGCCGACCTTCCGATCGGCGTCGGCGTGCACCTCGTTGCCGACCAACCCGTCGTGGTCGAGCATGCTGTTTCGGGCTTCACCGAAGCGCTGTTCGAGGCCGTGATCATCGTGCTCGGCATCAGCTTCCTGAGCCTGGGCATGCGGGCGGGGCTCGTCGTGGCCATCGCCATTCCGCTGGTGCTTGCGATCACCTTCGTCGTGATGGCCTATTGCGGCATCTCGCTGCAACGCATTTCGCTGGGCGCCCTGATCATCGCGCTTGGCCTGTTGGTCGACGACGCCATGATCGCGGTCGAAATGATGGTGGCGCGGCTCGAGATCGGCGATCCCCTCGAAAAGGCGGCGACCCATGTCTATACCTCGACCGCGTTCCCGATGCTGACGGGAACGCTGGTCACCGTGGCCGGCTTCATCCCGATCGGACTCAACAGCAGCAGCGCGGGCGAGTTCACTTTCACCCTGTTCGTGGTGATCGCGGTGTCGTTGATCGTCTCGTGGATCGTGGCCGTCTTGTTCACCCCGCTGCTCGGCGTCGGCATTTTGCCGGCCAAAATGAAAGGGCATCACGAACAAAAGGGCCGCGTCGCGCAGATGTTCGCGCGCCTGCTCCTGTTCTGCATGCATCACCGCTGGAGCACCGTCGCCGTGACGGCCGGCGCCTTCCTGCTCGCCCTGTTCGGCTTGCAGTTCGTGCAGCAGCAGTTCTTTCCCTCGTCCGACCGTGCCGAGCTCGTAATCGACTGGAACCTGCCGCAGAACGCTTCGATCACCGAGACCAACACCCAGATGGCGCGCTTCGATCGCGACCAGTTGCAGGGCAATAATTCTGTCGAACATTGGTCGACCTATGTCGGGACCGGCGCGCCCCGCTTCGTGCTGTCGTTCGACCTGCAGACCGCCAACACCTGGTTCGGCCAGCAGGTGATCGTGACAAAAGGCGGCATCGCTGCGCGCGACAAGCTCAAGTCGCAGTTCGAGGACTATTTGAGGAAGACGTTCCCGGGCACCGACACGTACGTCAAGCTGCTCGAGGTCGGTCCTCCCGTGGGACGTCCGGTACAGTACCGCCTGAGCGGCCCCGATATCGCTGAGGTCCGTAACCTCTCGCAGAAGCTCGCCGGCGTCATTCGCAGCAATCCTGATCTCGGCAATGTGGTGTTCGACTGGATGGAGCCGGCGCGTGTCGTCAAGGTCGATGTGCTCCAGGACAAGGCGCGCCTGCTCGGCGTGACCTCGGAAGACATCGCCACCACCTTGAACTCGGTGCTCCAGGGCACGCCGGTCACGCAGGTGCGCGACAGCATCTATCTCGTCAACGTCACGGGACGGGCGACCGCGCCGGAGCGAGCCTCAATCGACACGCTGCGCGACCTGCAGATGACCGGGCTCGGCGGCCAATCGGTGCCGCTCGGGGCCGTCGCCAATCTGCGATACGAGCTGGAGCAGCCCACGATCTGGCGCCGCGCCAGGATTCCAACGATTACTCTGAAAGCCGCCGTCGTCAGCAATGTTCAGCCGAAGACGATCGTCGACCAGCTTGCACCGAAGGTGGCGGAGTTTGAGAAGCAGCTGCCCGCGGGTTACTCGATCAGGATTGGCGGTTCAGTGGAGGAGAGTGCCAAGAGCCAGGGCCCGATTATCGCAGTGGTGCCGCTGATGCTGTTCGTCATGGCCACGGTTCTGATGGTGCAGCTACAGAGCTTCTCCCGTCTGTTCCTGGTGTTCGCGGTCGCGCCGCTCGCGCTGATCGGCGTCGTCATGGCCATGCTGCCGAGCGGTGCGCCGCTTGGCTTCGTCGCCATTCTCGGCGTGCTTGCCCTGATCGGCATCCTGGTCCGCAACTCCGTCATTCTGATCGTCCAGATCGAGGATCTGAAGAAAGAGGGCAGGCCGGCCTGGGATGCCGTGGTGGAAGCAACCGAGCACCGCATGCGCCCGATCCTGCTGACGGCCGCCGCCGCAAGTCTCGCCCTGATTCCGATCGCCCGCGAGATTTTCTGGGGCCCGATGGCCTATGCCATGATGGGCGGCATCATCGTCGGGACGCTTCTGACGCTGCTATTTCTGCCGGCGCTGTATGTCGCCTGGTTCAGAATTCATCCCGAGCATGCGGGTCAATCACCTTCAGATGAGCCCGAATCCGTTGCGAACGAGGCGCCGGCCGAAGACAGGTCGACTCACCACGCTCCAGAGCCTGAGCTCGAGCCCCAGATCTAGAATGGAAATGACGATGCTCTCCAAGACGCTATCAACCGTTGCTTTCGCTGTGACGGTCGCAGCGAGTTCGCTCACCCCGACTACTGCAGTTTCCGCCATCGCCACCGCTCGCCGGCGCACCCCCGGTGGCTCCAGCAGGTCCCCGAGCCCTTGCGGGTCCTCCACAGACAGGCTCTCGCAGTCCGATAGGCTTCAGACCGCCCGGCTGTGAGTGGCCTGCGAGCGTGCAAGGTACGCGTCGAAAGCAGACGCGACACTCCGAACCAGGAACTCTGCGCCCTCGCTGACGGATATCCTGTCGCCGATCATCGTCACCACCCCATCGGCGAGGAGACTGTCGATCCTGGATCGATCAACGATGGCCGACCGTGGATCCCGACCGTGACGATGGGACACCTTGGGCAGATCCACGGACATGTCGCACATGACGCGCTCGATGATGTCGGCGCGGAAGCGGTCATCCTCCGTGAAGGCGTAGCCCTTCGTGGTTGCGAAACGGTGTTCGGCAATATGCGCGAGATAGTCTCTGATGGCGACGACGTTCTGCACGAACCCCTGCGGCATGCGGCCGATCGAACTTGCCCCCAGGCCGATGAGGGTTTCGGCGGCGTCGTCCGTGTAGCCCTGGAAGTTCCTGCGCAGCCTGCCCTCCCGCTTCGCCACGGCGAGCTTGTCGTCAGGCAAAGCGAAGTGATCGAAGCCAATGCGAACGTAGCCGGCATCGACGAGCGTCTCGGCGATCGTCACCGACTGCAGATGGCGCTCGATGCTGTCGGGAAGAGCGCTTTCGTCGATCTTGCGCTGATGCTTCTTGAAGGACGGGACATGGGCATAGCCGAACACGGAGAAGCGGTCCGGACGCAGTTCGATGCACTTAGCCACGGTGTCCAGGCAGGAGTCGACTGTTTGCAGGGGCAGGCCGTATAGCAAGTCGAAATTGAGCTTGCCGACCCCAGATCGCCGGAGTCGCCCGACGCACTGGGCAGTCTGCTCGAAGCTCTGTAGGCGATTGATGCCTCGCTGGACCTTAGGATCGAAGCTCTGCACGCCCAGGCTCGCGCGGTTGACGCCGCTGAAGCCCAAGGCGTCCGTCATCGGCTCGGTCAGGGTGCGCGGATCGATCTCTACGGCAATCTCGGCGTCCGGCAGCACGAAGTACGAATAGCGCAGGCTCTCGAGGAGATCGGCGAAGGTGTCCGGCGTCATGATCGTGGGCGTGCCTCCGCCGAAGTGGATGTGCGAGATCGGGATTCGGTGGCCGATCGTCTCGGCCACCATGTGCGCTTCGGTGCGCAGGCCAGAGGTGTAGACCGCGATCGGATCGTCTTTCTTGGTGAGGGAGGTGTGGCAGCCGCAGTACCAGCACATGGACCGACAGAAGGGGACATGCATGTAGATCGACGCGGGCTGTCGGGCGGGCAGCGACTTGAGCCATTTTCGATAGTCGGCTTCACCGATCGCCGCGGAAAAGTGCGGGGCGGTCGGGTAGCTGGTGTATCGGGGTAGCCTGTCCTGTCCGTACGATTGCGCCAAGTCCGATCTCATCTCAAGTCTCTCCCTCGTCTTGCGCCTCGTATACCGGCGCCGCGAAGGGACGACATTGCTCTGGCGCAATCCAGTCGAAAACAGTCGCCAAGGCTGGCGCGACGAGCGCGCCGGCCATCATCGCCGTCTTCACTGCATGGAGTTCATCCGCTGGGACCGCGGGTCCTGGTCGCTTGGCATCGACGTGAAGAAGCTTGACCTCATCTCAGCCCCGATCCTGATCGAATGAAAAGCGGCCTCTTTGATCCGCGTCAATGAAGAGACCTGAAAACTAGCCATGATCTTGGTTCGGAGAAGACAAGGACAGATCAATGCTGGAAGAAGTTTTCGAGTTCGCAGGTGCGGCCTTGCCTGGGGGGAATGCCTTGCCGCCATACTCCGAGGCCCAATTCCTGGTCGAGCTCGGTGAGCGCGTGCGCAGCTCGCGAATGCGTTGCTGCATGTCGCGCCGGGAGCTTGCCCGCAGGTCCGGCATTTCGGAGCGCTACATTGCCCAGATCGAGGGCGGCAAGGGCAACGTCTCGATCATCCTCTTGCTCAGACTTGCGTCGGCGATTCACCGCAGCCAGCGAGAGGCGGCCTGACCTCTGCTTCATGTCCGGAAACCGGTGCCGAGAGGCTGCAATCTCCGGGCAACGAAGGCGAACCTCTTTTGCCGAGCGAGCGCGCTTCGAAACCCCTGCACCTACTAAGGAGGCCTACGCTGGATATTTAGCGACCCGCTGGCAGGCCACTTGCAACCTCCTCGCGTACGAGGTCGCCGGCGGGCGCTTCCAGTTCGCGCCCGAGCTTCTCGCGAGCAGCCTCTTCGATCCGGGCGGCGAACCCGGGCTCTCGGTCCATAAGACCGTGCAAATCAGCCGCATCCAGGACGAGTAGGCGGGTGGTTTGGGTAGCAATGACCGTTGCTGAACGGTGAGCACGGCGCAGTACGGCGATTTCGCCGAAGAAGTGGCCGGCACCCAGGCGCACCGGGTTGTGCCGCAGCTTGATCTCAACCTCGCCGTCGGCGATCAAGTACATGGAATGTGCCGGCTCACCCCGCCGCGTTACGACGGACCCTGCATCTAGCTTCTGAGCTCTGAGCATCTTCATGATTTCCCCGATCTGCACTGCGCTCAATTCACTGAACAACGGAATTTTGGCAACCAGACTCCAGGTGATGATGAAATCGCGTCGATGCACCTCGTTGGCAAAGGCCGTGGCAACGATGCCTACAGGCAATGCGACCATGAGCAAGCCAGCGAAGATCGTGCAGCCCGCAATGAGCCGTCCGATCGCCGTGATAGGAACAACGTCGCCATACCCAACCGTGCCAAGCGTCACGATTGCCCACCAGAGTGCGTCCGGTATCGTTCCGAATTTGTCGGGCTGGACCGTGCTCTCGGCAAGATGCATCAGCCCCGCTGCGATCAGCGCGGCGCCAAGAAGGATCACAAAGCATCCCGTGAGAGCGCGCCTTTCAACATAGAGCGCCTCCAACAGCGAATTAATGGCAGGTGAATAGCGCGTCAATTTCAGGAAGCGCACCAAGCGCAACACGAGCAACGTCTTGAGTTCGGGAGCGGCAAAATGAGTCAGCAAAAGCGGCAATATGGCAGCAAGGTCGATAATCCCGGCCAGGCTTCCCATGAAGCGAAGCCGCGACCCGAGGGCTCCAAAGCGCCGCCAAGGTGCGTGCTCCGCCGCGGTCCAGATACGCGCCAGATACTCCGCACAAAAGATCACGGCCACTGAAACTTCGATGGATTGAAAGCCGGACGCATGTCGATGTGCGAGCTCGGGAACGGACTCGCTTATCGTAGCCAGAAGGCTGACGACGATCGCGCATATCAGGCCGGTATTCACGGCCAAGCTCGCAGAGCCACGAACGGAGCCCTGCTCCAAAATGAGGTAGATCTTGCGACGTAGCGTCATAAAACGATCCACGAACGCTACTTGTTATTGCGCGGAGAACTCTCGGACTGAATGCGACGGTACTTCCCGACACGGATCGCCATGAGACTTTCCGCAAGTCCTTCCAAAGGGGTCTGAGACGATCACCTGCAAGTCATACCATCAGATGTCCAAATCGCGCAGGTGCTGACGCTTGCGGAGCACGATCTGGCGCGCGCTGGCAAAGTCGAGTACGCCCTCATCGTTCAATTGCGAGAGGGCTCGTGAAACCGTTTCCAGCGTGAGGCCGAGATAGTCGCCGATATCGCGACGACACATAGGAAGCGCCATCATGCCGGTGACCGCAAGTCGCCGATCCATCTCGAGGAGGAACGTTGCGACGCGCTCCATAGCGTTCTTGCGCCCGAGAAGCAGCATGTGCTCTTCTGCGTGCCTGAGATCGGCTGCGGTCATGGACCAGAGCTTGTGAGCGACGTGAACGTCGGTGGCTGCGACTTGGTCGAGGCTGCGACGCTTTACCAGGCGCACCGTGGTGTCGATGATGGCTTCGGCTGCCAGGCGGTGGGTGGCGCCGGATTCGAGGCCGAATACGTCGCCGGGGAGGTGGAAGGTGCCGATCTGGCGGCGGCCGTCGGTGAGAAGCTTGTAGGTGCGGACCGCGCCCGAGACGACCTGGTAGACATATTCGGCCGGCTCGTCCTCACCATAGATCTCCTCGTCCTTGCGGTAGGAGAACTCGGTGGCCACCAGGCCGACATGGCCCGTGATGGCGCCGAACTGGTCCGAGACGGGATGGGCCGGGGCAATGGTGCCGCGAACTTGCGTGTCAATCGCCTGGGTGTTGAGCGTCTGGGCCAGCATCTGCGTCATCTCCGTTGTCATGACGCTTCCTACGCTGTGTCGGGTGCTTCGAAAATTTCGCGAGATATCTTAAGGGGTGGCCCTTACGTAGAATCCCGTAGGTCAATTGCCGTGCCGGTTCTGGATGGCCTGGCGGATGCGTTTGACCAGGTTTTCGTCGAGAAGCGGCTTCAAAATCACGTCTTTCACGCCAGCCGCGGCAGCACGGGCGGAGATATTTCCATCCGGATAGCCGGTGATCAGGATCACCGGCGTGTCCGCGTCGGACTGGCGCAGCCGTCCGGCAAGCTCAATGCCGTTGATTTCGGGCATCTTGTAGTCGATCACGTAGCAGTCCGCGCCGGGCATGCTCGCCGCATGAAGCAGCGCCGTGGCATTCCGGAAGGTCCGCACCGCAAAGCCGTCGGTTTCCAGCAGGAAGCGCAGCGATACCAGCACGGCGTCATCGTCATCAACCACGTAGACGAGGGGACGTGCGAGTGATGCCATGGGCAGCCGCTGATGGTGCGAGCCGATTTCGATCATTCTGGTCGAGTAGCACAGCCGACGGAGCCCGTCTTGACCTACCGCAAGCCGGTTTGCCTCAATCCTTCAGCATGCCGGCGCGCATCGCCAGCCGCACCAGCTCCGACAGGCTGCCCGCCTGCATCTTGGTCATGACGTTGGCGCGGTAGACCTCGATGGTGCGCGGGCTGATGTCATAGTCGCGGGCAATCAACTTGTTGGAAAGGCCTGCGACCAGCCCTTCCATGACCTGGCGCTCCCTGGGACTCAAGGAGGCTACGCGGGCGGCGATGTCCTGTAATACAGCCTCGTTCCTGGCGGCAGGCTCGGCCTGACGGATCGCGCTCTCGATCATGGCGGTGAGGCGGTCGTCCTCGAACGGCTTTTCCAGGAAGTCGACGGCGCCGAATTTCATGGCCTCGACCGCGAGAGGCACGTCGCCATGGCCGGTCATGATCAGGATCGGAAAGGGCGAGCTCTGCGCCTTCATTCGCTTCAACAGCTCGATCCCGTCGAGGCCAGGCATCCTGATATCGGAGACGACGCAGCCGAAGCCGAGGGCGGGCAGGGAGTCGAGGAAGCTTTGCGCGTTGTCGAACAGGGTGACGCCGAAGCCTGCGGACTCCAGCAGGAAGTTGAGCGAGTCCCGCATCGCCTCGTCGTCGTCGATGACGTAAACATGTCCCTTGGTCGTCATTGCTCAGGCCTCATCGGCTGCCGGCAGGGTGAAGCGGAATGTCGCGCCGCCCGATGCGTTGTTCTCGGCGGCCATGCGGCCGCCGTGAGCCTCGATGATCGAGCGGCTGATCGACAGTCCCACGCCCATGCCGGTCTCTTTGGTAGTGAAGAAGGTCTGAAACAGATTTGGCATGACATCATCCTGGAAGCCGGAGCCGGTGTCGGATACTTCCACCTCGATCATGTCTTCACGGACGCGGGCGTTGGTGACGACGAGCTCGCGCTGCGGCGACTGCGCCATCGCCTCCAGCGCATTTCGGAACAGATTGACCAGAACCTGCTGGATCTGCACGCGATCGGCGAGCACAAGGTCGGCGCCTGGATCGAGAGTAAAGCGGAGCTGCACGTTCTGCTCGCGCGCGCCGGCGAGCCCCAGCGCGCCGGCTTCCTCGATCAACTTCGACAGGCTCTCGACCCGTTTCTCGGATTCGCCACGGGAAACGAAATCGCGCAGCCGACGGATGATCTGGCCGGCGCGCAGTGCCTGCTCCGACGCACGATCCAGCGCGCCCTCGATCTTCGCAACGTTGGGATCAGAGCTGCCCGCGAGCAACCGCCGCGATCCCTTCATGTAGTTGCTGATCGCCGCCAGGGGCTGGTTGATCTCGTGGGCGAGCGCGGACGCCATCTCGCCCATCGCCGTCAGACGCGAGACATGGACGAGTTCGGACTGCAATTCGTGCAGCCTTGCCTGGGTCTGCTGATGCTCGGTGAGGTCGCGGACGAAGCCGGTGAAATAGGGCTCGCCGCCGGACTGCATCTCGCCGATCGACAGATGCATCGGGAACGTCGTGCCGTCGCGGCGCTTGCCGGTGACGATGCGGCCGATGCCGATAATGTGCGGATCATTGGTCGAGCGATAGCGCGCGATGTAGCCGTCGTGTCGGGTGCGGTCCGGCTCCGGCATCAGGATGCTGACGTTCTGGCCGATTGCCTCCTGCTCGGACCAGCCGAACAGGCGCTCGGCGGCCGTCGAGAACAGCTGCATGATGCCGCGACCGTCGATGACGATCATGGCGTCGGGAATGGTATGCAGGATGGAGCGGAGGTGGTTCTCGCGCGTGCGCAGCGCTTCCTCGACCTGTTTCTCCGGGTCGATGTCGAGGAGGATTCCGCTGAGATGCCGCGCGATGCCGGCGTCATCCCTGATGAGGCCGGCGCGAGCCCTGATCCACTGGCCCCGGTCGGAGTTGGCGGAAATCCTGAACGAGACGTCGAAGCCGCCGCCGCGCTCAATGACCTGGCTGATCGCAGCCTCGACGCGCGCGCGATCCTCGGCTTCGAGGCGCGACATCAGAAGGTCATAGCTCGCCGGCTGACCCCGCTCGACGCCCAGCAGCATCCGCGCGGTCTCCGACCATTCCAGCTCGCGCGTCGTGAGGTCGAGATCCCAGGTACCGACGCCGAATCCCTCGATCCGGACCCGGAAATGCTCGCCGCGATGATCGTCCGGCGGATGCGTCACACGGGTCGGCGACAAGTCGTGGCTCCCATTCTGCAAGCCGCGGGCGAGGTGCTGCTAGCGTGCCGACAATCTCGCCCATGGCCGCGCCGGAGGCAAGTTCCGATGTCTGACCGCATCGGTGGATTTCCCGGCACCGCGCGGGGCAATTTGATCTATCTCATCCTGCCCGGCTGCAGCGGGCTTACAATGTTTGGTCAAAGCTCACCCCACGGGAGGCTCCCGATGACATACGCGACCGTGATGGTCAGCCTGGCGCTGGATCAGCTCAACACTGCGCGCCTTCAGGTCGCGGGCGAGCTGGCCGAACGGTTCGAGGCTGACATCGTCGGGATCGCCGCAGCGCGATTCGCCCCGCCGCTCTATTTCGCCGATGGTGCCGAGGCCCAGCGGCTGGTCGATCAGGAGGAGGGCTCCGTCAAGCGGCGCCTTGCCGATCTGGAGGCGCAATTCCGCGCCGCGACCAGGACGCGCGGCGGGCGCGCGGAATGGCGCAGCGCCGCGGATTTTCCCGCACGATACGTGCTGGCGCAGGCGCGCTGCGCCGACATCATCGTCAGCGGCGGGCAGGGCCCCACCTTCTCCGATGCCTTTTCGACGGCAAGCCCCAGGGATCTGGTGATGCAGATCGGCCGGCCACTATTGGTCGTGCCTGATCAAATCAACTGGCTCGATCTGCGCTGCGTGCTGGTGGCCTGGAAGGACACGCCGGAGGCGCGGCGCGCGGTGGCCGATGCGCTGCCGATGCTGCGCAAGTCCAAGGACGTCATCGTCGTCGAGGTTCCGGAAACGAACGACGACCGCTCGGTGGTGATGGCACATGTCAGCGACGTCGCCGCCTGGTTCGCCCGCCACGGCGTCACTGCGACGGCGCGCGTCCCAGCGGCGACGAACGAAACCGCTGCCGTGCAGTTGGACAGCATTGCCGACGATGTCGGTGCCGGCCTGATCGTCGCCGGCGCCTACGGCCATTCCCGCTTCCGCGAACTGATTCTCGGCGGCGTCACGGAATATCTGGTCACGCAAACCGCCCGCTGCGTGCTGCTGTCGCACTGACGGCGAGGCGGCACAGACAATCGATGAGGACGCGCTGTGTACAAATTCCTTGAGCAGACGGTCGAAAACTACATGACGCGCAACGTCAGCACGGTGCGGCGTGACCACGATCTGCTCGCCCTCAGTGAGATGTTCGAACAGGATGATTTCAACTCCTATCCGGTCGAGGATGACGGTCAGGTCGTCGGCATCGTCACCAAGTTCGACATCCTGAAGTGCTTTGCGTTCACGCCGAGCCAGATGCTGCCGCGCTATCACGACCTGATGAACCGCAAGGTCGGCGAGGTCATGACGCCGGAGTTCATCTATGTCGGCCCGGAAACGCGGCTGACGCGCGTGCTCCAGCTCATGGTCGAGCACCGCATCCGCAGCATCATCGTGCTCGACGGCGCTCAGAAGCTGGTCGGAATCATCGCGCGCGAGGACGTGATCGCGGCGCTCAAGGCGACGGCGAGCGACTGACGATCGACAGAAACACGGCGTTTTTCGGCCCCGTGAATTTCCGCAGAGGGCGGTCCGCCATGAGCTCGGCGCAATGCACAAGCGCTTGATATCGCTCGAAGACCAGCAACGGCCTCGTCTTAGCAGAAATCCATCTATCTTGATTTCAATCAAGTCCCCGCGAGCGTGAATGTGGTTTCTGGCGGCGTGTTCTTTCAGAGAGAATCCGCGATGCCCCAGCCCTCCATCTCGAAAACCATGACGTTTGGCGAAAGCGGCCTGGCGTTCACCTTCGCGGTTACCGCCTTCCTGTGCCTGATTGCCTCGGCCAAGGCGGTCGACGCGCCCTTCGCCTTTCACGCCGGCCTGAGCGCGGCGGCGAGCCTGGCCGCGATGTTCTTCATCGTCAACCGCTACTACGACCGCCCGGCGGCGCTGCCCCCTGCCGAGATCAATGGTCGCCCCAACTACAATATGGGCCCGATCAAGTTCACCGCCGTCATGGCGATGGTTTGGGGCATTGCGGGCTTCCTGGTCGGGCTGATCATCGCCTCGCAGCTGGCCTGGCCCGCGCTGAATTTCGATCTACAATGGATTCAATTCGGCCGGTTGCGGCCGCTGCACACTTCCGCGGTGATCTTCGCTTTCGGCGGCAACGTGCTGATCGCGACATCCTTCTACGTGGTGCAGAAGTCCTGCCGCGCGCGGCTTGCCGGCGATCTCGCGCCTTGGTTCGTCGTGCTCGGGTACAACTACTTCATCCTGATTGCAGGCACCGGCTATCTGCTCGGCGTTACGCAGTCCAAGGAATATGCCGAGCCGGAATGGTACGCCGACCTCTGGCTGACCATCGTCTGGGTGACTTATCTCCTCGTCTTCCTCGGCACGATCCTCAAGCGCAGGGAACCGCACATCTTCGTCGCGAACTGGTTCTATCTCGCCTTCATCGTGACGATTGCGGTTCTGCATCTGGGCAACAATCCCGCTTTGCCGGTGTCGTTCTTCGGCTCCAAGTCCTACATCGCCTGGGGCGGCATCCAGGATGCCATGTTCCAGTGGTGGTACGGCCACAACGCCGTCGGCTTTTTCCTGACCGCCGGTTTCCTCGCCATCATGTACTATTTCATTCCGAAGCGCGCGGAGCGGCCGATCTATTCCTACCGGCTCTCGATCATTCACTTCTGGGCGCTGATCTTCCTCTACATCTGGGCCGGCCCGCACCATCTGCACTACACCGCGCTCCCCGATTGGACGCAGACGCTCGGCATGACCTTCTCCATCATGCTGTGGATGCCCTCATGGGGCGGCATGATCAACGGCCTGATGACGCTGTCGGGCGCCTGGGACAAGCTACGCACCGATCCCGTGCTGCGCATGCTCGTGGTCTCCGTCGCCTTCTACGGCATGTCGACCTTCGAGGGACCGATGATGTCGATCAAGGTCGTCAACTCGCTCAGCCACTACACTGACTGGACCATCGGCCACGTGCATTCCGGTGCGCTCGGCTGGGTCGGATTCGTCTCCTTCGGCGCGCTGTACTGCATGGTGCCTTGGGTGTGGAATCGCAAGGGGCTCTACAGTCTCAAGCTGGTCAACTGGCATTTCTGGATCGCGACGCTCGGCATCGTTCTCTACATCTCCGCGATGTGGGTGTCGGGCATCCTGCAGGGCCTGATGTGGCGTGCTTACACCTCGCTCGGCTTCCTCGAATATTCCTTCATCGAGACCGTCGAGGCGATGCATCCCTTCTACGTCATCCGCGCCGCCGGCGGCGCGCTGTTCCTGATCGGCGCGCTGATCATGGCCTACAATCTCTGGATGACCGTTCGCGTCGGCGAGCAGGAAGTCCAGATGCCCGCCGCTCTTCAGCCGGCGGAATGAGGAGCTTCCCATGTCGTTCTGGACGCGCCACCAAATCTTCGAAAAGAACTCGATCATCCTGGTCGTCGGCATCTTGCTGGTGATCGCGATCGGCGGCCTCGTCGAGATCACGCCGCTGTTCTACCTCAAGAGCACGATCGAGGTGGTCGACGGCGTCAGGCCCTACACGCCGCTGGAGCTCGCCGGCCGCAACATCTACGTCCGCGAAGGCTGCTATCTCTGCCATTCGCAGATGATCCGTCCGTTGCGCGACGAAGTCGAACGCTACGGCCACTTCTCGCTCGCCGCCGAGAGCATGTTCGATCACCCGTTCCAGTGGGGTTCGAAGCGCACAGGTCCTGACCTTGCCCGCGTCGGCGCCAAATATTCCGACGACTGGCACGTCACGCATCTGACCAATCCGCGCGCGATCGTGCCGCAGTCGGTGATGCCGGGTTATCCGTTCCTCAGCTCAACCGAGGTCGATCCGGCGACGATCGCCGACCATATGCGTACGCTGCGGGCCGTCGGCGTTCCCTACACCGACGACCAGATCGCCAACGCCGCCGCCGACATGAAGGCCCAGGCCGATCCTGACAATGCCGGCAGCGACGCCTTCACGAAGCGCTATGCCAAAGCCGTCGTGCGCAATTTCGATGGCAAGACCGGCACGCCGACCGAGATGGACGCCCTGATCGCGTACTTGCAGATGCTCGGCACGCTGGTCGACTTCAAGCTCTACAACGAGAAAGCCAATCTTCGCTGAGAAGGCATCACCGATGAAAGCCATCCTGACACTCGACAATCTCGCTTCCGGTCTCGTGACCACGATCTGGACGCCGGTCTTCGTCGCGATCTTTCTCGCGATCATCGCCTACGCGCTCTGGCCCCGCAACAAGGCCGCGTTCGACGAAGCGGCCCGCCTGCCGCTGCGGGAGGAGTGATCATGAGCGAGCATCATAGCGAGATCGATTCCGTCAGCGGCAGGGCCACGACCGGTCATGAATGGGACGGCATCAAGGAGCTCAACACCCCGCTGCCGCGCTGGTGGGTGATCTGCTTCTACCTCACCATCGCCTGGTCGATCGGCTACTGGATCGTCTATCCGGCCTGGCCGCTGATTTCGAGCAATACGACCGGTCTGTTGGGGTACTCGACACGCGCCAACGTCGCGGTCGAGCTTGCCAAGCTCGAGAAGATCAGGGGCGACAAGATGGCGGCGCTCGGTGCAGCCTCGCTCGCCGACATCGAGAAGGATCCGGCCCTGCTGGCGCTCGCCCGCGCCAAGGGCAAGACCGTGTTCGGCGACAATTGCGCGCCGTGCCACGGTTCGGGCGCTGCCGGCGCCAAGGGCTTCCCGAACCTGAATGATGACGATTGGCTGTGGGGCGGCACGCTCGACCAGATCGTGCAGACCATTCAGTTCGGCGTACGCTCGGGTCACGCCAAGTCCCATGAAGGCCAGATGCTGGCTTTCGGCAGGGATGGCGTGCTGAAGGGCGACGAGATCGTCACGGTCGCCAATTATGTGCGATCGCTGTCGGGTCTCTCGACCCGCAAGGGCTATGACCCCGTCAAGGGCGAGAAGATTTTTGCGGACAATTGCGTCGCCTGTCACGGCGACGGCGGCAAGGGCAACCAGGAGCTCGGCGCGCCGAATCTGACCGACAAGATCTGGCTCTACGGCTCCGACGAGGCCGCCCTGATCGAGACCATCACGAATGGCCGTGCCGGCGTCATGCCAGCCTGGGAAGGGCGGCTCGACCCCGCCACCATCAAGGCGATGGCGGTCTACGTCCACTCGCTGGGTGGTGGAAAATAGCTGAGCATTATCAAGCGGCGGCGAACAAAATCGCCCCCGCTTGAGCTGGATCAATCGACGCGGCGGCGAGGGATCTAGGTTTAATCGCACCTTCTCGAGACAACCCGCGCGATGAACAAGACCGTGAACCCGAACGATCTCACATCGGATGAAGACTACGGGCCGCTCTACGCAGCCCGCAAGAAGGTCTATCCGCAGAGCGTCCAGGGCACCTTCCGCCGGATCAAATGGGGCCTGATGGCGTTCTGCCTCGGCGTCTACTACTTCCTGCCTTTCGTGCGCTGGAACCGCGGCCTTGGCGCCCCCAGCCAGGCTGTGCTGATCGATCTTCCCAACAGCCGCTTCTATTTCTTCTTCATCGAGCTGTGGCCGCAGGAAGTCTATTATTTCACCGGCCTTTTGATCCTCGCCGCGGTGACGCTATTCCTGATGAACTCGGTCGGCGGCCGCATCTGGTGCGGCTATCTCTGCCCGCAGACGGTGTGGACCGATCTGTTCTACGCCGTCGAGCGCTTCGTCGAAGGTGACCGCCGCGAGCGGATGATGAAGGACAAATCCGCCGGCGCTTTGACGGTCAAGCGCGTCTCCGAGATCGCGCTGAAGAATTTCATCTGGCTGATGATCGCATGGTGGACCGGCGGCGCCTGGGTGCTCTATTTCAACGACGCCCCGACGCTGGTGAAGCAGCTCCTGACATTCCAGGCGCCTGTCATCGCCTATATCTGGATCGGCATCCTCACGGCAACGACCTACGTGCTCGCCGGCTTTATGCGCGAGCAGGTCTGCACCTACATGTGCCCGTGGCCGCGGATCCAGGCTGCGCTCACCGACGAATGGGCGCTCAACGTCACCTATCGCTACGACCGGGGCGAGAAGCGTACCTCGGTCAAGAAGGCGGCCGAGCTGCGCGCGGTCGGCCAGCATGTCGGCGATTGCATCGATTGCTATCAATGCGTCGCGGTCTGCCCGACCGGCATCGACATCCGCAACGGGCCGCAGCTCGAATGCATCCAATGCGGGCTCTGCATCGACGCCTGCGACAACGTCATGACCAAGATCGGCCGGCCGAAGCGGCTGATCGGCTATGACAACGACATCAACATCCAGCGCCGCCAGGACGGCAAGGCGCCGATCTACCGCATCGTTCGCGCCCGCACCGTCGCCTACAGCGCGATCATCGCGGCCGTCGGCGGTATCATGCTTTACGTGCTGGCGACGCGCAGCCTGCTCGATGTCAACGTACTGCATGATCGCAACCCGGTCGCGGTCAAGCTCAGCGACGGCTCGATCCGCAACGCCTACACGGTGCGGCTGCTCAACAAGAGCGGCTATGACCGCGTCATCGCGATCGACGCGGACGGGCCGGTCAATCTGACCACGCATGTCGTCGGCGTCGATTCCGTGACGCCTGACAGGCCGATGATCGTGGTCCCGCGCGACTCCACCAGCGAGCTGCGCCTGCTCGTCACGGCACCCGCCGACAGCAATCCCGAGAAATCGGTTCCAGTGCGCTTCCACGTCACCGATATCGGGCTCGGCGAGGTCGCCACCACCACCGACAATTTCGTCGCGCCGTAAGTTCAGGAGACTGAAATGGCCACCAAGCCGCTGACCGGAACGAAGGTGCTCCTGATGCTGGTCGCCTTCTTCGGGCTGGTGATCGGCGTCAACGTCACGATGATGAAGCTCGCGATCGCGACGTTGCCGGGCACCGACGTCGACAGCCCCTATGCCGCGGGCCTCGCCTATGACCACGAGATCTCGGCGGCGCAGGACCAGGCCGCACGCAAATGGAAGGTGAGTGCGCATATCGACCGGCGCGCCGACGGCAATGCCGTGCTTCAGGTCGAGGCACGCGATGCGGCGGACGAGCCGCTGACCGGGTTGCGGTTCGCAGGCCGCCTGGAGCGGCCGACCGACAAACGCGCCGATCTGGCCGTCGAGCTCGCGGAGGCCGGCATCGGCATCTATCGCGGCAGCGCATCTGCCGTTGCGCCGGGCCAATGGGATCTCGTGATCGAGGGCGACGCCAGGGGCGAGCGCGTGTTCCTGTCACGCAACCGCGTGGTCCTGAACTGAGGTCTCGCCATGCAGGTCACACGCGATTTCTCTCATTACGTCCGGGCCGCGGGCGCTGGTTTCCAGCATATCGATCTCGCGGTGGATGGCGTCCACTGCGCGGGCTGCATGGCCAAGATCGAGCGCGGCCTGTTGGCCATTCCTGACGTCACGCTGGCGCGGGTGAACCTCACCGACCGGCGTGTCGCGCTGGAATGGAAAGAGGGCACGCTGGATCCGGCGCGATTTATCGATCGGCTCGAGGAGCTCGGCTACAGGGCCTATCCTTACGAAACCGAGAGCGCTGAGGCGACCGAGGTCGCGGAAGCGCGCTTCCTGCTGCGATGTCTCGGCGTTGCCGCGTTTGCGACCATGAACGTGATGATGCTGTCGATCCCGGTATGGTCGGGCAATGTCTCGGACATGCTGCCGGAACAGCGCGACTTCTTCCACTGGCTGTCTGCGCTGATCGCGCTGCCGGCGGCGGCCTATGCCGGCCAACCGTTCTTCCGCTCGGCCTGGCGCGCGCTGTCCAACAAGACCACCAACATGGACGTGCCGATCTCGATCGGCGTGGGTCTTGCGCTCGGCATGTCCGTGGTCGAGACCATCAACCACGCCGGGCACGCATATTTCGATGCGGCGATCATGCTGCTCACGTTCCTGCTGGTCGGCCGTTTCCTCGACCAGAATATGCGGCGGCGGACCCGCGCGGTCGCCGGCAATCTGGCGGCGTTGAAGGCGGAGACCGCAGCGAAGTTCGTCGGACCTGACGAAATCTCGCAGGTGCCGGTCGCAGCGATCCATCCCGGCGACATCGTGCTGCTGCGGCCCGGCGAGCGCTGTGCGGTCGACGGCACGGTGATCGAGGGGCGCTCCGAGATCGACCAGAGCCTGATCACTGGCGAGACGCTCTATGTCACGGCCGAGCAGGGTACGCCCGTCTATGCGGGCTCGATGAACGTCTCGGGCACGTTGCGGGTGCGGGTCTCTGCTGCATCGGAGGCGACGCTGCTTGCCGAGATCGCCCGGCTGCTCGACAATGCGCTCCAGGCGCGCTCGCGCTACATGCGGCTGGCCGACCGTGCCTCGCGGCTTTATGCGCCGGTGGTGCATGCGACCGCGCTGATCACGATTCTGGGCTGGGTGATCGCGGGCGCGAGCTGGCATGATGCTGTCGTCACCGGGGTTGCGGTTCTGATCATCACCTGCCCCTGTGCGCTCGGGCTTGCGATCCCGACCGTGCAGACGGTGGCCTCGGGCACGATGTTCAGGGCTGGCGTGCTGCTCAATTCCGGCGATGCGATCGAGCGCCTCGCCGAAGCCGACCACGTCATCTTCGACAAGACCGGCACGCTGACGCTGCCGGATCTCGACGTGAGCAACGCCGCAGACGTTCCCGGCGAGATGTTCGAGCTGGCCGGACGCCTCGCATTGTCGAGCCATCATCCCGTCGCCGCCGCGGTTGCGCAGGCTGCCGGCGCGAGATCGCCGATCGTCGGTGCCGTCGAAGAGGCCGGGCGCGGCGTCCGCGCAGCGGTGGACGGTGTTGAGATCCGCCTTGGCCGTGCTTCCTTCTGCGGAGCGGAGGCGTTGGTGACCGGCGCCGATCTCGACCCCGAAGCTTCGGTCGTCGCCTTCAGCAAGGGCGACGCGAAATTCGCCCTCTCGGTGCGCCAGGGTCTGCGTCCGGATGCGCAGGCCGTGATCGCGGCGCTGAAGGATCGCAACATCGGTATCGAGATTCTCTCCGGCGACCGCGAGCCCGCTGTGATCGCGGCGGCTCATGCGCTCGGCATCGCCGAATGGCGCGCCGGCGTCACGCCGGCCGACAAGATTGCGCGGATCGAAGAGCTGAAGCGGCGCGGTGCAAAGGTGCTGATGGTCGGCGACGGCATGAACGATGCGCCGTCGCTCGCGGCAGCGCACGTCTCGATGTCGCCCATCTCGGCCGCGCATCTGAGCCAGGCCACCGCCGATCTCGTCTTCCTCGGCCGACCGCTGGCGCCGGTTGTCGCGGCCATCGATTCCGCGCGCAAGGCGCTGCATCTGATGCGGCAAAATCTCTGGCTTGCGATCGGCTACAATGTGCTGGCCGTGCCGGTCGCGATCAGCGGCGTCGTGACGCCGCTGATCGCGGCGGCCGCCATGAGCGGATCCTCGATCCTGGTGATGCTGAATTCGCTGCGCGCCCGCAACACCTCGCGGGAGATCGTGTGATGGAGATCCTGGTCATCCTGGTGCCGCTGGCGCTGATGCTCGGCCTCGCCGGTCTTGCCGCCTTCCTGTGGTCGCTTCGCAGCGGCCAGTATGACGATCTCGACGGCGCCGCCTGGCGGGCGATTGCCGACGACGATGATGAGACCCGATCGCTCCAGCCGGGACGCGGCTCTCCACTCGGTGAAAGCAGCGGCAAGTCGGGGCCTGCATAAAATATGCCTGGCGAGTGGAAAGGTCGATGAAGTCGGTATCCGGCAAGACTGATCCCGTGGTGCGGCGTATCGCGGTTGCCGATATTGTCGAAGCCTTGAGTGAGGGCTTGCGCGATTTTCAGGCGGTGCCGCTCTACGGGGTGGTCTTCGGCGCGCTCTATGCTGCGGGGGGCATCGCCATCATGCTCTGCCTGCTGAGGCTCGGCCTCGTCTACCTTGCCTATCCGCTCGCCGCCGGGTTTGCGATGATTGGTCCGTTCGTCGCCACCGGGCTCTATGACGTGAGCCGTCGACGCGAGAACGGGCTGACGATTTCGGTTGCGGCGATATGGTCCAGTGTGAAGTCCCGGGGCGAGATCGGTTGGATGGCTTTCGTCACGCTTTTCATCTTTGTTGTGTGGATGTACCAGGTGCGGCTGCTGATGGCGCTGCTGATTGGGCTCAATGCCTCGTTTTCCAGCTTGCATGAGTTCATGACGATTGTGCTCACGACCAACGAAGGGCTCTTGTTCCTGGCCGTCGGCAACGCCGTTGGTGCAGCCCTATCGCTGATGCTTTTTTCGCTTACGGTCGTATCGTTCCCGTTGCTGCTCGACCGGGATGTCGATTTCGTTACTGCAATGATCACCAGCGTACGCGCGGTTGCGGCCAGTCCTGGACCGATGTTGGGATGGGCCGCGGTTATTGTCGTGCTGTTAGCAGTCTCGGCGATTCCGTATTTTCTCGGCCTGATGGTGACACTCCCGGTGCTCGGCCACACCACTTGGCATCTTTACCGTCGCATTGTCGTGCCGGTGGACACTGGCGCGGCTTGACGCCGGCGAGCAGCCGGCCGTGGCGAATTGCTGCCGAGTTTGACCTGGCGCAATGCAAGGCGCCGCTCTTCAGCAGAATATTGCATCTGTTCAAAATCTTCGGGAGGTCGCCATGACAACAGCCATCGGGTCGGCATCGATCGCCAGCAGGTTGATCGGGAGAGTCGCGGACTGGCTCGGCCAGTTGCACCGTTCTGCCGACATCCGTGCACTCGGTACGTCGGAAGTCGAGTCGATTGCGCGTGATCTCCGCATCCCGCGCGCCGAGCTCGAAACTCTCGTTGCTCATAGCAGGCAGGGTGCCAAAGAATTGCCGCAGCTGCTCGAGGCGCTGGGAATTGACGAGGGATCGATTGCCGACAAGGAGCCGGGTGTGCTGCGCGACCTTACGTTGGTATGCTCACTTTGCTCGACGAAGTTCCGGTGCAACCGTGAGATGCAGGCCGGGACGGCGGCTCTGCACTATCCGGAATATTGCGCGAACAGTTACACAATCGATGCGCTCAGAAAGAAGCCTTCAAGGCCAGAAACAATTGACCTGCTTCGGGGGCCCGGCTGCTGCTGATTGTCTTGGCCGAGAAGGCGCTCGGCGGGCTTATCCGCCTCCTGCGAGGCGATGGCCTACGGAGTCCGGGCGATGCCGGGACGGCAAGCGCGAGCTCTGTCCGCAACTCGCTCGCTGTTGTGAGCGGTCATTTCAAGGACTGCCGAAGGCTGGGCGACGATGCCCGAAACCCATGCCGTTTTGCGTGCCAAGAATCTCCGACGAAGAAATGGTAGGCCGCGGACGGAGACGGAGGATCACATGGGAGCGATTAGCGAGCACCATCACGCCGATCGGGTCGAAGCTGCGATCGGCTCGGGCCAAGCAGCGAGATCCGCCGTGGTCGCGTCCTGGTGCCGTTCTTCCCGATTGCACTGTCTCGATCCGTCCGGTGTCCGACCGCCGCTACGGCTGACGGAACCCGAGGTGCGGCAAGCGATCGAACGAAATGAGTTATTGATCGGTGCCGCGCGGTTCGCAATGAACCGACTGTATCACGCCGTGGGCGCTATCGGATGCTGTGTGCTGTTGGCCAGCCGCGAGGGCGTCCCCGTCGATCGACGTGGAGCTCCAGCCGACGACCCCACGTTCGAGCGTTGGGGCCTGTGGACCGGCTCGCTCTGGAGCGAGGAGTACGAAGGAACCAACGGCATCGGCACCTGTCTGGCCGAGCAGCGCGCGTTGACGATCCACCGCGATCAGCATTTCTTCTCGCGCAACACGCTGCTCAGTTGTACGGCTGTTCCGATCTACGACGGCCACGCAAGGCTGGCAGGCGTTCTCGATGTTTCCTCCTGCCGCGCCGATCACACCGACACGATCGCGAATCTGATCACGCTCGCGCTCGGTGAAGCGGCGCGGCGGATCGAGACCGAGCTGTTCCGGTACGCTTTTGCAGATGCTCGGATCGTGCTGACGCCGCCGATTGATATCCGCGGCAGCGGGTTGCTGGCGATCGACCGGGACGACCTCGTGGTCGGGGCCACGCGCGACGCTCGCTTGGTGTTTGGCATCCCGCCCGATCGTCAGTTGCGGCCGGTCCCGGCCGCGGATCTGCTCTGCTGCGAGGAAGGGATCCATGAGCGGCTCGGCGACGCGCAACGCGCGACCTTGCAACGGGCGCTGACGCGCGCGGGAGGCAATGTCTCGGCAGCGGCGAGGGCGCTTGGGGTTAGCCGCGCCACCTTGCATCGCAAGCTCAAGCGCTTCGACCTTAAGCCGCTCGCTTGAATTCCTTACAGGCATTCGAGCACCCGCGCAGCGTCGGATGTCGCACCTTTGAGACAGGTTGCAGGTGCGATCCGAGACCGGCCGGCTGACATTTTCGCTTTCACCCGACATGTTCGATCTCGGCATCGCGCTGACGCGAGGCCGGTAATCAATCAATGCAACAGCGGGAGTGAATCATGAACAAGCCGGAATTCCTCACGGCATCGCAAAATCCGTTTACCGAACGTTATGACAATTTCATCGGCGGCAAATGGGTCGCGCCCAGGTCGGGCAAGTATTTCGACAACGCCTCGCCGGTGACGGGGCAGGTGGTCTGCAAGATCGCGCGCTCGGAAGCGCCGGACGTCGAAGCTGCGCTCGACGCAGCCCATGCCGCCAAGGAGGCCTGGGGCCGCACCAGCGTGGTCGAACGCGCTCTCATTCTCAACCGCATCGCGGACCGGATGGAAGAAAATCTCGAGCTGTTGGCGATCGCCGAGACCTGGGACAACGGCAAGCCCATCCGCGAGACCCGCGCCGCCGACCTGCCGCTGGCGATCGACCATTTCCGCTATTTCGCCGGCGTCGTGCGCGGCCAGGAGGGTAGCCTTGCCGAAATCGACAACGACACCGTCGCTTATCATTTCCATGAGCCGTTGGGCGTCGTCGGTCAGATCATTCCCTGGAACTTCCCGTTGCTGATGGCGTGCTGGAAGATGGCGCCGGCGCTCGCGGCAGGCAACTGCGTCGTACTGAAGCCTGCGGAGCAGACTCCGGCCTCGATCATGGTCTGGATCGAGCTGATCGGCGACCTGCTGCCGCCCGGTGTGCTCAACATTGTCAACGGCTTCGGGCTCGAGGCCGGCAAGCCGCTCGCGTCGAGTCCGCGCATCTCCAAGATCGCCTTCACCGGCGAAACCTCCACCGGCCGGCTGATCATGCAGTATGCCAGCCAGAACCTGATCCCGGTTACGCTCGAGCTCGGCGGGAAGTCGCCGAACATCTTCTTCAAGGACGTGGCGGCTGAGAACGATGACTTCCTCGACAAGGCGATCGAGGGCTTCGTCATGTTCGCGCTGAACCAGGGCGAGGTCTGCACCTGTCCGAGCCGGGCGCTGGTGCAGGAGTCGATCTATGAGCGTTTCATGGAGAAGGCCTTGAAGCGTGTCCGGGCCATCACCCAGGGCGACCCGCGCAACGCCGGGACCATGATCGGTGCTCAGGCCTCCGGCGAGCAGTTGGAGAAGATCCTGTCCTATATCGACATTGGCAAGAAGGAGGGCGCGCAACTCCTGACCGGCGGCGCGCGGGCCGATCTCGGCGGCGATCTCTCTGGCGGCTTCTACGTCCAGCCGACCGTGTTCCACGGCAACAACAAGATGCGGATCTTCCAGGAGGAGATTTTCGGCCCCGTGGTCTCCGTCACCACCTTCAAGACCGACGAGGAGGCGCTCGCGATCGCCAACGACACGCTATACGGCCTCGGCGCCGGCGTCTGGAGCCGCGACGCCAATCGCTGCTATCGCTTCGGCCGAGCGATCCAGGCCGGCCGGGTCTGGACCAACTGCTATCATGCCTATCCCGCCCATGCCGCCTTCGGCGGCTACAAGCAGTCGGGTATCGGTCGCGAGACCCACAAGATGATGCTCGACCACTATCAGCAGACCAAGAATCTGCTGGTCAGCTACAGCCCGAAGAAGCTCGGCTTCTTCTAAAGGCCGTATCGCGCGCGGACCCAACTGTCCGCGCGCACGCTGACGGGCGGCTGTTTCAAACGCTGCTTTGTGTCTATTTCCGCTGGAAATGAATGGTGAGGAGCGGGACGAGTCTTCAAGGCCCTCGATTGCCGGTGCCGTCGGCGCGTCTCACTGAACGCTACCAACAAGTGCAGACGTACATCGATCTGCACGCGATCACCTGGAAGCAGATCGAACACTTCTTCCTTCACTACGGGGATCACGAACCCGGCAAGTGGGCGCGACTTGCGGGGGAGACGCGGACGATGCCCCCACTTGAGAGGGCGATTTCGCGCGCCGCGATCAAAACTCACGCTGAGGGAAGACTATTGGGACCTCTTGGCGCCGGAAAGGGAACGCAGGCGTCGAACTTTCGCAGATCCTCGCGATTCCGCAGCTTTCGACTGGCGATACGCTGCGCGCGGCCCTCCCTGCGGGAACAGCAGTCAGACGAGAGGTTAAAGAGATCATGTAGCGCGGCAGGCGCGCCTGTGCCGGTGCAAGCAGTCGCTAGTCGCCTATTTGCCCGCGCCGGTCGTCAGCCCGCTGACGATGTAGCGCTCCAGGAAGATGCCGATCAGGACGAGGGGCGCGATTGCGGCCGTCGATAGTGCCGCCATCGACCACCAGTTGATGCCTTGCGAGCCGGTTTGGCTCGCAACCATCACGGGCAGGGTCTTGGCATCCGTGCTGGTCAGCAGCGCGGCGAAGAAATACTCGTTCCAGCACAGCACCAGCGAGAGAATAAAAGCCGCCGCCATACCAGGAAAAGCCAAGGGCAGGATGATGCGCAGAAACGCGCCCCAGGTCGACAGACCATCGACGAAAGCCGCCTCGTCGAGCTCGACCGGTATGGCATTGAACTGGTCCCGCATGATCCAGATGACGATCGGCAGCACTGTCAGCGTATAGAGCAGGATCAGGCCGAAGGTGGTGTCGAGTAGCGCGAGCGCCTTGTAGAGCACGAGGAAGGGCAGGGCGAGCACTACCGGCGGAAGGATGAGCTGCGACATGAAGAAGAACAGGATATCGTCGTTGCGCATCCAGGCGAATTTGTAGCGGAAGCGGCTCAAGCCATACGCCGCCAGCGATCCGAGGATCAGTGCCAGGACCGACGCGCCGACGGAGGTGATGATGCTGTTGATGAAGCGGTTGACGAACTCGGAGCGGGCGGTGGAGGTTTCGAACAGCGTATCCGGCGACAGCCCGAGCGAGCGCCAGCCCTTCCAGTCCGGATTGAAGTCCACCCACGGGATCAGGTGCGCCTGCGTCACGTCGACCGCCGACTTGAACGAGGTCGTGACAGTCCAATAGATCGGAAACAGGCAAATGAATGTCCAGAACAGCAGCGCGGCGTAGATCAGCGCGCGGCTCGCCATTCGCTTGGCGCGCGGTGCGACGGGGTGCCTGCGGGCGGATATCGCGGTCGTGACAGCCACGTGAGCAACTCCCTCAAGTAACCCGCTGCGTCCAGCGTTTGGACAAGCGCAGCACCAGCGTCAGCAGCACGATGATCAGAAGCAGATAGACCATCGCGAGAGCGGTGCCGTATCCGACGTTCGAGCGGTCGCGGTAGACGCGGTAGATGAAGCTCGACACGGTGTCGGTCGCGCCGCCAGGACCGCCGGCGGTGACGTTGATGACGATGTCGGCAAGTTTCAGCTTGAAAATGATGCGGATGATGAGCACGGTGATGCTGACCGGCAGCATGATCGGAAACGTCACGTGCCAGAACGACTGCCAGCCGTTCGCGCCGTCGACCTTGGCGGCCTCCTGCACCTCCTTGGGCATGGCCTGGAGGCCCGCGAGCAGGATGATCATGATGAAGGGAATGGATACCCAGGCGTCCATCGCCTGGATCGTGAAACGTGCCATCCAGGGGGAGGCGAAGAAGGCCGGGTTGTCCCATCCGAGATTGCGCGCCAGCGTCGCCGCCGGACCGAAGCGATATTCCAGGAGCGACTTGCCGATCATCCAGCTCACGGCGACCGGGCTCAGCATCATCGGCAGCAGGAATACAACACGAAAGAATTTCCGCGCGCGGATCTCGGCGCTGAGCAGCAGCGCGAGCGCGAACGCGATCGCATACTCGCCGAGCACTGCGACGGAGTAGAACACCATATTGCCGAGCGCATTCCAGTAGTAGGTGTCACTCAGCATGGCCCTTACGTTGTCGAGCCCACTAAAGTGCGGGCCCTCGATCGAGGACAGGTTCCAGTCGAGCGAGGCGATGTAGAGCCCGAAGATGGTCGGAAAGATCACCACGGCGACGGTGAAGAACACGGCCGGCAGCAGGAACAGCGCGCGCTGGCCGCGCTCGCCGCGAATGAGCACCTGCGCGGTCCCGAACGCGATCGCCCAGAGCAGGTAGACGATCAGGATCGGGCGCCAGGTCGAGAAGCCGGCGTCGATCGCGCCGGCTGCATGCAGGACCTGAACGACCAGCACGACCAGGAACACGAGCGAGGCGAGACCGATCAAGATGCGGCCGACCGTGGCGCGCCCGCGCACTGCGCGCTTGATCGCTGCTTTCGGGGCGACGGCGTCGGCTATGTTAACGGAACTTTGCATCGAATTCGATCTCGCCGGGCCGCGCTTCAGCTTTCCCGCGTGCGGGAGAGCATAGGCCGCCTTCGGCGACCGTCCTCTCGCGAAATGCCGAAAGCAAAGCCACGGCTCTGCCTAAGGCGCGGGTGAGGGCACTCTCCACTCCGGGACTCCCAATGCGGACGCATCCTCTCCCTGCCCCTCCCCCGCACGTGGGGGAGGGGGGCGCGTCTGGCTTCGAGGTCTGCAGCGAGATCATCCACCCTATACGCCGAAAGAGGCCTTGTAGAGTCCGATCTGCCGCTCGCGGCCGAGTTGGTCGGTCAGCTTCTCCCAGGCGGCGGCGATGTTGTTGGCGCCGGTCTGCGCGTCGAGCTTGCCGGAGAAGATCTTCGTCAGCTCGTCCTCGGCGACGCTGTAGTACTGGAAGATGCCGGGGATGCGCGGCTCGACCGCCCGATTGGGATGGTTGTACGAGTTGAACTGCGAGTTCAGATAGGACGTGATGTACTTCCTGTCGTAACCTGCCGCCACCCATTCATCGATGTGAGAGTGGCTGGTCCGGTGGACCTGGAAGCCCGATGGATACATCACCGTCCAGAGCGATAGATCCTTGCCGCCGAGATGCGCGGCCGCGCTCCAGGCCGCCTTGTGCTTCTTCTCGTCGCCATTGACCCGCGCCATCACATAGATGCCCCAGCCGAGATAGGCGCAGTTCGGTGCATTGTTCGGCCCGCTCGGAAGCTTGTCCCATTGGCCGGTCTTGGAATTGTAGACGTCGTCCGACCCCGGCAAGATGTCGAAACCGACGGTATCGCCAATGACGGACGTGTCGCTCGCCTTCGCCACCTGGCCGATGTCACCCCACCAGGGGATCATCGAGCCGATGCCGGCCAAAAATTGCTGGAAGCCGGTGGTGTTCGGATCGGCATTGAGCTGGTCGGCCGGCTCGGAGGGCAACGCATCGATCACGTCCTGGATGGCGCGCACCCAGGCCGGATTGTTGATGCGCGGCTTCATCGTGTCGATGTCGAACAGCCATGCCTTGTCGTCGGGATGTTTGGCGTAGGCAGTCGCGCGGCTGCCGAGAAAATAGAAGCCGAACCCACCCCAGGGCTTTGGCGCGTCCAGATAGCCATAGACGCTCTGGCCCTTGAACTTCTGGCCCTTGAGGAACTTCGTGACCGCCTGCACCTGCTGCCAGGTTTTCGGCACTCCCCATTCGCTTGCGTTGCCGGCATCCTTCCAGGCCTTGGCGAGCGCGGCGTCCGAGAATACGTCGGTGCGATAGTTGAAGTTATGGCAATCGCCATCGATCGTGACGCGATAGGTCTTGCCGTTCCAGGTGCCGACCGGCGGCTTCAGGTAAGCGACGTAGTCATCGATATCGATTTGCTTCTTGACCCAGTCCGGCATTTCTGAGGCGAGACCCTTGCCGCAGACGTCGCCCTCGAAGGGCGCACCCATCTCGAGGATGTCGAAATCGACGGTACCAGTTGCGATCGCCTGTTGCAGGCGTGGGTTGTAGTCGGCCTGCGCCAAATCGATCCAGGAGATTTTCGCGCCCGTATAGGCCTCCCATGGCTTCAGGAAGCCGCGGAACAGCAGATTGTGCAAGTTCTGATTATTCAGTCCCATGAAGGAGAGTTCGACGCCCTTGAACTCACCCTCCTTGATGCTTGCCTTGGTCGGGCCGAGGCAGAGCTCGCCGACCTTTTGCCAGTCGGCGTCGGTGGGCGCACCCTTGCCGACGCCAGGAATCTTGGTGATCTCCGCGCGCAGATTGGCCTGGGCGAATGCAAGCTCGGAGAACGTGCCGAGCGCGCCGGTTGTGCCAAGTGCGGCGGCTCCGGCCGCGCTCTTGAGCACCGTTCGCCGGGTCGGGTGCGTTGCGGGATGTTGATCATGCTCTTGCTGCTTCACCACGAAATCCTCCCTTTTTTGACGCTGCTTATGTTAAAGTGCTGGTCAGGTCAGATTGGGCCGCCTACGCACCACCGACATGTGAGGCTCGCCGAAGTTCATGTCGCGGCGATGGTGCTGGAAGCCGCGTCAAGTATGCAACGGCACCGATCAATGTCAACGAATCCGCGCAAAGCGGACGCGGTCGACGACACGCAATGCGAACGATGCAGTCGTTCCTGCGTTGCAGTAGGGAAATTCGTATGGCGCGAGGTCCGCGATGGCAACGTGTTGCCCATTGCGCAAGCGTTTCCAAGACGCCGCTGGGCCCAACCGGTTCGTCGAAGGATCTCTCCATGCGGTGACCTGCCACCGCAGGCCCGTCGTCGCGATGGGCGCCCGGGCGACCTGACGACGCCCGGGTGCGATGGTGGCCGCCAGCGCGATGATGTCAAGCGCGTGCCATTGCCCGGTCGGCTTCGATGCTTCGGAAGGTCAGCCACGCCAACCCATGATTTGGGGGCGCGATATCCGCTCCTAAATTCCAGCGCTCTGTCCGCCGTCGACGTGTAGGATCTCGCCGGTGGTGAAGCCTGCTCCTTCCAGGTACATCACCGCGTCGACAATTTCGTTCACTTCGCCCATCCGTCCGATCGGATGCAGCCCAGCCAGGAATTCATACATTTCCGGCGCATGCATGGGCGTTTTGGTGGCGCCCGGCGCCACCGCGTTGACGCGGATTCCTCGGCTTGCATATTCGACTGCGAGCGATTTCGTTGCCGCGTTCAAGCCGCCCTTCGTCAAGGCTGCTAGCACGGACGGTACGCGGCTGTCAGCGTTCTCGTCCAGACTGCTCGTGATCTGCACGATATGCCCGGATTTCCGCTTGAGCATTTCCGCGACAGCGCGTTGAGTGATATGGAAAAAGCCATTGAGATTGATCGCCACCACGCTGGCATAATCTTTGGACGTATATTCGGTGAATGGCTTGCCGATGAAGATGCCGGCATTGTTGATGAGGGTATCCACGCGGCCGAAGCGCTCGATCGCCTGCGACATGATGCGGTCCGCAGTGGCTGAATCGGTGATGTCGCCGGCAACCGTCGAGATATTGGGATCAGTCGAGGGCCTGATCGAGCGCGAATTTGCGATGACGCAAAAATCGCGATCGCGATAAGCCCTGACGAGGGCCTCACCGATACCCTGCGACGCGCCGGTGATGATTGCGACTTTCTGACTTGCACCCATGATGGCCTCCATGTTCTGGATTGAATCGGCGGGGGCGCCCGCCGTGTTTGTTTCGCTACTGCGCGGTCCAACCGCCGTCCACCGAGATTGCCGTGCCCGTGATCTGGTCTGCCGCAGGCGAACAGAGGAAGGCCACGGTGCCGCCAAGCTGCGAGGGCGAGACAAAGTCGAGGGATGGCTGCTTTTCAGCCAAGATCTCGTCGGCTGCCTCCTTCTGGCTTATGTGCTTTTGAGCGGCGATGTCGCTGATCTGCTTTTCGACCAAGGGCGTTCGTACCCACCCTGGACAGACTGTATTGCAAGTGACGCCGCTGCCCGCCGTCTCCAGACCGACCACCTTGGTCAGACCGACCAACCCGTGCTTGGCTGCGACATAGGCCGCCTTGTGCGTCGATGCGACCAGGCCGTGCGTCGACGCGATGTTGACGATCCGTCCCCATCGCTGCTTTTTCATCTGGGGCACCGCCGCGGCAATCCCGTGAAATGCGGCGGACAGGTTGATGTCGAGAATTGCATTCCACTTGGCGGTGGGAAACTCCTCGATGGGTGCGGTGAACTGTATACCGGCGTTGTTGACGAGGATGTCGAGGCGCCCGAATGTCTCGATCGTTCTGGCGATCATTCCGCGCACGGCGTGCTCCTTCGACATATCGGCGCCGTCGTAAACGACGCGCACGCCGTGCTCGCGTTCGATCCCGCTGCGGATGGATTCGATCTCGCCCGGTTCGCCGAAGCCGTTCAATACGAGGTTTGCCCGGAGTCTGGCCAATTCCCTGGCGATACCCAGACCAATGCCGCTGGTTGATCCGGTCACGACAGCTACCTTATTGTTCAACATGTGAGTCCCTTTCGGTTGAGGAAGACTAGTGGGCACCGCCGGCATCGAGGCGATCGGGCTTCTTGAGCATCACCGCCGCTAGAAGAGCGACGATCTGGGAGACGCCGAGCAGATAGAAGGTGTCGCTGAAGCCGAGGATGAAGGCCTGCTTCTGGATGATCTTGCCAATCGCGACATAGGCGTGATGAGCTGCATCGACGCGGTCGATCACGCCGTGACTCATGAAATATTGCGTGAGCTGATCAAGTCGGGTGCGGGTCGCCTGCTCGAACATCGATGCCGATTGCGTCAGGGTGTTGGAGTGGTACTGTTCGCGCTTGGTCAGCAGCGTCTGAAGAGCGGCGATGCCGATCGCACCTCCGAGGTTGCGCATCATGTTGAACAAGGCGGACGCAGACCCGGCATTCTCGGGCTCGATTCCGGCGGTGGCGACCGCCGACAGCGGCGCAAAGACGAGGGCTTGACCAAATGCCCGGATGACGTTTGGCCAGAACAGCTGGTCGGCCGCATAGTCACTGGTCATGTAGATGTTGAAGAAGTTGGACCCCCCAAAGAGCACAAAGCCGATGCCGATGACGAGGCGCGGATCGAGTCGCTGCATGAGGCGGGGTACGAGCGGGATCAGCAGGAGTTGCGGCAGACCGGTCCATGCCAACACCATGCCGATCTGCTCGGAATTGTGGCCCTGGATGCGCGATAGGTAGACCGGCAGGACATAGACCGAGCCATACAGTGATACGCCGAGCAAGAAATTCGCGAGCACGCCGAAGCCGAAATTGCGACGGAACAGAATGCGCAGATTGAGCAGCGGCTTCTTTCCGGTGAGTTCGACGGCGAGGAACAGGGTCAGCGCGACTCCGGCAATGATGGCCAAGCGAATGATGAAGGGCGATCCGAACCAGTCGTCCTTGTTGCCCTCCTCCAGCACGGTCTGAAGCGCGGCCAGCCCGATCGCCATCGTGGCGATGCCGGCCCAATCGCCGTCGCGCAAGAGGCGCAGCCGCATGGGCGTCGCTTCCAGCGATGTGTAGAGCATGGCGATCATGACCGCGCCCGGGACGATGTTGACGTAGAAAACGTACTCCCAACCGAAATTCTCGGTGAGGTAGCCCCCGATGGTCGGACCGATCGCGGGCGCAAATGTCGCTGAAATCGCGAACATCGCCAGCCCGATCGGCCGCTTCGACTTTGGCAGCAGCGTGATGATGAGGGTGAACGCCATGGGAATCAGCACGCCGCCGGTAAAGCCCTGGACGGCGCGGAGCACGATCATCTGCGGCAGGTTCTGGGCGAGCGCACACGCCGCTGAAAACACCAGGAACAGGAAGGCATTGCTGAGCAGATAGAGGCGAACCGAGAACACCTGGGCAAGCCAGCCGCTCAAGGGGATCACCACGATCTCGGCGATCAGATAGGAGGTCGAGATCCATCCGCCGTCATCGATGCCCGCACCGATCCCACCCTGAATATTGGCAAGGGAGGCATTGACGATCTGGATATTGAGGACCGCCATGAACGCGCCCAGCGTGGCTCCGGTCACCGCGAGCCAGGTTTTTGCGGAGACGGCGGGAGCGGTAGCTGTTGACTGACCCTCAGTGGACGCGGCATCGATCGTGGTTCGCAGTGTCGTCATCGCAGTCTGCTCACGTGTGAAGGAGGTTGGTTTCGTCAGCCGCGTGGTTTGCCGCCGCGCGAGGCGAACCGCTTCTCTGCGTCGCGTTCCGCGACGACAGCCGACTTGGTATTGACGGTCGGCTCCGCCGACATGCCCGGACGCAAGAGGCCGTTCAGGCTCTGGTCATCGAGGACGATCTTCACCGGAACACGCTGCACGATCTTCGTGAAATTGCCGGTGGCGTTGTCGGGCGGCAGCAGGGCAAACTCCAGGCCGCTCGCTGGCGACAGGCTGTCCACATGACCTTTCAGCCTGGTCGAATGGAAGCCGTCGACACGCAGTTCGACCGGCTGACCGTTGCGCACGTGAGTAAGCTGGGTCTCCTTGAAGTTCGCGACCACATAAACCGCGTCGAGCGGGACCACGGCCATAAGCTGCGTTCCGGCCTGTACATACTGGCCGATCCGCAGCGTCCGCGCGCCGACCGTGCCGTCCACGGGCGCCGTGATTTGCGTGTAGGAGAGATTCAGAGCGCTCTGGTGTTCGACCGCGAGCGCGCGGTCGAGTTGCGCGACAGCCTGCGCGCGCTGGGTCGCGAGTATCCCGATCTTCTTGTTGGCTGCGAGCAATCCCGCTTTGCCTTGCTGCAGCTGGGCGGTCTGCGAGCGCAGCGCCGCGTCGGTCTGCTGAGCACGTTGTATCGTTCCGGAGCCCGATTTCATCAGCTCGTCATAACGGGCGCGTTCCTGCTGCGCGAATTTCAGACTGGCTTCGGTCGCATCCACCTCGGCCGCCTGCTGTTGAATCAGCGGTTCCTGCAATTCGATCTGCGCGTCGATGTTCTTCACCGTAGCTTCAGAGGCTGCAACGTCGGCCTTGGCCTGGTTCAGCGCCGTCCTCAGGTCGCGGTCGTCAATGCGAGCCAGCAACTGGCCGGCTTTCACGGGTTCATTGTCGGTCACCAGGACTTCGGCGACGTAGCCGGAAATTTTCGGCGCGATGATCGTGGTATCGGCTTTGACATAAGCGTCGTCCGTCGCTTCAAGGTAGCGTCCGGCCGTGAGGTAGTAGTGGCCGTAGGCCGTAGCTCCGGCGACACCCAGCGCCGCGGCGAACGCGAGCGCCGCGCGCCGGATCGCCTGACGCGACGGAGCAAGGCGGATTTTGACCTTGTCTTCGGGAGCGTAAGGAAGGGTCGTCATGGCGTTCTCCCAAACTACGTGGGCGGTTAAATCTTCAATCGTGGCGATGGACGTCATGCGTGACGATGCCGAGCTCGGGAGGCGGCAGATCCAGGCGACGCGGTTCGGCCAGCGTGCGGCGGATGTCCTCCAGGCCGCTTTGCCAATGCGCTCGCATCGCGTTCAGCCCGAACTCGTAATCCTTCGAGTGGCCCTCGTAGGTCTTGGACTGGTAGATCAGGTGAATGATGTTGTGGGAGCTGTGGCGAGCCAAATCGGCGATGCCCCGCATTTCCGGGTCCCGCTGCGCGCTCTCCGGCAGTTTCTTGATCGCTTGTTGCAATGCCCGGCGCATCTCCTGCATCCGCAGGGCCTGATTTGTAATGGCGCGCGTTCGGCTCGAATATTGAATGTCCTTCTGGCGGCTCGACACCTCCATCATGTCGTGCGGCACACGACCCTGTGCGGACCAGAGATCAACCTGGAACGTCAGCGTCTCGGCCGGTTCGCTAGAGAGCACGCGAGAAAGGGGCGTGTTCCACGCCACGCCGCCATCCCAGTAGTGCTCGCCTTCGATCTCGACTGCGGGAAATGCCGGCGGCAAGGCACCGGATGCCATGAAATGCTTCGGTCCCAGGCGGCCCTCGGCGGTGTCAAAATAGGTGAGATTACCGCTCCGTACGTTGACCGCGCCGACGCTGACCCGAACCTCGCCCGCGTTCAAGCGATCAAAATCGACGAGCCGTTCCAGCGTCCGGCTCAACGGAGCTGTGTCGTAGAAGCTCGTCGCTGCTTCACCCGAGAAGGGCGACCAGAACGGCGAGGGAAAGCGCGGCTTGAAGAAGCCGGGCTGTCCGTGAAATAGCGCCCGCATCGCGGCAAAGGCGTTATTCAGCGAGCGCATGTCGAATGCGAACGGCAACGCATCGCCCAACCCTTCGCCGGCCGGCCATCCCGTCGGACAGGCACAGATGGTCTCCCAGAACTCGCGCAGGCGCTCCACCCGCTCAGCTTCTGGCGAGCCCGCGATAATGGCAGCATTGAGTGCTCCGATCGAAATGCCGGCGATCCAGTTCGGCCGGATGCCGGCCTCGTGCAGGCCCTCATAGACTCCAGCCTGATACGCTCCCAGCGCTCCGCCGCCTTGCAAGACCAATGCGACGACATCGTAGGGCAAAGGCCTCGAGGGCTCTGCCGCGGCACTCGTCTGCTCACGCATCACATTCAACATGTTGCAAACTCCCGATATCGCGGCTGATCCGGTCAGCCCGCGTTTGCTTCGATCAAGATTTCGGATTCGCGCCGCCGTGCGCCCCGGCCTGGTGACAGGTAGTCGTGGACCACGGTACCCATCCCGAGCGTGAGATCGGCGACGAGGTGCTTGGCTGACAACACTTGAAGAACCGGCAACTCGGCGACGGGAGCAAGTGCATGCGAATACAAGTCCAGTGCGGCTGGTCCCGTCCAAGCACCTTTCACCGCGATGTCTTCGAGGTGATATCGCACCAGCTCGCAGATGCGCGGCGTGCCGTCGACATGTGGGATGATCTTGAGCAGGAAGTTGGGTGCGGCGAGCTTGTTGGCTTCAGCAACAGTGTCGAGGGCACGGTGCTTGTAGCCCATCGTGCCGGTCGCGATGCGGACCGAGCCATAGTGCAGAGTGCCGACGAGCGTATCGATCTCAACCGCGAGTTTCGGTTGGGCGAGCTTCTTGGGAAAGCCCCACAGCTCGCGACCTCCCGCGATCGGCGGATGGTCATTGAGGAACATCTGATGGGTAAAGCTACCGGCCTGGCCTCGATACGACACCGGGATGACCTGTCCGCTTTCGGTGTAGTCGCCGAAACCGGTCGAGTCCGGCATGCGGATGAATTCGTAGTTCACCACAGAGTCGGTTACCTCCAGCGGCTCCGGCACGATCCGGCGGAGCGCTTCGGGATCGGTACGGTACTGAATGATGAAGTATTCGCGATTGACGAAGCGGTAGGGACCCGGAGGGAAGGCCGGATTGGTGAGCGGCATCGCGAATGCCGTTGTACGCACGGTGTCCTGTTTCATCGGATCAGATCCTGGTTGAACGCTTTTGATCGGGCCGCGCCCTTCGAGAGAAGCGCGGCCCGATGGTTTCCTACAGCTCGCCGACGTGCTCCGGATCGGCTGATGCCAGCGCCGCGGCGCGCTCGGCGCGTGGCGGGTAGATCCACACCGTGTTGATCTGCTGCTTGGTCTTCTTCGCCTCGTCTCCGACCAGTTTCAGTTTCCGCTCCCAGCCGAGCGTGAAGATCGCGCCCGCCTCTCCGAGATCGAGGCAGGTGGCGTATTCGACTTGGTGATAGGGTTTGGTCGGCAGGCCCAGAAGCTCGGCGGCGGCGTTGTTGCCGGCAAAAGCACCCATGCGCAGCGCGTGCTGGCAGGACATCAGCGCGTAGTTGCCGGCATCATCGCACGCGGCGCGAGCGGCATCGCCGGTAGCAAATACCCCCGCGACGCCTGGCACGCGCAAGTCGCGGTCCACCAGCAGCCGGCCCAGCTTGTCGCGCTCGGCCGGGATCTGTGCGGTCAACGGAGCGGCGCGCATGCCGGCGGCCCATATCACCGTCTCGGTCTCGATGCGTTCGCCGGTGGAGAGCAAGACGCCGGATCCGTCGAGCGATTCGACGCCGGCACCGATCCGGGTCTCGATGCCGAGCTTCTTCAGTGCGTTCTCGATGACGGGGCGGGAATCTGAGCCCATGTCGGGAGCGATCGCCTTGCTGCGATCGACTATCACGACGCGTGGCTTTGCATCCTTGCCGAGGATCGCACGAAGCCGCGCCGGCATTTCGGTCGCCGCCTCGATGCCGGTGAAGCCGCCGCCGGCGACGACGACCGTGTCGCGTCCATTCACGGCGGGCCGGTCGGCGAGGCTATGCAGATGCTTGTCGAGCTCGATCGCATCGTCGAGCTGGTCGACGCTGAAGCCGTGTTCGGAAAGGCCGGGAACATTCGGGCGGAACAGCCGGCTGCCAGTCGCGACGACCAGCCGATCGTAGCAGAGCTGCTTCTTAGCGCCCTCCGCAGTGACGATACCTACCGCGCGCGACTTGGTGTCAATCGTCTCGGCGCTGCCTTGTACGTAGATGACGTCGATGGCGTTGAGAACCGCCGCAAGAGGTGCGGTCAGGGTTTCGGGTTTGGCTTCATAGAGCCGCGGACGGACCACCAGGGTCGGCTCGGGCGCAACCAGCGCGATCTCGAGCTCCTTGGGCGTGGTGCCCCTGATGTCGCGTAGGCGGGCTGCGGAGAGCGCGGCATACATGCCGGCGAAGCCGGCGCCAATGATGACAAGTCGCATTTGATCTACTCCTCTGGTTTGGTCTCGGACACGCGCGTCACCACCGCCGCTCCCGGATAAGGGAGAGCTTGCCGCGATCAGCGACGGCGCGTAGATGTAAAGCGAAGATTTGCCGGGTGCTTACGGAGCGCCGCAGTCCGGTGTTGGGGTCGTCGAGCGCTCGCATGCTGCGTGACAGTCTCGCGACGCCATGGGCCGGCCGAGCTGAAGCGCGATCGGCTCATTGCTACGCAGCGGCCAGCCGTCGTGGAAGGTGAGGGCTTCGTCTCTGCTGACGACCGACGCCGTAGCACCTGGCGAAATGTCCACTTCCTCGCCCGTTGCCGATGTGAAGCGGACGCTGAGTGACAGTCCATAGACCATCGCTGTCGCGATGACCCTCCGTGGCGGGACGCTCGCAAGGAGGGCGACACAGTGCTTCCAAGCCATTGTTCGTCTCCATCCGTTATCGGTGTTCGATGCCGTACGTCTACCGGATTGCTGCTTTTGCTGCGCCAGAGCGATTGATGCGGTTGCAGAGAGATTGCTGTCAGCGCATGCGCCTGCGCCAATCGCTCGGAGTCTCGCCCGTCAGCTTCCTGAATGCCGCGGTGAACGCGGTTTGGGACGCGTAACCGAGCTCCTTTGCCACCGAGTCGATAGGCGCATCCGACTCCTTGAGCAGGTTCATGGCACGCTCGAGCCGCTGCTGGCGTAGCCAGGCATGAGGCGAAAGACCGGTGCTTTCCTTGAAGGCGCGACAAAAATGGAAACGTGACAGATTGGCATCCGAGGCCAGTGCCGCCAGAGAGACGTCAGCGTCGCTGTCCGAACGCAATCGTTCGATCGCGCGTCGCAGAGCATGGGGTGCCAGTCCGCCCGAGATCGGTGCGAAGACGGTTGGTACGCCCGAGTGCTCAGCCAGGATGCGCGTCGCAAGGAGATCAGTCAGTCGCTGCCTGAACAGGGCGTCCAGCACGGCATTGCCCTCCAAGGCATCGGCCGCACTCATCAGCAAACCGGATGTGACGAGGTCGGGATGCCCGGTGCGCTCTAGAAGATCTCCGGGAGCTGGCGCCTCGGCTTCGCGGGCAATGCGTTCAAGCGTCGTATGCGGAAGATACAGTTGGACGACATCGACGGGTCCGGGAATATCCCATCTCGCGCTTGAGCCCGCGGGAATGATGGTCATAACTCCGGAGCGCGCCGTTCCAACCGCGACCGATTTCCCGGTGCGTCGCTCCAGGCGCTGAACGCCTGTGGGGTAAGCCATGATGACATGGTCGGTCATGGGCTCGACAACGTCGTGCAGAGCCCCGTGCTTCCAATGTGCGATGCCGCCATTGGATGGGTCCGAGGCAATCTGGAGCGGGGTGGTCTTGAGGATGCGGGCCATCTCCGCATCCGCAGGCCGTCTGTCGACGGCCGGCGAGGTGCCCGGGCGCGCGGTTGGTTCGGCAAGCAGAGCTCCCAAAGGATCGTGCGTGACCGGTTTGTTCATGGAGCTGTCCTCGCAGCCGGAAGGCACTTCGCTGTCCAAAGCGATTGTTGCTAGCGCATCTTCCGCCGCCAATCGCTGGGCGTTTCGCCGCTCAATCGCCTGAACGCTGCGGCGAAAGCCGTTTGCGAAGCATAGCCAAGCTCTGCTGCCACCATGGCGATCGATGCGTCGGTGTCGCGAAGCATGTTCATGGCCTGCTGGAGCCGGTGTTGGCGCAGCCAACCGTGGGGTGAAAGCCCAGCGCTCTCCTTGAACGCGCGACAAAAATGGGAGCGCGACAGGCCGGCATCGGAGGCGAGGGCGTCGAGCGAGACGTCCGTGTCGCTGTCCGAGCGCAAGCGTTCGATGGCGCGGCCCAGGACCTTCGGCGCAAGCCCGCCGACGATCGGCTGGAATGTCGTTGGCGAGCCGGTGTGCGCAGCCAGGAGGCGCATGGCCAAGAGGTCTATGAGCTGATGTCTGAACAGATTATCCAGGGCGCCATTGTTCTCCAGGGCGGTCACCGTGCTCAGGAGCAATCGGGAAGTAATGGGATCCGGATGCGCCGTCCGCTCCAGGAGATCGGTCAGTGTGCCGGTTACCGCTTCGTCGGCAACGCGCTTCAGCGTTGCGTGCGGCAGATAGAGTTGAACGACGTCGACGGGCTTCGGAATATCCCATCGGGAGCTTGATCCCTCGGGAATGAGGATCACGACCCCGCGACGAAACGTGCCCGTCGCAACCGACCTTCCTGACCGCCGCTCCATGTGCTGCGTCGCGCCATTATAAGCCATGATAACGTGGTGGCTCATGGGCTCTACGATGTCGTGCAGTGGCTCATGTTTCCAGTGGGCGATCCCCGCGCCGGAGGCGTCCAACGCCATGCGAAACGGTGTGGTGTGGAGCACGCGCGCCATCTCTGCATCGGCGGTACGCCGCCCCGTAGTCGCCGGTTGGTCCCGGCTCCGCTCGGAAACGGTCACTGCATTTTCAAGCGCAGAATCGTGGGAGGTCGGTTCGCTCATTGGAGGTGCTCGCTTCAGGGGCGTCACACTTGCGCCGCCAGGCGTGATCGCGGAACGGCGTGAAGCCATCGCTTCTTGTGGGCCGTACTGATGCGCCAGACGCCGTGGCCGGTGGGCGCGTGTTCTAAGCTCGGACAACGACGGGGTCTTTCCCAAATCGGCGCTGGCTTTCCCGATTCTGCTCAATGCGCCCAAGTTCGAGATTTCGTGATCAGCTGCGGCAGACGTCTTGCCAGATCGACGAACGGCCAAGAGCCGCGACCAAGCGCGAATATCAATGAAATCGCTTCCGAAAATCGCCTTGTGACAGTTGAGACAGCCGGTCCTTGCAGTCGCGATGCAGGCCGCTGTCGACCTAGACGACCGCACTCGAATACCGGATACTGCGTGTCAAATTCCGGCGGCGAAACAAGGACAAGCTGCCGGTCGAAACTCCACGAACGGGTCGATCAATGGCGTACGCAAGCACCTTCGGACAGAGGGTCAGGCAGCAGATGCATCTGAGGGATGCGCCGCCTTCCTTGATCACGCGTTCACGGCGGGGGATCGAACTCGCGGTCACCGAAACCCGGAATGATAACCCCGTGCCAGGCCGTTCCGGCTCGGTGGCCGATGAGGCCTATTTCGTCAGCTTGAAGCTTCACAACTACCCGGATTGCGAGCTCTGGGACCGCGGCAAGTGTTTCGCGAAGGTCGATGTCAAAGCCGGTACGACATATCTGTACGACCTCAGGAGCGATCCGGGATTTATCATCGACAAGCCGTTCCACTCCCTGCATTTCTATCTTCCGCGTTCGGCACTTGATGGGTTCGCCCGCGAATCCCGGGCGCCCCGCATCGGCGATCTCGCCTGTCAGTTCGGCGTCGGCCACGAGGACGAGATCATGCGCCATATCGGCGCCTCGATGATGGAAGCGCTGCGCCGGCCAGCCGAGGCCAATCAGCTCTTTATCGATCATATGATGCTCGCGTTCACTGCGCATATTGCCCAGACCTATGGCGGATGGCAGCGCACCACCGAATCGGCCCGCGGCGGCCTTGCCCCATGGCAGGTGAAGCGATCCTGCGAGAGGCTCGACTCCGATCTCGGCGGACAGTTTTCACTGCAACAGGTCGCGGCCGAACTTGGTCTGTCGGTCAGCCATTTCTCGCGCGCATTTCGTATCTCCACCGGGCTACCGCCGCACCAATGGCTGCTGCGCCAGCGCGTGAAGGCGGCCAAGCAATTGATGAGCGTGCGCGACCTGCCACTCTCCGAGATTGCGATATCGGCCGGGTTCGCCAACCAGAGCCATTTTACAAAGGTGTTCTCGGCGCAGGTCGGCGTGAGCCCGGCGGCATGGCGCCGGGAAGCGCTTGGGATGCGGGACGGCGAGGCGTGATCGGCTGATCAACGGCGCCGAGCCAGGGGGATTGCGTAGGCCGCGCGGCGAGCTGCAAAGATCTCGTCCGGCGGATGGTCGATGCCCTCGGCCAGGTTTGCCGGGTCGAATACAGTCGCGTCGCACGTCTCGTTCGCTTCAAGTGCAGTGACAACGATCGTTCCGAGCCGCACGGCTTCGCGGCTGTCCTCATCGGGCCATCGGATCGTGACGTCGAGCGCAGGGTCATCGGGCCGCCCGAGCAGTGCCATCAGGCTGAACCGGATATCGCTCGTCGCGATCCGTTTTTGGAGATCGGCCTCGAGGGCGTCCGTCGACATCGGGTTGCCCTCACTTTCAATCCGCGCAGTGCCGCCGCCGACAGGAGCAACCTTGAATTTGATCAACTGCCTCTCGCCGCGCACATTGATCGCCGGGAAAGCGTGGACCGCCCAGTAGGTCGTGTCGGCGAAGCTCGGGGGCAGCGGATGGGCGGCGATGTAGTCCGCCTGGTGCCGCGTTTCGGGATTGGCAGCGGAGAATGCCTTGATTTTCGCCGGATCCGGCCTCCCGCTCGCTCGCGGCGTCCGCACTTCGAGGAACGCCAGCATCTGGTCGAGCGTCCTCGCATAATGAACCGGGGCGCTTTGCGTAAGAATTTGCGAGCAATGATCAGCGTCTCCGAGTCTGAAGCTGAAGCCGCGCAGGACGAGATTGCCGCCCTCCGATCGGTTGAGCTTGCCGTCAACAGAGAAGCGCGCAAGCACGCGTGATGGCCTTGTGAAGCTCCGGGATCTGGTGACCTCGTCGGCTCGATCCGAGGGGATGTAGGTTCCCCGGACGCAGAGTCCCGCGGCAAAGCACGCGCGTGCCGAGGAGGTCCCGGTGATGGCTCTCATCGCGCCGACGATCGACGCATGCTTGACGGCTTGGGACCGGATCATGGCGATTTATCCGATCGACTTGCTACAGTGGCCATGCGCGGCAATTTTTCTGGTGCAGAAAGACGGTCGGCTGGGAGCGCTTCCGCCGCAAGTTCCTGCAAAAGAGCGGAACGCTGTCCCCGGTCGTGATCGAGACCGTGGGATTGTGCGCATTGACCGGCGGCGCCGTGATCTTCTGTCCTGCCTCGATTGTCGAAGCAAAGCGAACCGCCGCTGAAAGGGCGCACATGAAGGTTGTTCTGAGGACTCTAGGCCGCGACGCGAGTGTCGCAGATTGGCTGACCAGAATGTTCCAAACCATCACTTGTCTCCCCGCTCGTTGATTGGCGTCGACACATGGATGGTAGTCAGCGGGCGCGGCGCTGCCCCAGAGGGATTGATCCCATTGCAGAGTGATTGCGGTCAGATGAGAGGGACGGAGAGTTTGCGCTTGATCGCCAGATGGTAGGTGCTGCCCCCGGCATCCGCTCGACTTGCCAGATCCGTATCTTTCGCGATTCTTGCCGATGCCTAGGCTTTCACGGAGGCAAATCTTCTCACCGAACAAGACGTCGCTGATAGGGCGTCGAGCAAACGGGGTGAGCTGGCCGGCCCTTGAGCTTTCATACCCGTCGTGTCACCGAGAGGGTCAAGGCGCGCGGTGAATTCACACCGCATCTGCCGGCACAAAACAGCTGATGATGATGTTGCCGCGGTGATGCACGTACCACACCACGGCCTGACCGATCGGATTGCCGCGATCGCGGATCACGGCCCGCTCGGGTACTGCCATCCACTGCCCTTCGATTGGAACCCAATAAGCGCCGGCACGAAAATCATAATCGGTGCGATGTCCGTCGGAGATGTCGCAGCAGGGCACGCCATTCGGTGCCGTCACGGCCTTGAACCACGCGCGGATGTCAGGCGCAACGTTGTCGTATTGCCCGTTGTCGAAAGCGAGCGCCGTGCCGGTCAACGTGGAGACGATCGCCAGTAGAGCTACCTCCGCGAGCCGCCGCATCCGATCCTCCGCCAGATGTCTTCGTTTTCTCACCCACCATTCGTGAGCACGATTCGACGTTGGCCCGATTAAGCCCGAGGTTTGCCGGGGTTGCACGCTCAAAAATTGAGCGTTCCGTGACACTGCCAATGATGCGGCGCAAAATCGGCGATTCGTTTCGCCCTGGATCGGCGGCTTTCGGACTACGGCAGTCTTGCCGATGGGGAGCGATGCTTCGCTAAATTAAAGGATGCGCTTTACTGACTGCGCCGGTTTGCACGGGTTGCGATCGAGGCCGCCGCGGTGCGGTTTTCGACGCCGAGCTTGGAATAGATCTGCTCGAGATGCTTGTCGACGGTGCGGGGGCTCAATCCCAAAATCTGCGCGATGTCGCGGTTGGTTTTGCCCTTGGAGAGCCAGGACAGCACCTCGCCCTCCCGCGTGGTGAGGCCGAGCTCGCTGGCGAATTCGGCGGGCATGTCGCCGCTGGTGTCCTTGGCCAGCCGCAGCAGGAATTCGTTGGGACCGAGCTTGCCCATGAATTGCAGCCGCAGTTGCTCATTGCCGGGGAACGCAGCCATGGTCGCGGTTTTCGCCGCCGCTTTGCCCTTCTGCACCTGATCGAGCCATTGCGGCATCGGTTCGGGCAGGGTGAAGCCTCCGGTGTCGGCGAGCGTGTCTGACAGCAGCTTCTGCGCCTGCGGTGTCGCCCACAGCAGCTTGCCCGTGCTGTTTACCGCGAGCAGATAGCGCCCGGAAACGTCCAGGGCGGCGCGCGCGCTCTGCGTCATCCGCGCGTTGGCAAGGTGGACGCGGATCCGCGCCAGCATTTCCTCGATCACGATCGGTTTCGTCACGTAGTCGACGCCGCCGGCTTCAAGTCCGCGCACGATATGCTCGGTCTCGGCCAGCCCCGTCATGAAGATGATCGGCACGCCGTCCAGGCCGGCATCGCGCTTCAACCGCTGGCAGGTCTCGAAACCGTCCATGCCGGGCATCACCGCATCGAGCAGCACGATGTCGGGCGTGATCTGGTCGACGATCCGCATCGCAGAAGAGCCGTCGAGCGCGACCATGACTGTCATGCCGGCGCTGTCGAGCGCATCGGTCAGGAGCCGTAAGGTCTCGGGCGAATCGTCGACGACCAGGGCGACGTCGCGCTTCTTCGGATCTGCGATCTTGGGATCAGTGATCATAGCCCTGCAAGGTTTTCAGCGTCGCCATGTACTGGTCGAGATCGAAGCGATCGACCAACGCGCGCATATGGGTGACGAAATCGGCGTGTTCCGGCAGCTCCGTGCCGATCTCGTCGAGCTTGAGCTGGATCGCCCTGACAAAGCCGAGCCGACCAAGTCCGATCAGTTCCTCGACATATTTCTCCGGCGGCCGCGAGCCGCTCTCCGGCTTCCACAGCGGCACCGGTGCCCGGTCGGCCTCGTACTGCCATTCGAGCTTGAGCAATTGGCCGATGGTCTCCAGCAGCCGCGGGATGTCGATCGGCTTCATCAGATAGCCGTCATGGAACGGCTGCGCCAGCGGCGCACCGTGCGCTTCCAGCGCGCTCGCCGACACCATCAGGATGCGCGCGCTGTGATGACCCTTGGCGCGCAGGGTTTCCGCCACGGTCCAGCCGTCCATGCCGGCCATGGAGATGTCGAGCAGGAACAGATCGGGCCGGCAGTGTTGCGCCAACGCGAGGCAGCCGGCCCCATCGGGCGCGCTGAGCAGGATGAAGCCGAGCGGCGCCAGCACCTCGCGCAGGAGATCGCGATGGGTCGGATCGTCGTCGGTGATCAGGATGGTCTTGCGCGGGCCGAGATAGCCGTGGATCGGGGCCTCCACCGGGGCGTCGCGCCGGGGGTTCGTCACTTCGGAAAGCAGGAGTTTGACGCGGAAGGTCGCGCCGGCGCCGGCCGTGCTCGTCACCTTGATGTCGCCGCCCATCACACCTGCGAGCAGGCGGCTGATGGTCAATCCGAGGCCGGTGCCGGTTTGCGGCTGCGCCACGCCGAGCGCGCCGCGTTCGAAAGGTGCGAAAATGCGTTCGAGATCGTCCGGCTGGATGCCGGGTCCGGTATCGACGACCTCGAACTCCGCAACCGGGCTGCGATAATGCACGACGAACTTCACGCTGCCTGTTTGCGTGAATTTGATCGCGTTGGACAGCAGGTTAATCAGGATCTGCCGCAGCCTCTTTTCATCCGCATAGACCACAACCGGCAGCACCGCCGGCCGCTTGAACACGAAGTCGATGCCTTTGGCGGCGGCCTGAAGGCGGAACATGCCGACGAGCTGATCGAGGAAGTCGTTGAGGCGCACCTCGTCGCGCGAGAGATAGAGCCGTCCCGCTTCGATCTTGGAGATGTCCAGGATTCCGTCGATCAGGCCCGAGAGATGATCGGCGCTGCGACGGACCACGCGGACCTGGTCGCGAGGCCGCGCCTGCAAGCTGTTGTCCTGCTCGAGGAGTTGCGCGTAGCCGGAGATCGCATTCAGCGGCGAGCGTAGCTCGTGGCTGAGGCCGACCACATAGCGGCTCTTGGCGAGGTTGGCGGATTCTGCGACCTCCTTGGCACGCTGCAATTCGGCATCGGTACGCTTGTGCGCGTCGATCTCCTGGATCAGCAACGCGGTCTGCCGCCGTGTCTCTTCCTCAGCGGCGCGCCTGCTCTGCTGCGCCAGCACGAACAGCCAGACGACCACGCCGATGATGATAATCAGTGCGAAGAACACCTTCCACAGCACATCAGCCAGCAATGCGTCCGCGTGTAGGGTGGCCGAGGTCTGCAGGTAAATCAGCCCCAGCGTCAGCCCGACCAGGCCGGCCGAGACGGCGAACACGCCGATGTATTGGCCGAACTGCGAGTTGATCCGCGCATATATCGTTTCGGGCAGCAACTTGCCGAGCGCCCCCGATATCTGCGCACCGGCCCGTGCGTGCGGCTTGCAGAGATCATGGCAGCGGGCGTCGAGCGAGCAGCACAGCGAGCAGATCGGTCCGGCGTAGGCGGGGCAGGACGCCATGTCCTCCGGCTCGAACGAATGCTCGCAGATGCAGCACCGGATCGCCTCGACGTTCTGCCAGCTCCGCTTCGGCTTGCGAGCGATGTAGTATTTGCCGTCGGTTGCCCATGCGATCAGGGGCGCTGAAACGAAGGCGGCGACGAGCGCCACGAAGGCCGACAGAGCCTTCGCGCTCGGACCAAACAATCCGTAGAACGCCGAGATCGAGACGATGGTCGCGATCGTCATGGCGCCTACGCCGACCGGATTGATGTCGTAGAGATGCGCGCGCTTGAACTCGATCTGCGCCGGGCGCAAACCGAGTGGCTTGTTGATGACGAGATCGGCGACCAGCGCACCGACCCAGGCGATCGCGACGTTGGAATACAATGCGAGCGTCTGCTCAAGCGCCTTGTAAACACCGATCTCCATCAGCAGCAGCGCCACGATGACGTTGAAGACCAGCCAGACGACGCGGCCGGGATGGCTATGGGTCAGGCGCGAGAAGAAGTTCGACCAGGCGATCGAGCCGGCATAGGCGTTGGTGACGTTGATCTTGACTTGCGACAGGATCACGAACGTGCCGGTCAGCGCCAGTGCGAGTTCGGGTTGCGACAGCACATAGCGAAACGCTTCGAGATACATGTTGGCCGGCTCGGCCGCCTGTTCGAGGCCGACGCCATGGCTCAGAGCGAAGTAGGCGAGGAACGAGCCGAGCAGGAGTTTCAGCGCTCCGAACATGATCCAGCCTGGACCGGCGCAGAGTAGCGCAATCCACCATGACGTCTTCGACGTGCGGCGGTCGCGCGGCAGGAAGCGCAGGAAGTCGACCTGTTCGCCGATCTGCGCGACCAGCGAGAACACCACCGAGGCGGCAGTGCCGAACAGCAGCAGATCAACATGGCCGTTGGGATCGCCGTGGTCGCCCGCAAATCCCCGCCACTCCGCGAAGGAATGCGGATTGGCCCAGGCGATCGCCGCGAACGGGAGCAGATGCAGGATCACCCACAGCGGTTGCGTCCACAGCTGGAATCGGCTGATCAGCGTGATGCCGTAGATCACCAGCGGGATGATGACGATGGCGCCGATGAGATAGCCGAGCGGGCGGGGAATGCCGAAGCACATCTCGAGCGCGGCGGCCAGGATCACGGCCTCGAAGGCGAAGAAGATGAAGGTGAAGGAGGCGTAGATCAGCGAGGTGATTGTCGAGCCGATATAGCCGAAGCCGGCGCCACGGGTCAGCAGATCGATGTCGATGCCGCATTTTGCGGCATAATAGGCAATCGGCAGGCCGCACAGGAAGATGATGACGCTGACGACCAGAATTGCTGCTGTCGCGTTGCTGGCGCCGTAGTTCAGCGTGATGGTGCCGCCGATCGCTTCCAGCGCCAGGAACGAGATTGCGCCGAGGGCGGTGTTGGCGACGCGGGCGGCGGACCAGCGCCGTGCGCTTTTGGCGGTAAAGCGCAGCGCATAGTCTTCCAGCGTCTGGTTGGCGACCCATTGATTGTATTGTCGCCTGACGCGGTCAATCCGCTGCCGCCCTGCCACTTGCGCAAAACTCCTGACCCGGTTGCCGGCGTTGATCGTCAGCAAAGTCCGTACCAAAAACCTACGTCGCTATTTTGCGGTGCAGTATACGCAATCCCACGTATCTGTGCGTTGCACAATTTTGAGCAATCCTCGCCTCACCAATAAGCGCGTTGTCAAACCAATGGGGTGCTCATGTCAGACGAAACAAACAAGGGCCTGCAGTCGGCATTCCGCCGCAAGCTGCTGATGGGAATGGCGGCGGTTCCCGCGATAACCATGCTTCCGCGATCGTCCTATGCGCAGGCGCCTGCAACTTCCGCGGTCAACACCACGGGCCTCGCAGTCACCGATAGCGAGGTGACGGTCGGCATCTTGCACTCGGCCACCGGCACGATGGCGATATCGGAGACCGGCTCGATCGAAGCCGAGAAGCTCGCGATCGAGCAGATCAACGCTGCCGGTGGCGTGCTCGGCCGCAAGATCAAGTTCATCCAGGAAGATGGCGCCAGCGACTGGCCCACGTTTGCGGAGAAAGCCAAGAAGCTGCTGGTCAACGACAAGGTCGCAGCGATCATGGGCTGCTGGACCTCGGCCTCGCGCAAGGCGGTGCTGCCGGTCATGGAGCAGTATAACGGCATGCTCTATTACCCGACCTTCTATGAGGGTCTCGAGCAGTCGAAGAACGTGATCTACACCGGGCAGGAAGCCACCCAGCAGATTCTCGCCGGCCTGAACTGGATCGCCAAGGAGAAGGGCGCCAAATCGTTCTTCTTCATCGGCTCGGACTATATCTGGCCGCGCACCTCGAACAAGATTGCGCGCAAGCACGTCGAGAACGTGCTGAAGGGCAAGGTCGTCGGCGAGGAATATTACCCGCTCGGCAACACCCAGTTCAATTCGGTGATCAACAAGATCAAGCTGACCAAACCCGACGTCATCTTCACGGACGTGGTCGGCGGCTCCAACGTCGCCTTCTACAAGCAACTCAAGGCGGCCGGCATCGATTTGTCCAAGCAGGCGCTGCTCACGATCTCGGTGACGGAGGACGAGATCGACGGCATCGGCGGCGAGAACATCGCAGGCGCCTACGCGTGCATGAAGTATTTCCAGTCGCTCGACAATCCCAACAACAAGGCGTTCGTCCCGGCGTTCAAGAAGATGTGGGGCGAGAAGACGGTGATCGGAGACGTCACCCAGGCTGCCTATCTCGGCCCGTGGTTATGGAAGTTGACGGTCGAGAAGGCCGGCTCGTTCGACATCGACAAAATCGCGGCGGCATCGCCCGGCGTCGAGTTCAAGGGCGCGCCGGAAGGCTACGTACGCATCCATGAGAATCATCATCTCTGGTCCAAGACCCGCGTGGGCCGCGCCAAGCTCGATGGTCAGTTCGAGCTGATCTACGAGACCGCCGATCTGGTCGAGCCCGATCCGTTCCCGAAGGGCTACCAATAAGCCCGGCGATTTTTCCCCCGAGCAACAGCTCCCTGACGCGGACCGTCAATCCGCGTCTCACGACCCCCGCGTCGCGAATTTGCTCGCGACGCGGGACCTTGTCCCTCGATGGAGAAATCAGATGTTCGGCGACTACTCGATTGGCGACCTCGGCTCGATCTTCGTCATGCAGGGCTTTGCCGGCCTGATCCTGTTTTCCGTCTACGTGCTGATGGCGCTGGGGCTTGCGATCATCTTTGGCCAGATGGGCGTCATCAACATGGCCCATGGCGAGTTCATGATCCTCGGCGCCTACGTCACCTGGATGACGTCGAATCTCTTCCAGACCTATTTGCCCGGCCTGTTCAGCGGCTACTTCTTTCTCGCCATGATATTGGCCTTCTTCGCCTCCGGCGCGCTCGGGATGCTGGTCGAATGGGTGCTGATCAGGCATCTCTACAAGCGTCCGCTCGACACGTTGCTCGCGACCTGGGGCCTCAGTCTGATGTTGCAGCAGGCCTATCGCTCGATCTTCGGCGCGCGCGAGGTCGGTGTCGAGCTGCCGCAGTGGATGCTGGGCTCGCTGCGAGTCACGGACTCCATCGAGGTGCCGATCAACGGCGTTTTCGTGATGGGCCTGACGGTGCTTATTACGATCGGCGTCGCCTATGTCATGTTCATGTCGCGCTGGGGGCGCCAGGTGCGTGCCGTCGTGCAGAACCGCATTATGGCCGGGGCCGTCGGTATCAACACCGCCAAGGTCGACCGCTACACCTTCGCACTCGGTTGCGGCATCGCCGGCGTCGCCGGCAGCGCCTTCACCATGATCGGCTCGACCGGCCCGACGTCAGGCCAGCTCTACATCGTCGACACCTTCCTCGTCGTCGTGTTCGGCGGCGCCGCCAGCCTGCTTGGCACCATCGCCTCGGCCTTCTCGATCTCGCAGACCCAGTCGACGCTCGAGTTTTTCATGTCGGGTTCGATGGCGAAGGTGCTGACGCTGCTCGCAGTGGTCGGAATTCTGATGCTGAGGCCGCAGGGTCTGTTCGCCCTCAAGGTCCGCAAATAACGAAAGTGCAGGGGGCTGAACCCATGAACGACAGTCGCTTTACCTCGCGTTCGGAGCTGATCGGCATCCTGGTGCTCGGCGTCTTTCTTGTCGTGATCCTGCCGCTCTGCCTCGACGTCTTCCGTCTCAACTTGGTTGCCAAATACCTGACCTATGCCTTCGTCGCGCTCGGGCTCGTGATCTGCTGGGGCTATGGCGGCATTCTCAGTCTGGGCCAGGGCGTATTCTTCGGTCTCGGTGGCTACTGCATGGCGATGTTTCTCAAGCTCGAGGCGTCGAGTGTCGAGAACACCAAGATCCAGTCGACGCCGGGCATTCCCGATTTCATGGACTGGAACCAGATCACCGCGCTGCCGTTCTTCTGGAAGCCCTTCCACAGTCTGACCTTCACCATCGCCGCCGTGATCCTGGTGCCGGGCATCTTCGCCCTCGTCATCGGTGCTGCGATGTTCAAGCGCCGCGTCGGCGGCACCTATTTCGCGATCATCACGCAGGCGGTCGCGGCGATCCTGACCATCCTGATCGTAGGGCAGCAGGGCTACACCGGCGGCATCAACGGCATGACCGATCTGCGCACGCTGAAAGGCTGGGACATCCGTCCCGACCACGCCAAGATCGTACTCTATTTCTTCGAAGTTGGCCTGCTGTTCGCCTGCATCTTCATCGCGCAGTTCGTCCGCCACTCCAAGCTCGGCCGCATCCTGGTGGCGATGCGCGATCAGGAAGACCGTGTCAGGTTCTCGGGCTACAGCGTCGCCAACTTCAAGATTTTCGCCTTCTGCATCGCCGCGATCTTCGCCGCGATCGGAGGCGCGATGTTCGCGCTCAATGTCGGGTTCATGTCGCCGTCCTTTGTCGGCATCGTGCCCTCGATCGAGATGGTGATCTACACCGCGGTCGGCGGCCGCCTCTCGATCCTGGGCGCGGTCTACGGAACGATCTTGGTGAACTTCGCCAAGACCAGCCTTTCCGAGTCGTTCCCCGAGCTCTGGCTGTTCGGCCTCGGTGGCCTGTTCATCGCAGTGGTGCTCGCATTCCCGAACGGTCTCGCGGGCATCTGGGGAGATTACGTCCAGCCGCGGATCAGCAGACTGGTCGGTGTGCGCAAGCCGAAGGCCGGCTGGACCGAGAATTCGGTCGCCGACGGCGCACCCGCAGAGTGAGGAGGATCTTATGCTCGTCGGTCATCAGCCCAAGGAATTCCTGCTCGCGGTCTCCGGCCTGACCGTCTCCTTCGACGGCTTCAAGGCGGTCAACGATCTCTCCTTCTATGTCGAGGAAAACGAGATCCGGGTCATCATCGGTCCAAACGGCGCCGGCAAGACCACCGTGCTCGACCTGATCTGCGGCAAGACCAAAGCAACGTCGGGCTCGATCGAGTTTCGCGGCAAGGACCTGACCAAGCTGAAGGAGAACCAGATCGTCAAGGCCGGCGTGGGCCGCAAGTTCCAGACGCCGTCGATCTATGACGATCTCACGGTGTTCGAGAATCTGGAGATCTCCTATCCGCGCGGCCGCACCGTCTTCGGCGCGCTGACCTTCACCCGCGATGCCGCCGTCCGCGATCGCGTCCATGAAATCGCGGAGATGATCTTCCTGAAGGACCGGCTCAACATGAGCGCGGCGCTGCTCAGCCACGGCCAGAAGCAGTGGCTCGAGATCGGCATGCTGCTGATCCAGGATCCGGACCTGCTGATGCTCGACGAGCCTGTCGCCGGCATGAGCGTCTCCGAGCGGGCCAAGACCGCCGAGCTGCTCAACCGCCTCATCAAGGATCGCTCGGTGCTCGTCATCGAGCACGACATGAAATTCGTCGAGGACATCGCTCACAAGGTTACGGTGCTGCACCAGGGGCAGATTCTCTCCGAGGGCACCATGGAGAAGGTGAAGAACGATCCGAAAGTGATCGAAGTTTACCTCGGCCATTAAGGAGCGACATCAATGCTGGCAATCAATGATCTTCACGTCGCCTACGGCCAGAGCGAGGTGCTGCACGGCCTCAACGTCTCGGTCGCGCCTAACGAGATCGTCGCGATCATGGGCCGCAACGGCATGGGCAAGACCACTCTGATGAAGTCGCTGATGGGGATCGTGCCGACCAAGAGCGGCTCGGTGACCATGGACGGCGCCGAGCTCGGATCGCTGCCGAGCTACGACCGGGTCGCCAAGGGTCTCGCCTATGTGCCGCAGGGCCGCATGATCTTCTCCACCATGACGGTGAAGGAAAACATCGAGACCGGCCTCGTCGTCTCCGGCGGCTCGGAAGTGCCGGAGGATATCTACGAGCTGTTTCCCGTGCTCCTGGAGATGAAGGGCCGCCGCGGCGGCAATCTCTCCGGCGGCCAACAACAGCAACTGGCGATCGCCCGCGCGCTCGCCACCAAGCCGAAAGTGTTGCTGCTGGACGAGCCGACCGAAGGCATCCAGCCGTCGATCATCAAGGAGATGGCGCGCACGTTGAAGCGCATCCGCGATGAGCGGGGCCTGTCGATCGTCGTCTCCGAGCAGGTCCTGAGCTTCGCATTGGACATCGCCGACCGCGTGCTCGTGATCGAGAACGGCGAGATTGTGCGTGACGATCCGCGCGACGGCGTCGATGCCGCGCAGATCTCGAAATTCCTGTCTGTCTGACCAGTAGAACCAAGGGGAACATCTCGATGCCAGAGACACTGATCAAGGTCGATCTCACCAAATCGGCCTATGAAAACGACAAGATCCACAACCGCTGGCATCCGGAGGTTCCGATCGTCGAGTGGGTCAGCCCGGGCGACGATTTCATCATCGAAACCGTCGACTGGACCGGCGGCTTCATCAAGAACAACGACTCGGCCGACGACGTTCGCGATATCGACCTGTCGATCGTGCACTTCCTGTCCGGTCCGATCGGCGTCAAGGGGGCTGAGCCCGGCGACCTTCTCGTCGTCGATCTGCTCGACGTTGGTCCGCTGAAGGAGAGCCTGTGGGGCTTCAACGGCTTCTTCTCCAAACAGAATGGTGGGGGCTTCCTGACCGATCACTTCCCGTTGGCGCAGAAGTCGATCTGGGACATCAAGGGTCTCTACACCTCGTCACGTCATGTGCCCGGCGTGAATTTCGCCGGTCTGATCCATCCTGGCCTGATTGGCTGTCTGCCCGACGCCAAGATGCTCGCGGCCTGGAACGCGCGAGAAGCCGAGCTGATCGCGACCAACCCGACCCGTGTGCCGGGCCTTGCCAACCCGCCGTTCGCGCCGACCGCGCATGCCGGCCAGGCCAAGGGTGACGTCAAGGCCAAGATCGGTCTCGAGGGCGCCCGTACCGTGCCGCCGCGTGAGCATGGCGGCAATTGCGACATCAAGGATTTGTCGCGCGGCTCGAAGATCTACTTCCCGGTCTACGTTCCCGGCGGCGGCCTCTCGATGGGAGATCTGCATTTCAGCCAGGGCGACGGCGAGATCACCTTCTGCGGCGCGATCGAGATGGCCGGATGGCTGCACATCAAGGTCGACATCATCAAGGACGGCGTCGCGAAATACGGCATCAAGAATCCCGTGTTCAAGCCGTCGCCGATCACGCCGAACTACAAGGACTATCTGATCTTCGAAGGCATCTCGGTCGACGAGGCTGGCAAGCAGCATTACCTCGACGTTCACATCGCTTATCGCCAGGCTTGCCTGAACGCGATCGAGTATCTGAAGAAATTCGGCTACTCCGGCGCGCAGGCCTATTCGATCCTCGGCACGGCGCCGTGCCAGGGTCACATCTCGGGCGTGGTCGACGTGCCCAACGCCTGCGCCACGCTATGGCTGCCGACCGAGATATTCGACTTCGACGTGATGCCGTCCTCCGCCGGGCCGGTGAAGCACATCACGGGCGATGTGCAGATGCCGATCTCACCTGACAAGTAGCCCCCATGCGAAACGGATGCGGGGCGATGCGTCCCGCGTCAGACGTGCTACAGCGAAGAGAGCGACCATGCCCGTCTATGAATATCTCTGCAATGATTGCGGCCCGTTCACCGATATGCGTCCGATGGCCGAATGCGACGCGCCGCAGGATTGTCCGCGCTGCGAGATGGAATCGCCGCGCGTGATCCTCACCGCGCCGGCGTTCTTCTGCATGCCCGGTGACAAGCGCAAGGCGCACGCCACCAACGAGCGCAGCAAGCACGCGCCGAAGACGCTCGACCAGTACAAGGCCACCCATGGTCCGGGCTGCGGCTGCTGCGGGACCGGCAGCAAGAAGAAACCGGGACGGCTCGTGACGAAGAGCAAGAGCGGCGCTGTCGGCTTCCCGACCGCGCGGCCCTGGATGATCAGCCACTGACGCGGACCGCAACGGATCAGAAGCTCGAACCAGAACCGAAGGGCGTTTTCAAATGCTTCATGGTGACATTTCTTCCAGCAATGACGTGGTCGGCGTTGCCGTCGTCAACTACAAAATGCCGCGGCTGCATACCAAGGCCGAGGTGCTCGACAACGCCCGCAAGATTGCCGACATGGTCGTGGGCATGAAGCTCGGTCTGCCCGGCATGGATCTCGTGATCTTTCCGGAATACTCGACCCACGGCATCATGTACGACGCCAAGGAGATGTACGAGACCGCCTCGCAGGTGCCGGGCGAAGAGACTGCGATCTTTGCCGAAGCTTGCCGCAAGGCGAAGGTATGGGGCGTGTTCTCCTTGACCGGCGAGCGCCATGAGGAGCATCCGCACAAGGCGCCCTACAACACGCTGATCCTGATGAACGACAACGGCGAGATCGTGCAGAAGTATCGCAAGATCATGCCGTGGGTGCCGATCGAGGGCTGGTATCCGGGCAAATGCACTTATGTCTCGGAAGGCCCGAAGGGGCTGAAGATCAGTCTGATCATCTGCGACGACGGCAATTATCCGGAGATCTGGCGCGACTGCGCGATGAAGGGCGCAGAGCTGATCGTGCGTTGCCAAGGCTATATGTATCCGGCCAAGGAGCAGCAGGTGATGATCTCGAAGGCGATGGCCTGGGCCAACAATGTTTATGTCGCGGTGGCCAACGCCGCGGGCTTCGATGGCGTCTACTCCTATTTCGGTCACTCAGCGATCGTCGGCTTCGATGGCCGGACGCTTGGTGAGACCGGCGAGGAGGAGTATGGCATCCAGTACGCCGGCCTGTCGAAGAGCCTTATCCGCGATGCCCGCCGCAACAACCAGTCGCAGAACCATCTCTTCAAGCTGCTGCATCGTGGCTACACCGGAACGATCAATTCGGGCGAAAGCGCGAAGGGCCTCGCAGCCTGTCCTTATGACTTCTATTCGAAGTGGATCGCCGACCCCGAAGGCACCCGGGATATGGTCGAGGCAATGACCCGCCCGACCGTAGGAACCGCTGAATGCCCGATCGAAGGCATTCCCAACGAGAAGAACGCCACGAACTACTAGTTCATTGCGCGGCAAGTGCCGGTTGATCTGATGCGACGGCGGTAGCAGCAGCAGTTGGCTGCTTAGCTTCCGCCCTCATCAAGCGCTCCACTACGGCTGCAAATCGCGTGGCTTTCGTTTCTTCGGCCGACCTGAACGATGCAGACCCCGCACGTCCTGCTGCTGGAAAAGCTCCCCGCACACGCCACGCAGCCATTGGCTTGCCGGGTCGTGATGGAAGCGGGCGTGCCAATATTGCTTCACCGTAAACCCGGCGATCGGCAGCGGGCAGTCGAACACGCGCAGTCCGTAATAATGAGCCAACGTTTCACCGATGTGCCTTGGAAGGGTGGCGATCAGATCAGTCGTCCCGACGATTGTGGGAAGCCCCAAAAAACCGGGGAGCTCGAGCACAACGTCAAGGACCATCCGCTGCTCCTTTAGTGCGTCCGCCAGCAACTGATGTCCAGTGCCGGAGTGTATGAGGACGTGCGCCTCGCGCCTGAAGTCCTTTGCGGTGATGCGGTCCCGGATCCGGGCATGTCTCGCATTCGCCAGACAGACCCAATCCTGCGGAAAGAGTGCCTGCTGGAAGTGTCCCGCGTCGAGATCCGAGATGTAGCCGAGCGCCAGATCGGCTTCGCCGGATTGTAGCATCCGTGGGGTGTCCGCGCCGATCTGTGCCGCCTCGATGCGGATGCCCGGCGCGACGCTGCGAACGTGAGCGAGGATGGCCGGAAGCAGCGTGACGTGGCTTCCATCCGTCATGCAGATGGTAAAACGGCGCTTTGCGATCGCCGGATCAAAGTCGATGCGAAGCTCCGCCAGGCGACGCAGCATTTCCAGCGCCTGTCTGGCCGTGCCGATGAGAGCCTCGGCGCGCGGCGTCGGCAGCATCCCCTCCGCCGACCGGATGAAGAGCGGATCGTCCAATTCCTTTCGCAAGCGCGCCAGCCAGATCGAAATGGTCGGCTGACTTTGACCGAGCTTCTCGGCTGCCTTGGTGACGCTGCCCGTGGTGAACAATGCGTCGAACAGCCTGAGCAGGCGCGGGTCCAGCAGATTGGTCTCGGCGTGATCCTGAAGCTTCATTGCAAATCACAATAACGATTATAAGGATCATAGTATATCCAAATATAGGTCAGCCTGCTACCTCGCTTCCAACGCCAGGCAAGGCGCGGGAGAAGCGTTCAGATGAGGATCTGCTTTATCGGAGCGGGGGCCTTGGGCTCCACCATCGGCGGCACGCTGGCACGTGGCGGGGCCGAGGTCTGGCTCATCGATCCGTTCCAGGCGCATATCGACGCGATCAATGCCGGTGGCCTCAGGTTGCTCGAAGGTGGCATCGAGACCGTCGTGAAGGTTACTGCGTGCACCTCCGCGACCCAGGTGGGGGTCGAGGCGGACCTCGTCATCGTACTGGTCAAATCCTACCACACGCGAGATGCCATTCGCGCAGCTGCGCCGATCATTGGGCCGCAGACTGTCGTGATGTCGCTTCAAAACGGGCTTGGTCACGAGGACATTCTGTCGGAGGAAGTCGGTCCCGACCGTGTCATGGCAGGCAAGACCTATGTTGGCGGCGTGTTGCTCGGCCCTGGTCATGTTCGCTCGGGCGTGATCGGCAAGGAAACCATCATCGGCGAGCTCGATGGTCGTTTGACGGAACGCGCACGACGAATCTCCGAAACGTTCAATCGTGCCGGCATTCTCACGCTGCTCAGCGACAACATCTTGGGCACGATGTGGGACAAGTTGTTCATCAACGTCGCCGGAGGAGGAATCACCGCCGTTACCGGGCTGACCTATGGCGGCCTCTATTCGTTGCCGATCCTGGAAGATTGCGCACTGGCCGCAATCTCGGAGGGGATCGCGGTGGCGCAGGCGGCCGGCGTGAAGATCTCGATTGCGGATCCGCGGCAGGCCTGGACGATGGCGTCTGCCGGACTTCCGCCCGAGTTCAAGACGTCGATGTTGCAGAGCTTGCAGTCCGGCAACCTGACTGAGATCGATTACATTCACGGCTCGGTCGTGCGTTGGGGTGCCAAGCTCAACGTACCGACCCCCGTCAATTCTACCCTCGTCGCATTGGTCAAAGGGCTCGAATACGCCCGCAGCGACTATCCGGGAAAGGCCTGAGACGATGTCGTTGCCCCGTGCCTACGTCGAACACGTCGCGATCCGGGTGCCTGACGTTGATCGTCACGTCGCCTTCTTTCGCGAGGTGCTTGGTCTCGCTATTCGCGATGAGCAACCGGCTGATGGTGCGCGCCCGCGTCAGGTCTGGGTGCTCGGAAGCGTGCAACTGATCGACAATCCGCTCTTCGTCGGACCGGAGGGGCGTCTCGCCCATCTCGGCATCATGGTCGACGATTACGAAGGTGTGCTCGCCCGCGCCGCCGCGTGGGGTGCCAAAGCACTGCCCGCCGGACCGAACTGGCTCGAACTGCCGGGCGGGCTGAACGTCGAAATCTTGCAAGCCAGTGCGGGCGCGGTGGAAGCGGCGCTGGCGATCAATCCACGGGCATGAGGAAGAAGCGATATGACCGACGAACGCTACTGGGACGATGCCAAGGTCGGTGACGAATGCGTCACCCCCGCAGTGACGGTGACCGAAGCGATGGTGAATGCGTATGCCGAACTGACGGGTGATTTCACGCCTGTTCATGTCGACGAGGAGTACGCCAAGACCACGCCATTCGGCACGCGCGTCGCGCACGGGCTGTTTGGTCTGTCGCTCGCCGATGGTTTGAAGACCCGCGCCGACTATCGCTTCCTCCCGGGAATGTCATTGGGTTGGACCTGGGATTTCAAGCTGCCGATCAAGCTCGGCGACACCGTGCACGTGAAGTTCCGCGTCGGCTCGATGCGCGCAACAAAGCGGGAAGGGTGGGGCATCGTGGTGCTGCCATCGGAGCTGATCAATCAGCGCGGCGAAGTGGTGCAACTTGGCGAACACAGGTTGATGATTCCGATGCGCCCGAAGACCGAAGCCGCAGGAGCACAGGCATGACCGCGCAAGATCTGCCGCTCAAAGGCATTCGCGTCATCGACTACAGCCATTTCCTGGCAGGTCCGTTCATGGGCCGTTGCCTCGCTGCGATGGGCGCTGAGGTCATCAAGGTGGAGCGTCCGAAGGAAGGCGATGCGGGCCGCGCTCACGGGTATTTCAAGGACGGACAATCCGGCTACTTCCTGCAGCAGAACATGGGGAAGCAGGGATTGTGCATCGATCTGCGCGATTCGCGCGGTCTCGACATGATGATGAAGCTCGTCGACACGGCCGACGTCTTCATCGAGAACTACCGCCCCGGCGCACTCGAGCGCCTCGGGCTCGGTTACAAGGCGTTGTCGGCGCGCAATCCCAGACTGATCTACTGCTCGGTCTCGGCTTATGGCCACACCGGTCCCTATGCCGATCGTCCGGGCTTCGGCCTGATCGCAGAGGCGATGTCGGGTGCCTTGGCACAACTCGGCACCCCCGGCGAAGCGCCCCCGCTGCTTCGCATGCCGTTGGCGGACATGTACACCGGCATTCACGGTGTGGCCGCCGTCAATGCCGCGCTGGTCGGCCGCGCGTCGTCCGGGCGCGGCCAGCACATCGATCTCGCGCTATACGACTGCATGGTCTCGATGCACGATTATGCGGTGCAGCGTTACTTCTTCTCTGGCGGGACGGACCTGCCGAAGCAGACCGGAAGCGGACAGCCGGACTCGACCGTCTATGGCGTCTTTCCGGCAAAGGACGGCAATCTCGTCGTCGCCGCGCAAGTCGATGATGCGTGGAGACGATTGGCGAGCCTGATCGGGGGAGACAATCTGGCCTCCGACCAACGCTTCACCACCCCTGCCGCGCGCAACGCCCACTACGCTGAAGCGATGGAGATTGTGCGCAACTGGACGCTGTCGCAGCCCTCCCGGGACGCCTGTCTTGCGGCACTTGAGGAAGCAGGTGTGCCGTCTGCTCCCGTGCAGACCATCGAAGAGGTGGTGAAGGATCCGCAGATCCACGCGCGTGGCATGCTGGTCGAGCAGGAGCATCCTGTGCTCGGCAAGGTGACGCTGCCGAACCTGCCCTTCCGCTTCTCCGATTGCGACACCACCGTGCGGACCCCAGCGCCGCTGCTCGGCCAGGACAATCGCCGCATTGCCGCCTCGCTGGGAGTGGCGGCCGAAACCATCGAGGCGATGGTGCGCGACGGCGTCCTCTTCAACGAAGTCGCAGTGCAGGAGTGAGCGATGAGCGACCGTTATGCGGTGATCGGCAATCCGATCGGCTTCAGCAAATCACCTCTCATCCATGGCACTTTCGCCAGAATGACGGGACAGGACCTTGTCTATGAGGCGATCGAGGGGCCCCTCAACGGCTTCAGCGAGCGGGTTGATCAATTCCGGGCAGAGGGGGCCAAGGGGCTGAACATCACCGCTCCGTTCAAGCTCGATGCCTTCGCCTACGCAAACGAGCTATCCGAGAGCGCCGACCGAGCTGGCGCCGTAAACTGCCTGAAGTTCGTCGGCGATCGGATCATTGGCGAGAATTTCGTCGGTGTCGGCCTGGTGCGTGACATCACGGTCAATCTCGGCGTAAGAATGGCCGGACGCCGCGTCCTGATTCTCGGTGCCGGCGGCGCGGCGCGTGGCGCGCTGCTGCCGTTCCTGCGCCAGGAGCCGTCCGAGTTGGTGCTCGTCAATCGTACCTTATCAAAGGCTGTGGCTTTGGCCGAAGAGTTTGCCGGTTATGGTCCCCTGATCGTCAGCGGTTATGCTGAACTGGCCGATCTTACCAAGGGGTATGACGTCGTGGTCAACGCGACGTCGGCCAGCCTGCGCGGTGAGATGCCGCCACTTCCGGGCAATGTCTTCCGCGGTGCGGAGCTGGCCTACGAGCTTGCCTATGGCAAGGGATTGACTTCCTTTCTGCAAGCGGCCCATGTCGGAGGCGTAGCCAAGCTGGCCGATGGCGTCGGAATGCTGGTGGAGCAGGCGGCGGAAGCTTTTGCCTGGTGGCGGGGGGTTCGACCCGGCACGGCTCAGGTCATCGCCGAGTTGACTGTCCCTTTGAGCTGACGAGCGATCCCGAACATGCCTCCCAAATCCAGCTTTCTCGTTGGTCTGATCGGCAGCGGCATTGCTGCGTCCCGCACGCCGCCCATGCACGAAGCCGCCGCTGACGCCGCCGGCATCCGCTATCTCTACAAGAAGATCGATCTGTCCGAGTTGAAGCTCGGCGTGAAGACCTTGCCGGAATTGCTCAGGGCCGCAAAGCGGATGGGCTTTGACGGGTTGAACGTGACCCATCCGTGCAAGCAGGCGATCCTTCCACTCCTGGACGAGCTCTCGCCCGACGCAAAGGCGCTTGGTGCCGTGAACACCGTGGTCATCAGGAACGGTCGAATGACTGGCCACAACACCGACTGGTTCGGCTTCGCCGAGAACTTTCGTCGCAACATGCTAGGTGCGTCGCTTCGTCGCGTCGTTCAGTTCGGTGCGGGGGGCGCAGGCTCGGCGGTCGCTTTCGCGCTCATGAAGCTCGGCGTGCAGGAACTGACCATCATAGACATCGACCCGGTCAAGGCGCAGAGCGTGGTCGACGGATTGTCCCCCCGATTTGAAGAAGGGCGCTTAAAGGTTGGCCAGGATGTCGAGGCGGCTGTGGCTGCTGCAGACGGAATCGTCAACGCGACGCCGATCGGCATGGACAAATATCCAGGGACGCCGCTGCCGACGGCCCTGCTGCGTCCCGATCTGTGGGTCGCTGAGATCGTCTACTTCCCGCTGGAAACCGCGCTGCTGCGCGCGGCCCGCACCCTCGGCTGCCGCACGCTCGATGGCGCCGGCATGGCGATCTACCAGGGCACCGAAGCATTCCGCCTGTTCACGGACATCGCACCTGATCCAGACGTCTTCTTCGCGACGTTCGCATCACTGGGAGGATGACGTCAGGCCGATGGGCGAGCGGCACGAACAACGCCCGAGAGGAAACGCAAGATGGGCTACACGCTCGATTTCTCGGTGGTTTGGCATGCGATGCCCGCGCTGCTGTGGGGCTGTGCGGGTACGTTGGGCCTGGCACTTGCCGGCATGACGCTCGCGATGATGATCGGTGTCGCGGGCGTCGCGGCGCGCGATTCGAAAGCGGCCTGGCTACGTGCCCTCGTGATCGGCTTCGTCGAGATGGTGCGCAATACGCCTTTCCTGGTGCAGATATTCTTTCTGTTCTTCGCCTTGCCGCTCATCGGGTTGAAGCTCAATCCAACCGCTACTGCCATTATCGCACTCGGCGTCAATGGCGGCGCGTACGCCATCGAGATCATCCGCGGCGGGGTGCAATCCATTCACAAGGGGCAAATAGAGGCCGGCTACGCGCTCGGACTGCACAAAGGGCAAGTGTTCCGTTTCATCGTGCTCAAGCCCGCGCTTCGTGCGATCTACCCCTCGCTCACAGGGCAATTCATCATGCTGACGCTGACCTCATCGATCTGTTCGGCGGTATCGGCCTACGAATTGACGTCGGTTGCGCAGCGCATCGAAAGCGACACGTTCCGCAGCTTCGAAGTCTATTTTTCCGTCACCTTCCTCTATCTCGCGATCTCGTGGCTACTGATGCTGGGCTTTGCGGCCATCTCCCACCGCTTCTTCTCCTATCCGACACGCTGACGGGGAGATCATGGCACCGCATTTTGGTCTTCCCGAGTTTGGCTTCCTGTTGCGTGGGCTGCAATGGACAGTGCTGCTGACGCTCGTCGCTTTCGCAGGTGGCTGCACCGCCGGCCTTGCCGTCGCGCTTTTGCGCACTTGTGGTCATAAGTGGGTCGAATGGACCGTCCGCGTCTACATCGGGATATTCCAGGGCACGCCGCTGCTGCTGCAGCTCTTCGTCGTGTACTACGGATTGGCGTTGACCGGGCTGAAGCTCGACGCGTTCGTCGCGGTGGCGATCGGGTTCACCGTGAACGCCTCCGCCTTCCTTGGCGAGATCTGGCGCGGAGCGATCCAGGCGGTGCCGCGCGGGCAGACCGAGGCGGCGATGGCGCTTGGGCTGCACTATTCGTCCCGCATGCGCGACATCGTGCTGCCGCAGGCGATCCGCATCTCGCTGCCGGCAACCATCGGCTATCTCGTGCAATTGATCAAGGGTACCTCGCTCGCCGCCATCGTCGGCTTCATCGAGCTCGCCCGCGCCGGTCAAATCGTTTCGAACCAGACTTTCCAGCCGTTGCTCGTCTTCGGCGTGGTCGGCGCAATGTATTTCGTCCTCTGCTGGCCACTCTCGTGGTGGGGCAGCCGGATGGAGGCCAGGCTCGCCTTGGCCAGTCAAAGGTAGGAACGGCGCACCTGCCAATCATATAAAGCCATCACCAGGAGGAGAAAATTCATGTTGCTTTCACTCAATCGTCGCCGGCTCGGCATCGCGCTGCTGATGCTGATGGCCATCGGGGCCGCTGGCAAATCGCAGGCCGGCACGTTGGAAGACGTGAAGAAGAAGGGCGTCGTCGTTATCGGCATTCAGGGCGACAATCCTCCGTGGGGCTATGTCGATAGTTCGGGAAAGCAGGATGGCATCGATGCCGACATGGGCCGCGCCTTCGCTGAATATCTCGGCGTGAAGGCCGAGTTCGTCCCCCTGGCGGTAGCCAATCGCATTCCCTCGCTCACCACAGGCCGCGTAGACATTCTGTTCGCGACCATGGCCATGCTGCCCGAACGCGCAAAGGCGGTGCAGTATTCCAAGCCGTATGTTGCCAATGAGATCACGCTTGTCGCGGCCCAGGCCACCCCGATCAACAGCAATGCCGACATGGCCAAGTTCGTGATCGGCGTTCCGAGGTCCTCCACGCAGGACACCCAGGTCACCAACAATGCGCCAGCGGGCACCGAAATCCGCAGGTTCGATGATGACGCGGCCACGATCCAGGCGCTGCTGTCCGGTCAGGTCCAGGCCGTCGGCGCAAACAGCTTCTACCCGCAGCGTCTGAACGCCGCAAAGCCCGAGCTTGGGTTCGAGCCGAAGCTTCACTTCACGGCTCTGTACAACGGCGCCTGTACCCGCCTGGGTGACAAGGAGTGGAACGAGACGGTCAACAAGTTCATCGACCAGATCAAGACCAACGGCAAGTTGGCCAGCTTCTACGCCAAATGGATGAAGGCGCCCGTTCCGATCTTCCCGGACTCAGTCCCCGGCGTTCCGTTCACGGTTCAATAGTCAATGCGAGCGGCCGGCGCGCTGTGCGCGTCGGCCGTCGTTCGATGGTGGAGGCGGAATCCATGCAGGATCAGATCCTGATCGAAATGAAAGGCGTGCAGAAGTGGTATGGCGAGTACCAGGCGCTTCGCGATGTCGATCTCACGGTGCGGAAGGGCGAAAAGATCGTGCTCTGCGGTCCGTCCGGCTCGGGCAAATCGACTCTCATCCGCTGCATCAACCGCCTCGAGCCGATCCAGCAGGGCCGTATCGTGGTGAACGGGCATCGGTTGGCCGACAGCATCAAGGCTATTGATGTGGTTCGCCAGGACGTCGGCATGGTCTTTCAGAGCTTCAATCTTTTTCCGCATATGACGGTCTTGCAGAACTGCATGCTCGCGCCTATCCGCGCGCGCCGCATCAGCAAGTCCGAGGCGGAGGCGACCGCGCGAAGATACCTGGAGCGCGTCCGCATCGGTGATCAGGCCGAGAAGTATCCGGCTCAACTTTCGGGCGGGCAGCAACAGCGCGTTGCGATCGCGCGTGCGCTCTGCATGCAGCCGAAGGTGATGCTGTTTGATGAACCGACCTCGGCTCTCGACCCTGAGATGGTCAAGGAGGTGCTCGATACGATGATCGGCCTCGCCAACGACGGAATGACCATGATTTGCGTCACCCACGAGATGGGCTTTGCCCGCCAGGTTGCCGACCGGGTCATCTTCATGGCTGAAGGACAGATCATCGAAGAAGGCGCACCCGACGCCTTCTTCCGCAATCCGCAGCACGCCCGCACCAGGCAGTTCCTTGGCGAAATCCTCGCCCATCACTGAACGGAGTACTTCCATGAGCCGTCTTGTCTACGTCCTGAACGGGCCGAATCTCAACTTGCTCGGAAAGCGTCAGCCCCACATCTACGGTCACGAGACGCTTGCGGACGTGGAGCGGGATTGCCGGGCGCTAGCCAAGGAGCTCGGCCTTGAGATTCGCTTCCATCAATCCAACAGGGAATACGAGCTGATCGACTGGATTCATGAGGCGCGCGAGACGGCTGCCGGCATCGTGATGAACCCGGCAGCTTTCACCCATACGTCGGTCGCCATCCTGGATGCTCTCAACACGTTCGAGGGGGTCGTGATCGAGGTGCACATTTCCAACGTGCACAAACGCGAGGAATTCCGCCACCACTCGTTCATCTCCAAACGGGCTGACGGGGTTATCGCCGGCTTCGGCAATCAGGGTTATCTGCTCGGCTTGCGGCGCGTGGCCAAGCTGCTTGATGAGAAGAAGGAATAGCATCGTATGAGTGTACCGCCCGCCTGGCCGCGGCCGGCTCGGGCAGATTGTGGCGGTGCATGGCAGGGCCGATCCAAGCGCCTGCGCGCAAAAGTTGAAGAGATCAGACGATCGTCCTGCACTTCGCCTTGGACGCGCGGGGAACCGGCAATGTTTCCGATGCCATCCAGTCGCTTGGATCTCGGATTCACCGCGGGTGAGAACCCGGCCGGCCGGCGGTGAGTGGACGCGAGGGGCTGAAAACCTTCGGAGTGATCGACGCCGGACACGACCCCGCCGTCGCATTTAGGGGTCCCGATTGTTGCCCTTCCGCCACTGGCTGCGAGATCTTGCCCGGCGCGGAACCTGAACGACTGGCGATTCTGCAGCGATCGTCGCCCCGAAATCCTGTTTCTTCGTTCGATATTTGGATCGCCCGTTGCGATGCATCGCAGTGGTTCTTCAGGTCTGCTCGATTCGCTTTTCCACGCCGTGGAGGGGCCCCGCGCAACCCATCCAGGCCGCATGCACATCGGAGCGGTCGGTTTGCGCCTTGGGCTGTAACGAGGCTGTGAATGAATTTTTCCAACAGGGAATCAATAGGTTGCGATATTTTTCGCGCCTCGGTCGGTGCGTGATTTTTGTGCAACACATGATCAGATTCGGGATATTCGAGGCTGTTCGCGCCCGTTCGGTTGTTGCGTGTGCAATGGCCATCGATCATGGTGATCAGGCGACGGAGGGGGGCATCCCAAGGTCGTCCCGTTTAGGTCTTTCGCTTAAGTCCCTCGCGTTCATGCGGGTGTGTCCGAAGACGCGAAGGTGGCCAGGGCGGTGATTTAGAGGGGGTTGGGGAATTGGCCGTCCGGGTCAGTGACCTTCCCTGAAGAGCAACTTGGAGGTTTAACATGAACTTTAAGAGCCTTTTGCTCGGCTCAGTGGCGGGTCTGCTCGCCGTTGGCGGAGCCCAGGCAGCCGACCTTCCGTTGAAGGCAAAGGCCGTCGAATACGTGAAGATCTGCTCGCTGTACGGTGCGGGTTTCTACTACATCCCCGGCACCGACACCTGCATCAAGCTGGGTGGTTACGTCCGCGCGGACATGATCCTCGGCGGCGCTAACGACTACGGCTTCCGGTTTAGCCAGGGCACCTTCAACGGCGGCTCGAACAACCGTCTGACGAACTACTATTACAGCCGCGCTCGTATGGACCTCACGGTCGATACCCGCACCGCAACCGAGTACGGCGTGGTCCGCACCTTCGCCGACATGGTGTTCAGCGTTGACTCCGGAACGGTCTCCGCGAGCAACCCGTCAGCCGCTGCAGGTGGTGCCGCTGGTCTCGGCCTCTACCACGCCTTCATCCAGTTCGCTGGCTTCACCTTCGGTCGCACCGTCTCGATCTTCGATGCGCCGTGGACGGGCTATCCGGCTGGCGGTCCCGATACCATTCCGGGCGGCTCGAACTTCGTCACCGGTGTGAACCAGGCCACCTACACGGCTGACTTCGGCCAGGGCATCACCGCCGCAGTGTCGATCCAGGATCAGACGACGGGCAATGGCGGCGGTCAATCGAACCTGTGGAATGCGACCGGCTTTGCGGCCAGCAGTGCTGTGAACGGCGCAGGCGCCATTGTTACGACTTCGGCTGCTGCGAATGCTGCCGCTGCCCTCATCCAGGGCAACTACGGCACGTACGATTGGGGTGCGAACCGTTCTCCCGACATCGTCGGTCAGGTTCGTGTTGACCAGGCTTGGGGTCTGTTCCAGATCGCGGCTGTCGCGCACGATATCCACAGTGCGTACTACGGTGCGACTGAGGCCACCGACCACCCAGCCGACAAGTGGGGCTGGGCTGTGCAGGGCGCCTTGTCGATCAAGAACATCCCGACCGGTGCGGGTGACTCGATCAACATGCAGGCCGTCTACGCCGACGGTGCGGCTCACTACGTCTTCGGCAACATCTCGTGGCCGCAGAACTTCTCGATGTACAGCGGCACTGGCCTAGCTGGTGCTTACCAGAGCGTTGGTTTCGCTGGTATCACTGACGGCGTCTTCGGCGCCGGCACCGGCATCGAGACGACCAAGGCTTGGGGCTTCCGCGGTGGTTACACCCACAACTGGACCCCGAACTGGGCCAGCGCCATCTACGGTGGCTATGCTCATATGGGCTACGGCAACACGAGCAAGGGCCTGATCTGCGCGAACTTCGCCACGATCGCCGTCGCTGGTTCGACCTGCAACCCGGACTTCAACATCGGCGTGATCGGTGTCAACACCGTCTGGACCCCGGTCAAGAACCTGGCGTTCACGGCTGACCTGAGCTACACGATGCTCGACCAGAAGTACTCGGGCGCCATCAATGCCCCTGCTGTTGCCGCCTTCGCGAAGCCGGCTGCGACCTACGAGCTGAAGGATCAGAACTCGCTGACCATGATGCTCCGCGCTCAGCGCAACTTCTAAGATCAATCATCCGATTGATTGGAGAGCCCCGGCAGGAAACTGCCGGGGTTTTTCTTTGTTGGTGGTCTGTCATGGCCTCAGCGAAGATGCCACCTGTGGTGCATCCGGACTTCCATTCGATATCAAAGCAGGAGGGGGCGCCGGGAGGCGCGGGCCTTGTCTGATGTCGCTTATCCGAAGGGAATTGTGAGGCGGGACGAGGCCTTCCTATGTGATGATGATGTCCGATGACCTCTCCCGGAAGCCAGTAAGGGGCGGGGCATGAAGGGAGCATTCGATGAAGATGATCAAGGGACCGGCGATATTCCTCGCTCAGTTTGCCGGCGACGTGGCGCCGTTCAACTCCTTCGACGCGATCTGCGGATGGGCGGCCTCGCTCGGCTACGAGGGGGTTCAGATTCCGACTTGGGATCGACGGCTCTTCGACCTCACGCGGGCATCGGAGTCGCAGGACTACGCTGATGAGGTGAAGGGGATCGCGGCGCGCCATGGGTTGGCGATCACCGAGCTCTCGACCCATCTCCAGGGGCAGCTCGTCGCCGTTCACCCGGCCTATGACGCGGCATTCGACGGCTTTGCCGTGCCGGAAGTGCGTGGCGACGCCAAGGCCCGCACGGAGTGGGCCATCGATCAGGTCAAGCGCGCGATCCTGGCCTCCAGGCGGCTCGGACTCACCGCGCAGGCGACGTTCTCCGGTGCGCTTGCCTGGCCCTACGTCTATCCGTGGCCGCAGCGACCGGCCGGCCTCGTCGAAGCCGCCTTCGACGAGCTTGCCAGGCGTTGGCGGCCGATCCTCGACTATGCCGACGAGCACGGCGTCGATCTCGCCTATGAGATGCACCCCGGCGAGGACCTTCACGACGGCGTCTCCTACGAGATGTTCCTGGAGCGGGTCGAGAATCATGTGCGCGCGAATCTGCTCTACGACCCGTCACACTTCGTTCTGCAGCAGCTCGACTACCTCGACTACATCGACATCTACCACCAGCGCATCAGGGCCTTCCACGTCAAGGACGCCGAGTTCAACCCAACCGGTCGCCAGGGTGTCTATGGCGGGTTTCAGAGCTGGGTCGACCGTGCCGGCCGCTTCCGTTCTCTGGGCGATGGCCAAGTCGATTTCGGCGCCATCTTCTCGAAGCTCACGCAGAACGACTATGGCAGCTGGGCGGTGCTCGAGTGGGAGTGTGCGCTGAAGCATCCCGAACAGGGGGCGCGCGAGGGCGCCGACTTCATCAAGAGCCATATCATCCGCGTCACCGAGCAAGCCTTCGACGATTTCGCAGGCTCCGGCACCGACGACGCGGCGAACCGCAAGATGCTCGGCATCTCCTGAGCGAGGAGAAGAGAATGACCATCGAAGCAAGCAAGGAAGCCGGCGATCGCGGTCGTATCCGGCTTGGCATGGTCGGCGGCGGTCAGGGCGCCTTCATCGGTGCCGTCCACCGTATTGCCGCTCGCATCGACGACCGGTTCGAGCTGGTTGCCGGCGCGCTCGCGTCCGATCCGGTTCGAGCCAAGGCCTCAGCGAAGGAGCTCGGCATCGCTGATGATCGTGCCTATGGCTCATTCGAGGAGATGGCGAAGGCTGAAGCTGCGCGGGCGGACGGCATCGAGGCGGTCTCGATCGTAACCCCCAACCACATGCACAGTCCGGTCGCGAAGGCGTTCCTTGAAGCCGGAATCCACGTCATCTGCGACAAGCCACTGACGACGACGGTCGCCGAGGCCGAGGAGCTGGTGGCGTTGGTCAGGAAGACGGGCAGGGTCTTCGTGGTGACGCACAATTACACGGGCTATCCCATGGTTCGCCAGGCGCGCGCCATGATCGCGAATGGCGACCTCGGTGAAGTCAGGCTGGTCCGGGCCGAATATCTCCAGGATTGGCTGACCGAGCGACTGGAAGCAAGCAGCCACAAGCAGGCGGCGTGGCGGACGGACCCGGCCCGGTCCGGCGCCGGCGGCTGCATCGGAGACATCGGCACCCACGCCTATAATCTCGCCTGCTTCGTCACGGGGCTCGCGCTCGACGAACTGCTCGCGGAGCTGTCGACCTTTGTCGAGGGGCGGCGTCTCGATGACGATGTCCAGATCCTCCTGAAGTGGAAGGGCGGGGCGAAGGGAATGCTGTGGGCTAGTCAGGTCGCGGTCGGCAATGAGAACGGCCTCACGCTGCGCGTCTACGGCAGCAAAGCCGGGCTCGAATGGGCGCAGGAGCATCCGAACCAACTCTGGTTCACGCCGTACGGCCAGCCCAAGCAGCTTCTGACCCGCGGCGGCGCCGGCGCCATGGGTGAGGCGGCTCGTGTCACCCGCGTCCCTTCGGGCCACCCCGAGGGCTACCTCGAAGGTTTCGCAACAATCTACGCCGAGGCCGCGCGCGCCATCCACGCGGCAAGAGCGAACGTGAAGCCGGATCCTGAGGTGATTTTCCCGACCGTCGAGGATGGCCTGGCAGGTGTGAAGTTCATCGATGCTGCGGTGAAGTCCTCGGCAGGCAACGGCACCTGGATTCGGATGACCTAACTGGCGCGAAGTCCGTCGCGAGGCATTGGTGCGCAAGGTGGAGCAGAGCGCTTGGGCTGTCATAGCGCTCGTGAGGGGAGCGCTGCCGTCCAGCCCTCACGATAGGCATCGAGGCCTGCGATCGAGATCGTTTCGACGGGGGTCGGAGCCGTGATGGAATAGGATGGCGGCCAATGCGCAAGCATCGCGGCACCGCGCGCCGTGCCTGCGGCGTCGCGCGCAGCGAAGATGCGCTGCCGCGTCCGCAGCGCGCCCAGTGTCTGACAGAAGGGAAGATTGCCGGCGAAGGTTCCTTCGACGATGAGATCGCCGCTGCTGGCGCCCATGCGCGTCAGCATCAGGTCGGCGACCAGCGCGCAATAGAGCGTTGCGAGTGCCGCCCGATCGCGCGTTGCGACGTCGCCGCGAATGACGCCATTCGTCCTCGCATAGGGGCCGCCCTGCCCGGAGAAGCAGGGGAGGGCCATGGCGCCCGAGGCGATGACGCGCTCGATCGCGCCAAGGTCCGGATTGCCGGCGCTGCCCGCGATGGTGGCGTATTCGCGTCCGCCCATGAAGCGCCCGCAGGCGATCGGGCGGCCCAGCGCGTCGACGTTGGCGAGCGTGTCGTCGCGGGGATCGAGCTGATCGAGCGAAAGACCCACGCACATCAGGATCACCCAGGTGCCGGTCGACAACACGGTGAACGGCGCTTGACGCGAGACGAGGTAGGGCAGAAGTGAAGCGTTGGAATCGTGGATCCCGCAAAAGACCCGCGTTTCAGGCGCAAGCCCGGTCAGCGCGGCGATTTCAGGCCGAATCGGACCGAGCGGATCGAACGCGCGGCGCAGCGGCGGCAGCAAGTGATCGACGCCGAGAGCTTTGACGAGGCTGGAGACTTGTCCCCGTCGCGGAGCCCAGAGGTCGGTATGGGCGCCGAGCGAGGTGACTTCCGAGACCGCCACGCCGCTCAGGCGCCAGGTCCAGTATTGCGGATAGCCAACGAAAGACCTCGCCTCGGCAAAGAGGTCCGGACAGCGCCACTTCTGATAGGCGAGTTGCCGGCCGAGATTGAGGCCGGCCGGTACCTTCGGCGACAGGCTTTCCGAGAACGAGGGCCGCAGCCCGGCATAGTCCGGTTCGATGGCCTCCACGCCCGCGAATTCGTAGTCCATGACCGGCGCGGCGAGTTCGCTCTCGCCGATCAAGGCGCCGGCTGCGCCATGTGCGGTCGGAACGATCGCACCGATCTGATGCGTGCGTGCGGCCTCACGAAGGGCATCGAGGAAGAAGGTCCATGCGCTCTCGACATCTTCATGCGGATAGGGCGGTCCCGCCAGGACGCGGTTGGGCGCCGACTTTTCCCAGAGAAGCCGGCCATCGCTGAACAAGGCAAGCTTTACGTTTGTCTTGCCGATGTCGAGCACTGCAACCGTCTGGCTCATCGTCAGCTACATCTCAACAAGCAGCGTCATGCGCGTCATGGCCGGCTTGCCATGGCGATGACAATGAAGGGCCAAATTGTGCGCCCGGCCGCGTTCTGCGGCCGGGCGACGAGTCCGGGTCAGAAATCGAAATCCTTGATGTTCTGCTTTGTGAAGATGAAGGGCGAGCCGAGCAGGACTTCACTGCCATTGACCACGTTCAGCTTGCCGAGCTTGCCGGCCTCCACCGACGTCGCGCCGGGCTTGAGCTTGCCGTCGACGACGGCACGCATCACATAGGTCGCGGCATAGCCGAGATCGACCGGATTCCACAGCACGACCGACTTGACGCAGTCCGCGTTGACATACGGCTTCATCGCATTCGGCGTGGCGAGGCCGACCACGGCCACCTTGCCGCAGAGCTTGGCCTTGGTCACGGCTTCCGCCGAGGCGGGGGTCGCGACCGAAGTCATGCCGAACAGGCCGGCGAGCTTGTCGCCATACTTGTTGATCAGCGTCGTTGCCTGGTTGAGGGACAGGTTATTGTCCTCCTGCGCCTCGACCGTCTCGAGCCAGTTCAGCTTGGGATGGCATTTCTGCGCATAGGCCCACATTTCGGCGATCCAGCGCGCCTGGTTCGGCGTCGTGAAGGTCGAGGTGACGATCGCAAAGCTCTTGTCCTCGCCGGCCTCCTTGGCCATCGAGTCGATCATCGACTTGGCGATGCCGTTGAACTCGGCCTGGTTGACGAACCATTCGCGTGCATCGGGCGTCGAGTTGGCGTCGTAGCCTACGACATGGATGCCCTTTGACAGAGCCTTCTTCAGGACCGGTGCGATCGCCACCGGATCGTTGGCGGCGAAGAGGATGCCGTCGACGCCGCTGGTGATGTAATTGTCGATGAACTTGATCTGCTCGTCGATCTTGGCCTCGGTCGGGCCGTCGGTCTTGACCGTGACGTTGCCGAGTTCCTTGGCGGCCTCCTGCATGCCTTTCGACGTCGCGTTGAAATAACCGATGCCGATCAGCTTCGGCACGTCGACCAGCGTGATCGATTTCCCGGCCTTGTCGGGGGGGTTGGTTGCCTGGCCGCCGTCGTAGGGCTTGGCTGCGGGCGCGGCATTGGCCTCACCGGCCGAACAGGCAAGCGGATTGACCGGCAGGTCGTCCGCGCCGTCCCATCTCTTGTCCGCCGCAGAGGCCGTTCCGGCCAGCAGCGTCGCGCCGAGAAACACAAAGGCTAATCCGAGCTTCATCTTGTTGTCCTCCCATGTTTAAGCCGCTTTTTTCGCCGTCAGACACTCCATCAAACGCCGTCGCGGCGCCGCTGGAGCGAACTCGCCACAAGAGTTGAAAGGATGAGCACCGCCCCGATCACCACGATCGTCGCGTCGCCCTTGACGCCGGTCAGGGCCAGCCCGTTTTTCAAGAGCTGGATCATCGCCAGGCCGACCAGCGTGCCCCATATCGTGCCGACGCCTCCGAAGATGCTGGTGCCGCCGAGCACCACGGCCGCAATCACGTCGAGCTCATAGCCAATCCCCATGTCCGAGCGGGTCGTGGTCACGCGCGAGACGAGAACGCAGGCCGAGAGGCCGGCCATGAGGCCCGACAGCGTGTAGATGATCAGCTTTGCGCGATCGACCGGCAAACCGGAAAAGCGCGCGGCGGTCTCGTTGTTGCCCATCGCATAGAGCGTCCGGCCGAAGGTCGTGCGGTCGAGAACGATTGCCGACACCACGATCGCGATCAGCAAGAGCCAGAGTTGCGCCGGCACGCCGAAGAGGTTTTCCTGCCCGACGAAGTAGAACCATTCCGGATAGCCGCGCACCGAACGCGCCTGGCTGATTCCCTCGGCGAGGCCGCGATAAAGTGCGAGCGTCGCGATTGTCATGATCAGCGGCGGGACTTTCACCCTGGTGATGACGATGCCGTTGAGAAAGCCCGCCGCGGCACCGACCAGCAGCGAGAAGCAGATCGCCAGCGGCAGCGGAAAGCCGAAACTCTTCCAGGAATAGCCCAGCAGGATCGCGCAGAGTCCGACAATCGAGCCGACCGAGAGATCGATGCCGCCGGTAATGATGATGAAGGTCATCGGCAGCGCGATCAGCCCGACCTCCGTCGTCAGCCTGCCTTGATTGAGCAGATTGTCGATCGTGAGGAAGCGGCTGTTCAAGCTCCCGAGCACGATCAACGCAACGAGCAGGATCACCGCGAGCATGGTCTCGTGACGCAGCAGCCACCAGGGCATGATGCGCTTTGCGGTCTGGGGAAGAGGAATTTCGCTCATCGCGCTCATGCTCCGGCCATGCGCCGGCGCCGCAGAATGTCGGCGATCACGGTCACGAGGATGAGCACGCCCTGGACCGCGCGGATCCAGTAGGGCGAGACGTCGATGAAGACCAGCGCGCTGGCGATCTCGGCGATGAGTACGGCGGCAAGGGTCGAGCCGACCACCGTGCCGACGCCGCCGAGGATGCTGACGCCTCCGACCACAGAGGCGGTAATGATCGTCAGCTCGAGATTGGGCGGCACGGTCGACTGGATGACGCGCAGCTGCGTCGCGTAGAGCAGGGCGGCCGCCCCTGCGAACAGGCCGTGCAGCGCGAAGACCATGACGATCGTGCGCGGCTGCGAAATGCCGCAGAGCCGCGCCGCTTCGGCGTTGCCGCCGACCGCGTAGATCGCGCGTCCCGAGGCCGAATAACGCATCCACAACGCTGCCAGGATCGTCGCCAGGATCATGAGAAAAACCGGAAACGGCAGCATACCCAGGATCTCGACGTCGGCGAGATGGAAGTCGTCGGGCAGGTCGGTGATCCATTTGCCGCCGGTCACGCTGATCAGGCCGCCTTTGAGGATCGACAGCATGCCCAGCGTGACCACGATCGCCGGAATGCGCAGATAGGCGATGATGACGCCCTGCAAGGCCATCACGAGAACGCCCGCGACAAGCGCTGCCGACCAGGCGACCGCGATGGGTGCGCCGTTGACGGCCAGGGTGCCGCTGATCGTCGCCAGGACGCCGATCAGCGCGCCGACGGAAATATCGATGTTGCCGGAAATGATCACCATCGACATGCCGACCGCGGCGACGGCGATATAGGCGTTGCCGAGCAGCACGTCGGACAGATTGCGCGCCGCCAGGAAGCGCGGATTGTAAAGTCCGACCGCGATGGCGAGCCCGATCACCGCGATCGCGAGCAAAGCCTCCTGCGAGGCAAACGCCTTCAGCCATCGTCGCGGATCCGCTTCGGTACCGGTCAACGTCACCGTCGTCATGCCGCTTTCTCCGCGTTGTCATGACTGCCCATCATCGCCGCGCCGATCGACTCCTGGGTTGCTTCTTCGCGCGAGAATTCCGCAACGATACGACCCTCGCGCATCACGAGAACGCGGTCACTCATGCCGAGCACCTCCGGCAGCTCGCTCGATATCATCAGGATGGCGAGCCCCTGCGCCGCAAGCTCGCCCATCAGCCGATGGATCTCCGCCTTGGCGCCCACGTCGATGCCGCGCGTCGGCTCGTCGAGGATCAACAGCTTCGGCCCGTTGGCGAGCCATTTGCCGAGCACGATCTTCTGTTGATTGCCGCCGGAGAGCTTGCCCGCGATCTGCTCGAGCGAGCTGGCCTTGACCGCAAAGCGCCGGACGCCGTCGCCGGCCAGCTTGCGCTCGGCGCCGCGATCGATGAAGCCGCCGAATGCGACTTTGCCAAGCGCGGCGAGGCTGAAGTTCTCGCGGACCGTCATCGGCCGCACCAGGCCCTGCGTGCCGCGATCCTCGGGAACGTAGGCGACGCCCAGGGACCGCGCCTGGGCCGGCGAGCGAATGTCGACTTGTCGCCCGGCGATCCGGATTTCGCCACTCTCGGCCGGTGTGACGCCGAAGATGGTTTGCGCCAGCTCGCTGCGGCCGGAGCCGACAAGGCCGGAAAGGCCGACGATCTCGCCCGCGCGCACCGTGAGCGAGATGGTCTTCGTCAGCGGCCGTCGTTCGAGGTCCTTCACCTCCAGCACCGGCTTGCCGATCGGCGCCGTGATCTTCGGAAACAGGCTTTCGATCCTGCGGCCAACCATCAATTGCACGAGCTCGGTCGCGTCCGTCTCGGTGACGTGCTTGGTGGCGACATGTGCGCCGTCGCGCAGCACCGTGACACGATCGGCGATCGCGAAAATCTCGTCGAGCCGATGACTGATATAGATCACGGCGACCCCGCGGGCCTTCAGCTTGCGCACGATGTCGAATAGCCGTGTCACGTCGTACTCGGTCAGGGCTGCTGTCGGCTCGTCCATGATCAGGATGCGCGCATCCTGCGACAGCGCGCGCAGGATTTCGACGCGCTGGCGATTGCCGATGCTGAGCGAGCCGACGATGCGCTCCGCCTCCAGGTCATGAATCTCGAGCGACGCGAGCAACGCTTTTGTCCGTTCCCGCATGGCACGCCAGTCGAGCCGGCCGAGGCCGGCGCGTGGCGCATGGCCCATGAATATGTTCTCGGCAACCGTGAGCTCCGGAAACAGCAGCAGCTCCTGATAGATCGTGGCGATGCCGGCGCGCCTTGCATCGTCCGGCCGCGCGAGATCGACCGGCCTGCCGTCGACGACAACCTCGCCGCGATCGGGCGGGAATACGCCGGAGACGATCTTGATCAGCGTCGACTTGCCGGCGCCGTTCTCGCCGAGCAAGGCGTGGACTTCGCCTCTGGCGGCGTCGAAGGAGACGCCGGACAGCGCCCGAACGCCCGGAAAGGACTTTTCGATCGCGCGCACCGTCAGAAGCGGGGCGCCGGGAGTTGCACTGCGCGGGTCCGTTGTCATGGTCACGCCGCCGCATTGGTTTGAGTGCCTGCGTCGACGACCAGGACCCGGACACCTTGCGCGCGCAGCATGTCGAGTGCGTCGTCAGGTGCATCGGTATCCGTGATCATCGTATCGATACGCGAGAGCGGGCAGACGACGAGGCTGCCACGCGAAACGAATTTCGAGGAATCGGCGAGCACGATCAGCTTGTCGGCGCGCTTCAGCAGCTTCGTTTCGGCACGGGCGAGCAGGGGGTCGCCTTCGATGACACCGAGCGGCCCGATCGAGATCGCACTCATGAACATCCGCGTCGCCGAATAGTGCTGGATCGCGTCCTCTTCAAAAGGCGAAACGATCATGCCCTGCTCACGATAGACCTCGCCGCCCGGCAAGGCGACGCGGCATTTCGACGTGTGGATCAGCGCGTCAGCGAGCAGATAGGAATTGGTCAACACCTTCAGGCGCCGCTCGCGCAAATATTCGCCCATCTGGTACGTGGTCGTGCCGCCATTGATGATGATCGTCTCGCCGTCGGCGCAGAGGGCGACGGCCGCTTTGGCAATGGCGCGCTTGGCGCCGATATTGAGGGTCTGGCTGACGTCGAAGGAGCGGGTGGCAAGCGAGACGACATCGCCCGGCATGCTGGCGGTTTCCGGCAGGGCTTCGAGTCCGCCATGTACCCTGATCGCGACGCCTTGCTCGGCGAGCCTGGCGAAATCGCGCCGTATCGAGGCCTCCGAGACGCCGGTTGCGCGACAAGCGTCCGCGATGCGTACCAATGGCCGCTCCCGCAAGAGTGCCTTGATGACCTGCCAGCGTTCCCGCTCGTGCACGTCGCCCTCCCTTTTGCCCGTAAATAGGTCACGCTCTTTGCCAGCGGTCAACTGCAAACCGTCAAATTCGCTCAATATCGCGCTGCGTCAATCATATCGCGTCGCAGCGTTGACTGTCTTTGATTGACCTTGATTGAATCCGTGGCCTAATCTGGCCAGAGATCAACACAGGGAGGATGCTCATGAGCGAGGTCGCGGCCAAGCCCCTGCCAAACCTATGGGACGACGCGCTCGCCGCCGGGCTCGATGAGGCAGGTCAATTGCTTTACCGCTCGAACCTGCTCGGGGCCGATCTGCGCATCACCAATTTCGGCGGCGGCAACACCTCGGCCAAGATCGAGATGAAAGATCCGCTGACGCGCGAGAACGTGCGCGTGCTCTGGGTCAAGGGCTCGGGCGGCGACATCGGCTCGATGAAGCGCGACGGCTTTTCGACGCTGTATCTCGACAAGCTCGAGAGCCTGAAAGGCCTCTATCGCGGCCTCGCTCATGAGGACGAGATGGTCGCCATGTTCAATCACTGCACCTTCGATCTCAATCCGCGCGCGACGTCGATCGATACGCCCTTGCACGCCTTCGTGCCGCACCGGCATGTCGATCACGTTCATGCCGACGCGGTCATTGCCATTGCCGCCTCTGAAGACGCCGAGCGTCTGACCCGCGAGGTATTCGGCGGCAAGCTCGGGTTCCTGCCGTGGCAGCGGCCCGGCTTTGATCTCGGCCTGAAGCTCGGCGAGATGGCCGCGCGCCATCCCGACTATGTCGGCGTCGTGCTTGGCGGGCACGGTCTCTTCACCTGGGCCGAGACGTCGAAATCCTGCTACGAGATGACCTTGCGCGTGATTCAGCAGGCCGCCGATTGGCTTGCCGCGCATGAAAGGAAGCCGGCGTTCGGCGGCGCCAAGGTCGAAGCGGCCTCGCCGGAGAAACGCCGCGCGGTCGCGGCCAGGCTGATGCCGCTGATCCGCGGCAAGATCTCCGCGGACGAGCGCAAGATCGGCCATTTCACCGACGCCCCTGAGGTCCTGGAGTTCGTCAACTCCAGCGCGTTGGCGAAGCTGGCGCCGCTGGGCACCTCCTGTCCCGATCACTTTCTTCGCACCAAGATCCGTCCGCTGCTGCTGCCTTACGATCCCGCCCGCGACAATCTCGACCAGGTGATCGCCGGCCTCGACGACGTTCTCGCCGCATACCGCCGCGATTACGCCGCCTATTACGAGCGCTGCAAGCATCCTGACTCGCCGGCCATGCGCGATCCCAACGCGGTCGTGTATCTCGTTCCGGGAATCGGCATGTTCACCTTTGCCAAGGACAAGGCGACCGCCCGCGTTGCGGCCGAGTTCTACGTCAACGCCATCAACGTCATGCGCGGCGCCTCGGGCGTAAGCGCCTATGTGGGTCTCGCCGAGCAGGAGGCCTTCAATATCGAATACTGGCTGTTGGAAGAGGCCAAGCTCCAGCGCATGCCCAAGCCGAAATCGCTCGCCGGGCGGATCGCCTATGTGACCGGAGGCGCCGGCGGCATCGGTGGGGCGACGGCGCAGCGGTTGCTCGGCGAGGGCGCTTGCCTCGTCATTGCCGATATCGACGAGCAGGCATTGAGTGAGCGCGTCGCGGCGATCACGAAGCGCCATGGCCGGGACGCGGCGATTGGCGTGAAGCTCGATGTGACCGACGAGGCGGCGGTGATCGCCTCGTTCGAAGAGACTGCGCGCGCCTTTGGCGGCGTCGACATCGTCGTTTCGAATGCCGGGATTGCCTCGGCATCGCCGGTCGAGGACACGAGTCTTGGGCTCTGGCAGAAGAACATGGACATCCTCGCCACAGGCTATTTCCTCGTCTCGCGCGAGGCGTTCCGGCTGATGCAGCGTCAGGATATCGGCGGTGCCATCATCTTCGTCGCCTCGAAAAACGGCCTGGCGGCTTCGGCCGGCGCTTCGGCCTATTGCGCCGCCAAGGCGTCGGAGATCCATCTCGCCCGCTGCCTTGCGCTGGAAGGTGCGGTGCATGGCATCCGCGTCAACACGGTCAATCCGGACGCGGTGCTGCGCGGCTCGAAGATCTGGGAAGGCGAGTGGCGCCAGCAACGTGCGGCATCCAACAAGGTTGCGGAAGACCAGCTCGAGGAGGTCTACCGGCAGCGCTCGATGCTGAAACTGTCGGTTTTCCCCGAGGACATTGCCGAGGGCATCTACTTCTTCGCGTCCGACCTTTCGGCCAAATCGACCGGCAACATTCTCAACGTCGACGCCGGCAATGCCCAGGCCTTTACGCGATGAGCACGCCATTCTCGATCAGCGCGGATTTCATCGCCGAGCACAACGCGCCGCTGCAAGACGCGACCACTGAAGATTACGACGCCCTGAAGCGCGCACTCGGGCGGCGCGGGATCGACGCCGACGCGCTGCTGCAGAAGGTCATGGCGTTCGGCGTCGCCATTCCGACCTGGGGTGTCGGCACGGGAGGGACGCGGTTCGCGCGATTTCCAGGACCGGGGGAGCCGCGCAATGTCGTCGAGAAGATCGACGACTGCGCCGTGATCCAGCAGATGGCGCGGGCAACCCCGACGATCTCGCCACATATTCCGTGGGACAAGGTCGACGACTATGCCGCCTTGCGCGAACAGGCCGCGAGTCACGGCCTTTCCTTCGACGCGGTCAACTCCAACACATTTCAGGATCAGCCGGGGCAAGAGTTCTCGTACAAGTTCGGTTCGCTTTCGCACACCGATGCGCGCGTTCGCGCGCAGGGCATCGCCCACAATGTCGAATGCATCGAGATCGGCCGCAAGCTCGGCTCGAAGGCGTTGACGGTCTGGATCGCCGACGGCGCGAACTTTGCCGGTCAATCGAATCTGACCAGGGCGCTCGACCGCTATATCGGCGCGATGCGTGAGATCGTCGCGGCGCTGCCCGCCGACTGGCGGGTGTTCCTCGAGCACAAGCTGTACGAGCCGGCGTTCTACTCGACCGTGATCTCGGATTGGGGCACGAGTTTCGCGGTCGCGCAGGAACTCGGCCCCAAGGCGCATTGTCTCGTCGATCTCGGCCATCATGCGCCGAACGTGAATATCGAGCAGATCGTCGCCCGGCTCGTTCGCTTCGGGAAGCTCGCGGGCTTCCATTTCAACGACTCGAAATATGGCGACGACGATCTCGACAGCGGCTCGGTCGAGCCGTTCCGGCTGTTTCTGGTCTTCAACGAGCTCATCGATGCCGAGCGCCGCAAGGCGGAAGGCTTCGCGCCGGCCTATATGATCGACCAGTCGCATAACGTGACCGATCCGATCGAAAGCCTGATGCAATCGGCGATCGAGTTGCAGCGCGCCTATGCACAGGCTCTGATCGTCGATCGCGCGGCGCTCGAAGCAGCGCAGGAGGCCAACGACGCGCTGGGCGCGCATCTCGAGTTGAAGCGCGCCTTTACGACCGACGTCTCGCCGTTGCTCGCCGTTGCCCGCATGCGCGCCGGCGGCGCGATCGCGCCGATTGCGGCCTACCGCCGGTCCGGTTACAGGGCGCAAAAGGCCAAGGAGCGTCCCGTGGTTGGAGGGACTTCGGCGGGCATTGTCTAGACGAGGGCCCGGACACTCTCTCATGCATCCTGCGGCGCGGCTGCGCCGGCCATGCGTCGCCGTGCCGGCAGGAAAAGACCTGCGAGCGCGCCGGCCAGCGAGAGCATTGCGGCGAGGCTCATCGCAGCAGCGAATCCGCGCGCGAAATGCGTGGCCGAATCGATCGCACCGTTGGCCGAGAACTTCGCCACCAGCGCGGCGATACCGAACATGCCGCCCAGGAACCGGCCCATGTTGAAGAGGCCGGACGCCTTGCCCATTTCGGCAACCGCGACGGAGCTCAGGATGGCGTTCTGCGCTGCCGGCATCGCCATCGATACGCCAACGCCTGATAACACCAGCGGCGCGACCAGGGCGGAGTAGGGCACCGCGGGGCTTACGATCTCCGCGATCCAGCCAAGGCCGACCGCCTGCATCAGCAATCCGGTCACCACGAGCGGCCGCTCGCCGAATCTGTTGACGACCGCGCCTGCGACCGGGGCGGTGACGAACAGCGTCGCAGTCCAGGGCAGCACGCGAAGACCGGCGCCGAAGGCGTCGAAGCCCAGCGTCGCCTGCAGGAACTGCGGCAGCAGGAACAAGACGCCACGATCAGCGCGGTCGCATTGCCCGCCAGGGCGTCCATTGCAGCGTCTCGACCGGGCTGGCGAATTCGGAGCGGATGGCCGCCAATGCCGTCGTCATGATCATGGCGTCCAGCGCCGTCATGAAGGATGCCAGCGCGGTGACGCCAAGCCCCCGGTTCTGCTCGGCGCGAATGGTCGGGGTCTGCATCGCCCTCTCTCCGTGTGTCGCGCCACCGGTCGCAGCGCGTTCTGCGGGCTAGACGAGGTCGGAGGCGCAAAGGATGCGCCCGGAAATAATTTCTACCAGGGCGAATCCTTCGGCGGCCGGCCAACGTCCTAGGGGCTGACGCGGTCATTCAGCCAAGGAGCACGCGATGAGAAGGACCTTGATCAGATACAAGACCAAGCCTGAGCTGGCGGACAGGAACGCCGAACTGGTTGCGGCAGTGTTTGCGGAATTGAAGGCGGCCAGTCCGGACGGGACACGCTATCTGACGCTGCGGCTGGAGGACGACACCTTCATCCATTTCGTCGAGACCTCCGCCGAGGATGGCTCGAGCCCGATCCCGAAACTTAGGGCCTTTCAGGCATTCCAGGACGGCATCCGCGACCGCTGCGCCGAGCCGCCGCTGGTTCGTGATGTGAAAGTCGTCGGCAACTACCGTATGCTGGACGAGTCCTGAACAGGCGAGGCGGAGGACCAATGGCGCCAGAGCTACTGGCTGGCATCGACATCGAGGACCTGCTGGCACGGATGCGGCCGCGGCTGCATCGCTACTGCGCGCGCATGGTCGGCTCGGTCGTCGATGGCGAGGATGTGTTGCAGGACGCGCTGATCAAGGCGATGGAAGCGCTGCAATCGGTCGCGCCCGTCGTCAATCCGGAGGGGTGGCTATTCCGTATCGCACACAACACCGCACTGGATTTCCTGCGCCGCCGCAACCGGCAGGAGGCGCTGCATTCGGCTGAGGAGGTGGAGATGGTTGCCGATCAGCTCGATGACGTTGAAAGCCGCCAGATCGCCGCGACCAGCCTGCGAACCTTCATGCGGCTGCCGGTGGCGCAGCGCTCCAGCGTGATCCTGATGGACGTCCTCGGCTGCTCGCTTGCGGAGGTCTGCGACATCATGGATTTCAGTCTGCCGGCGGTGAAGGCCGCGCTGCATCGCGGGCGTACGCAGCTGCGCGAGTTGGCCGAGGAGCCGGACGATGCGCCGCAGTCGGGCCTGTCGGAAGCCGATCGCACCAGGCTCAACAGCTATGTCGGCCATTTCAATGCCCGCAACTTCGAAGCCATCCGCGCCATGATCGCAGACGACGTCAGGCTCGATCTGGTCAACCGCAAGAAGATGAACGGCAAGACCGAGGTGTCGAACTATTTCGGCAATTACGCCAAGGTCAGCGACTGGCGCCTGGTGACGGGACAGGTGGAGGGACGTCCGGCGATCCTGGTCTTCGATCCGAACGAGCCGAACGGACGGCCGAAATATTTCATGCTGCTGAACTGGTCCGCCGACAAACTCGCCACCATCAGGGATTTTCGTCACGCGGCGTATGTGATCGATGGTGCAGAATGCGCAGTGGACAGAGGGTGAGTGGATCCGGCAAAGGTCACGCAATGACTGTTGTTCGGCGGAATGGCTGCTAGGCAATCCCGGTGATGTCGCTGAGCTGCGACGCTAGCGACGGCGTGCAGCACAGGATCGCATTGCCCTTGCTGATACCGTCGCCCGCGAAGAAATCGTTCACAAAGCCGCCGGCCTCGGCAACGATCACAATGCCGGCGGCGACGTCCCAGGCATTGATGTGCGGCTCGGCATAAGCGTCGGTGCGCCCGTTCGCGACATTGCAGAGACCCAGCGTGCCCGAGCCCGAACGCTTGATCGAGCAGCCGGAGGCATTAGCGCGGCCGATCACCTCGAGATAGCGCTGCGACGGTGTACGGGCCGACCAGCCCAGCTCGATAGAAGCGCGTCGGATGTCATCGGCACCGGAGACGGCAATCTTCTGTCCGTTCAGCGTCGCGCCATGTCCGCGCTGTGCGACATAGAGCTCGTCGAGCGCCGGCGCGGCGACAATTCCGATCGTCGGCTTGTAGTCAAGCAGGAAGCCTACTGAGATGCACCAGTTGCGATCGCCACGGGCGAAGTTCGCCGTGCCGTCGATCGGATCGATGATCCAGACCGCATCGCTGGCATCGCCGCCGCCTTCCTCGCCGATCACCGTATCGTCGGGAAAAAGTGCAGCCAGCCGCGCACGCAGGAACTCCTCCACCGCGCCGTCGGCCACGGTGAGCCAATCCTGCGCCCCCTTCATCGTGACGCCGAGACTTTCCTTGCGGCTGAAATAGTCGAGTGCAATGCGCCCCGCCTCGGCGACGAGGCCCTGGACCGCGTAGCGGCGCAGCAGCAGTTCGGCCGGAATCATTGTCAGGCGGCCTTGATGGCGACGGGGCGGCCGGTGCGCGCCGACTCGGTCGCCGCGTCGGCGAGCATCTGGGCGCGCAGCCCATCGCGACCAGTCGGAGAGGGCGCGGCCTTGCCAGCGCAGGCATCGATGAAGGCCGCGAGCTCGGCGCGATAAGCGGCGGCATAGCGTTCGAGGAAGAAGTTCTGCACCGGATCGGCGCGAAAGCCCTGGCCGGTTGCGATCTCGACGGTCGTCTCGTGGATGTTGCCGGCTCTCAGCATTCCCTTCGAGCCATGCACCTCGATGCGCTGGTCGTAGCCGTAAGTGGCGCGGCGCGAATTCGAGATCTGCGCGATCCGTCCGCTCGCCGTCTTCATCAGCACGGCGGCGGTATCGACGTCGCCGGCTTCGCCGATGGCCTTGTCCACCAGCGCCGAGCCGAGCGCGAAGACCTCGACCGGCTCCTCGGCGAGCAGGAAGCGCGCCATGTCGAAATCATGGATCATCATGTCGCGGAACAGACCGCCCGAGCGCTTCACATAGTCGACCGGCGGCGGTCCGGGATCGCGCGAGATGACGCTGACGATCTCGATTTCGCCGGCCTCGCCGCTGCGCAGCCGTTTCTCCAGCGCAGCGAAGTTCGGATCGAAGCGGCGGTTGAAGCCGATCATCAGAGGCTTGCCGGATGTCTCGACCGTCGCCAGGCAACGGCGAATGCGGTCCGAATCGAGATCGACCGGCTTTTCGCAGAACACCGCCTTGCCGCCCGACACGGCAGCTTCGATCAGGTCGGCATGCGTGTCGGTCGGCGTACAGATCAGGATGGCGTCGATGCCGGAATCGTTCAGGATCGCATCCGCATCGGCCGCTTTCGCACCTGTAGCCTGCGCCAGCGAGGACGCAGCCTCGCGCGAGGCGTCGGCCACCGCGACGAGCCGTGCATCGGCGCGCGCCGCGACATTGAGGCCGTGAATACGCCCGATTCTGCCGGCGCCGAGAAGTCCAAACCGCATTGGCATATTTTCTTCGTCTTGCTTGACTATTCGGATAAGCATTCCATTCTCTGCGCCGCCTAGTCAAGGTCGGACGCGTGCCCTTCTCGATGCCATCAGCCGCATCACGGCATCGTGCCAGATCGGACGACGACAAGGCGCAGTCGGCCGATGATGGAACATTTCGGCCGGCGGATGCGGGCCGAAACGGCGCGGTTGAGTGGGAGCGAGTGATGGCGACGATCAGGCTGACCATGGCGCAGGCGCTCGTCGCCGCGATGGCGGCGCAGAGGACGGTGATCGACGGGCGGGATCAACCACTTTTCGCCGGTGTTTGGGCGATCTTCGGGCATGGCAATGTCGCGGGTCTCGGCGAAGCGCTGTATGCCGTTCGCGATCGTCTGCCAACCTTGCGCGCGCATAATGAGCAGGCGATGGCGCATGCCGCGATCGCTTTCGCCAAGGCCTCGCGGCGCCGGCGCATGATGGCGGTGACGAGCTCGATCGGCCCCGGCGCGACCAATATGGTGACGGCGGCAGCCGTTGCTCACGTCAATCGCCTGCCGGTGTTGCTGCTGCCGGGCGATGTCTTCGCCGGACGCCGCCCCGATCCGGTGCTGCAGCAGATCGAGGATTTCGGCGACGGCACCGTCTCGGCCAATGATTGCTTCCGGCCTGTCTCGCGCTATTTCGACCGCATCACCAGGCCCGAGCAGATCATGCCCGCCTTCGAGCGCGCGATGCAGGTTCTTGACGATCCGGCCGAATGCGGACCCGTGACGCTCGCGCTCTGCCAGGACGTGCAGACGGAAGCCTTCGACTATCCCGACTGGTTCTTCGCCGAGCGCGTCTGGCAGCCGCGCCGGGCGCGGGCCGACGAGAAGCAGCTGGCGCAGGCCGCAGCCCTGCTCAAGGCAGCGAAGCGCCCGCTCATCATTGCCGGCGGCGGGGTCCTTTATAGCGAGGCGGAAGGTGACCTTGCCGCCTTCTGCACGGCGCACGGCATCCCGGTTGCGGAAACGCAAGCCGGCAAGAGTGCGCTGCCTCACGACCACAAGCTCAATCTCGGCGCGGTCGGCGTCACCGGCACCGGCGCGGCCAACGATGCGGCGCGGCGAGCCGATCTCGTGCTCGCGATCGGCACGCGCTTGCAGGATTTCACCACCGGCTCACGCTCGCTCTTTGCCGATCCCGCGTGCCGGATCGTCGGCCTCAATACGCAGGCCTTTGATGCCGGCAAGCATCGTGCGCAGCCACTCGTCGGCGATGCCAAGGTCGGCTTGGCCGAACTCGGCGCCGCGCTTCAGGGCTGGGCGGCCCCTGCCAGCTGGACCGAGCAGGCAAGGACCGGCCGCACGGCGTGGCTGGAAACGGCTGCGCGCTACACCGCTGCCGGCAACGAAACCTTGCCGAGCGATGCTCAGGTCATCGGCGCGGTTCAGCGCCGCAGCCAGCCAAGCGATGTCGTGCTTTGCGCAGCCGGTGGCTTGCCCGGCGAGTTGCACAAGCTCTGGCAGCCGGGTGCGCCCGGCGGCTACCACATGGAATACGGCTATTCCTGCATGGGCTACGAGATCGCCGGCGGGCTGGGCGTCAAGCTCGCCGATCCTACGCGCGAAGTCGTCGTGATGGTCGGCGACGGCTCCTATCTGATGATGAATTCCGAGATCGCCACGTCGGTGATGTCAGGTGCGAAACTCATCATCGTCGTGCTCGATAACCGCGGCTTCGGCTGCATCAACCGGCTCCAGAAGGCGACCGGCGGCGCACCTTTCAACAACCTGCTCCGCGACGCTCGCCACGAGACCCTGCCTGAGATCGACTTCGCAGCCCACGCCGCCGCGATGGGGGCGATCGCGCGCAAGGTCGCTGGCATCGCCGAGCTGGAAGCGGCGTTCGACGAGGCTCGGCGCCACGATCGAACCAGCGTCATCGTGATCGACACCGACCCGCTGCCCTCGACCGATGCCGGCGGCCATTGGTGGGATGTGGCGGTGCCGGAGGTCTCGGAGCGCACCGAGGTCGAGGCCGCGAGGCGCGGCTATGTCGAGGCGCTCGTGCGCCGCAAATATTAATCAAGCGAGGACGACATGCCTATCCGTATCGGCGCCAATCCTATCGGCTGGTCGAACGACGATCTCCAGGAGATCGGCGGTGCGACACCGCTCGAGACCTGCCTGGCGGAGGCGCGCGAGGCGGGCTTCGAGGGCATGGAGCTCGGCCACAAATTTCCGCGCGAGCCGCAGGCGCTGAAGGCCGCGCTCGCGCCCTTCGGCATGGCCTGCATCTCCGGCTGGTATTCGGCGGAGCTTCTGAAGCGCGATGCCGATGAGGAGATGCGGCATCTGCGCCCGCATCTCGATCTCCTGAAGGCAATGGGATCATCAGTGCTTGTGTTCGCTGAGACCTCGAATGCGATCCATGGCGATCGCAGCAAGCCGCTATCGCAGCGGCCAATCATGAAGGCCGGCGACTGGGCTGAGTTCGGCCGCCGTATCACTGGGGTCGCCGAGCGTACGCTCGCCGAGGGCGTCAGGCTGGTCTATCATCATCACATCGGCACCATCGTGGAGAGCGCTGACGACATCGACGCCTTCATGGCGGCGACCGGCGAGGCCGCTCATCTCCTGCTCGACACCGGCCACGCCACGTGGGGCGGCGCCGATCCAGCCGCGCTGGCCCGACAATATCGCGCCCGCATCAGCCATGTTCACGCCAAGGACGTGCGTCAGGCCGTCATGGAGCAGGCGCGGCGCGAGGACTGGAGCTTCCTCGATGCGGTGCTGGGGCAAGGCAGCGAGCTGGGTGTCTACACCGTCCCCGGCGATGGAATGGTCGATTATCCGGCGGTCTTCCGCGAACTGCCGGGCTATTCCGGTTGGGTCGTGGTCGAGGCGGAGCAGGACCCCGAGAAGGCGCACCCGCTGACCTACGCCAGGAAGGGCGTCGCCCATCTCAAGCAGAGCCTGAAGGAGGCTGGGCTCGCCTGAGTCCGGACGTTAGGCACGAAGCTGGCTGGTCAGAATCCGCCGGCAGGCATCGACAAACACCTGCGCGCCGGTGACGATATCGGCATCCGCGGTGTTCTCGGTCCAGTGATGGCTGATGCCGCCGATCGAGGGCACGAACAGCATGCCTGCGGGCATGATGGTCGCGAGCATCTGGGCATCATGGCCGGCGCCGCTCGGCATGCGCAGCGATCGTCCGCCGGCAAGCGCCTTGCTCGCAGCTTCGATGGCGTCCTGAATGCCCGCGTTCATCATGGCAGGCGCGCCGGTGCGGATTTTCACCACGGCGACGGAGCAGGGGCCTTTCGCGGTGACCTCAGCCGCCATCGTTTGCAGCAACTGCTCCAGCCGCGCGATCACGGCCGGATTGTCGTCGCGGATCTGGAACAGCATCTCGGCAGTGCCGGGAATGATGCTCGGTGCGCCCGGATCGAGCGTGATGCGGCCCGTGGTCCAGACCGTGCGCGTCCCACACGCAGCCGGGAAACGCTCGTCGATCGCGACGCAGAACTTGGCCAGGGCCAGGCCGGCATCCTTGCGCACCGCCATGCGCGTGGTTCCGGCATGGTTCTGCTCGCCGGTGAAGCTGATGCGGTACTGCCAGATGCCGACGATGGAGGTCACGACACCGATCGCGAGGTTGCCGCTTTCGAGCGTGTCGCCCTGCTCGATATGCGCCTCGAGATAGCCGACGTGCCGTCCCGGCTCGGCGCTGACACGCGGACGTCCGGCGAGCCCCATGTCGAGAAGCGCGTCGCGCATGGTGCGTCCATTGGTGCGATCGCGCGCGGCGTCGATCTCGGCCTCGCTTACCTGCCCGACATAGGAGCGTGAGCCGAGGAAGCTGCCGAAATGCCCCTCCTCGTCGCACCACGCGGCGACTTCGACCGCGCCCTGCACGGAAGGATCGGCATTGAGCACCCGTGCGGCCTCCAGCGCATACACGACGCCGAGCGGGCCATCCAGCCAGCCGGCGTAGTTCTGGCTTTCGAGGTGCGATCCGGCGAGCAGCTTTCGCCCGGGCTTCGCGCTGGTGCCCACGATGTTGCCGATGCCGTCGATCGCACCCGTGAGGCCGGCCTCCGGCAGCTTGCGCACCAGCCAATCGAGCGACTGCCTGTGCGGCTCCGAAAAGGTCGGCTTGTGCACGCCGGTCTTGTAGGTGCCGAAGGCGCGGAGCGCATTGAGATCGGCGAGGACACGCTGACCGTCGGCGTGCGGATTGGTGTCAGGCATGTTCGGCAACCTTCAGCGCCTCGGTGCGGATCTCCTCGACCAGGCGTTCCTTGAGCTGGACGAACTCGGGGGTGGTCTTGATCTTGTAGGAGCGTGGATGCGGCAGGTCGACGGCGATCTCGGCCTTGATCCGGCCGGGGCGCGCGCTCATCACGATGACGCGGCTGCCGAGGAAGATCGCTTCTTCGATGTCGTGGGTCACGAACAGCACGGTCTTCTGATCGCGCTCCCAGATGCCCAGCAGCATTTCCTGCATCAGGGCGCGGGTCTGGTTATCAAGCGCGCCGAAGGGCTCGTCCAGCAAGAGGATCTTCGGATCATTGGCGAGTGCACGCGCAATCGCCGTGCGCTGCTGCATGCCGCCGGAAAGCTGCTTGGGCCAATGGTTCTCGAAGCCTGATAGTCCCACCTGGCGGATGAACGCGTCGGCGACTTTGTTGCGCTCCGCTTCCGGCAAGCCGCGCTCACGCAGGCCGAAGGCGATGTTCTCGCGCACGGTCAGCCAGGGAAACAGCGTGTAGGACTGGAACACCATGCCGCGATCGGCGCCGGGGCCGGTGACTTCGCGGCCATCGAGCGTGACGCGGCCGCTGCTCGGACGGTCGAGGCCGGCGACGATGCGCAGCAGCGTGGACTTGCCGCAGCCGGACGGACCGAGGATGGTGACGAAGTCGTTGTTGCCGATGACCAGATCGGTCGGCTCCAGCGCCTTGGTCGGCGCATTGCCGTGACGGGCCGGGAAGGTGCGCGAGACCTGCTCGATCTTGAGCGTGGTCATGCGAGCCTCCACGGAAACAGCCAGGCATTGAACGCCTTGAACATGAAATCCGAGAGCAGGCCGATCAATCCGATCACGATGATGCCGAAGATGATCTGCCCGGTGTTGAGCAACGCCTGGCTGTCGGTGATCATATGGCCGATGCCGGAGGACGAGCCGATCAGCTCGGCGACAATGACATAGGTCCAGGCCCAGCCCAGCACCAGCCGCAGGATTTCCGCGATCTCAGGCGCGGAGGAGGGCAGCAGCACCCTGCGGATGATGCCGCGGTCGCTGGCCCCCAAAGTATAGGCGGCTTCCACCAGATCGCGTCGCGTCGCGCCGACGGTCACGGCGACCATCAGAATGACCTGGAACACCGAGCCGATGAAGATGACCAGCAGCTTCTGCAACTCGCCGATGCCGGCCCACAGGATCAACAGGGGAATGAAAGCCGATGCCGGCAAATAGCGCGCAAAGGACACGAACGGCTCGAGGAACGCTTCGATCGGCTTGTAGGCGCCCATGAGCACGCCGAGCGGCACCGCGATGACCGCGGCCAGCGCAAAGCCGCCGACGACGCGCCAGACCGTCATGCCGATGTCGAGCAGGAAGCCCTGCTTGGCCAGGAGGTCATAGCCCTCCTGCACCATGGTCAGCGGATTGGCGAGGAATGTCTTCGACACATGACCGCCGAAGGTCGCCCAGGACCAGAGGGCGACGAACAGCACGAAGAACGCGAGGCCGTAGGCCACGCGCTGCCTCGATGTCACGGAATCCAGAGGACGCATCGTTGGTCTATCCGAGTGGTCGAACATAGGCTGGTCCCGCCGCACGGCGGGACCAAGCGGCTTGTCGGGGCCTACTTGATGAAGCTGGCGTCGAAGAGGTCTTCGACCTTCGGCGCCGATTTGATGATGCCCATTTCGAGCAGCAGCTCGGTCGCATCCTTGTTGAAGGCGAGGAAATCGCCTGCAAAGAACTTCTGGTTCGCGGCCTTGTCCTGCCAGCGCAGGTACTTTGCCGAGTTGCCGAACTGCTCGCCGGTCTGCTTCACGTCGGCGCCCATGATCTCGTAGGACTTGGCCTGGTCCTTGGCGATCATGTCGAGCGCTTCGAAATAGCTGTTGGCCAGCGCCTGCGCCGCCTTCGGGTTCTCGCTGAGGAATTTCGGCGTGCAGCCGAACGTGTCCATCACGATCGGATAGTCGAGCGTGGTCGCGATGATCTTGCCCTTGTCAGGGGCGGCGCGCACGGTCGACAGATACGGTTCGTAAGTCATCGCGGCATCGTTCTGACCGGAGACGAAGGCCTGCGCAGCCGCAGCCGGTTCGAGGTTCACGACGGTGACGTCCTTCACCGTGAGGCCATTCTTCTTCAGCATCCAGGCCAGCGCGAAATAGGGCGAGGTGCCGGGCGCGGAGGCCGCGACCGTCTTGCCTTTCAGCTCCTTGATCGACGTGATGTCGTTGCGCACGGCCATGCCATCGGCACCAAAACTCTTGTCGAGCTGGAAGATCTGCTTGGTCGCGACGCCGTTGGCGTTCCAGGAGATCCAGGTCTCGACCGTGGTCGCGGCGCACTGGACGTCGCCCGAAGCGATGGCCAGGTGGCGGTCCTTCTGCGGGATCTTCTTGATGGTGACGTCGAGGCCGTTCTTCTTGAAGATGCCGGCTTCCTTCGCCAGCGTCAGCGGCGCGAAGCCGGTCCAGCCGGAGATGCCGATTCCGACCTTGACGTCGTCGGCGAGCGCGGGCGTCGTGGCCGCGAGCGCAATGATGGTCGCAAAAATTGTCGAACTACGCATGATTGTCGTCCTCTTGCCCAGATGGATTGACGTCCTGTTGATCTCTGTCGGTCCCCATGGACCGTTGCCGGAAGCATTGCACGATTTGTGCCGACATCGTTCCCTCAGCCTCCCTTGAATCGCGCGACAAGTCGGTGAGAATCGCCGGGATAGAGCAGGCGCACCGCGGTGATGGTGCGCGCGCTGCGCCAGGTATAGCGGTCGATCACGAGGCATGGCGCGCCGATCGCGATGTCGAGCGCCTCCGCCGTGCGATCATCCGCGACGATGGCGCTGATCGTGTGCTCGGCCTCCGTCCAGGGGACATGATGAAGCAGCCAGGAGCCGGGCGGTTCCTGGGAAAAATCCGCGGTCGCCGCAGAAGGCACGGATGACAGATCGATCAGCCGATCCTCGACGGCGAACGGCACCTGGTCGGCGCTGTGGCGGCAGGAGATCGCGACGACCTTGCCGGCCTTCTTGACGCCGAGACGTCCGCGGTCAGCAGCAGTCGCGGTGCGCTGCTTGCGGCTGATCAACTCGTAGCCATAGCTGCGGCCGAGCGCGGTGATCTCGGCGCGGATGTCGGCAATCTTGAGCACTGCCGACTGATGCTGCGGCCTTCGCACGAAGGAGCCGGCCCGGCGCCGCCGCTCGATCAGGTCGGCCTGCGCGAGCTCGGACAGCGCCTTGTTCACGGTCATGCGCGAGCAGCCGTAGCGGGCAACGAGCTCATGCTCGAACGGAATGCGATGGCCCGGCGGCCATTCGCCGGTCAGGATGCGCTTCTCGATGTCGGCGCGAATGCGCTTGTAGAGCGTCGGCTTATCGGCCGTCTCGGTCGAAAGGCTCATGCGACGAGCCTCCGCACTGCCGCCTTGAAGCGCTCGCGCGCAGCTTGGCGCCATTTATGCCGGCCGCCCTCGACGACCTTGTTGCCGCCGGCCCAGACGCAATCGATCGCGGTGCTACCAGCCGCGAAGATCCAGCCGTCAATCACGGCGTCGCGCGCCCGTCCTGCCAGCGACGGGTGCGAGCCGTCGAGCGTGACGATGTCAGCACGTGCACCAGGGGAGAGACCGACTGCTGGCTGCGCCATGGCCTGCGCGCCGCCTGCGACGGCAGCGTCGAACAGCGTGCGACCGGTCGAACGGCCCGCGCCGCCCGACAACACGTTGCGCGCGCGATGCTTGAGCCGCTGGCCGTACTCAAGCTGGCGCAGTTCATCGGCGGCGCCGACCAGCACGTTGGAATCGGTGCCGATGCCGAACGATCCGCCGGCCTCGAGAAATTCGCGCGCGGGAAAGATGCCGTCGCCGAGGCTCGCTTCGGTGATGGGGCAGAGGCCCGCCACCGCGCCGGTCTTCGCCAATGCGCTGACTTCCTGCTCCGTCATGTGCGTCGCGTGAATGACGCACCAGTGCCGATCGACCGGCGCGTGCTCCAGCAGCCATTGCACCGGACGCCGCCCCGACCAGGCCAGGCAATCCTCGACTTCCTTCACCTGTTCCGCGGCATGAATATGCACAGGGCCGCCATTGGCGAGCGGAATGATCGCCGAGAGTTCGTCCGGCGCCACGGCGCGCAGGCTGTGCGGGGCGATGCCGATATTGGCGCCGGGCAGTTTTGCGATGGTCTTGCGTGACGCAGCCATGAGCTTGGCGAACTGATCGACCGAACAGATGAAACGGCGCTGGCCGTCATGCGGCGCGGTGCCGCCGAAGGACCCATGCGCATAGAAGCTCGGCAGCAATGTGAGGCCAATGCCGGAGGATTCGGCCGCTTGCGCAATCCGCGCGGCCATCTCGGCGGGATCGGTGTAGGGCGAGCCGTCGCGGTCGTGGTGGAGATAATGGAATTCGCCGACGCGGGTAAAACCCTGCTCCAGCATCTCGACGTAAAGCAGCGTCGCAACGGCCGTCACGTCCTCGGGCGTCATCGCCAGTGCGAAACGATACATCGTCTCGCGCCAGGTCCAGAAGGTGTCGGTCGAGTTGCCGCGCAACTCGGCAAGTCCCGCCATGCCGCGCTGAAAGGCGTGGCTGTGCAGGCTCGCAAGCCCCGGCAGCGCGATGTCGTGGCGCTCGTCGCCGCTATCAGGCGCCACATCAGGCGTCACCTCCGCAATCGCGCCGGCGGTGATCACCACCTGCACGTCAGTGGCCCAGCCCGAAGGCAGGAGCGCGGAGGCGAAATGCAGTCGGGACATGATGACACGCCGGCTGGACAGAACCGTCTTACGATTATATGTCTAGACATATAAGTCAAGCATCCCACGAAGGGACCGTCGCATGACACAGCGCTTCGACCGGATCTGGCATAACGCCCGGCTGGCCACGATGCGGGCCGATCGTCCCGATCTCGGCGAGATCGAGCATGGCGTGATTGCCATGCGCGGCGGCTACATCGTCTATGCCGGCGCGGCGGCGGATTTCCCTGACAATGCCGACGCCATCCAGCGGATCGATTGCGAGGGGCGCTGGATCACACCGGGGCTCGTCGACTGCCACACCCATCTCGTCTATGGCGGCAACCGGGCCCAGGAATTCGAGTTGCGCCTGAAGGGCGCGAGCTACGAGGAGATCGCGCGCGCCGGCGGCGGCATCGTCTCCACGGTCGCCGCGACACGCAAGGCCGGCGAGGCCGAACTCGTCGCAAGCGCGCTGCCGCGGCTTGATGCGCTGATCGGCGAGGGCGTCACGACGATCGAGATCAAGTCCGGCTATGGCCTCGACGCCGAGACCGAGATGCGGCAGCTTTCTGCCGCGCGCAGCCTCGGCCGTCAACGGAAGGTCGCGATCCGCACCTCCTTCCTCGGCGCGCACGCGCTGCCGGTGGAAGCCGATGGCGACAAGGATCGCTACATCGATCTCGTCTGCAAGGCGATGCTGCCTGCGGTGGCACAGGCGGGGCTTGCCGATGCCGTCGATGCCTTCATGGAAGGCATCGCATTCTCGGCCGAGCAGACCGCGCTTGTGTTCGAGGCGGCAAGGTCGCTCGGTCTGCCCGTGAAGCTTCATGCCGATCAGCTCTCGAATCTCGGCGGCGCGGCACTCGCTGCAAGATTCTCCGCGCTCTCGGCCGATCATCTCGAGCATACCGACGAAGCCGGCGCCGCTGCAATGGCGAAGGCCGGCACGGTCGCCGTGCTGCTGCCTGGCGCCTACTACTTCATTCGCGAGACGCAAAAGCCGCCGGTCGAGGTCTTCCGCAAGCATGGCGTGCACATGGCGCTGGCGACCGACTGCAATCCCGGCAGCTCGCCGCTGACCTCGCTGCTGCTTGCGATGAACATGGGCGCGACGTTGTTCCGGATGAATGTCGCCGAATGCCTCACGGGCGTCACCCGCGAAGGCGCGCGGGCGCTCGGCGTGCTCGACGAGACCGGCACGCTCGAGGCCGGCAAATGGTGCGATCTCGCAATCTGGGACATCGAGCGTCCCGCCGAACTGGTCTATCGCATCGGCTTCAATCCGCTGCACCGCCGCGTCTGGAGGGGCCAGTGACGGAGCCGGGCGCCGCGATGGTCACCATCAAGGGAACGGTCAGCCTCGACGATCTCGCGCGCGTGCTGGAAGGCGCGCCCGTCGTGCTCGATGTCGCATTCTGGCCGCGTGTCGAGGCGGCTGCGGCGATTGTCGCGAACGCTGCTCAGGCGGCTGCCCCGGTCTATGGCATCAACACCGGCTTCGGGAAGCTGGCCTCGAAGCGCATTCCCCCCGAGCAGACCGCGCTGCTCCAACGCAATCTCATCGTCTCGCATTGCTGCGGCGTCGGCCCGGCGACGCCCGAGCCGATCGTCCGGCTGATGATCGCGCTGAAAATCATCTCGCTCGGGCGCGGCGCCTCCGGCGTGCGCCGCGACGTGATCGAGCAACTGCAGGCCATGCTGGCGCAACGCGTGTATCCGCTGGTACCGCAGCAGGGTTCGGTCGGCGCCTCCGGCGATCTCGCCCCGCTCGCGCATATGACCGCGGTGATGATCGGCGAGGGGCAGGCGATCGTCGATGGCAAGACGGTGTCCGGCCGCGAAGCACTCGCTGCAGCCGGTCTCGCACCGCTGACGCTTGGCCCCAAGGAGGGGCTCGCGCTGATCAACGGCACGCAGTTCTCGACCGCCTACGCCATATCAGGCGTGCTGCGCGCATTTCGCCTCGCCCGCGCGGCGCTCGTCACCGGTGCGCTGTCGGTCGATGCCGCGATGGCCTCGACCGCGCCGTTCCGTCCCGAGATCCAGGCGCTGCGCGGTCATCCCGGCCAGATCGCCGCGGCCGCGACGCTGACCGCGCTGCTCGATGGCAGCGACATCAGGTTGTCGCATCTCGAAGGCGACGAGCGCGTGCAGGATCCATATTGCCTGCGCTGCCAGCCGCAGGTCGCGGGGGCCGCGCTGGATCTGATCACGCAGGCTGCGCGCACGCTGATCGTCGAGGCCAATGCCGTCACCGACAATCCGCTGGTTCTGGTCGAGACCGGCGAGATCGTCTCCGGGGGCAATTTCCATGCGGAGCCGGTGGCCTTTGCCGCCGACACGATCGCGCTGGCGCTGTCGGAGATCGGCGCGATCAGCGAGCGGCGTATCGCGACGCTGGTCGATCCGGCGCTGAACTTTGGCCTGCCGCCGTTCCTGACGCCGGATCCCGGCATCAATTCCGGCTTCATGATCGCCGAGGTGACGGCGGCTGCACTCTATGCCGAGAACAAGCAGCGCGCCGCGGCCTGCTCGATCGACTCGACGCCGACCAGCGCCAACCAGGAAGACCATGTCTCCATGGCGGCGCATGCCGCGCGGCGGCTGTCCGACATGGCCGACAATCTCGCCGCCATTTTGGGCATCGAGCTGCTGGTCGCTGCCCAAGGTATCACGCTGCGCGCGCCGCATGCGACCAGCGGGCCGCTCGCAGCCGTCATCGCCGCGCTCCGCGAGCAGGTGCCTGCGCTTGGCGCCGATCGATACATGGCCGGCGATCTCGCCGAAGCCGCCGCGCTGATCGAAGCCGATGCATTGCCGTCGGCGGCGCTCGCCAGGCTTTCAACCGATCCGTTTCCGAGACTGAGCTGAAGAGGTCCGCATGAACCGCCGACTGGACAATGACCGCACCATCCGCGCCCCCCGAGGCAGCGAGATCAGCGCCAAGAGCTGGCTGACGGAAGCGCCGCTGCGCATGCTCATGAACAATCTCGATCCCGACGTCGCGGAACGCCCGAGCGAGCTCGTCGTCTACGGCGGCATCGGGCGCGCCGCGCGCGACTGGGAGAGCTTCGACCGGATCACCGCGGCGTTGCGCAAGCTCGAGAACGACCAGACGCTGCTGGTGCAATCAGGCAAGCCGGTCGGCATCTTCCGCACCCATGCCGATGCGCCGCGCGTGCTGATCGCCAACTCCAACATCGTGCCGCATTGGGCGACGCTCGATCATTTCAACGAGCTCGATCGCCAGGGCCTGATGATGTACGGGCAGATGACGGCGGGTTCCTGGATCTATATCGGCAGCCAGGGCATCGTGCAGGGCACTTACGAGACCTTCGTCGAGGTCGGCCGTCGGCACTATGGCGGCAGCCTCGCCGGCAGATGGATTCTCACCGCCGGCCTCGGCGGTATGGGCGGCGCGCAGCCGCTGGCGGCGACGATGGCCGGCGCCTCGATGCTCGCGGTCGAATGCCAGCCGAGCCGCATCGAGATGCGGTTGCGCACCGGCTATCTCGACCGCCAGTCCGCAACGCTCGATGAAGCGCTCGCGATCCTGGCCGAGGCCGCGAAGACGAAGAAGCCGGTCTCGGTCGGCCTGCTCGGCAATGCCGCCGAGATTTTCCCGGAGCTGGTGCGCCGTGGCGTCAGGCCCGACATCGTCACCGACCAGACCAGCGCGCACGATCCGATCAACGGCTATTTGCCGAAGGGCTGGACGCTCGCCGATTGGGAAGCAAAGCGCGCCTCCGATCCGAAAGCGGTGGAGCGTGCGTCGAAGAGCTCGATGGTCGAACACGTCCAGGCCATGCTCGATTTCCACGCGCAGGGAATCCCGACGCTCGACTACGGCAACAACATCCGCCAGATGGCGCAGGACATGGGCCTGACAAACGCCTTCGCGTTCCCCGGCTTCGTGCCCGCCTATATCCGTCCGCTGTTCTGCCGCGGCATCGGTCCGTTCCGCTGGGCTGCGCTCTCGGGCGATCCCGAGGACATCTTCAAGACAGACGCCAGGGTCAAGGAGCTGATGCCCGACGACAAGCATCTGCACAACTGGCTCGACATGGCGAGAGAGCGGATCAAGTTCCAGGGCCTGCCGGCGCGGATCTGCTGGGTTGGTCTCGGCGATCGCCATCGCCTCGGCCTCGCCTTCAACGAGATGGTCGCGCGCGGCGAGTTGAAGGCGCCTGTCGTGATCGGCCGCGATCATCTCGACTCTGGCTCGGTGGCAAGCCCGAACCGGGAAACCGAGGCGATGAAGGACGGCTCGGACGCCGTGTCCGACTGGCCGCTGCTCAACGCGCTCCTGAATTGCGCCAGCGGCGCGACCTGGGTCTCGCTGCATCATGGCGGCGGCGTCGGCATCGGCTATTCCCAGCACGCCGGCATGGTGATCGTCGCGGACGGCACGCCGGATGCGGCCAGGCGCATCGAGCGCGTGCTCTGGAACGATCCGGCCTCCGGCGTCATGCGCCACGCCGATGCAGGCTACGACATCGCGATCGACTGCGCCCGCGACAAGGGCCTCGATCTGCCGAGCCTTTCGAAGTAGCGCCGCCTCACGCGACGACCTTGGCGTCGGCGCCGTCGAACCGCTCGCGTTCCTTCGCGAGATACTGCTCGATCGCCGCGCCGGGCATCGGCTTTGAGAAATAATAGCCCTGCACGAAATCGCAGCCGAGACGGCGCAGGCTGTCGAGCTGGGCGCGGGTCTCGACGCCCTCGACGACGCAGGCGATCTCCATGTCGTCACACAGGCCGGTGAGCGATTTGACGATCTTGTGGCTGACGGGATTGTCGTTGATGTCGGCGACGAAGCTGCGATCGATCTTGAGCTTGTCCAGCGGCAGGCGGTGCACATGGCTCAGCGACGAATAGCCGGTGCCGAAATCGTCCAGCGAGATGCCGCAACCCATCGCCTTGAGCGCGGCGATCGACTGCTGGGCGCGCACGAAATCGAAGGTGACGGCGGTCTCGGTGATCTCGAAATCGAGCCGGCGCGGAGCCACGCCGCTCTTCTCGATGATGCCGATCAGCGCGAGGATTCCGTCGGGCGAGCAGATGTCGTGGGCCGAGAGGTTGAACGAGAGGCGGGTGTGCTCAGGCCAGGCCTTGGCGGCCGCGAGCGCGCGCACCAGCAGCGACTGGGTCAGGGGGCGGATCAGCCCGATGCGCTCGGCGGCCGGGATGAAATCGGCTGGCGAAACCCAGCCGAGGCGGGGGCTCTGCCAGCGAGCCAGCGCTTCGAAGCCTGCAGTATGCTCGCTCATGGCGTCGACGATCGGCTGGAACGCCAGCTCCATCTCGGTGTCGAAGTCCAGGGTGCGCAGCAGGTTTTCGATCACGCCGCGGCTGCGGATCTCCGCCTCCAGCTCGCTCGAGAAGGTGACGGTGCGGCCGCCCAGACGGCGCTTGGCATGATTCAGCGAATAATCGGCGCATTCATACAGAGCCTCCGCCGTCGAGGCCGAGCGCGGGTACAGCGCAAAGCCGATCGAGCAGGACAGGCCGGTATGCGCCGTGTCGAGCTGGTAGGGCAGCTTGACCTGCTCGCCGATGCGCTCGCCGAGCCGCGCCAGATCGGCGTCCTCGGGATCGCCGCATACGACGACACCGAACTCGTCGCCGCCGAGCCGCGCAAACTCGACCCTTTGCGGCCCAAAGCCCTCGCAGACCTCGCGGATGCGGCGGCCGGCCTCGATCAACACGCGGTCGCCGACGGAATGGCCGTAATTGTCGTTGATCGGCTTGAAGTCGTCGAGGTCGATGATGCCGACGGCGATGCCGACGTGCCTGCGCTCGGCATCAGCAAACGCGCTCGACAACTCGGCGAAGAAGCGGCGGCGGTTCGGCAGCTCGGTGAGGGAATCCAGGTTGGCGAGGCGGAAGTTCTCGTCCGACAGGGCCTGCGTCGCCGCCTGGTGCGTCAGCAGCGATTTGCGACTGGCGACGAGATCGGCGAAGTCGCGATAATAGATGAACAGCACCGTCACCATCGCGCCGGAGACCAGCAGGTTGTTGACTGCGATCGCCTTCAACGTCGGTTCGCCCGTGGCCCAGAAGAACAGCACATAGGGAACGTCGACGACCAGAGTCACGATCAGGGCTGCCGAACGCAGATGCATCAGCGAGAAGATGCAGCCGATCACGGTCACCGCCATGTAGAAGGCGATCTGGCTCTTGCCGAAGGGATCTCCGTACGGGTAGAGCGCGAATGACCAGGCGGTGAATCCGGCGCCGATCGGCAGCGTCATCCAGTTCGTGGCGCGCAGATTGCGCAGGATGTCGGCATCGCTGCGCACCAGGTGGCGCTGGCGCAGCCACCAGAATGTCCGAAGCGCCGCGAGCAGCGTCAGCGCGCTCGGCACGATCATCGTCAGCCAGTCCGGTGCGACGTTGACGTAGCTGTAGGCGACCGCGATCGTGTTGCTGATCAGGATCAGGTACAGCAGCGGGATCTGCTTGGAGAAGGCATCGAATTGCGCACGCATCAGGTCCGGGTCATCAGACACGCGGAACAGCTGCTTCGCGGCGGTGAACTGGGCTTTCAAATCGACGGCAGGCATTGCAATACGCGCCCCAAATCCCTTCAAAAACGAAGGCAATCTTGCACGGCTGGGGTAAAGACCGCGTTAGATTGGTTCCACCCGGGGAACACCAGCGCTGGTTGCAAATTGCCGCGGGTTCCTCAATCGGCGCGCATCGGTGAGGGCCTGTTAAGGATGGAAGACGGGAGCGGCGGGGATTGTCACGAATGATCCCGCATTCCAGTTACGTTTTGCTCACCATAAGCGTCCGGACGGTCGTAGCGGCGATCGCCTCGGACGATCGCCGCCCCTCGCATCTTGCCGACCTGCGCACTGCTACTTCGCAATCTCCAGCGCCGCCGTCTGCTTGGCGAGCTGCTTGTCGAAATCCTTCGACAGGCCGCTGGCATAGGTCGCAAGCTCACCCGGCTTGACGAACGGATTCGGCGTCTCGCTCTTGATCTGCTGCGCGCGCTTGTCCTGCATGCCATAGACCTCCGGGTGCGGCCCGAGCAGCACGTCGATCTTCATGGCCTTGGCCTTCGCGAAGGTTGCGCGATAGTCGTCGACGATGCCGGGATAGGTCGGCTGTCCCACCAGCCGGTTCAGCGCGACGGTGCCGCTGCAGAAGAACAGCACCTCGCGGTCCTGGCCGCCGTCTTTCACCGTCATCTCCCAGCTCGTGCAGCCGGGCGAGTGGCCTGGTGTCGCGTGTGCCGTCAGCGTGGTCTCGCCGAGCGTGACCTTGTCGCCTTCCTTCACCGTGCGATCGACCTTGACGGGCGGAAAGCTGAGATCGGCGTTCCTCTCGTCGCCCGGATAGTAGCCGCCTTCGAGCAGCGGCTTGTCGCGCTCGCCAGCCACCAGCTGTGCGCCGCTCTCCTGCTTGATCTCGGCGAAGCCGCCGGTGTGGTCGAGATGGGCGTGGCTGTTCAGGATGTATTTGATGTCGGCAACCTTGAAGCCCAGCTTGGCGATGTTGTCCTTGATCATGCCTGTTGACTGCGGCATCGCGGTGTCCATCAGGATCAGGCCCTGCGAGGTCTTGATGATGTAGACGGCGATGCCGTCGGTGCCGACGTAATAGATGTTGTCGATCAGCTGGAACGGGTCGAACGGTGCGGTCCATTTCTTCATGACGACCGCCATGAAGTCCTTGATCGATTGCGCCTGCGCAGCTGGTGCGAGGAGCGCCAGCGCACACAGCGCCGCCGCGAGCTTTTTCATGGATTGCCTCCCGATGTCATGTCGTTGCGACCGCGGCCGAGCTCCGCCGATCGACCGGCAGCACGCTAGTTGTTGCGTGACGCGGCAGCAACCGCCTCGCGTTCGAAAAATTCCGCGTCATGCGCGGAATAACGGTCGCTGCCCGATGTGAGCATGACAGCTGTCGGCGCCCGGCCCGAGCTTCGACCATCGCGCCGTTGAAAGAATCAGGCGAGAGCGGCCTGGCGTTCCCGCACCGGCTCACGGGTGCGATCCGTGCCGCGCGGCTCGGCGAGCCGGGTAAAGCTGCGCTGGCCGGCATGTACGGGGGCCTCGACGATGACGCCCTCGCAGACGATCTGTCCGCCCAACATCCTGAATTCGAGCTTGTCGTAGCGCGGCATGCTCTCGCCGGGCTCGGGCGGCAGCAGCCCGATGCGTCCCTGGATGTTCAGCGTCGCTTCGCCGGTGCCGTGAAGCCGCGGATTCCACATCCTGATCCCGGTCTCGGTCCAGCGCTGGCGGATCAGCGCGGCGCGATCGGCGGGCTCCACGATCTTTGCGCGACCCTTTGGCGCGCTGGAAATCTTCGGAGTGGGCAACGCAGGAGCCGGCTCCGGCTCGCCATGCATGACGACATCTGGCGCGCCGGCGGCCGCGTTCTCGGCTGCGATGAGCGGGAGATCGTTTGAGACGACCGGCTCGATCTCCGCCGCGACGCCGGGAGCGGGCTCGCTGTCGATGCTGGCTTCGATCACGACGGGTGCGGCCATCTCGGAACCGTCAATGTCGTCCGCGACGAGGGAGGTCTCCTCGAAGGCGTCCGGCTCGATCTCCACGGCAACGGCCGATAGCGGCTCATCGTCCGTGACGAGATCGGACGCCTCGATTGGAGTCTCCTCCATCTCGACAGGCGTATTCAAAACCTGCTCTGCGAGGACTGGCTCAACCTCGGCCGGCAGTTCCGCAGGTGGATCACTGCTGACGGGCTCATCGGCGTCGACGACTTCGATTGCGGCAGACAAGACCGGTGCCTCGTCCACGACCGCCTCGACTGCAGGCACCTCGGCGGAGGAATCTTCGGCAACGCTGACACCAGCAGGCGCTTCTGACAGGCCATCCGCGATCACCGCGATCACGGCGACGGCAGAGTGCTCCCCGACCTCAGGCGTCCCGGCTTCAAGGTCGGCCACGCAAGGCGGCTCGGCGCTGATTGTGTCACGTGCTGGAGTGGCTTCCGCGGCGACGGCCGGCTGTTCATCTGCGGCGCTGCGCGCCGCGTCGATGCTGCTGCCGTGCGGCAGGGGCCGAAGCCGGTTGAACGCCCATTTCACCGCGGGAATGCGGCTCAGCAACGATATCAGTCTCGAAAGCACCAGGAGTTGTCCAAGAGGTAGGCTGCCGTAGGCAATCGCTGATTCGCCAGCAATGTGAAAAACTGCCCCGCCCGTCACATCTCTGTCAATCTGGGCGAGACCAATTGCAGAACATCTGCACAGCCTCACGCGTCCCGAGCATTCATTCCCAATGCAACGATGCGAGCGGATCTTCGTCGTGTGTAGGCAAGCGCGTCGGCGCGGGGGGCATCGCAGCATGCTCGGTCTTGCGAACATGCGGATGCGGCAGCGCATGCCTCTGGACGAGGACCAACGTGAGCGCTTCGCCTGCGGCGGGCCCACTGCCCCACGCGCAGGCGGTGCTTGAGCATTGTCCGGGCCAGGCCTGCGCCGGCCCGGCGATGGCAGGCGACAGCATGAGCCGCAGGGCGGTGATGATGATCATAGTCTTCGTCATGGGATGCTCCAAAACGTTCCATCCCCAAGGGATCGGCCCGGCGCTCACGATATTCCGTCGCCTCCCGGGATCAGGCGGCAACTCACGCGGGGTTCAACAGACGTGAGGCAGGCGTGAGAGGCCTCTTCAGGCGAAGGATGCCCCGGAAGCCGCCCTGATACGCGAGAGCGATGGCACCCACAGGGCGAGCACGTCCAACGTCGGGCTTCCCCGCGTCATTCGCCCCGCCTAGTTTGCACCACCCAGGGGATGAGGACCTCGCAATGAAGAAGCTTGCCGCCATCGCAGCGATTCTGTTCTGGTCGACTTGCGTGATGGCTCAGGACCGCAGCATCACCGTGGCATCGACGACGTCGACCGAACAGTCCGGCCTGTTCGGCTATCTGCTGCCGCTGTTCACCCAGGCCGAGGGCATCGCGGTGAAGATCGTAGCGGTCGGCACCGGCCAGGCATTGGACATCGGACGGCGCGGCGATGCCGACGTGGTGTTCGTCCACGACAGGGTCGCCGAAGACAAGTTCATGTCCGAAGGGCAGGGCGTGAAGCGGTTCGACGTCATGTACAATGATTTCATCATCGTCGGCCCGAAGAGCGATCCCGCGAAAATCGCCGGCGACAAGGACGTCGCCGATGCCCTGCGCAAGATCGCAGCGGCAAAGGCGCCGTTCATCTCGCGCGGCGACAAGTCCGGCACGCATGCGGCCGAGCTGAGATTGTGGAAAGAGGCGGGCGTCGATCCCGCTGACGGCAGGGCCGGCTGGTATCGCGAGATCGGGCAGGGCATGGGCCCGGCGCTGAACATGGCCTCGGCGTCATCAGCCTATCTGCTGTCGGACCGCGGCACCTGGCTGTCGTTCAAGAACCGAGGCGAGCTTGCCATCCTGACCGAGGGCGACAAGCGGCTGTTCAACCAGTACGGCGTCATGCTGGTCAATCCGGACAAGCATCCCAATGTGAAGGCGAAGGATGGGCAGGCTTTCATCGACTGGCTGATCTCACCGAATGGGCAGGATGCGATCGCCGGCTACAAGGTCGGCGGTGAGCAGCTATTTTTCCCCAACGCGTCCCACTAGCAGGAAGGCGACGGTCGAGACGGCGACGCTGAGCGCGAGCAGGATCAGCCCGAGCCCCAGCGCCAGCGGCAGATCGCCCTTGCTGGTCTCGAGCGCAATGGCCGTCGTCATCGTGCGGGTGAAGCCGCTGATGTTGCCGCCGACGATGATGATGGCGCCGACCTCGGCGATGGCTCGCCCGAAGGCTGCGAGAAAGGCCGTCAGCAACGAGGTGCGGCCGAGCGCAAACAGCAGGCCGATGCTGCGCAGCGTCGACAGCCCGTCGATCCGCGCGAGGTCGCCGTATTCGGCCCACAGCAGGCTCGCCGGCCTATGTACCAGCGCGACCACGATCGGGGTCGCGAGCAGCGTCTGTGCGATCACCATGGCGGTCGGCGTGAACAACAGGCCAGCCGCGCCGAGCGGGCCGGAGCGCGACAGCAGAAGATAGAGCGCAAGTCCGACCACGACCGGCGGCAGCCCGAGCAGCGCGTTGGTCAACACGATGATGACCTGCCGCCCGCGAAAGCGCGTGATCGCAAGCAGGGCGCCGAACGGCGCGCCGATCAGCAGCGCGACGATGCCGGCCGTCAGGCTCACCCGCACCGACAAGCCCACGATGCCGAGCAGTTCGGGGTCGGCTTCGCCAATCAACGTGAACGCGGCGACGAGGGATCGTGCGAAGTCGCTCATCCGGCCTGATGCCTCAGAGCCGGGGCAAACCTGCCGGAATTATCGATGCCGAAGCCGCGAACTTGCTTCACACTGGTTTCCTGCCATCCGTCGGGGAATTCAAAGAATACAGCGGACGGGCAGTTTGGAAACTCCATTCATTTGTAAGCAGCAGCATGCTTTACATTCGCTGCGCCCCACAGCCAGCCTGCAAGCGGAATGGCGGCGACCGCCCCGATGAGCTGCGCGGCGATGAAGGCAGGCGCGCCCTGCGGGGCGATGCCTGCAAACGTGTCGGTCAGCGATCGGGCGAGGGTGACGGCGGGATTGGCAAACGACGTCGAGGCCGTGAACCAATAGGCCGATGTGATGTACAGGCCGACTGCGTAAGGAACGGCAGTCGAGGCTCGGGAGGCGACGCCCAAAATCGTCAGCAACAGGCCGAAGGTTGCCACCGCCTCGGCGAGCCATTGTCCGGCGCCGCCACGTTCCGTCAGCGAAATCTGGAGGACAGGAAGCCCGAACATCAGATGCGCGATCCATACGCCGATGATGGCGCCTGATATCTGCGCAGCGGTGTAGACCGCCGCATCACTCCAGGCCGTCTCTCCGCGCAATGCATAGGCCAGCGTCACCGCCGGATTGAAGTGCGCCCCCGAGACGGGAGCAAACATCAAAATCAGCACGACGAGGATCGAACCGGTGGCGATCGCGTTGCACAACAGCGCCAGCGCGACGTTCCCGCCCGCGAGCTTTTGGGCCATGATCCCGGAGCCGACCACTGCGGCGAGCAGGAAGGCCGTTCCCAGCCATTCGGCAATGGCTCGCGGCGCGATGTTCGGGATCACAAGGCCCGGCATCATCGGGCGCCACGGTCCAATCTGATACGCTCGCCGTCCTCCTTGACGAACTCGCCCTGCTGCGCAGGCAGGAGATCAAGCACCAGCTCGGAGGGACGGCAAAGTCTTGCGCCTTTCGGTGTGACCACGATCGGACGGTTGATCAGGATCGGATGCGCCATCATGGCGTCGAGAAGCTGGTGGTCGGTCAGATCAGGGTTGCCGAGCCCGAGCTCGGCATAGGGCGTGCCTTTCTCGCGCAGCAGCTCGCGCACCGAGAGTCCCATGCGTACGGCAAGTTGCTGCAACAGGGCGCGCGACGGCGGTGTCTTGAGATATTCGATCACGTGCGGCTCGATGCCGGCGTTGCGGATCATGGCGAGCGTGTTGCGCGAGGTGCCGCAGGCCGGATTGTGGTAGATGATCGCGTCCATCGCTGGCACCTTCAGCAGCAGGCCTGGGACGGCTTCGCCTGCGACGCGCAACAGGCGGATTGTTTTTCATTGGCAACACGAGCACGGTTCTCGCCGGTGCCGTTGCCGTAATCGGTGCTCTCGCCGGTGGTGTGGAACGTCTCCCAGGCGATGCCGGCGGGATCATTGATCCAGGATTTCTCCGATTTGGCGTAGCAGCAGGTCGTTTGCCCCTGCTCGATGATGTCGCCGCCGGCCTGACGGATCCGCCCATAGACCTCTTGCAGCTCATCGCCGGTCTCGACCTGGATGCCGAGATGGTCGAGGCCGGGCGTGCGCCCGCGCGTCGAGATCGCGAAATTCACGCAGGGGTCTTCGAGCATCCATTTGGCGTAGTCGGATTTCACTATCGATGGCTCGCTTGCGAACAGCGCTGAGTAGAACCCGATGGAGCGGGAGAGATCGTCGACGGACACGTGAACGTGCAGGCGCTTCATGCTCTGTCCTTTCAGGTCAAGACTTTGCTGCGTTTTCGCGCAGGTTTTGAAGGCGGGGTGGGCGAGCAGGACACCCCGCCGCAGCAGTTTTCGGTGAGGAAGCCGATCAGCGCATTCATGGTCTCGAACCGCGCCGCATAGATCATCGAGCGTCCTTCGCGCCGGACCGTGGCAAGGCCGGCCATGCGCAGCCGGTCGAAGTGAAACGTCAGCGTGTTGGGGGCGAGATCCAGCGCTTCCGCGATCGCGCCCGCGGCCATCCCGTCGGGGCCGGCCTGCACCAGCAGGCGGAACACGTCGAGACGATTGTCCTGCGCCAGCGCGGCGAGCGCGGTGACGGCATCTGTCTTTTCCATATTTCAACGATTATTGAAATGATGGCGGTGCGTCAACAGAAATTTGGCCGGCCCGCCCGGCGACACACCCGGACGAGCTGTCAAGCCCGGCCTGCAAAACATTCTCCTTTACCGAAATTCGGAAATGGCGTATGTATCTCGTCACCTCACCCGGCACGAGGGACGGATCGCGAGTCGTCCGGTACGTGGGTGAGCCGCGGTGGACGCTGGCTTGCGTCGGCACGCAAAGGTTCGGGAGCAGGGCGAGGGAAGGATTGAGCCGAACCTCGTGAGCACCCGGCCGCGTGCGACGAACGCGCAAGCGGCGTACGGCAAAACCGTGTGGTCCTGGCTGTCGTCGCCACAGTCACGCCTTGCGGAGGCGGCTCGAGGCCAACCGGCCCTTACCGCCAACTTTTCGCAAGGCAACGGAGGCCAAAGGAATTCGGCTCCGGGGAGGGCACGGCATAAGCCGTCAAACCACTCGCGCAGGGAAGGTCGGGATGTCCTGGCTGCCCTGTACGTCGCTGTGCAGCTTCCTATTGCGCTACACACGCACAGCGAACCGCGGGTGCCAGCCGGCGCCCGGCCTTCCCTGCGCCCTCGGCATTCCCCAGGGCGGAACGAGCCGCAAAACTCGGGCCGATCAGGCCGCGAGAGCGTGAAATCATGCCCTCTGCCAGCGGAAAGGCGACTTTATTCTCGCCACGGATGCGCTAAGGAAGGACCTGGATGCGGTGCAGCACTCTTGGCGCCCGCGGCTCGAAATTCAGGTCAAACCGGGACGCTGCCACAAGGCCGGCCCGCTCAACGAGAAGGACGTCATTCCATGATCAATACCGTTGGCATCATCGGAGCAGGGACCATGGGCAATGGCATCGCCCAGATATGCGCTGCCGCCGGGCTGTCGGTCGTGATGGTCGACATCTCCGATGCGGCTGTGAACCGCGGCATTTCGACCGTCGGCGGCAGCCTCGAGCGCCTGGTCAAGAAGGAGAAGATGTCGCCGGCCGATCGCGACGCGACGCTCAAGCGCATCACCGGCACGACGGATCGCACCAAGCTGTCCGATTGCGATCTCGTCATCGAGGCCGCGACGGAGAATGAGGAACTCAAGGTCAAGATCCTCAGGGATCTCTGCGCCACGCTGTCGCCGCGCACACTGGTTGCGACCAACACATCGTCGATCTCGATCACCAAGCTTGCGGCTGCGACCGATCGTCCCGACCGCTTCATCGGCATGCACTTCTTCAATCCGGTTCCGGTGATGCAATTGCTGGAACTCATCCGCGGCCTTCAGACCTCGGACGATACCCACGCCAAGGCGCTCGATTTCGCCCAGCGCGTCGGCAAGGTGGCAATCACGGCCAAGAACAGCCCGGGCTTTGCCGTCAACCGCATCCTGTGCCCGATGATCAACGAGGCGATCTTCGCGCTCCAGGAGGGCATCGCGACGGCGCAAGAAATCGACGCCGGCATGAAGCTCGGCTGCAACCATCCGATCGGGCCGCTGGCGCTCGCCGATCTCGTAGGACTCGACACCATGCTCTCGGTGATGGAGGTCTTTTATAAAGGCTTCAACGACCCTAAATATCGTCCAGCCCCCTTGCTCAAGGAAATGGTCGATGCCGGCCATCTCGGCCGCAAGACCGGGCAGGGCTTTTACAGCTACGGCGCCTGATCCTGGCGCGGGCGGCGGACTTCAATGCCCGCCGCTCAATCCCGCCATTTGCGCTACGACAAAGCTGTCGCGGCGCTTTGGCCCGACAATGTCGAACGGGCGGCTCGCGGGAACAACGAACGGAAAACCAAGGATATGTCAGATCGACTGAAGGCCGAGCGCGAAGCGGCGGCGACGCGGCGGAACCTGCTGACCCAGGATGCGATCGAGCGCACCGGGATTACCGAGGAGATGATCGGGGAACTCGTCACCCGCTTCTACGGGCGTGTCCGCGAGGATGCCCTGCTCGGGCCTGTTTTCGCGATCGTGCAGAATTGGGACGAACATCTCGCCAAGCTCAAAGACTTCTGGTCGTCGGTCGTGCTGATGAGCGGCCGTTATCATGGCTCGCCGATGCGAGCGCATATGCCGCTCAGCCTGGTCGGAGATCATTTCGACCGCTGGCTCGATTTGTTCGAACAGACCGCGCGCGAGGTCTGCCCGCCGCCGGCAGCCGCGCTCTTTATCGACAAGGCGCGTCGTATCGCCGACAGCTTTGAAATGGCTTCCGCCGGCATTGCCGGCCGCATCGCCGCGCCACGCCACCTGCTCAGGCCCTGACGGCGCACATCAACCAACGCTGCATCCTCATCCTCGCCAACGACCGCAACTTCCGTGCCTTCAACGCCAGGGGTCGGCGAGCTGTTGTGGGAGCAGAAGACCAACTCCGGCATCATGGGCATGCCGATGTCCTATGAGATCGACGCCACCCGATACATCGCGATCCGGTCCGCGCGGGGCGTGGACGCGCAGCGCACCCAGGACGCGCTCGCGACCAACAATGTCGGCATCGAGTCCAGCGTGTCGCAAGGCGGCGTGATCTGGGTGTTCGCGCCGAAGAAATAGGCTCCGCAGGCGGATCGAGAGACGCGGAGCGACAGGGGGCAAATGCGGCGGACGGCAACGTCCGCCGCATCTTGCGTGTGCGACCGGGGCTTACTTCCCCTCGCGTTCGACCTTGTCCTTCGCCTTCTGATTCATCTCCCGGATGTTCGGATCGGTGCTGCTCTGCCCCGTGGTCTGGGTGGTCGAGGCGGGCGGGGCGCTGGCGTTGGGAAGCGAACTCTGGTCCGGTGCGGTGGGGCGCGTCGCTGTCGTTGGCACCGTGGTGTTGCTGCTCTGGGCGAACGCGGCTGCGGTGATCAAGAGAAAGGCGCTCGACAGCAGCGAGACTGCGAGCGCCCTTGGGATATTGGTCATCGATCTGCTCCTGTCAGATCGATGCAAACGGCGCGGGGCCGCCGGATGTTCCGCCTCTATGCCTCCAATTGCTTGCCGATCGGCAGCGCCCGGATGCGCTTGCCGGTCGCCGAGAAAATGGCGTTCATCAGCGCCGGTGCGAACGGCGGCACTCCGGGTTCGCCGACGCCGCTCGGCGGCGTGTCTGGTGCGGGTGGTACGATGTGGACATTCGTCACCAGCGGAGCCTCGTCGATTCTGACCACCTGGAAGTCGTCAAAGTTCTTCTGCTCCACCTTGCCGTCCTTGAAGCTGACCTCGCCATATTTGGCGAGGCTCAGGCCCATGATCGCCGCGCCCTCGATCTGCGAGGCGATGCGCTCCGGGTTGACATAGGTGCCGCAGTCGATTGCGGTGTCGACCCGTGGCACCGTAAGCTTGCCTTTTTCGTCGACGGCGACCTCGACGATGGTCGCGATATAGCTGACGAAGCTGCGGTGCACGGCGATGCCGAGGCCGTGGCCCTTCGGCACCGTCCGCCCCCATTCGCCCTTCTCGGCCACCAGCTCGACCACCTTGCGCAGGCGCGCGGTGTCGATCGGGTAGCTGTCATAGGGCTCGCCGTAGTTCCAGAGGTCCTTGACGTTGGGCTTGACGATGCGGGGCGTGCCGATCAGCGCCAGCAGCGTGTCCTTCTGGTCGCGGCCGGTCGCGCTCGCGATCTCGCCGACCATTGACTGCACCGCGAAGGCGCGCGGGATGTTCGAGACCGAGCGGAACCAGCCGATGCGGGTGAACGCGGCGGCTTCCGGGTTCTCGCAGGAGACGTTGGCGATCTCGAACGGCATGTCGACGAGGCCCATGCCGAGCTCGAACGGGGCCGCATGATTGGCGCCGGCCGCAAAGGTCGAGCCGATCGTCGGCGCCACGCTACGGTGACGCCAGGCGATCACCTTGCCGTCCTTGTCGAGCCCCGCCTCGATCCGTTCCACCGAAACCGTGTGCAGGAAGTCGTGATGGAGATCGTCCTCGCGCGTCCACTGCACCTTCACGGGCACGCCGAGCTCCTTCGACAGCAGCGCGGCCTCGAGCGCGAAGTCGCATTTCGACTTGCGGCCGAAACCGCCGCCGAGCAGCGTGACATTGACGGTGACATTGCCCTCGGGGATGCCGAGCGTCCTGGCGACGTCCTCGCGAGTGCCGCCGGGGCTTTGCACCGGCGCCCAGATCTCGGCCTTGTCGCCCTTGACGTCGGCGACCGCGACCGGCGGCTCCATGCTGACATGGGCGAGGTGAGGCAGATAATATTCGCCGATCACGACCTTGTCGGCGGCCTTCAGCGCTGAGTCGGCGTCGCCCTCCTGGCGCACGACAAGGCCGGGCTTGCGCGCGGCCTCCTCGAGCTCCTTGCGATAGGCGACCGAGTCGTATTTGCCGTTGGCGCCGTCGTCCCAGACGAGCTTCAGTGCGTCGCGGCCCTTGATTGCAGCGCCGGTGTTGCGTGCGATCACCGCGACACCGCCGAGCGGCTGGAATTTGGACGGCCACGGCCAGCCTTGAACCTTCATCACCTTCTCGACGCCGGGCACCTTCAGTGCCGCGTCGGGATCAAACGAACTGAGCTTGCCGCCGGTCACTGGCGGACGCGCGATCACGGCGTATTTCATCCCGGGCAGGCGCACGTCGGCTCCGTAGCGCGCTTTGCCGGTGGTGATGTCGTGCAGATCGACGATGCTGACCTGGCCCTTGCCGAGATAGCGGAAATCCTTGGGATCCTTCAGCTTGAGGCCTTCGATCGCAGGCACCGATTCCTTGGCAGCGTCGGCCGCGAGTTCGCCGAAGCCGAGCTTGCGTCCGCTCGCGCTATGGACGATCTCGTGATTGGCGGCCTTCACTTCAGTCGCCGGCACGTTCCAGCGCTTTGCCGCGGCCTGCTCCAGCATGGTGCGGGCCGAGGCGCCGATCTGGCGCATTGGGATCAGATAGTGCCGCGTGCTGCGCGAGCCGTCAGTGTCCTGGTTGCCGTACTTGACCTCGTCGCCGTGGGCCTGCTCGACCTTCACCTTGGACCAGTCGGCCTCCATCTCCTCGGCGACGATGAGCGGCAGGCTGGTGCGTACGCCGGTCCCCATCTCGGAGCGATGAGCGAGGATGGTGACGGTGCCGTCAGGTGCGACCGCGACAAAGACGCGCGGATCGACCACGACGCCATGCGGCATCTTGCCGGCGCCGGTCTCGTAGGCAAAGGCCTGGCGCGACATGAGGGGGGCGGAGAGCACGAAACCGCCGGTAACGCCGAGCCCCTTCAGGATGCTTCGGCGTGAGATTTTCTCGACCTTCAGATTCTTTTCAAAGCCTCGAAGCTTCCCCGGATTGTCGATGAAATTCATGTCACACCTCCATCGACGCGAGATGGATGGCGTTCTCGATGCGCTGGTAGCAGCCGCAGCGGCAGATATTGCCTGACATCGCCTCGCGAATCTGGTCGTGCGACGGCTTGGGATTCTCCGTCAGCAGTGCAGCCGCCTGCATGATCTGGCCGGCCTGGCAGAAGCCGCATTGGGGGACATTGACCTGGCGCCAGGCCTTCTGCACGGGATGATCGCCATCCGGATGCAGCCCCTCGATCGTGGTGACCTCGCGTCCGGCGACGTCGCTGATCGAGGTGATGCAGGAGCGCACCGCCTCTTTGTCGACGATGACGGTGCAGGCGCCGCACAGGGCCTGGCCGCAGCCGAATTTCGTGCCGGTCAGGCCGGCTTCGTCGCGCAGGAACCAGAGTAGCGGGAGATCCGGGTCACCGTCCCAGCTCTGTTCCTGCCCGTTGATCTTCACCTTGATCATGATCGTCCTCGCTCTTCATAAGCTTGCTGATTTCAACATCGCCGATCTCGGTCGGCGCAATGTCGGTAGGGTCGTGTGACCGCGCTCCAGCCCGTCGTCCCACGCAAGCAGGTCTCGGCAGGGGGCTGGAAAGCGAATCGCAATGTCCGGATGTGCTCGATACCTCTCGTCTTGTTCTTGATTGATTGAACTCGCGGCATCGTGACGACGAGACCGTAGCAGAGATCGAGCCGCATCGGCATTCACAGCCGAGTGTTCTCAACGTGAACAGATTGCATCCGGGTTTGTCAAAAGCAGGGCGCGCCAACTCGTGGCGTCAAGAGCGAAGATGCAACGAAAAAAGCTTCGTCCGCCAGAGGGACTGTGCGGACGAAGCAGTTGTCCTCAGTCGAGGGAGGGAGAATCGCAGGGGCACGCTGACTTCAAGGAGGAAGAAGGCGGCACTGCGCAGTCATTCAGAGACCAGGACTGAGGGAGCGGAAAGCGATCGCATACGCAACGTGCACAGGCGTCGATATGCCGAGATCGTTCGAGCTCGAGGCATCTTGGGACGGCCTTGTTCAGAAGGTCCAGCTCAGGCAGCCTTGGCACTCGCGACGTGGGTCGCGATCGCATCCATCAGCGCCGGCGACAGGCAGTCATAAGGCTCGAGACCGATCTCCTTCAGCCGCGACCGGATGCCGGCCATCTGCTCCGGCTTCACGCCCGACTCGATCACCGAGGAGACGAAGGCGGCGAATTGCGGCGCTTGCGAGCCCTGCTCCTGGAACAGCTCCGGATGGACGAAATCGAGGCCATGGAACGGATGATTCTGGTTTTCGATGCGGCCGAACATGTGGGTGCCGCAGGCCTTGCAGGCGTGCCGCTGGATCACCGCGGACGCGTCTACGATCTGGAGCTTGTCGCCGTTCTCGAGCACGGTGACGTTCTGGCGCGGCACGACCGCGACGACCGAGAAGGTCGCGCCCTGCGGCTTCCAGCACTTGGTGCAGCCGCAGGCGTGGTTGTGCGCCACGTCGCCCTTGATGCCGACCTTGACCTGATGGTCACTGCATTTGCAGGCGAGCGTGCCGCCGGCAAAGTGGCCGGTGCCTTGTTTGAGGCCATTGTCGATCGAGGGATGCAGTGAAGCCATAGGTAGATCCTCCTTGGTGTTACGCTTGCGAGCTAGAACACGACGACTGAACGAATCGATTTTCCCTCGTGCATCAGGTCGAAGCCCTTGTTGATGTCTTCGAGCTTGAGCGTATGGGTGATCATCGGATCGATCTGGATTTTTCCGTTCATGTACCAATCGACGATCTTTGGTACGTCGGTGCGGCCGCGCGCGCCGCCGAAGGCGGTGCCGCGCCAATTGCGGCCGGTGACGAGCTGGAACGGACGGGTGGCGATCTCCTTGCCGGCTTCGGCAACGCCGATGATGATCGAGGTGCCCCAGCCGCGATGGCAGGCTTCCAGCGCCTGGCGCATCACATTGGTATTGCCGGTGCAGTCGAACGTGTAATCGGCGCCGCCGTCGGTCAGGGTCACCAGATGCGGGACGATATCGCCGGTGATCTTGTTCGGGTTGACGAAGTCGGTCATGCCGAACCGGCGGCCCCATTCTTCCTTGGAGTCGTTGATGTCGACGCCGATGATCTTGTCGGCGCCGGCCATCTTGGCGCCCTGGATCACGTTCAGGCCAATACCGCCGAGGCCGAACACGACGACGTTGGAGCCCGGCGTCACTTTCGCAGTGTTGACGACGGCGCCGACGCCGGTGGTGACGCCGCAGCCGATGTAGCAGCTCTTGTCGAAGGGGGCGTCCTCGCGGATTTTCGCCACCGCGATCTCCGGCAGCACGGTGAAGTTCGAGAAGGTCGAGCAGCCCATGTAGTGATAGATAGGCTTGCCCTTGTAGGAGAAGCGGCTGGTGCCGTCAGGCATCACCCCCTTGCCCTGCGTCGCGCGGATCGCGGTGCAGAGATTGGTCTTCTGGCTCAGGCAGCTTTTGCACTGACGGCATTCCGGCGTGTAGAGCGGAATGACATGATCACCCGGCTTCACAGAGGTCACGCCTGCACCGATCTCACGGATGATGCCGGCGCCCTCATGGCCGAGGATCGACGGGAAGATGCCTTCGCTGTCGAGACCATCGAGTGTGTAGGCATCGGTATGGCAGATGCCCGTCGCCTTGATCTCGACCAGAACTTCGCCGGCCTTCGGCCCCTCCAGATCGACCTCGACGATCTCGAGCGGCTTCTTGGCTTCGAAAGCGACGGCGGCACGTGTCTTCATCGGTAACTCCTCAGATTCTCTCTGGATGCCAAGTCTCAAGTCTCTGGCAGGCTGCAAACGTTCACTTCTTGCCCATGCACGAGTCTTCATCCCTGGTATAGGCGTCGTTCTTGTCCTCATGCTTGCCCGGACGTGCGCGGCCCCAGGCGTCGTTGGAGCGGGCACGCAGATAGACGTAGAGATCGTCCATGTAGCAGGCGACGTTCGGATTATCGCCGAAGGCTGGCATCACATTCTCTGCGGCGGTCGAGATGTTCTTGCGGCCGGAGGCGACGGTGCCCAAAAAGTCGGCGTAGCTCATGGTCTTGAGCGAATCTTTCAATGCGGGCGCATAGGTCGAGCCCATGCCATCCGGGCCATGGCAGACGTGACAATCCGAATGGTAGCGGCGATATCCCGAATAGGTGTACCAGTCCACGGTGTCCCCGTTGATCTTGTAGGTCGGATTGCCGTCCTTATCGAGCCATTCGCCGGTTTCGTTCTGCTTTACGGCAGCCGGATCCCCCGAGCCGTCGGCAACGGCAATTCCCCCGGATGCAACGCAGATGATGGCGGCAATGACAGAGCAGATTTTACGCAAGAGGTGTTCCTCGAAAGGCATCTGACGAGCCGGCGCGTGGAGTTGATCCACGCGCCGGAGCGATGAGAACGTGAGGCTAGTTCGACGGCAGCGAGAACACGGTCAGTGTACCGCCGAGCGCGGTATAGTTGCTGAGCGCCGCATAGCCGCCGACCGCGCCCAGGCCCGCGTTCGGATCGGTCAGACCCGCTGCCAGACCGATGCCGGCCCAGCCCCCAACGCCGGAGAGAACGGCCACGTACTGCTTGCCGGCGTTCTCATAGGTGGTGACGTTGCCGATGATGCCGGAAGGAGTCTTGAACCTGTAGAGCTCCTTGCCGGTCTTGGCGTCGACAGCCTTCAGGTAGCCTTCGAGCGTGCCGTAGAACACCACGCCGCCGGCGGTTGCGAGTGCACCCGACCAGACCGAGAACTGTTCCTTGTTCGACCAGACGATCTTGCCGGTCTTGCCGTCCCAGGCGATGAAATTGCCCATGTTGGTATCGCCCTGCGGCGGATACATCGAGAGCGTCGCACCCACATAGGGCTGGCCGGCGGTGTAGCTCACCTTGAACGGCTCATAGTCCATGCAGACGTGGTTGGTCGGGACGTAGAATAGCTGCGTGTCCGGCGAGTAGGCTGCCGGCTGCTCGTCCTTGGTGCCGAGCGCGGCCGGGCAGATGCCCTTCACGTTGTGGTCTTCACCCGCCTTGTCGGTCGAAGCCGCGTCGAGCACCTTCGGACGACCATAGGTGGCCGAGTTCTTGTCCATGTCGACGCCGGAGGTCCAGTTCACCTTCGGATCGTACTTTTCGGCGACCAGGAGCTCACCTGTGGCGCGATCGAGCGTATAGCCGAGGCCATTACGATCGAAATGCGTCAGCAGCTTGCGGGACTGGCCGTTGATCGACTGATCCGAGAGAATCATCTCGTTGACGCCGTCATAGTCCCATTCATCGTGGGGCGTCATCTGATAGACCCATTTGGCGACGCCGGTGTCCGGGTTACGCGCCCAGATTGTCATCGACCATTTGTTGTCGCCGGGACGCTGCTTCGGATTCCAGGTCGAGGGATTGCCCGATCCGTAATAGACGAGGTTCAACTCCGGATCGTAGGAGATCCAGCCCCAGGTGGCGCCGCCGCCGATCTTCCATTGATCGCCTTGCCAGGTCTTCAAGCTGGAGTCCTTACCGATCGGCTTGCCGAGGGCGGTGGTCTTGTCGTCGACCAGGATCTGGTCATCCGGGCCTTCCGAATAGCCGCGCCAGGCCAGCTTTCCGGTCTTGATGTCGTAGGCGCTCATATGGGCCTGAACGCCGAACTCACCACCGGAGATGCCGATCAGCACCTTGTCCTTGATGACCATCGGCGCCGAGGTTCCGGTCTCGCCCTTGCTGGCATCGCCGTTCTTGGCGGTCCACGCAACCTGACCGTCGTTGGCGTCGAGTGCGACCAAGGTCGTGTCGGCCTGATGCAGGAAGATCTTGCCGTCGCCGTAGGCCAGGCCGCGGTTAACCGTGTCGCAGCACATCACCGGGATCACGTTCGGGTCCTGCTTCGGCTCGTACTTCCAGACGATCTTGTTGTCCTGCGAAAGGTCAATGGCATAGACCTTGTTCGGGAACGGCGTATGGACGTACATCATGTTGCCGATGATCAGCGGGCCGCCTTCGTGGCCGCGCAGCACGCCGGTCGAGAAGGTCCAGGCGACCTGGAGCTTGCCGACATTTTGCGCGTTGATCTGGTTCAGCTTGGAGTAGCGGTTGTTGGAATAGTCGCCCGTCGGCATCACCCAGTCTTTCGGGTTCTGCGACATCTTGATCAGCTCGTCATTGGCTGACGCACTCCCGACGGCGAGAGCCGCCGCAGAGCCAAGAAAGGTCGCCAGTAGCACCTTGCGCATAGTCATTCCTCCGTTGGTCGCGTTTATTGTTTGCGAAGCATTGTTTAGTCACCGGGCATTGCGTCCGGCGTCTGCTCGTGCAGGGCGGTCACGTTGGGGACCGGAAACGATGCTGTGCTGTTTCCTCCTCGTAATGAGAGCCATGGGCGCGTGCAGGAGCGGCCCGTTCTTTTTGTTCCTGCCGCAATCCCTAACGACTTCGTCAACGAGAGACTTGCCCAAGAGTGAACCCGCTTTGCTCGACAGCGCACGAAGGCGAAGTTTTTGGTTTTGCGGCAGCGAATTCAGCGGCTTCGGTGCGGCGCGGCGCTCAACGATCAGGTTTCCCTTGACGACGCTGCAACTAAGGCGGAGGATTAACATTCAGGGGTGGCAAAGGAACGATGGCGCTCGTTTCAAAGACCACACAAATTCGAGGTAAACGTCACGCGGTCATGGCTGAGGGCTCCAGCAGGCTCAGGCCGCGATTGGCGTCGAATCTCCGGGTAACGCCAGTGGCTGGGTCGATGTCCGACACAATTCACACGCTCTCGACGACCGGGTTGACGCCGAAGCGACAGGTCCAGAGCTGGATCGACGGACTGACGAGCCTGTGTGGTCACTTCGATGTCGATCCGCTGGAAGCCTCATCGCTCGAAGGCCGTATCGACTACACCACGGTCTCGCGCCTGAAGCTCTGCCAGATCGAAGTGAGCCAGCATCGCATCGCGCACACATTGGCGCGCGCCAAGGCCAACGAACACCCTTACATCAAGATCCACTTCCAGACCTACGGCGTGTCCTATTTCGAGCAGGAGGGCCGCCACATCGAGCTGAATCCGGGCGACATCATCGCCTATGACGTCTCCTGCCCGCACTTGATCGTCAGCCCCGCCTTCACGCGCCACGACGTGGTGATCGTGCCGAAGGCGTTGTTGCGCGATCGAGGTTTCCCGTCGCAGCGCATGCCGGCTTGCAAGCTGACGGCGAAGACGGGGACGGGACGAATCGCCCATGATTTCGTCCATGCCACGTTCGACGAGGCGGCGAAGCTGTCGGCCAACAGCGCAGCCGGTGTTGCCGATTCGTTGATCGATCTGTTGCTGCTGCCGCTGCGCGAAGCCGACACGATGTTCGATCGGGTCGGGCCAGAAGCGATGTATGTGCGCGCCCAATTTTTCATCCGCGAGCATCTGCGCGATGCCGATCTGTGCATCGACCAGATCTCCGCCGAGCTCGGCTGCTCCAAGCGCTATCTGCACATGCTGTTCTCCCAGCGCGGTACGACGGTGAGCGACTACATCTGGCAGGCGCGCCTGCAGAACTGCCGCCAGGAGCTCGAGGCTCACGGCGGCAAAACCATCACCGACGTCGCGTTCTCCTGGGGCTTCTCCAGCTCATCGCATTTCAGCCGCGTGTTCCGGAAATATTTTGGCGTGGTGCCGTCATCGATCCACAAGGGACAGCATGGCGTGGTCGCGGCGGACGAGACCTAGGCCGCACTCGAGTCGCTCACGGCATTCCGCTCCAGCGTGGCGGGGAGAACCGCGAGCGCATGACAGACGCGGTTTTGCGTCAGGGCTAGGCCGGCGAGGAAGCCCAGGGGCACGCCGACGAATGCGCCGATCGCGCCAGCGCCGCTGTCGGCTCGTCCCGGACCGAAGAGCGTTTCCGCTCATCGCTGAATGATCCTGGTCCAGACGTCGCCGAGGATCGCAGGCTCATGCGGCGGCAAATAAGTCAGGCCGGCCTGCCGGCCGAACTCGGCAATCTTGCCCTCGGCGGCAAGATCCGTCAGTGCCTTGTCGACGGACTCGATCAATGCCGGATCGCTGCCAAGCCCGACATAGCCGCGATTGGCGCCGATCGGATAGTAGTAACCGGAGGCGGTGATGGCCGTGTCAGCATGCCCGGCGCGATACGCGTCGAAGCGAGCGAGGTCGATCAGGCTCGCGTCATAGTCGCCGCGATCGAGCGCACCCATGAGATTGTCGCGGCCGGGGACGAGATGAGTAATGTTGTCGATCAGCCGTCCCTTGTCGAAGGTCATCAGGATGGCGTCACCCAAAGATCCGCTTTCGATCGCAAGGCGAAGACCGGCGAGATCGCCGATATCGCCGATCTTGCGGTCGCGCGCCTTCGGCCCAAGCACGACCGTCATGGGCGAATAGACATAAGGCTGGCTGGGCGCGAGCACCCCGAGTGCGACGCGGCGGCGCCGGTCGTCGCGCGTGGCGCCGGAAAAATCCGGCAAGCGAGCCGTCTTCATGCCGGGCTTGACCAGGGAATCCGTGGTCAGCGCGTAGCCGCCGATCAGCGAGCAGCGCCCGTCGGACAACAGGGCGTTGGCCTCGAGCTGGGGGCTGGAATCCTCATCCAGCTTGCTCTCGAACCATTGTATCCTGAGCGGTCGCCCCAAGCGGTCCGCGATCGCGTGCGCCAGCAGCACGTCGAAGCCCGAGTCGGGCTTGCCCTTGTGATGCGCCGAGAGCGGCGGTCGATCCTCGTCGAGGCAGACGCTGAGGGGATCAGCCGCCCGGGCCGCCGTCGCTGGCGCTGCAAGCATCGCAACGAGACCAAGCGCCGCCAATCGGCTCCTCATGGCTTCCTCCGACTTGAAATGAAGGCCCAGAGATTTCCGATATCATCATCGCTCAGAATGTCGCCCCAGGGCGGCATCTTGTTGTTCTTGCCATTCTTTACGGTGGTGACGAAGCGCGTCTTGTCATCAGGGAAGGCGCGCAGGTCCGGCGTGATGGTGCCGGAATTCATCATGTTGGGGCCGTGGCAGTGCGAGCACTTTTCGGCATAGGTCGATTTGCCATGGTCGATCTGCGCCTGCAGCGGATTGCCATTTGAATCATCCGCGGCACGAGCGGTCGCCGCAAGCGCGACCGTCAGCACCGCGACGGTGGCGAGGATCGCCACCGTCTTGTGAGATGTGTCTCTCAACGTATCTTGCCGTTACTGCTTCACCGCAAAGACCCAGAGCGAGCCGCCGGGTGGCACCTTGGCCAACCGCTCGTCGCCGGAGAACAGCGAGTAGACGCCGCCGTAACCGGAGGTGACCGCCACGTACTGCACGCCATCCTGCTGCCAGGTCACCGGCTGCCCCTCGATGCCGGAGCCGGTCTGGAACTGCCACAGCTTCTTGCCGCTGTCGGCGTCGAAGGCCTCGAACTCGCCGGTCAGCGAACCCGTGAACACGACGCCGCCGGCGGTCGACAACACGCCGGAGAAGCGCGGAATGTCGCTTGCCGCTTCCCACTTCGCCTTGCCGGTCATCGGGTCGATCGCCTTCAGATGGCCGCGCGCACCGTCGCCCCATTCCCAGGGATCGGTCAGGTCCATGCCGAGATACCATTCACCCTGCTTGAATGTGACCGGTTCCGACTTGTACCTGCCGCCAAAGGCGAGCGTGTTGGCGTAGGCGAGGCCGGTTTGAGGATTGAACGACATCGGCTCCCAGTTCTTGCCGCCGAGGATCGACGGGTAGACCGTGACCTTCTTGCCGTCGCGCGCGTCCTTGACGACGTCGGTCTCGATCGGCTTGCCCGTCTTCAGGTCGACGCCGCTCGCCCAATTCACCTTCACGTAAGGATTGGCGGCAAGCACTTTTCCGTTGGTGCGGTCGAGCACGTAGAAGAAGCCGTTGCGGTTGGCGTCCATCAGCACCTTGGTCGGCTTGCCCTCGACGTTCATGTCGGCGAGGACCATCTCGGCCACCGCGTCATAGTCGAACGGATTGTTCGGCGAGAACTGGTAGTGCCACTTGATCTTGCCGGTCTTGGGATCCATCGCCAGCACGGAGCAGGTGTAGAGGTTGTCGCCGGGGCGCACGGCCGCGTTGAACGGGCCGGGATTGCCGATGCCCCAATACACCGTGTTCAGCTCGGGATCATAAGACCCCGTGATCCAGGTCGAGCCGCCGCCGAGCTTCCAGGTATCGCCCTTCCAGGTGTCGCCGCCGGGCTCGTCCGGCGAGGGGATTGAATGGGTGCGCCAGAGATGCTTGCCGGTGGCCGGATCCCAGCCGTCGATGAAGCCGCGGGTGCCGAACTCGGCGCCCGAGATGCCGGTGATGACGACGCCGTCGGCGACCAGAGGCGCCACCGTCATCGAATAGCCTTCCTTGATGTCGGCCGCCTTCTGCCGCCACAGCTCCTTGCCGTCCTTGGTGTCGATCGCGATCACGTTGGCGTCGAGCGTGGTGCGAAACAGCTTGCCTTCGTAGAGCGCGCCGCCGCGATTGATGATACCGCAGCAGACGATGCGTGGAGTCTCGGCCGGATATTCGATCTTGGATTTCCAGATCTGCTTGCCGGTCTTGGCATCGACCGCCATGGTCGCATTGTGTGAGGTCACGTAGATCACGCCCTGGTACACCAGCGGCTGCGATTCCTCGCTGCGATCGTCGTTGAAGGAGTAGTTCCAGACCGGGACGAGGTTCTTGACGGTGTCTTTGTTGATCTGGTTCAGCGTCGAGAACCGCTGGAGATTGTAACCCATCCCGTAGTTGAGAACGTTCGATGTATCGGTTGCGCCCTTGACCAGTTGATCGGTCGTCTGTGCGCTCGCAACCGAGCATGCGGATATGACGAGGCTCGCGGCCATCGCAAAACGTTTCATCCGTTCCTCCCAATAGGCGCGCCTTTTGGCGCTGCAGGAACAACACTCCGTTGGAAAGCAAAACACGTCAATACGAAAGTCGAGAGTGCACTGCCGATATTTTGGCGCCGGAAGCCGGTCACCTGACGGAAACCTGACGATCAACCCTCACTTGCAACTCTCACTTGGCCCCCCACTTGCAACTCCCACTTGTGTGCAGGCGCTGAAAAAATTCCGTGGCGTGATGCAGGGCTTGCGACGGGCGCGCGCTGGAGCCGTAGGGGTTCGCCAGTCGTGCACTGAACGGCCAGCGGTTCCGGACTTGAACCGCGGCATCCTTGTGGACTTATGTCATTCCATGCCCGCGCGAATCGGCTCACGATCAGGGAGGTCCAAATGATGGCGCGTCGCTCAATTGCGCTTGCGCTTGCGCGAACCCCGCGGACGGTTAACGGCGAAAGAGCTCGCCGCTGCCGACGACCCCGATCACGACGGCACGCTCACGCTCGACGAATACCTGGCCGTGGTCGAGCAGCGTTTCAACGCGGCGAATCCCGACGGGGATGGAACGCTGGATGCGAAGGAGTTGAATTCGCGCGCAGGTCGCGCGCTTCTCCGGCTGTTGCGTTGAGAGCCACCACGTTTGACTGGGAGCGAAGGCGATTTGCCCGAGAGCGAAATTTGCGTGTGTTGCGCGATGGTTCGCTGTGTCTGCGGTCCAATTCCAGACTTGCGCCGTGCCTGACCCAGCCCTAGGTTTTGGCCGGCGCGATGTCGCGCTCAATACTTGGGGAGACCCCGAATGGCTTGGAAAGCTCCGAAGATCGTGGAAGTGCCGGTCGGCATGGAAATCAACATGTACGCCTGCGCTGCGCGCCAGTAGGACTGACGACCTGCCGCGGCTTCGATGGCAGATGCCGTCGAAGCCGTGGTAGTGTCAGGGATGCGCACGAGAGCCCACATCCGCTGGACCCTGGCCTGCACGGCTGCGCTCGCGCCGGCATGTGCGAGCGCCGAAGAGGGCTTCGATACCGAGCACATCTTCGGCTTCATGATCGGCAGTGACGTCGGTAATCCCGGCGAGCGCGAATTCCAGACTCAGACGACAGGACGCTTCGGCAAGGGCAGCGGCACCTATCGCGCGCTCGGCGAGGAGGTCGAGATCGAGATCGTGCCGCTGCCGAACTTTCGCATCGAGGCCGGCGGCACGGCGACGATGCACGACATCACCGGCGTCCCTGATGTCGACGACCGCCGCCAGTTCAACTTCCAGGGTTTCTCGCTCGACCTGCGTTATCGCTTGCTGGATCACGTGACCGCGCCGTTCGGCTTCACGATCGCCTCGGAGACCCATGGCGATCGCATCGACGAGGTCAGCGGCGCGAAAGGGCGGATGTACGGCACCGACTTCACGCTGGCCTTTGACCGCGAGCTGATCCCGAACTTTGTCGTCGGCGCGCTCAATCTGGTCTACCAGCCGGAATGGGCGCGCTTCGAGGTGTCGCGGCTGTCCGAGAAGAGCTCGACGGTTGGCGCCGCGTTCGCCGGCATGGTGCGCGTGAGCCCAACCATGCTGCTCGGCGGTGAGATGCGTTACTTCCGCCAATATGACGGCATCGGTCTCGGCGCGCTCTCGGGGCAGGCGCTGTTCGTCGGACCGACTGCTTATTTCCAGCTCTCGGAGCAATCGCGGCTCACCTTGAGCTGGAGCATGCAGGCCTGGGGCCGTCCCGCGGGATCAGCGGCCAATCTCGACCTGGTCAATTTCGAGCGCCATCAGGCGCGGCTGGTGTTCGGGATCAACTTCTAGCTACGCGGCTTGCCGGCCCGTCTCGCACCGAATGAAACTACCCGCAGCCCGGAGCGTAGCCTATTGTGCTCGTCTCAATCGCTCCCGCGCGAGGATCCCGGCATGAACCCGATCGACCTGGTGGTGACTGTGTGTGTGGTGCTCTCGCCTGCGACCTGCGAGGAGCTGCATCTGGTGTTCGACTTCGGCGGCTCACCGGCGCAATGCTCGATGGCGGCGCCGCCCCATATCGCGCAATGGATCGGCGAGCATCCGAAATGGCGGGCGGTGCGCTGGCGTTGCGAATATCCGCACACACATGACAAGGCGTGAGGCGCGCCTGCTACTTCGTGCAGTCCTTCAGATCCTTGTCCGCGATCGAGAACACCGCATCGGCCTTGATCTCGATGTCGCGGACGACGCATTGCCGGGAATTGGGATAGGTGACCTTGGCGTCGTAGCGGCCGGGTTCGACGCCGGTAATGCGCAGCCGCTCGTCGTGATCGACCTCCTTGTCCTCGTCGTTCAGGCACTGGTTCGGGCCCCAGTCGGTCTTGCCTGATGGCGCAAGCTGGAAGCCGGAGATCGTCTCGCTCGTGAGATTCCAGAGACGGATGCCTTTGCCCTTGGTCTGCGCGAGCGCTGTGCCTGGCATAGCCAACAAAATGCCAATCGCGATCAGCTGACGGCGCATTGGTGACCTCCTCGGGACGATCTCATTGATGCAGTTGACCACGAGTTCTCATGTCGATTCAAGCGGCAACGCCGCGAGCTCAGCCTTGATCCTCGCAAGCTCGGCTTCGCTGCGTTCGGCGCGCGGAATCGAGATCGGCACGTCCTGCACGATGCGCGCCGGGCGCGGCGAGAGAAAGAACAGGCGGTCGCCGAGACGGATCGCATCCTCGAGGCTGTGGGTCACCAGCAGCGTCATCACCGAGCGACTCGCGACGAGCGTCGCGATCTCGTCGCGCAGGCGGCCGGCGAGCGCGTCGTCGAGCGAGGCGAGGGGCTCGTCCAGCACGAGCAGATCGGGCTCGACTGCAAAAGCGCGCGCCAGCGCAACACGCCGGGCGAGGCCGAGCGACAATTCGCCGGGGAAGTGGCTGCGATGCGCCTCGAGCTCCAGTATCCTGAACAGCTCGGCAAGCCTGGCATCGGAAACATCAGGCGCCGCCAGCCGTACGTTCTGCTCGACGGTGCGCCACGGCAATAGCCGCGGCTCCTGAAACACCATGCCGATTCGCGCTTCCGCGGGGCGCCTGACACGGCCGCCGAAATCGCGGTCGATCCCCAGGATGATGCGCAGCATCGTGCTCTTGCCGCAGCCGGACGGACCGATCAGCACGCCGACTTCGCCGGATTGCAAGCCAAATTTCACGGGCGAAAGCACCTCGTGCGTTCCGCCCGCGGCACTTCTGTAAGTCTTGCCGGTGATCTCGACCTCAAGCCGCACGGCGCCGCCACCGCGTTGCGCGGGCCTCGAACGGCTGCACCAGCGCGGTCTCGATCACGAGCACGACGGCCGCGAAGGTCAGGGAATAGGCGAGCAGCCGCGGCGTGTCGAACAGCTGGAAGGCGACACCGATCTCGAATCCGACGCCGTTCGGCCGTCCGAGCAGCTCGGCGACCAGAACGATCTTCCACACCAGCGAGAGGCCGGAGCGGGCGGAGGCCGCGAGATAGGGCGCAAGCTGCGGTAGCACGACGTGGCGGAAGGCGCGCCAGCGGGGCATCGCGAACACGGTCGCCATCTCATCGAGCGAACGGTCGAGCGCGCGCGCCCCCTCGCGCAACGTGACGACCGCGGTCGGCAGCTTGTTGATGGCGATCGCCCCGATCGCCGCGGCCTCGGTGAGGCCGGCCCAGATATAGGCCAGCACGATCACCACCAGCGCCGGCAGGTTGAGCAGCAGGATCAGCCAGGGATCGCCGAGCCGGTCCGCGAGCTTCACCCGGCCCATCAGATAACCTATGGCGCTGCCGACGGACATCGCGAGCACGAAAGACAATGCGACGCGCGCCAGCGTGGCGCCGAGATGCAGGAACAGCGCCCCGCTCGCGGCGTCCGCGATGATGACGTTGAGTACCGCAGGCGGAGAGGGCAGCTTGGCACCGCCGACGAACAATGCGGCGGTCCACCAGATCGCAACGAAGAGGACGAACGAGAGAAGGCGCAGCACCTCAATCTCCGGGAGCTGCATGATAGAACGTGCCGGGATCGAGCTCGGCCGCCGGCCCGACAAGGTCACGGCCGCCGATCCCGGCCAGCACGCGGTACAGCACGCGCGCATCCGCCTCCTCATCATTGATGGTCCGGCGCGGAATGCCGTCGCGATAGCGATCGCGGTAAGTCTTCAGCATAGCCGGACCGGTCGCGCCGGTGAGCGGCGCAATCTTGTCCCAGGCTGCGTCCGAGGTGACGAGCAACTGCTTGGCCTTGCGCGTCATGGCGACGAAGCGCGCCACGGCGTCGCGATGGCTCGCGGCCCAGCTCTCGTCGAAGACGTAGCCGACGGCAGAGACAGCGCCCTCGACGCCCAGCTTCGGCAGAATCTCCTCGATGCCGGCGAGGCGGCGAAAGCCCTTGGCCTCGAGCTGGGCGCAGAAATTCCAGAAATTCAGGGTCGCATCCGTCTCGCCTTCGAGCGCCTTGGCGGCGATCAGCGGCGGCGCGCCATAGACGATGGTCGCATCCGATTTCAGGTCGATGCCGTCCTGCTTCATACGTGCTTGCAGCAGCAGCCAGCTCTTGTCGATCGGACCGCCACCGACGGCGAGCTTGCGGCCTCTGAGGTCGGCAAGCGTCTTGATCGGGGAGGAAGCGGGCACCATCACCGCGCCGAGCGCGCTCGAATAGGGATAAAAGGTGAGCTTGGCGCCGAGCGCGCGCTCGCGCGACACCCACAGCCAGTCCGACAGCATGATATCGGCATTGCCGGCGCGGAGCGCGATCTTGCCGGCCTCCGGGCTCGCAAGCTCGGTCACTTCCAGCGACAGATCGGCCTCCTTATCCAGCCCGGCCTCGCGGATCGTCGCTAGTTCCCAGGCGAACGTTCCGGTCTTCTGGACCGCCAGGCGGATGACATCAGCTGCCTGGGCCCGCATGCCCGGCGTCAGTGCCAGCATCATCGCGAGCGCCAATATTCGTGCCAAAACTCTCATCACCTTGTGAGCCGCTTCCTCTGACAGAGTGCTTTTCAGGACAATACGCATAGCATAGCTTCCATCGCAACCAGCGGGAGGACGCTCATGAGTCTTGCGGGACAGGTACGACCGATCGTCGCCGCCGTGGTCGTGCTTGCGGCGACCGCCTATGCCTCCCGGGCCGAGGAGGCCAATGATTATCCGACCTCGGCGCGCGCGGAATATGTCTATGGCTGCATGAAGGCCAATGGCGAGACGCGGCAGGCGATCGAGCAATGTTCTTGCTCGGTCGATGTCGTCGCCTCGATCGTTCCCTATGACCGTTACGTCACCGCCGAGACTGCGCTCAGCATGTCCCAGGTCCGCGGCAATCTCGGCGCCCAGTTCCGGACGTCAGAGCAGGCGAATTCGGCGGTGAATGATTTGCGCCGCGCGCAGGCCGAGGCCGAGGTGAGGTGCTTCTGATCAAGGCGCCGTGCCAACCGCATTCGTCATGGCAGGGACAAGCCCGGCCATGACGGTTGACGTGACCATCCGTGTCCTTGGCCTCCGCGCGAAAACGCCTGGCGCCGTTGGAGACACAGGTGAAGCGCAAATTAGGATGCCAGCAATTCCTCGCCCTCACGCAAGCTGCCGCCGGTGTCGATGACGGCCACCGCTTCCGTCCCGACGATGAAGCCGACATGGGCAATATCGCCCTCGTTTTCGCGCGTCATCAGGGTGATTGTCCCCGAGTGCACGAAGATTCCCGGCGCGACTTCGCTTACAGGCAATTCGGCAGTCCCGGGCGCGTGCTAACGTCGCTGTTCCGAGCAGGGACAGGACTGCGATCCTTGACGCGAGACGAGACACGTTTTCGCCTCAGTTTCAGGGCTTGCCGCACTGCGCTGCAACACGACAAAGCCAACACAAGGCTTGGCGGACATGGCGCATCCCGCGTTGCATGGATTGCATTCGAATGGAATGAGGAGGAAGCGCGATGGAAGCCGATCGGCATCGTCGCTGGTTGATTTCAGTGTGTATGATGGTGGCGGCTTGTGCGATGGGCGATGTCGCCAGCGCGCAGACGACTGACGGTGGTGACCTTTCGTTCGAGCTGGTCGATCCCAAGGTGCTGCGTGTCTGTGCCGATCCGCGCAACATGCCGTTCTCCAACGAGAAGGGTGAGGGCATCGAGAACAAGCTTGCGGAGCTGTTCGCGAACAAGCTGCACAAGAAGCTGGAGTACGTGTTCTTCCCGCAGGCGACAGGCTTCGTCCGCATGACCCTGGGAGCGCACCGCTGCGACGTCATCATGGGCTTCCCGCAAGGCGACGACGTCGTGCAGGGCACCAATCCCTATTACCGCACGACCTATGCGCTGGTCGCGAAGGCCGGTGGCGGACTCGAGGATGTCGATACGCTCGAGGATCCCAGGCTCAAAGGCAAGCACGTCGGTATCATCGCGGGCACACCGCCGGCGACCAACATGGCGATCGCCGGGCTGATGAGCGACGCCAAGCCCTATCCGCTGATGATCGACACGCGCTACGACAATTCCGCACAGGCGATGATCGACGATCTCACCGCCGGCAAGATCGACGCCGGCGTGCTGTGGGGACCGATGGCAGGGTACTACGCCAAGAAGGCCGGCTCGCTGCACATCACGCCCTTGGTGAAGGAAACCGCAGGGCCGAAGCTGGTCTATCGCATCGGCATGGGCGTGCGCCCCGCCGACCAGAACTGGAAGCGGCTGCTCAACAAGCTGATCCAGGAGAACCAGGGCGAGATCAACAAGATCCTGATCGATTTCGGCGTGCCGCTGCTCGATGAGAACGACCGGCCGCTCGGCGCGGAGGCGGCCAGGAAAGCGCCATGAGATGGCCTCTTGCCGCTGCGCTCGTCGCCGTCGCGCTCTTGGCGCCGGCATCGGCGCAGCAGCAGAAGCCGTCCGAGCCCGACGGCTACCGGACCGACAATGACCGCGCGCCCGTGCGGCGACGCTGCAAGGTGCGCGCGTGTTGACGACGGCGCAGGCCGAGGCGATCTGGCGCGCGAAGAACGGTGCCTTCATCGACGTGTTGCCGCGACCCCGAAGCTCAAGAACCTTCGGGCAGGTACCGTGTGGCGAGATGCACCGCGCAAAGACATTCTCGGCAGCATCTGGCTGCCGGAGGAAGCGCAGCCCGAGCCGCGGCCGGAGCAGTGAGCCCGGCTTTCTCCACGTCATCGCGAGCGTAGCGAAGCAATCCAGAATCGTTCTGTGGAGGAACTCAGGATTGCTTTGCTGCGCTCGCGATGATGGTGTGGGTGCAGTATCGCAGCCCTCGACGGGTGATCCGCCTACTGCTTCTGCAGCTTCGTCAGTGTGCCCGACCCGTCGGTGTTCGTTGCGGTGTAGGTCACCCTGTCACCGGCGTGAACGGCATCCAGCATCGCAGCGTCCTTGGCCTTGTACTGCTGGAGCGCGCCGACGCCACCGGCACTGCCGCCGACCGTGCCCGTCTGCATCTGCTGGATCGAGATCGTGTTGTTGAGACGATCGATTCGAGTGACCATTCCGGTCATGTCGTCAGCAAAAGCGCTGGATGCGAGCATGGTGACGGCTGCAGCGCCCGCGAAGATGAATCTTGCTGTTCCCATCGAGGCCTCCCGTTTCCAGAGATTCACATCGACAAGCCATCCTAGATCGATTTGGTTCCCGCAGATAGCGCGCCAAACATTAACGATGGTGTTGATATCCGGGAACTTTCATGAAGCCGTCAGGAAGGCTGACGCTATTCGATTTCCTGCTGGATGACGCGGCCGAGCGCGAACAGGCGCTGGTCGATCGTGGTCGGAACCTCGCAGACGAAGCGCACCACCTTGCGGCGGTCCTCGAAGATACGGGTCTCCCAGATCAGCTGGTTGCTCATGGCGTCGACCTTCGCCTCGTCGCGCGGCGTCGCGTCCTGCAGCGCCTGGAGCTGGATGGTCTCCTCGCGGATCTTGTCGGCAGCCTCGCGCTGCTTGCGGCTGACGCGTTCGAGTCCGCTCAGGACCTGGGAGCGCTGGGCGTTCAGCGTGTCGAACAGGCCGGCGAACAGCAATTTTGCATTGGTGGTCTTGTCGGTGGAGCCGGTCAGAAAGTCCTTCACCGACTTCTCGGCCTCGTCCAGCGGCGTCTTGCGCGCCGCGAGCTTCGAGACCAGCGCGCTGACCCTGCTGTCGTCCTTCCATTTGCTCTCTGCGTCGTCGAGCGCGGGGCCTGCCCAGACGGCGGCGACGGAGATCTCCGGCACCTTGGCTTGCGTACAAGGCCAGTCGGGATAGCGCGGATCTGCGGCGCGTGCGGCTGCCATCGAGACCGCGAACGCAAGGGTTGCCATGGCATATGTCCGGACCCTCATCCTTCGCCTCCCGCCGGCCCGCGCCGCGCCAGCCCGCGTGAGGGATCATAGGCGAAAATCGCGCCGGTCATGAACACGATTGTGCAAGCTCCAACCACGGCGATCGAGATCCAGCGGATCTGCCCATACAGCGCGAACCGGATCAGCTCGACCGCATGAGTGAACGGATTGGCCTGACAGACATAGTAGAGATAAGGGCTACCCTCCTGCACCCGCCACAGCGGGTAGAGCGCGGACGACGCAAAGAACATCGGGAAGATGACGAAGTTCATGACACCCGCAAAGTTCTCCAGCTGCTTGATGCCCGAGGAGATCAGCATGCCGAGCGAGCCCAGCATCAGCCCCGACAGTATCAGCGCCGGCAGCACGGTGAGGTAGCCGATCGGGGGCGGCGTGATGTCCCAGAACCAGGCGATGATCAGGAATGCATAGACCTGGAGCAGCGACACCGCAGTGCCCGCGAGCAGCTTGCAGAACAGCAGGAAGCCGCGCGGCAACGGGCTGACCAGCAGCGTACGCATATTGCCCATCTCTCGGTCGTACACCATCGAGAGCGAGGACTGCATGCCGTTGAAGAGCTGGATCATCGCCATCAGCCCGGGCGCGATGAAGACCTCATAGAGAATGTAGGTCTCGTAGGGCGGGATGATGGAGATGCCGAGCACCTGGCGGAAGCCGGCTGCGAAGATGAACAGCCATACCAGCGGCCGCACCAGCGCCGAGACGAAGCGTTCGCGCTGATGCAGGAAGCGCAGACCCTCGCGCCAGACGATGCCGGTAAGGCAGGTCATGTACTCCGAGGTGGAGAAGCCGCGCGGTGCGTTGCGCGTGGCGATGCTGTTCATGTGCCGCCTCCCGGCATCACTTGCGCGCCAGTCAGGCGCATGAAGGCGGTGTTGACGTCCTGTGCGCCGGCCTCTGCGAGGACGCGGTCCAGCGGGCCCTGCGCCAGCACCTTGCCCTGGTGCAGCACCACGAGATCGTCGCCGGCCATGGTCTCGTCGAACAGATGCGTCGCCCAGAGCACGCCGATGCCCTGCTCGGTGACGAGCTGGCGGACATGGCCGATGATGTCGGCACGCGCCTTGACGTCGAGCCCGACGGTCGGCTCGTCCAGCAGCAACAGCCGCGGCCGGTGCAGCAGCGCGCGGGCAATCTCCAGCCGCCGCATCTGCCCGCCGGAAAGATCGCGCACCTTGCTGCCGGCGCGCTCAGTGAGGCCAATGCGCGCAAGCAACTCGGCGCTGCGCGTGGCCGCCTCGCGCCGGCTGATGCCGTGAAGAGCGGCGTGATAAAGCAGGTTCTGCGTCAGCGACAGATCGAGGTCGAGCGTGCGCGGCTGGAACACCACGCCGAGCAACCGCAGCGCCTCGCCGGGCGTGCGGGTGATGTCATGGCCGAAGATGGCGACGCGACCGGTCTGGATGCCGAACAGGCGGGTGATCAGCGAGAACAGTGTACTCTTGCCGGCGCCATTGAGGCCGAGCAGCGCGGTGAAGCTCGCCGGCTGCACTTCGAGGGAGACGTCGATCAGCGCCCGTCGCGGGCCGTAGGAATGGCTGACGCCGTCGATCGACAACGCCGGCATCGCGGCCGGATCACGCTTCAATGTCTCGCGTTGTTCTGCGATAGGGGCGGGGCTGGTCATGGCGCGATCGTGATGCCCCAGGGCAGCTCGCCCACTTGAATGGTCTTGATCACCTTGTGGGCGGCGACGTCGATCACGGAGACGTCGTTGGAGACGCCGTTGGTGGTGAGCAGATATTTTTCATCCGGCGTGAACGCCATATGCCAGACGCGCTGGCCGACCAGCAGATATTTTGTGACTTTGCGCGAGGCGGTGTCGACCACGGCGATGCGGTTGGCGGGACCGAGCGCGACGAAGGCGGTCTTGTCGTCCTTGGTCATGCCGATGCCGACAGGCTGGATCGCCTCTTTCCGCAGGCCCGGAATCTCGAAGGTGATCTTGCCGGTCACCTCATGCTTTCCGGGATCGATGACCGATACCGTGCCGCCGATCTCGGACGACACCCACAATTCGGACGCGTCGTGCTTGAACTGGGCAAAGCGCGGGCGCGGATCGACCAGCACGTTGGCGACGATCTGGCGCGACGAGGTGTCGATGAAATGCGCCATGTTGGTCGTCTCGGAGGTGTTGATCAGGGTCTTGCCGTCGGGACTGATGGTCATGCCCTCGGGCTCGACGCCGACCTGGATGTCGCCGAGGCGCGCGCGCTTCTCCAGATCGATCACGGTGACGGTGTTGTCGTTCTCGTTGGCGACATAGAGCGTCTTGCCGGCGGCATCCTGGGTGAACAATTCAGGGTCGGGTCCGGAGGGCAGCGTGTCCACCACGGCTTGGGTCTTGGCGTCGATCACCTGGATGGTGTCGTCGTCGCCGACCGCAACCATGACGAATTTGCCGTCACGGGTGAACTCGATGCCGCGCGGGCGCTGGCCGACCTTGATGGTCTCCGTCACGGTCCAGCTGTCGGTGTCGATGACAGAGACCGTGTTGCTTTTCTCGTTCGAGACATAGGCGATGACGGCATGCGCGGGCGTTGCTGCCAGCATCAGTCCGGTCAGCAATCCCGCACGCGACATTCGACGCCTCATTTCAGCTTGCATTTGCTCTCCGGGCGATCGTAGCCGAGCGTGTCGAGCTCGGAGACCTGGTGCAGGAAACCTTCCTGCGGCGACACCGACACTACCATGCGGCCATCGACCAGCAGGATCGGCTGGCGCAGCTGGAGATTCCAGTCGCGCACGGTCAGCCGCGTTCCCTTGAAGGCGGCGATCTCGAAATCCGGTCCCTTGATGAAATCCGAGACCTTCTTGACGTCGCCGGATTTGGTCCGCGAGGTGGCCTCACCGATCATGCGCACGGCGGTCCAGGCCTGCATGTCGAGCGCGGTCATCCGTCGCGCGTTCAGCTTGATGAAGCGGTTCTGCATCTGCGTCGCGCCCCACTGGTCCTGCGCCGCATCCCAGCTGCGCGGCACGAGGCCGGCTGAGCCGGCGACCGGCCGCGGGTCCCAGGTGCGATAGGGCAAATAGGCTGCGAACACTTCGCTTTCGTCGGCGGCCACCAGTACGTCGTAGGCCGGTGCCTGTTGCGTGACCACCGGCATCTGGCGTTGGATCAGCGTCACGCCGGAGTCCGTGCGGCGCGCGCCACCCTTGTCCTCGAAGGTCCGCTCCTGCACGATCTTGGCGCCGAACCGCGTGGCGGCGCGCCGCAGCGCATCCGCGTAGAGCTTGTCCTCGTCATGCGAGCCGACCACCAGCAGCCAGCGCGACCACTTCTTCCACACCAGGTATTGGCCGAGCGCATCCGCCAGCATCGAGCGCGTCGGCGCGGTGTGGATCACGTTGGCGCGGCAATCGGCCTCGCGCAGCCGCTCGTCGATGGCGCCGGCGTTGAACAGCAGCGTGCCGCGATCGCGCAAGGCGTCGGCCACTTTCAGAAGCGTATCGGCCGGCAGGTCAGCCACGATGAAGCCGTTCCTCTCGGCGAGCGCGGTCGCAGCCAGGACCGGGTCGTCGCCTTCCTTGATCCGGTGCTCCTCCAGCGTGAAGCGCTGGCCCGTGAATTTTCCGGTAGTGTTGTTGTCTTCGATCGCGAGCTTGGCGCCGGCGACCCCGTCATTCTCGGCGGGCTGCTCGACCAGCGACAGTGTCGATTTGGCACCGGCAACGCGGAGATAGCCGACGTTGATTTCGACGGGGTCCGCCAGCGCCTGCGTCGTCGCAACAGCGAGGCCAATCAGGCCGACCAACCATCGGATCATGCTTCCTCCAAACATCCCCCCGGCTTGACCGCCGGTGGAGAATTGTTTCTGCTGGAAGCATGACCGATTTGGCAAGGCTTGCAACCCCGCATTTCGTCCGCGCGCGCGCGAGCGCTGGAATCACGATCGTGCGAGCGTTGCTGTGTTTCGCAGCATTCCTGTTGACGGAATCAGCCGCGCTCGCCGATCCGCCTGCTGACGCCGAATGACGGCAAGCCGGAGTAGCTGGGAAGGCTCATCCCTTCAGTCTCTCCGCGTGCCAGTGCAGATGATCGCCCATGAAGGTCGAGATGAAATAATAGCTGTGGTCATAGCCCGGCTGGCGCCGCAGCGTCAGCGGGATGTTGGCTTTGGCGCAGGCCGCTTGCAGCAATTCAGGCTTGAGCTGTTCTTTCAGGAAATTATCGGCCTCGCCGACATCGACCAGGAAGCCGGAACATCTTGCGCCGTCCTCGATCAACGCCACCGTGTCATGGCTGCGCCAGGCATCCTTGTTCGGCCCGAGATAGCCGGTCAGCGCCTTGATGCCCCAGGGCGCCTGCGACGGCGCCACGATCGGAGCGAAGGCGCTCGCCGCGCGATAGCGGTGCGGATTGCGAAGCGCCACCGTCAGCGCGCCGTGGCCGCCCATGGAATGGCCCATGATCGACTGCCGCTTGGCATCCACGGGAAAATGTCCCGCCACGAGTTTGGGCAGCTCGTCGGTGACATAGCTCCACATGCGATAGTTGCGCGCGAACGGCTCTTGCGTGGCGTCGACATAGAAGCCGGCGCCGAGGCCGAAATCATAGGCGTTGTTGGCATCACCGGGCACGTCGGGCCCGCGCGGTGAGGTATCGGGGGCGACGAAGATCAGGCCGAGCTCGGCGCAGGCTTTGCGGAATTCGCCCTTCTCGGTGACGTTGGCATGGGTGCAGGTCAGACCGGAGAGATACCAGACCACGGGCAGCTTCGCGCCCTCGGCATGGGGCGGAACATAGACCGAGAACACCATGTCGGTTCCCGTCGCCGCGCTCCCATGGCGATACACGCCCTGCACGCCACCATAGGATGTATTGGTCGAGACAGTCTGGATCGTCATGCCTGATGGCTCCGTGGCATCTCACCACATCGAGAATGCAATGCTCGTGTGACCGAGATTTGTCGCGCGCTTTTAGGCCACGCCGCTGTCGATCGCCAGCCGCACCAGCTCGATGGAGGTCCTCACCCCGAGTTTCTGGCGCATGATCGAGGAGGTGTTGGCGACCGTCTTGTAGGATGATTGCACCAGCCACGCGATCTCGGACAGGCTTTTTCCAGCGCTCAGCAGCCGCAAGATCTCCATCTCGCGCGCGTTCAGCTTCGACAACGGGCTCTGCGCCAGCGTCGGCCCTGCGAAAGCGATGCTGCGCGCGATCGCGCTGGGAAGATAGGTGCCGCCGCCGCCAACGGTGCGGATCGCCTCGACGAGGTCATCGGGGTCGCCGGTCTTGGAAACATAGCCCTTGGCGCCACATTCGATGGCGCGTGCGGCGAAGGCCGGGTCGTCGTTCATGCTGAACATGATGATGCAGGCCTCCGGCGCGCGCTCGAGGATGCGGCGAGCGAGCTCGAAACCGGAAACGGTCGGCAGGTTGATGTCGATCACGCAGAGGTCCGGGCGCTCGACGATGAAAATGCTCTCGCCATCCTCGGCGTCCGCAGCCTCCAGAATCTCGATCTCGCCTTCGTCGGCCAGCACGGCACGGCAGCCGGAGGCGACAATGGGATGATCGTCGACGATCAGAATGCGCATAGGCGTTCCCCGCGGCAGCGCGTTCCCGTGACAGGATTTACCATCATTATCGCGCCGCATGATGCCGAACGAGACAGCGCGTCGGGTCATGCAACCCGGCCGGGATTGCTGTACGTTCCGATTAGATATCGGGCGCTTCGCCTCTGTCAACGCTATCGGACAGGTGTGAACGATCCTTCGTGGGACAGGCGAAAGCAATGTGGCAAAATCTTTCCTTGCGCGGGCGCATCAACCTTCTGCTGGCGCTGCTGCTGGCGCTCGGGCTTGCCGTCAACATCGCCCGCGAGGTCGCGGAGGCCGGTCCCCGCGTGCAGGCCGAGGACCAGAGCGTGATCCGGCTGGCGCGCGAGTTCATCGAGATGATCGTCGCCGATCTCAACGAGGCGCCGGATCCGGATGCCAGGTTGGACCAGATCGCGCGCGACCTCAATCGCCTCCGCCATGTCAGCATCGCGCTCCGGGACGCCGGCGGCAATCCGCTGACGTCGCCGCGTGCCCATAGCGATGACGACACGCCCGGCCCACCGGCCTGGTTCGTCAGCCTGGTTCATTCCGACCAGACTGCCGTCAGCGTGCCTGTGTCGGTGCATGGCAAGCCCGGTTCGCTCGTCATCATCTCGCATCCCAATGACGAGATCGCCGAGATCTGGGACGCCATCGTCACGCAGCTCGAGGTCGGATCGGTCATCGCGCTGCTGCTGTTTCTCGTGATGATGACGGTGGTGGGCCGGGCGCTCGCACCGCTCGAGTCCCTGGGGCAGACGATGAGCGAGCTCGAAGGCGGCCGCTACGACGCGCGCGTGATGCCGGGCGGCGCGCCCGAGCTTGCCGCGATCTGCACCAGGCTCAATCATCTGGCGGCAACGCTCGGCGAAGCGGTCGAGGACAAGCGGCGCCTTGCCGAGCGCGCGGTGTCGCTCCAGGACATCGAGCGCAAGGAGATCGCGCGTGAGCTGCATGACGAGTTCGGGCCCTATCTGTTCTCGCTGCGCGCCCATGCCAGCGCGTTGACGAAGCTCGCCGACGGGCGCGGGCCCAGTGCAGAGGCCGTGCGAAAGCACGGCGGCGCGCTTCTCGAGCAGATCAATGCGCTACAGCAGTTCACCCGTCGCGTGCTGGAGCGCTTGCGGCCTGTCGGCCTCGCCGAGCTTGGCCTCGGCAAGGCGCTGGAATCGCTGTGGCGGCTATGGCGTGAATCGCATCCCGAGGTGACGATCGAAACCACGATCTCGCCGGCGCTCGGGATCACAGGGGAGACCGCCGATCTCACCATCTACCGCGTGGTGCAGGAGGCGCTCACCAATGCCTTCCGCCATGCCGGTGCGACCGCGATCGATGTGGTGATCGAGCCGGCGGAGCGGCCGGGGCGCGACGGCCGTGGCTACGCCCGGGTGCGCGTCAGCGACAATGGCCGCGGCATGGAGCCGGGCCAGAAACTCGGCTTCGGCCTGGTCGGCATGCGCGAGCGGATTCTGGCGCTCGGTGGCACGCTCAACGTCGCGTCAGGCGAGGGCGGCGTCACCGTCGAAGCGCTGGTTCCGACCGCTTCGGCCTGATCGCATCAGGGAAATCTCCCGGTCGGGAAGAATTCCCGATTTCGTCGGGAAAACGGGTGCGGAGAATGCCGGACCTTTTGTGGCTAGTGCCACCCCAAGGACCGGCTACACTTCTCTGTGCAATCGGCGGCGTTCAGAACGGCCGATGCCTGGGAATGGGACGGCAGGGGATGGGCGCGCGAAAGCTTTTGATCGTCTCGATCTCGACGGGGCTGGTGCTTTGGACCGATGCTGGCCTGGCCGCGCAGGACGAGACCAATGTCCAGAACCTGCCCGCGGTCGAGGTGGTCGCGCCGCAGCGGACGACGCGGCGTCCTGCGCCCCGAACGCCGGCGCGCGTCGTGAGTTCCGGCAAACCCAACAACCGCATCTACGTCTACCCGACGGCGCCCGGCAATGCGAAGGGCGTCGACGTCGACAAGGTTGCCTCCAGCATCAGCGCGATCGATGCCAACCAGATCAAGCGTACCGGCTCGATGAACGTGAGCGACGCGCTGCGCGACAACGTCGCTGCGGTCAACATCACCGAGGTGAGCGGCAACCCGTTCCAGCCGAATGTCGAGTTTCGCGGCTTCGTCGCCTCACCCATCGTCGGGACGCCGCAAGGGCTTGCCGTCTACCAGAACGGCGTGCGCATCAACGAAGCGTTCGCCGACAGCGTGAATTGGGACCTGATCCCGACCGCCGCGATCCGGTCGGTCACGGTGGTGACCAACAATCCCGCCTTCGGCCTCAATGCGCTGGGCGGCGCGGTCAATCTGCAGATGAAGGACGGTTTTACCTACCAGGGCGCCGAGGCCGACACGATGGGCGGCTCGTTCGGCCGCATCCAGAGCTCGGCACAATGGGGCAAGCAGGTCGATGCCAATTACGCCGTCTACGCCGCGCTCGACGGCCTGCACGACAACGGCTTCCGCAATCTCTCGCAATCGGACGTGCGGCGCTTCTACGGTGATGTCGGCTACAAGGGCGGGGACAGCGAATTCCACGTCAATATGGGGCTCGCCGACAACAATTTCGGCGCGACCGCCACCGTTCCCGCCGAGCTGTTGCAGCAATATTGGGGCGCGGTCTACACCTCGCCGCAAACCACCAACAATCGCGTCGGCTACGTCAACCTGACCGGCAAGGTCGAGGCGACGCCCACGTGGACCTTCGAAGCGACCGCGCATGCGCGCGTGTTCGAGCAGCGTGTGCTCGACGGCAACCCCACCAGCGTGCAGGACTGCGCGACGGCCGGTTTGCTCTGCTTTGGCGACAACACGGCGCCGGCGAACGGCCTGGATGGCGCGCAGCTTGCAAACCCCTTTGCGTCCGGGAGCCTGCTCGGCGAGCTGGATCGGACCTACACCCGATCGACCACCTTCGGCGTCTCCGGCCAGGCGACCAACACTGACGAACTGTTCGATCATGAAAACCGTTTTTTGCTCGGCGCCAGCTTCGATGCCAGCGTCAACAGCTTCAACGCGTCGGCGCAGCTCGGGACCATCGGCACCGACTACGTCGTCAGCGGCAGCGGGATCTTCCTTGGCCAATCCGGCACCCCCGCGACCGGCGAGATGGGCCCGGTATCGCTGCGCACGCTCAATCAATATACCGGCCTCTATGCGCTCGACACCTTCAACGTGACGGATGCCTTCGCCATCACCGGCGGCGGCCGTTTCAACCACGCCCGCGTCACGCTGGAGGACCAACTCGGCACCGCGCTCAACGGTGATCACGCCTATTACCGCTTCAATCCAGTGATCGGCGGCACCTACACGATCACGCCGGAGCACACCGCCTATGCCGGTTACTCCGAGGCCAACCGTGTGCCGACGCCGCTCGAGCTCGGCTGCGCCGACCCGAACAATCCGTGCCTGATCGCATCCTTCCTGGTCTCCGACCCGCCGCTGAAGCAGGTGGTATCCAAGACGCTCGAAGCGGGGTTGCGCGGTACGAAGGAGCTGAACATCGGCACGCTCGGCTGGAAGATCGGCGTTTTCCGCGCCACCAATTACGATGACATCATGGGCCTGCCGGTGGCCGGACGGCAGGGCTTCGGCTTCTTCCAGAACGTCGGGGCGACGCGCCGGCAGGGTCTCGAGGCCGAGGTCAACCTCAAATCGGATACGCTTCAGTTCCATGCCGGCTATGCGCTGGTCGACGCGCGCTTCCTCGATGCGCTCGAGCTTTCGTCCAACAGCCCCTTTGCCGATCCTGGGACGGGGACCATTCAGGTCGTAGCGGGCAACCAGGTCCCGGCCGTGCCGCGTCACCGCATCAAGGCCGGTATCGAATATGCCGCCACCGACGCCTGGAAGGTTGGCGGCGATGCGCTGTGGGTTTCGAGCCAGTATCTGGTCGGCGACGAATCCAACCAGGCCTCGAAGCTGCCCTCCTATGCCGTGTTCAACCTCCATACCTCCTATCAGTTCACCAGGAATGTCCAGCTCTACGGCAAGGTCGACAACATCTTCGACAAGCGCTATGCGACCTACGGTACGTTCTTCGACACCACCGCGGTCCCGAACTTCGCCAACGGCGGCAATCCCTTCACCGATCCGCGGTCGCTGAGCCCGGCAAGACCCCGCGCGTTCTATGCGGGTATGCGGGTGACGTTCTGAGACGGCTCGACGGGCGCCCGCCTGGTATAATGCCGGCGCCTCGGGCGGAGCCCGGATTCGCACGGGCCGCGCGATTAAGGGTTCCTTAGCGCTCATTGTGCGGATCATCGGTGCGGGTAGATCAGCGGAGACTACTCCCATGCTGAAGGACGGTACCTACGCGGCGTGGTACAAGACGCCACTCGACCAAGGCACCGGCATCGTCCATGTCGCGGACGGCCAGATTTGGGGCCGCGACAGCCTGATGACGTATCACGGCTCCTGTAAGGTCGATGGCGATCGCTTCACCGCGACCGTGTCAACGAAGCGTCATACCGATGGGCGTGTCACGGTCTTCGGCGTCTATGATGAGCTCACGCTGGAGATCGAGGGGACATGCCCCGACAAGATCGCGACCTACACGGCAACGGCAGGTCAGGCGCGCGGAGTCGTTCTGCAGGGTACTCTCATTCTGACGGAACAGCCCGCGGCAGTACCTGAACGGACCGGACAGGTCCCTGCGTTCGATCCCAACGCGCTTCCGAAGCTGCCGAAACGCCCGCGCTGAAGACTTTCCCTGCCGGCGCTTCTCAAATCGCCCGCGCCCCGTCATTGTGCCGCCGCACCCATCATCCCGGAGCGGCATCAATGTCGGATAAGGTCTCGCGTCGCCAGTTCGCGAAAATCGCGGGAATGTCCGCAGCCGGCATCGCGGGTCCGCTTGAATCCGCCGAGGCCAGGCCGGCAGCGGCGCCGCGCGGCACCAGTAGCTTCCCGCCTGGCTTCGTCTGGGGCACGGCGACGTCGTCCTATCAGGTCGAGGGTGCGGTCAGTGAGGACGGCCGGGGGGCCTCGATCTGGGACAAGTTCGTCCGCATCCCCGGCAAGATCGAGGACGGCACCACGGGCGATCGCGCCAACGAACATTATCACCGTTACAAGGAGGACATCGCGCTCATCAGGGAACTCGGCTGCAAGGCCTATCGCTTCTCGGTGGCCTGGCCGCGGGTGTTTCCGGATGGCGACGGCAAACCGAACCCCAGGGGGCTCGACTTCTACAATCGCCTGGTCGACGAACTGCTGAAGAACGGCATTGAGCCCTGGCTCACGCTCTATCATTGGGATCTGCCGCAATCGCTGCAGGATCGTTTCGGCGGCTGGCGCTCGACCGAGACCTGCAAGATCTTCGGCGACTACGCGGCCTATGTCGCCGGGCAGCTGACCGATCGCGTCAGATGCGTATTCACGCTGAACGAGAGCGGCCGCTTCGTCTATTTCGGCTACGGCATCGGCATCGATGCGCCGGGCCTGACCTTGCCGCAGGCAGAAGTAAACCAGATCAGGCACAACACCGCGCTCGCGCACGGACTTGCGGTGCAGGCCGTGCGCGCCCACGGCCGCCGCGGCACGCGCGTGGGCCCGGCCGAGAATATCGATGCCTGCATTCCCGCGATCGAGACGCCCGAGAACGTCCGCGCCGCCGAGATCGCGTTGCGCGAGCTGAATGCCGGCTATCTCAACGTCATCATGACCGGCCGCTACACCGACGCGTTCCTGAAATACGCCGGCGGCGACGCGCCGAAATACACCGACGCCGAGTTGAAGATCATCTCCTCGCCGGTCGATTTCCTCGGCCTCAACATTTACGCGCCGCAGCACTACATCGTGGCGTCCGACCGGGGCGCCGGCTTCATGCCGGTGCCGATCCCGAAATCATTTCCGCACATGAACTCCGACTGGCTGCGCGTCGGCCCCGAGACGATCTACTGGGTTCCGAAGCTGGCTGCAAAGATCTGGAAGACGGATGCGATCTATATCAGTGAGAACGGCGCCTCCGGCGACGACCAGATGACGCAAGACGGCAAGATCTACGACACCGATCGCATCATGTACCTGCGCAACTATCTCGCCCAGCTCCAGCGCGCCACCACCGAGGGCGTGCCGGTGCGCGGTTATTTCCTCTGGAGCCTGATGGACAATTTCGAATGGGTGTTCGGTCTCAACAAGCGCTTCGGCCTCTACCACGTCGATTTCGACACCCAGGTCCGGACGCCAAAACTCAGCGCGAGCTTCTATCGCAACGTGATCGCGAAGAATGCGGCGGGGGCGTGACCCGTTGGGCTCTCCCCACCTGCGCGGCCCCGAGCGGGGAGAGGTGAAGAGAGGCGTGTCACATTGACTCCATTCTCCCTCTGATTCAAAACCGCCCTCAACACTCATAACCGGAGGACAACGCCCATGACCGACGCGCTGATCATCGATGCCTGCCGTACGCCGCGCGGTATCGGCAAGGCCGGCAAGGGAGCACTGTCAGGCATTCATCCGCAGCAGTTAGGTGCCACTGTGTTGCGCGCGCTCGCCGAGCGGACCGGTATCAACACGGCCGATGTCGACGACATCGTCTGGGGCTGCAGCGCGCAGGTTGCGACGCAAAGCGGCGATCTCGGTCGCATGTCGGCACTCGATGCCGGCTATGACGTGCGCGCCAGCGCCGTGACGCTCGATCGCTTCTGCGGCTCCGGCATCACCAGCGTCAACATGGCGGCCTCCTCGATCATGGCGGGCGCAGAAGACCTCGTCATCGCCGGCGGGTGCGAGATGATGTCGATGGAAGGACGTCGCGGCGGAGGTCCGATGATGATGGACTCCGGCAATCTGCGCCTGCGTGCGCGGCATCCGCAGTCGCATCAAGGCGTCTGCGCCGACGCGATCGCGACGCTGGAAGGCATCACGCGGCAGGACGTCGATGCGCTCGGCCTCGAAAGCCAGCAGCGCGCCGCACAGGCGATCGCTGGCGGTCACTTCAAGAAGAGCCTCGTGCCTGTTCATCGCGAGGATGGCAGCCTGGCGCTCGACCGCGAAGAATATCCGCGGCCGCAGACCACGATGGAAGGTCTCGCGGCGCTGAAGCCCGCATTCCCCGCGGTCGCCGATTATGCGCTGGACGACAAGGGCACGACCTATCGTGGCCTGATCCTGCAGAAATATCCGGACCTCACCATCGACTTCATGCACCACGCCGGCAATTCGTCCGGCGTCGTCGACGGCGCGGCGGCGATCCTGTTGGCCTCGCCGTCCTATGCCAGGGCGCATGGCCTGAAGCCTCGGGCGCGCGTCGTCGCGATGGCCAATATGGGGGACTCGCCGACGCTGATGCTGAACGCCCCGGTTCCGGCGACGCGCAAGGTGCTGGCCAAGGCCGGGCTCACCATCGACGACATCGATCTGTTCGAGATCAACGAGGCCTTTGCGGTGGTCGCGGAAAAATATATCCGGGATCTCAAGCTCGACCGCGCCAAGGTCAACGTCAACGGCGGCTCGATCGCGCTCGGCCATCCCATCGGCGCGACCGGTTCGATCCTGATCGGCACCATGCTCGATGAGCTCGAACGGCGCGACCTCAAGCGCGGTCTCGTCACCATGTGCGCCGCAGGCGGCATGGCGCCGGCCATCATCATCGAGCGCACATAACTCTCCGCGGCCCGTAAAAGACAGGGAGAAACGCCGCAGAGCGACGATCCAGCCTTATTTTTCAGGGTGAATCGTGCTTCCCCTCCGGCAAAGAGGCCGGTGGTCGCTTGTCGAAAGCCTCGAATCAGCTTTAGCAAGGCTGCTTGCGGGCCTTTGAAACAAGGCAAAAACCGCTGCCCGAGGCATCTTCCGCTCTGGAAGCCGCTAAAATGCAGGGGTTTTTGTCGCAGGGGGCCAAAAAAGCCCGTAAAACCGCGACAAAACTGTGCAGAGGGCTATAGGCCTTCGCCGGTTGGTCTAATATGCAACCGGCAACGAATCAGAGGAGACACGATGCCAACCCAAATGTCGAAATCGCAGTTGATCGAAAAGATTGCGACCGCCACCGAGCTTTCCAAGCGCGACGTCAAGAACGTCATGGAGACTCTGACCGACGTCGGCCACAAGGAGCTCAAGAAGAACGGCCTGTTCCTGGTGCCGGGCTTTGCCAAGTTCGTGGTCATCAAGAAGCCCGCGACCAAGGCGCGCAAGGGCACCAATCCGTTCACGGGTGAAGAGATGATGTTCAAGGCCAAGCCGGCCCGGAAGATCGTCCGCGCCCGCCCGGTCAAGGCCGCCAAGGACGCTGTGGGCTGATAACGCAAAGGCCCCCTCGCGGAGAGGGGGCCTTTTGGTTCGACGAAGTGGCTGCGAGGGCTGGAGCGGAGGGGTTCAGCCCTTGCGGCGCTTCACCCGGACCGGGATCGGCGCAGGCCGTGGCTCGGGTCCTGCGAGCGCATCGCGCACCCGGTCGATGGCACGACCAAGCAGCTGGCGCAGCCGCTGCGTTGTCCGGGATCGCTTCGTCTCTTCCAGCAATTTTTTCATTGCATCACTCCGCCGCTTCCACCTTGGTTTCCATCGGCTCGAGCGCTGCGGCGATGGCGTCGTCGACGCGCTCCAGCCAGATGAATTCGAGGTTGTCCCGCGCGCTCTTCGGGATGTCGTCATAGTCCCGCTTGTTGCGCGCCGGCAGCATCACCCGCTTCAGGCCGGCGGCGGCCGCAGCCACCACCTTCTCCTTGATGCCGCCGACCGGCAGCACCAGCCCGCGCAGCGAGATCTCGCCGGTCATCGCGGTGTCGCTGCGTACCGTGCGATTGGTGAGAAGGGACGTCAGCGCCGTGAACATTGCCACCCCCGCGCTCGGGCCGTCCTTCGGGGTCGCACCCGCCGGCACGTGAACGTGGATGTCGCTCTTCTCGAACACCGACTGATCGATGCCGAGCTGCGTCGCCTTGCTCTTCACCAGCGTCAGTGCCGCCTGCACGCTCTCGCGCATCACCTCGCCGAGCTGGCCGGTCAGGATCATGCTGCCGCGGCCGGGGACGCGCGAGGCCTCGATGAACAGGATATCGCCGCCCACGGGCGTCCAGGCGAGGCCGGTAGCCACGCCCGGAACGCTTGTGCGCTGCGCGATCTCGCCTTCGAAGCGCGGCTGGCCCAGCACATCGGCGATGTCCTTTGCCGTCACCACGACCTTGGCAGCCGTGCCTTCGGCGACCCGCACCGCCGCATGGCGGAACACCTTGCCGATCTCGCGCTCGAGGTTACGCACGCCGGCCTCGCGGGTGTACCCCTTGACGATCAGCTTCAGTGCCTCCGGCTCGATCTCGGCCTGTTCGGCCGTCAGGCCGTTGGCCTCCAGCTGCCGCCGCACCAGGTAGCGCCGCGCGATCTCCAGCTTCTCCTCTTCGGTGTAACCGGCGAGGCTGATGAGCTCCATGCGGTCCAGCAGCGGACCCGGAATCTGGTCCAGCATGTTGGCCGTCGCGATGAAGACCACGCGCGACAGGTCGAACGGCACGGCCAGGTAATTGTCCCGGAACGTCCCGTTCTGCTCGGGGTCGAGCACCTCCAGCATGGCGGCAGAGGGATCGCCCTGCACGCCGCGGCCCATCTTGTCGATCTCGTCGAGCATCATGACGCAGTTGCGGCTGCCTGCCTTCTTGATGCCCTGGATGATGTTGCCCGGCAGCGCGCCGATATAGGTGCGCCGGTGACCGCGGATCTCGGCCTCGTCATGCACGCCGCCGAGGCTGACGCGCACGAAGGGGCGATCCATCGCGCGTGCGATGGATTGTCCGAGCGAGGTCTTGCCGACGCCGGGCGGGCCGACGAAGCACAGGATCGGGGCCTTGCCCTGCGGAGCGAGCTTGCGCACCGCCAGATATTCGATGATCCGGCTCTTGATCTTCTCCAGGCCAAAGTGATCCGCATCCAGGATGCGGCGCGCTTCCTTGATGTCGATCGGCTTCTCCGCGGGGAGCGCCCAGGGCAGCTCGATCAGCCAGTCCAGATAGGTGCGGACCATGCCGGCTTCGCCCGCAGCCTCAGGCATCCGCTCGTAGCGGCGCAGCTCCTTCCTGGCATGCGCATCCGCTTCCGGCGGCATGTTGGCCTTGGCGATCGCTGCCGTCAGCTCGGCGACTTCGGCGGCCTTGCCGTCGCCTTCGCCGAGCTGGCGTTGAATGGTCGCCATCTGCTCGCGCAGGATCGCCTCGCGCTGCCGCTCATCGAAGCTGGCGCGGGTCTGCTGGCCGATTTCGTTGCTGATGCGCAGCACCTCCAGCCGTTCGGCCAGGTGCTTCGACACCTTCTCCACGCGCAGAGCGAGGTCGATGGTTTCCAGCACCTCCTGCTTGTCCTGCGGCTTGATGTCCATGAACGAGGTCGCCAGATCGGCCAGCGCGCCGGGCGCGCTGGTGTTCTGGAACATCGCGATCAGCTCGGGCGGCGCCTGCGGCAGCAGCTCGATTGCCTCGATGGCCTGGCGCTGCAGGTTCAGCGCCCGCGCCTCGATCTCGGGCGAGGACGTGGTCGGCTCGGGGATCTGCTGGATGCGCGCAGCCGGGAACGGCGTGCCCGGCAGGAAGTCGAGGATGCGCGCGCGCTGCACGCCCTGGCAGACGATGTGATGCGTGCCGTCGGGTGCGGTGATGTAGCGCACGATGTTGGCGATGGTCGCGACCCGATAGAGATCGTCCGGGCCGGGCTCCTCGATTGCGGGGCTGCGCTGCAGGACGATGCCGACCGGCCGCTGCTCGCGCAACGCCTGCTGTGCGGCGGCGATGGACTTCGCCCGGCCGATCGCGATCGGCGCGATGGCACCGGGAAACAGCACCATTTCGCGCACGGGGATGATGATCAGTGCGTCCTCGGGAATCTTCACGCCAGGACCGTTTTGGGAATTCGTCGGTTCGTTGTTCATCTGTTCATTGGCCATGATCGACCTCAGGATTTGGCGAGGCGCAGTGCGACGCAGCCGTCCATGACGAAGCGGCTGATGGCATAGCGGCCAAGGGGCAACGCGATGCGGCGCTCAAAACGCCCCTGCGGCAGCTCGAGCCGGTGGATGCGGGCGTTGCGAAGCTCCGGCGGCAGCGTGCGCTGGCCGGAGATGATGAGCACGCCGTCCTGGATTACCGTCTCGACATTGTCAGGATTGACGCCGGGAAGCGCGACCAGGATCAGGAGCTCGTGCTCGGTCTCGAGCACGTCGATCGGCGGCTCCCAGCAGGCCTCCTGGCGGCCGAACTGCTGCCGCATGCGCTCGCCGCGGGTCAGCTGGTCCAGGGCCTCGGACAGCATCCAGTCGAAGGGATTTTTCGGTTGCATGGCAAAAACTCGGGGGAGGCGCTGCGGTTGGAAAACGGGGATATGGGGATGGTTCCCCGGAATTCCAGCATCGCGCGGATGGAGCATGCCTGGCCCTCGAAGCAGCGGAGGCCCTTGCGGTCAGACGTATCGACGCCGCGAAAGATATTCCGCGGCGTCGATGGCAATGATTGGGCGAGATGCGCGGGATCAGGCGGCCTCGCGGTACTCGGCCTCCGCTTCGAGGTTGATCACCGAAGTGGCGAGCTCCGACAGCGTGTGGTCGGTCGCCTCCTCCTCGTCCAGCGTATCCTGAAGCAGCCTTGCCGCCTCGGGCATGCCGAGCTCCTCGGCCCAGGTGCGCAGCGTGCCGTAGCGAGAAATCTCGTAATGCTCGACGGCCTGCGCCGCGGCGAGCAGTCCGGCGTCGAGAGCGGGAGCGTTCTTGAAGTCCTTCATGATCTCGGCGCCCTCGTCGGTGATGCCGTTGATCGCCTCGCACGGCTTGCCGCGCGCCGGCTTGTCCAGCATTCTGAAGATCTGTTCGAGCCGTTTGACCTGGCCCTGCGTCTCCCGCAGATGCTTGTTGAAGGCGGCCGCAAGGTCCTTGGAATGCGCGGCCTTGGCCATCTTGGGCAGCGTCTTGATGATCTTGTTCTCGGCGAAATAGATGTCCTTCAACGTTTCCAGAAACAGATCACTCAGCATCTTGGGCGCCTGACGCGGACGGCGCGATGCGGTCTTTTTCTTGGATGCGCGTTTCTTTGCTTTCTTAGCCATAAATCCTCCTCATGAGGTGACACGGGAAGGCACGCCCTTCCTCAATCCACACGCGATCAAGAGCCAACGTTTGCAAATGTTCCTCGCGAAGGCCCTCGCGAGCCGCTAGGGGCCGGCCGTTCACGGCCGCCGAGACGTCCCCCGATGCTCGATTTCGCCCTGTCCGCCTTCGTCTGGCAGGCGGCGCCGGCTATGGGGCCAAGTCGCGATCATCGTTGTGGTGGTGCTCTCGGTCTGCCTCGTCGGCACGCTTTGTTTCGTCTCGGCTCACCTGATCGCGCGGACGCTGGGGCGCACCGGGAATGCCGTGCTGTCGCGGGGTCATGCTGCTTGCGGCCTATTCGGTGCAGTTCGTGATCCTCGGGATCGCGGCGGTTCGGGCCAGCTTGTGATAGGCTGCGCGAACTTTTAATCCATTGATTTTACAATCAATTTCTCGGGTTTGCGGGCCTGCCGGCAAGCCGGCGCCCGAACCGGTCCGCTTTCGCTTGCGCTGCCATATTGCTTTGACGTACTTCGGGTCTAACAAACGCCCGTCGCAACAAGGCCGAGGTAAAATCGAGATGTCGATCACAGCGGACGAGCTCGACAAGAGACAGGCCATCATCGACGCCTGCCGCCGCATGAACGCGCTCGGCATCAACCAGGGCACCTCAGGCAACATCAGCGTGCGTTTCGGCGAGGGGCTCCTGATCACGCCCACCAGCCTGCCCTATGACGCCATGACGCCGGACCAGATCGTGTTCATGGCGATGGACGGCTCGCACGTCCCCGATCAGAAACCGTCCAGCGAGTGGCGCTTCCATCTCGACATCCTGAAGGCGCGCGCCGACGTCGACGCCGTCGTCCACGCTCATCCGACCTATTGCACCATCCTGGCGATCATGGGCATGGAGATTCCGCCGGTGCATTACATGATCGCAGCCGCCGGCGGCGACAGCATCCGCTGCGCGCCCTATGCCACTTTCGGGACAGTGGAACTGTCCCGGCATGCGGTGCACGCGCTGGAGGGCCGGCTCGCCTGCCTGCTCGACCATCACGGCATGATCGCGCTCGGCAAGACGCTCGACAAGGCGATGTGGCTTGCCGTCGAGGTCGAGACGCTGGCCCGGCAATACCACGGCTGCCTGCAGATCGGCAAACCGCCGCTGCTCTCGAGCGCCGAGATCGAGCGGGTCCGCCAGCGCATGGCCGGCTACGGCCTGTCGGAAGGGTAGGGCGGACAGACGGTGTTTGCGCGGATCAGATATTTCGTCGACCGCAAGGGGACCAACCGCACCATGGTTCGGCTGCGCGCCCTCCTGCGCAGCAACGAGTTCTATCTGATCCCGCTGGCGCTCGTGATCGGTACGCTGGCCGGCGCGATCGTGACGCTGATGGCCGAGATCGCGCAGATCGCCCATGTCGTGATCTACGGCATTCCGATCGACGTGCGCCTCTCGGCCAACGCCTATGTCAGTCCCTGGGCGGCGATGATCGCGCCCGCGCTGGGGGGCCTCGTGCTCGGCGTGATGGAATGGTGGCGGCGACGGCTGAAGCTGTCGAGCGCCGTCGACCCGATCGAGGCCAATGCGCTGCGCGGCGGCAATCTGTCGATGCGCGACAGCGTGGTGGTGTCGAGCCAGACCCTGATCTCGAACGGCTGCGGCGCCTCCGTCGGTCTCGAGGCCGGTTACACCCAGATCGGCTCGGGCATCGCCTCGCTGTTCGGGAAGTTCTTCAACCTCCGCCGCAACGACCTCCGCCTCATCGTCGGCTGCGGCGCGGCGGCGGCGATCGCGGCGGCCTTCGGCGCGCCGATCACCGGCGCGTTCTACGCCTGCGAGCTGATCGTCGGCGTCTATTCGGTCGGCAGCGCCGCGCCGATCCTGGCGGCATCGCTGGCCGGCGCGCTCACGGCGCAGTGGCTCGGCGGCGCGCCGTACTCCCTCGAAATTCCCAAGGTCAGCGCCGTCGGCGTCGAGCAATATCTGGCGCTGATCGGGCTCGCTCTCGTCACCAGCGGCGTCGGCATCGCCGTGATGCGCTCGTCCTCGATGTTCGAGCGCCTGTTCAAATGGCTGCCGGTATGGCTGCGCCCGGTCATCGGTGGCCTCATGGTCGGCAGCTTCGCCCTGGTCACGCCGCAGGTGCTCGCGGCTGGCCACGGCGCCATGGTGCTCGATCTCTTTCACGACATGACGATCGGCCTGGTCGCGACCATCATCGCGCTGAAGGTGACGGCCTGCCTGATCTCGCTGGCCTCAGGCTTCCGCGGCGGCCTGTTTTTCGCCTCGCTGTTCGTCGGCAGCCTGATCGGGAAGTTCTTCGCCGCGGTGCTGCTCCTGATCAGCCCGAACTTCGTGATCGATCCGCTGGTGGCGATGCTGACCGGCATGGCCACGCTCGGCGTCGCCATCGTCGGGGGTCCGCTGACGATGTCGTTCCTCGTGCTCGAGATGACCCGCAATGTCGACGTCACCGCGGTGGTGCTCGCCGGCTGCATCGTCACCTCGATCTGCGTCCGCTTCATGTTCGGCCATTCCTTCTCGACCTGGCGCCTGCATCTGCGCGGCGAAACCATCCGCAGCGCCAACGACGTCGGCTGGCTGCGCAACCTCACCGTCGAGCGCCTGATGCGCTCGGACGTCGGCAAGGTGCCGTCGAGCACCACGATCGCGGCGACACGGCGGGAATTTGCGCTGGGGTCACGGCCCGGCATCGTCATCGTCAACAATGCTGACGAATATGTCGGTCTCGTCCTGCTGCCCGATCTGTTCTCCAGCGACCTCGACACCATCGCCGACGACATCCAGGTCATCGAGCTCGCGCGTCTGACGGACATCGTGCTGATCCCGGAAATGAACGTGAAGAGCGCGATGGCCGTGTTCGACGAAGCTGAGGCCGAAATGCTGGCGGTGGTCGATTCCACCGACAGCCGCAAGGTGGTCGGCTTCCTGACCGAGACCTTTGCCCGCCGCCGCTATGTCGAGGAAATCGACAAGGCCACGCGCGGCGTGCTGGGGGCGCTGTCTTGAGACGGCCCTGGGCAAGTTGACGCGGACACGCTAAGCGGACTTGATGCGACGGGCTACCATCCATAATGACGGCTGCCGTAGCTGGCTGCGAGGGCGGTACCCTGTGTCGCCTTCAACGCCTGCCGGGAAAAATATTCCGCTTTACCGAAATTCGGAAATGGCTTCTGTGTTGCCCATCCCGGCTCGTCCTTGAGGGGCGATCGTACGTCGTCACGAATTGCGGGCCGGGGATGCGGTGGACGCGGCAGCGTCGGCACGAGGGGTGCGGGCAGGGCCGGTAGTCCCTGTGAGCCCGAAACCGCGTGCGGACGAACGGCGCCGTGATGTTCGTCTCGCCGACATTCTTGCGGCGTGTGCACACTGCCGCGAGACCCTGTGGCATCAGATGAGCGCGCGTACGGCAAAACCGTGTGGTCCCGGCCGTCGTCGCTACGTCAAGCCTGTCGCGGCGTCCAACCAGATCAACCACATCGTCATCCGCGGGGCGAGGAATCCGGGATCCGTCGGCGGAGAGCCTTCGCTTCGTTCCGCTCGCAATGCCGACGACAGTGCCGGCCAAATATTCGGCAACCGCGCCTCGAACGCGCCGGTGGACTTGCCCGCTCCAATCCGGTTGAATGGGCTAACCGAGTTTCAGGCGCGACAACGATGTCGAAATATCTGCTGATCCTGCTTTTGATCGCCGCACCGGCTGCGGCGCAGGTGAAACCCGCTGCCAAAACCTCGGCCGTGCGTCCCGACCCCTGCGCTCCGATCGGGCGCACCGCGGACGGCAAGCTGGTCTATTCCATGAAATGCGAGAACCTGCCGGCCCCGCCGCCGGCCCCGGCACAGGCGGAACTAAAGGAGGCTCCCGCACCGGCGGCCGCCCCCGAGCCGGAGACGCAGCGGAGCGGTATATTCGGCTGGTCTTACGACCGCAGGTAATGAGTTCTGCGCCACTTGCGCGAAGCCCGCCGGAATGCTCTTTGCTTGCGAGCTCCCGCGGGGGCATGCCCCCGTTCCTGAGAAGATGAGATGAGCAAACTCGTTATCCGCGCCGGCGATTTCACGTTCGACGCCCGCTTCGAAGAGCAGGCGGCGCCCAAGACCGTTGCCGCGTTCCGCAAGGCGCTGCCGTTCGAGAGCCACATCATCCATGTGCGCTGGAGCGGCGAAGGCGTCTGGATGCCGCTCGGCGATCTCGACTTCGGCGTTGGCTATGAGAACCACACCAGCTATCCCGCGCCGGGCCAGATCATCCTCTATCCCGGCGGCGTCAGCGAAACCGAGATCCTGCTCGCCTATGGCGGTGTCCGCTTCGCAAGCAAGATGGGCCAACTCGCCGGCAACCATTTCATCACGGTGACCTCCGGCCTGGAGAATCTGGTGACGTTGGGCAAGAGCGTGTTGTGGAATGGCGCGCTACCGATTCGTTTCGAGGAAGTCTGAGTGACCGATACAAGCTACCCCCGCGATCTTCGCGGCTACGGCCGTAATCCACCCCACCCGCAATGGCCCGGTAACGCGCGCGTTGCGGTGCAGTTCGTCGTCAATTTCGAGGAAGGCGGCGAGAACAACATCTTGCACGGCGACAGCGCCTCGGAAGCGTTCCTGTCGGACGTGCTGGGCGCGCAGCCGTGGCCGGGCCAGCGTCACGCCAATGTCGAATCCATGTTCGAATATGGCTCGCGCGCCGGCTTCTGGCGGCTGTGGCGGATGTTCGGCGAGCGCAAATGGCCGGCCACCGTGTTCGGTGTCGCCACCGCGCTGAAGCGCAATCCGGAGATCGTCGCAGCGATGAAAGAATCCGGCTGGGACATCGCGAGCCACGGCCTGAAATGGATCGAGCACAAGGACATGACGGAAGCGCAGGAGCGCGCCGAGATTGCCGAGTCGATCCGAGTCCATACCGAGGCCACCGGCTCGCGCCCGCTCGGCTGGTACACCGGGCGCTCCTCGATCAATACCAACAGGCTGTTGATGGAGGAGGGCAGCTTCCTCTATCTCTGCGATTCCTATGCCGACGATCTGCCCTATTGGGTCAAGGGTGCGAAGGGCAAGCAGCTCATCATTCCCTATACGTTGGACGCCAATGACATGCGGTTCATCAATCCGCAGGGCTTTGCCGAAGGCGAGCAGTTCTACACCTATCTGAAGGACGCCTTCGACGTGCTCTATGCCGAAGGGGAGACCGCGCCGAAGATGATGTCGGTGGGCTTGCACTGCCGCCTCGCCGGCAGGCCGGGCCGCGCCGCGGGCCTGATCCGCTTCCTCGACTACGTCGGCAAGCACGAGCGGGTCTGGGTGCCGACGCGGTTGGAGATCGCGCAGCATTGGCACGACAAGCACGCGCATCTTGCCACCGATGCATTCGAGATCGGGTGAGAGCGAGATGTCGCAGATCCGGCTCGCCGAGCTGAACGCCGCAAGTCGGGCGGATTTCGTCGCCGCCCTCGCCAATGTCGTCGAATATTCGCCTTGGATTGCGGAGCAGCTCGCGGCGCAGCGGCCGTTTGCCGGTATCAACCAGCTGCATGCCGCGCTGATGGCGGCGATCCAGGCTGCCGAACCTGACGTGCAGCTGGACCTGATCCGGGCGCATCCCGATCTCGCCAACAAGACGCAGCGCGCAGCGGGCCTGACGGCGGAATCGACCGACGAGCAGAACAGCGCGGGCCTCGATCGCCTGTCGGAGGCCGAATATTCGGCGTTCGAGCGCGTCAATAATGCCTACCGCGACAAGTTCGGCATCCCCTATATCGTTTGCGTGCGGCGTCACACCAAGGATTCCATTCTGCGCGATTTCGAGACGCGCTTGCGCAATATTGCCAAGACCGAGATGCGTCGCGCGATCGAGGAGATCGGCCGCATCTCGGCGCTGCGGCTCGATCAGCTCGTCATCGCCGACGACCACTTGAAAGTGCACGGCCGGCTCTCGACCCATGTGCTGGACAATCACGCCGGCAAGCCCGCGCTCGGGATTGCCGTCGAGTTGGTCGAGCTCGCCGCGCTCGGCGAGAGCCGCGTCATCGCGCGCGCGGTCACCAACGCGGATGGCCGCACCGACCAGCCCCTGATCGGCGGGCGTCCGCTGCCGATCGGCCGCTATGAGCTCCGCTTCAGCCTCGCCAAGTACTACGCCGAGCGTAACGTGCAGCTCCCCGATCCGCCCTTCCTCGACGAGATCCCGCTGCGGTTCGCGATCAGCGAACCCGAGGGACACTACCACGTGCCGCTGCTGGTCACGCCGTGGAGCTATTCGACCTATCGCGGGAGCTGATCGCCGAACTTGTCGTGCAGCGCCGGAAACAGCCGATCCGGCTTGAACGGCGGCGCGGTGAAGCGGATGCCGGTGGCATCCGTGATCGCGTTGCCGAGCGCGGCGGCCACGGGGTTATACGGGCTCTCGCTCATCGACTTGGCGCCCAACGGTCCGATCGTGTCCGAGGTCTCGGCGAACAACACTTCCGTGCGCGGCACGTCCGCGAAGGACGGCAGATGGTAGTCTCGGAATTTGGGATTGGCGACGCGGCCTTCTGCGTCGACCACCATCTCCTCATAGAGGGCCGCCCCGAGGGCTTGAGCAACGCCGCCCTCCACCTGACCACGACACTGCATGGGATTGGCAACAACGCCGGCATCGGCGGCCTGCACGCTCTTGAGAATCCTGAGCTCGCCGGTGCCGGTGTTCACGGCGACGCGAAAGCCATGCACGTTGAAGCCGACGGAACGTGGCGTTCCCGCGGAATTGCCCTGCGCCGCGAGCGGACGACCGGCCTCGCGCGCGAGCTTCGCCAGCTCGGCAAACGACATTCGCCGCGCGCCGCTGACGACGAATTCGGCTTCGAGCGTGCAGCTCGCGGCATCGCAGAGCCACGCGCCGGCGGCCGCCGCCTTCAACTCTTCCGCAAGCTGCATGGCCGCGGCCTGGGTCGCCTTGCCGGCCACGAACGTGCCGGTGCTGCCGTAAGCGCCGGTGTCGTGGCCGCCATGGGCAGTGTCGGACTGGCGCAGGCGGATCCTGTCGACGGTGGTCGCCAGCACGGTCGCAGCGATCTGCCGGTGCACGGTGCTGGTGCCGTTGCCGAACTCGGCGGTGCCGACGGTGAGATCGAAGCCGCCGTCGTCGTTGAGCGCGACCGTCGCATCGGCGATGTGCCCGGCGGGCGGCACGGTGTCGATCATGCTCAGCGCAATGCCATCGCCGGTCAGCCATTCCGGCGACAATTCGGGCTGCTGCGTATCCGCCTGCATCGCGCGCTCGACGAGGTCGATGCACTGGTCGAGACCGTAGGAACCATAGAGCACATCGTGATCGTCGGACGCCGGTGGCGACAGCATGGGATCGCCGGGCCGGACGATATTGCGGCGGCGCATGTCATAGGGGCTGATGCCGAGCTGCTTCGCCAGTTCGTCGATGGCGGCCTCGACCGCGATCAGGGCTTGCGGCAGGCCATAGCCGCGAAACGCGCCTGCGGGCACCGTGTTGGTGTAGACGGCGAAGCCGTCGACGCGCTTGTTCGGGCAATTATAGACGGCGATGGATTCGGCCACCGCGTGGAACATCACGGAGGGGCCGTGATTGCCGTAGGCGCCCGTGTTGGAGAGCACGTCGAGCTGCAATGCCGTGAGCTTCCCGTCGGCATTGGCGCCGGCCTGGATGTGGACCCGCATCGGATGTCGCGTCGAGGTCGCGATGAACTGCTCCTCGCGCGTGAGCTCGAGCTTGACGGGACGCCGGGTTTTCAGCGCCGCCAGCGCCAGGATATCCTCGACGAACATCTCCTGCTTGCCGCCAAAACCACCGCCGACGCGCTCGCAGAACACGCGGACCTTGTCCAAGGGAAGCTCAAAGATGTTCGAGAGCGCGCGCCGGGTCAGGAAGGGGACCTGTGTCGAGGTGCGGACGTTGAGCACGCCAGCGTCGTCGAGCCAGGCAAGTCCGCCATGGGTCTCCAGCGCCGCATGCTGTACGCGGTGGCTGTGGAAGGTCGCATCGAAGGTGACGGCGGATGCAGACAGCGCCGAAGCGACGTCGCCAAACTCGCCATGTATCTCCGCGACGAGATTGCGCCGCGCATCGGCGACGCGGTTCGCGCTGGTTCTGTCAGGATGGACGAGCGGCGCGCCCGGCATCATCGCCTGCTCCGGATCGATCAACGCGGGCAAGATCTCGTAGACGACCTTCAGCAGGCGGCAGGCCTCCTCGGCGGCGCCTTCGCTGTCAGCGACGACAGCCGCGACCTTCTGGCCGACGAAGCGGACGACATCGTCGAGGATGCGGGTGTCCTCGGGGTCCATCCAGTCCTTCTCGTGCCGCGCCGTCGAGAACAGCACCGCAGGCGCATCTTCATGCGTCAGGATGGCGTGCACGCCTGCTACAGCCATCGCCGCGGATCTGTCGATCGAAACGATCCTGGCGTGCGCGTGCGGCGAGCGCAGCAGCTTGATATGCAGAAGGTCGCCGATCGCAGTGTCGAACGTATAGCGCGCAGTGCCGCGGACGATTTCGGGGCCCGCGGGCGCGGGCAGGCTGCGGCCGAACGCGTCGCCGGCTTCGACGCGCTCCGCGATGTTGGTCTTGCCCTGGATCGCGTCCTCGATCGAACGATAGCCGGTGCAGCGACAGATGTTGCCCTTCAGCGCGGCGCCGAGATCGGTGCGCTGGGCCTGGTTCAGCGCGGCACAGGTGAGGATCATGCCGGCGGTGCAGAAGCCGCATTGGAAGCCCTGCGCCTCGAGGAAGGCCCGCTGCATCGGGTGCGCACCGTCGTCGCCACCGAGACCTTCGATCGTGGTGATGGCGCGTCCCTCCGCACGAAACGCGGGGATCAGGCAGCTATGCACGGGCTCGCCGTCGATCAGCACGGTGCAGGCCCCGCAATCGCCGGCGTCGCAGCCCTTCTTCACCCCGAAATGGCCGAGTTCGCGCAAAAACGTGCGCAGGCATTGGCCGGCGCGCGGCGCTTGCGGGAATGTCGTGCCGTTGATCTCGAAGCTCATGGCGGCGTTGATCCCAGGAGCTCGGCACGGATCTCCTCGGCGAGCCGCAGCGTCATGTGCTTGCGCCAGAGCGGCTTGCCATGAATGTCGGTATGATAGAGATCGTCGGTGATCTCCGCCGAGATCGCGGCGCGAAGCGCGCTGGCATCGGTCGACCCAGGAAACGAGATCTGGATCGGGCGGACGGTCGACGCGGTTACGGTCAGCTTCAGCGCGCCCTTGCTGTCGAGGCTTCCGATCAGAAGGGCCGCGGAGCGGCCGGCCGGCGCCAGCGAGATCTGGCGAAAGGCGGAGCGGCGCTTCAGCGCTGCGATCGGAACATCGATTTGTCGCAGCAGGTCGCCCGCCGACAGGCGATTGCGCTGATTGCCCGTGACGAACTCGACGACCGGAATCCGCTGCTCGCCGCCGCTGGCCTTCCAGATGGTGCAGACGCCATCGAGCGCCGTGGTGAGCGAGATCATCGGCCCTGCTGGCAGCGACATGCAGAGATTGCCGCCGACCGTCGCCGTCTTCCAGATCTTGAAGGAGGCGAGAAAGGCGCGGCAGCATTGGCCGATCAGCGGGGCCGCGAGCCACTCTGCCGGGCAAGCGAGCGCATCGAGTTGCGAGATCGTGCAGGTGGCGGCGATGCTGAGGTGGCTGCTCGTGATCGCCAGCGCCGGCCATTTCAGATCGGTGAGATCGACGAGCCGCGTGAGGTGGGTCTGCGGTTCCGAGAACAACCAGGTGCCGCCGGCGAGCCAGGCATCACCCGGCGTCCAAATGGGCAGTTCGGAGCGCGTTTGCGGATGGGAGACCGCTGTGATGGTATTCAAGTCCATGGCCGCGATAATGCCTGCGCCGGTGATTTGACTGAAGGGAAAGTCTTGCAAGACCAGCGCCAAGTGGCAACAAGAAGTGGCACAACAGCTCGCGGTAATCGCGCTCTCGGGCTGGCCCCTGCGTTGCAGGCGCCTCAGCGAATGTCAGGAGAAGCAGGCGCATGAGTGACCCAAAGCCGATCTGGATCAGGGATCCCCTGGCGATCCTCGCCGATGGTGCAGGGCGCGGGATCGTCGTGAGGGATGGCCGTATCGTTGAACTCGTGCCCACAGGCGGCACGCCTGCAACCGCAGACGTCACCGTGTTCGATGCGGGCGGACACGTCGTGCTGCCGGGTCTCATCAACACCCACCATCATTTTTACCAGACGCTGACGCGGGCGCTGCCGGCGGCGATGGACCGCGAGCTGTTTCCCTGGCTTCAGGCGCTCTATCCGGTGTGGGCCAAGCTGACGCCCGAATCGCTGGAGCTGGGCGTCACCGTCGCGATGTCGGAGCTGCTGCTCTCGGGCTGCACCACGACGACAGATCATCACTATGTCTTCCCGGTGGGACTCGAAGAGTCCGTCGATATCGAGGTCGGCGTCGCAAAGCGGCTTGGCATGCGGGTGCTGCTGACGCGCGGCTCGATGAACCTGTCGCAGCGCGACGGCGGCCTGCCGCCTGACAGCGTCGTGCAGGACGAGGACACCATCCTCGCCGACAGTGCTCGCGTGGTGGCGAAGCACCACCAGCGCGGCCCGGATGCGATGGTGCAGATTGCGCTCGCCCCTTGCTCGCCGTTCTCGGTGACGACGTCGCTGATGCGCGCCACCGCCGCTCTCGCCGACAAGCTCGATGTCCGGCTGCACACCCATCTGGCCGAGACCGAGGACGAGACCAGATTCTGCCAGCAGATGTACGGCTGCCGCCCGCTCGACTATCTCGAACAATGCGGCTGGCTCAATGCGCGGACCTGGCTTGCCCACGGCATCTTTTTCAACGCTGGGGAGATGAAGCGGCTCGGCAAAGCCAGGACCACCATCAGCCATTGCGCGTGCAGCAATCAGCTGCTGGCCTCCGGCTGCTGCCCGGTGTGCGAGATGGAAGAGGCTGGCGTCGGCATTGGCATCGGTGTCGACGGCTCGGCCTCCAATGACGGATCGAACCTGATTCAGGAGGTGCGCGCCGCCTTCCTGCTGCAGCGCGCCCGCTACGGCGTGAGCAAGGTCAGCCACAAGGATGCGCTGCGCTGGGCCCACCAAGGGCTCGGCGGCTTGCGTCGGCCGTCCGGAACTCGGCGAGATCGCGATTGGCAAGGCGGCCGACCTGGCGCTGTTCAAGCTGGACGAGCTGCGCTTCTCCGGTCATGGCGATCCCCTGGCCGCACTGGTGTTGTGCGGGGCGCATCGCGCCGATCGGGTGATGGTGGCGGGGAAATGGGCCGTGATCGACGGCGCGCTTCCGGGACTGGACGTCGCGGATCTGATCCGCCGGCATAGCGCCGCGGCGCGCTCGATGCAGGCGGGATAGTCTAGGAAAATAGTAGGAGGGGGCGACCACAAGTGCCGGGTGCTTCTGACCACCCCCTCCGAACCTCCTCCGGGAGGAGCAGGTCATCTGGTGAAAGCAAGAAGCGTGCTACTTGCCCGGAAGCTTGTCGTCGATGCCCTTGACGTAGAAGTTCATGCCGAGGATCTGGCCGTCGGCGAGATTGGCCCCGCCCTTGCACTCGATCTCCTTGCCATCTTGCCCAACAACCGGGCACTTGAACGGATGCAGAGTGCCGGCAGTGATGGCCGCCTGGGCATCCTCGGCGATCTTTTTCACGTCGTCAGGCATGTTGGTATAGGGCGCCATCGCGAACATGTGGCTGTCGAGGCCGCCCCAGGTGTCCTCGGACTTCCACGTGCCGTCGAGCTCGGCCTTGACGCGTTCGATATAATAGGGACCCCAGGTGTCGAGGATCGACGTCAGCTGCGTCTTGGGCCCGAACTTGATCATCTCCGAGTCCTGGCCGAAAGCGAGCTTGCCGCGCTCGCTGGCGATCTGCATGGCGGCCGGCGAATCCGTGTGCTGCATGATCACGTCGGCGCCCTGGTCGATGAGCGCCTTGGCGGCGTCGGCCTCCTTGCCCGGGTCGAACCAGGTGTTGGCCCAGATGATCTTGACCTTGATGTTCGGGTTGATGGTCTGCGCCGCGATCATCGTCGCGTTGATGCCGGAGACGACCTCCGGAATCGGGAATGAGCCGATATAGCCGAGCACGCCCGATTTCGACATCTTGGCCGCGATCAGGCCTTGAATGTAGCGGCCCTGATACCATTTCGACGAATACGTCGACATGTTCTTGTCGCGCTTGTAGCCGGTCGCGTGCTCGAAATGCACGTTCGGGTATTTCTTGGCGACCTTCAGTGTCGGGTCCATGTAGCCGAACGAGGTTGTGAAGATCAGCTTGTTGCCGGCACGGACGAGCTGCTCGATGGCGCGTTCGGCGTCGGGACCTTCGGGGACGTTTTCGAGATAGGTGGTCTCGATCTTGTCGCCCAGCTCCTTCACCAGCGCCTGGCGGGCCAGCTCATGCTGGTAGGTCCAGCCGAGGTCGCCGATCGGGCCAAGGTAAATGAATCCGACTTTCAGCTTGTCGGCGGCGGACGCTGCGCTGAGGCTTCCGGCAAGCAGAAGGCCGGCAGCGAGCGCAAGAAGTGATTTCCTCATCATCAATCTCCAAGCATCAGGGGAAAGCTAAAATCCGCAACATGCGCGCCCCATCGCGCACGCTGCGAAAACGAAATCAGCGGTCAGGCACGAACACGGTGCCGAGCGCGGCCGGGGCGGTCGAGCCGCCGGTGCGCGCACGGGAGAGCAGGACCAGCACGATGACGGTCGCGAGGTACGGCAGCGCCGACATGAATTGCGAGGGAATGCCGACGCCAAAACCTTGCGCATGCAGTTGCAGGATCGTCACCGCGCCGAACAGATAGGCGCCGACCACGAGGCGGCCCGGCCGCCAGGACGCGAACACGACCAGTGCCAGCGCGATCCAGCCGCGGCCGGCGGTCATGCCCGGAATGAAGAACGGTGTGTAGGCGAGCGGCAGATAAGCGCCAGCCAGCCCGGCGCAGGCGCCACCGAACATCACGGCGAAGGTGCGAATGCGCAGCACGCGATAGCCGAGCGCATGTGCGGAGACGTGGTTGTCGCCGCAGGCGCGAAGGATCAATCCCGCGCGTGTTCGATACAGGAACCACCAGGCGCCGATGATGAGCGCGATGGAGAAATAGACGAAGCCGTCTTCGCCGAACAGCACATGGCCGATCAGCGGAATCTCGGTGAGGCCGGGAATGTTGAGATGCTCCGCCGGCGAGATGCGTTCGCCGACGAAGCCTGCGCCAATCAGTCCGGACAGTCCGACGCCGAAGATCGTGAGTGCGAGCCCGGTCGCGACCTGGTTGACGGCAAGCCCGAGCGCCATCAGCGCGAAGATCAGCGACATCAGTATTCCGGCGACGATGCCGAACAGTGCGCCGATGAAAATTGATCCGGTGAGCCACGCGCCACCAAAGCCGCAGGCGGCGCCGACGATCATCATGCCCTCGACGCCGAGGTTGAGCACGCCTGAGCGCTCGGTCACGAGCTCGCCGGTTGCCGCGATCAGGAGCGGCGTCGATGCGGCGAGCACCGACAGGATGATGGCTTCAACCAGCTCCACGGGCCACCTGATGGTTCGGGAAGACGAGCTTGAAGCGGTAGAGGATAAGGGAATCGCAGGCGAGCACGTAGAACAGCAAAATGCCCTGGAATACCTTGGTGACGTCCAACGGAATCTTCATTGCGATCTGCGCCTGCTCACCGCCGATAAAGGTCAGTGCGAGAAAAAGGCCTGCAATTAATATTCCAAGCGGATTCAACCGGCCGAGGAAGGCGACGATGATCGCGGTGAAACCGTAGCCCGGCGAGATGCCCGGCTGGAGATGTCCGACCGGGCCCGCGACCTCGATGATGCCGGCAAGGCCGGCCAGCGCGCCCGATACCGCGAAGGTCAGGATGACCAGCTGGTTGGCATTGAAGCCGCCGAACCGCGCGGCGCGCGGGGCGGCGCCCACCACGCGTATCTCGAAGCCCTTGATGGTGCGCCCGAGCAGGATCGCGGCCGCGGCGACCACCAGCAGCGCGATGATCGCGCCGAGGTGCAGTCGGCCTCCCTCGATCAGCACCGGCACCGTTGCGACCGGATCGAAATCGGCCGTGGTCGGGAAGTTGAAGCCGTTCGGGTCGCGCCAGGGACCGCGGACGAGATAGTCCAGCAGAAGGTCGGCGACATAGACCAGCATCAGGCTGGTCAGGATCTCGCTGGCGCCGAACTTCACCTTGCAGACCGCCGGGATCAGCGCATAGAGCGCGCCTGCGGCAGCCGCGAGCACGAGCATCACAGGTAGAACCCAGGCGCCGGCGTCGGTGCCTTGAGTCTTCACCGCAATCCAGCTTCCGGCAACCGCTCCGATCAGGAATTGGCCTTCCGCGCCGATGTTCCAGGCGTTCGCGAGATAGCAGAGCGACAGTCCGATCGCGATCATCACCAGCGGCGTCGCCTTCACCGCGATCTCCTGGAGCGAATAGCCGTCGGTCAAGGGCGCGACGAAATAGGCCTGCAAGGCCAGCAGCGGATTCCTGCCGAGGATCGCGAACAGGATGGTCATGGTCACGATCGTCAGGCCGATCGCTATCAACGGCGAGACCAGCGCGATCGTGTTGGAGCGCTCAGTGCGCTTCTCAAGCACCAAGTGCATGCGCGGCCTCCCTCGGCTCGAGGCTGCTGCCGCCCATGAGCAGGCCGAGCTTCTCGCGCGTCGCTTCGCTTGCCGCGAGCGGAGCCGATAGCCGGCCGTGGAACATCACGGCGATGCGGTCGGCGATCTCGGCGAGCTCGTCGAGATCCTGGCTGGTCACCAGCACCGCGGCGCCTGCGGTCGCGAGATCAAGCAGGGCCTGGCGGATGACGGCGGCAGCACCGGCATCGACGCCCCAGGTGGGCTGGCTGACCACCAGCACGGCCGGACTGCGCAGGATCTCGCGGCCGACGATGAATTTTTGCAGATTACCGCCGGAGAGGGATGCCGCTTCCGGATCGCGCTTGGCCTTGCGAACGTCAAACGTCTCGGTCGCCTTGTCCACCGTCTGCAGCGTCGCTGCCGTGTCGATGAAGCCGTGATGGACCATGCCGCTGGCGGCGTGGCCGGTGAGCAGCGCGTTCTCGGACAGCTTCATGCGGGGCGCGGTGCCGTGGCCGAGCCGCTCTTCGGGCACGAAGGCGGCACCGAGTTTGCGGCGCTTGGTGATCGAGAGGTGGCCGGCGGCGATCCCTTCGATCACCACCGTGCCGGGATCGTTCGACAGCCGCTCACCGGACAGTGCTGCGAACAATTCATCCTGGCCGTTACCGGCGACGCCGGCGATGCCGAGGATCTCGCCGCCCTTCAGCTCGAACGAGATATGCTCGAGCCGAACCCCGTGTGCCTGGTCGGGCGGGAGCGAGAGGTCGTTGACGACCAGCCGCGGGATCGTGGTCTGACGGCCGGCGGCCGCCTTCACTTCCCTGATCTCGCCGCCGACCATCATGCGAGCGAGCGAGGCGGCGGTCTCGCGCTTGGGATTGCAGGTCTGGATCTTCCTACCGCCACGCAGGATCGTCGCGGTGTCGCAGAGCCGCTTCACCTCTTCGAGCTTGTGGCTGATGTAGAGGATGGCGCGGCCTTCGGCCTTGAGGCGCTCCAGCACGACGAAGAGCTGGTCGGCCTCCTGCGGCGTCAGTACCGCGGTGGGCTCGTCCAGGATCAGGAATTTCGGGTCCTGCATCAGCGCCCGGACGATCTCGATACGCTGGCGCTCGCCGATCGACAGTTGCCAGACCTGGCGCTTGGGATCGAGCGGCAGGCCGTAGGTCTTCGACACCTGCTCAAGCCGCGCCGACATGTCCCTGAAGGATTCGCTGCCGTCGAGGCCGAGCGCAACATTCTCCGCGACGGTGAGATTGTCGAACAGCGAGAAGTGCTGGAACACCATGCCGATGCCGCGGCTGCGTGCCTCCGAGGGGCCGGACAGCACGATTCGTTCGCCCCGCCAGCGGATCTCCCCGGCAGAGGGCTGGATCAGCCCATAGATCGCCTTCACCAACGTCGATTTGCCGGCCCCGTTCTCGCCCAGCAGCGCATGGATTTCGTTCGGCCAGACGTCGATGTCGATCGAATCGTTGGCGAGGAAGTCTCCATACCGCTTGGTGAGCCCGACCGTCGTGAGCAACGGGGACTCGCCGGAATGCGGGCCGTTAGGCGTCGGATCTAACATTCGCTGATACGCTGGCATGGGACGAATTGCCTCAATAGTGGGCTAGTTTAAACCGCCGCGTAAGGTGTGAAAAAGCGTCATCCCTTGCTTAACGCTTCGGCACGGCCGGTAGCCGCGAGTCGCGGTCGTCGTCGGACCAAAATTCCTTCCTGGTGATGGGCCGGAGACCGTTGCGGCGTAGCCTGCAGGCGAGGCCTGTTGCAAATTTGTGACGGTTTAGAGCAAATCGGAACCCACTGGGCAGGCTTGACGTGATGTTGAGCAAAATCGCGCCAGCTTGCGTATGCAAGGCGGGTTCTCCACGACAGCCGTTGCCAGCATTGGCATTTGCGTCGCTCGGTCGGGATAAAACGCAAACGAAATCAACCGGGAATGTTTGGCATTGCGTTGCCGATCCTGCGCGGCATCGACACGCAAGAACCCTGAGATTCCCGCGCTGAATCGTCACTCATTGCCGAAACATGCGGCATGCCTTGAAAAAAGTTGAGGCTTCTCACTCCGGGACATCGGCGCAAGTGTCGCACCCAAGGGACGTTGATTTTACGTGTCCAAACTTGGGGGTATTCAGGATGTCGTTTCGTTTCAAGGCAATGGCAGCAACGGTGCTGTCACTTGCTACGCTGGCCAACGGTGGCTGGGCTCTCGCGGCGGATTTGCCGGTCAAGGCCGCCAAGAAAGCGCCTGACCTTCCGTTCTTCCTGGTGATCGACGACCGCGTGTCGTTCTCCTGGATGCCGAAGGGCACCGACCCCGGCATGTGGAGCACCCGCCCGGATGGCAGCATCAACGGCACCACCGCAAAACAGGTCTATTCCTTCACCCATTTCGATGCCTGGGCCTACGGCACCAACTTCTTCACGATCTCGATGTTCAAGTCGGGTCATAATGATCCCGCCTCGCCCTGCACCGCACCGGGCGTGACGATCACCGGCGGCGCCGCCGACTGCGCTGGCGCGACCGAGATCTACGGCCTGTTCCGCTCGACCTTTGGCTGGAATGAGTTGTTCAACACCAAGACCTTCACCGCGGGCCCACTGCACAACGTCTCGTTTGAAGTCGGGATGGACGCCAATACCGAGAACAACTTCCTGGCGCCCGCCAAGCGCGACGTCGTGGCCGGTCTGCAGTTCGCCTTCGACCTTCCGTACAAGGGCTACATCGACGTCGCGCCCTTGGTGTACTGGGAGTTCCTGAATCACAACGCGTTCACGCAATGCGGATTGTTCGGTGCGGGTGTTGCCGGCGTGACCTGTAATTCGGATGGCAATGTCAGCTATCGTCCGACCTGGGCGGTCGAAATCAACTACTACATGGACCTCGGCTTCCTGCCGCCGAACATGCAGTTCTGGTCGATCAGCGGGCGCGCCGGCTGGTACGGCCCGAAGGGCGATTCGAACGGTCTTCCCGCGCTCTCGGGCATCGGCCGGTTCTCAACCGCCTCCAAGACCGAGCTGAACAGCGAGCCGATCCGTCTGACGTTCGACGCGTCGAAGGCCGCCTGGGGTGACAAGTACTCGCACTTCGTCGACCTCTGGGTCGCCTACCGCTACTGGCAGAACAAGTTCGGCCTCGACCACAACGCCATGGCTGGTGTCTGCACCGTCGCCGCGACCGGCCAGAGCACCAACAGCTGCACCGAGTCCACGGTCTACGGTGGCGTCACCGTGAAGTTCTGATCGAGCCGACACTTCAGGATCGAGTGGCGCCGCGCAGGGATGCGTGGCGCCATTCGTGTTCGGGAGAGCCGCGGCCGGGTGGGGCGTGCCCACCACTTTTACTCCCATTGCACGAGACGGTGTGGCCGGTACTGGAACGCCTTTGCCCACCCCGTACTGTTCTGTCGTTCAGCGACGACCTAAACTCCATGCGCTCGTGTCGACCGGCCTCGACTTCAACCGCGCGCTGCGAAGCTTGCGCGGCTTGTGTGGGGTTGTCTTCATCGAGCCGATACGGCGCTTGGCAGCATAGCCCGAGGGCAACGTAGCCGTAGGATGGGTTGAGCCCTTGCGAAACCCATCGCTACTCTATCTCCGCTCTCCGTAGTCGCAGTCATCATCCGACAAATCGCCCGCCCAATCGGCCGGATAATTGCCCAGCTCCACGTGACGATGAAACGACGACGCAGCCCAGTCGCACACCCGGTCGACGAGCCCATGCTTGACGGGGTTGACGTGAACGTAATCGACGTGCCGCTCGAAATCGTTTTCGTCGCGAATGGTGTGCTCCCAATATCTGCGTTGCCAGATGCCGCGTTCACCCTTGGCCGAGCGGCTTTGGGATATCCGTTCGTTTGACGGCAGGCGGCGTGAGAAAGCGGACTTGATCAACCGCCAACGCATGGCAAAATCGGCGTCGCCTTCGGGCAATGTCCAGACGGTGTGGAGGTGATCAGGCAAGATCACGATGGCCTCGATCGTGAATGGATGACGCCGGCGCGTCTCCCGAAACGCCGCACGCAGCAACTCGACATGGTCCGTCAGCAACGATAGCTTTCGCTCCGCCAGATTGACGGTGAAGAAGAAGCATCCACCCTGAACGAAGTTGCGGCGGTACGCGGTCATGGCGCGACGTTACCACGAAACAGGTGCGATGGGTTTCGCAAGGGCTCAACCCATCCTACGGGCTGGACTGCACCCTGATATTGGACTTTACCACCGCGCCAGTCGGGACGTTGAGAGTCAGGGTCAACGTCTGATTTGATATGGGCGAGTTGGAGCCCGTAGGATGGGTTGAGCCCGTGCGAAACCCATCGCTACTCTATCTCCGCTCTCCGTAGTCGCAGTCATCATCCGACAAATCGCCTGCCCAATCGGCCGGATAATTGCCCAGCTCCACGTGACGATGAAACGACGACGGGGCCCAGTCGCGCACCCGGTCGACGAGCCCATGCTTGACGGGGTTGATGTGAACGTAATCGACGTGCCGCACGAAATCGTTTTCGTCGCGAATGGTGTGCTCCCAATATCTGCGTTGCCAGATGCCGCGTTCACCCTTGGCCGAGCGGCTTTGGGATATCCGTTCGTTTGACGGTACGCGGCGTGAGAAAGCGGACTTGATCAACTGCCAGCGCGTCGCGAAATCGGCGTCACCTTCGGGCAGCGTCCAGACGGTGTGAAGGTGATCGGGCAACACCACGATTGCCTCGATCGTGAATGGATGACGCCGGTGCGTCTCCCGAAACGCCGTGCGCAACAACTCGACATGTTCCGTCAGCAACGATAGCTTTCGCTCCGCCAGATTGACGGTGAAGAAGAAGCATCCACCCTGAACGAAGTTACGACGGTACGCGGTCATGGCGCGACGTTACCACGAAACAGGTGCGATGGGTTTCGCAAGGGCTCAACCCATCCTACGGGCTCTATCTCCGCTCTCCGTAGTCGCAGTCATCATCCGACAAATCGCGCGCCCAGTCGGCCGGATAATTGCCCAGCTCCACGTGACGATGAAACGACGACGTAGCCCGTAGCCCGTAGGATGGGTTGAGCCCTTGCGAAACCCATCGCTACTCTATCTCCGCTCTCCGTAGTCGCAGTCATCATCCGACAAATCGCCCGCCCAATCGGCCGGATAATTGCCCAGCTCCACGTGACGATGAAACGACGACGCGGCCCAGTCGCGCACCCGGTCCACGAGCCCATGCTTGACGGGTTGATGTGAACGTAATCGACGTGCCGCTCGAAATCGTTTTCGTCGCGAATGGTGTGCTCCCAATATCTGCGTTGCCAGATGCCGCGTTCACCCTTGGCCGAGCGGCTTTGGGATATCCGTTCGTTTGACGGCAGGCGGCGTGAGAAAGCGGACTTGATCAACCGCGAACGCATGGCAAAATCGGCGTCACAGCATCCACCCGGAACGAAGTTGCGACGGTACGCGGTCATGGCGCGACGTTACCACGAAACAGGTGCGATGGGTTTCGCAAGGGCTCAACCCATCCTACGGGCATCGCCTTCGGCGACTGGCTAGCCGCGTTTTCAAATGTGCGATCATGGCATCATGCCACTGTTTTGCCCGACGCATCAAGCGATATTCGAAAAATACGAAGAAATTCCGCAGCGGCCTCGTGCCGGCGAGCGGTCGCGCTTCTACTGTGCATGGGGTTGTTTTCGATTTTTTGGAGAACCTACTTCGCCCACACGCCGTCGTGCAGCGCTGCGGCCTCGTCTTCGAGCAACGGCCCCACCACCTCGGTCGGCCGCTGGCCACTGGCAAAGACATCGCGGCAGGGCAGGTCGAGCGTCGGGTTCTCCGGATGATCGCCGGTGATGGCGCGCAGGCGGTGCTCGCTGAGGCCGTAGACCACGCGGCCGATGCCGGCCCAGTAGATCGCGCCCGAACACATCGCGCAGGGTTCGGCGGAGGAATAGAGTGAGGCTGATGCCAGCACCTCGCGGCTCAGCGTGCGGCAGGCCTGGGTCGCCGCGAGGCGCTCGGCATGTGCGGTGCCGTCATGGTCAGGCATGTAGCCGTTCTCGGCTTCGACCAGCACCTTGCCGTCGGCATCGACGACGATGCAGCCGAAAGGATGGTTGCCGTGGTTGGAGGAGCGCCGGGCGACCGCGAAGGACAGACGCAGGAAGTGTTCGTCGCTCAGGCCGTCCATCGCGCCTCCGCGGTCAGTGTCCCGCCATGTGCCGGCCGACCTCGGTGAGATCGGCTTCGCTCGTGCGGGCTTCATACACGAATTCACCATGGAACATCACCACCAGTCGATCAGACAGCTCGAGCAATTCGTCGAGATCCTCGCTCACGAGCAAGACTGCGGCGCCGCGGTTGCGTGCGGCCATGACTTCTGCGTGGATCTGCGCCACGGCTGCGAAGTCGAGGCCGAAGCAGGGATTGGCCGCGATCAGGACCTCGACGTCACCAGCGAGTTCGCGTGCGAGCACGGCGCGCTGGACGTTGCCGCCCGAAAGTGCCGAGATCGGCGTGTCCGGCGTGCGGGTCTTGATCTTGTACTGGCCGATCTTCTTGCTGGCATCGTCGCGAAAGGCGCCCCGGTTGAGCCACCAGCCGCCGCTGGCAAAGGGCGCGCGGTCGAACTCGCGGAAGGCGATGTTGTCGGCAACGCTCATGCCGCCGACGCAGGCGTTCTTCAGCGGCTCTTCGGGCAAGAGCGACATCTTGTGACGCCGCATCTCCTCGCGGCTGGCGTGATAGGGATCGCCGGCGACGCGGATTTCGCCGCCTTCCGCCTCGCGCTGGCCGCCCAAGACCTCGACGAGCTGGCGCTGGCCGTTTCCGGAGACGCCGGCGATGCCGACGATCTCACCGGCGCGCACGGTGAGTGTAACGTCATGCACAGCAATCGCGCCGGCATCATCGAGTGCGCGGAGCTTCTCCAGCGCCAGCCTGACCGTCCCCGTTTCGCCGGTCCGCGGCGGCTGGACCGTCAGCTCCTCGGCGCCGATCATGGTGCGCGCCATCGCATCGGGCGTGAGCTCGGAGACCTTGCCGGCACCGGCGAGCTTGCCGCGGCGCAGGATCGTCACCTCATCGGCGAACGCCATGACCTCGCGGAACTTGTGCGTGATCATCAGGATGGTCAGCTCCCCCTTGACGACCATGTCTCGGAGCATGCCGAGCACCTCGTCGGCCTCGGCCGGAGTCAGCACCGACGTCGGCTCGTCCAGGATCAGGAAGCGGCGCTTCAGATAGAGCTGCTTCAGGATCTCGCATTTCTGCCGCTCACCGGCGGAGATATCGGATACTTTGGCCGAGAGCGGCACCTTGAAAGGCATGCGCGCCAGGAAGGCCTCGAGCTCCTTCATCTCCTTCGGCCAGTTCACCAGGGCCGGCACGTGGTCGCGCGCCAGCACGAGGTTTTCGGCAACCGTCATGGCCGGCACCAGCGTGAAATGCTGGTAGACCATGCCGAGGCCAAGCGCGTGGGCGTCCTTCGGATTGGTGATGGCCTGCTCGCGGCCGCCGACGAGAATGTCGCCCTTGGTCGCGTGATAGTAGCCCATGATGCATTTAACCAGCGTCGATTTGCCGGCCCCGTTCTCGCCGAGCAGCACGTGGAACGACCCTGGTCGTACCTTCAGCTCGACATTGTCGAGCGCCAGGAAGTCACCGAAGCGCATGGTCATGGCGACGGCGTCGACACCGAAGGCGCCCGAAGGCGGAGGCTGCTCGCCGATGATCACGAAATCGCTCCGATGAAAGCGTCCGACGTCGAGACCGCGCCGAACACGCCGCCCTGCATCTTGATCATCTTGAGTGCATGATCGTGGTTGCTCTTGTCGGTCGCGCCGCAACAATCGTGCAGCAGCACGCATTCGAAGCCGCGATCGTTGGCCTCGCGCATGGTGGTGTGGACGCAGACGTCGGTGGTGATGCCTGTGAGAACGATGTTCTCGATGCCTCGCACGCGCAGAATCAATTCGAGATCGGTCGCGCAGAACGAGCCCTTGCCGGGCTTGTCGATGATGGGCTCGCCCGGCAGAGGCGCGAGCTCCTCGATGATGTCCCAGCCGGGCTCGCCGCGCACCAGGATGCGGCCGCAGGGGCCGGGATCGCCGATGCCGGCGCCGATCTGGCGGGAGCGCCAGCGCTTGTTGGCGGGAAGATCAGAGAGATCCGGGCGATGACCTTCGCGGGTATGGATGATGTGAAAGCCTTGGGCGCGCATGACCGCGAGCAGCTTCTTGATCGGCTCGATCGGCGCCCGCGTCAACGAGAGATCATAGCCCATCTTGTCGACATAGCCGCCAATGCCGCAGAAGTCCGTCTGCATGTCGATGATGACGAGCGCGGTGTTCTGCGGGCGGAGATCGCCGTTGTAGGGCCAGGCATAAGGCTCGGACTTGATGGTGCGCTCGGGCATGATGGGCTCTCTAGCGGGTGATCGACAGTTCGGCCGGGGCTCCGGTCAGCGTGCGTTTCGGCGAGCAGGTGATGATCATGATCGCCAGCGTCAGGACGTAAGGAGCCGCGTTGAAGAGGTGATAGCCTGAAGTCACGCCGACGGATTGCAGCGCCGGCCCGAGTGCTGCGGCGCCACCGAAGGCGAGCGAAGCCCACAGGCAGAGCAGCGGATCCCAGCGGGCGAAGATCACGAGCGCCACGGCGGTGATGCCTTGGCCCGATGACAGGCCCTCGTTCCAGCTGCCGGGATAGAACAACGACAGGAACGAGCCGCCGATGCCGGCAAGGAAGCCGCCGACCATCGTCGCACGCAGGCGGATCAGGAGAACGGAGTGGCCCATCGCGCGCGCCGCATCCGAACTTTCGCCGGCGGTCCGGATCAGCAGGCCCCAGCGCGTGATGCGGAAGGCCCAATAGAGGGTGGGTGCGAGCGCGACACCGATCAGGAACAGGACGTTGACGCGCAGGGCGGCGCGGACTTGCGGGATGTCGCTCCACCAGCCGAAATCGATGGCGGGCAGGCGTGGCGCGGTGGGCTCTATCAGCGGCTTGCCGAGATAGAACGCAAGGCCTGTGCCGAACAGCATCAACGCGATGCCGACGGCGACGTCGTTGACGCGCGGCAACGAGCAGATGCCGGCATGTAGCGCGCCCAGCAGTGCACCCGTGATGCCGGCGGCGAGCACGCCGAGCCAAGGCGATCCCGTGAGATAGGAAATGCCATAGGCGCTCATCGCGCCCATCACAAGCGTGCCTTCCAGGCCAAGATTGATGCGGCCCGAGCGCTCGGTGATGCATTCGCCGAGGCTGACGAACAGGAAGGGCGTGGAAACGCGAATGGCGCCGCCGAGCACGGCGAGGGGGACAGTCCAGAGTCCGATCGATCCCTCTGCCATCTCAGGACTTTCCCTTCAGGAAACCGATGCGGCCGTAGAGCGCGTCGCTGGCGAGCACGAAGACGAAGATGATGCCCTGCAGCACCAGCCCGGAGGCATCGGGCAGCCCGAGGCGGCGCTGCAGCAGGCCGCCGCTGGCGCTGATACCGCCGAGCAGGATGGCGACGGGAATGATGGCGAGCGGATTTTGCCGCGCCAGGAAAGCAACGAGGATGCCAGTGAAGCCGTAGCCCGCCGCAAGATTGGCGTTGGTGCGGCCCTGCACGGCGGCGACCTCGACCATGCCGGCAAGCCCGGCGGCGCCACCTGCGAGGAAGCAGATGGTCAGGATCAGCTTGCTGACGCCGAGGCCGACGATCTTGGCAGCGCGGATGTTGCCGCCGGCAACCCGCGCGGCGAAGCCGAACACGGTGTGATAGATCAGGATGTAGGCGGCGATCGCGGCGCCGAGGCCGAACACCAGGCCCCAATGCACGTCGGTGCCGGGAATGGAGCCGATCATGTTGGCGGCGCCGATCTCGCGGGTCGACGGTTTGTTGAGGCTGGCGGGATCCCGCATCATGCCTTCGACGAGATGATTCAGGATTGCGAGCGCGATGTAGACGAGCAGCAGGCTCGAGATCGTCTCGTTGACGCCGCGATATTGCCGCAGCGCGCCAGCGAGCGTGATCCACAACCCGCCACCGATGACGCCGGCAATGACCATGGCGATCTGCACGACAAGCGGCGGCATGCCCTGAAGCAACAGTGCGGCGCTCGTTGCCGACAACGCGCCGATCAGCAGCGCGCCTTCGCCACCGATGATGACCATGCCGAGCTGCGCCGGCAGCGCGGTGCAAAGCGCGGTCAGGATGAGGGGTGCCGCACGCGTCAGCGTGTTCTGCCACGAGAACCAGGTGCCGAACGCGCCGTAGTACATGTAGAAATAGAGGTCGAGCGGATTCTTGCCGAACAGCATGACGAAGATGCCGAAGATCGCAAGTGCCGCGGCGACCGCCGCGCCCGGGATCAGGACATACTCGATTGTGCCGCCGTGACGCTGGAGAAAGCCGGGGTCTGCGGTCGGGGCAATTTCCCCGACCGCATCGGCCGAATCCGCCGCCTCTGTCGTCACGAAGTCGCTCCGATCACGCCTTCGACGAGATAGTCCATCTTTTCGAGCTCGGGATCCTTCTGGCCGCGATCGGTGCCGGCCGCAATGACCGTTTTGCCCTTGTTGTCGACCAGCCCGCCCTTGAAGATCGCGTAGCCTTCGGCCGAGAGGAATTTTGCCTTGATCTCGTCGGCATGCTTGCGCGCCTCGGCGGAGACGGCTTCGCCATAGGGCGAGGTCTTGACGATCTCCTCCTTGAGGCCGCCGCGGTAGAAGTTCGGGATGCTCTCGCCGGCGGCGATCATCTTCACGAACTTCGGGTAGAGCGCTTCCCAGTTCCACTCGGCACCCGTGAGATAGGCCTTCGGCGCGAGTGGCGACTGATCGACATGATAGCCGCACACCATGGCGCCGCGGCGCGCCGCGTTCTCGACCATGGTCTTCGGACCGTCGACATGGCAGGTGAGGACATCCACCCCCTGATCGATCAGGCTGTTGGTGGCTTCGGCTTCCTTGACTGGCATCGACCAGTCACCGGTGAAAATCACCTGCGTGGTAGCTTTGGGATTGGCGAGCTTCGCGCCGAGCGCGAAGGCGTTGATGTTGCGCAACACCTGCGGGATCGGCTTGGCCGCGACGAATCCGAGCTTGCCGGTCTTCGAGGTATAGCCGGCAACGATGCCCGAGATGTACTGGGCTTCGTCGATATAACCGAAATAGCTGCCGGCGTTCTTCGGGTCCTTGTCGGTCCAGAGGCCGCCGCAGTGCTCGAAGTGAAGCTTCGGGTACTTGGCCGCCATCTTGACGATGTGTGGATTGTAGTAACCGAACGAGGTCGGGAAGAGCAGGCTGGCGCCGTCGAGATTGATCATGGACTCGATCGTCTTCTCGACCGCGTCAGTCTCCGGCACCTTCTCTTCCTCGACGACCTTGAGGCCGGGAATCTTCTTCAGCGCCGCCGCCCCCTGCGCATGTGCCTGGTTGTAACCGTAGTCGTCACGCGAGCCGACATAGATGAAGCCGATGGTGGTCTCGGCCGCGAAGGCCGGGCGGGCGCCCGCCGCTGCGCCGAGGGTGAGGGCCGCGCCCGCCTGCAACACATGACGTCGTGAAATCCTGCCAAAATCCATTGTTTGCTCCCCTTGGCGGCTGAACCGCCTCAATCTCGCGGCTGCGCCGGTCTGGCGGAGCCCGGGATAGGATGTCGCAAGCTTCATGCCAGAGAGGAAAGAAGCGCCACTTTCGTATAAGCTATTGAAATACAATACATATATGAAGTGTTTGAATCTTGGTCACAAATGGTATTGATCGAAAATTAGGCGAAATATCTGCGTTGTATGCAATCGAGTTGGGCAGGCCTGTCCGGTGCTGCGCCGTGTCATCGGGGTGAGACATGGCCGTGTCATCGGGGTGAGACATGAATCAATCATGTTCGCGTATCAGCGGCCGGCCGGCGGCGGGATCACGAGCTACCCGGCCCATGGAGCAGCGATATTGCCTTGCGGTCACATCGCGGAAATCGGTTTTACCAGGGCGCAGCCGCGACCTTCATGGCCAATGCCCTTCAGGCGGTTAATTTTCTCGGTGATCGGTTCCTGAGACAGTCGCATCACTCATCGTCAGCGATCGAGGACCTCTACCGGCATTCGATGGACAGCGCCTTTTCGGTGACCGAGGCGTTCCTCGTTACGGGCGCACCGCATGCCTCCGCCTATTACCCGCGCGACTTCGCCTGGTTCTATCCTGATGTCCTCGACGCCGAGACCATCATGAATGCACAGGACGCGGTGCGCCGGGCTCGTCTGCTCGAAAAGAGCGTGCGCTTGCTACTGGAGGCGGTCCGCGCCGGCGTCGTCACGACCACCATCGTTCCGGCGGGGCAGGACCGGTATCTCGGCGTGAACTATTTCTCGCCTCCTTCGGATACGCTGCTCGGCATTCTTGCCGGTCTCCAGCAGATGCTCTCGGCCGAGGAGCGGGCATCGCCCTATCCGGCAATGTCGCATTGCGCGAGTGCGGGGCGTCTGCTGCTGGCCGAATACGGCGGCGATTTGAAGCGCGCGGTCCTGAAGCTGGCAAGCGAGCTCGAGCCTTTCGACGCCGACGGCATCAGATGCTTGCTCTGCGATGCCAGGGGGCCTCGCTCCGCGGCAACGGACACCCGCGCCGAGCGCCGGCGTTTCGTCACCAATGCCTGCGTTTACACGACCTTCGTGTGGGGCGTGCAGCTTGGCCTCGTCGATGAGAACGAGTTGAAGCGGCTGCTCGGTCGCGACCTCGCGGAGTACAAGAAAGGGCTGCTCAGTCTATTCGGCAAGGACGGTTATGTCAGGCATTCGCTGGATGGTCCGATAGGCACGCCGGCGTCCCTGGTCGCGCTGGATTTCGTCGGCGTGCATCGCGGCTTCTGGGATATGAACGATGCACGCGAGCGCGCGCTGTTTGCGGCCACGACCGATCTGATCATCGCCGAACCGCGCTTCCGCATCCCCAGCACGTTCCACTTCCTGATGTCGGCCGACAATCCGCGGAACAAGATGATCCACAGGATTGCGGCGCCAGCCTACCAGGGTCGCTCGTCCTGGCCGACATTCAACGTCGAGTTCGCGGATCGCATGATGGACTTCGACGAGTTCTCGGAAAGCAATACATACCGCGCCTGCGCGCAAGCAATCTTGAAGGACATTCGCACCTCGACCGAGGTCCATGGTGGATATCAGGAGCTGATCTCCGAGCAGGGACTGGAATATCGCACGTGGGCCTATAAGGGCGCCGTGGCACATTCCTGGTTTCCGCGCTTCCTGTCGGTTTGGAAGAGGGCGTACGGAACGCCGCTCCTCCAGTGGAATGACTGATCCACGGGCACTATCCCGCGGTCACGTCCACCAGTTCTCCGCCCTCGAGAACCTTGGCGGCCTTGGCGCGGTCGAGGTCACCTTCCCAGGCCGCCACGACGACCGTCGCCACGCAATTGCCGATGAGGTTGCCGACTGCGCGAGCCATGCCGATGAACCAGTCGACCGACAGCACCAGCACGAGTCCGATCGCGGGAATGCTCGGCACCGCGTTCAGCGTCGCAGCCAGGATCACGATCGCCGAGCCCGGCACGCCGTGCGCGCCCTTTGACGTGATCAGGGAGACGCCCAGCACCAGCAGGAGATCGCCGAACGACAGCGGCGTGTTGGTGGCCTGCGCGATGAAGACCACCGCGAGCGTGAGATAAATCGAGAAGGCATCGAGGTTGAAGGAATAGCCGGTCGGAATGACGAGGCCGACCACGGAATCCTTGACCCCCATCCGCTCCAGCTTCTTCATGATCTGCGGCAGCACCGCGTCGGAAGAGGCGGTCGCGAGCACGATCGTCAGCTCTTCGCGCAGGTAGGCGAGAAACTTGAGAATGTTGATTCCTGCAAGCGCCATCACGCCGCCGAGCACGCCCAGCACGAAGATACCGACGGAGACGTAAAACAGCATCACCAGCGAGACGAGCTGCTTCAGCGAGCCGACGCCGTATTTGCCGACGGTATAGGCCACCGCGCCGAGCACGCCGAGTGGGGCCACCCGAACGACGAGGCCCATGACACGGAACAGCACGGTGGACGCCGCATCGATGATCGAGGTGACGAGCGCGCCCTTCTCGCCGCCGACCAGCGCGAGGCCGACGCCGAACAGCACGGCGAAGAACAGCACCTGGAGCACGTCGTTGCGCGACAGCGCATCAAACGAGGTGGACGGGATGACGTTGAGCAGGAACGCGCCGATGCCTGCGCCCTGCAGCTTGTGGGCATTGTCAGCGTAGGTATTGAGCGCCTTGGCATCGAGCGTCGAAGGATCGATGTTCATGCCATGGCCGGGACCGAAAGCGTAGGCCAGGATGAGTCCGAGCAGGAGCGCGACTGTGGTCATCGCCTCGAAATAGACCAGCGCCTTGACGCCGACCCGGCCGACCTTCTTGAGGTCGCCGGCGCCGGCAATGCCGTGAACGACGACGCAGAACACGATCGGGGCCACGATCATCGAGATCAGCTTCAGGAAGGCATCGCTGAGGATCTTGAGGCTGATGGCGAAGTCCGGGGCGACCACACCAAGGATGATCCCCAGGATCAGCGCCACCAGCACCTGGACGAACAGCGAGGCGTAAAGCGGCTTGGGCTCGGCGGCCGGGGCCGCGGCAATGGTCGACATGATAACTCCCCGTTGTGACGACGTGCTGATGACCAAAGCTAGCAACTACCGTGCCAGATTATCGCGGTTTTGGAGGGGGCCGGACGCTTTTTCCCACCGCCTGAGGTCCAGTTCGAACGATTGAGGGATTGGGCCAACATCATTTTCAGGAGCGGGCCACAGTCGGCCCGTGCGAGGATCGCCAACCGCCGCAGCCCCTTGTTACGGCGCGGCCTGCCTCAAGTCTCGGCTTGACCCTTAATCTGCGCGATGTCAGCTTTATGACATGAGTACAGCAAAGCGACAGATCGCCAGCCTTCGCGACGAATATGCCGAGATGACGCGGCAGCGCATCGTTGCGGCGTTTGTCGAAACTCTGGAGGATGAAGCGGCCGACGACATCTCCATGGCGGCGGTGGCCAAGCGTGCGAAGGTGGCCGAGCGAACCATTTACCGGCACTTCAAGACCCGCGCGGAGCTGTTCGCGGCGGCCGGCGAATGGATCGAGGACAACGTCTTCAGCTACATTCCCTTCACCTCGCCCGACGAACTGCCCGATATATTCCGCAAGCTGTGCAAGCGGTTCGATCGCCATCCGCATCTCGCGCGCGCCATTGCGATGACGCGGGCGGGTCGCCGGGTGCGCGCCGGCTTCAGGCGGCACCTGATTGATCAGCATCGCAAGGCGATGGCGCCGCTGGTGCAACATCTCCCCGCAAAGGACGCCCGCCAAGCCGAGGCGCTCGCGTCCTATCTCAACAACGTGCTTGCCTGGAACGCGATGCGCGAGGATTTCGGCATGACGAGCAGCGAGATCGCCGATGCCATCGAGTGGGCCCTCGTGACTCTCCTGAAGGATGTCCGCCAACGCGATGGCGCTGCCGCGCGTGGCGGCAAGACCGGAAAGCCGTCGCGGAAGCGGACTGTGGGTCGCGAAAATGCCGGCATAGAACGAGGCAGACAATGAATGCGATACCCGACGATCTCCTGATCAACGCGCCCGACGAGGTTCGGATTCGCCAGGACCTGGTGCTGACGGCGCTCGGTCGCCGTCCGGCCGATCGCGCCTTGCGGGTGGGTAAGTTACTCGACGTGCACAGCCGCACCTGGAGCGAGAACCAGGAAATCGTCTTCAAGGGCCGGCGTATCGCGTGGGTCGGGCCGGCGGGAAGCTATCCCGGCGAGGTCCGCGAGCGAGTGCATCGGCCGGATGTTGCGGCCGTACCCGGCTTCGGCGAGGTGCACAAGCATATCGAGAGTTCGCATCTGACGCCGGAATGGGAGGCGGCGCTGGTGCTGCCGCATGGCAATACCTGGACCTGCGAGGCGAGCCACGAATTCTCCAACGTCAACGGTGCACGCAATCTCGAATTCTGGTTCGAGGCACGCCGACGCGGCTCGCCGCTCAAGATATTTCCTCAGCCCGGCTCCGCGGTGCCGCCGACGGCTTACGAGTGGGGTGGCGGCTGGTATGGCCGCGACGAGCAGGCGCGCTTCATGCGCGAGAGCCTGATGGTCACCGGACTCGACGAAGTCATGGACTGGCCGGCCGTTTGGAATCCAGATAATCCCTCCTACAAGCGGCTCTGGGGCATGATCGAGGCGACGTTCGCGGCGCGCGGCGTCGTCGAGGGACACGCGTCAGGCTTGCGGGATCTGCCCTCCATCAACGCCTTCGCCGCGGCCGGGCTCGCCTCCGACCATGAAGTGCAGACGCCGGAGGAGACTTGGGACAAGCTCACGCGCGGCTTGTTCGTCGAGCTGCGCGTCTACGCCATGGACGAGATCGTCAAATGGCTGCTCGCGAAGGGTTTGCAAGACTGGTCGCAGATCGCGTTCACCACGGATGATCGCAGTGCCAGCCATACGCTGGAGCTCGGCGCCAGCGATCACAATGCGCGGGTAGCGATCGAGGCCGGCCTTGCGCCGGAAATCGCGATCCAGTGCCTCACCATCAATCCGGCGCGGCACATGCGGCTCACGCCCTTCGTCGGCAGTCTGGCGCCGGGGCGCTTCGGGGACGTGGTGCTGTTGTCGGATGTTGCCAAGCTCGAGATTGCTGAGGTGTGGGCCGACGGTGCGCAAGTCGCCGACGGCGGGCGTTATCTCGCCGAAGTGCCTAAGATCGAATGGCCAGACTGGGCGACCAACACGGTCAACATCAAGCGCACGATCCAGCCCGAAGATTTCGAGCTGCGGGCCGAGCCCGGGCGGACCACGATGAAGGCCGCGGTGATCCGCCCCTTCCATTGGCATCCTGAGTTCTACACGCTCGAACTGCCGGTGCGCGACGGAGCCGTGCAGCGCGACGAGAGCGAGGCCATCACGAAATTTGCCATCGTCGACCGCTTTTCCGGCGACGGGCGCGTCGCAAAGATGTTTTGGCGGGGATGCGGACCGCGCACGCCGGAAACGGCGCTCGCCTGCTCGGTGGCGCATGACAAGCACAACATCTGGGTGGTCGGTTCGTCCGACGCGGCGATGGCAAAGGCGGTGAACGCCCTGATCGAGCTTCAGGGTGGATGGGCGCTGGTGCGTGAGGGCGAGCTCGTCACCGTGCGCTTCGAGGTCGGCGGGCTGATGACCTGTCGTTCGGCGCAAGCGCTCGATGCCGAGATGCAGGGGCTTTACGCCGAAGGCCGCAAGGTCGACTGGATGTACGAGCCGACATACCGGCCGCGCTGGTATCCGGGATTCCCGGAGCGGCTGATGTTTGCAACGCTGACCTGCGCGCCCTGGAGCTGGGTGCTGGTGGCGCCATGCGAGCAGGCGCCGCTCGGCTTCGTCAACGTGCAGACCGGCGAAACGCACCCGGTGGTCTGGTAGGGGAGGACTGGGATGAACGAGATGACGAAGGCGGAGCCCGCTTCCGCAGAGCCGGCGCCGGTCCCCGTTGCAGGGCTGCTCGATCGGGCCTTTCGTCTCGCCGAGCGCGGCACGAGCATCGGCCGCGAGGTGATGGCCGGAGCAACGACCTTCGCGGCGATGGCCTATATCATCGCCGTGAATCCCGCGATCATGTCCAATGCCGGGATGGATCGTGCCGATCTCGTCAGCGCCACGGCGCTGGCTGCGATCTTCGGCTCGGTGATGATGGGGCTGTGGGCCAATCTGCCGCTCGCGGTTGCGCCCGCGATGGGTTCGAACGTCATCTTTACCTATGTCATCGTCAAGCAGATGGGCATGCCCTGGCAGGGCGCGCTCGCCATGGTTGCCTTCACCGGCGTGCTGTTCCTGATCCTCAGCCTGTCGAAGCTGCGCGAGAAGGTCGCGAAGGATGTGCCGGAAGCGCTGAAGATCGGCATCCAGGCGGCGGTCGGGACTCTCATCGTCTTCATTGCGCTGCGCGGGGCCGGATTCGTCGTTCAGAACCCGTCGACCTATATTGCGATGGGGTCGCTGCGCAGTCCGCCGGTGCTGCTGACGCTGTTCGGCCTCCTGCTCACGCCGGTGCTGGTGGTTCGCCGGGTGCCGGCGGCGCTGATCCTGTCGATCGTGTTGCTGACCGTGATCGGCTTCTTCGTTCCGGGCGCCAACGGCAAGATGGTGACGTCGATGCCATCGGCCTTGCTGTCCTGGCCACGCTGGCCGGCCAGCACTTTCATGGCGCTCGACGTCGGCTATCTTTTCAGCCATTTCGTCGTGGCGCTGCCGCTGCTGTTCTATTTCCTGTGTGCCGAATTCTTTTCGACGCTGGGCACGCTGATCGGCGTCACCGGCGCTGCCAATTTGCGCAAGCCCGACGGCTCGATCCCGAATGCCACCGCTGCGTTTGCGACCGATGCGACGGCATCTATCGTCGGTCCGTTGTTCGGCACGTCGGTGGTGACGGCCTATATCGAGTCGATCACCGGCGTGCAGGCCGGCGGCCGCACCGGCTTGACGTCGCTGACCGTTGCGGGGTTCTTCTTCCTCGCGCTGTTCTTCTGGCCGATCTTCGTCATTATCCCGGCGCAAGCGACCGCGCCTGCGCTGGTGCTCGTTGGCGTGCTGATGATGCAGGGTCTCGCTCGCATCGACATGAGCGATCTCGGCAACGCGATTCCGATCGTGCTGACGCTGCTGGTCACCGTGCTGACCAACAACCTCATCAACGGAATGGCGTTGGGCACTCTCAGCTACATTGCCCTGGAAGTCACGGTCGGCCGGCGGTCAAAGATCCCAGCGATGGTGTGGGGACTGGGCGTCGTGTTCATCGCTTACGCGATCGTGACAGCCCAGATTTTCTGACGCGCGCGCTACGCTGCCAGATCCAGCAATCTGCACGATCCGCGCACCAGAACCTTCCGGCCGGTGTCGGTTATCGCAGGTCCGCCGTCGCTGAACATAACAAGGCCGAGCCTGACGAGACCTTCGAGCAGATGACCCTTCGAGAGGCGACCGTTCGGCACCGGGCTGCGAAGCGTCTTCAGGGCTTCCCACTGGTCCGGTGAAAGGTCGAAATCGAAATCGGTGTTCATGTTGCCTCGATCGACAGTACCGTTCGCGCGCCCCTGTTAGCGGCGCTGCATGAAGACCATGCGACGACAATGAGTCGGGAATTCGATGCGCTGCTTGGAAACTCTCTTCACGAATTGCCGCTCGTCGTTGCGTCACAATGGTTAAGATCGTTTGGGCGCAAAGATCATCCCGCTCACTGATCACGAATTGATGATTTCTATTTGATGTTGCGTTGCGACAGCTGCAGGTGCAGGGGAAGCGTTACTGCCTCATTCTGCGACGCGATATGCTCAGAAGCCGAGGAATCGAAACAGCGCGCTCGATGAATTTCCCATCACTTCGCGACTGCAACGCCGGACCCGCGGAACTTCTGACGTCCGCGGACAGGCCTACCGGTAAATCGCAACGATGTCGGAGACGGCTCGCTCCAGCTGCTGAGCAGTGGCGCATTGCCGCACCACGCTGCAAAATGTCGCGTAACGCGTCATCTCGGAATCGCCAAAGCCCCAGGCAAGCCGTCCTTCGGGATTGAGCCAGACCAGCCGCTTCGAGCGTTCGGAGACGCGGCGCAAGATGTCGGCGCGCGGATCGAGATTGTTGCTGCGGGCATCGCCGAGCACGATCACCGTGGTCTGCGGCGTCAGCGTGCTCATGAAGTCCTTCTCGAAATCGACCAGTGACGAGCCGTAATCGGACGACCCGAAGCCGACTTTGGACATGATCTCGGCCATCGCTTCTTCCGGCGACTTCTTCTGCAGGATGTCGCTGACCTCGATCAGGTGCGAGGAGAATGCGAAGGAACGGACGTCGTCCACCACCTCGTGCAGCGAGTGGATCAGGAGCAGGAAGAAGTCCGAGACCTGCGCAACCGAGCCGGAGACGTCGCACAGCGCCACGATCTTCGGCCGCTCGCGGTGCTTGCGCTTCCATGCGGTGAGAAAGGGGACACCGCCCCAGGCAGCGTTGCGGCGAAGTGTGCGGCGGACGTCGAGATGTCCACGGCGTTGGCGCTTGCGCGGTTTCGAATAGCGCTCGCGCAGGCGACGCGCGATCTGGCGGATGAGAGCCCGCATTTCCGCGACCTGGCGCCGCTCGATGCGGGCCAGAGGCGCATTGCGCAGGATCTCGTTGCGGAGGTTTTCGGCCTCTTCGCGAGCATAGAGCGCAAGCCCTTGCGAGACGGTGTCGCGGACGGCCTCGCGCAGGGCGTCCAGTGCCGCGCGCAAGCGCTCGGCGAGTGCCGGGTTGCTTGCGGTCAACTCGTCGAGATCGTCGCGCAGGCGCTGAAGGCCCATCGCGTCGAGGATGCGGCTGGAGAAGATGCCGCGTTGGGTGGAGTAACGGATGTCGGAGAGTGAGGCTGCACCGGACGCGCTGGCGATCGCGGCAGAGATCGCATTGCGATCCTGCGACAGCAGCATCCGTGCGAGAGGACCTAATTCTTCGGGAGGCTGACCTTCGGCCGCTTCGCCGGTCGAACTCGATGAGGACGATTGATCGGAGTCCTGTGAGGCTTCGTCATCGTCGTTGGCTCCGGCTTGATCCTGAGGCGGCTCGGGTTGACTGAAGAACAGATCGAAACAGTCGCCGAGCGCGAGCTTCTCGTCCTGCGACTTGGCGAGCGTCAGAAGCAGCGCGTCGCGCAAAATGGTGCGGTCCGTGAGGCCGACCTGCGCCACTGCGCGCATCGCATCGATGCTTTCCGCGGGCGAGACATGGACGCCGGCGCCCCGCGCCGCCCGAAAGAAACGATGAAGATTTTCGCGCATCGGCGTCAACCGAAGACGTTGGACCGTGCCGCCTTGGCAATGAAGGTCGTAATCTGCGGCGACGCAGCCTCGATGTCGGCCTCGTACTTCAGGAGCACGTTGAGCGTGTCCTTGACGATCTCGGTATCAAGGTCGGACGCCTGAAGCAGCACCAGCACGCGCGCCCAGTCGATCGTCTCGCTGACCGAGGGCAGCTTCTTCAGGTCGAGCGAGCGGATCTCGTGGATGAAGCCCACCATCTGCCGGCGCAGCGTCCGGGAGATGCCGGGGACGCGGCTTTCAACGATGCGCTCTTCGAGCCGCTGCTCGGGGAAGCCGATATGCAGGTGCAGGCAGCGTCGCTTCAGGGCGTCGCCGAGATCGCGCTCGCTGTTGGAGGTGAGGATCACGGTCGGTGGCGTGATCGCCGAGACCGTGCCGAGCTCCGGGATCGTGACCTGGAAGTCCGAGAGGATTTCCAGCAGCAGCGACTCGAATTCGGCATCCGACTTGTCGATCTCGTCGATCAGCAGCACGCAGCCGCCCGGCTGCTCCAGCGCCTGCAGCAGCGGCCGCGGCTCGACGAATTCCTTGGAGAAGAACACGTCGCCGAAATCATGGAGCTGGTCGAGGGCAGCGTGCAGCGTTTGCGCGCCGCCGAGGACTTCGCCGAGCTTGTCCTTGAGGATCTGGGTGTAGAGCAGCTGTTTGGCGTATTTCCACTCGTAGAGCGCCTTGGCCTCGTCGAGGCCTTCGTAGCATTGCAGGCGGATCATCTTCTTGCCGCGCCAGGCCGCGATCGCCTTGGCAAGCTCGGTCTTGCCGACGCCCGCAGGGCCCTCGACAAGGATCGGCTTCTCGATCTGTTGCGACAAATAGACGGCGGTCGCGATCTGCCGGCTCGCGATATAGCCCTGCGCGGCGAGGCCGCTCTCCACTGCCTCGATCGCGGTCGAGGCCTTCTGTTCAGCCACGAAAGGGCGCTCCCAAAGGTCTTGCTTGAAGCTTGTTCTGCCTGCGTTCCCGGCAAAGAACAAGCCTCGTCCGGGACGGGCCTGATCCGCGCTGATGGCCGCTTATTCCGTTCAGCGCAAATACTTGATGAGCGGCTGACGCCGCGATCAGTGTCGCAGCTGCCCCGGCTTGCGAATGGTCTGCCTGACCTCGGCGCCGCAATCGGCGCATTCATAGACGAAGTCGATCTTGGCCAGGCTCCAGTGCGGTTCGACCCCACGCACATGCATCGGCAGGAACCCGATGCACGTCGGACAAATCACAGGCGCGATTTCGATATCCTGACGATGCTGTACATAAGCTGGCATCTCGGCTCTCCTTCGCAGGCGACCACCAATCCCCGCGCAAAGGGTACTGCCGGTCGCCGCAGGACCGTCATCAACTCTTCCGAACAGAGGCGGAACGGCGCGGGTTTGTCGGTAGCTGTGACATTCTTGTTACGTCTTCTATACTGTAACGGGGCGGACGAAATGCCTATTTCACCGGCCGATCCGGTTTTCGGACCATCACATCACAACGATAAGGGAGCACGCCCATGACCCATGCCATTCGCTTTCACAAAACCGGCGGTCCGGACGTTCTGGTTTGGGAGGAGGTCAATGTCGGCAAGCCGGGACCAGGCGAGGCGCGCATTCGCCATACCGCTGTTGGCCTCAACTTCGTCGACATCTACAACCGCTCGGGCGTGTATCCGGCCCAATTGCCGAGTGGGCTCGGCAGCGAGGCCGCGGGCGTTGTCGAAGAAGTCGGGCCAGGCGTCACTGATCTGAAGCCGGGTGACCGTGTCGCATACGGCGCTTCGCCGCTTGGCGCCTATTCCGAGGCGCGGCTGATCCCTGCCGATCGGCTTCTGAAGCTGCCTGACGGGGTCGACGACAAGACCGCGGCTGCAATGATGCTGAAGGGGCTGACCACGCAGTACCTGATCCGGCAGACCTATCGTGTGAAGGCTGGCGACACCATTCTGCTGCATGCCGCGGCGGGCGGCGTTGGCCTGATCCTGAGCCAATGGGCCAAGCATCTCGGCGCAACCGTGATCGGTACCGTCAGCAGCGATGAGAAGGCCAAGCTCGCCAAGGCGCATGGTTGCGATCACGTCATCATTTATTCGCGCGAGGATTTCGTGAAGCGCGTCGACGAGATCACTGGCGGCAAGAAGGTGCCGGTGGTGTATGATTCCGTCGGCAAGGACACGTTCCTGAGGTCGCTGGACTGCCTCGCGCCGTTCGGCGTCGCCGCGCTGTTCGGTGCGTCTTCCGGTGCGGTCGAGCCGCTCAATCTCGGCCTGCTCGCGCAGAAGGGTTCGCTTTACGTCACCCGACCGACGCTGTTCACCTACGCCGCCAAGCGCGAGAACCTGGTCGCGATGGCGAACGAGCTGTTCGATGTCGTGAAATCCGGCGCGGTCAAGATCGAGGTGCACCAGACCTATCCGCTGAAGGACGCCGCCAAGGCGCATGCCGATCTCGCCGCGCGCAAGACCACGGGATCGACCGTTCTCACGGTGTGATTTCGGGTGGAGCAGTGGCGCAGGTGGCCTGGGCGCGCGTCATATTTTGTCGTGCCTGTGCAGGTCGCGGACGTGATCGAGACGGTTCGCCTGGAGATCGATATCCTCAGGCGGAATTTCGGGGACGGCGGCCTCAGCCAGAATGGCTTCGGTCACGTCCTCGACGGAATCCCCCGCGATTTCGTGGACGAACGAGATGTTCTGGTATTCGCCGGAGCTGACTCGGGAGATGACTTCGCGCCTGGTGATTTCAGGGTCGACAATCGCCTCGCGACCGCGGCGCCCGTAATCGATCATCACGACGAAATACTGCATCAAACGATCCTGCCGCGCCCCGATGATCGGTGCGCGGCAGGAGTATTTCCGAAAACAAGAATTAAGTCAAGGTGGATTTCCAAAAATCGGAAATCGCGCCTTACCGGCCTTTCTTGCGCGGGCGGGCGGACTTGGCGCGCAGCCGCTCGAGTTGGCCCTTCGGCATCGAGAGGCAGATCTCTCCGACCCAGTCGAGCTTGACGCCGACGATCGGCCTGGCGTTGAAGCTGGTGAGGTTGACGACGGAAGGTGATTTGCCCCGCTCGATGGTCTTGAGATAGCGCTCGCCGGTCTTGAGCCGGACCACGGCCTCTTCGCCGTAGAAGCTGGACAGCGGATGACGCTGGTCCTTGTAGACCACGATCACGTCGCCGCTTTCATATTTGGGCAGCATCGAATCGCCGACGATCTCGAATGCGACGGTTTCTTCCATGATCGGGAAGGGCAGCGTGACGTCGCCGAGCCCCTCCGGCGGAACCTGCTCGACGTCAGGCTCGATGACGGCGCCGGCGCCGACGCGGCCCATGATCGGCGCGAGGTTGAGCTCCAGATATTCCATGATCGGAATGATTTCCGAGGCCTTCACCAGGCGTTCGCCACCAAGGATTTCCGACACTGCTCCGGGACGCACGCCCATCGCCGCGGCCAGCCCGCCCTTGCTCTTGCCCGTCTTTTCCAGGCCCCGCTCGATCATTGCAGCGTCCAACATGATGTTTCCCTCGATTGCCATGGCACGTGGCTCTTGTAATCCGAAATTCGGAATTGATGCAATTATGAATATCAGAATTCCGGCTTGACTTCGTATTCGGAATAACGGAATGTATGTGTCCGCCGCCGGATCGAACGGTCGGGGCGCATCACAGGACAGCAGCATGGAACCGGGCTATTGGCCGTCGGAGCATTCCGACGCGCTTCGAGACTATTTTTTCAAAGGGTGGTCGTATGCGGAGATCGGAAGGAAGATTAACGCAAGGTTTGGAACGGTTTACACGCGCAATGCGGTGGCCGGCCGGGCCAGGCGGCTGGGGCTCGGGCTCGCAGCGCCCGAACGGGTGATGAGTCCGTCGATCGTGCCGTCCTTGTCGGGCGAGCCCTCCCACGTCGCGCCGTATCGTGCCGCGTCGGCCAGCCTGAACCTGCCGCCGCCGTCGGCATTGAAGCCGGTCAATCCGGTCAAATTGCGCTGTGTTGGTATCCGGCCGCGCCTGATCGCGCTGGTCGAGCTCGAGCAAGGCGACTGCCGCTATCCCTATGGGGGTGACAGGGAGGGAGAGGAGATCCGTTTCTGCGGCCATCCGCGTCAGCCTGGTTCGGGCTACTGCGCGCCGCATGCTCACCTGACTCGCGGTCCTGGAGCAACGTCCGGCTGTACGGCCGGTGCCGTCGTACTGAGGCTGGTTTCCGCCGCCTGACCGGCACCGCCGTCCCGTCTCATGTCAATTCGAAAGGAGCTTCCGAGTGACACGTGCCAGACGCAATATGTCCTACAAGTTGACCGGACTTCACGACCGGCGGTCGCGCGATCTGCCGTTCAACGCCGAGGTCGTGGAGATCGAGGTCGATAATCCACTGGCACTGGATAGGGACGAGAAGATCCTGGTGATGCGGTCGATCAGGAACGATCCGCTCGGCCGGCTGCACTCGCACCACCAGATCGACGAGGCGCAATATCGGGGTGGTCGGGCCTATCAGAACGACTGGGAGAGGGCGGAGCGAGGCCCACAGGCCATGGATCCGACCCGCGAATATGTCGACGGCGCACGCCTCCGCGAGCCCATGAGCGACAGCCAGCGCCAGGCTGTGCTGCGGCTGAATCGGATCGAGCACGAGCTCGGCACCGACGGTGCGGCTCTGGTGCACGACGTGCTGGTGCACGGCCTGACCATGGACCAGATCGGGCAGCGGCGCGCTGTCCGCACCCAGCGCTGGAACGACTATTTCGCCCGGCGATTTCGCGAATGCCTCGATCGGCTGGCGCTCGTCTACGGCTTCGCGACCGACACAACAGCCCGGCGCGGTTGAGCGAAAGTGCCGGCGGCTTTCGCCGCCGGCACTTGGCCTCGCGGCTCCGCTTCCGACACTCTCGGCACAGGGCGCATGGGCGCAGGAGACCAAAATGAATCCGGGCAAGATCGTCACCGTTAATGATGAGATCATCATCGGCTTGTCGCGACAGCGAAATCTCCGGTCCGGTCCATTTGCCTGCGTGAAGCCGCAATACAAGGTGACCGACTACGCTCCCGACATGGTTTTTCAGGACGCGTGCGATGAGCACGCTGAAGAAGGTCCAGCCCCTGTGTTTGCCAGTTTCCGAGCATGCCGGAAGCAACCCGAAACGTTGGTCGAATTGACAGCGATCGGGGCCATGTGGTGACTGATGCTGCTTCTTGACGCAGGTGGGTGACGACGACGCCCTATGCCTGTCATTCGGAATTGCCGTGGCGCGGTGTCGGCGAAGCATCGCTAAGTGGCTTGCACGATGGGTTGTTTCTTGTCATGATTGCAACTTCTCGGGTCGAGCCGAGTCTGTCGAAATCTGCAGCTCGGCGTGATGGTCTGCTGAGATGGCCCTACCGAGAGTCGGTCGTCGCAATGGCGTTCGGTGACGGCATTTGGTCCTTTAGGGCTGCTGATGTACAACCCGAAGGGCCGATCCTGTCATAGGTGCGAGATGAAAAACCTCAATTTCGCGGCTGAACTGCATCTCAAGCTCGGCGCCCCCGCGACCGGTACGGTCGAGAGTCTCCGCCTGCTGCGCGCCTTTCTCAAGCTCGCTCCCCGCCAGCGTTTCGAGGTGATCAGGCTTGTCGAAGACCTCGTCACTGACGAAACGCTCCCCGAACATCCCGTGTCCTAGCAGGACCGAAAGCGCCCCGACGTTCCGCTTTGTCCATCTTCCGGACCGGGTAGACCGCCAAGCTGCAGCCCTGGCGCGCGACTGACCGCTGGAATGCGGTGCCACAAATGTGATAATCAGTCAGGAAAAAGAGGGAGGAGTGCGACCATGATCGAACCGAAGCTCGAAGTTCCCGCTGAACTGCGCGACCTGGCCGAGAAAACCATCGACCAGGCTGAGAAGGCATTCGGGATGTTTTTCGATGCCGCCACCAAGTCGATGACCTCCGTTCCGGGAGCGGGGGCAGACGTCTCCAAGCAGGCGCTCGCCTTTACTGAGCAGAACATGAAGGCAGCGTTCGAGCATGCTCGCAAGCTGGTTCACGCAACCGACCTTCAGGAGGCGATGCGGATCCAGTCCGAGTTCCTGCGCAGCCAATTTACCAATGCCGGCGATCACATGCGCCAGATGACCGGCAACTTCATGCAGCCGGGCAAGGGCAAGTCCTGATCTGGCGTGTCGCTCGTGCTGATCCCTGTCGGTTCAACCGGCAGGGATTTGCATTTTCGGGTGTCGTTCGCTCGGGCGCAAAGCTTCTTGGTCAGTAGTCGCCGGGATTCATGATCATCGGCGCGGTCGTATCGGCCGGAGCGAGTGCGCTGCTGGCGCTGTCGCGCAGGAAACGGTCAAGTGTCGCCTGAATCTTCTCCTTGACCGAGTCGGGTCCACGATCGCTCATCTCGGTGTGTTGCGCACCGGTGTGGATGATGTCGATACCACGCGCCTTCGCCTCTTCGGGCGTCGGCAGCACACCGGGATCGGTCACGAAGTGCGGATCCTTGGAGCGGAACGACAGAATCTTCATGTGGTCGTTGAGGACGAACGGCACCCTGAGATTATCGAGCGTAATGACCTTCGACACGAGCTCGGGATGCTGCCGGGCGACATACATGGAGACATCGCCGCCGTTGGAATGACCGACCAGCGTGATGTGGTCGTAATCGGCGTTTTGTTGCCGCCCCTTCAGCGTGTTCAGCACGAATAGGATGTTGGCCTCGCAACGCATATAGACCTCGCGCCGGCCGACATATGGCTGGCCGACGTGGGTCATTAAGGGGGGGTCGCTCGGCAGATCCTGCTGGATGCTGGCGACGAGATAGCCACGCGATGCCAGAACATTGGCGAGGAAGGAATATTCGGTCGCCTTGACCGTGTTGCCATTGCTGATGATGGCTACTGGAAGTTTCCAGAGGCCGAGATTGGCCTTCGTCTCATAGTCGCGGCGCACCGCGATATCCACCGAGATCGGCCGCTGACGCGAGGCGTCGAACAACGACAGCGTCTCGTGCCGGATCGCGAGCTTGCTGACGACGACATATTCGCCGGCTGCAAGGACGCAGAGAAAAGCCAGAATTCCAAAAACCCTCTTCATGGTTCCGTCTCAATCACTTTTGACTGAACATGGCTATTGGAAACGGCCCGATCGAGCGATCGTGAGCACCTCACAGGATTAAATTTAGGCAAGTCTCCGAGTGTGGCCCCAAAAGGGCCGCGTCGCGATCCCGCGGGGCTAGAGACAGCCGTTTCGTTCAGGGCGCAGCCGGAACGCGCTCGACAAGGTGAACAGGAAGCGAGGGCTGCGGCGCTCATTGTCCGGCGCCCGATAGCTCAAGGGCACGGCCACGCTAAAATCTGCCTGGAGATCGTGCGACAGAAACAACCGCACGCCGGCACCGGCCGATGTCAGCGAGAGGCCGTCGCTCAGCCGGTAACCGTCGTTCCAGACCGCACCGGCATCGCCGAAGGCGTAGAGCTGGTAGCCGCTCCAGTAACGGAAATTGAGGTTCTGGTCGAAGCGGAGTTCGAAGGAGCCGGCAAGCCCGTTGTCGCCACTGATCTCGGCCGCACCATAACCGCGGCCGAATGCTGCGCCGCCGAGATAGAATTGCTGCGAGGTGAACAGTGGCCGTGACGCGGTCTGGCTCGCTGCAGACAGCTTGAGCGACCAGGTGTCGGTCAGTGACTGGTAGCGAGTGAACCAGAAGTTCAGCACCGAGAAATTCGAGGAGGCGCCGTCGCGCGACAACAGATCATCGTCGAAATGCGAGGCACCGAAGACGTCGAGGCCCTGGCGAAAGGTCATCGTCGCAAAGTTGGTGCCGCCGAGGCCGTCCTGGAGCCGATAGTCGGCGGTGAGGCTCGCGGCCCTGATATGGTCATTGTACCAGGGCCCGTACAGATCGTGCTCCGATACATTGCTGAAGGTCGTGGCCGCAGTCAGGGTCAACGTGGAAGATCGCGATTGTAGCGGGACGACGCTGGCGCGCAGCTCGAACGCTTCGGTCGTGGTGATGTCGCTGGCGAGCCGACGCACATCGCCGGGCCTGACCGCGCTGTACAGCACTGATCCGCCGAGCCGTACGCCGTCGACGCCGACTGGAGCATCATAGGACAGCCGCGAGAAGCCGAGCTCGCGCGGGTCGTTGGCGACCGTCGACAGATTGACCGCGAGGGTGTCCCCCGGCGTTAGATAGGAGTTGAACGCGCCGGTCGCATAGGTCTGCCACGGGCCAACCGACGATGAGCCGAGATTGTCGAGCCCGAACGAGGTGAAGACGTGCCAGGTCTTCAAACAGACGGTGAGGCGGAAACGGCCGGTCGCGCCGCCGATCTCCTCCAGCGCGGTATCGGTGATCCGGACTCCCGGCCAGCCGTTGATGAGGTAGAGCTGACGTTCGAGTGTTGCCAGGCGCGACGGCTGCTCTGCCAGGATCGGCCCGAGCATCGGCCTGATACCGAATTGCTCGGCGCCATCGCCTTTCAGTTCGGTCTCTACAATGGCGCCTTCGATGATTTGGATCCGGACACGGCCGTCTGCGATATCCTGCGCCGGCACGATTGCTCGGCTCAGATGGAAGCCCTGGGCACGGTAGAGATCGCTGATCGCGCCGGCAATCGCGACAAGGTCGGCCTGCGAGACGCTTTTGCCGAGATAAGGCTGGTAGGCCGCGGCGATGCGATCGGGGGAGATGGCGTGGGCGCCGCTGATATTGATTCCGCGCAGCACAAATTGCGCCTTGCTGTCCCCCGCGGCATTGGATTGGCCGGCCGAAGGGAGCTTCAGCGGGGGCCGGCTCAGGGATTCCCGCTCGCTTTGGTTTTCAAAATATTTCTCCGGCTGCCGCGGATCGAAGCCCGGGGCATGCGCCTGCTGCGCGAAACTCTGCGGAACTCCCGCGAAGATCGATGCCGCCAGCACCAGCGTGGTGAGGAGATGGCGCTTCTCAATGCGCGCAACGAACAGTTCTCCGTAGTTTGACGGAGGAGTGCCGATGAGCCGGTAAGACTTCGTTAGCTGCATGATTTTTCATATTTTTTTATGGTCAATGAATCGTTAATGCGACCGCTCTGCTGACCGTTTCCGGCTAAGTCTATGTTGAATGATTTCGGATACGCCTCGCGGCTGGCTGTCATGCGGACCGAGGATCATCATGCTGGGTAGAGTTGGAATGCGGTGTGCCCTAATCGCCGCGTTGATCATGGGAGCCGCGTCCGGTGCATCCGCTGCGGATGACGGCGTCTGGTCGGTCAGCAAGTCATCGGGGGAGGTCTGGCTTTCCACCAGTGGCGCCCAACAGGTCTCGTTAAACCAGGAAGAAATGCTCAAGCCGGGCGACACCATCCGAACCGGGCGGAACGGGCGCGTGCTGCTGGTTCGCGGCGAGGAGACGATTTTGATCTCGCCCAACTCGGTGGTCGGGGTGCCGGCCGAGAAGAAGGAGGGTCTTTCGACCACTATCATCCAGCAGGCGGGGTCGATCCTGCTCGAGGTCGAGAAGCGTAACGTCAAGCATTTCGAGGTCGAGACGCCCTATCTCGCCGCCGTGGTCAAGGGAACGCATTTCAGCGTTACAGTAGGCGCAGGCAGCACCAAGGTCGGCGTGCTCCGTGGTCAGGTCGAGGTCTCCGATTTCAAGACCGGGCAGATTGCCCAGGTCATGCCGGGCCAGGTCGCCACCGCCTTCGAGCACGGCAAGCCTGGTCTCAGCCTGGGAGGCTCCGGCACGCTCAATCCGATCGAGCAAGGCAAGCCGCGTGCCTCGACGATCGAACGCGTCCCAGTGCCGAAGTCAGGCCTGTCGGCGCCGCGCAACGCCGGGAATGGTGGTGCGATCCGCGCTCTCGGCACGGCCGACAAGAGCACCAAGGTGGCTGGCGCGCCGATGCACTCGCATCAGACAGCCAGCGCTCACGCGCCCAAGATCGGCGCCGTGCACATCTCGGGCTCGCTCGGTGAGGTCAAGCTGAACTTCCACAAGGTCACGCACGGGCTCGCCCACAACACCATCGCACCAGGACAGGTGCGAAATGCAAACGCCAGCACCGACACGGTGTGGAGCGGTAGCAAGTCGAGCACGACGACCACTGCCACCAACAGTTCCGCGATCACGGCGGTCACTGTCAGCGGCAGTGGCTCGAGTGCCGGCGCTGCGTCGACGTCGTCAAGTACAGGAGCAAGCAATGTTGCGACCAGCGCCGGTTCGAGCGGCGACGCGGCCGCCGGACCGTCGGATGGCAACGGCAATTCCGGCACCAGGAATGACAACAGCAAAACCGACGGTGATGACAGGGGCGATCAAGGCAAAGGTCACGGCGGCGCCACCGGTAACGGCAAAGGCAACAACGGTAACGGCAATGGGAATGGTGGTGGTAACGGCAACGGGAATGGGAACGGGAACGGCCATCACCACTGAGGCGATTTCCTAGAAGACGAGGGGGCGCGCCCGTTGATGCGGGTGTGTGGGGAGGATCGGGTGAAACGCTATCGGCCGCATATCCTTGTCGTGATCGCTCTGGCGGTCGTGCTGTCCACCGGGTGGCATGGCCCGCTTCGCAACGTGCTCACGGATCTCCGTTTCGCCTGGCAGTCGCGTTCCGCGACCGGCAAGGTCGTCGTGGTCGCTATCGACGCCCCTTCGATCGATCAGATCGGCGTATGGCCCTGGCCACGCAGTCTGCACGCCGATCTCCTGCACCGGCTTGAGGCCGCCGGAGTGCAGGAGGTGGCTTTCGACATCGATTTCAGCACACCGTCTGATCCGGTTGCCGATGAAGCCTTCCTCACCGCGCTTCGCGAGGTGGGCGGCTCGACGATCCTGCCCTCGTTCAAGCAGCCGACGCCAAATGGTGGCGCGGCTCACATCAATCGTCCCCTGAAGCCGTTCGGCAACCAGTCGTGGCCGGCCGTCGTCAATGTCGCGGTTGAATCCGATGGGCTCGTTCGCCGCTATCCCGTCGGAGAGAAACTCGGCGATGCGCAGATTCCGTCGATGGCGGTGGTTTTGGCCGGACAGGACGCCAATCGACGGCCGCCTTTTCTGATCGACTTCAGCATCCGGGCGGCTTCGATTCCCGTCGTTTCCTATGTCGACGTGTTACGCGGCGATGCCGCAGCGCTCGACAAACTGCAGGACAAGAAGGTCATCGTTGGTGCCACGGCACTCGAACTGGGCGACCGCTTCAGCGTTCCGAACGGCCGCATCCTCGCCGGACCCGTTCTGCAGGCGATGGCAGCGGAATCTGTCCTTCAGAACCGGATGCTGCGCTGGACGTCCGATGCCGGCACAATTCTGAGTCTCGGCCTGATCTGCCTCATCATGTTGTATACTTGGCGCCGTGTCGCACCGGGGGCTCGCGTTGCGATCCTGGTCGCAGCGGGAGCAGGCATCGAACTCGCAGCCGTCCTTGTCCAGGAACGCTGGCCGGTTGTCGTTGATACGTCGCTGTTCCACATCGCGATCGTCGCCTATCTGGCGGCGATCGCGCTGGACGAGATCGACTTCCGCAGCCTGCTGGGGCGCATCGCCGAAAGCCGCTTTCACCGCATCGCGATGTCGCTGGGCGACGGTCTGGTCTGCACCGACGAAGATCATCGGATCACGGTCTGGAATCCCGGCGCGAGCGCGATCTTCGGCTATATGCCGACCGAGATGATCGGGCGCCCGTTTGAAACGCTTTGCGCGATCGCGGCCGATGGCGGCGGCAAGACTTTCGCCATGCGCGATGCAGCGCGCCAGGCCCTGTTGGTTCCCGGCGGGGCCGTCGTCGTCGAGTTCGAGGGCCGACGCAAGAATGGCGAAACTTTCCCCGTCGAGGCGAGCCTCTCGGGCTGGCAGGGAACGGACGGCTTCCAGTATGGCGCGATCATGCGGGACATTTCCGTGCGCAAGCGCGCGGCAGAGCGCGTCAGATATCTGGCCGAATATGACGCGCTGACGGGGCTCGCCAACCGCAACACGTTGCACGCGGGACTCATCGGTCTGATCGCTGCTGCGGACGGGCCTTCGGAGGTCGCGTTGCTCGTGCTCGGGCTCGATGGCTTTCAGCAGATCAACGACATGCTTGGACACGCGGCCGGCGACCTCGTGCTGCGCGCGGTGGCTGAGCGCCTGCGGACCCAAGCCGATAGCAAGGCACTCGTCGCCCGGCTCGGCGGCGACGAGTTTGCAATTGCGCTGGATTGCGCCGGTCTCGGTGAACCGATTGCTTCGTTGGCCGAGCGGATTGCGCGCGCGTTCGAGGCTCCGCTCGCAACGGGTACGCGCCAGCATCGGGTTAGGATCAGCATGGGTGTCGCCGTCTATCCCGACGGCGGACAAAGCGCGGACGATCTCCTCAGCAACGGCCATCTTGCGCTGAGCAAGGCCAAGCTGACGCGACGCGGCGGCCATGTGATCTTCGAGAGCGCGATCAGGCAGGAGCTGGAAAGCCGGCTGACGCTGGAGAGCGAACTGGCGCTTGCCGCAGACCGGGGCGAGTTCGAGCTGTTCTACCAGCCCCAGGTTCGCCTGGTCGATGGCGGCCTGGTCGGAGCCGAAGCGCTGATCCGCTGGCGGCATCCGGCGCGTGGCTACGTCTCGCCCGGCGAGTTCATGCCGGTCGTCAATACCTCGGCACTGTCCGAGCGGATCGCGAACTGGGTGATGGAGACCGCGGCCCGGCAGGCGCGCGCGTGGGAATTGTCGGGCAATGCTGTCCGCGTCGCCATCAATCTCTCGCCCTCGCAGCTCCAATCAGGCGAGCTCGCGCATTCGGTTGCGCAGTTGCTGAAAACGACGGGGCTCAGCCCGTCGCTGCTCGAGATCGAAGTCACCGAGGACATCCTGCTGCACGACGAGGATCGGGTCCTCGACATGTTCAAGCGTATCCAGCAGCTCGGTGTCCGCATTCTGTTCGATGATTTCGGAACGGGCTATGCAAGCCTGAGCTATCTGAAGAAGTTTCCGCTCGACGGCCTCAAGATCGACCGCTCCTTCGTGCTCGACCTGCTTTCGGATTCCGACGATGCTGCGATCGTCGGCTCGACCATCGGTCTCAGCAAGCAGCTTGGCCTGACGGTGGTTGCCGAAGGCATCGAGAATCGCGCGACGGCCGACTTCCTGGTCAGTATGGGCTGCGAGGAAGGGCAGGGCTATTTCTTCGGCCGTCCGATGCCTGCCGAGGCGTTCGGAAAGCAGTTCCTGGCGGCTGAGCCTGAAGCTGTCAGCGCGGCCTGAGCTGGCTCGATCGTCAGCGCCGGCGCGCAACCGCCACGCCGAAGAGGAACGCGACGAAGAGGCTGGCCAGGGGGGCTTCGCGCGTGATCGCCGCGACTGTGGCGAGCGGCCGGCCCGGCTTTCGTGCTTCATCAATGGCGTAAGTGAGGCGATCGACGGCGGCACGCAACCCACCGGCGACCTCGCCGAAGGTACGGGACACCTCGGTCGCTGCATCGATGGCGCGCTCGGCCATGCCGGGCTGGGGATTAGGCTGCGGTATGTCCATGCTCAAGCTCGCGACCTCCAGACCCGACGACAATTGAGGCCGGCACCTTTGGCTATCCGCGCGTGCGCTCGTTTTGAACAGCGGGCCCGAAGGCCTTTGGCTATCCGCGACATGCGCCGTCTTGAACGGCGGGTACCGGCCTTGGGGAGAAAATGCGGCGCGCGGGAATTTGTTCCGGCACCCCGTGAAACGGCGGGTGCGAATCTCTGTTACGCTGGTGCAGCCTTGCTGATCTCAGGAGATTGCCGTGACCGATCGAACCATCACGGATCGAGCCCGGCGCATCGCATTGCTGGGCGCGCCGATCGATATGGGCGCTTCGCAGCGCGGTACCCTGATGGGCCCTGCGGCGCTGCGGACCGCCGGCCTCGCAACAGTGCTCGAAAGCTTGGATTTCGAAGTCGTCGACTTCGGCGATCTCTCAATAGCCGAAGTCGGGGATCTCACCGACAGGCCGCCGCAGCAGGCCAATCATTACCGCGAAATCCAGCGCTGGACCCGCGTACTCAGTCGGCGCGGCTATGAGGTCGCGCAAACCGGTGCCCTGCCGATCTTCCTTGGCGGCGATCACACGTTGTCCATGGGGTCCGTCAATGCGATGTCGCGCCATTGGCAGGAGCGCGGCCGCGACCTGTTCGTGCTCTGGCTCGACGCGCATGCCGATTACAACACGCCGGAGACGACGATCACGGCCAATATGCACGGCATGTCGGCCGCGTTCCTTTGTGGCGAGGCCGGTCTCGATGGCCTGTTGGGAGATGTTCCACGCGCCTCGATCGATCCGGACAGGCTCGATCTGTTCGGCGCGCGCTCAATCGACAAGCTCGAGAAGGAGTTGATGCGCGCGCGTCGGATCAGGGTCGTCGACATGCGCCAGATCGACGAGTTCGGCGTCGCTGTGCTGATCCGGCGCGTTATCGAGCGCGTCAAAGCAAGCAACGGCGTGCTGCATGTCAGCTTCGACGTCGATTTTCTCGACCCGTGCGTCGCGCCGGGCGTCGGCACCACGGTACCCGGAGGGGCGACCTATCGGGAGGCACATCTGGTCATGGAGTTGCTGCACGATTCCGGCGTGGTGGGATCGGTCGACATCGTCGAGCTCAATCCGTTCCTGGATGAGCGCGGCCGCACCGCGCGCGCCGTCGTCGAACTGATCGGCAGCCTGTTCGGTCAGCAGATCACCGATCGGCCCACGCCCAGCAACGCGATCGCGCCGGGCGAGTGACGCAACTCATCGTGCGTTGCAAGAAATGGAGGAGGCCGGCCTAAGCCAGAGGCCCGCATTGGCCGGGAACTCGCTTGAGCCGGAGCGGAACTCGCGGGCCGCGCTTGAATTAACTCACGAGAGGAAAAATAGGTTATTCGATGAGGACCGACCGCTTCGCGAACTCCATCTCCTCAGCGCTTCGCCACCCCGGCGTGATCGCGTTGGTTGTGGCCGGCCTGACGATTGCTGCGATGCTGGTCGTCGATCACGGTCCCTGGAGCCGGGCCAAGACACAGCCGGCCCATGTCGCAATGTATGCGACCACTGGCGAGGCCGCCCGAGCGGCGGGCGCCAAGGTGCTTCCGACCGACCCAAAATCTCCGATTGAGCCGGAGCGGCCCGGGCCAAAGACGTCTCCGACCGTCAATCCGGTGACGCCCTAACGTTGAGCTCTTGCGGCCGCAGCTGAGGAAGCCGTTGCCGCCTTTGGCGGATGGCGCTCTCTCGACCGGTCAGATACCGCCATAACCACCTGTCGTCATGAAGTCTAGCCCATCACGGACGAGCCGAGCATGGCGAGGACGGCCAGCGCCATCAGCGCGGTGCCGAGCCATCCCAGCACGACGAGCCACGACCGCGCCTTGAAACGCCCCATGATCGCCTTGTTCGAGACGATGAGCATCATCATCGCCATGATCGGGACGGCCACGATACCGTTGAGAACGGCGCTCCACACCAGCATGTGAATCGAGTCGATTCCCGTGAAACCGAGACAGAAGCCGATCACGGTCGCGGCTGCGATGATGGTGTAGAAGCCGACCGCCTTCTCTGGCTTTGCTTCCAGCGTCGCGCGCCAGCCAAAGATTTCAGCAACGCCATAAGCCGCCGAGCCCGCCAGCACCGGGATCGCCAAAAGACCCGTGCCGATGATGCCGAGCGCGAACAGCGCGAAAGTGAAATCGCCGGCGAGCGGCCGTAGCGCCTCGGCCGCTTCGGTCGCGGAGTTGATGTTGGTGACGCCGTTTGCGTTCAGCACCGAGGCCGTGGTCAGGATGATGAAGAACGCGATGCAATTCGACAGCAGCATGCCAACGGAGGTGTCGGCCCTGATGCGTGCGATTTCGGGATCGCCGCCGCTCGGCAGATCGCGCAACGGCTTGTCGCGCTGGCCCTGATTCATCTCCTCGACCTCCTGGGAAGCCTGCCAGAAGAACAGATAGGGGCTGATCGTGGTGCCGAGCACTGCGACGACCATCATGAAATAGTCGCTGTTGACCGTCGCCTTCGGCCATACTGTGGCCAGCAGCGCCGTACCCCAGGGGATGTTCACCGTGAAGGCGGTGGCGACATAGGCGAACAGCGCCAACGTTAGGAATTTCAGCACCGGCGAGTAGCGGCGATAGGGCACGAACACCTGGAGCAGGGTCGAGCCTGCCGCGAAGATCAGCGCGTGCTCGTGGTTGAGCCCGCCGATGACCAGCGAGAGCGCTTCGGCCATCGCAGCGATGTCGGCGGCGATATTGAAGGTGTTGGCCACGACGAGCAGCGTCACGAGCCCCATCACGATCCAGCGCGGGGCGAGCTGCAGGACGTTGGCGGCTAGCCCCTTGCCCGTGACCCGGCCGATCCGCGCGCTGACGAGCTGGATCGCGATCATGAACGGCAGAGTCAGAAATACCGTCCAGAGCAGCCCGTAGCCGAATTGCGCGCCCGCTTGCGAATAGGTGGCGATGCCCGACGGGTCGTCGTCGGCGGCGCCCGTGATCAGGCCGGGTCCGAGCCGCTGCAGCAGCATCGGTGCCGACTTTGTCGGTGCGACGACGCTGTCGCTTTTGGAAGCTGGACGTTTGGACCGGTTCGACAGGGCTCACCTTCCGGAATTGCGAATTCAGCTATCAATCGCGATCGTAGCCGCAAAGTTCCATCGTCGCACGGCTTACGAGACGGAGCGTTGCGTGATTCCCTTGCTAGCACGTTGAGACTTTGGGGGGTACGAGCCTTGCCCCGCTTCCGCATGGACATGAGCGAGGTGTTCGTTCGCTGAACGACCCGCTCAGGACGATGGCGACAAATGCAGATAGCGGCCGTCGAACTGGGCGAGCTCCTGGAGCTTGTATTCGTTGAGTATCTTCACGGTGCCGCGCTGAAGCTCCAGAACGCCGTCGATGCGCAGCTCGCGCAGGATGCGGTTGGTATGAACGCTGGTCACGCCCATGGCTTCGCCGAACTGCTCTTGCGTCAGCGGAGCTTCAAACGTGTTGTCGATCACACGGCCGATCAGGCGCAGCCGCTCGCGCAACTCCACGATCAGATGGGCAAGCCGGTTGTAGGTCGAGCGCTGGCCGACATTGACGATCCACTCCCGGGATACAGCGGCATCCACCAGCGTGTCGCGCCAGAACATATCGCCGACACCAGGCTGCTGGCGGATGAGGTCGTTGAGCGCCCTGTTGGCCATGAAGGCCAACGTGCAGTCGGACAGCGCGATCAGGTCATGGTCGGCGGTCGCGAAATGCAGGTTTTGCAGATTGGGCAGATCGCCGGGAATGTGGATCGACAGGATCTGGCGCCTGCCGTCTGCGATCGTCTTGGAGCGAACGCAGAAGCCGTCCACGATCAGGCAACATTCGCTCGGCTGCTCGCCGTCGCGCAGCACGGTCTGGTTTTCGCGAAAGTTGCGGAGTGTGAACGGCAGCGCCGCGAGAGCTCGGAGGTCCCGGTCATCGGCACCGGTCGTCGTCTTCAGGCGCTGGAACAGCGGCGCCCAGATCATGTCGCTTGTCACGTCTCTCATTCCCCCACGCGCCTTAACGCGTGAGGCCAAAAAGCACAGACGCCGGCTCGCTGCGGACAACAAAGGTTAAGTGACGCGCGCCCGGCTTCTCTACATTGTGGATGATGGGTTAGCGAATGAGTCAAATACAACAAATGTTAAGTGACGCGGGTCTCGATGGGCCGCCGTTCGCTTTCGGAACCGCCGGTGGCCAGTGACGTTCTTTTGGGAGGAGGACGTCGGGATGGACCATCTGACGAAGCGCGAACAGCCGGACCGCAGCAAGATCAACATGCACGAGGCCTGGGAGGTCAAGTACTGGAGCCATGCACTCGGCGTCTCCAGGGAAGAGCTGCAACGGGCTGTCGACAAGGTCGGCAATTCAGCGGCGGCCGTCCGCAAGGAGCTGGCGCTGTGAGCCGGCCGGCGCGATCTACTTGATGCTGACGAACATGCCCCAGGCGGCCGCCAGCGCCGCGCCCGTGAAGACCACCAGCGGCCTGTCGCAGAACGCCCCGCCGTAGCTGCAGACGTCAGCGCCGAACGAACCAAGTTCGTGGCGGCCTGCCGAATAGAACAATCCCGAAAGTGCAAGCAACACGCCGGCGACGTAGTACATCGGCTCCCTCCTGAGCACGGACATGTGCCAGCGTGACGCGAACAGATTTCCTTCCGCCGAATCCGGCCGCGTGCATTCGATTAAAGCTTGACCCATCGGGAAAATGCAGGTCCTGCACCAGCGACGAAGCCGTTTTGAAACACGGCTGAAACCAGATCGTCCTGAACTCCGCCGGTGCTGGCCCCGACCAACTGAGCGAAAAGGAGATCACGATGATCCAGATTGGTTCGAAGGAAGAAGTCGCGTTGCTGCTCGCGCTGTTCGGGACGCATGCCCAGCCGGTCAGGAAGCCCAGGCCGAAGCCGCAGCAAGGCTGAGATGCGAATCCATGCCGGGTCTGGCCGATAGCCTGAGCTTTTTGCGTTTGCTGATTGCCAGGGGTGACCCGAAAGGCATTCCGCTGGCCATGGGCACGATCGACGACTATCTCGCGATGGCACCGGCCAGCGCACGCAGACGCGGTCTGCGCGTGCTGCAGCAGGATGCGATCGAGCTGCATGTCACGTCGGTCGGCGTGCAGCGCTCATTCGCCGAGACTGTGGACGCCTATATCGAGCGGAAGCTGGCGGAGGAGTGAGGCCTTCGGGTTTCCTGCTTCGGCTCCATCCTGAAGATCTGGCATCTCTCTTGCTGCATGATGTCTCCATACCGGCCCGGCCAGTCGGGCCGTTTCAGATTGAGGCGACCACATGCAAGCAACGTCCCGTTTCGAAGCGACCGCGTCCCTGCAGCTCCACGCTCTAATCTCCGACCTGCGCTGGCGGGTTCGGATGCTCGAGGGCGACATTGCCGAGGAGGAGCGCAACGCAGGGACGACCGATCCCGGCAGTCCGACCTATTCCATGCTTGCCCAGGCGTTACGTGCCCGCCGCGACAATTTGCGGACCTCGATCGCCCTGCTGGAGGCGCGGATCGAGCGGACGACGGGGCTGCAGCGAGCCGCCTAGCGGAGAGCTCCGTGTTCCCGGATCCTGCGTCCTGGGTCCTGTGCCAAGGTTCTTCGCCTGAAGCGATTCTTTCAGCAAGCCGATCTTGCGGCTGAGTTGCCAGACCTCGACCCCGCCGCGGCGCGCAAACCGCCGCGCATAAGCGAGCGCGGATGTATCGGACAGAGCCTCGAACGCCTCCGCGTTGCGGAAGAGGCCGTCTTCGCCGACCAGACAGGCACGATATTGCGCGCTCATGTCGGTGTCCTCAGGCCGGGCGAATGCAGCCAGGCATCGATCTGCATGGCCGTCTCGTCTTGCCGCGCGCGGCGCAACAGCGTCTCGCGGCGGCGTCCCGGCGCAAGCGTGCGGGCTTCCTCGCGCAATTGCGCCGCTTCTTCTGCTAGCCTCTCGTGAAGTGTCTTGGTTTGCTTGAAACGACGCCGCTTCAACATGGCGCTGCTCCCAAGTTCGAGGAAGACGGAGCGCGACCGGACGCTCTTATCACCGATGAACGTAAGTGGCCTTGTGGTGATGGTTAACTGTACGGCGCGTACTGAAGAGGAGTCCGTATCATTTGATAAATGGCCAAAAAGAATCCGTGATGATTGGATGGTGCAGTTTCGGCGTTTTGAGCCGCTTACTCATGCCGCGCCTTTGCGGGTCTAAAGTTCACTATTGAACAAAGGCAGCGTCGGGTCGTTTGCTCGGCCGAGGCTCTGCCAGTAGGAGCCGGCGGGTGAGAGACCGAGCGTGCTCCCGCCGGCCAAGCCAGCAGCATCGCCATACGGTCGCTCTCCGATCCGCCGCGTCCACAACGAGGCGTCCGCAATCTCGGCGCAGGACGCCCGACCCATTTCCGAGTGAAACTGGCGAGGGGCCGCAGCGCTGACCGCAAGCGGTGCCGCTTGCGCCTTTTAGGAACTTCCGCTTTCCGGCCGGACTTTGTTACGCGGCCGGTCTGCCGCCGATTGACCGGTCTGGAATGGCGGCTCCGGCGCCCAAGCCCCCGTCAACGCCGGGGCCGTCCTCCGTCGCGCAACGAGCTACGAGATGCGCGGCAGCGCTAATCGTCGCGGGAGAGATCGCCGGGCTTGGTCGGAATGCCGATGGTGCCGCCATCGCCGTGAACGAGATCGCGGTTCTTGTCGTCCGTCTCCGGTGCATCTTCGATCACAGCCTCTCGGGTGTCGCGTGTCTTGTCGATGCGCGGCTCCGGAGTGTGTCGCGAAATTGGCGATGTTGTCGAACCGATCTTCGATGTCATGGCCGATCCTCCTGATCGACCAACGCGCGCGCGCCCGATCGTTCGTTTGACACGTCGGGCAAAACACCGGCATGATGGCACCATAGAGAGAGTTTGGTTTAGCCCGCGCGGAGGGATCCGTAGCGGGCTTTTTCGTTCTCGAATGGAGTTGCTCATCTCCCGTGTGGATTGCCGAGCAGGTCGTCAGCGGAGCTTGCACAATGAACTTCCTGGTTCGCTCCCGCTCCAGCGGTTCGCAAAAGCCTAAGTGCCCGAAATTACGACCTAGACACTGTTCCCGTTTTGTTCTAAACCAATTCCCTCAACCTCTGAGCGAGCCTCGATCGACGTTGGCCCGTTCGCTCTTGGGAGGCGACGATGAGGAATTCATTTCTTGCTTTTGTATTGCTGGAACGTCCTGCAGCGCCTGTCATGGCGGCGCTCGCCGCTGCGCTTCGCACCCGGCACCCTGAGCTGGCCGCGGAGATCCATCCAAGCGATGCGGGTATCCGCCAGGATTCGGGGGGTGCGTCTGTCCTCCGCTGTGGCGATCAACTCATTACGGTGAAGTCGATGCCGACGCGCATTCCAGGGGATCCCGGGCTATGGTCGCGCGCAACTACGGCCTGGCCGGAGGCGAGGACAGTCGCGGCGCGGCACAGCGGTCATTTGATGGTCTCGGTGCTCGGACAAAACCAACAATTGTTGCCCACGGCTCGCCTGATGACCGCTGCTGTTGGTGCCTTGATAGCGACCATGCCGGAATGCTGCGCTGTGGTCTGGGATGGCAAGGCTGCACGACCTGCTGATCTTTGGCTGCATCTTTCCATGCAATCCTATGCACCGTCCCCTGTCTATCCGTTCCAGCTCTGGGTCGATGTTCTGCCTTTCCGCTCGCAGAAAGGCATTGGCTCAGTGACGATGGGACTGACCGCTTTTGCCGGCCGTGAGGTTGAGTTCGAGACGTCCAGGCGGGCGTTAGGGGCCTTGATCGAAAAGGTGGCGGGCCTTGTTGTCTATCTCATCGAACACGGACAAGTGCTCAGAGACGGCGACACATTCGGGGGCGATGCGAAGGAGCGTATCGTCGTTCGTTACAAGAATTCCGATCGGTTCAATGGCATGCCCGTGTTTCACTGTACCGATGGCTCGTTGGAGTAGTGCCACACGGGATGCCCATGCATCCTCTATCGAGAAGCGTTTGCGCAAGCCAAAGCCGAAAAAATTCTATCACGTCGGGCCCGATTTCAGGTTTCAGACGACGCCAGGATGGCAGATGGAAAATATCCCTGTTCACGAGCGCAAAGCCTGTGTCGATCGTTCGTCGATTGGTTGACAGATAGTCTTGCAGCGGCATTGGGGAAGGGGACTTCAGCTGAGGTTGATGCGGGCCGTCGAAGCACGGGGCCGTCGCATCGGATGGGAGAGTATCGTTTCGGATACAACGGACAATCGTTTCTCTGCGAACAACTTCATCAAGGCGGGTTACCGTCTCTTTGAACCTGAGATGCCCTGGGCTTGGTCCCATACGCTCTATTGGCAAAGGTCGCTTCGCTGAGTCGGGTTTCCGTGATGCGGAACGGGGCCTTGCACCGTCAAATTGCACAGCGCCTATATAGCCGGCCCTGTTCACCTGGAATGCCCTTTTGGGTTTGAAACGTCGTGGCTGAAGCACTTGCGCAGTCGGCTCAGCCGGGCTTTAAGTGCGCTAGCAGGAAATTCGGCGGGCACAAGCCGATGTAAGGGAGCGCCAAGGATGTCCACCAAGCCTCAATTGCCGGAACGTCCGTTGCGGGCGGCGGGAAAGCCAACTGCACTTGATGGTCTGCTGGTCATTGATTTCACGCGCGTGGTCGCGGGCCCCGCCTGCACGCAAACGCTCGCCGATTTCGGTGCGCGCGTCATCAAGATCGAAAACCCTGAGGGTGGCGACGACACGCGTGCCTATGAGCACGCCGAGATCGGCGGGGAGAGCGCGGCCTATCTCAGCCTGAATCGCAACAAAAATGGCATTGCGCTCGATCTCTCGGTGCCGGAGGCGCGCGAGGTCGCGCTGGATCTGATCCGCAAGGCGGATGTGGTGGTGGAAAATTTTTCCAGCGGGGTCATGAAGAAGTTCGGCCTCGACTACGAGGCTGTCGCTCCGCTCAACCCGCGGCTGATTTATTGCTCGATTTCGGCTTACGGACGTACCGGACCGTTCGCTTCACGCCCAGGTTTTGATCCCATCACGCAAGCCGAGAGCGGCTTCATGTCGCTCAACGGATTTGCGGATGGTCCGGCGGTGCGCACTGGACCGCCTGTTGTCGACATGGCGACGGGCATGTCCGCCTGCAATGCCATTCTGCTGGCGCTGCTGGCGCGGGATCGACTCGGCCGCGGCCAGCATGTGGAGGTCGCGTTGTTCGACGTCGCCATGGGCATGACTGGCTTCTACGGAATGGCCTATCTGATCAACGGTGAGAATCCCGGCCGGTTTGGCAATTCGCCGAGCGGATCTCCGACAGTCGGCGTCTACGAAGCCTCCAACGGTCCGCTTTACATGGCTTGCGCCAATGACCGGTTGTATCGCCGGCTGGTCGTGGAGGTGCTGAACCGCCCGGATCTCATCAACAATCGGCAATTCGCTACGCGGAAGGCGCGCTCCGAGAACAAGGAGTTGCTGCGCACTGCCATCGCGGAAGTGTTCGCGAGCGACACACTCGAGAACTGGATGGCGAAGATGAAGCTGGCCAATATTCCGGTTGGCTATCTCCGGACCGTGGAGGAGGGATTCAATGCGCCCGAGGCGCGCGAGCGCGCGCGCCTGAGCCGGATCCCGCATCGCACGGCGCAGTGGGTGCCGAATATCGAGCCGCCGATCAGCATGAGCCTCACAGCGGCGGTTGATCCCGTCGCCGCGCCGCTGTTAGGTGAGCATACCGAGGGCGTTATGCGCGAGACGCTTGGTTACGATGCCGACCGGATTGCCACTTTGACCCAAAAAGGGGCATTTGGCCTGCGCAAGGCCGCGACGTCGGACTGAGCACTGCGCCAGCTTGATTTGAAGTGGTTCCCGCCGCATAAATGCATGAGAGCGAGGGACGCGAATGGTGCCTGGTCAAGACCCGAGCATGGGGCAGTCGGTAGAGGCCGGCGAAAGAGCCTATGTAACGATGATTGCCAAGGCCCGCTCGCTCGTGCCGCAATTGCGTGAACGCGCAGCTCGCACCGAGGAGCTGCGGCATCTGCCACCGGAAACCGAACAGGACCTGCATGATGCCGGCCTGTTCCGGATGCTTCAGCCGCAGCGCGTCGGCGGCGCCGAGCTCGACTATGTCGCCCTGATCGATTGCGCGGAGTTGCTCGGACAAGCCGATGCATCGGTGGCCTGGAACCTTGCCAATCTGGCAAGCCATCATTGGATGCTCGGCATGTTCGAAGAACGTGCACAGGATCTGGTCTGGGGCAAGACCCCGGACGTGCTGATCGCGTCATCGTTCATTTTCCCCGCCGGCCGCGCCAGCAAGGTTGCGGGCGGATACCGGCTGCGCGGAAGTTGGCCGTTCTCGTCGGGCGTCGGGTCTTGCGCGTGGAACATGCTCGCAAGCGTCGTCGCATCCGACGACGAGGCCGATGGCATCGAATATCGCATCTTTTTGTTGCCGAAGGCCGACTACAAGATACTCGATACCTGGAACGTCGCGGGACTGCGCGGGACCGGGTCGTCGGATGTCGAAGTCAGGGATGCCTTTGTACCCGATTATATGACGGTCGCGGTGGGGGACCTTGCGGGAGGTCCGACGCCCGGAAGCAAGGTGAACCCCAGTCCGCTGTATGCGCTGCCGGTGTTCTCGTTGTTTCCTTATGTTCTTTCCGGCGTCGCGCTCGGGAATGCACAGGCGTGTCTGGACGATTATGCGGAGGTCGCGCGTCGCCGCATTTCGACGTACAACCGCGCCAAGCTGAGCGATTTCCAGAGTACGCAAATCAAGATCGCCGAAGCTTCCGCCAAGATCGATGCTGCGCGCCTCATCATGCGCTCGGCCTGCACCGAGGCGATGGAGAACGCACGGCGCAGCGAGACGCCCGATATGGTCACCAAAACCAGATATCGCCGTGACGGGGCATTCTCGGTCAATCTGTGTACGGACGCCGTCTCGATGCTGTTTGCCGCGAGCGGGGCGCGCGGCCTGTTCACGACGGGGGGGTTGCAGCGGCAATTTCGCGATGCGCATGCGATCAATTCGCACCTCGCATTCAATTTCGATGCGGCTGGAACCAATTATGGACGCGTGGTCCTCGGCCTGCCGTCCGAGAATCTCACCTTGTGAGGCCGGCCGATGAATGATCTGCCGAAGCAGCCGGCCGCTCCTGATCCAGCCAACGAGTTCGCGAGCGACAACTCGCAGATTGATCCACGTGATTTTCGCAACGCTCTCGGCACTTACGGAACTGGGGTAACGATCATCACGGCTACGGCTTCCGATGGAAAGCCGTATGGCATCACCTGCAATTCATTCGCCTCGGTCTCCTTGAACCCCCCGTTGGTTCTCTGGAGCCTCGGAGTTTACTCATCGAGCCTGACCGTTTTCCAGAATGCCACCCACTTCACGGTCCACGTGCTGGACACCTCGCAGCAGGCGCTGGCGAACAAATTCGCAAAATCGTCCGAAGACAAGTTTGCCGGCGTGGAGTGGGCGCCTGGCCTCGGCAATGCGCCGGTGCTTGCAGAGAGTGTGGCGAGTTTTCAGTGCAGATCCGTCAATCGCTATTACGGCGGCGATCACGTGATCTTTCTCGGTGCGGTCGAGGCCTATGCCTATAGCGCGAAAGAGCCGCTGCTGTTTGCGCGGGGGACGTATGGCCGGTTTCTGGCCGACGATGAACGCAAGAAGTCTCCTTAAGAGCGTTCAGCGGTCTGTGGCGGAGAGCTTGTAGATTTCCAGAGCGTCCGCGTCCGGGCCGCGTGCAGCCTTGGCCAGCCTGAAGATCTGGCCCGCGAGGGTCGCCATCGGCACCGGCGTTGATGTCGCCTGGGCCACATCGGCGACCGTATCGAGGTCCTTGAGCATTGTCGCTATGTGCCCGAGCGGCGGCGAGTGGATGCCCTGGACCATGCGCGGCACGAAGAGCTGAAGCGGGATCGAATCCGCAAAGCCGCCGGCGAGCGCCTCGGGCAGACGGCTTGCTTCAATTCCAGCGTTCGAGGCGAGGCGCGTTGCCTCCGCAAGGACAGCCATTGCGCATCCGACGATCACCTGATTGCAGAGTTTGGTGGTCTGGCCAGCCCCAGTCGGACCCATGTGGGTGAACCTACGTGCCATAGCCAGCACGTAAGGCCGCACTTTCTCGATATCGTCAGCCGCTCCGCCAGCCATGATGGCGAGCGTGCCTTCTTCTGCCCCCTTGGTGCCGCCGGACACCGGTGCATCGATCAAGCCGGCGCCGTTCGCCGCTTTCAATCGCGCTGCGAGCTCGCGCGCAGCATCCGGATGGATCGATGAGAAGTCGACCACGAGCTTGCCTGCGCCCGGAGCTGCTGCAAGACCCTCCGGCCCGAAGATAACCGCTTCGACGGCGGCTGCATCTGTCACGCACATAAAGACGATATCGGAGTTCGCCAGCAGGTCGCGAGGTGTGCCCGCGCGCTTGGCACCTGCGGCGACGAGGGGAGCGACTTTACCCTCCGAGCGGTTCCAGACACTGACGTCATGGCCGGCCTTGAGCAGGCGTCGGGTCATGGGCGTCCCCATCAGTCCAAGGCCGAGATAGCCAAGCCTCTCGACGCCTTGCGGGTTTGCCCTGCTCTCATCAGCCACAGGTTGCCTCCTTCTGTCGCAGCGCAACGGTGCGCGACCGCCGCCGCAACATCATAACGCATCTGGCAGCGAAACCGGACCGGTACGCATGGCTTGCCTGACTGTTTGAACCATGAAACATTTGGGGTTGGTCGGGTTTGGGTGGCGTCGATTGGCGCCGGAGCAGCGGAGTGGGCACGATGCGGGCAGTTTCGAAGTGGATCCTGGCAACCGGGGCTGTGGCGGCCATGATCGCGGTCGCAAGCCCCTCACGCGCGCAGCAGACGATCCGCGTGGGCTGGACCATCCCGGCCGAGGAATCCAAATACTGGATGATGCGCCGGCCTGCCGAATTTCCCGATATCGGCAAGACGTACAACATCGAGTGGACCCAGTTTCAAGGTACTGCGCCGATGACGCAGGCATTAGCGGCCGGCGCACTAGATTGCGCGACGCAGGCGCCGCTGTCGCTTGCCAACGGTGTGGTCGGTGGCAACCTCAAGGCTTACATCGTGGCGCAGCACGTCTTCGAGAAGTCCGGCGGTTTCTCGGTCTATTGGGCGGTCAAGGACGACTCGCCGATCAAGACGATCGCCGATCTCAAGGGCAAGACGGTTGGCATTTCGGTGATCGGCGGCGGCACGCAGGGTCCATTCAATCTGCTCTTGAAGCAGAACGGCGTCGATCCCGCCAAGGACATAAAGCTGGTCGAAGTCGGTTTTGCCGTCTCTGAGGATGCGCTGCGCCAGGGGCGGGTCGATGCGGTTAACATGAACCAGCCGTTTGCGGCACGCGCGGAGGCGAAGGGCGGCATCAGAAAACTGTTCTCGCTGTCGCAGGCGATGCCGAACATCGTGCACATTCTGGAAGCCTGTCGTGCCGATTTCGTCGACAAGAACCCGGACCTGGTCAAGGCCTATGTCCGCGACATCACGTCGGGCATGAAGAAGGCACTCGCAAACCGCGAAGAGACCCTGAAGGTGGTGTCCGAGGTGCTGAAGGCGCCCGTTCCGGTGCTCGATACCTATCTGCTCAAGGACAATGATTTCGGTCGCGATCCCGGTGCGGCGCCGAATTTCCCTGCAATCCAGAAGATGCTCGATATCTATGCGGACACGGGGATGCTGCCGAAGCTGGACGTGGCCCAGTTCAAGCATCCGACAATCGTCGCACCGCTGCAATAGCGACGGACGGTTTCCCGGATCAATGAGGTCGCAAATGTCCCCGCAGCGGGACATTGCATGAAGATGATGCAGGCATGAAGAAGCTGCGATCACGAATCACAACTGACGGCCTCGACCGGGCCCCCCATCGCGCTTTCATGCGCGCGATGGGCCTGGACGACGCGGCGATCGCCAAGCCGATGGTGGGCATCGTCAGCATGAAGGGCGAACAGACGCCCTGCAACATGACCCATGATTTCCAGGTGGCTGCCGCCAAGCTCGGTATAGAGGAAGCCGGCGGAACGCCCCGGGAGTTCTCGACTGTTTCGGTGTCCGACGGCATCAGCATGAATCATGAGGGGATGAAGTTTTCCCTGTTTTCGCGTGAGCTGATCGCCGACTCCATCGAGGCCGTCGTTCATGGTCTCGCCTATGATGCGCTGATCGGGTACGGCGGATGCGACAAGACGCTCCCGGGCGTGATGATGGGCATGGTTCGCTGCAACGTGCCTTCCATCTTCATCTATGGCGGGAGCTCGCTGCCCGGCCGCGTGGACGGACGGACGCTGACCGTTCTCGATTCCTACGAGGCCGTCGGCAGCTTCATGACCGGAGAGATCGACGCTGCGACGCTTGAGCGGATCGAGCGCGCCTGCTTGCCGACCGTGGGTGCCTGCGCCGGCCAATTCACCGCGAACACGATGGGGATGGTATCGGAAGCGATGGGACTGACGATTGCCAACGTCTCGATGGTGCCCGGAGTCTATGCCGAGCGCGCGCAGATCTCGCGCCGAGCCGGGCGTCTGATCATTGAGATGCTCGAGCGAGGCGGGCCGCTGCCGCGCGACATCGTGACTCGGAAATCCCTGGAAAACGGCGCGGCGATCGTTGCCGCGACGGGCGGATCGACGAATGCCGCACTGCATCTGCCGGCGATCGCGAACGAGGCGGGCATTGCATTCACGATCGATGATGTCGGCCAAGTCTTTGCCAGGACGCCGCTGATCGGGAACCTGCGGCCGGGCGGGAAGTACACGGCCAAGGATGTCTACGACATCGGTGGCGCTGCCGTTGTGATCCGCGAGTTGATCCAAAGCGACCATATCGATGGCGGCTGCCTGACCATCACCGGCCGTACGCTCGCCGAAGAATATGGCGCGGCCAATGCGCCCGATGGTGAAGTGGTTTATTCCGCCCGCGCGCCGATCATGCCCGATGGGGGTGTTGCTGTGCTGAAGGGCAATCTCTGTCCCGACGGCGCGGTCATCAAGGTTGCGGGTTTGAAGAGCCTGCTTTTCGAGGGGGTGGCGAGAGTCTTCGAGGATGAGGAGGCCTGTGTGGCGGCTGTTCGGGACCGCAGCTACAAGGCCGGCGAAGTGCTGGTGATCCGCAATGAAGGGCCGGTCGGTGGTCCCGGCATGCGTGAGATGCTCGGCGTCACCGCGCTCATTTACGGTCAAGGCATGGGTGAGAAGGTTGCCCTCATCACTGACGGCCGGTTCTCGGGCGCCACCCGCGGTATGTGTATCGGCTACGTATCCCCGGAAGCATTTGTCGGCGGTCCGCTGGCGCTCGTTCGCGACGGCGACAGAATCCGGATCGATGCTGCCGGTCGCCGCATGGACCTGCTGATCAATGAGCAGGAACTCGCTGGACGCCGACGCGATTGGAAGCAACGGCCGCCGCGTCATCGTGCAGGTGCGCTCGCAAAGTATGCGCGCCTGGTCGGTCAGGCACCCGGCGGAGCAGTCACTCACGAGGGGCCGGCCCAGTGGCCGTGGTTCGATTGAGCGTTGCGCGCGTGAGCGAAGCGAGAGGCGGGATGAAGATAATGCCTTCGAGCGGATGGGTGAGACCGGCGACATCACAAAAGCCGGCTTCTGCGATCCTCGAGATCGACCGCGTCTCGCAGGTTTTCCAGACCTCGGCGCGGAAGGAGCATTTGGCACTATCGGAGATCTCCTTGACGATCGAGGAGGGCGCGTTCGTTTCCATTCTCGGTCCGTCCGGCTGCGGTAAGTCGACATTGCTTTACATCGTCGGTGGCTTTGTCAGTCCAACCAGAGGCGCGGCAAGGATGAAGGGACAGGCGATCACGGGCCCTGGTCCGGATCGAGGGCCGGTATTCCAGGAGTTCGCGCTGTTTCCGTGGAAGACCGTGCTCGGCAACGTCATGTATGGCCCGCGCCAGCGAGGCGTGCGAGCCACCGAAGCGGAAGCGGAGAGCCGCGCGCTGATCGAGATGGTCGGCCTCAAGGGTTATGAGAACTTCTATCCGAAGGAGTTGTCGGGGGGCATGAAGCAGCGCGTCGCCCTGGCCCGGACGCTCGCCTACCATCCCGAAGTCTTGTTGATGGACGAGCCGTTCGGTGCACTCGATGCTCACACCCGGACGCGTCTCCAGAACGATCTCTTGAACATCTGGGAGCGTGACCGCAAGACGGTCCTGTTCGTCACCCATTCGGTCGATGAAGCCGTCTTCCTTTCAGACAAGGTCGTGATGATGTCGAACTCTCCCGGCCGTATCAGGGAGGTCATCGATATCGACCTGCCGCGACCGCGGCGCCGCAACGAGCTTTTGCTCGATCCGGGCTACCAGAAATACGTCGTCGACATCGAGCGCATGTTCGACGAAAGCGACGAAGCCGGGTCGCCCGTATGATCTCGCCGGCTGCCCTGGTGAAGCGAACTGCTCCCGTGCTGGCCTGCATCGGATTGCTGGCAATTTGGCAGGTTGCATCGCTTGCGCTGAAGAGCGACAGCTTTCCAACTGCGACCGATGCGCTCCGCGCAATCCCGGATATCCTTGGGGACAAGGAATCTTTGATCAACATCCTCGCTTCGCTCCGTCGCATGACGGTCGGGTTCGGTATAGCGGTGCTGGTCTCGATTCCGCTGGGCTTGTTGATGGGGCGTAGCCGCGCGGTTGCGGCCTTCTTCAACCCTCTTCTGATGGTGATCTATCCGGTGCCAAAAGCGGCGCTGATGCCGATCATCATGCTATGGCTCGGTGTCGGTGACATCACAAAGACGCTGGTGATCTTCCTGGGCGTCAGTCTTCCCGTGATCTATCACAGTTTCGAGGGCGCCAAAGCCGTCGAAGAGAAGATGCTATGGTCGGGCGCGGCGATGGGACTATCGCCCCTGCAACGCCTCATCAGGATCGTGCTGCCTGCGGCGCTTCCGGAGATCCTGACCGGTTGCCGCACTGGCTTGGTGCTGGCGCTCATCACCATGATCACCAGCGAGATGATCGCACGCCAATCAGGAGCAGGGAACATCCTGTTCAATGCGCTTGATATGGGCCAATACGACACGGTCTACGCGATGATTATCATCGTCGGTGCGATGGGCATCTGCCTCGATGCGGTTTTTGAACGCGTCCGCGCGAGGCTCGTGCGCTGGTCCGAGCCTCAGTTCGACATGCCGATGAGCTTCTCATGATGCCCAGTTATCTCTCAGCAAACGTCATCTTTGGGCTTGCGCCGATCGGGCTGGTGATTGCGCTGTGGCAAGGCTTGGTGTCGTTCGGCGTCGCGCCGATGGTTTTGCTGCCTCCGCCGGGCCTCGTCTTCAGCCGGCTGCTGCAGCAGCTCGTGACATGGACGTTTCAGGAGGAAATCGTAGCCACGCTGATCCGGCTGTTTGCCGGTTTTGCAATCGCAGTCATCGTTGGTGTCAGCATCGGCCTTGCGGCCGCGGCCAGCCCCGTAATCAATGCGGTGGTCCGGCCGATCGTGCGTGTGCTGGCACCATTACCGAAGGTCGCGCTCTATCCGGCACTGCTGCTGTTGCTTGGATTCGGCCACGGATCGAAGATCACGCTGGTGGCCGCGGACGCGCTCTTTCCCATTTTGTTATCCACTTATTACGGGGCCTCGACGGTGGAGCAAAAGCTGGTCTGGTCTGCCATGGCGGCGGGAACGCCGCGCTATGAGATCCTGTTCAAGGTCGTATTGCCGGCGGCGATGCCGTCGATCCTGACCGGTTGCCGGATTGGCCTTGTCATTTCCTGCATCGTGGTGTTTCTGGCCGAGATGATCACGTCGACGGACGGGTTGGGACATGCGCTGGTAACAGCGGCTCGGACCTTCCAGGCCGTCGACATGTTCGTGCCGCTGATTGCGATCTCGCTGCTGGGGTTGATTCTGAATGGCCTGTTGGGCGCCGTGCGGTCGTACCTGCTACGAGGTTTCCCCGACGCGTGACCTGAAAAAAACCAGAAGACCAGGAGTGAATCATGCTGGCTGATCGCATCGAGGCAAAATGGATTGACGCGTTTTGCGAGATCTTTGAGCGTTGCGCCGTCAGGGCCGGCGATACCGCGGCCATCCTCTCGGAGACGCAGTCGCGTGCGTTGAATGTGCATCTCGCAGAGCTGGCCCTGCTGCGAATGGGCGCGAAACCGTTTCACGTCGTCATGCCAACGCCGCGCAACCGCAACATCGTTCCAATCCGCTCAACCGGGGCCAGCGAAGCGATCCAAAGAGTCGGCCCGGTGATAAGCGCGCTTCAGCAGGCTGGGTTCGTGGTGGACTGCACGATTGAGGGCCTGATGCATGCGGTGGAGACGCCCGAGATTTTGAAGGCCGGTGCGCGCATCCTCGTGATCTCCAACGAGCATCCAGAAGCGCTGGAGCGGATGGTGCCGGATCCCGCGCTCGAGAAGCGCGTTCGTGCGGCTGCGAAGATGCTGCGCGGCACCAAGCGGATGCGGGTTACCTCGAAGGCTGGCACGGCGCTCGACGTCGACATGGTGGGCGCTTCGACGGTGGGCGTGTGGGGGTGGACGGACAAGCCCGGCACGCTGGCGCATTGGCCGGGCGGCATCGTCGTCAGCTTCCCGAAGAGCGGGACGATCAACGGCACGCTGGTGATGGCGCCAGGCGATATCAATCTCACCTTCAAGCGCTATCTGACCTCGCCGGTGAAGATGACCTTGAAGAATGACTATGTTGCCGAGCTCGAAGGCGAGGGGGCGGATGCCGCGATGATGCGTGCCTATCTCGCCGCCTGGGGCGACCGGGAGGCCTATGCCGTGTCACATGTCGGCTTTGGCATGAATCCGGGCGCGCGCTACGAGGCGTTGTCGATGTACGACCAGCGCGACACCAACGGCACGGAGATCCGAGCCGTCTCCGGCAATTTCCTGTTCTCGACCGGAGCCAACGAATTCGCTGGTCGCTATACAGCTGGCCACTTCGATCTGCCGATGATGGGGACAACCATCGAGCTCGATGGGGTTGCCGTGGTTCGAGACGGTGTGCTCCAGGATGTTTTCGGCTAGTTGCGGTCGAGCACCGGCGGACGAGCGAGGTCGAAGTGCCGAAGCAGGTCGACCATGGCCTGGAGGCGCTTTACACGATAGGCGTCGACGTCGAGGCCTGAATAGTCGAGAAACCCGGCCCCCGTGCGCAGGCCGATCCGGCCTTCGTGCATGTTGCGGGAGATCACCTCCGGCGCGCGATAGCGATCGCTCCCGAGTGCGCCCTCCAGATATCTGCTAGCGTAGTAGAGGATATCCCCGCCGCCCCAATCGATGAACTCGAGCAGCCCCAGCACGGCGTAGCGGAAGCCGAAGCCGTAGCGGATCGCCTTGTCGATCTCTTCCGCACTGGCGACGCCTTCCTCGACCATGCGCGCGGCTTCGTTCATCGCCAGCGCCTGGATGCGTGGAACGATGAAGCCGGGCGTTGCCGCGCAGACCACCGGCACCTTGCCGATGTCTTCGAGCAGCGCCTTGACCTCGTCGACTATGGCAGGATCGGTGAGCTTGCCGGGCGACACCTCCACGAGCGGGATCAGATGGGCCGGGTTGAGCCAGTGCACATTGAGGAAGCGGCGAGGGTTTACGATTGCGTCGGAGAGATCGTCGACGAGGATGGTCGACGTGGTCGATGCAATGATCGTGTCGGGGCCGATCTGTTCAGAAGCCGCCCCAAGCACCTCGCGCTTGAGTTCGACCACCTCAGGAACGCCCTCGAAGACTATTCCAGCTTCGGTCAGGGCAGCGCCGCTTTGGCCGGCCGAAACCACCGAAACCCGCGCGATCAGGGGATCAACATCGGTCGCGGTCAGCAGTCCCAGCTTGGACAGGCTGGCGAAGGTCCTTCTGACTTCGCCGAGTGCGTCAGCTTCCAGCCTTGCAAAATCCTCTGCTGAACGGGGCTTGATATCAATCATGGTGACCGCGTGCCCTGCATAGGCGAACGCGACGGCGATGCCGCGGCCCATGCGACCGGCCCCGAGACAGGCGATGTTGGCGCGGCGGGTCATCGATCAGAATCCCACCCGAAGCAGCTTCTGCAATTCGGCCTTTTGAAGCTTGCCAAGCCCCAGCGTCTCCAACGTGCGGCCGCCTTGCGCAAAATCATCGCCGCAGATTGCGCCACCGATGGCCAGGAAAGCATTGGCCAGCGGCGTGGCCACGCCCGCTAGCCTGGCGACGGACACCAGCAGCGACAACCCAAGTCGCAGATCCTCGAGCATGTAGCGGTGCTCGGTCAGCACGAGCCGCTCCCGCCAGTCGCCGGAGTCGGTCAGGCGATCATGCGAGCCGCGACCATACATCCAGATCTCGCCTTCCGTCGCGTAGTGATGGGCGAGTGGAAAATGCGGTGCGCCGTAGCCGAGCGCTGTGCGTACGGCGATCCGTTCGGCATCGAGCGCGTCCGTAACCCGGCGGATCGAAGCCTGCGTGCCCTCCTTGTGAATGTCCCACCTTTCGAAATGCTCGATCGGGCCCGCGTTCATCACGATCAGCGGTGGATGGATGATGCAGCCCGCATTCATTAGCGCGCCGGATAGCGCGTCACCGCATGGCTCGATCACTCCGGGAAAAGCACGTCCGATCACCTCAAGCGCATGTGCGGCCTGATCGAGCGGGAACACGCCGACCGGCAGCCGCTTGGCCCGGATGGTGATTGCGACCTCGAATGGCCCGTGTTTGCGGGTGAGCCAGGGCAGCGTCCCGGTTTCAGCGAAGCTCACTTTTGCACAATTGCCGGCGTCCCGCGCGGCTTGCGCGAAGATGAGCGAGCCGAATGTGGCCGGCGGTAGGAAAACGACCTGTCCGTCCTGCAGATGGGGGGCGAGGAGGCGGGCGATGTCCGATTGAGCGAACGCGGGGGCCGGGCACAGGATGAGTTCGACCCCATTGACCGCTTCCGCGATGTCGGTTGTCACCAACCTCAGCTCCACGTCGTGGCGACCATTGTGATCCTTCACCAAGATGCGCGAGCCGGCGGCACGGTGTGCTTCGACCTGCTCAGCGTCACGGCGCCAAAGCCGGACTTCATGCCCTGACAGCGCAAAATCGCCCGCTGCCGCGAATGATCCGTTTCCTCCACCCAGGACCGCAATCTTCAAGATGCTTCTCCTTGCGCGCGCGATTGCGAGTCAAGTTGCTTCAGCAGGAAATGCTGGACCTTGCCCAGCGCAGTGCGTGGCAGGTCGGTGACGAAGATGATATCGCGTGGAACCTTGTACCGGGCGAGCTGCGCCTGAAGGTGCGCTCTCAGTTCGTCGGCTTCGAGACGGCAGCCGGATCGCCGGATGACATAGGCGATCGGGACCTCGTCCCAGCGCGGATCTGGCCGGCCGATGACGGCGCATTCGCTGACGTCGGGATGTTCGAGCAGGACGCGCTCGACCTCGGCCGGATAGACGTTCTCGCCGCCGGAAATGATCATATTCTTCTTGCGGTCCCGGACCCAGAAATAGCCATCCGCGTCGCACAGGCCGATATCACCGGTGCGATACCAGCCGTCGTGCAGCGCATCGCGCGTTGCATCCGCGTTGCCCCAATATTCGAAGAAGACATTGGGCCCTCGCACTGCAATCTCGCCAGGCGTGCCCGCCGGCAGTTCGTTGCCCTCTTGATCTATCACCTTCGCTTCGCAGCAGAGACCGGCAAGTCCAGTCGATCCCGACGGTGAGAGGTCGGTGCCGAGGCGAGTATAGATGGCGATCGGGCAGGTTTCCGTCGAGCCATAAACCTGCAATACCGGCACGTCGCGCGCGACGCAACGATCGATCAGGTGCAGCGGTACGATGGTCGAACCGGTGGTCACCGCTTTGACCGAGGAGAGATCCGTCGCTGGCCAGGCGGGATGCTCGCTGACCGCCTGGATCATTGCCGGCACCATGACCGTCAAGGTTGGCCGTTCCCGCTCGATGGCGGCGAGCGCCGTATCAGGCGTAAAACGGGCGTGGATCGTGACGGTCGCGCCAAGCTGGAGTGCGGCGGTCGTCTGGATGTTGAGCCCGCCGACATGGAAGAACGGCAACACCGTCAGCACATGATCGTCGGACGTCATGTTGTGCATGTGCTGGCTCATGACGCCGTTCCAGAACAGCGCCTCCTGGCGCAGCACCGCGCCTTTCGGCCGTCCCGTCGTGCCGGACGTGTAGACGATCAGCAGTGGACAGGAGAGATCGGTGTGCGGATTGCGTCCGCTGCTTCCCTTGCGCGCCAGCAGGCTTTCGAAGGTTATGCCGCGCGGTGGTGCGAAATCCAGGCCGATGACGACAGTCCCTGGCGCGAGTTCGGGAAGAACTCCCTCAAAGGCCTGCTCCAGCAGCAGTACCTTGGCGCTGGCATCAGTGAGGATGAAGAGCTGCTCGGGGACCGCCAACCGCCAATTCAGTGGCACCAGCATTGCGCCGAGCCGCGCACACGCGTAGAGCAGGACCAGGTAGTCCGGCCGATTCAGGCTCAGGATCGCGACGCGGTCACCGCGTCCGACACCAAGCTCCTGCTTCAAGGCTGTTGCAGTGCGTTTGATGCGATCGGCGAACGCGGCGTAGCTCAGCCGTTCCCCCTCGAAGGCAATGGCCGTCTTGTCTGGCGAAAACGCCGCATTGCGATCGATCAGACTGCAGAGATCCACCGTCAGTCGTCCGTTTCGCCGGCGTCGTACAGCGCCTCGCGACCGATGCGGTCGAGGCAGAGCTCGGCCGTCCAGGGCAGCATCAGCGAGCCACACCGGCTGTCGCGATAGATGCGTTCCAGCGGCAGCGACCGCAGCATGGCCTGCCCCCCGCAGGTGCGGATCGCAAGCGCGGCAAGCTCGTTGGCGCCCTCCATCACCGAATATTGCGCGGCATAGGCGCGCAGCACCTGCTCCTTGCTTGGATTGGCCCGCGCCTCCGTGACGGCCTGGAACCAGATCGCCTTGATCTGCTCAAGCTTGATCTGCATCTGGGCGACCGCGATCTGCTTGGTGGGGTACATCCGCCGCTTGACCGGCGGCATGCCCGGCACCTCGCCACGCAGATAGCTTACCGTGAAATCGTAAGAAGCTTGCGCTAGCCCCATATAGGTGGGCGACAGCGTCAGGAACATATGTGGCCAGCGCATCGCCGCCTGAAAGTAGACGCCGCGCGGCATCAGCGCAGAATCATCCGGAACAAACACATCCTTGAACAGCAGCGTGCGTGAGACTGTTCCGCGCATCCCTAGCGGGTCCCAATCACCGATGACCGAGACGCCCTGCGACTTCGCGGGAATGGCGAGGTAAAGCGTGTTGCGGCGCGAGGCTTTCTCGCCCTCCTCGATCTCCGTGCAGAGAACGCCGTAATAATCCGCGTGGCCGGACAGTGACGCAAAAATTTTCTTGCCGTTGACGATCCAGCCGCCTTCCACGGGCTTTGCTTCCGTGCCGAAAGCAACGCCGCCGGCGGCTGCCGCACCGCCTTCGGAGAACGGCTGCGAGTAGAGCGCTCCGTCTTCGACGATATGCCTGTAGTGGACGGCCCGCCGCTTTTCGTGTTCCGCGCGCGTCTCCGCGTCCATGTCGAGATCATCAGCCAACGGCCCCGACCACAGTGTCGAGCAGACATGCATGTTCCAGGTCAGCGCAGTCGCGCCGCAGTAACGGCCGATCTCCGCAGCCGCGAGAGCGTAGGTCTGGTAGTTCGCTCCCAGTCCGCCGTGCTTTTTGGGTATGGCGATGCCGAGCAGGCCGACGCGATGCAGGTCGCGATAATTCTCGGTCGGAAAGATCGCCTCGCGATCGTATACCGCCGCGCGGCCGGCGAACACGCGCTGGCCGATCTCCCGCGCTCGCGCGATGATGCCGGCTTGCTCGTCGCTCAGGCGGAACGCCACGGGATCGAAGATCGGCGCATCAAGCGCGACCTTGTCGGCTGCGCCGATGTTCTTGCGGACTTGCATGGTCATTGCGCGGTCACCCGTGTTTTGCAGCGACAGAGTCCAGGAACCGATCGAGAGCACGGCCGAAGGCATCGGGTCGCTCTAAATTGGCAAGATGACCGACGCCGGGGAGTTCCACATATTCGGCCGCTGGAATGTAAGTCGCGGTCTTGGCCATCATCGACGCAGGCGCATTGTTGTCCTTCGAGCCGGACACTAGCAGCGTCGGGACGGAAATATCCTTGAGCGTGCTGCGCTGGTCGAACCCGATCAGGGCGAGCATCATGGCGCGATAACTGGCTTCGGGCACGCTTTCCATGCACTCGCGCGCAAGCTCCATCCCGTTTGGGTCCGGATCGTCACCGACAAGCTCTTTCACAAGCGATGGAGCCAGCGACTTCATGGTCTCGCCGCGATCGAGCGGGCCTAGCCGCGCCGCGATGAACGATTTCTGCCAGTCGCCGTCGGCTTTGCCGAAGGCCGGGCTGGTCTGTGCGAGGACGATCGCGCGCGCCAGCTTAGGTGATTGCACCAGCCATTTCTGGACGATCATGCCGCCGATCGAATGACCGACCAGAATGGGTTTTATCGCGCCGATCTGCGCGATGAATTGCTGAAGCGCATCTGCCAGGGTAGCGATGCTGACGCTGACGAGCGGTGCCGAACCGCCATAGCCAGGCATGTCCCAGGCGATGGTGCGGAAGCGGTTGCCGAACGTGGCAAGCTGCTGCCGCCAGGCCCGCGCCGCGCCGCCGATGCCATGCAGAAAAATCAGGGGCGTCGCACCCGGCTCGCCCGCGGCTTCATAGGCGAAACGTCCATCCCTTGTTATCATTGGCGCAGGCTGCGACACGCGACATCCTTTTGCTTGGTCCAGCAATGCTAACAGGCCTGTAGGGGATGGGAAGAGATAATTTTATACTTAAAGCAATTTTCGGGCCGCTCCGCGGTGGCAGGCGCTCGCGGCGTCGATCTGCGCTTTCGTTGCAAAAGCTTGAAGGTTAAAATATATCGGAACGACGATCAGCAGATCACAGGAGCAAGCGCATGTCCGGGTTGCCGCTTTCGCCGCACGCGCTGGTGACCGGTGGCGGTCGCGGCATCGGCCGCGCGATTGCTGCGGCTCTCGTCGGCGCGGGCGCTACCGTAACGGTGCTTGGCCGGAATGCCGCTACACTCGAACAGGCGGTGAGCGTAGGTGCTGCGCACTTTGCGGCCCTCGCCGACGTCTCGGACGAAGCTGCGCTAAAGGCGGCGATCGCGGCCGCGCATGCGCGAAAGCCGATCGATATCCTGATCGCCAACGCGGGCAGTGCTGAATCTGCGCCGTTCGCGAAATCGGACAGTGCTCTTTTTACACGCATGATGGACGTCAATTTCATGGGGGTGGTCCATGCCGTCCAGGCGGTGCTTCCAGGGATGAAGAATCGGCCCTATGGGCGCGTCATTGCGGTTGTATCGACGGCCGGGCTCAAAGGTTATGCTTATGTTAGCGCGTATGCGGCGGCCAAGCACGCCGTTGTCGGTCTGGTGCGTTCGCTTGCCCTGGAGCTGGCTGGCAGCAACGTGACCGTCAACGCGGTGTGTCCAGGCTTCACTGACACCGACCTGGTTGCCGGTAGCATCGACAACATCATGAAGAAGACCGGGCGAACCCGGGAACAGGCGATCGCCGAGCTCGCCAAGCACAATCCGCAGGGGCGCCTGATTGCGCCGCAGGAAGTCGCGAATGCCGTTCTTTGGTTGTGTAGTGAGAACGCCAGTGCGATCACAGGGCAGGCGATTGCGGTGGCCGGTGGCGAAATCTAGCGTGCGTGGCGCAGGCGGAAAGGAAGCTAAGGAGATCGCATGAGTAGACCAGCTAATCCCGTAACCGTGCCGCTCGCGGACTATTCCCCACAGCACTTCCTGCTGGCCGTGGTCGGCGGCGTTGCCACCGTGACGCTCAACCGTCCGGAACGAAAGAATCCGCTGACGTTCGAGAGCTATCGCGAACTGACGGATTTCTTCCGCGCTTGTGCGTTTGACGACGCGGTCAAATCGATCGTCATCACCGGGGCCGGCGGCAATTTCTCGTCCGGCGGTGACGTTTTTGAGATCATCGGCCCGCTGGTGAAGATGGACACCAAGGGGTTGACCGCGTTCACGCGGATGACAGGTGACCTCGTCAAAGCGATGCGGGCCTGCCCACAGCCGATCGTGGCTGCGGTCGAGGGCATTTGCGCCGGCGCCGGCGCGATCATCGCCATGGCATCCGACATGCGGCTTGCGGCGTCCGGCGCTAAGGTGGCGTTTCTGTTCAACAAGGTGGGTCTTGGCGGCTGTGACATGGGCGCCTGCGCGATCCTGCCGCGGATCATCGGTCAGTCCCGTGCCTCGGAGCTTCTTTACACCGGCCGGTTCATGACCACGGACGAGGGCGAGCGCTGGGGCTTCTTCAGCCGGATCGTCACACCGGAGCAGGTGCTGCTCCAGGCGCAGCTACTGGCCAAGCAAGTGGCGGAGGGGCCGACCTTCGGCAATACCATGACCAAGCGGATGCTGGCGATGGAATGGGCGATGTCGGTGGAAGAGGCGATCGAAGCAGAGGCGGTTGCCCAGGCCCTGTGCATGACGACGGCCGATTTCGAGCGCGCTTTTGAGGCTTTCGCCAACAAGGTCAAGCCGGTCTTCAGGGGCGACTGAGCAGCCTTTTCCCGCCGAAAGGCCTCGAACGGGGGCTTGCCAGGAATTATTTTAGGCTTAAAATAGTTTCGTGGCCGGTTGAATTGGCGAGGCTCCCATGAAAGTCGCGATCATCGGTGGCGGACCTGCGGGTCTCTATTCTGCGATCCTGCTGAAGAAGCAGCGCCCGAGCGCCGACATCACAGTATATGAGCGCAATCGCGCCGACGACACTTTCGGCTTCGGCGTGGTGTTCTCGGATGCCACGTTGGACAACTTTGAAAAGCACGATCTTCCGAGCTATCGCCGGATCACCCAGGAGTTCGCCTATTGGGATGATATCGCCGTGCATTTTCGCGGCACGGTGCATCGGGTCGGCGGCAACGGTTTTTGCGGTTGCTCGCGGCAAAAACTGCTGCTGATCCTGCAGGAGCGAGCCCGCGAACTCGGCGTCAGCCTCCATTTCGAAGTGGATATCGACGACGAATCGCGCTTTGCCGATGCCGATCTCATACTGCTGGCCGATGGCGTCAACAGCCGATTCCGCGAGAAGCATGCTGATCAGTTTCAGCCGGAGGTCGACCTTCGGACCAACAAGTTCGCATGGATGGGCTCGACCAGGCCACTCGATGCCTTCACCTTCATCTTCCAGGAGACGAAGTGGGGGCCATTCATCGCCCACGCCTATCAGTATGAAGCCGGTCACTCGACCTGGATCTTCGAGACCGATCCGGAGACGTTCGAGCGCGCGGGCCTGACGGGCCTCAACGAAACCCAGTCCGCGGCACGGATGGCCGAGATCTTCGGCTGGTTCCTCGATGGGCATAAGCTGCTCACCAACCGCTCGATGTGGCGCAACTTCCCCATGATCCGCAGCAAACGCTGGGTCAAGGACAATATGGTGCTGCTCGGTGACGCCAAGGCGAGCGCGCATTTCTCGATCGGTTCGGGTACCAAGCTGGCAATGGAAGATGCGATTGCACTGGCTGAGGCCATGGCGAAGGCGCCCAACATCAAGGCCGCGCTGGATGTTTATGAGCACGGCCGCCGCGAGGAAGTCGAGAAGACGCAGCACGCCGCCGACGTCTCGTTGGTCTGGTTCGAGCATGTCGATCGCTTCTGGGATTTCGATCCCGTGCAATTCGCGTTCGGCGTGATGACGCGCTCGAAGGCGATCACCTATGACAATCTAAAACTCCGCGCGCCCGATTTCGTGGCCGAAGTCGAGAAATCCTTCGCCAAGCAGGTGCGCAGCAATGGCTTCGATGTCAGCATCGACAAGCCCATGGTGCCGCTGTTCCAGCCCTTTCGCTTGCGCGATATGGAGATCGCCAACCGCGCTGTGATGTCGCCGATGTGCATGTATTCGGCGAAGGAGGGCGTCCCGGGTGATTTTCACCTCGTGCACTACGGTTCGCGCGCGATCGGCGGCGCCGGCCTGATCTTCACGGAGATGACCTGCGTCAACCGCGAGGCCCGTATCACGCCCGGCTGCGCGGGCCTCTGGAATGATGAGCAGGAGACCGCGTGGCGGCGTATCGTTGATTTCGTTCATGGCAACTCGGCCGCAAGAATTTGCTTGCAGCTCGGTCACGCCGGCCGCAAGGGCGCGACCAAGCTGATGTGGGACGGTATCGACCGCCCACTGGACGAAGGTGGCTGGGACGTGGTTTCAGCATCGCCGCTGCCCTATTTCCCCGACAGCCAGGTCCCCCGAGAGCTCGATCGCGCGGGTATGAATGCAGTAAGAGAGTCGTTCGTCTCTGCTGCCGCGCGCGGCGAGCGTTGCGGCTTTGACATGCTCGAGCTGCACTGCGCCCATGGGTATCTGCTCGCGAGCTTTATCTCGCCGCTGACAAACACCCGTACCGACGAATATGGCGGCTCGCTTCAAAATCGCCTGCGCTTCCCGCTCGAGATCTTTGAAGCATTGCGGGCCGCCTGGCCGAAGCACAAGCCGATGTCCGTGCGTATTTCCGCGACTGACTGGGCAGATGGCGGCATTACCGGCGACGATGCCGTGGCCATCGCACGGGCCTTCGCCGAGGCCGGTGTCGACCTGATCGACGTCTCGACGGGTCAGACGGTTCGCGACGCCCAGCCGGTCTACGGCCGCATGTTCCAGACGCCATTCTCTGACCAGGTCCGCAACGAAGCGCGCGTGGCCACCATGTGCGTCGGCAACATCACGACGGCGGACCAGGCCAACACCATTTTGGCCGCCGGCCGGGCGGACCTTGTCGCGCTCGGGCGGCCGCATCTGGTCGACCCCTTCTTTACCATGAAGGCGGCGGCCTGGTATGGCGCAACCGACGCGTTCTGCCCGCCGCAATATCTGCCCGGGAAGGACCAGATTTTCCGCAATAGCGTACGCGATCGGCAGGATCTCGAGGAGCTTCGAATTAAGGCTAAGCCCAAGACCCGGGCCGAGCTCAAAGCGGAGGCGACAAAGCCGCTTGCGGCGGAGTGAGCGCCCGTGCCACGTTAACCCCCGTTGCCTGTGTATTGAGTGGAGTTGAGGGCGATGAAGGCGATTATCGTCGGTGGCGGTATCGGTGGTCTCACCACGGCGTTGATGCTGCGGGCCCGCGGCATCGGCTGCGAGATTTTCGAGCAGTCGGATACGATCCGCGAGCTTGGCGTCGGTATCAACACCCTGCCGCACGCCATGCGTGAGCTTGCCAGTCTTGGTCTGCTGCAAAAGCTCGACGACGTCGCAATCCGCACCGATCAGCTCTACTATCTCAATCGCCTCGGCCAGGAGGTCTGGCGCGAAGCCCGCGGCGTGGACGCGGGGCACGACGTGCCGCAATTCTCGATTCACCGCGGCCGTCTTCAGGGTGTGATTCATCGCGCCGTCGAGGAGCGGCTCGGCGCAGATGCCATCCACACGGGCTGCCGGCTCGGCGCGTTCACGCAGGACGAAGCCGGTGTCACGGCCTATTTCTTCGATCGGGTCGGCTCGCACATCCACACCGCGCGCGGCGATATCCTGATTGGCGCCGACGGCATCCACTCACGTGTCCGCGACACTCTGTTCCCGAACGAGGGGCCGCCGTGCTGGAACGGCCTGATGCTATGGCGCGGCGCGCGCGACTGGCCGCTGTTCCTGACCGGCAAATCGATGATCGTCGCCGGTGGTCTCAATGCCAAGGTGGTGATCTATCCGATCGCCGAGGGTTCGAGCACGGCGAGCCGTCTGACCAACTGGGCGGTGCTGGTGAAAGTGGGAGAGGGCAATGCCCCGCCGCCACGGAAGGAAGACTGGTCGCGGCCGGGCCGGCGCGAGGAGTTGATGCCGCATGTCGCACGCTTCTCGGTGCCCTACATCGATGTAAGAAGCCTGATCTCGGCAACGCCCGAATTTTATGAATATCCGACCTGCGACCGCGATCCCTTGCCCTATTGGTCGTCCGGCCGCGTTACGCTGCTTGGCGATGCCGCACATCCCATGTATCCGGTTGGCTCCAACGGCGCCTCGCAGGCGATCCTCGATGCGCGCTGTCTTGCGGATACGCTGGTGCGTGCCGAGCATCCGCGGCAGGCCTTGGTCGAGTATGAGAAGAAGCGCCTGCCGATGACTGCGGATATCGTCCGCTCCAACCGCCGTGGCGGCCCCGAAGGCGTCATTGACGCCGTCGAGCAACTTGCGCCCGACGGCTTTGACAACATCGACAACGTCTTGAGCTATTCCCAGCGCGAGGCGATCGTGCGTGGCTATGCCACGAAGGCTGGGTTCGCTGCGGTGCCGGGCCTAGCCGCGGTGCGGGCCTAAAGCATCCGCTAGCTTTGGTGTCTCAGGAGGTTGTCCATCTGGTCTGAACCGAGGAAGCTGAGGTTGCGAAGCTTCAGTGTTCCAGGGAGAGACCAGATGAACGTCCACAAGAATGCGCCTTTGACGCCCAAAGGTCGAGAGGCGATGGCCCGAAGCGTGGTGGAAGGTGGGCTGAACCAGGCCGACGCGGCCTATCAGTTCAACACGACGCCGAAGACCGTCGCCAAATGGGTCAAGCGGTTCCGCGCAGAAGGTGCGGAGGGGATGCGCGATCGCTCCTCCAGACCCCTTTCATCGCCAAGCCAAATCCCGCCTGCCACGCGTGCCGTCGTCGAGAGGTTGCGCCGGGAGCGTCACACCGGCAAGCAGATTGCAGCCGAGGTCAAGGTGTCACGGGCCACTGTCAGCCGCATCCTTCGTCGCTTGGGATTGAGCCGGATGCGCGATCTGGAGCCGGCCGAGCCGGTGCGGCGCTATGAGCGCGAGCATCCCGGCGAGCTCATCCATATCGATATCAAGAAGCTCGGGAGGTTCGTCAGGCCTGGCCACCGCATCACGCACGATCGCCAGAAGGGTGAAAGCCGCGGCGCGGGTCACGAGTTCGTCCACGTCGCGATCGACGATGCATCGCGCGTGGCCTTCTCTCAGATCCGACCCGACGAGAAGAAGGAGAGCGCCATCGCCTTCCTCAACAACGTCGTCTCGTACTTCCAGGGACTCGGCATAAAGGTCACGGGCATCATGACCGACAACGGCTCTTGCTATCGTGCCAAAGCGTTTGCCAAGGCCTGTAAAAGGCTCGGCCTCAAACACATCTTCACCCGGCCCTACAGGCCGCAAACAAACGGCAAGGCCGAGCGGTTCATCCAAACGGCGCTACGCGAGTGGGCCTATGCTCGCGCCTACGAAACCTCAGACCAGCGAGCCAACGATCTGCCAATCTGGCTTCATCACTATAACTGGCACCGCTCGCACGGCAGCCTGCACGCCAAACCACCGATCAGCCGCCTCGCCATCCCGGAGGACGACCTGTTGAGATTCCACAGCTAGCCGGCGCCGGGAGGCGGCGGCAGGAAGTGGATGTTGAACTCGGCGGCCATCGCCACCACGTCCTCCGGCTTCTGCTCCTTCATGTTATGAAGGCCCCAGAACAGGTCGAACAGTTTTTTGGTCGGCGATACCCAGAACAGCACTTTCGCGGTCTGGTCTGATTTGTTGAAGATGCCGTGCGGCACGCCCATGCCGAGCCGGATCAAATCGCCAGGCGTGGCCTGCGCCTCCGAATTGCCGAGCACGAAGTCGAGCTTCCCCTCCAGCATGTAGAGATATTCGTCCTGGTCGGGATGGATGTGCGGCGGCACGAACGTGCCCGGCGGCAATGTCGCGTGCCAGGAGAAGCTGTTCTCGGTGTTGCTCTTTGGAACATAAGTCTGGCCGAGAATGTTCCAGGAAATGCCCTGGATCCCCTCATTGGCCCGGGTGATGCCGGTGATCTCGCTCTTCATTGCCGTCCTCCCTTCACGCGACGCGCAGCTTTAGTTTGCCTTACAGTCCTTGGCATAGCGGTCGCCGTAGTTCTCGAAAACTTTTTGCACGATCTCGGTCTGGAATTTGCCATCCGGACGCTTGGCGACCTTGGTCAGATAGAAATCCTGGATCGGATAGCCGTTGGTGTTGAACTTGAACGACCCGCGCAGCGATGTGAAGTCCGCCTTCTTCAGGGCAGCCGCAACGGCGTCCTTGTTGGAAAAGTCGCCCTTCACAGCCCTGACCGCGCTGTCGATCAGCATCGCGGCGTCATAGGCCTGGAACGCGTAGGTGCCGGGCACAGTGTTGTAGGCGGCCTCGTAGGCGGCGACGAACTTCTTGTTCTGGAGATTGTCGAGGTTGGGCGCCCAGTTCGCGCCGCCGAACATCCCAACGGCGGCATCCTGCTGCGCGGGCAGAGTCGATTCATCCACGGTGAAAGCCGAAAGCACCGGAATGCTGTCGGCAAGGCCAGCCTGCTTGTATTGCTTGACGAGGTTGACGCCGAGACCGCCCGGCATGAACGTGAACAGCGCATCGGGCTTCTGCGCGGAGATCTTCGACAGCTCCGGTTGGAAATCCAGCGTGTTCAGCGGCATATAGGATTCTTCGACGATCTCACCCTTATAGTCGAGCTTGAAGCCGGCAACCGAATCCTTGCCGGCCTGATAGTTCGGCACCATCAGGTACATTCGCTTGTAGCCGCGATCCTGCGCCACTTTGCCAAGGATCTCGTGCACCTGATCGTTCTGGTACGATGTCACATAGAAGAACGGGTTGCAGTCCTTGCCGGCATAGGTCGACGGGCCGGCATTCGGGCTGATCAGAAAGGTCTTCGCCTCGGTCACGGGCCGGTGGATGGCCTGAAGGACGTTGGAGAACACTGGTCCGACCACGAAGTCGACCTTGTCGCGTTCGAGCAGACCCTTGACCTTGGTTACCGCCGCGTCAGGCTTCAGCTCGTCATCGACCACGACAACCTCGACATCGCGACCATCCATCTTATTGCCGAGATCCTTCATCGCGAGCGCAAAGCCGTCGCGAACCTGCTGGCCCAGCGCGGCGGCCGGCCCCGACAGGGTCACGATCACGCCCAGCTTGATCTTTTCCTGCGCCAGGGCAGGGCCCATCGCGGCACCGAGCAGCAAGGCGGCCGCAGCCAAGGTCCGTTGCATTTTCATGATTTCTCCACCGTGACATCAGAGCCTGCGTGGCAAGCCGCGTACTCCGATCGAAGATTATGCCGATGACGGCGCACGCGGCAAGCCAAGCTCACGGCGTCACCTTGATGCGGGCAGCGGAGCATGCAAGCGGCGCGCCAATTGCTTCAACCTTAAAGAGATCGCTGTGCGATCGATTGTTACAGCTTTAGGCTTGCGGCCGGCGCGGATTTACTTGAAGCTCAAAACATTAGGGAATCCGGGGCGGCGCCAATGCCGGCCGTGAGTGATTGCACCAAGATGCTCGATTCCGAGACCAAGGCCGTCGAAACGCCTGAGGACCACGCCGAAGAACTTCGGCTGTGGTTGCGCCTGCTCACCTGCACGACCCTGATCGAGGGTGAGGTCCGCGGTCGCCTGCGGCAGCGCTTTGATGTCACGCTCCCTCGTTTCGACCTGATGGCGCAGCTCGACAAGGCGCCCGACGGCATGACGCTATCGGATGTCTCCAAGCGCATGATGGTGTCCAACGGCAACGTCACCGGCCTCGTCGAGCGCCTAGTGGAATCCGGCCATCTCGACCGCCGTACCTCGGAGACCGACCGTCGGGTCCAGGTGATCCGCCTCACAAAGGTCGGCCGCGCGGAGTTCCGCCGAATGGCCGCAGAGCACGAGACCTGGATCGCCGATCTCTTCGCCGATTTGACCCCGAAGGACGTGCGCGAGCTGATGCGGCTCCTGGCCAAGACCAAGGGGTCTGCGCAGAAATCGGCCGCACGGCGCCGCCCCTGACGTTGCGGGTTCCCCGGCCGCCAATTCCACCTTGCCGGACGAAAATGCATAGGATGCCCAAATCCGCTATTGCGCCGAATTGTTTTAAGCCTAAAATGTTTTCCGTTGAGTGCTGCCGGGTGCTTTCCATGCTGAAAGGAGCGTGCGATGGCCAACGCTGCCAAGGTGCAAGTCTCAGGCTCGCATGACGGCGACGCCGCGACGGCCCATGTCGATACATTTGCGCGGCAACATCTGCCGCCGCCCGAGCTCTGGCCGGAGTTCATCTTCACGCGGCCGGAACTCCGCTATCCGCCGCGACTGAACTGTGTGACCTATTTCCTCGACCGTTGGATCGAGCAGGGCCACGGCGACGCGCCTTGCGTCATCAGTCCCGCCGTGAGCTACACCTATCGCGAACTACAAGAGCTCGTGAATCGCATTGCCAATGTGCTCGTTGGCAAGCTCGGTCTCGTCACGGGTGGACGCGTGATGCTGCGCTCCGCCAATAGCGCCATGATGGTTGCGACGTATTTAGCGGTGATCAAGGCCGGTGGTATCTGCGTGGCGACGATGCCGCTGCTGCGCGCCAAGGAGCTGTCCTATCCAATTCAGAAGGCGGAGATCACGCTCGCGCTCTGCGACGGAAAACTCTCCGATGAGATGGAAAGAGCGAAGCTGGCGGCGCCCGGTCTCAAGCACGTGGTGTATTGGGGCAATGGCGCTTCCGATTCGCTCGAGGCGCTGATCGCGGATGCAAGTCCTGAGTTTACCGCGGTCGATACCGCCGCGGACGATGTCTGCCTTATCGCGTTCACGTCGGGCACGACGGGCGATCCAAAGGGCACCATGCATTTCCACCGGGACATGCTGGCGGTGTGCGACGGTTATGCGCGCAATATTCTGCGAGCCGAGCAGAAGGATCGATTCATTGGCTCCGCGCCCCTGGCCTTCACCTTCGGCTTTGGCGGCGTGCTGTTTCCGTTGCACATCGGCGCTTCCTTCGTGGTGCTGGAGAAGACGACCCCGGACGATATGCTGTCCGCTATCGAGCGATACAGGACCACAGTCTGCTTCACGGCACCGACTGCATATCGCGCGTTGATAAGCAAACTCGCGGGCCGCGACATCTCCTCGCTTCGCAAATGCGTATCCGCGGGCGAGACGTTGCCTAAGCCGACATTCGATGCCTGGCTGAAGGCAACCGGCATCAAGTTGATGGACGGGATCGGCTCGACAGAGTTGTTGCACATCTTCATCAGCGCGACTGAAGACGAAATACGTCCGGGCGCGACCGGCAAGCCGGTGCCCGGCTATGAGGCGAAGATCGTCGATGATGACGGCAATGATTTGCCGCCGGGGACGATGGGGAAGCTCGCGGTGCGCGGGCCGACCGGCTGCCGCTATCTTGCCGACGAACGCCAGCGGAAATATGTTCAGAACGGCTGGAATATCACCGGCGACACCTATCTGGTGGATGGCGATGGCTATTTCTGGTACCAGTCGCGCTCTGACGACATGATTGTATCATCCGGGTACAATATCGCGGGCACGGATGTGGAAGCAGCCCTGCTCACGCATCCGTCGGTCGCCGAGTGCGGCGTCGTCGGTGCGCCGGACGAGGCGCGCGGGATGATCGTGAAGGCTTACGTCATCGTCGCGGCCGGCGTGATGCCGGACGCAAAGCTCGCAGCCGAGTTGCAAGAGCACGTCAAACGTGAGATTGCGCCGTATAAATATCCGCGCGCGATCGAGTTCGTGACGCAGCTGCCGAAGACCGAGACCGGAAAATTGAAGCGCTTCGCCTTGCGGCAATTGGCGCAGGCGGCGGTGACGTCCTCAGGCGTCGCGGCGGAATGAGATGAGGATCGAGAATTGTCCGTGACGACGCCGAAAGGCCCCCAGCTCGCTGTGCTGCAGACCGCTGCCGAGGATGACGCCCGTCCCAGGGCGCAAGTGCTCCAGCCATCCGGTTGGCCGATGCCGAAGGGCTATGCCAATGGAATGGCTGCCGAGGGACGCATTGTCGTCACCGGCGGCGTGATCGGCTGGGATGCCCAGGAACGTCTTGCGGACGGTTTTGTTGCGCAGGTGCATCAGGCCTTGAGCAATATCGCCGAGATTCTTGGCGAGGCCGGTGCGCGGCCCGAGCATCTCGTGCGGCTGACCTGGTATGTCGTCGACATGGAGGAGTATCTGACGAACCTGAAGGAGCTCGGCAGGATCTACCGCGTCGTCTTCGGCGCGCACTATCCCGCGATGGCGCTGGTCCAGGTCGTTCGTCTCGTCGAGAAAGCGGCGCGCGTCGAGATCGAAGCCACCGCTGTCATTCCCCGCTAGGCCGCGCTCAGCTCGCCTTGGAGAGATTCTCGTCCTCGGGTGAGTTCAGATAAACGCCCGACATCGTGTCGACCCAGCAGAGATGGTCGTGCACCTTCTTGACACCTTCGACGTTCTCAGCGGCAACAATCGCGGCCTGCCGCGCCCGTTCCTCGGTGATGACACCGTTCAAATGAACGATGCCGTCGCGCACGATCACGTTCAGCCCGAACGGACACCAGTCGTATGTCTCCATGGCATTGATGATGCGGCTGCGGATGTGATCGTCGTCGGCCGTCGGATCCGGCACGTCGCGGGCGAGACCCGCTACCGCCTGTAGAAGGTTGGTGCGCGACACGAGACCGACGATCTTCTCGCCGCGAACCACCGGAAGGCGTTTCACGTTGTTCCGCTCCATGAGATCGACGATCTCGGGAAGCGCGGTATCCTCGGTGATGGTCACAGGTGAGACAGTCATGACTTCCGCGACTTTGCGGCCATGCTCGTGGACGAAATCGCTGGCTGATTTTCCGGACCCGAGAATGAAGCGCAGCCAGCGGCCATGCTTGCGACCGGTACCGATTTCGCTGCGCCGGATGAAATCACCTTCCGAGACCACTCCGATCAGCTTGCCGCTGTTGTCGACAACGGTGAGGCCGCTGACGTGGCGCTTCAGCATGATGTTCGCAGCCTCGACGATGCTGGTGTCCGGCGTGACCGAGATGACCGATCGCGTCATGATCTGGTGAGCGCGCATGGGAGAACTCCGCAGGTTCGCATGAATATCGATGTCCGAGGTCTAGATCAGCGGCGAAGGTGGAAGTTGACCCAGGTCAAGCCGCGCTTGCGAATGCCTAATCCTCTGCTCGCGCATCCGGTGTCAGGTCGGAGACGCGGAACGGCTTGCTCTTCTCGACCTTGCGATAGGCCGTCGAAGCCGTTCGCAATAGCTTCTTTTCCCGCTTGCGGTCGAGGAAGCGAATCCCGGCTCCGGGAACTGCCTCGTTCAGTGAAGCGGCCAGCGTCTGACCGCGCGCATCGTCGTTCAGCTGTCCAAGGGATTTTTGTGCCCTGCGCAATTGCTTGAGGATCGATTTTTGTTTCGTCAGCGACTTGTCGGCGAATAAATCCTCCAGCGACTCGATCGAATAGGTCAGCCGCTTGTTGAGAATCCGCAACTTGTGCCGTTTCCCGACGTCGAGCTTGCGCAGTTTCCGGGCCTTTCTGAGCAGCGTCTTTTCCCAATCGGTCAACTGCGCCGTCGCGTGCTCGGCGAGGGGACAGCGGCGCAGTCTGATGGCCTCCTTGCTACGCCTTGTCGACCAGGGGCCGCTCTCGATCCAGCTCGAGGTCTGTTCGACCAGGCGGCGATAGCGCGCCGATTGCAGAGCGCGAGCCAACAGGCGATGGCTTTCGGCGCGTTTGTCGTCCCAGTGCTGCAGTTCGGCAACCACGGCGAGCTCGTCACCTGTTTCGGCCACCACGCGTTCAATCGCGACGTCGAGATCCCGCACCATGCCGAGCTGGCTGTTCAGCCATTTCAGCTCGGCCCAGACTTTGGGGCGCAGCGCATCGTCGAGCATTGGGAAAAAGAAGCGGATCGCGGTCCGCAGATGGGTTAGTGCGATGCGGATCTGATGCAGCGCTTCGGGATCGCCTCGGCAGGTGCCCGCATGCTGGGCGAGGACGGCGGCGAGGTGACGGCGGGCGATGATTCGAAAGGCGGTGTCGCAAGCCATGCCCGAGCTGAGGCGGCCGGGCAGCATATTGCGGCTCGCCGCCGTCTTGGTGCGGGCGGTCGCCGTCGAACTCCTGGTGGGTCGCGCCATCCTTGTCCGCGCCAATCAGATTGCCTTACCTGCCCTTGGCGATTGCGTCCCGGCAGCTCTGGAGCGTCTGCGCTTGTGTCCCGGATGCATCGATGGTCGCCCAGCCGATATGGCCGACATCATAGCGCTCTTGCAACGCGGCAACCTCTTGCGTGGCATCCGAAGCGTCGCCGCGGCGGCCGCCGATGCGAGCCTGCCGGGTTGCCAGATCGGCGACCAGGAAGAGTCCGGTGAGAGGCACGTTGCAGTCGCGGGCGAGGGCGGCGAAGGCATCCCGCTCAAAATCACGAGCGAACACACCCTCAGCAACAGCCGAATGGCCCTGGGCCAGCACGCGCCGGGCGCGTTCGGCCAAAGTCGCGTAGACCCGCTCGGCAAGCTCGGGCGTGTATGCAGTCGGCGGCAACCGCTCTGTGTCGGGGACCCCGAACAACTGCTTGCGAATGACGTCGCTGCGCAACACGACGGCGCCTGGCTCTGGTGCTACGGTCGGCGCGAGCGCCCGTGCCAAGACGGTCTTGCCGCTACCCGACAGGCCGCCCACCGCGACAAGATGGGGCCGGGGAGGTTGGATCAGCGCCCGGGCAAGGTCGAAATAGCGACGCGCTTGGTCAAGAACGCCGACATCTTGGGAATGCGTTGGCTTCAGCCGTGCCAAGGCCACCTGGGCGCGAACGGCCGCGCGAATGGACATGAAAAGTGGCAGCGCGCGGAGCGCATCGAGATTGTCGACTGACGTCGTGGCAAGGTATCGGTTGAACATGCTGTTTGCGGCCAGCGGCTGATCGTGGCGCAACAGATCCATCAGCGTGAAAGCGAAGTCGTACAGCACGTCGACCGTCGCCATCTCTGCGTCGAACTCGATGGCATCGAACAGCACGGGCTGCTGCTCGATCAACACGATATTCGCAAGATGCAAATCGCCATGGCAACGGCGCACGAAACCCCGGCGGGCGCGCTCTTCAAGCAAAGGTCGAACACGCAGGAACGGTGCATGCGAGGCCTGCCCAAGCTGCTCGATCGCCGCAGTCGGGAGATGATTGCCCTTTCTCAGGCCATTGCTGTTGCCGTCGATCAGGGCGGGGATCGAAGCAACCCATCTTTTGCCGTCGATGGGAAACGCTGCCGCGTGTGAAGCCACGATCGCGTCGGCGACCGCCGATGCAAGGTCCGCGTCGAACCGTCCCGCCTTGGCCAGATGATCGAGCGTCCGGTTCTCATCGAAACGCGACATATCCACTGCATATTCGATAGGCCGGCCGTTGCCGTCGATCGTCACGGACCCGTCGGGTTCTTCCGTGACGGCGACGACGCCACGATAGATCTCCGGCGCGTGTGGCCTGTTGATCCTGACTTCCTCCTCGCAGGCCGCCTTGCGTTTATCGGGGGTCGAATAGTCAAGAAATGGATACTTCACCGCGCGCTTGATCTTCAGCGCGCGCCTTCCGTCGAGGAAGACCGAAGCCGCGTGCGTGTCGATCCGCTTCACGCCGGCGTGCGCGGTCAGAGCCGCGAAGATCCGTTCCTGGGTCGCAGAACTGTCCGTCATCCCTGCCGGCATGTTGCAGATGGTAGCACCAAGCGGTCCGGCCGCAAGCCAGGGTAACCTCTAAGTCGTGACCGCCGCTTGACTTCCATCAAATGCTGTCGTGGGCTGGCGAGGCGGAGTTTTCCCGGCTTGAGGAGGATCAAGCATCCGGACCGGAGGTGGCCTATTCTGGCGTGCGAGGAGAATCCGATGCCCATCAAGGACGTCTTTCTGCCGCTCGTTGGCGAGCCGCGTGCGCCCACGCTAGCCGCAATTGAGAAGTGCGTCGCAGTCGCCGCCGACCTCGGCGCCCGGATCACGGGGCTCGCGCTCGAAGACGATGCCTTCGTGCGGCCGACGGTCGTGTTTCCCGATGACCCCAAGCCTGCCGAACTCAGCAATATGGGCGAAGCGGAAGATATGCAGCAGCTCCTGAATGCATTCACCAACGCGACCTCCCGTGCCGGCATTCGTGCCCAAGGCCGATCGGGCAAGGTGCCGGCGGATCAGATCGCGTCGACCCTGGCGGAGCAGGCACGCGTCAGCGATCTCAGTTTGATCCCCGTGAGGCCACACGACAGCAGAACCGAAAACATCGTTGAAACGTTCCTGTTCCAGTCCGGCCGGCCGCTGTTGCTATGTCCAGAGCAGCATGTGGAGACGCTGCGGCCGGAGTTCGAGAATGTCGTGATTGCCTGGGACCATTCGGCGCGCGCCGCACGCGCGGTCGGGGACGCGCTGCCGATCCTGCAGGCCGCCGCCGTGGTGCGGGTGATCACGGTGGCCGGTGACGAGGGCGACGCAATCACGCAATCGGGCGACAGCCTCGTCCATCACTTGAGGGAACACGGGGTCTATGCGTCCTTCGAAACCGTGAAGGACAGCGGGAGCTCGATCGGCAAGGTACTGGGGAGTTGGGCAGAGGCCCACGCCGTCGACGCCATCGTCATGGGCGCTTACCGACATTCGCGCCTGAACGAGACCGTCTGGGGCGGCGTGACCAAGACCGTCATCGGTCAGCCACCATGCTGGGTGATGATGTCGCACTAGGTGCGTTTCAATCCCGGTCTGGGTTAGCTTTTGTCGCCCCGTTGCCCGATCGGACTGGTGTGATCATGTCGACCTACCGCCTGAAAACCCTGCTGTCGCCCCGGTCGGTCGCACTCGTCGGCGCAAGCGGTCGCCCGGTGTCCGTCGGACGGGCGGTCCTGGAGAACATTCGTAAGGCGGAGTTCAAGGGGCCGTTCGGTTTGGTCAACCCGCGCCATGCCGAGATCGGCGGTATCGCGGCAGTGAGCAGCCTGGACAACCTGCCGTTCGTGCCCGAGCTGATCGTCATTACTGCGCCGGCGCGTGAGGTCCCTGCGATCATCGACCAGGCTGGTCGCGTTGGCTCGGCCGGGGCCCTGATCGTTTCGTCGGGACTCGGCCATGGATCGGGATCGCTCCAGGAGACCGCCGTTGCGACCGCCCGCAAATACGGCATGCGGCTGATCGGCCCGAATTGCCTCGGCATCATGATGCCCGGCGCAAGCCTCAACGCGAGTTTCGCCGCGCACATGCCGAGGGCCGGAAACCTCGCTCTGATCTCGCAATCGGGCGCGATCGCGGCCGGCATGGTGGATTGGGCTGCGCAGCGTGGCGTCGGCTTCTCCGGCATTGTCACGGTCGGCGATCAGATCGACGTCGATATCGCTGATTTGCTCGACTATTTCGCGATGGACCAAAAAACGCGTGCGATTCTGCTCTATATCGAGGCCATCAAGGACGCACGGAAGTTCATGTCGGCAGCGCGTGCCGCGGCGCGTGTGAAGCCCGTTGTCGTGGTGAAGTCGGGGCGCATGACGCAGGGTGCGACGGTGGCTGCCACGCATACGGGCGCGCTCGCCGGTGCGGATGCGGTCTATGACGCGGCCTTCCGCCGCGCCGGTGTTCTTCGGGTGTCCGATCTGCGCGAGCTGTTTGATTGTGCCGAGACGCTCGGCAGGATCGGGGCGCCGGCGGGAAAACGACTCGCGATTCTGACAAATGGCGGTGGCATCGGCGTCCTGGCGGTCGACCGGCTGGCCGAGCTCGGCGGAATTCCCGCGCCGATGATGCCGGAGACGCGCGAGAAGCTCGCTGCGGTGCTGCCGCCGACCTGGTCCGGCACCAATCCAGTCGACATCGTCGGCGACGCAGATGCCTCGCGCTATGCTGCGGCACTGGAGGTCCTGCTCGACGATCCTGGCAATGATGCGATCCTCGTGCTCAACGTGCAGACCGCGATTGCATCGGCCAACGCGATCGCGGCGACCGTAACCGAGCTCGTCGTCAAATATCGTGAGAAACATCGCAGTTGGGCCAAGCCGGTGCTTGCGGCCTGGGTCGGCGCGGATCAGGACATCATCGCGACGCTGTCCGCCGCTGGCATCCCGAACTATCCGACTGAAGACGACGCGGTGCGCGGCTTCATGCATATGGTCCGGCATCGCGAGGTGGTCGACGAGCTGAGCCAGGTGCCGCCGGCGATACCGGATAGGTTCGTGCCTGATGTGGCGGCTGCAAGACAGGTCGTTGCGACGGCCATGGCCGACGGACGTAAATGGCTTGAGCCCGTGGAGATCAAGCATCTGCTCGGGTGCTATGACATCACGATGGTGCCGACCTTTGCGGCTGATGATGTCGATCAGGCGGTCGCCTACGCGGACGGGATATTCGCCCAAGGTGCCACCGTCGTGCTCAAGATCCTGTCGCGCGATATCGCGCACAAATCCGATGTCGGCGGTGTCGTGCTCAATCTGACCACGCCGGCCGCGGTGCGCGCAGCCGCGGTCGATATACTTGCGCGAATGAGAAAGTTAAGGCCCGAAGCCCGTATTGACGGTATCATCGTTCAAGCGATGGTCGTCAAAGCGAAGGCGCGCGAGTTGATCCTGGGCCTCGCCGACGATCCGACCTTCGGCACCGTCGTGGTGTTCGGCCGCGGCGGCACGGCGGTGGACATCATCAACGACAAGGCTCTGGCGCTGCCGCCGCTCGATTTGCAGCTCGCCCGTGACCTGATCGAGCGTACACGTGTGTCCCGGTTGTTGCCTGCGTACCGGGATGTGCCGGCAGTCAAGCATGACGCGGTCGCACTGGTGCTCGTCAAGCTGGCGCAGATGGCAACCGACATCCCTGAGATCCGCGAGCTCGACATCAATCCGCTGCTGGCCGACGAAACCGGCGTGACCGCCGTCGATGCCCGCGTCGCGGTGCGGCCGCCGCAGCGCAAATTTGCGGGCTCAGGCCCGGCCAATTTCGCTGTCCGCGCCTATCCCTCGCAATGGGAGCGCCGGCTCGCACTCAAGGACGGCTGGCGCATTTTCGCGCGGCCGCTTCGCCCCGAAGACGAACCGACCATCCACGAATTCCTGCGTCACGTCACGCCTGAGGATCTCCGCCTGCGCTTCTTCGCGCCGATGAAGGAGTTCACGCATGAGTTTATCGCGCGCTTGACGCAGCTCGATTATGCGCGCGCCATGGCTTTCATCGCCTTCGATGAGAAGAACGAGATGGTCGGCGTGGTGCGACTCCACTCGGATTCGGTCTACGAGAGCGGCGAGTACGCGATCCTGCTGCGGTCCGACCTCAAGGGCAGGGGGCTCGGCTGGGCCCTGATGCAGCTGATGATCGACTACGCGAAGTCGGAAGGGCTCAAGACGATCTCGGGCGACGTGCTCAAGGAGAACGTCGTGATGCTGGAGATGTGCCGGCAGTTCGGTTTCGAGATCAAGCCGGATCCGGCCGAGCCTGATATCTGCGACGTCTGCCTGAAGCTCTGATCCGCCCAGTTGTGGGGACGATTCGGGCGTGTTTGCCGCGGAGCAGGGCGGGTGTGTGGCCAAGATTGATCCGGCTCGACAGGCATTCCCCAGCGCATTCTTGCCCTTCCGGCGCGCGCAGGGGCCTCTTTTGGCTTGCATCCCTGCAACTGTGCATGGGCTGAAGCGCATCAGCGCACCCTGCAGGTGCGGCTCCGGGGCGCAATCGCGGCATTTTGGCAGCCTTTCTCTCGAGGTCTGTCCGTGCTTTCCGGTTGAAAAGCCCGCTAACGTTGACTACGGAGGAACTCCAGTGCCTCGCAGTCTTAGGAGTCCCGGCGTGCCTCAGGACAAGACCGGCGACCCCCGGCAGTTGTCGGGTAACAAACTGTCGGTCCTGCGCAAGCATCCGATCTTCGCAGATCTGGATCCGGAAGCGCTGGATCAGCTGTGCCGCTACGCCAAGCACACCACCGTCAAGCGTGGTTCGACCATCGCCGCCAAGGGCGATCCCGGCAATAATCTGTTCGCGGTGATCACGGGAACGGTGAAGATCTCTAGTTCGTCGCCCGACGGGCGGAACGCTATTCTCAATCTGATCGGCCCGGGCGAAATCTTCGGCGAGATCGCCGTACTCGATGGTGCGCCGCGGTCGGCGGATGCGACCGCAAACACCAACTGCGAACTCTACATCATCGACCGCCGCGACTTCCTGCCGTTCGTGAAGAGCCAGCCGGCGCTCGCGATGAAATTCATCGAGCTGCTCTGCGCGCGGCTGCGCTGGACCAGCCAGCAGGTCGAACAGGTGATCTTGCAGAATCTGCCGGGCCGGCTTGCAAGCGCGCTGCTTGGTCTCACCGAGGAACGCAAGCTCGATTCCGGCAGCGGCACGCTCGCGATCACCCAACAGGAGATCAGCGAGATGGTTGGGATGACGCGCGAGAGCATCAACAAGCAATTGCGCGCCTGGGCCGCACGAAGCTGGGTGCGCCTCGAGCATGGCGCCATCGTCGTGCTCGACATCGATGCGCTGCGTGAGCTTGCCGAAAGCGGCCTCGACGGCGAGTGAGAGCCTAGCCGTCGAGGTTTGTGCAGCTTCTCGATATGGCAGGAGCCGACGTGCCGCCCCGCCTTGTGACCCTCGAGCCGCTGGCGACGTCAAACCGGCGCGACCTGATTCAGTGCAGGATGTGACGCGGCAGCCAGAGCGAAATCTCCGGCAGGAAGGTGACGAGCGTCAGCACGAACAGCATGACGCCGTAGAACGGCCAGATCTTGCGCATGACGTCTTCGAGCGAGACCTTGCCGACGGCGCAGCCGACGAACAGGATCGCACCGACCGGCGGATGGCACAAGCCGATGCCGAGGTTGAGCAGCATGATCATGCCGAAGTGCACCGGATCGACGCCGAAATTCTGCATCACGGGAAGGAGGATTGGCGTTGCGATCAGGATCGACGGCGCCATGTCGAGCAGCGTGCCGAGCAGCAGCAGCAGGACGTTGAGCAGCAACAGGATGATGTATTTGTTGCTGGAGATCGACAGGAAGAACGCCGTCATTTTCGCCGGCATCTGCGTCAGCGCCATGATGTAGCCGACGGCGGAGGCGCAGGCGATCAGCGTCATCACCATCGCAACGGTGCGCAAGGTCCGGTGCAGCAGCACCGGCAGGTCGCGCCATCTGTAGTCGCGGTAGACGAACATGGTGACGAAGAATGCCCAGATGCAGGCGACCGCGCCGGCTTCGATCGCGGTGAAAATGCCGCCCAGAATGCCGCCGAGGATGATGACGAGCGTGATCAGGCCCCAGGCCGCGTCGATCGTGATCTTGACGGCTTCCTTGGCCGGCACGGTACGGCCCTGCGGGTGACCTTCGCGATAGGCAATCACCAGGCACAGCATGATCAGTGAGAATCCGATCAGCAGCCCTGGGAAAACGCCAGCCATGAACAGCGCGCTGATCGAGATGGTACCGCCGGTGGCGAGCGAATAGAGCACGGCGTTGTGGCTCGGCGGCACCAGCAGCGCCTGAACCGACGAGGAGATGGTGAGGTTGGTCGCAAACACCCGCGGATAGCCGTTCTTCTCCATCTGGGGGATCATCACCGAGCCGATCGCCGACGTGTCGGCAACGGCAGAGCCGGAGATGCCGCTGAGGAAGGTCGTCGCCAGCACGTTGACGATCGAGAGGCCGCCGCGCAGTCGCGTCAAGCCGACCAGAACGTCGGCAAAGGCGACAAGCCGCCGCGCCATGCCGCCTTCGGCCATGATGGCGCCGGCGAGCACGAAGAACGGAATCGTCAGCATCGCAACTTTGCTGACGCCGTCCGAGATCTTCAGCATCAAGGCTTCGAGCGGAATGCCGACCGACAATGCGCCGGCGATCGCCGCCATTGCCAGCGAATAGGCGATCGGCATGCCGATCAGGAAGCAGACGATCATCGTGCCGAGGAGGATAAAGATGTCCATTGCGAGAACTCCCGGCTCACTCGAAGGGGGCGGTTTCGGAGTGCCTGCCGATCGGGTCGGGCGGCACGCCGAGGAAAATTCGCTCGATCACGAAGAGCAGAAGGCAGAGTCCGCCGATCGGAATCGGCAGATAGGTGACGCCGACCGACAGCGAGGGGAAATCAGGGATCGTGTTGTACCAGGTGACCTGGACCAGACGTTCGCCCCAGATCACCATGAACAAGGCGATCAGCGCCATCAGCAGCTGCACCAGGATGGCGGTTGCCTTTTGCAGCGGCGGCGGCAGTTTCTTGGCAAAATAGCCAACGCTCATATGGAGGTTGAGCCGGTAGCCGGCGGCTGCGCCGATGAAAGTCAGCACGATCGTCAGCAGAACCGCCGTCGGCTCTGGCCATGAAGCCGCACTGTTGAGCACGTAGCGCGTGAACACCGCCCACGGAATCACCGCGGAGATCGCGACCAGCGCGGTGCAGCCGACGATCACGCATAACAGGTAGAGATAGTCCATCGCTCGGCGAAACAGTGCGGCCATCCGCGTTTCCTGCTCTGTCAGTGGTTCAGATTGTCGAGGCCGAAGCGCGATGAGTGATTGTCGCGCTTCGGCTTTGGTTCGAGAACGTTCAGAGCGTCTGGATGCGCTGGATCATGGCCTGGTATTTCGGACCATACTTGTCCCACACCGGCTTGACCGCATCCTGGAATGGCTTCTTGTCGGCAATCTCCACGATCTCGCAGCCAGCGGCCTTGGCCTTCTCCATCGCGGTCGTTTCGTACTTCTTCCAGAGCTCGCGCTCCTCGAGCTGCGCCTCGCGGGCGAACTTCTTGATCAGCGCCTGGTCGTCGGCGGACAGCGCGGTCCAGGACCGCTTGGAGAAGCAGAGAATCTCGGGGATGATCAGATGCTCCGTCAGCGAGTAGTATTTCGCCACGGTGTAGTGGTTGCTGAAAACGTAGCTCGGCGGGTTGTTCTCGGCACCGTCGATCACGCCGGTCTGCAGCGAGGAGAATACCTGGTCATAGCCCATCGCGATGCCGTTGCCGCCAAGCGCATTGACCATGTCGATGAAGATCGGGTTGCCGATCACGCGAAGCTTCAGGCCGTGAACGTCGGCGACCGATTTGATGGGGTGCTTGGTGTTGTAGAAGCTGCGTGCACCGGAATCCATCCAGCACAGGCCGACCAGATTGGCGTTGGGGCTCGCGGTAATCTTGTCGAGCAGCTCCTGGCCGACCTCGCCGTCCATCATCTTCCAGGATTGCGCCACGTTCTTGAACAGGAACGGCATGTTGACGACGTTGACGTCGTCGACGATCGGACCGACGGCGCCGGCGCTGACGCGCAGCATCTGAATCGCGCCGATCTGGGTTTGCTCGATCGTTTCCTTCTCGGCGCCAAGTTGCGCGGAGGGATAGGTCTGGATCGAGAGGCGGCCCTGGGTTGCCTCGGCGAGCTTCTTGCCCATGTTCTCGACGGCGGCGACTGTCGGATAGCCGACCGGCTGCACGTCAGCGGCCTTGAAGACGGCCTTGGTCTGGGCGTGGCCCGACGAGATCGGAGCCAGCGTGGCAGCTCCCAGTCCGGCGCTCAATTTGATGAAGTCACGGCGTAGCATGGTCGTCTCCCTCATTAGTTCTTTGTGTCGTCTTGTTGACCGGAAAGCCGGTCACTCTGTGCTGGCGAAAAACTCCGGATTGGTATGTTGCGTCTCCGAGATGTCGCGAAGCAGCCGGTCGAGATGGCGCTCCATCGCAATCCCTGCACGTTGCGGATCGTGCGCCTCGATCGCCGCGAGGATCGGTTCGTGCTCTGCGATGACCTGCGTCATGCGTCCGGCGACCGGCAGCGTCAGTTGGCGATAACGATCGACATGCATCTTTACATGCAGGATCAGCGTCCAGATCCCGGGATGTCTGGCGACATCGGCGATGGTGGCGTGGAACAGCTCATCGGCCTGATGAAACGCGGTGCGGTCTCCAGCTTCATCGGCCTCCCGCTGGCGTTCCACGATCGACCGCAATTGCAGGATCTGACTCGTCGTGGCGCGTTCGGCCGCGAAGCGCGCGGTGGTCTCTTCCAGCGCCTTGCGGATGATGATGGCCTCGGGCAGGGCGGCGAGCGGGATGCGGGACACGAAGATGCCGGACTGCGGAAAAACGTCCAGCAGGCCTTCGTCGGAAAGCTTGAGAATCGCTTCGCGCACCGGCGTGCGGCTGACGCCGAAGCTGAGCGCGATCTCGGATTCCGAGATCACCTCGCCCGGCCTGCGACGCATCGAGACCAGCTCGCCGCGCAGCTCGCTGTAGATACGCGCCGAAGCCGTCGCTCGCTGGGGTGGCTTACCGCGGCGAGGACTGGTCATGGCTGAAGCCGCGGCTTCCGTTGTCTTCGTCGAGCGGACGGGCATGCGTGCTCTGTAAATTGATATATTAGTATATGAAGCGGTTTGCGAGAAGATCAACTAGGAGATTAGGAGGGGGTGTCCCTGTTGCGCTGCAGCAAGCGGCAGCGGTTCTCGCGCCGAAAGCCCAGCGCGAGATTTCTCTGGCGACGATGACGGATAATTCCGCGCTCAAGCGCCCCTCCCTAGATCCATTTCCCCGTTCGCCTTCCTAAGGGCGCGCCGAGCAAGGAGTCCAAGTTGAAGCGAGTATCGATCGATGCCGTTTTTAGATTGATGGCGCGATCGCCGGGGACGCGAACGTTGTATTTGAACCTCTCGTATCCCGGCCGCTTGGTTCGCAACAAGCGACCTGACCGCAACAAGAAAAGGATGTAACCGTGACTGATTATCGCAAGCTCTTCGATCTCACCGGCAAGACGGCCGTGGTGCTCGGGGCCGCATCGGGCATCGGCAAATCGTCCGCCGAGGCGCTGGCCGGACTTGGTGCGCAGGTCGTTTGCGCCGATCACGCGCTTGACGCCGCGGAGGCGACAGCTGCGGGCATTCGGGAGAAGGGCGGCTGGGCCGAGGCCGCAGGGTGCGACGCTGCTGGCGCCGCCGATGTCAACGCGCTCGCGAAAACCGTGATGCATAAATTTCCGCGGCTTGACATCGCTGTGACGACGCCCGGGCTCAACATCCGCAAGACCATTCTCGACTACACCGACGAGGACCTCGATCGCGTCCTGAACCTCAACGTCAAGGGCACCGTCTGGTTCTTCCAGGCCTTCGGCCGCATCATGGTCGAGCAGAAGGGCGGCAGCATCATCGCGTGCTCCTCGGTGCGCGCGGTGACCATCGAGCCGGGCCTCGGTGTCTACGGCTCGACCAAGGCTGCGATCGGCCTTCTGGTGAAGGGCTTTGCCTCCGAGGTCGGGCATGCCGGCGTGCGCGTCAACGCGATCGCGCCGAGCATCGTGGAGACTGCGCTGACCAGCCCGTTCAAGCAGCGGCCCGACATCTACAATCTGTATGCGGGCCACACGGTGTTCAATCGTTGGAGCAGTGCCGACGAGGTCGCGACAGCCGTCGCCTATCTCGCTTCGGATGCTGCGAGCTATGTCAGCGGCAGCACGCTGTTCGTCGACGGCGGCTGGACCGGGGTCGACGGCCCGCCGACCGGTCTCACGCAGCTGCACAAATGAGGTTCGCATCTAGCCTGCAAAGCCGACGCGCTGGCGCAGCTCCCTCTGGTCGGCCCCGGTCAGCAGTGCGATCAGCGCCGCCGCTTGCTTCGGATGCGCGGCCTGCATGGCGATGCCAGCCGTATACATCGTCACCAGCTCGCACCGCGGTGGTAGTGAGCCCGACAGCACAACGCCTGCGGTCGCGATGATCTCGGTCGCCTGGGTGCATCCGATCGGCCGCGTCGCGGCGCATGCCGCCAGTTCGCGCATGGCCGTTGCGCCGTTCGGAAAGATCTTCACGCGCGATGTGACCTCATCGGAGATGCCGAGCTGATCCAGCAGCTTTGCGACGTGCTGGCCCGCGGTCGAGGCCTGGGTATCAGGGACGTAGATGGCGTCCGCGGAGCGCAGGACCTCGCGCAGGTCGGCTTCGGTCCTGACGATCGCCTTGGCATCGCGGCTGCGGACGGCGAGGGCAGTCTCCACGCGCCCGAGATCGGCGATCGAGGAGGGGACAACAAGCTTCTCCGCAGCGAGTTTTGCAAGCAGGGCCTGCGTCAGGATCACGAGATCTGCCGGGGTGCTCGCACGCAGCTTGTCCGCCATCACGCCGACCGCGCCGAACGCGCCGTCGATGTCAAAGCCGGTCTGCGCCTTGAAGGCGTTGCCGAGGCCACGCACCAGGCCCTGCGCCGCGCCGCCGCTCAAAATGTTCACTGTGGTCACGGTGCACGCTCCATGGCTGCGATGATTTTGTCCCGCGTGATCGGCAGGTCGCGGATGCGTATTCCGAGGCAATCCTGGACCGCATTGGCGATGGCCGCCGTCACCGGGCCATGCGCGGCTTCGCCGGCACCGACCGGCTCGATCTCCGATCGCTGGATGATTTCCACATCCACTGCCGGGACCTCGCTGAAGGTCAGGATCGGATAGTCCGTCCAGGATGTCGAGGTGATGTGCGTGCGGTCGAAGCGAACGCGCTCTTTCAGCACCCAGCTCGTTGCCTGGATGGCGCCGCCCTCGATCTGGTTGATGACGCCGTCCGGGTTGATGGCTTCGCCGACATCGACCGCAAGGGTCAGCCGTCTGACGCGGATATCCTCGGCGCTTTCGATCTCAGCGATTGCAGCGCAATAGGCGCCGCTGTTCTTGTACCGGGCAAAGCCCACGCCATGTCCGATGCCGGATCGTCTCTCAGGCTTCCAGCCGGCGCGTCGCGCCGCCGCGCGGACGACGTCGCGTGCGCGCTCATCCCTGAGGTGCCGCAGGCGGAACGAGATCGGATCTTCGCCGCGCAAGGCGGCGATCTCGTCGAGTAAGGATTCGATCGCGAACACGTTGCCCTGCGCGCCGAGGGTCCGCAGCGACGAGGTGCGCACCGGCATGGTCAGCAGGCGATGGCTCGTGATGGTCCAGGCCGGGAGATCGTAGAGCGGAACGGCGTTGCGGTCACTGCCGCCACCGTTGGCAACGGGTGGATTTGTCGAGGTCATGCGCGGATAGGGATGTGTGATCTCGCTTGCAGCCAGCAGTGCGGGCTGCGCGGCACGCCCAGGCCGTGCGGTATGTCCATTGCTCCAGATCGCATGGCGCCAGCCGACGATTTCGTCGTCGGCATCCAGATCGGCCTCGATCTCGATCGCCATCGCCGCACCAAACGGTGCGTGGGACATCTCGTCGCGACGCGACCATTGCACCCGGACCGGGTGGCCACCAGCGGCTTTCGCCAGCAGCACGGCGTCGAGCGCGACATCATCGGCCGCATTATGCCCGTAGCAGCCCGCGCCCTCCATGTGCTCGACGGCGATGTTTTCGGTCGGCAGCTTGAGCACGATGGCGAGGTCGGCGCGGAGCGGATAGACGCCCTGGCTGTGCGTCCAGACATGCACCCGGTCACCGTCCCATTGCGCCATGGCACATGACGGCGCGAGCGAGGCGTGCGCGATATAGGGGCGGGTGTACTGCCGGCGGAGCGTGCGGGTCGCCATTCCCGCAGCCGCTGCCCTGGTGTCGATGACCGTGGTCTCGACCGGCTGACTTCGTAGGAAACCAGCCAGATCATTCTCATCGGGCAGTGCCTCGCCGGCCGACCACGTCGCGCCCTTGCGTAAGGCTTTCAGCGCAGCTTCCGCGGCGGCCTCGCTGTCGGCGGCGACGCCCGCAAAGCTGCCGTCGTGGAGGATCGTGACCGGTGCGGACACGGCGCGCGCGGCCGCTTCGTCGAGCGCGACCAGCCTCGCGCCGGCGACGTCCGGCCGCAGCACGCGTCCGTGCAACATCCCCGGCCGCGCATGATCGTGGATGAAGCGCGGCCGCGCGAACACCTTGTCGGGAATGTCGACGCGCTGGACCGAATGTCCGGCGACGGCGCGTTTGGCAATGGTCTTTGCCACAGTGCCCGCAACGGCATCGTGGTCGAGCGACACCTCTCCCGACAGCTCCCAATAGCTGGTCCTGATGTTGCCGGGGCCCGAGATCGTGCCGTCGTCGACACCAAGCAGCGCCGCGTCGACGCCGAGACGCTCCGCTGCTGCTGCGAGGAAGCGCCGGCGCACCTCGGCGCAAACGTGGCGTAGCGCGCGGCCGGATTGCTGGATCGACAGGCTGCCGGAGGTGACTCCCTCATTTGGGCTCGCAGCCGTCGAGGTGCGGATCATCTCGATGCGGCTGACGCCGACGTCGAGCTCATCAGCGGCAATCTGCGCTAGTGCCGTGACGATGCCCTGGCCGATCTCGACCTTGCCAGGCGAAATCGCCACGCGGCCTTCGCTGGCGAACCGCACCCATGACGACAGCCTTGGATTGGCCGCCAGGCTGACCGGCAGTTTCGGAGCAGGGGGCGGCGCGGTCATGATGCCGCCATCTCCGATGCCGCCCGCAGCACCGCGCGGACCATGCGGTTATGCGACCCGCAGCGGCACAGATTGCGATCGAGTGCAGCCCTGACCTCGGCCTCCGCCGGCGACGGATTACGTTCGAGCAGCGCCGCAGCGCTGATCAGGATGCCCGAGACGCAATAGCCGCATTGCATCGCCTGTTCGGCGATGAAGGCGCGTTGCAACGGGTGCGGTCGCTCCATCGTCCCGAGGCCTTCCACCGTGACGATGTCCTTGTCCGCCGCCGACCACATCGGCATATCGCAGGAGGCCATCGCATGGCCGCCGACCAGGACGTGACATGCCCCGCATTCACCGGCGCCGCAGCCGAAATGCGGACTGGTGATTCCGAGCCGGCTGCGCAGCACGTCGAGCAGCGTCTGATCCGGATCGACATCAACGGAGACTGCAGCTCCGTTAAGCTTGAACTGAATATCGGGCATGATCGGCATGGCTCATGACTTCTCGAACTTCTTGACGACATCGGCCCATTTCGCGATGTCGCCTCGCAGGAACTTCTCGAATTCCTCTGGTGTCATCGACATGGGCACGGCACCCTGCTCGGTCCAGAGCTTGATGATGTCTGGTCGCTTCACCAGCGCGTTGACGGCTGAATTGAGCTTGTCGATGACAGGCTTTGGCGTACCCGCCGGCGCCATCAGGCCGAGCCAGATTGTCGCCTCGTAACCGGGAACGCCTGCTTCGCCAGCGATCGGCACGTTCGGGAGCACCGCCGAGCGCTGCTGGCCGGTGGTCGCGAGCGCACGGACCTGGTTCTCGCCGATATTGGGCGCCATCGCCGGCAGCGCGTCGATCATCATCTGCACTTGGCCTCCTATCACGCCGCTGCGCGCCTCGCCGCTGTTGCGGTAGGGCACATGAACGATATCGATGCCGGCCATAGCTTTGAACAGCTCGCCGGCCATGTGGTACGGGGTGCCCTGACCGGAGGACGCGTAGTTCAATTTACCCGGCTGCGACTTGGCGAGCGCGATGAATTCCTGGAGCGTCTTCGCCGGGACTTGCGGATTCACCACGATGACGAGATCGGAATAGCTCACCGGCGCGATCGGCGCGAGGTCGCGCATCAGGTCGTATTTGCGCTGCTCCGGCGTCAGTAGCGATTCATTCGCCGTCTGCGTGTTGGACATCATCAGCAACGTGTAGCCGTCGGCCGGCGATTTCGCCGCCTCGACGGTGCCGATGACGCCGCCCGCGCCGGTGCGGTTCTCGATCACGAACGGCTGGCCAAAGCGCTGCTGGAGCCCCTGGCCGATCAGCCGCGCAGAAACGTCGGCCGGTCCGCCGGCGCCGAAGGGCACGACAATGCGGACAGGGTGCGCAGGATAATCCTGTGCCAAGCACCGGCTTGCGGAGAAGGCAGCGAGCAGGCCGGCGACGAGCACCGAAATTAGATGTCGAGCAGTCATGCCCACCTCCCTGACCTCGCTCTTGTTGGCTGCCACTGTAACGGCTGCGGGCGCGAACTGTCGACGTCTCACAAAGTCGATTGTATCGGCGACATCGGACCAATTTCGGTGTGGCAGCAGGGCATTTTGCGGACGCGGCAAGCACATGAGGCGCGTGCGGTTTGAGCATTTTGCATGGGCGTTGCCGGATAAATGCCCTCGGCTCGCAGGTATTTTGATGTTACGAAATCGGACATGAACCAGCACGCCAAGATCGAGATTCGCCACTCCACCTGTCCGCACGATTGCCCATCGGCCTGCGCGCTCGATGTCGAGGTGGTCGAAGGCCGTAGCATCGGCCGTGTCCGCGGTTCGAAAAAGCAGACCTATACGGCCGGCGTGGTCTGCGCCAAGGTCGCACGCTACGCCGAGCGCATCCATCATCCCGAACGGGTGATGTATCCGATGCGCCGCACCGGGCCGAAGGGCTCCGGCCAGTTTGCGCGCATCAGCTGGGACGAGGCGCTCGACGAGATCGCCGATCGCTTCAACCAGGCCGAGCGCGATTTCGGCGCGGAATCGATCTGGCCGTACTATTACGCCGGCACGATGGGGCTGGTGATGCGTGACGGTCTCAACCGTCTCACGCATGTGAAAAAATACTCGCGCTTCTACCAGACCATCTGCGCCAATGTCGGCCGCATCGGCTTTGCCGTCGGCACCGGCAAGATCGCCGGCGTCGATCCGCGCGAGATGGCGCTGTCCGATCTCGTCGTGATCTGGGGCACCAATCCCGTCAACACCCAGGTCAACGTGATGACGCATGCCGCGCGGGCCCGCAAGGAGCGCGGCGCGAAAATCGCAGCGGTCGACATCTACGACAACGAAACCATGAAGCAGGCCGACATCAAGATCCTGCTGCGGCCCGGCACCGACGGCGCGTTCGCCTGCGGCGTCATGCATGTTCTGTTCCGCGACGGCTATGCCGATCGTGCCTACATGGACAAGTACACCGACTGTCCCGCCGAACTCGAGGCGCATCTGAAGACACGCAATCCCGTATGGGCGTCGGGAATCTGCGGCGTGCCGGTGGCGGAGATCGAGGCCTTTGCCAAGGCGGTCGGCGAGACCAAGCGGACCTTTTTCCGCCTCGGCTATGGCTTCACGCGTTCGCGCAATGGCGCGATGCAGATGCACGCCGCGAACTGCATTCCCGCCGTGACCGGCGCCTGGCAGTACGAAGGCGGCGGCGCGTTCTTCAACAATTACGCGTTGTGGCACTTCAACGAATCCGTCATCGAAGGCCACGACGCGCTCGACAGGTCGGTCCGCGCCCTCGACCAATCGCAGGTCGGCCGGATCCTCACCGGCGATGCCGAGGCCCTGCTCGGCAAGGGCCCGGTCAAGGCGATGCTGATCCAGAACACCAACCCGATGACGGTGGCGCCGGAGCAGGCGCTGGTGCGCCAGGGCTTTGCGCGCGAGGATCTGTTCGTGGCCGTGCACGAGCAGTTCATGACCGAGACGGCTGAGATGGCCGACATCGTGCTGCCGGCGACCATGTTCATGGAGCATGACGATCTCTATTACGGCGGCGGCCACCAGCATATCTCGGTCGGTCCCAAGCTGATCGATCCGCCCGGCGAATGCCGCTCCAATCATCAGCTGTTGCAGGCGCTGGCGCCGCGGCTTGGCGCCAAGCATCCCGGCTTCAAGCTCACGGCGCGCGAGTTGATCGACACGACGCTGAAGCTCAGCGATCACGGCGACATCGCCGGTCTCGAAGCCGACATCTGGCGCGATCTGCAGCCGGACTTCCGCACTTCGCATTATCTCGATGGCTTCGCTCATCCCGACAAGAAATTCCACTTTAGGGCAGATTGGGCGCATCCGCCGTTCGGCCAGGCCATGGGTGATTTCGACAAGATGCCTGGCCTGCCGGATCATTGGGCCGTGATCGAGCACACCGATCTGGCTCATCCATTCCGCCTTGCGACCAGCCCGTCGCGCAGCTTCCTCAACACCACCTTCAACGAGACCCCGTCCTCGCAGGCGCGCGAAGGCAGAGCGAGCGTGATGATCCATCCGCTCGATGCCGCCGCACTCGACATCGCCGGTGGCGATGCCGTGACGCTCGGCAATAACAGAGGGGAGACCACGCTGATTGCCGTGCTGTTCGACGGCGTGCGCCGCGGCGTGCTGATCGCGGAGTCCGTGCATCCCAACAAGAATCATATCGGCGGCCTCGGCATCAACATGCTGACCGGTGCGGACACCATTGCCCCGATCGGTGGCGCTGCGTTCCACGACAACAAGGTCTGGATCAGGAAAGCGGCTGCGACCTGAGCCGCAGATTTGCGTCGAGGCGCTAAAACGCCGCTGCCCTTCAGATTGCCCTTGCACCTCGCTCCGGAGCTGCCGCAAATGGCTGCAGACCTGGAGCGAGGATCAAGCGTCATGACCGACATCACAGCCGTCATCACCGAGAAGCGCGGGCAGGCGTTCTGGATCACCATCAACCGGCCGGAGAAGCGCAACGCGCTCAACGGCGACGTCATCGCCGGCATCGCACGCGGCTATCGCGACGCGCATGAGAACAAGGACGTCCGTGTCATCGTGCTGACGGGCGCGGGCGACAAGGCGTTTTGCGCCGGCGCCGACTTGCAGAATTCCGGTGCGGCTTTCGCGATGGATCATTCCAGGCCAAATGTCGACTATGCCGATCTGTTGCGCCTGGCGCAGAACGCGACCAAGCCCGCGATCGCGCGTGTGGGCGGCGTCTGCATGGCCGGCGGCATGGGGCTTCTTTGCATGACCGACATGGCGGTTGCAGCCGATCATGTGATCTTCGGCCTGCCGGAAGTGAAAGTCGGCGTGTTTCCGATGCAGGTGTTGAGCCTGTTGCAGGAGATCGCACCGCGGCGCCTGATCAATGAATGGGCGCTGACCGGCGAGCCGTTCGACGCGGGGGCCGCAAAGGATGCGGGCCTGTTGAATTACGTCGTGCCCACGGCCGAGCTCGACGCCAAGGTCGACTGGCTGATCGGGCGCATCGTCGACAAATCCCCGACCGCGATCCGCCGCGGCAAATACGCCATGCGCGCCATCGCCTCGATGTCGTTCGACGAGAGCATTGCCTATACCGAAAGCCAGATCGCATTGCTCGCGATGACCGAGGATGCCAAGGAGGGCCTGAAGGCGTTCAGCGAGAAGCGCAAGCCGGTCTGGACGGGGAGGTGAGGGGGCGGCGCTCGCTGCTGTCTCCTCGTCATTGCGAGCGCAGCGAAGCAATCCAGAATCCCTCCGAGGTGACAGTCTGGATTGCTTCGCTGCGCTTGCAATGACGGAGTATGAGGCAGCAGCCTCGCCCTTCCAGTTCGCACCTTGACTTGCAGACACACTTTCGCCGCCTCGCGGCCCGATCCGCCCGAGGTTTGCGCTTCGCTTCACGCCCTCTGAAAACGAAGGGCGCAGGGAAGGCCGGGTGCTGACCTCGCACCCGCGGTCCGCTGCGCGAGGTGTAGCGCAGAAGGAGCCGCACAGCAGCATACAGGTGTAGCCGAACACACGGCCTTCCCTGCGCAGTGGTTGGACGGCTTATGCCGTGCTCTCCCGGGAGCCGAATTCCTTCTGGCCTCCCTCGCCCGACGGAAGTTACCGGCACCGCGCCGGTTGGCGCTATGCCGCATCCGCAAGACTTGACCGTAGCGACGACGGCCAGGACCACACGGTTTTGCCGTACGCGAGCTTCCCGCTCAGCCCAGGGCGTCTTCGCCCAAGGGCCTCACCAGCATCGAGCGCCGTTCGTACAACGCGGCTTGCGAGGTGCTCACGGGGTTCGGCTCAATCCATCGCCCCGCCCTGCAACTCGCATCCGCGACGGCGCTGCTCGCGTCCACCGCAGCCCGATCCGCGGTTCGTGACGACGTACGACCGCCCTTTTCGCCGGATCAGGATGGGAAATGTGTACGACAAAACCGAATTTCGGTAAAGTGGAATATTTTGCGGAGAGGTGGTTGACCGAGGGATCGGGCGTTTTGCCCGTCGGGTAGCGCAAGGGATGGTGCGTAGGGTGGGTTACCCCGCGTTGGCTTTCAGGCCCGCGGCCTGGATGCCGGCGACCGCGCAAGCCTCGTCATTGTCCGAGGTGTCACCGGATACGCCCACCGCGCCAATCAGCGTCGCGCCGTCCATGATCAGCACGCCGCCCGGGACCGGCACCAGCGCGCCCTTGACGATGGTGTTCACGGCGTCGATGAAATAGGCCTGCTCCTGCGCCCGCTGGTACAGCGCGCGCGAGCCCATGCCCATCGCGAGGGCGCCATAGGCCTTGCCGTGGGCGATCTCGGCGCGCATCAGGCTGGTGCCGTCCTGCGCGGCGGCGATCTTGAGCACGCCGCGCGCGTCCAGGATCGAGACGACCAGCGGCTTCAGCTTCAGCTCGGTGGACTTTGCGAAAGCGGCGTCGAGGATTTTTCGGGCGGTGTCGAGGGTGAGGTCAGCCATGGCTGGGGTCCTTTGCAGCTGGAGAAGTTGAATTGGTGTCTGCGCGATCGAGGCTCATCGCCAGCACGCGCGCAACGTGCAGCGCCTCGCGTTGAGCACCATCCTTGATCTGGTGCCGGCAGGACGTGCCGTCGGCAACGACCAACGTGGTCTGGTCGGCGCGGCGCACGGCAGGCAGCAGCGACAGCTCGGCCATCGCGATCGAGGCGTCATATGTGTCGGCGCCATAACCGAACGCGCCGGCCATGCCGCAGCAGCTCGATTCGATGGTCTCGACCGCAAGGCCGGGGACGAGCCGCAGCACCTGCTCGACCGGCCTGAGGGCCCCGAAGGATTTTTGATGGCAATGGCCGTGCACGACGGCGTTGTCGGCGATCGCGCCGAGCGGCAACTGCAGCTGGCCGGCTTCGGCCTCGCGCACCAGAAACTCCTCGAAAGTGAGTGCGTGCGCAACGACCGCCCTGGCGTCGTTGTCCTGGCGCAGCGCCGCCAGCTCGTCGCGCAGCGTCAGGAGGCAGCTCGGCTCCAGGCCGACGATCGGCACGCCGCGTGCGGCGAAGGGCGCGAAGGTGGCGACGAGACGGTCGAGCTCGGAGCTGGCTTCATCGACGAGACCAGCGGACAGGAACGTGCGGCCGCAGCAGAGCGCGCGGTTTCCACGCGCAGCTTTTGGCATGTGCACGCGATAGCCGCCTGCGACGAGCACCCGCAGAGCGGCATCGAGGTTTTCCCGCTCATAGATTCGATTGAACGTATCGGCGAACAGCACGAGCTCGCGCCCATCCACGGGTCCGACCGCTTCCGCAGGCGGCGCGAACGGATTGCTGCGGAAGGCAGGCAAGGCGCGGCGCGCGCTGATGCCCGCACAACGCTCGAACAGCTTTCGCAGCAGGACGCTGCGGTTGCGCAAATTCGCCAGCGGCGCGAAGCGCGAGGCGATACCCGCATAGCGCGGCAGATAGCCGACCAGCCGGTCGCGCAGCGTCAAGCCGTGAGACGCGACCCGCGCCGCCAGCACCTCGATCTTCATCTTGGCCATGTCGACGCCAACAGGGCATTCGTGGCGGCAGGCCTTGCAGGAGACGCAGAGTTTCAGCGTCTCCATCATTCCATCGGAGGACAGCGCGTCAGGGCCGAGCTGGCCGGAGATCGCGAGCCGCAAGGTGTTGGCGCGCCCTCGGGTGACATCCTTCTCGTTGCGCGTGGCGCGGTAGGACGGGCACATCACGCCCCCCTCGAGCTTGCGGCAGGCGCCGTTGTTGTTGCACATCTCGACCGCGCCCTGGAAGCCGCCGCCGGCGCCGGGCCAGGCAGACCAGTCGAGCTTCGTCTTCAGCTCGCCAACGCGATAGTCTGGCTTGAAGCGGAACAGCGAGCGGTCGTCCATCCTGGGCGCATCGACGATCTTGCCGGGGTTGAGCACGCCATCGGGATCGAAGCGCCTCTTTACCTCCCGGAAGTCAGCGACAAGCCGCTCACCGAACATGCTCTCGTGGAATTCCGAGCGCACCAGGCCGTCGCCATGCTCGCCGGAATGCGATCCCTTGTATTCGCGCACCAATGCAAACGCCTCCTCGGCGATCGCGCGCATCGCCTTGACGTCTTTTTCCAGCTTGAGATTAAGTACCGGGCGCACATGCAGGCAGCCTTCGGAGGCGTGCGCATACATCGTGCCGCTGGTGCCGTGTTTCGCAAACACCTCGTTCAGGCGCGCCGTGTAGTCGGCGAGATGCGGCAGCGGCACCGCGCAGTCCTCGACGAAGGAGACCGGCTTGCCCTCCTGCTTCATCGACATCATCACGTTGAGGCCGGCGGCGCGAAAATCGGCGATGCCGCTCTGCAGGGCGGGTTCCGATATCTCGACCACGCCGCCCCATTTGCGGGTATCGTTGGTCCAGCCGAACCCGAGGTCGCCCATGAGCTCGCCGAGCTGCTTCAGGCGTAGCAGATTGTCGGCCTGATCCTCCTCGGCGAACTCGACCACCAGCACGGCGTCGGGATCGCCCTTGATCGCGGCGGAGATGATCGGCTTGAACATCGCGATGTCGCGGCCGAGCGCGATCATGGTGCGGTCGACCAGCTCGACCGCGATCGGCTTCAGCTTGACCAGATGCTGGGCCGCATCCATCGCCTCGTAAAAGCTGCCGAAATGGCAGACGCCCAGCGCCTTGTTGCGGATCACGGGCCACAGCTTCAACTCGACCTTGGTGGTGAAGGCGAGGGTGCCTTCGGAGCCGACCAGCAGATGCGCCATGTTGTTGCGCGCGTTGCGCGGGGTGAGCGCGTCGAGATTGTAGCCGCCGACGCGGCGCTGGACTTTTGGAAAGCGCGCCGCGATCTCGTCGGCCTCGCGCGCGCCGAGATCGAGCATGTCGCGGAACAGCGCGCGCGTGCTCTCGCCGGCGTCGACATCCGAGAGATCGCGCGAGACCTCGCCGAAACGGCTCAACGTGCCGTCAGCGAGTGCGGCCTCCAGAGACAGCGTGTTGTCGCGCATGGTGCCGTAGCGAAGCGAGCGGCCGCCGCAGGAATTGTTGCCGGCCATGCCGCCGATGGTGGCACGGGAGGCGGTCGAGACATCGACCGGAAACCACAGGCCGTGCTTTTTGAGCTGGCGGTTGAGGTCGTCGAGCACGATGCCGGGCTCGACTACGCAGGTGCGGCCGGCGACGTCGAGCGACAGGATCTTGTTGAGGTGCTTCGAGAGGTCGACCACGAGGCCGTCATTGACGGTCTGGCCGCATTGCGAGGTGCCACCGCCGCGCGGGGTGACCCTCACGCCCTCATCGCGGGCAATTGCCAGCGCCCGCAGCGCCTCGTCCATGGTTTTGGGGACGACCACGCCCGTGGGCATGATCTGGTAGAACGAGGCGTCCGTGGCATAGCGGCCGCGGCTGAAGCCGTCGAACAGGACGTCGCCGCTGGTTTCGCGGGCCAGACGCGCCGCCAGGCCGTCCTTTGGGGCCAATTTCAGTGATTTTCCGGCCACTTCCGCCGCCATGATCCGCTCTCGTCTGTTTGCCAGCCCGTCTTGCCTACGGTGGCCGCCCTTGGCAAGGCGAGCCCTGCTTCTTGTGCATTGACGGCCTCGCGCGGGCGAGGGACAAGCCCGGCGAATAGTGATATGCGAGCGGCGCGCCGGACCCGTGGATCGGGCCGCCAGACGCAAAGCCAAGACAGACTTCAAGACCGGGAAGGACGCCTATGACCGTGCACACTGGAAGGCATTTTCTCCAGATTCCAGGGCCGACCAACGTGCCCGACCGCGTGCTGCGGGCGATGGACATGCCGACGCTGGACCATCGCGGCGCGGAATTCGCCGAGCTCGGTTTTGCCGCGATGGCCGCGATGCAGCGGGTGTTCCGCACCAAGCAGCCCGTGATCATCTTCCCGTCGTCCGGGACCGGCGCCTGGGAAGCGGCGATGGTCAACGTGCTCAAGCCCGGCGACAAGGTGTTGATGTGCGAGACCGGCCAGTTCGCCGTGCTGTGGCGCGGCATCGCCGATAAGTTCAAGCTCGCCGTCGACTTCATCCCGAGCGACTGGCGCCATGGCGCCGACCTCGCCGAGATCGAGAAGCGCCTCGCCGCCGACAAGCAGCACGCGATCAAGGCGGTCTGCGTCGTCCATAACGAGACCTCGACCGGCTGCGTGACACCGCCGCTTGAGGTGCGCAAGCTGCTCGACCGCGTCAAGCATCCGGCGCTCTTGATGGTCGATACCATCTCCGGCCTCGGCTCGATGGAGTACGAGCACGACGCCTGGGGTATCGACGTCTCGGTCGCGGGCTCCCAGAAGGGCCTGATGTTGCCGCCGGGCCTCGGCTTCAACGCCGTCTCGGAGAAGGCGCTCAGCGTTGCCAAAGCCAACGAGGGCATGCGCTCCTATTGGGACTGGCAGGAGGTCATCAACTTCAACAAGCTCGGGACTTTTCCCTATACGCCCGCCACCAATCTGCTGATGGGCCTGCGTGAAGCGGTCAGGATGCTCGAGGAGGAAGGGCTCGAGAACGTCTGGTCACGCCACAAGCGCCACAGCGCCGCGACCCGTGCAGCGGTGAAGGTCTGGGGCCTGGAGACGCAGTGCGCCGATCCTGCCGCGCACTCGCCGGCGTTGACCGGCGTGCGCGTGCCTGACGGACACGACGCCGACGCCTTCCGCAAGGTGGTGCTCGAGAACTTCGACATGTCGCTCGGCACCGGCCTGAACAAGGTCAAGGGCAAGGTGTTCCGCATCGGCCATATCGGCCATTTCAACGATCTGATGCTGATGGGCACACTCGCCGGTGTCGAGATGGGCCTGGATCTCGCAAAGATTCCGCACCGGAGCGGCGGCGTGCTGGCAGCTATGGACGTCCTGAAGGGGCGCGACGCAACGCCGATGACGCAGGTGGCCTGATCTATCTGACTGAAGAGGAATGAGCGCGCGATGAACGCACCGACTGCCAACGAAGACCTGCTCTACTCCGTCACGGACGGCATCGCGCGGATCACCTTCAACCGCCCGCAGGCCCGCAACGCCATGACCTTCGCCATGTATGACCGCATGGCGGAGATATGCCAGGAGATCAACGCCGACCGCGCGATCAAGGCGCTGATCCTCACCGGCGCCGGCGACAAGGCGTTTGCCTCCGGGACCGACATTTCGCAGTTTCGCGCCTTCAAGACGGCGCAGGATGCGCTTGACTACGAGGCACGCATCGATCGCGTGCTTGGCACGCTCGAGCAGTGCCGCGTACCCGTGATCGCGGCCATCGCCGGTGCCTGCACCGGCGGCGGCGCCGGCATCGCTGCGTGCTGCGACCTGCGCATCGGCACCGCGACCACGCGCATGGGATTCCCGATCGCGCGGACGCTCGGCAACTGTCTGTCGATGTCGAACATCAGCCGCGTCGTCGCGCTGGTCGGACCTGCCCGCACCAAGGATCTGATCTTCAGGGCGCGTCTCGTTGAAGCGCAGGAAGCGCTGTCGCTTGGCCTGCTTACCGAAATCGTGCCTGATGTCGAGACGCTGCAGCGCCGCGCCGACGAGACTGCGAAGCTCGTTGCGAGTCACGCGCCGCTGACACTGGAGACGACCAAGGAAGCGGTGCGCCGCATCCGTCCGACGCTGTCGCGCGAACAGGGCGAGGACCTGATCCTCAAGGCCTATATGAGCGAAGACTTCCGCGAGGGCATGGACGCCTTCCTCAACAAGCGCACGCCGAACTGGAAGGGTCGGTAGCTCCGGCATCGCGGCTTCTACGCAAGGGCTCCCGTTTTTCTGCGGGGCCGCCGCGGTTGCAACCAATCTCATTCCAAAGTCATAAGCGGTGCGTCGCCGGGCGGCTTGAACCGGCCGGCGTTCGCCAGCACAATGCAGTTCGACTTTCGCTTCCGCGAATTGCCAATCCGAACAAGAACATAGAGAATAATCTGGAGAAGACACGCGTGGGACATGGAATGAAGGCCGCAATGACCGTGGCGGTCGCGCTTTGGGTTGCGCCGGCACTTGCCGGCTGGGAACCGACCAAACCCGTCGAGATCGTGGTGGCGGCGGGTGCGGGCGGCGCTTCCGACCAGATGGCGCGGATGATGCAGGCCGCGATTCAGAAGAACAATCTGATGAAGCAGCCCATGGTGGTCTCGCTCAAGGGCGGTGCGTCCGGCGCTGAAGCGCTGATGTACATGAAGTCGAGCGAGGGCGATCCGAACAAGGTGCTGATCGCCTATTCGTTGATCTACATGCTGCCGCTCTCGGCCAAGATTCCGTTCAACTGGCGCGAGCTGACCCCGGTCTCGGTGATCGCGCTCGACCAGTTCGTGCTGTGGGACAACAGTGCCGGCCCGAAGACGGTGAAGGAATTCGTCGAGGCCGCGAAGGCGGCGAGCTCGCCGTTCAAGATGGGCGGCACCGGCTCCAAGCGCGAGGACCACGTGTTGACCGTTTTCCTCGAGCAGAAGACCGGCGCAAAGTTCTCCTATCTGCCCTACAAGTCCGGCGGCGAGGCCGCGACCCAGCTGGTCGGCAACCACATCGAGTCCAACGTCAACAACCCGAGCGAAAATCTGGAAGTCTGGCGCGCCGGCCAGGTGCGTCCGCTGTGCGTGTTCGACAAGGAGCGCATCTCCTACACAGCTAAGGTCACGGACACGCAGTCCTGGGCGGACATCCCCACCTGCAAGGAAGAGGGCGTCGACGTCCAGTATCTGATGCTGCGCGCGATGTTCCTGCCCGGCAAGGTCACGCCGGAGCAGCAGGCCTTCTATGTCGAGCTGTTCCACAAGGTGACGCAGACGGCCGAGTACAAGGACTACATGGAAAAGCAGGCGCTGAAGCCGATCTTCCTCACCGGCAAGGACATGGTGCAATTCCTCGAGGAGGACGACGCTACCAACAAGTCGCTGATGACGGAAGCCGGTTTCGTCGCGAAGTAACTGCTCTTCTTTCTTCTCCCTCTCCCCGTTCTTACGGGGAGAGGGAGAATTGGCCGCACTCCGTCCCTGACAAAGCATGTCCCAAACCGATCTCGAAATCGTCGTCGACGATCCGGCCGCGCCCGAAGAAAATTCTCCGTCCGTCGCGAGCTCGGGCACGGTCGAAATCATCACCTGTATCCTGCTGCTCGCGCTCGCCGCCATCCTCGGCTACGACAATTGGCGCACCGGTGCGTCCTGGGATTCGACCGGGCCCGAGCCCGGCTATTTCCCGTTCTATCTCTCCCTCATTCTCGGCGGTGGCAGCCTCTACGGCCTGATCGCCGCGTTCCTCGCGCGCCGCGGGGCAAGCGAGACCTTCGTCACGCGCGCGCAGGCGCGCCGCGTGATGGCGGTATTCGTGCCGACGCTGCTGTTCTGCGTCGTGACGCAGTTCCTGGGCCTTTATGTCGCGAGCTTCCTGCTGATTGCGGGCTTCATGCGCCTCGTCGGCAAGATCGCGATGTGGAAATCGCTGCTCACGGCTTTCCTGTTCACGGCGATCATGTTCGTCACCTTCGACATCGCCTTCGACGTCATCATGCCGAAAGGGCCGCTCGAAGCGGCGTTCGGCTACTAGGCGGACCCGCGATGGAAGCTTTCGGTCTCCTGCTTCATGGCTTTGCCGTCCTGCTGGCGTGGAAAACGCTCGTGCTGATGATGGTCGGGCTGGTGCTCGGCATCTTCGTCGGCGTGCTGCCCGGGCTCGGCGGCCCCAACGGCGTCGCCATTCTGCTGCCGCTCACCTTCACGATGGATCCGACCTCGGCGATCGTGATGTTGTCCTGCATCTATTGGGGCGCGCTGTTCGGCGGTGCCATCACCTCGATCCTGTTCAACATCCCGGGCGAGGCGTGGTCGGTCGCCACCACCTTCGACGGCTATCCGATGGCGCAGCAGGGCAAGGCGGCGGAGGCGCTGACGGCGGCGTTCACCTCCTCCTTCATCGGCTCGCTGGTTGCGGTGCTTCTCATCACCTTCCTCGCGCCGATGATCTCGTCGTTTGCGCTGAAGTTCGGCCCGCCCGAGTTCTTCGCGGTGTATCTTTTGACCTTCTGCTCCTTTGTCGGCCTCGGGCGCGAGGCCAAGCACAAGACCGTCATCTCGATGTCGCTCGGGCTTCTGCTCGCCGGCATCGGCATGGATACGGTCTCGGGCCAGCTGCGTATGACCTTCGGCTCGTCGGAGCTCTTGCGCGGCATCAACTTCCTCGTCGCCGTGATCGGCCTGTTCGGCATCAGTGAGATCCTGCTGACCATGGAGGAGCGGCTGGCGCTGCGCGGCCACGCCGCCAGCATTTCGCTCCGGGTCGTGCTTGGTGTGTGGAAGGACTTGCCGAAATACTGGGTGACGTTGCTGCGTTCCTCCTTCATCGGCTGCTGGCTCGGCATCACCCCCGGCGGCGCGATCGCGGCGTCCTTCATGGGCTACAATCTGGCGAAACGCTTCGCCAAGGATCCCGAGAGCTTTGGCAAGGGCCGTATCGAGGGCGTGTTCGCACCCGAAACCGCGGCGCACGCTTCCGGCACTTCGGCGCTGTTGCCGATGCTGGCGCTCGGCATTCCGGGCTCCGGCACCGCTGCGATCCTGCTCGGCGGGTTGATGGTGTGGGGCCTCAATCCGGGGCCATTGCTGTTCGTCGAGCACAAGGATTTCGTCTGGGGCCTGATCGCCTCGATGTATCTCGGCAATGTCGTCGGTCTCGTGCTGGTGCTGACGACGGTGCCGATCTTCGCCTCGATCCTGCGTGTGCCGTTCGCCGCAGTGGCGCCGATGATCGTGGTGTCCTGCGCGATCGGGGCCTATGCGATCCAGAACGCGATGTTCGACATCTGGCTGATGCTCGGCTTCGGTATCGTCGGCTACGTCTTCAAGAAGATCGGCATTCCCTTGGCGCCGTTCACGCTTGCACTCGTGCTTGGCAACCGCGCCGAGGATGCGTTCCGCCTGTCGATGATCGGCTCCGGCGGTGATCTCAAGGTGTTCTGGTCAAACGCTCTCGTCGGCTCGATTACGACGCTGGCGATCGTCCTGTTATTCTGGCCGGCGATCGGTGGGCTGGTCGCCCGGATCGGGTTGAAATCGACGAAATCCGCGTGGCGAAAAAAAATCTCTTAATATCAATGGTAGCGACAGCTTGGTGACGGCGCTGTGCAACAGCAGGATCGCTAGCACGGGTGTTGATCAAGCGGCATGGCATCGTCTCCTTCAGGTCATTCTCGAGCGCAACTTTCGGCTGCCAGTCCGGCACCCCCTTCGTCTTGGCTAGGTCGGGCTGGCGCTGACGCGGGTCGTCCTGCGGCAGCGGCTTGAACACCAGCTTGGAGCGAGTCCGTGAGCTTGATGACTTTCTCGGCGAGCTCTCGGATGTGAACTCGGAATTGTTGCCGAGATTGATCGGGCCGGTCACGTCCTCGTCCGGTCGCCTGAAAGAAAAAGTCGATAGCCCAAATAAAAGCAGCGAATCCGGCAATGACGCCAACAATCAGTTGGACTATTCGTAAAGCAGCAACGGTCTGCACGGTCTCCGTGGCGCTCTCGCTTCACAGTGCGACCAAACGGGAGCGATAGCTCGAGTCTACGGGTTGTGAGCAGATTCAAGTCTCCTTCAAGGCGAGCCGTCAAATCAGATTTATCCCAAAATGAAGTGAATGACAAAGAAGGCGCCGGCAGCCACGAGGGCCGTCGCACTGATTGCGAAGACGGCCTCGTCCAAAATGGAGCCGCGCGCGCGAGCTACTGCGTCTCGTCAGTGTTGAAAAGCGGAAGGGCTGCCGATCACCCTGGCGTGCCGACATGCTAAGCCAGCGTCTGCGATCGGTGGCCGCCGATTGCCAATAATCTCAGTCAAACTCCCGCTGGTATCGAAAGGTCGGCAGGTTCCTTTTCGGCTAGCCGTCTCTGCAGCCAATGCCGAGGTTGTCGCAGGTAAGCGCGAAGGCTTCTTTCGCCTTAGCGTCCTCGAAGCAAAAGCGCGTGCCCATGTCGGCGCGGTCGGTATACCAAACCCCTTTATTTTCTTTGGCGATGCGAGAAGCTTCCCCGCGTAGGAGATCCAATCGTCTTCCCGCGGCGAAAACAATTAAGCAATTTTCCGTTGGCATTATGCCCGCCCTCCAATGTCAATTGGGACGGAACAACTCTGCCGGTGCTTTGCCGAAGCGCAAATGAAATAGATCACTATGGTTGCAGGATCCATTGGTTGAGGGAAGGCCCGCCGAGGCTGGCGAGCGAGCCTTCCCCCAGTACAAGGCCACCTGCTGCTAGCGGCCCCGTCCCAGACGGAATCCTGGAGCCAATTCCTTACCAGTGTCTATACGAAGGTAGTCTGCGAGCTCCGCATCAGCAGAGCTTGCGGGTTAGCTCAAACGGATTATTTTGCAACCTGTTTGAGAACTGTCTATTAGGAGCCACCCATTGCCGATATCGATTGAATCGATCGTTTCTGCTTATGTACGATTAGGAAACCGGCGAGCCCTGGAGAATATGCGAGACCTTCGGCGCAAGCTGCTGGAAACAGTACAAGCCACATCGAACATCGACCCGGCTCAGGCGCGAGATGCTGTACTTGAGGACCTTCGGGCGATCAAGGAGGGACTGGAGAAAGTTCGGCCCCGACCGGGCACAGTGCCTGAGAACGAATGGCGCTGAAATCAAACACGCGCTTTTTGTAGAAGGTTTGTCTGTCGTTCCATCTGCAGTGTGAGCTGCTTACGTTCGAGCTTGAGCGCGGCCTGCTGCTCCAGCGTGTTGTGACCGTCGCGCTCCAGAACACTGATCAGAAACGCTTGGTCTTCAATGTGCCGCTGCCGCATCTTTATCTCTGTCATCAAGGCTTCGAGCTCGCCCCGCAGATTCAAATCCACAACGGATGCTCCTTAAAAAGTATCGGCTAAAAAGGGGGGCACTATGAGCCTCGACAGCTTAAGTAAGGATTAGCTGAGCCATGACTCCGGTTCAGAGGAGGCCGATGACGCCGACGCAGGAGCTGCACTTTGCGCGGACGCTACCGTTTCTGATCTGCACAGCCTTTCTTTCGTCCAAATTCAGGCACTAGTTTTGCTTTTTAGAAAATGGAGAAGTTTAAGTGGCTATGGGTACGGTTAAGTGGTTCAATCCGACAAAGGGCTACGGGTTCATTCAACCTGACAACGGTGGCAAGGACGTATTCGTCCACATTTCAGCAGTTGAGAAAGCGGGTTTCACCTCACTTGCCGAAGGTGCCAAGGTCAGCTTCGACGTCGTGAACCATCGCGGCAAAGAGTCAGCGGAAAATCTTCGGATTGGTTGATAGGGCGAATGCACTCCGCCGGCTCAAAATACCAGTCGGCGGACGTTTGTTTGGCTCAATGGTTCAGTTCGTACCGGCGAATCTCGTTGAGGCGTGTCAGGCAATAATCCCATACAGCTCTTCAATAAGTGCCCACATGACTGAACTCCCCGTTGTCGATGCAGACAAGCTAAACCCGGTTTGTTTCCGGAGTGCTTCTTGGGTCATGAAAAAGGCTTCGTAGGCCCGCCGGTTCACGCTGGCGGCCCATTTTTTCGATCGGCGGTGATCTCAAGGGGGTCTGAATCAAACGGTCTCGTCGGCTCGATACGATGCTGGCGATCGTCCTGTTATTCTGGCCGGCGATCGGCGGGCTGCTCGCCCGGATCGGATGGACGCAACGGACCAGAGCGACATCGCTTGGAAGCAGCTCTATCGCTGAATGTTTAATCGGGATGCGCGTCCGCACAATCGGCTGGTCATGCCGAAGAAATAACTCAGGCGGTGCCAAAGGCTATGTATTGGGCGCCGAGCGGAAGGCCCCGCAAGGCGCCCTCGACGCGGCGTGCCGGCTCTGCCTCCCAGGGCAACAGTAGGAAATGATGCGCGCCGATCTCCCGCAGATCGCTGGCCGCCATCAATCTCCGCGCCTTGCGAGCGCTGAGCAAGACAGCGTCGCGATCGAATTCGCAGCGGGCAACGGCAAGGCGGGCAAGCGGATTGAGGGGGTTGTGCTCGATGATGCAGGCCAATCCCCCAGGGCGCACCACGCGCCGCATCTCATTGACGAAATGCGTCCATTGGGCGGGCGCGACGTGATGCAGCACGCAAATCGCGGTCACGAGATCGAAACTGCCGTCATCGAAGGGAAAGTTCCTGCCGTCGAAGCTCCGGTAGTCGCCGCCGGGATTGTCGGTGCGCGCTTGCTCGATGCTGGCCGATGAAACATCGATACCGGTCAGGCTGCCGGCGATGCCGCGCAGCAGCGGATGAAAGCTGCCGACGCCGCAACCGACGTCGAGCATTGCGGGTCTCGCCGATCCGAGTCGCCGCGCGATCAGTTCGCCCAGCAGGTCAGCTTTGGGGCGCATGAAGAAGCTGTGGGGCAGGCCCGAGAAGTCGATCGATGACTGGACGACGTCCCGGTAGTTGCTGCGGTACTGGTCGAAAAGCTCGCTCATCTGGGCTCACTGTCGGTGTAGGGCGTGAGCTGCGGCGCTTGCCGGCGCGGCCTGGGCGCGATCGAAGCCCAACCGTGTCTGCACGACGTAGAGGGGACGGTGTTTCACCTCGGCATGAATGCGGCCGATGTAGAGTCCGACGATGCCCGTCATGAGCATGTTCAGTCCGCACAGCAGCGATATGACGACAATGGTCGAGGACCAGCCGGCGACCAGGTGGCTGTCCTTGCTCATCCACAGCGCCAGCACCCAGCCGCCGTAAAGCAGCGCCAGGCACGACACCACGAGCCCACACCAGATTGCCAGGCGCAAGGGCACATCGGAAAAGCCGAGCGCGGCGGTCAACGCGAGACGCGTCATCTTGAGCAGCGGATATTTTGTTTCGCCGGCCGCGCGCTCAAGGCGATTGAAAGTCACTTCAGTCTGGCGGAAGCCGAGCCAGGCGATCATGCCGCGCACGAAGCGGTCCCGCTCCGGCATCTGACGCAGAGCGTCGAGCACCTTGCGATCGATCAGCCGGAAGTCACCGACGTCCGCCGGAATCCGAACCGAGGTCAAGTGCCCGAGTATCCGGTAGAACAAGTGGGCCGTCGTGCGCTTGAACCGGCTTTCGCCAGCGCGCGACAGGCGCCGCGCATAGACGACGTCGTAACCTTCTTCCCATTTGGCGATGAGTTGCTCCACGACCTCAGGCGGGTCCTGCAGGTCGGCATCCATAACCACGATCGCTTGGCCCTGCGCCGCGTCCATGCCGGCGGTGATGGCGACCTGGTGGCCGAAATTGCGCGACAGGCCGATCAAACGGTACCGCGGGTCGCGCTTGACGAGTGCTTCCAGCACGATGGGACTGCAATCGCTGCTGCCATCGTCCACGAAGATGACCTCCGCGGCCCCGCTGAGTCGGGTCAGCAGCAGGTCGAGCCGGCGCATCAGAACCGGTAGAACGGCCTCCTCGTTGTAGACCGGGACAATGATGCTGTAGCTGACCGGCCGGGAATCGATCGCCATTGGGGTCCATTCCGTTTTGAATGGGCGGGAATCTAGAGCGCCGGTGGTTAAAACGGCCTTGCCCGAACAACTAGGAACGGCCCGAACCGAGGCTCTTTTTTCGTGATAGCCGGGAGGGAGGCGTCAATCAGGCTGATCCGGCCGGGCCGGGGTCCCCGAACTGACAGGCATCCAAAATGATATCCACTGGGAGACTGCCCCTTTCGTGAGCGCCTTAGACGACGCCCGCCCCCCTTAGACTTTCGATCTCGTCATCGTCAAAGCCGAATTCCTTCAGCACCTCGTCGGTCTGCTCGCCGAATTCCGGCGGGCGCGCCACCATCCGGCTCGGCGTGCGCGACAGTGTCACGGGCTGGCCCACCAGGCGGATGTGGCGGTCCTCGTCATTGGGCACGTCCTGCGCGATGCCGAGATGCTTGACCTGCGCGTCCTCGAACATCTGGTCGATGGCGTAGATCGGGCCGCAGGGCACGCCGGCCTCGTTGAGCTCGCGCACCCAGGTCTCGGTCGACTTCGTCGCCGTGCGCTTCTCGATCTCGGCGTTGAGCGCATCGCGGTTCTTAGAGCGGGCAGGGGCCGTCGCGTAGTCGGGATGATCGTAGAGTTCCGGCGCGCCGATCGCCTGCGCGCAGCGCTCCCAGATCCGTCCGCCCGTGGTTGCGATGTTGATGTAGCCGTCCGAGGTCTTGAACACGCCGGTCGGAATGCTGGTCGGATGGTTGTTGCCGGCCTGCTTGGCGACCTCCTTCTCCATCAGCCAGCGCGCGGCCTGGAAGTCGAGCATGAAGATCTGGGCCTGCAGCAGCGAGGTCTGCACCCACTGGCCCTTGCCGGAGACCTCGCGCTCGAGCAGCGCGGTGAGGATGCCGATGGCGCAGAACAGCCCCGCGGTGAGGTCGGCGACGGGAATGCCGACCCGCATCGGGCCTTGACCCGGCGCGCCGGTGATCGACATCAGTCCGCCCATGCCTTGCGCGATCTGATCGAAGCCCGGGCGCTTATGATAGGGGCCGTCCTGGCCGAAGCCCGAGATGCTGCCATAGACGATGCGTGGGTTGATCGCGGCGACGCTCTCATAGTCGATGCCGAGCTTCCTCTTCACGTCGGGGCGGAAGTTCTCGACCACGACGTCGGCCTTGGCGGCGAGGCGCTTGAACACGGCAAGCCCGCGCTCGTCCTTCAGGTTCAGCGTCATCGCCCGCTTGTTGCGGTGCAAATTCTGGAAGTCGGCCCCGTGCCGCGGTCCGCCCGGTTGCTCGCCGCCGGAATCCTCGGTCAACGCGTCAATCTTGATCACCGTGGCGCCCCAGTCCGCGAGTTGCCGCACGCAGGTGGGCCCCGAGCGGACGCGGGTCAGATCGAGCACGGTGAAGCGCGACAGGGCTTCGGAAGCGTATGGAAAGGGCATTTCAAGGCTCCGGTGAATGCAGGGAGGGGCAGTGGCTCTGATCGATCAATTCGAGCGAGAATTCAATGCCCGGAGCACGGTGGCGAGTTCCCCGGCCTAATGCGGAATTCAGTAGCTTTGACGGGATGTTACCTTATTATTGACGGTAGTTAACCGGGTTGAATCGACAGAGGCTTTGTGGACAAAAGGCCCCGCTAAAGCTCGCATTGTTGGTTCCACGAAACCACAAATTAACGTGGGGATCGAATCCTGACGCCCGAGCCTGATAGGGCCGTCGCTTTGTACTGCTACTTCCCATGACTGCAGCTTGATACGAGATGATCCCATGAGAACATCGACTGACGAACTGCTCTCCGACGATCCATTCTATACCGTTGTCGGTAATAGCATTGAGGGCAGTTATTTCCCGGACACCGCGGGAGCCACTCCCGGTTCGACCACCACGACCGGTTCCGTCATGTCGGTCAATTCGGGTGGCATCACCATCAACCTGATCCTCGATGCCGCGGCGCAGGCCGCGCCGGCCAGCTTCAAGAACGGTCTGCAACAAGCGGTCTCGATCCTTGCGGCCAATATCACCGACAAGATCACCGTCAACATCAATATCGACTACAGTGGCACAGGCGGCGGTGCAGCGGCTGGGCCCGACAACGGCCTCTACGAGAATTATTCGTGGGTCCACTCGCAGCTGGTGAACAACGCCAGCTCAGGCGACACCACGTTTAATAGCCTTCCCAGCGGGACGGCGATCCAGGGACAGTCGAACGTTGCCGCCTGGAATGCGCAGCTGAAGCTTTGGGGTGTCATTGGTGCCAACGACACAACGACTGACGACGCCAGCGCGTATTTCTCAACCGACATCAATCCAAATCAATTAGTCGGTGTCGCGCTGCATGAGCTGACCCACGCGATGGGCCGCGTGCCCTATGGCTCGGCGCCTGATGTCTTCGATTTCTTCCGTTTCACGAGCCCGGGCGCGCCCCTGTTTTCGGGTGCCCAGACCGCGCCGCCTGCCTATTTCTCGCTGGACGGGGGCAACACCAGGCTCGCCGACTACGGACAGAACTCCGACCCGAGCGACTTCCTCAACAGCGGGGTGCAAGGGCCCAATGATCCTTTTAACGAATACTACACTGGCAGTACCTATCAAGGGCTGACGGCGATCGACCTCAAGCAGCTTGACGCGCTCGGCTTTCACCTTGCGACGAACTCGCCGACAATAATCGAGTCCTATGGCGCAACCAGCCTGGTGCAGGCCGGCAGCAACTACTTCGTGAATCCCACGGTTGGCGGCAGCGGTCCGTCGCTGAAGTATGGCGGCACCAGCATTACGGCGGGGCAGTGGGGCGGCTGGGTGCCGATCGGTGCGGAAGCTACCGGCAGCGGTTACGAGGTCGCCTGGAAGCTCATCGGCGCGGATCAATACACGGTGTGGAACACGGACGCTAACGGCAACGATACGGTGAACAATATCGGCACAGTGTCGGGCAGCAGCACAGCGTTGCAGTCGCTGGAGACCAGCTTCCATCAAGACCTCAACGGCGACGGCGTGATCGGTGTTCTCGGCGTGGCCGGCGTGACGATCGAGTCCTATGGCTCAACGAGCCTGCTGCAGTCGGGCAACTATTATTTCGCCAATTCGACGGCGGGCGGGATCGGGCCGACCCTGAAATATGGCGGCGCCAGCATCACGGTGGGGCAATGGGGCGGCTGGGTCCCGATCGGCGTCGAAGCCGCGGGCAGTGGATACGAGGTCGCCTGGAAGTTCGCCGGCGCGGATCAATATACGGTCTGGAACACCGACTCCAACGGGAACGACACCGTCAACAATATCGGCACGGTGTCGGGGAGCAGCGCCGCGTTGCAGTCGTTGGAGACCAGCTTTCACCAGGACCTCAATGGCGACGGTATCATCGGTGTTTCCGCGTTAGCAACCGCAATGATCGAGTCCTACGGCGCCACCAGCCTGAAACAGTCGGGAGGCAATTACTTCGTCACTCCATCTGCGGGCGGCACCGGGCCGACGCTGAAATACGGCGGCGCCAGCATCACGGTCGGGCAATGGGGCGGCTGGGCGCCGATTGGCGCGGAAGCAACTGGCAGTGGTTATGAGGTCGCCTGGAAGCTTGCGGGAGCCGATCAATACACGGTCTGGAACACGGACGCCAACGGCAACGACACCGTCAACAATACCGGCACGGTGCCTGGGAGCAGCACTGTACTGGAGTCGCTGGAGACCAGCTTTCATCAGGACCTCAATGGCGATGGCGTCATCGGAATTCCCAGCCATACGAGTCCGCAGGATGTGATGGTCGCGAAAGACGGCTTTACGTTCGCGCCCAGCGCGAGCACTCCCTCGAGCGCAATGGACTCCGCGGCCGCGCCCTTGGCTGTTGGCGCCCATACGGCCGTTCACTTGGATACCAGCGGGCTTCCGGCCGCCGGCCAGCCGGTGATCGATGTCCTGGTCGATTGGCTGGACCACCACCAGGACTCGTTCGCCGGCTTTATCCTTCCTCACTGACGGCGTGTTGTGCCGACGTCACGGCTACGCCACGTTGACCGCCGAGCGAAGTTGTTGAGCCTGCGCTCAAGGACCAACAAACACGTTGGACCTCGCAATTCTCTTCAGGCTAGAATACGGGCCCTAAAGCATGATCCGGAAGAGTGCGAAACGGTTTTCCGAAAGATCATGCTCAGCCAAAAGCGCGATGCTGATTTGACCTAATCCCATCGCCTTTTTAGTTTACAGCGGGAGAAATCGTGCAAAAGCAGCCGATTGTCGTCTTCGGGACTGGTGAAATCGCCGAGTTGGCCGATTTCTACTTTACTGCTGATTCCGGCTATGAACCGGCCGCGTTCACGGTCGATGCAGCTTATCTCAAGCAACACGAGTTTCGCGGGCGCCGGGTCGTTGCTTTCGAGGAGGTTACCGAGAGATTTCCGCCAGACCGTTTCGGCGCCTTCGTGGCCGTGAGCTATGCTAAGATCAACGCCGTGCGGACTGAAAAGGTCGCGGCCTTCAAGGCCAAGGGTTATCGCCTCGTCAGCTATTTGAGCAGTCGCGCGACCACATTTCCCGGGTTCAATCTCGGGGAGAACTGCTTCATATTGGAAGACAACACCATCCAGCCTTTCGCGGCGGTCGGCGCCAATGTGACCTTGTGGAGCGGCAACCATATCGGCCATCACTCCGTGATCGAGGACGACGTTTTTCTCGCATCCCATGTCGTTGTGTCAGGCGGCGTGCGGCTCGGGCAGGGAAGCTTCGTGGGCGTCAACGTCACGATCCGGGATCATGTGACGATCGGCAAGAAGTGCGTGCTTGGCGCCGGCGCCCTCGTGCTAGAGAATCAGCCGGACTTCTCGGTGGTAGCCCCGCGTGGTTCGGAACGCTCGGCGGTGCCCAGCACGCGCTTACGAAATCTTTGAGGCACGCGATGTCTTGGAGGCGCCTCGGCTTGGTCTACGTTCCGGATGGCACGCTGTCATGGGCGCGGAGCCATGCGGCTCTGGCCACTCCGCTTCATCTTGTCGGGGACACATTCCGTTTCTTCTTCAGCTCACGGGATTTCGACAAGCGTTCGCACGTTGGTTGGGCGGACGTCGAGATCTGCGAAACGCCTCGCGTCCTGGACGTCGCGCGTGGGCCTGTGCTAGCGCCGGGCCCGGATGGCACCTTTGATGACAGCGGCATCGGCATCGGCAGCATCGTCGCGACGGATGGCGAGCTTTTGATCTACTATATGGGCTGGAATCTCGGGACGCGCTCGCCATGGCGGAACGCCATTGGACTTGCACGATCTCGCCTCCCCGGCGGCCCGTTCACGCGATTTTCACCTGGTCCGATCCTAGATCGTTCAGTGGAGGACCCTTACACGCTTTCTTATCCGTGCGTCTTGCGGCTCAGTCCTCAAGATTGGCGCATGTGGTATGGTTCAAATCTCGCTGCTGCAGTCGGCAACGCCGACATGCAACATGCGATCAAGCAGGCGCGGTCGATCGACGGAATTCGTTGGACACGCGACGGCAGAACTGTCGTGGGGTTCGCCGACGAGACCGAATATGCACTCGCGCGTCCGAGCGTGATCAAGGTCGGCAGCGCTCTCCTGATGTGTTTCGCGTGCCGCGGGCCGCACTACCGCGTTGGCGCTGCCGCCTCGCGCGACGATGGGACAAAGTGGACGCGGATAGACTTGACGATGGGACTTGATGCATCCGGTAGTGGCTGGGACGGCGACATGGCCTGCTACCCGGCCTTGTTCTGGCACGCCGAACGACTTTGGATGGCTTATAGTGGCAATGGCTATGGGGCGACTGGGTTTGGCCTTGCCGTCTGGGACGGACCGCTTGCTCTGGATCTCTAGGTAACCTTCCGCAGCGAGTTCTGCGGTAAATTGCAAGCAGTGGACGCGGAAGCTGCGCAAGAGGTCCCTGCACAAGGTCATTTGCGAGATCTTAGCAGCAAGTTAGGTCGATCAGGCTGCGGAGGCCTGAAGCCGCAGGCGCGCCGTGATCACGCTTCCGAACCACCGCGCCAATCGCACGGCTGGGTCATTGACGAGGTGTGCGAACAGGATAGCGGCCGCGATTGAGCTGACGATGACGAGGCCGTCGACTGCAAGACCCCTAGCAATTGGAGGGTTGTTTCGCATCATGGGCTCGCCAAGCATAGATATCACGGGCCCATGAACAAGATAGAGCGGGAAGGACAGCCATCCAAGCCATTCGGATATTGGATTGCTCATGAGGTTGCGAATCGACGGAAGGCTTATTGATCCTGCGATCAGCAAAGGAGCGGCGATCATTCCCCAGGCCAGGACGCTATAGGGGAAAAGCATTGGAATGAGAGCACCGCCAGCAATCACAGCCAAAGCCGCAACAAAGGCGGACATCCTGTTGAGCCAGCCCCGCAGCATCGCATCGGCAAGTGCAATACCAAGTGGAAAGATAGCCAGCATCTGACTCGTTGAGCTTTCTGCCAGATAGAACAAGATGGCTGCGAGACTGGCCAAGACGGCCAATCGAAACCTTATCCGCCTGACGATGATCGCAGCAGCCAACGTAATCATTGAACCCCACATTTCCGGCTGCATGGTCCAGAGGGGCCCTGCGTAAGTCTCAAGAGGGCTGTAGCGGAAAAACACATCGAAAAGGCCGAAGGTCAAAAGATGTCTCAGCGTCGGCTCAAACTGGAACAGGAAACGAAAGTGCGGTAGCCGGTCGGGCGTGTCGAGCCAGCCGGATAGCAAGACAAGGTGCACCAAGAGACAGATGGCGAAGACCGGGATTGCAAGCCTAATGTAACGGGCCGCCGCAATGCGAGCAATGCCGCCGATCTCACCAGAGGTCAGATAGCCGACTGAAAGCGAGATGGCTGAAATCACGAAGAAACAGAACACGGCCATGCCGCCGTTGAACGGCAACACATATCGGAGGTGCGTGGCCCATGGTACCGGCGGCAACCCATCCACAAAAACGTGGAAGAGAACCACGAATACGGAGGCCCATCCGCGCATGCCGTCGAGAAACTTTAGTCGCACTAGGCCTCCCGTTGCGGGCTTTTCCTAACATCTTTATCGAAGGAACGTCCATGGTGGAGGGCCGTCGCAATCGCAGAATTCCGGATGCCGGTCTAGAGGCAGCTGATCAGAGAAGCCGGGTTTGCTCGGCTCGCGCCGGTTCCTCGGGCGTCGTCAGCTGGATTGACGCCCAGCAGTTCAGGAAGGTTCTGCAGGGGCGGCTGGGGTCGAAAACCCGATGGGGGACGGACTTGACCACCGTCATCGAAGTCGACTGCTCAAACCGCCTGCTCGATCAAGCGGATTTAAGGATGCCGCACCAAAATCGTGAACTCGTACAGTCCGTAGTCTTGTAGCAGTGCGACAGATCTGCCGTAGCGCGACAGGCAATAACTGAGCATCAGCGAAGGGTCCGCATAATACAGATTTGGTCTTCGCCGGTCCTCATCGCTCGACAGGCTCAGGACGTTGAAGCCAAATCCCTTGCGGCCGGCGCCGGCAAGGACATCCATGGTTTGGTGGACATAGTCCAGCCAAATCTCGGCCGAGACGGTCCCCTTCACGTTGAAGACCCCGCTGGCGATCGCGAAGTCGGTCGCTTCAACCGGCACGGCGCCGACGCGCCAGCGCCGATCCTCACCCTCACCATGCAGACTCCGCGCCGCTTCGATCATATCGGGCGCAATATCGTAGCCAGTAAATGTGCCGCGATGGCCCGAGCTTCTCAAGAAGCCCAGGAAGTCGCCAAAGCCGCAGCCGAGATCGATGATCGACCCGTCAGGGTCGTTTTCGATTAATCGCAAGAACTGCCGGTGCCGGAGCTGGTGCGATTCTGGCCCGTTCCAGTCGACACCACGCGCGGTCGCTCCGTGGATCTCGAGCTTGGAAGCATAGTAGGCAGCGACGTCGCTCAGTATCTTTGCTTGGCGCAAGCTATCGGTTTTCATGGGGCAAGCCTTAATCCGTCCTTAGGTCGTCCCATCGCCGGAGCGATAAACGGCGCGTACGACGGTATAGGGTCTGCGCTTGGTCTCAGCGAGAATGCTTGAAATGTAAATTCCAAGAATGCCGAGTATCAGAGTGATGAGCCCGCCCAGAAACCATAGCGAGATGATCTGAGAGGTAAAGCCGCTCACTCCGATCCCATGCGTCAGGTAACGGAACAGAAAGTAGATGACGACGCCGATCGATGTCGTAAAGATCACTAGCCCCGTGTAGAACACGAGGTACAGCAATCGCATTGAAGACGTCGTCAAATGTTTCACGGCAAGATCGATCCGTTTCCAGATCGAATAGGTTGACGGTGATGTCGCGAGCTTTCCGACGATCATGGGTATTTGGCGAAATCCGGTGGCCTCCCACAGATCGGAGATGACGAATTCCCGATCGCGATGTCGGACCAGGGCCTTGACGTAATTGGCTGTCATCAGCCGCGAAGTCACGAGATTACGCGGCAAGGGGCGGTCGCCAAGCGCATCGACCAAGGCAAAAAAGACGGCGCCGCTTACCCGCTCGAGCAATCCGCCCTTTCGCTTTTGTTGCACGCCATAGACGACGTCACAATCGCCCTGGCGAAATCGCTCATAGAAGCGGGCGAGGTCTTCCGGCTGTTCCTCCAAGTCGCTATCGATCAAGAAAACGAGTTCGCCGGAAGCGTAGGCCAAGCCAGTCATGATCGCTTTATGATGTCCGAAATTGCGGGACAGATCGACGACGATGATGCGCGGATTCGAGCTGCGCAGTTTCAATGCAACATCGAGGCTCCGGTCGGGGGAACCGTCATTCACCATGATCAACTCGATATCGTCGGTGATCCTGCGCGCGGCCTCGGTCGCACGCCGATGGAATTCCTCGACGTAGGGTGCGGAGCGGTACAGCGTGGTAACAATCGAGAGTTTCATCGGGCAGCCTTTGCCTTCGGCGGATTGCTTGCCCCGTGCGTGGAACGACCGGTCGGGGTCTTAGCGCGCAGGATACGTTGTGGTCCGAGGGGAAGATTGTTGCTGTGCAAAAGGACTTGTCGTTCCGCAGACTTGAAGCCGCTTCGCCACACCAGATTTTCCTCGATCCACACTTCTTCTAAACCCACCAAGGACATACGACAGGCAGCTTCCATGCGCAATTGACAGAATGAATCAACGTCGGCGGTACACGCAACAAAAGTGCACGGCTATTGAACCATTGTCGCGGAGCGAGGGACATAACGTCAGAGTGGCGCCTTCCATCGGTCAGCCTTGAGTCTCGTCTTGATTTATTCCCGAAATTTCTTTGCTTTCGTATCTGTTCGATTCGATGGGCATCGAAGCAATACTGCATTCGTTTCAGCATTGGTCATTGGTCTATTCCTGCCATTCCTCGCATCAGCTCCGGCCCATGCTCAGGCATCGCGAACAGGGGATCGGGCCTGGGCGATGATGCCTATCCCTGCAGTCGGACGGCTCCCTGCAACACCTTCGCCGGAGCAATCTCCAAGACCGCGGGGTTCGGCGAGATCGACTGTCTGGATCCAGCCGGTTATGGTGCGGTGACGATTACCAAATCTATTACGGTAAATTGCACAAATCGGGTCCGTTCTAGTTGCGGGCACGAATGGTATCGCTATCAGCGCGGCGACGACCGACAAGGTCGTTCCCCAACATCCAGCTTCAGGGGCTCGCAGATTCGGCTTCGCCAGGTCTCAAGGGTGTTCGCATTCTGAGCCGCAGCGTTGGTAGCGCTCGAAGATTGCGTCATCACCCAATTCTCCCAAGCCGGCATAGGTGATGCGCGAACGGCTGGCAACACACAGCTCTGTATCCGCAACACCATCATCGGCAACAATACTGGAACCGGGATAGCTCTCGTCACCACGGATCTAAACAGGGCCATTGGGAAGGAGCTCATGTCGTCGGAACCTGTTCGGCATCGCGGCCGCCATGGGTAACAGCGCCATGGTCACACGCTCGCATTTTCTAGCAAAACCACGGGTGTCGAGGCCGACACGGGCGGGCCCTCTGTATCGACAGCAGTTGGATCTCAGGGAACGGCACCAGCGTTCAGTCGGCCAGCAACCTCCGTCTGTCGAAATCCGACGTCACATTCAACACCGGGCTTCAACGGAGCGGCCATCACCTACGGCAACAGCCGACCCTCGGCAACACCGCGCTTGGAACCTCGCCCGCGGCTGCGGGCGGTGCTGTCAGCAATCTGGGTGAATAAGTCCTGCTTGCTTACGAGCAGCTTCCTTCGCGCGAATTGGACAGATCCCGGGGCCGATGACGTTAGACCGCACTTTTTTGGCGGACGAAACGTGGCGCTTCGGGACCGGCGTTAAACAGCAGGTCGAGCACGCTGAGGGCATGCTCAAACTGACCATGCAGCTGCGGATACTCTAGATACCCTTCGTAGCTCATCCATTCAGTGGCGATGCCAGCGGTAGCGAGCAGCGACTCGTCGAGATAAGCGCGCGCAGATGGGCCGCTAAGATAGCGGTCTGCGCCCGCAGCAGCCGCAATTGCGATAAGTCTTGCGGTCTTGGCGCCCTCTGCGGGATAGTCGGTATCCCTCACTATACGGGTTCGCATCCTAAGCAGCGCGGCGATTTCTCTTGTAAACAATTCGTTGATGTCAGTGAGAAACATCTCCTTGTCGGCGCGCTCGTACCAGCCCTGCACGAGCGGCGCCAGAGTCTCGAAGAACGGCGCGCGACGGTAGGCCAGTTCCAGCGCGCGCCAGTGCTTCTCGGCCCAAGGCTTCTCGATCTCGACCTCGTCGATCGCCTGGTCAAAGCGCCCCTTCGTGATGACGGGTATCGTCAGCCACTCCAGCCCGTTAGCGGTTTTGATCCGGTTTCGATTATGCCAGTGCCGCTTGACGAATTGCATGCGATCGAAGATCACGTATTCGTCGCACTGTCCGATGAGGTCAAAAAATCCCTTCCATGGGATATAGCATGACTGGATGATCGAAATTAACAACTTGCCGTTCCTGTCAAGAATTCGCCCGGAGCCCAGATGCAGGCCTATCTAACTCTTTCCAGCCGTGGGTAAAAGGGCATTACCGCTCCGGACCTGTGCTTGAAAGATGCGGGGCGTGGTTATTTGGCCGCACTTGCGCAGCTAGCGTTCACCACGGACCACAATTCTCCTTTTGTCTTGATCTGCGTCCGAAGCGGCGTCCCAAGATGTTCGACGCAATACGTGTTCAACAACGATTGCTGCTCGGGTGCAGCAATCAGGGGAATGCCCGCCTCGGTTCGCAATCGCACGAGAAAGCCTCGGTGCGCCGCCTCGTCTGCAGTGGGCACAGAAAATGGTGCAAGGGTCAACACCCCGAGGGCGTATATTCGAGTCGAGCGGACATCGTCCACGCGCGTGAATACAGGAAACACTGCTTCGAAGGGCAGCGCGTCGCCCCAAACGAACGTCGATTCCGGTGAGCTGAATTTTTGAAGGCGGGCGAGCGCGATGGCTCGGTCGCTTGCAGTGGCCTCTCCGATGAGATGCCATGCGTTCGAGACGGCGCCGGCAAGCAGGGCGGCGGTCAGCGCGAGGTCCCTCCATCGCGGCAGCTGAGGTTGCATGGAGACGGCGGCAAAGATCAGCAACCCGAGCAGAGGGAAGCAGACGCGAGCTGGCGGAGGGCGTCCGACTGACGCAAAAGCAAAAATGGCGGCGAAGAAGAGGGCCCAGACGGCGAACAGACGCGGCCGCAGCAGGATCATCAGCAGCGCGATACTGATATATGTAAGCGTTCGGAGTGAGGGACTCTGCGGTATGGCAAGAAGGGCATCGAGACTGGATGCGAGGTTTCTCTCCAGAATCATCTGCGCTGGAATTTCGCGGATGAGCGAGCGCAACAATTCCGGATTGGAGAGCTGCGGGTCGATGAAGAACCAGTTACTGACGAGCCGAATGTCGTTCCTGGACAAGCCATGACGCTGCATGAGATCCGGACGTTCTAGGATGAATGTGGCGGAGCCAAAATCCGTCAGCGGGGCGCGCGCCAGGTTCTGCTGCCGGAAGGTCTGCCATTCGGGCGGCAAGTAGGCGCGCGCGTCAGCGATGGCTGCGCCAGCGACGCAAATCAAGAGCAAGGCCGCTGCAAGGCGAGCGGACCGTGAGGCAGCCAATTTTCCCCACGGCAGCAGGGGCAGAGCTACAGCGACGACCAGAGCCAATTCAAGGTCTCGGATCAGATATGCGAAGAATGCCAGGCAACAAGCTGCGACGAGATCGTAAACCGATCGGCGGCGACAAAACGCCTGCAGGCCGAGCGCGGCTGCAATACCTAGCAATCCGGCCGTCTCGGTGAACTGCGGAAACAGGATAGGGCGCGTGAAGACGATGGTCAGGACCAAGGTGGCGACCATCGGCCTGACACCCAGGCGCAGTAAAAAATAGACGGTCGCCGCACCAGCTAAGGCCAGTGACAGCAATGTCGCGATGGAGTAGCCAAGTATGCCGTCGACCGAGGGAAGGCTGCGGACGATGGCGCCCCACAAAACGTTGGAAAAGAACAAGTGATCCGAGCCGTAGTCGGCAATGCCGTACCCATGAGCAACCATTGACATCGCGACGTCGTCATTGGTCTCCCATTTCGGATCGAAGATCGAGCAAAGCAAGATCATCCAGGCGATCGCGATCGAGGCGGCGATCAGCAGGTGCCGGATGGACGACGCTTCGCGGTCGAGCGCTCTCGGGCTGATCGGCGAAGCAGTCGAAACGTTCGTATTCATTGATTGCAGGAACAGTCGTTTTCTTGGCCAACCGCCCATCACAGCCGATGGGCGGGCCAATTTTACATGTCCATCGATCGCTCCGTCATAGTAAAATGAATCGGTGATGGCAATTGCCCCCGGCCCGCGGTGGCGGGAGGTCGCGGCGGCGGACGCCGTCACCACGTGGGAAGGTCGCCCATGCGCGCTTGAGGGCGCTGGAATGGGCGCTGAGCCGCGAGCACTGAGCCGCGCGGATCGTGCCGCAAGACCCTCTCCGGCAAAAAAGCCGAAAACAACCCCATGCACCGTAGGCGAGAGGTGCGTCACGCCTGCGCCGCAACGGCGATTCCGCGTGGGCGCGCCGGGCTTAAGCCAGCCGCCGAGCCAGTTCAGATATTAGGGCTCGCTGAGCCATCCGAGCCAGATCAACGGCGGCAGGAACAGCCCGAATGGCAGGAAGGTGGTCCCGCGCAGCGGCCTCTTTCGCAACACGGCATTGGCAACATAGGCGCCAATCTAGCTCTCGCCGGAAACCACGCGCGCGCGGATGTCGGCAACGATTGGCCGCAATCGTTCGAAATCCGGATCGGCAGCGAGCAGCTCCAGCGCTTCATTGATGCCGGCGCTGCGCAACAGCAGCTCGAGTCGCGGGTGAGGATTGTGACGTCTTCCGGCGTCGGCCTGTTGAACAGGCTCAGCTAGCCCCCCGCCGCACCGCCCTCCACCGGCGTGACGTTGTCGACCAGCACCAGACCGAGCCGCTCCATCCGCAGCGCCACGTCGCCCGGCGCCGGCGCGGCGATGTCACCGGAGACCAGTTCGCCGTTGGCATTGAGCGCCTCGCGACCTCGAGCAATGTCATTGCCAACGGCATCTTCGACATCTCCGGCCTGAGCCACCGCATCACCGCGTTTCCGCTTCGCTGCCATCGCTGCCGCCGAAATTGATCAGGCCGAGCGACGCTTCTCGCGATGGTCGTGGTGCCGGTCTAGGTGCTGTTACCTTAGAGTTGCTGCGTGGCGCTGTTGGGGATCACGATGCTGCCGCCGGTACCGCCGGCAATGCCGCCATCCTGCATCGCACCGCCGAAGAACCTGCCGCTGGTGATCGTCAGTGTCTTCGAGCCCAGTACGACGATGCCGCCTGAAGTGAGCGACAACAGTGCATTCACCGACGTGCCGGAAGTCGTTTGCGATATGTCGAACGTTCCGCCTGCCCCGGGCGAGAACGTGACGCTCGCCGAACTCGCAATCGAACCGCTGCCCCTCAGCGCCGTCGCGCCGCATCAATCTGCGTCGTGTTGGAGTAGGTATTGACGCCGCAAAGGGTCTTCGTTCCGCCACCGGCCTCAAATCCGCCGCTGCCCTGAATCACGCCGGCGAATTCGGTCGAGCCGTTGGCGACGAACAGACCGTGCCGCCCATGTTGACGACGCCGGTGGAATTGCCGGTGAGGCGTCGTAATGGAGTTGAACACAACCGAGGATGCGGAGATGTCGAACGTCCCGTTCACCGTCACGACGCTGGACGACGCGATGCTGCCGAAGCCGGTCAGCGCCAGGGTTCCGGACGAGATCGTCGTCGCGCCCGTATAGGTGTTGGTGCCGGTCAGGGTCAGCGTGCCGGTGCCGATCTTGGTCAATCCGCCGTCGGTGCCGGAGATCACGCCGTCGACCTGGGTCGAGGTGTTGAGGCTGCCGGTGGTGAGTGTCTTGGCGCCGAGGACGTAATTGCCGGCGCCTTCGATCGAGCCCGCCGTGATGCCCGCGCTGGAGAGACCCGAGATGTCGACCGTGCCGCCGGCATTGGTGATGAAGCGCGCGCTGCCGCCTCGGTGAAGCTCGTGGTGCCGCCAGTCTGGGTAATGATGAGGGAGCTGCCAGCGGTGGCGGAGTTGCTGAAGATCAGCGCGCCGCTGTTGGATATCGTCGCCGTGCCCGCGGTGGACGAGGTGTTGAATGTCACGAAACCGGTCGCGGTGCTCGTGATGTTGGACCCATTCGCCGAACTGGTGTCGTTGAAATGATCACCGCGTTGTTGACGATAGTCGCGGTCCCCGCATTGCCGCTGTTGTTGAACTCGATGTCGCCGTTGTTGGTGATTTTGGCGGTTCCGGCGGTGCTGGTGCCCTTGAAGATCATCGCGCCGCCGCTGACGCTGTACGTCAAGAAGTTGCTGCCGCCGCTCGCGGTGCTCGAATTCTGGAACACCATGCTGGAGCCGACGTCGAAGGTCTGCGCGTTGGTCGAATTGTTGAAGATGCCAGCGCCGTTCACCAGGAAGACGTCGCTGGTGGTGATCGTGTAGGCCGGCGCGACGAGGCCGCTGCTGGTGACGTGTAGGGCCCGTCGTCCAGAAGGTCGCCGTGTCGACCCGTACGCTCGGAGTTGAGCTCCAATTGGTGCCGTCTGTCCACTCATAGGACGAACTGCCGACCCAGGAGCCGTCGAGGGCGTGCGCGGCGACGACTGCCGAGCGCCGTGGTCGCGAGCAGGGTCGCCAGGGAGTGACGGACGACGGAGCGCAGCCTGTAATCGATCATTTCACGCGCCATTGTCGGTCCAGCCATCGGATTTTCTCAAATCGCCAAAATAAATCGTCGGAATTATGCAACTGGAGCACGCGGCAAGGCCGGGCCCGCACCATGCGTCGCGACGACCCGCAATGAACGGAGGTCCATTTGCGCGGGGTTCCTGCCCATTTCCCTTGCAATTTCAGCGGGCGTGACCATTGGGCAACATTTTCACGCATTGCAACATGTCGGACGGCAAGGCGGGTTCTGCGCAGACCTCAGGTGCGGGTTGAAGGCGAGGCGCATCGGAACTTGTTTGCTGCGGAAGGCTTGCCGCGCTGGCGCGCGCGGCCGCTGGTGGGCTGGTGGCAGGGGGAACTTCGATGTCGGGGCGGCTGAGACCGACGGGATTGGCTGTGTTATGCGTAGTCCTTGGCATTGCAGAAGCCCTAGCTGCCATCTGCTCGTGCGTAAACATCCTGTCCGACGACGCCGCGGGCGGCCCCGCCGAGAGCATTGATGTCGGCACGGTGAGGCCGATTCCGCGGCCGACGCAGGCTGCAACCAAGCCGGCTCCCCGCGGCAATCCGCTCTGGTCGGTGCCGCTCTCGGTGCTGGCCGTGACCCAGGAACGCCCGATCTTCTCGGCCACGCGCCGGCCGCCGCCGCGCGCGGTTGCCGCATCCCCGGTCGAAGAGTCTCACGTGACGCCGCGCCGCCCCCGCTGCTACTGGTCGAGGCCGTCGTGGGTGAGGGCGACGCCATCGCGATCCTCGTGAACCGTACCGATCAGAAGGTGGTGCGCCTGCGGTTGGGCGAATCGCTCGGCGGCTGGTCGCTAACCTCGGTCCAGCCCCGCGAGGTGACGCTCAAGCAGGGCGAGCGCAGCGAGGTGCTGGCGCTCCAACGGCCGGACGCTGCCGCTCCCGCGGGCCCGCCCGCGGATGCCGGTGGCAGGCCGACGATGCCGACCGCCAGCGATACGTCGTTCGCTCATTTCGTGCCACGTTCTACGCCCAAAAACGGCCAATCCGACGGCCTCTGAGAGCTGCTTGAAGACGGGCAGCCGGGCGGACGGCGCCGGCCAGCTAGCGTACTCCCATCAAATCCGCTACAGCCTCCGGGCCTGGCTGGCCGCGCCTTCGGATTTGTCTTTGCCTGACGATCACAAATCATCGACCGTAATCGGAAACATGCGAAGTGCGCGCTTGGCGGAGAGATTCGAAGCCGCAGCTTCCTGGGCATCGCTAGCGGCGAGCATCTGTCTTCTGATCTGGGTGCTGCTGCTGTGCCGGCACGGGTTCGAATTCACCGACGAAGGCTTTTACCTGAACTGGATTGCAGGCCCGCACGCGTACCCCGCGTCGATCACCCAGTTTGGATTCGTCTACCATCCTTTGTACCGGCTGCTCGGCCACAACGTCGCGTTGCTCCGGCAAGCGAACGTCTTGAGCATATTTCTCTGTGCCTTCCTCCTGGCCCTCACCACGCTTCACACGTTGCGCGCAGGCCGGTCCGAGACGGGATCGAATTTGCCGGTGAGGGGACTGTTCACCCCGGCGTTCGTGACGGCGAGCGGCGCGCTGGCCTTCCTTGACCTGTGGCTGCCGACGCCGAACTACAACTCCCTTGCGTTCACATCCTTGATGGTCACCGCCATCGGAGCGATCTTGAGTGGCGGCCCTTCGCCGCGGCTGAGACTCGGCGGATGGTTCGTCATCGGTACGGGAGGTGCGTTGGCGTTTCTTGCGAAGCCGCCCGGGGCGGCTCTGCTGGGCGCCGTCGTACTCGCATACACGATTGCTATCGGCAGATTCTCGATTCGCGGATTGCTCGCCTCTGTTCTAACCGCGCTATTGATCCTGATCTTCGTGGCGCTGGCCATCGATGGCTCTGTGAGCGGGTTTGTCGCTCGCATCGAGCGGGGCCTCGAGCTCAGCACTTTGATGGCGGCCGGCCAGTCCCTCGGGAATCTGTTTCACCTGGATGACTTCACCTTGAGCCAGGAGCAGCACGTCAATTTTCAGCGACTCCTGGTCCTGGCCTTCGTCATGGTCGTGCTTACCGCCAGTGCGAAGCCGGCGCTGAGGTTCGCCTCCGCAATCATCGCCGCGATCGCTTCGGCAGTCGTGGTTTCTGTGTGTCTCGGGTGGATGAACCCGACGATCTCGTACGAACCATTTCAGCCGCTGATGTTCTGCGCGATCCTGTTTGCCACCGCCGTCGCCGCACTGTTCTTTTCGACGTGGCGAGGTGCGCTGCGTTCGCGTGAGATCCTTGCGACGACCGTATTCTTCGTCGTGCTGCCGTACGTGTACGCGCTGGGAACCAACAACAATTATTGGCAACAGGGCGCGCGCGTCGGATTTTTTTGGCTGTTGGCTGCAGTCGTACTCAAGGCCGCGCCCGCCGCGCCAGAAGGGGCTCTCGCCCGGTGGCGTCTGACACCCGTCCTTGCGGCGGCCTTACTTGCAACGATGGAAATTGTGTTTGCTTCGGCACAACATCCCTATCGCCAGATGGCGCCTTTGCGAATGCAGACTACGGCGACCGAATTCGGCAGCGGCAATCAGATACTGCTGGTGAGTGCAGAGACGGCGGCCTATGTCCGTAATCTCAGGATCATTGCGGCCGACAACGGATTTGCGCCGGGCAGCCCGGTGATCGATTTAAGCGGCGTCAGTCCCGGCGCCGTCTATGCTTTTGGAGGGACGGCCCCGGGCGCCGCTTGGTTAAGTGCCGGATATCCGGGGAGCAGCACTTTTCTGAAAGCTGCGTTGGCAGATGTCGGCTGCGCACGGCTCGTCGCGTCCTGGCTGCTGACGGAGCCCGGCTCGCCCGATTCATTTCCGCTGGACGTGCTCAGCCCCTTCGGAATCGACGTCTCGCGCGACTACAAGGACGTCGGAGCGGTCCAGGCGGTCCGGGCGTTCGCGCCGGCCAAATTCGAGCAGCGCCTTTACAAGCCGGTGCGAGACCTCAAAGCGGCTGCTGATGCGTGCGAGCAGGCCAGGACGGTGAGGCCGTAGCAACGACGGCTATGCTTTCCGGGTCAGCGCAGGAGAACGTCCCGCAGGGTGTCGCAGACCCGCTGCTGCTGCGATTCGCTCAAGCCGATCCAGAACGGTAGCCTGATCAGCCGCTCCGATACCGAAGTCGTAGTCTTGAGCTCGCCGGCAGCGCGGCCAAATCGCCGCCCTGCCGGCGACGAGTGAAGCGGTACATAGTGGAATACTGCGTGAACTCCGCGCTCCTTGAGCGTGGCGAGAACAGCGCCGCGGTCGATCTCCGGGGACAGCAGGACGTAATACATGTGCCCGTTCTGGCGGCAGTCGCCTGGCACGATGGGCCGGCGAAGCACGCCCTGCTGCTCCAGTCCGGCGAGCATGCCGTGGTACCGATTCCAGATCGTCAGCCGCTCGGCCGTGATCCGCTCGGCCTGCTCGAGCTGGGCCCAGAGGAACGCCGCGGTGATCTCGTTCGGCAGGAAGGATGAGCCAACATCCTGCCAGTTGTACTTGTCGACCTCGCCGCGGAAGAACCGGCTGCGGTCGGTTCCTTTCTCGCGCATGATCTCGGCCTTGGTGGCGAGCTCGGGATCGTTGACCAGGATGCACCCGCCTTCGCCGGACATGATGTTCTTGGTCTCGTGGAAGCTGAAGCTGCCGATGCGTCCGATCGCCCCGAGCGCGCGTCCCTTGTAGTCGGCCATGATGCTCTGGGCGGCATCCTCGACGATGCTCAGGTTGTGACGCTCGGCGATCGCCAGGATCGGGTCCATGTTGCAGCTGACGCCGGCGTAATGCACCGGGGCGATCGCGCGCGTCCGCGACGTGATCGCGGCCTCGATCTGCCGCTCGTCGAGGTTGAGCGTGTCCTCGCGAACATCGACAAACACAGGTACCGCACCGCGAAGCACGAATGCGTTCGCGGTCGAGACGAAAGTGAAGGAGGGCACGATGACTTCGTCGCCGCTTTCGAGGTCGAGCAGCAACGCGGCAAGGTCGAGGGCGGACGTGCAGGAGTGCGTGAGCAGTGCCCTGGAAGATCCGGTATTCCGCTCAAGCCACTCGTGGCAGCGTTTCGTGAACGTGCCATCTCCAGACAGGTGGAAATTCCGCTGCGCCTGCTCGATATAGCGAAGTTCGCTTCCAGTCAGATGCGGCCGATTAAAGGGTATGAACTCGGATCCCATTCCTCACCAATCCATGTCGACCGCTACGAGGTCTCGACGGAAATCATATCGACATCCATCCGCGAGGCTGCTAGCTCGTCTCGTGGAGAGAGATGGCCTTGAAGAACAAAGCCAATGCAAGCAGAAACTTAGGGTCGGTCGACTCCGGGCGTCATAGCCGGGTTCGCCGCCTTGTTCAAGGCTGGTCGGCAAATCTGGTCCAGCTGGTTCTGGGCGTGACGCAACAAGTCCTCCTCATCCCGGTCTTCCTGCATTTCTGGAGCAGCGAGGTCCTCGCCGCCTGGCTTGTGATCTATGCAATCGGCAATCTGATCCTGATCGCCGACTGCGGGCTGCAATTTCGTACGATCAATCGCTTTCTAGCGTTCAAGTCCAGCGCCGACTGCGACGGGCGAACGGGGAGCTTCTATGGCGGGCTGCTGCGGATCTATCTCGGCGTTGCGGGCATTATCGCCCTCATCATTCTCGGTTGCGCACAACTGGTTTCGCCCTCGACGGTTTTCAAATTTCGGGCCATCGCGGACTTCGACGCGGCCTTCGTAGTGATGGCCACGGGCACGTCGCTGACTCTCCCGGTCGGGGTAGTCGCCGCCTTGTATCGCGCGCGCGGATTATACGGTCGCGCCGCCTGGTTCCAGGGTTGGGCTATTGCCGCCGGACAGATCGGCCAATTAATCGCGATCGTTTCGATCGGGAGCCTCCTAGCCGTTACGCTCGCTTATGTCGCCGCCCAGGTGCTGATTACCGTCTATCTTCTGGCAGTTGACGCGCCGCGGCTGTTCCCCTTCTTGCGAGGTGCGAGGTCCGACAATTCCCCGCGCTGGATCATCGGACAGTTTCGAAAGGCGGCTCCCTTCGGGCTCGCTGCGGCAACGGAACTCACGCTACAGAATCTTCCGGTGATGCTGGTCAGCGCTCTGGTGTTCGACCGCGTCGCGGTGGCGCAATGGGGACTGACGCGGGTCGTGGCGGGACTGTTGCGGGCCCTCTGCTTGCAGACTGCGCTGCCACTCGCCGCCGAACTCGGACACGACCATGCCGTCGGTGACGTAGAGCGGTTGCGCGACCTGTATGCGCGTGGCTCTATGTTCGTCACCGTGCTAGCGAGCGCTGTGGTGTCCGGACTATTGCCGTTCTGGCAGGATTTTTTTTCGATCTGGACGCACGGCAACATACCCTACGACCCGCTGCTCACGATCATGCTGCTGAGCGGCGCGGCCGCGGTCGCACCCGCGGTCGTCGCGTCGAGCTACGCCAACTACAGCAACCGCGCAAGCCTGCTGTTGCGCACCAAGGGGGTGCAGCTGGCGGTCTTTCTCGCCTTGTCTCTGCTCCTCGTTCCTCCGCTCGGGCCGCTGGGCGCGGCAATCGCGATTGTAGCAAGCGATGTGGGGATCCAATTCTGCCTGCTAACGCTGGTCATCATGCGCGAGACCCTGCAACACCCGCTCCGGCACGCCCTATTCCTGGCGGTCATAGCAAGCACAATCATCATGTCGGGGTGGGGCGTCGGAATAGCAATACGATCGGCGCTGCCTTCCACGGGCTGGACTCGCTTCATTCTCGAATGCGTACTTTGGCTGTTTGTTGCCAGTTTGGTTGCCATCCCGCTGTCGATCGAAGGCATTCGCCAAAGGCTGAAAGCTGCGCTCCCCCGCTAGATCGCGTTCGCGTAATGTCGCATCCGTACGTTGAAGGCGGGTCGGCGTCCCAAGCCAGCCCTAAAGCGGGATGAGTTTAGACTGAGCGATTAGGATCTCAAATCAGCTTGTTTCTGATTCACCGTTTTGGCTGAAAGGAGATCAGCATGGATGGGCAAACCGTACTTGCTGAAATATTCGCAAGCGGTTCGTCGGGGCAATTGAGTGCGGCATGTCCCTATCAAGCACACACACACCTATTTGGGTGGCAATCAGCACTGCGATTGGCTGGATGAAGCGGGGGATCGGCAGCGTCGAGCCGAGTTAGATCGGTGGCTACAAGCCGACGGCGATTTCGGGCGAGCATGCGGTCTGGCTGTCGCAGCGGATCAAGGACGGCGATTTCACCATACGCGGGCTCGTTGCCAGAAAGCTCGCGCAGCCTCTCGATGAGCCACGGCGCATAGATCCAGTCATCGCGCAATGCAGCCAGGAAGGTCATGGTCTTCCAGCGGCGTCGGGAACCTTGGCGTGAAGTCTGCACCCGCCCCGCAAGGGTCTATATCGGTCCGCGTCCAGGTCTCGTCGAAGAAGACCAGCCTCTCAGCTTCGACGTGATCTTGATACTTTGCCCACTGGGCTCGCCGCCGTGCGATTTTGGCCGATCGCGTTCGCCAGCCGCCACGCTTCTTTTAAGCTGAGCTTCTCGGCATGTACGCAGTTCCAGACCGGGTGGTAATCGACCTTTAGGCCCCGGCCGGCAAGAAGGTTCTGCTGCCCGTCCTGCGACGCGGCGATATCGTTGTGTCGGATAATCTCGGTAACCACAGGAGCGAAGCAGTCCGCCAACTCTTTCGCTCAGTCGGCGCCAAGCTCTTCTTCCTGCCAAAATACCCGGCTGACCTGAACCCGACCGAACAGGTCTTGGCCAAGTTCAAGCACCTGCTCAGAAAGGCTGCCGCGGAACGTTGAGCGGTCTGCGCCGCAACCAGTCACTCGACCCTTCACACCCGATTAATGCGCCAACTACCTCAAAAAATTCAGGATATAGAACCTAATGCCATCAAGCTATAGGTCACCTATTCAAAGACGTCGATGGGGCTCTGCGAAGCTACAAAATAAAGGTTGTGCCGGGTTGGATAAATCGTTTCCCAAACCTTCACGTTTTTGAAGTGCGGAATAAAGAAACGCCGCAAATCTTCCTTGTCCTTGAACTCGTACTCGTGGAGCTCGTTGCTTTTCCTTCCGTCCGCCGCTTCCGTAAGAGTGTATCCACTCAGGATACCATCCGAGCCGAGCAGGCTGACGATTTCGCGCAACAGCTTGTCGATCTCTGCTTCGGTGAAGTGCTCGATGGCGGCGTCCCAAACGATGTTGTCGAATGGGCCTGGCGGCAAGCCTTCGCGAATGTCTTTCTGGATAAAGGTGATGTTGGGTGCCGAATTATACCGCTTTGCATGCGGAATGGCGTCCTTGTCGAAATCGAGGGCGAGTATTGACGACGCTTTGGAGGAATAGAAGTGCCGCGCGTTGAAACCATCACCGCAGCAAATTTCCAACATTCTAGAGCGTGGTTTCAGTACCATTCGCGAGAATACGCCGCGCTCCACCCAAAGGCCATTGTTCTTGGACGAAAACTGCCAGTGCTGATCGAGATAATGATCAAACCATTCCGGACGCGGGTGGAAGCCCCATTGGAGGGCAAACTGAAGGAAATGAGTGAAGGCTGAAACCTTCCTCACGACCAAATTGATGCCCTTCACTAGCGAAACGAGCGGCCTGCGCATAGAATCTTCTCCAAACATTGGGCGTCTACCTCACCAATACCGACGCTGCAACCGTCTTTCGGCATCAATGTGTCCCGGACGTGCGCGTAAGGGGGCCGGCCTTCGATGCGGCGCTTGCGGCACAATCTCGCGCTGCGGCTAGACACGCGCCTGGCGGATCAGATATTGCCCGTAGGCGGTGTTCTTCATCGGCTCGGCCAGCCGCAGCAATTGCTCGGCGTCGATGAAGCCCTGGGCAAATGCGATCTCCTCGGGGCAGGCGATCTTCAATCCCTGGCGCTTCTCCACAATGTGGATGAATTGTGACGCTTCCAGCAGGGATTCGTGTGTGCCCGCGTCAAGCCAAGCATAGCCGCGGCCAAAACGCTCGGCATACAGTTCGCCGCGCTCGAGATACCACTGGTTGACGTCGGTGATTTCGAGTTCCCCGCGCTCCGAAGGCTTGATTTCGCGCGCGACATCGACGACGCGCTCATCGTAGAAATAGAGGCCCGTCACGGCATAGTTCGACTTTGGTGCCTTCGGCTTCTCGACGATTCCCACCGGACGGTGCGCTGCGTCGAACTCGATCACGCCGTAGCGTTCGGGATCGTCGACCCAGCAGGCGAACACGGTTGCGCCGCGTTTCTGCTTGGCAGAGTCGCGCATCAGGGCGCGCAGATTGTCACCATAGAAGATGTTGTCGCCGAGGATCAGCGCACAGGGACTGCCGGCTAGGAACTCGCGGCCAATCAGGAACGCCTCCGCGATCCCGCCGGGATGATCCTGGATGGCAAAGGACAGCTCGATGCCCCACTGCCGTCCGTCACCGAGAAGCCGCTTGAACTGGTCTATCTCTTCCGGAGTGGTGATAATCAGCAGCTCGCGGATTCCGGCCAGCATCAAGGTGGTTAACGGATAATAGACCAACGGCTTGTCGTAGATCGGCAGCAATTGCTTCGACGTCGCAAGCGTCAACGGATAGAGCCGGGTTCCCCGACCACCAGCCAGAATGATTCCTTTGCGTTTCATGTGCTCGCACTCTATGTCAGTCTTCACGCCTACTTAGGGTGGTCCGTTAGCACGCGCCGCAGCCAACTCAAAGGTCAGGTCCATCGCGCCGACACCGAGACCGTACCTGGAAAGGAAAATCGTTAATTGTTCCAGTATTTTAGGCTGAGGTCTTGGCTGCATTGCTAGGCCCCTACCTCTGGGATAGGAAGGGAGGGGGACGGCACCGCACTTCGGTGCGCCGCGCCCCTCCTGCTCACCGGCAAGGCATCATGGCGAAGCGCGTCTACTGCACCTACTTTGACCACAACTACATTGCGCGCGGATTGGCGCTTTTTCACTCGCTCCAACAACATGTACCCGGCTCGCGGCTCTGGGTGCTGTGCTTGAGCGAGCCGTGCTACCGCGCGTTGATCGCGCTCGGTCTGCCGAATCTGGTTCCGTGCCGGCTTGGCGATTTCGAAGTGGCCGATCCCGAAGTCGCCGCCACTAAACCCACCCGCAGTACGATCGAGTACTACTTCACCTGCTCGCCGGCCTGGAAACTGTACGTGCTTACCCACGAGCCGGATGCCGAGTGGGTCACCTACCTCGACAGCGACCTGTTCTTCTTCGCGCCGCCCGAGCCGATCTTTGACGAGATGAAGGACGCTTCATTCGGCATCATCCCGCATCACTTCACCAAGCGCCTCTCCAATATGCAGAGGTTTGGGGTCTACAACGTCGGCTGGGTCAGCGTCCGCAATTGCGAAGAGGGGATCGCGGCGCTCCGCTGGTGGCGCGAGCGCTGTATCGAGTGGTGCTACGACTATGTGGACGGCGACCGCTTCGCCGACCAGCGTTATCTTGACCAGTTGCCGGGTCTGTTTCCAAAAGTCCGGATCATCGCGAATCTGGGCGCCAATCTGGCACCCTGGAATCTGGCCGAACGGCGGTTGGAGTGGCGCGACAGTTCGCTCTGGATCGACGGGCAGTACAGGTTGTTGTTCTTTCACTTCCACGGTGTTAAGCGCGTGGGAAGATACTATTTCAACAGCCACCGTGTCTTTCACGCGCCGTTTCCCTCCATCATGCGCTGGCAAGTCTATCAGCCCTACGTGGCCGCTCTCGCCGCAGCGGAAGCGGACGTCGCACCACTGCTGGCCGACGACTGCAGCGAAATCGTGCGCAAATGGGCTGTGGGCAGCCGCATCGATCATCTCCTCAACATGTTCCGGAGGGTGAGGACTGTGGTGCTCAGGGGCCTCGACGTGGTCACACGCCGCGCCATAGCCGCGCCGCGTGAGCCGGCCCGCTAGCTCTAACCCCGAGAAGCCAGATGCGGTTGCTGATCCTCGGTTATTCATCCATAGCGGAACGGCGCGTAATGCCGGCTGCCGCAAAGGTGTCCGCCATCACGGAGGTCGCGATTGCGAGCAAGAGCCGGCCCCGACCGGCTGACTGGCCGAAGGCGGGACGCTTTTTCACCGACTACGAGGAGGCCTTGCGCGAGGCCAATGCCAACATCGTGTACCTGTCGCTCCCCAACGCCATGCATGAGCACTGGCTGATGGCGGCATTGGCGGCAGGCAAGCATGTCGTCGTCGACAAGCCGGCGCTCATCACGTCGGAGGCCAGCCAGCGTGCGGTCGCCGCGGCGCGGGCCGCAGGGCGCGTCGTCGCGGAAGCGACGGTGTTCGGTCATCATCCTCTGTTCACACACATCGCTAGGCTCGTCGCGGCCAATGGCCCGCTGACGCAGGTGGCTGCGCAGTTCATTATCCCCCCGCTTCCCACCGACAACTTCCGCAATCATGCCGAACTAGGCGGCGGGTGCCTCCTGGACATGGGGCCCTATGCCGCGGCTACGATCCGCATCCTGGGCGGCGGCCCGGCGTCCCATCTGACCGCGATTGGCGGCGGCCGGCATCCCCAGACTGGCGTGGACATGGGCTTCTCGGTGCAAGCCCGGCTCGCCAGCGGCGGTGTGTTCTCAGGCCACTACAGTTTCGAGGGTGAATACCAGAACCGCCTGTTAGTAGTCGCGCGTTCGGCCTCGATTCTGGTCGAGCGCCTGTTCAGTCCGCCCGCCGATTTTCGCCTGGAATTGCGCCAGCGCGTGCGCAATGCCGAGAGCGTCGAGGTGATCGAACCCGCCGACACATTCGCCAATTTCCTGGCTTTGGTGACGGCGGCTATCGACGGCGGCGATCATGAGGTATTTTATCGCGACTTACTGATGGACGCCGACTGCCGCGACCAGATCGCCGCCGCGCTTGCCTAGCCACACCACTCCATCGCACACGAAGGAACGAAGAGGAAATGCCGATCAACGTTTGGGACTACCTTCGGGAATATGACGAGCTTCGTGACGAGATCCTGAAGACGGTCGATCGCGTGTTCAGCTCGGGTCGGCTGGTCCTCGGCCAGGAGGGGATCAAGTTCGAACGCGAGATGGCCTCCTACCTCGGGGTCGCCGGCGGCGTCGGTGTCAACAGTGGAACTGATGCGATCTACATCGCGCTCGCGTCGCTCGGCGTGAAGGCGGGCGACGAGGTCATCACCGTGCCCAACACCGCGGTTCCGACTGTCTCGGCGATCCGAACGCTCGGCGCAAAGCCTGTCTTCGTCGACGTGCGCGACGACGACTTCCTGATGGATGTCGCGCAGGTAGAGGCGGCGATCACCCCGCGCACGAAGGCGATCATTCCCGTCCATCTCTACGGCCAGTGCGTCGACCTCGAACCGCTGATGAGGCTCGCAGAGAAGCACGGCCTGAAGGTGATGGAGGACTGTGCCCAGGCGCAAGGCGCGCTGTACAAGAATAGCCAGGCCGGTAGCGTCGGCCATGCCTCGTCCTTCTCGTTCTACCCAACCAAGGTGCTTGGCGCCTATGGTGACGGCGGCATGGTGCTGAGCAATGACGAGGCGGCGCTGAAGCTCGCCCGCAGCTTGCGCTTCTACGGCATGGAGACCCAGTATTATTCGGAGCGGCACGGCTACAATTCGCGCCTCGACGAGGTTCAGGCCGCCATCCTCGCGCTGAAACTTCCGCTGGTGAATGGCTGGATCGACCGGCGTCGCGAGATTGCCGGCCGCTATGACCGCGGGCTCAAGGACACCGGTCTGCGGCTGCCGGCCGAGAACGCGCATAGCCGGCACACCTATTACGTCTATGTGGTCGAGCACTCGAGCGATCGCGATGGCGTGCTCGAGCGGCTTGCCAAGCGCGACATCAATTGCAACGTTTCGTATCGCTGGCCGATTCACATCATGCGCGGCAGCGCCGACCTCGGTTACCGCGAAGGCCAGTTCCCGGTGGCGGAGCGCAAAGCGCAGCGAATTTTTTCGCTGCCGATGTATCCGCACCTGAAGGATGAGGAAGTCGATACCGTGATCGATGTGTTACGGGACGTGCTGTAATGGCCGAGCGCACACATCTGGATTGGTTACGCCAGCGGTTGGTCGAATCGCGCAAGATCGAGCCCAAGGATCCCGCGTCGCTCCTTGCATGGCGCGAGCAGCGGCGCAACGCGATCACCTTTAAGGCCGAGTTGATCGGCCTTAACGACGTGCGCGGCTGGTCACGCGACGACAACGGCAATGTGCGGCACCAAAGCGGGCAGTTCTTCAGTGTCGAGGGCGTGAGGGTCCAAAGCGGGGAGCTGCGTGAAGTGGCCTCCTGGGATCAGCCGATCTATAATCAGCCCGAGGGCGGAATCCTCGCGCTTCTGACGCGCGAGACCCCGGCCGACGGCGTCCAGTTCCTGTTGTGCGGCAAGCCGGAGCCCGGAAACATCGGCATCATCCAGTTCTCGCCGACGATCCAGAGCACTTGGTCTAACATCCGCCGGGCGCATGCCGGAAAGCGGCCTCCGATGGTCGAAGTGCTGGCCGCGGAGAAGGGCGTGCGCTTCGTCTACCGCGCGGAGCACAATGAAGAGGGTGGCCGGTTCTGGAGGAAGTCGAATGAGAACATCATCGCCTTCCTCGACGATGAAAGTGTCATCGAAACGGAAATGACGATGTTCTGCTGGGCGAGCCTGAGCCAGATCAAGGAACTCGCCTTGATGGACAATGTGATGAGCCCGTTCGTCAAGACGATCGTGGCGCCGCTGTAGCGTTGTCAGACCTTCGCGAACAGATAGGTCTCCATGATCGAATGGCGTCCGGTCACTTTGACGACGTCGTAGGGGATCGACCTCCAGGTCGATTTCAGGCTCATGCCGGCCTGCTCGCACCAGGCCATGAGCTCCTTCTTGGAGAAGATGATCTCTACGACGGGTGCGCCATAGGCGTATTTCTGTAGGAACACCGTCGGGGCCTCATCGGAGGCGAAGACGGGCACGGTGTGTAGGATGCAATACGGCGCGACCCGCGCAGCTTCGCGGATCGCAGCTTCGTAGTCGAGGATATGCATCAATGACACGCCATTGAACGCGATATCGAAGCTCGCATCGCCGTAGGTCAGCCGGGTGGCGTCACCAACCTCGAAGGATTCCGCCGGATAGTTCGCGCGCGCCCGCGCGATCATGGCGCCGGAATAGTCCAGCCCGGTATATTGGACGCCTCCACTCACCAGAGTGCTGAAGACTTCCGAATAGTAACCGCTTCCGCAGCCGACCTCGAGCAGCCGCGGATTGTTCAATCCGACGGCAGCGACGGCTTGGGCAGCCACGGTGAAATCCAGGCGCGGCTCGCCGTGCCGCATGTCTGCGATCAAGCTTCGATAGGCACTCTCTTGCCGTTGCACGGTTCGCGCCTGCAACCATCCGCCTGACAAGGCCTGGAGGCGGCGAGCCTCGTCGCGGCTGCCGAGGACGCGATAGTCGGTCGAGGTCAAAATGTGCCGGCGCAGAATGGGAGTCGCATTCACGACTTTCTTGCCGAGAAATCGGACAGCACGGCGAAGATTCATAGCGATGTCCCGGTTTGGCTGAGGAAGCCGAGTATCTCGCGGGTCCGGCGGCGATAGGTGTGCTCCCGCAAGGTCTTTGCCTGTCCCGCCTGCGCGATCGCAGCGCGGCCCGCGGGATCACAGAGATATCGTTCGATGGTCTTCAGGCAGCCATCGATGGTGCGCCATGTTGCGACCTCGCGATCGGGTTCGAACAGGGTATGGAGGTTGTCCTTGAAGTCGGTAAGCAGGAATGTCCCCATGCCGGTCGCCTCGAACAAGCGCATGTTCCCGGCCTCCCGGCCGGCGAGGTCGATGTGCGAATTCAACGTGATCTTCGATCGCCGCAACACCTGATACATGTCGGCGCCCCAGACCTCGCCCTGGAAGCAGGCGTGCAAGGGCGAGGATGCAGCAAGTGTTCGCGGCAACGTGCCCCACAATTTGAGATCATAGTGTCGCGCCACGGCCTCGAGCAGCGTGATCCGCTGGCGGTGATCATCGGAAATCGTTCCGACGAATGACACGTCGACGGAAGCCTCGACCGGTGCCGGAAGGCGTTCCAGCACGACCGGGTCGAAGGCCAGATGGTTGACCTCGGCGCGACTGCCGCGTTTGCGGAACCACTCCACCGTCGTCGGCAATTGCGAAATCATCAGATCGTACGCGGCCCAGTCGTCGCCGGGGGACGGCTGGATCCCGACCTGTCCCACGATAAATGGGTTGCACAACGCCTTGATGCGGTGAATCAGCCGCGCGTCGACGTGGAAGGCGTCCTGATTGAGAATGAGATCGGGGCGGAAGTCCTCGATCTGCGCGAGCAGGATGCGTTCGCTCTGTGAGTCGAGGCGCGGGCTGAGGCCCACGCGCCGCGCCAGTGGACGCAGCAACGGCTTGAAGGGCACCGCCGCCCGCTGCAGCCAGCCGGGGAGCCGCAGTACCTTGCTGGACGCGATTTCGGCAGATGCCTCGATGGCCATGCCGCGTTCGCGTGCCCAGGCCGATTGCAGATAGGAATTGTTGACGTGGATCTCCGCCGCAGTATGGCCGAGTTCGGCGAAGTTGCGCGAGTAGAAATCGGCGACGCCGAACAGGGTCGCGTTCCTCGCCGACATCTGGTCCACGTAGGAGGCCTCGGACAAGGCAGGGTCGCGCCGGTACAGCCACGCCAGGAAGCGCGGGTAGTCGGCGTTGAGTATCAAAATGCGCATCCGCTAGACCGCGATCCGGAAGCTGTAATTCTTGTCGAGCCAAGCCTTGTAGCCGCCGCTTACGATCTCGTCCCACCAGCTCTGGTGGTCGAGGTACCAGTGGACGGTCTGATCAAGGCCGGCCTCGAAGGTGATGCTGCAGCTTTCGCCGAGTTCGTTTGCGAGCTTGCGCGCATCTATGGCGTAGCGGTGGTCGTGGCCGGGCCGGTCCGTGACATATCGGATCAGCGAGCGGCAGGATTGGTTAGTCGCCGCCGGGCATGACGGAAAGCGCGGGGCCAGCGCCGGACTTCCGGCAAACGCGCGGTCGATCAGATCGCAGATCGTGCCGACGACATCGCGATTGTTCCGCTCGCTGCCGCCGCCGACATTGTAAGTCTCGCCCAGAGATCCCCGCTCGACGACCGTCATCAGCGCCCGACAGTGCTCGGACACGTGCAGCCAGTCGCGAATGTTCGACCCATCCCCGTAGATCGGCAGCGGCTTGCCCTCCAGCGCATGGATGATCATCAGGGGAATCAGTTTTTCCGGGTGCTGATATGGACCGTAATTGTTCGAGCAATTGGTGATCAGCGCGGGTAGCCCGTAAGTCATCACGAAGGAGCGGACGAGATGGTCACTGGCCGCCTTGCTGGCGGCATAGGGCGAATTCGGACGATAGGGCGTGGACTCAGAGAAGGGCGGGGCGGTCGATTCGAGCGATCCATAGACCTCGTCGGTCGAGATGTGGAGGAAGCGCGCATGCCGCATCGTGTCGGGGGCGCGCCAGGCATCGAGGGCCGCCTTGAGCAGGGTGAACGTGCCGAGCACGTTGGTCTGGAGGAACGCCTCGGGATCGACGATGGAACGGTCGACGTGGGATTCCGCGGCCAGATGCAGCACGCGATCGAACTTGTGCTCGTCAAACTGTGCGCGCACCAGACCCGCATCCCTGATGTCGCCCTTGACGAAGACGATGCCGCCGTTCGCGATCAGCGGTTCGAGGCTGCGGATGTTGGCCGCATATGTCATCGCATCCATGACGACCAGCCGGTCGTCCGGGCGAGCCGCCCGCCACGCATGCACCAGATTTTGGCCGATGAACCCGGCCCCTCCAGTGATTAGAACGTTATGCATGCGACACCTCGACGATTAGCATTGGTTTTCTCAACGTGCAGGCGCCGGAGCCTTCGCTCGGTCCGACTGGGCGGCGAAAGCCGGCCTCGGCGTAAAGTACCAGAGAATGAAGATGATCAGGGCCCCGTTTGACAGCAGGTTCGTGGCCAATTGTACGTTCAGGAGCACCTGGCTCAACAATCCCCCCGACAGAATGACGAATCTCGGAGGCAGGTCGGCCGAGGCCCGGTTTCCGAGAGAGATGACGAGCCCGTAGGCCGCCGCCGCGACCGGCGCCGCAAGGGGCCCAACGGATGCGATGCCCTCGATGGCAAACAGTGATGCGTTCAGGTTCCCGAGCTCCGGTCGAGCATCTTCCCGTAGTCAACAATCTGTCGATCCACTCCATCGCTGATCCGCTTAAGCAGCGCCGTCCGCAAGGCCGCGGCTTCGCGCACGAGGTCGCTGCGCTTCCTCTTCCACGATCTGATCGATGACCTTCTGATGGAACGCTTTCGCTTCTTCGGCAGCGGCGGGATCGACGTTGGTCTGGATGGTCACGGTCTGGCCGATGCTGTCGGCCGACGAATTCTGGAGTGCGCCCAGCGTCGATAGTTGCGCGCTGTTCTTGGCCAGTGCCCCAAGGGCGGCCGGCACATAGACCGCCGGTATGCGCTTTGCGAGCAGTTCCGGCGATTCGATCGGCTCCTCCCTTCCATTAACGGAGAAGGTTCCGATCTCGATTGCGGACCGAATGAGCGAACGGGGCTGGACAAAAATGAATATAGCCGCGGCCAAGAGAACGAAGGCGATCCCCGCGACAGATAGGCAAGTGACGCGAAACGACTGAAGTGTTTCCAGAATCGTGGTAGTAGCTTTGTCGGTCATGCCGTTGAACTTAGCTTGAAATCTCTCAGTCTTTGGACTGGTTCGCTGACTGTTAGGCGAAATGACTGTCCAAGTCCATTCTTGGAGTTTTCGCGCCCCCCGAGGCTCGCGGTTCTCATTTCAGACTTGAGTGGCAGGCCCAGGACGGGTGACAGGTTGAAGCAATCGACCTCGGAGAAATCGGTCGGGTTGTCACCCCGCCAGAGGGGTCCCAATTGGCTTGATCTAAAAGAGCTTTTGCGTATAGACGTCTATGCTGCGACGGGTGGATAGACGTCCAGATCTCGGCCTGCGTGATCAGGGAGAAGGTTTCATGCTCAGATTCGGCTTGCTCGGTTGCGGACGTATCTCCAAACGGCACTCGGATCTGCTTGGCTCCAATCAGATCGAAAATGCCAAGCTGGTCTCGGTTTGCGATCCGGTCCGCGAGCGCGCCGACGCTGTTGCGACGAAATTCGGAATACCCGCAGACTACGACATCGAGACGTTCCTTGCCAGGAAGGACATCGACGTCGTCACCGTGCTGACACCGAGCGGCATGCATCCCCAGCATGCGATCGCCTGTGCGAAGGCGGGTAAGCACGTGGTCGTCGAAAAGCCAATGGCGCTTCGGCTCCAGGATGCCGACGAAATGATCCGGGCCTGCGACCAGGCCGGCGTGAAGCTGTTCGTGGTCAAGCAAAACCGCTTCAACGTGCCGGTGGTCAAGGCCCGCGAGGCTCTCGACGCCGGTCGCTTCGGCAAGCTAGTGCTCGGAACGGTCCGGGTGCGGTGGTGCCGTGACCAGCTCTATTACGACCAGGACGCCTGGCGCGGCACTTGGGCCTATGACGGCGGCGTGCTCACGAACCAGGCGAGCCACCACATCGACATGCTGGAGTGGTTCTTCGGCGACGTCGTCAGCGTGCACGCCCGCGCCACGACGGCGCTCGTGAACATCGAAACCGAGGATACCGCAGTTGCAACGCTGAAATTCCGCAACGGCGCGCTGGGCATCATCGAGGCGACGACGGCGGTTCGTCCGAAGGATCTCGAAGGCTCGCTCTCGATCCTCGGCGAAAAGGGCGCGGTCGAGATCGCCGGCTTCGCCGTCAACCAAATCAGGCACTGGCGCTTCGTCGACGAGCTTCCGAGCGACAAGGAGGTCGTCGAGAAGTTTTCGGTCAATCCGCCGAACGTCTACGGATTTGGCCATCAGGCCTATTACGAGCACGTGGTAGATTGCCTGCTGCACGAGCGCGCCGCACTGGTCGACGGTCTCCAGGGCCGAAAGAGCCTGGAACTGATTTCGGCGCTTTACGAATCGATCGAAACCGGCAACGAGGTCGCGCTTCGTTTCGAACCGCGCAGGAGCCGACTCGGGCTGACCGTATGAATATGCCGGAAGTACATCGGGTCGGCGTACGCGAGGACGTCAGATTCGGCGCCGGGGTTAAGCTGGTCGAGCCCTGCAACCTCTACGGTTGCGTCATCGGCGACGGCTGCTTCATCGGACCCTTCACCGAGATCCAGAAGGACGTGGCGATCGGGGCGCACACCCGCGTGCAGTCGCACGCCTTCATCTGCGAGCTCGTGACCATTGGCGACGACTGCTTCGTGGGTCACGGCGTGATGTTCGTCAACGATACGTTCGCAACGGGCGGCCCGGCCCGTGGACGCAAGGAGCTGTGGCGCACGACCGTCATCGGAGACCGCGTTTCGATCGGCTCTAACGCGACCATCCTGCCGGTCCGGATCGCGAGTGATGTCGTGATCGGGGCAGGCGCGGTCGTTACGAAAGATATCACCGAGCCCGGCACCTATGCCGGCAATCCCGCGCGCCGCATGGCGCTGCGCAAGGAGGCTTGATGCGAGTACCATTCGCCGATCTGCACCTTCAGTACCAGAACCTGAAGTCCGAGATTGACGGCGCAATCGCGGCCGTCATCCGCGACAGCGCCTTCATTCGCGGGCCGTTCGTTGACGCGTTCGAGGCGGAGTTCGCCAAGGCCGCCGACGCGAAGCATTGCATTTCCTGCGCGAACGGCACGGACGCGCTCTACCTAGCAATGGTCGCGCTCGGGGTGAAGCCGGGCGACGAAGTGATCACGACGGCGCATTCCTGGATCTCGACATCCGCGATGATCACTCATTCCGGCGCCAAGGTCGTGTTCTGCGATACCGACGATGCCACCTTCACGATCGATCCGGTCGCGATCGAGCGGGCGATCACGCCCCGCACCGTCGGCATCATTCCGGTGCATCTGTACGGCCAGCCAGCCGACATGGACGCAATCATGGCGATCGCGCGGAAGTACAAATTGTGGGTGATTGAGGACTGCGCGCAGGCTCACCTGGCGCGTTACAAGGGCCAACTCATTGGCACGTTCGGCGCGGCCGCGACCTATTCGTTCTACCCGGGCAAAAATCTCGGCGCGATGGGCGACGCCGGCGCGGTGGTCACGAACGACTCCGCCCTGGCCCAGCACATGACCAAGCTCGCCCGTCATGGCGGCTTGGTGAAGCACAAGCACGACATCGAGGGCATCAACAGCCGCCTGGACGGCATGCAGGCGGCGATTCTCTCGGCCAAGCTGCCGCATCTGGCGGCCTGGACCGAAGCCCGACAAAAGGCCGCTGCGATCTATGACGCCGGCCTGAAGCAGATCGAGAATCTCGACGTGCCGCAGGTCGCGTCCGGCCGTACGCATGTCTATCATCTCTACACCGTCAAGCATCCGAAGCGCGACGCGCTGGCGACCTACCTCAACTTGAACGGCGTGCAGACGGCAATCAACTACCCGACGGCGTTGCCGTTGCTGCCGGCCTACGGCCGCTACGAGCACAAGTCGGAGCAGTTTCCAAACGCCTCTCGCAACCAGCACTTGATCTTGTCGCTGCCGATGTTCGCCGAGATCACCCGCGAACAGCAGGACTATGTCGTCGCTCTGATCCGCAAGTTTGAGGGCTAGGCATGATCCGGAAATGTGTGAAACGGTTTTCCGCCCGAGGCTCTTGGCACCACCATACCGACAACGGTATCGCGGCATTGTCGTGTATGACCCTGACCCTCAAACTACTAGTGGCTCCGAACGACGTCACCTACTGCGCGTCGTCGGTGTGAAAAGCTGCATCGCCAGCCTATTAGATTGGTGTCCTAAGTTGTCGCGGCGAGCCGCCAGGCAGCAACGTTAGCGGCTTGGTGGCAGTGTTCACAAGCAAGGGTTTCTTGGAGAAGGCGGCCGGCGGCGCAACTTGTTGGCCGGCGAAGCTACCATCGCAAAATTTGGGCAGGTTACGCGACGGGTCGGTGTCAGCACCCAACGAAGCCAGAGCTATTCGTTCCAGTTGCGCCAACCTGTCCGTTGACACCTGATGTAATAACGTCATTTCGAAATGTAACGACGCCGCTGTTTACAGTTCACGCAGGTTGTTGGGAAGTTGTGGTCTAACAACTTCTGTGCTTTGGCTTTTTCTGCCGCGCCTGAGAATCGTCCGATGCTTTTCAATTCCTATTCCTTCATCTTCCTGTTCCTTCCGGTCGTTTGGCTAGGGTATTTTGCCCTGGGCCGCAGCCGTAATTTGGCACCTGTGGTCTGGCTGGCGCTGGGCTCGTTGGCTTTTTATGCGATTGGCGGTTGGCAGTTCGTGCCGTTGCTATTGGCCTCGATCGCCTTCAATTACACCGTTGGTTATCTCCTGATCGCAATCAAACTGCGTCCCGCGCAGCGCTTTGCCGTACTCACGGTGGGCGTCGCCGGCGATCTATTGGTGCTCGGCGTCTTCAAATATGCGGGATTTTTCGCCGCCAATCTCAACGTGCTGTTCTCGGCCCACGTCGTCGTCGATGTCGTGCTGCCGGTCGGAATTTCCTTCTACACTTTCACCCAAATCGCTTTTCTGGTCGATGCCTATGGCGGGCAGGTCGCCCGCTACGCCCTGCCGCATTATGCGCTGTTCGTCACCTATTTCCCGCACCTGATTGCGGGACCGATCCTGCACCACAAGGACATGATCCCGCAGTTCGAGCGCGCCGAGACCAAGCGCGCGGACCTGCATCTGATCCTGTGCGGGCTGATAATCTTTGCCATTGGCCTGTTCAAGAAGACGTGCCTCGCCGACGGCATTCAGCCGCTGGTCGCGCAGGCGTTCGCTCCCGGCGCGCCGACCTTTGCCCAGGCCTGGATCGGCGTCTTGGCCTACACCTTCCAGCTTTACTTCGATTTCTCCGGCTATTCCGATATGGCGATCGGCCTGTCGCTGATGTTCGGCATCTTCCTGCCGCTGAATTTCAACTCGCCCTACAAGGCCACGTCCATCATCGATTTCTGGCGGCGCTGGCATATGACGTTGTCCCGGTTCCTGCGCGACTATCTTTACGTCCCACTCGGCGGCAACCGCCACGGGCGCGTCCTGCGTTACGTCAATCTCTTGATTACCATGCTGCTGGGCGGCCTCTGGCATGGCGCGGCGTGGACCTTCGTCGTCTGGGGCGCGCTGCACGGCGTCTATCTCTGCATTAATCACGCCTGGAGCAATTTTGGTCCTAAGGCGCCGCCACGCTTGGCGCTTCTTGCCGATGGTGCAAGCTTAATCTTGACATTCCTGGCCGTCGTCATCGCGTGGGTTTTCTTCCGCGCCCCGGACCTAGCGACCGCGCTCCATGTACTGTCGAAAATGGCCGATACCGGCACTATTGCCTTTAGCCGCATAGAAATGGCCCACGCGCTGTTCGTCGCGATATACGCCGTGCTGGCCTTGTTCGCTCCTAACACGCAGCAGATCATGGCCTATGACCACGAAAATCGAACCGTCGGAGCGAAGTTGCTGGGCAAGCCTATCGGACGACTACCCCTTTATGCTACTGCCGCTGCGCTCGCATTTGGTATTCTCGGAATTCAGCAGCACAGTGAATTTATCTATTTCAGGTTTTGATGAGCGTAGCCGCTAGCAATTTGAGGCGATTTCTCTGCGCAACTGCAATGGTCGCCGGCCTAGTTGCGTGTCTTAACTTTGCTGTTGATCCGCTCCAACTATTTCACCGAGCGCGTATCTTTCCGGCGATGTACTCAAGTGACGATAGGATGCAGGCGGCCGGGCTTATCGAGAGTCAGGAGTTCGACGCTGTTTTTATGGGCACATCTTTGGCCGTTCACTACCGGGCGAGCGAAATTAGCAGAACGTTGGGCGTGCGAGCGGTCAAGTTGGCTATGTCAGGATCGACGTCGAAGGAACAAAGCTTTGTGCTGAAAGCGGCGTTGGCGAAGAAGCCAAAGCTAGTCATCTGGCAGTTGGATGACTGGATATTCCGTAACGGACCGGACATCGATCAATACATGCCCACGGATTATTACAGGCGTAATCTCAAGGGACTTTTGAGCTATCTATTTAGCCTCAGCATGGCCCGCGAGTCCCTCGGAATTGCAGCGCGTGCCACAAGAGTGTTGGAAAGATTGGTGCTTCCGCTTACTTGGATTCAGGTGCTGAAATTTAATAACGATATTGCGGACGACATCAATACACTTCCATCTTATTTCAATATTCGTGGCACTTATAATTCGCGCAATGCATTGGCTTCGTTTGCCCACTACAAGGAGCACCCAAAGGAAATTTCAGTGGGCTATGACTACGGCATAATGGTGCGCAATTTTGAATCGGACGCGGTCGCGTTAATTGAAGCCAACCCAAACACGCAATTCAGGCTCTACTTCACTCCCTATTCGATCCTACATTTCGTTGCCATGAGAGAGTTTTCTTCAGCGACGCTTGAACTAACTTACCAGCTTGATGCCTACATCGCTCAACGATTGACGCAATTGCCGAATGTCGTGCTATATGATTTTCGTACAGCGAAGACTATTACCCACAATCTTGATAACTATTTGGATATTGCTCACCACTCACCAGAAATCGACGCTGAAGTGCTTCGTCGCCTTGCTGCTGGTAGTGATCGAGTTTTGCCTGAAGACCCTCTGAGAAGCCTAGAAGAACTCAAACGACAGGTGAGCGAATATAACCCGCCGTGAATGCACAGTAGAGCCTCAGCGCGCTGACCAGCAAGTTCAATCACTTAAAGCGCCCTTGAAGGATCTTGAGTTACTTCTTGCGACGGAGTTCAACCGGCTGCTACAAACGACCGGCATGAACCGAGCTAAGCTGTGGAACTCTGGCCATGATCTACGTTCTGATAACTGCGTGTCTGGGCCTTGTGGGTTCATACTGCTACTGGGCTGGTTTCCAGAATGGACGTGACGAAGGGATCAAGCAAGTCGGAGAGCTCTGGCCGATCGATTTGGATACTAAGGGCCACTCCGCGCAACGACCAAAAACTTGATAAAGGGCCGCTTTCGACGTTGTCATCTTACGCCATGGGCTCGTCCCGAATCGGTCAAGCTGCTAATTCGCCGAAAGCTTTGTTTTCATGGTTGAATTAGTTTCCGAGGGCGATGATCGAGCTCAGCCGAGTTCGATCGTTGCCAAGAATGCTGGCTTGGGATCGATGACACTCACGAAGAAAATCGTTTTGGCGACGCAGCACTATCCGCCGGACCAAAGCACAACAGCCGCAATAATGTGTGAGATTGCATCTGCTTTGGCGATCAAGCATGAGGTGCGGGTGCTTTCGGGTAGTGGTTCGAACTCGACGTGCTCGCCATCAGGGTTCGGCCACCCCGTCGTAATCAGCATAGATAATCGAATGTCGCCGAAGTCCGCGCTGATCCGGCGAGGAGTCAATGAATTCCTGTTCGCGTGCCGCATGTTTTTCGCTCTGGCGCAGCAGTTACGTGCAGGAGATGTCGTGATCAGTGTAACGGCTCCTTTTGTTTTGCCTTATGCAGTCGTCGCGGCAGCGTGGCTGAAGCGCGCCCGGTCGATAATCATTATGCACGATCTATTCCCTGAGGTTCTTATTGCGGCCGGCATTATCAAGCCGAATTCTTTGGTTGTCATGGCGATCCGGAGTGCCAATAAACTGCTGTTCCGCTTAGTGAGCGCAGTAGTCACGATCGGACGTGATGCAGAGCGTCCTCTGATGCGCTATCCCACAATGATGCAAAGCAAGATAAAGCTGATTCCTAATTGGTGTACTCTACATCCGCGCCACCGGCCCATTACCGCCGAGAACGTTTTTCGGAGCCCAATTTCGACTCGGTTTGTCGTGGGATTGTCCGGCAACTTGGGCTTCACCCATGATCCGAAAATTGTGTTCGAGGCTGCCCGGTTACTGCTGAAGGAATCAAAAATCCACTTTTTGCTCTCGGGTTGGGGGGCTGGTTTCGAACAATTACGGCTCCTCCAGGCGGAAGCGAATCTACCGAACATCACCCTACTGGAGCGGGTCGAAGATGCTCAATTGGAGGAGCTCCTTGCCGCTGCTGATATTTGGGTGATTCCCTACCGAAAGCATGTTGCGGGTATGTCCGTGCCGAGTCGGTTCTACAATCTACTAGCCATCGGACGGCCAGTTATTTTAGTTTCGGAGCCCGAAACTGAGGCGGCGTTAACTCTCCTGGAGAACAAGGTGGGGCTGGTAGTTGCGCCTGAAGACGCACCTTCATTGGCTACCGCAATTCTCACAGCTTGGAGATCCGATGATAATTTGATCGGAGAGCGCGCGGTTGAGCTAGCGCGGAAGTTCAGCAAAGAGTCCGCGTTAGCTGCATACATGAGAGTAGTAGATGAGCTGTGGGATGCAGCGGAACTACAACTTAATTAGAAACAATGAAAAAGCAGATTGTACTCGTAACGGGCGCAAATGGGTTTATTGGGCGCAGCTTGGTGCCGGTTCTTGAAACGCGGGGATATCTCGTTCGCCGTGCAGTCCGTACTAGCCCGGCGCTGGAGAACGACATAGCGGTCGGTTCGATCGGACCTACAACCAATTGGGAAACCGCTATGGCTGGAGTAGAGGCCGTCGTCCACTTGGCGGCCCGGGTCCACCATCCGAACGAGGAGCACGCCGCAGAGTTATACAAAGCAGTAAATACAGAAGGTACTCTGCATTTGGCGCGGAATGCCGCCCGCGCGAACGTGCGAAAATTTGTTTTCCTGAGCACCATCCTTGTGAACGGAAGCTGCACCGACGGTCGAGCTCCATTCACTGAGAACGATCAATTCTGCCCCCGTGGTGTTTACGGCCAGTCCAAGGCTGAGGCTGAATTGGGTCTTCGACCGCTCGCGGCAGAAACCCGAATGAGCGTGTCTATTGTCCGCCCCCCCCTCGTATATGGACGCGAGGCAGTCGGCAACTTCCGCCAATTGGTTAAGGCGATCAGATTTAGAATTCCACTTCCCCTTGGCCTTGTCAACAACCGAAGATCTTTTGTCAGTGTTCAGAACCTCGCGTCCTTTATTTCGGCGTTGATCGAGCTCGAGCCACATAGCCCGTACAAAACGTACCTTCTCGCAGACGCTGAACAGTTATCAATTTCGGCGTTTATTGGGCGAATGGGAAACGCCATGAACAAGTCGCCCATTCTGCTGCCCGTTCCATTCAAATTCCTGGAATTAGCAGTCAAGATCGCCAAACCGGAACTGCGTGACAGTCTCTTGGGTTCAATGGAGATCGATACTTCGGCAGCTCGATCGATCGGATGGAACGCTCCTCTCAGTATGGATGAGGGCCTGAGGCTGGCCCTTGGCGGCCCCACTTTGTTCTGAAACTTCAACTACCATTTCCGAAGTGTTCTAGTTTCCAGACCGGCTATCGGAGGACCCAGTTCCTCTAAGTTTATCAAGGATTGGCACGCGCTCTCCTTGCTCTTTATTGATATCGCGAGTCTCCAAAACTGGGTTGGCGAAACCCTGTAGGTAATGACTGCCTGGGATCGAACTGACCCGCCACTGAATTTTCATCCAGCAGGAGTTAGAGTCTCGGGGGTTTGTACGCCAAGTGGCGCGCGTGGAGCAACCGACGATCGGCGGAGCTGGTCGGGGTTGCGCAGCCGATCGTCCGTTGCGGTGAGGTGGGCGGCGTAGGCCGCGGGGGTCAGGTATTTCAGCGACGAGTGGGGACGCTGGAGATTGTAGTCGGCGACCCAATTGGCGATTTTGGCGCGGGCATCATCGAGATCGAAGAACAGAGTCTCGTTGAGTAGCTCATCGCGCATCCGGCCGTTGAAACTCTCGACGAAGCCATTCTGCATGGGCTTTCCCGGTGCGATGAAGTGCCAATCGATGGCTGCGTCCTTGCACCAAGCCAGCATGGCGTTGCAGGTGAACTCGGTGCCATGGTCGGACACGATCATTCCTGGCTTGCGGCGTCGCTCGACGATTGCCGTGAGTTCGCGGGCCACGCGCCGCCCCGAGATCGACGTGTCCGGAATAGCGCCCAGGCATTCCTTGGTGACGATGTTGAGGATGCGGAAGCGTCGGCCATTGGCGAACTGGTCGTGGACGAAGTCCAGCGACCAGCGGGCATTTGGCTTGGCCTCGACTAGGATCGGGGCCCGGCTCCCCACGGCCTTGCGGCGAGCCCGCCGCTTGCGGACGGTGAGCCCTTCCTCGCGATAAAGCCGGTAGATCCGGTTGATCCCCGATGGCTCGCCCTCCCGCCGCAGCAGGACGAACAGGCGGCGATAGCCGAACCGTGCTCGCTTCATCTGTCCGTCCTTCTTCGGGGCGGACTCTAGCTCCTTCTGGAGGAAATACTCAGTGGCAGGTCAAGAACGCCAGATTCTCGGCCTGCCCGCGATGGACATCGATGTTAGACAGGATCATGGGAACACCGAACGACTTGTCTTCTCGGCGAAACTAAAACTGCATACCTCAAACGTGCTAGACCCGCGCGCCCGCCTCCCTTCTCAACCAAAAGGACTATTCGAAGAGAAGCCTCTATACAAAAAAGGGGTCTGAGATCAAGGATCTATGTAAATGTGTTGGCTGCGATCCTCTTATGTGACAGGTTGCGGCCGCTGCTAATGACTGTCCGGATGGTAACGTGATCCCAATGAATCCCGCTGATCTTCTAAAAATTGCGTTGCTGCGCTGGCGCACTCTGTTGATCGTTTTTTTGGTCACCTTTACGGGGCTTGCGTACGGCGTCCTCAATGCGACAAGGCAGCAGGTTCTAGTTAGGACCGCAGTGCAAATTGGAAGCACTTTCGCAAACGGGAAGCGAGAGGCGCTCGAGTCTGCCGATGAGCTCGCACGACGCGCGGCCACCTTCTTCTCCGGCCCTGCGGTGGAAAGTTTGCAAAGCAACGGCGCGCTATCTCAGACTGCGTTAACTGCGCTACTCGCATCCAGTTACAATGGATTCGGCACAGGCATACTCATATCTAGCACGGTCGACGGCAGCGCCGAAGGCATTGCGCTTAAGTATCAGGACGCGATAGCTAAGGCGATAATCGCTGACACGTCGCCCTTGGTGGAAGCGAGGCGCCAACAAGCACATGAGGCGAATCGTCGGGCGGCCGAAAGAACGCAGAATCTAACCCAGCAGATCGCGGTGAATGAAAAAGTTGTTCAGAGACTCGAAAGCGTCGTCAACGATCTCATGACTCAGAGCGAAAATCTTGGACTTGATATTTCCAAAGCCTATCAATCGGCCAATCAGGATTTCGGAAGCGAGCTGAAGATCCGCGAGATGCGCGATCAGAGAATTAGTTTGAATAACCTGACTGATAGCGCAAGGAAAGAACGCTCGAACCTCGTCGCACAAAACTCCTTCTTGGAGACCGACAGAGATAATTCGGCGAACGCGGAGCTGCAAGCGCATCTTGAGGTAGAGCTGACCCGAAATTCGTCGGTCATGTATACAACGGTGACGCCCACGCCGAACTCGTCCCGTCTCCTGAGGGTGATTGCGCTCGCGTTCGTTATTTCTGTGCTGGTTGCCTTTGCTGCCGTGGGCCTGCTTCAGGCGGCCGGCGGCGCCCCTCGGAAAAGCTGGGAACGTTAACCGAAACAACTACCGGTAAGTTTTTCAAGAGGGCCTTAGGACGTGTGCAGCAGTGATGCCATCATTCGCTCGGCTTCCGGGAAGTCCGAAAGCGGTCTTGCAGCGCTTGTTCTGTGCTATACCGCCATTTGCTGCATTTCACTGGTCTTCGTTTCGAAATGGTATCCGAGCTTCCACATCTTGTTTGACGAGCAGAGCGCGCTCCAAGCTGCACTTACAGTAAGCTTGCTGGCGTTCATGTCATTCTTCTTTGGCTCTAGCCAATTCAGTTTCGGGTACTTTGTATCGTTCTATCTTTATAGCCTGCTGATCGGGTACATCTGGCTGAGCTATTTCTCCAGATTTGAATACGATCTCGTCCTGGCACGCTTTTCCGCGGTAGCGTCCTTTCTTGCTTTGGCAGTACCTTCCGTATTGATCAACGCGCCACTTCCACAGGTTTATCGACTTTCCACACGCGCATTCAATAGACTCCCGATAGCCATCATGTTTTTGGCCCTCGCCGTTATCGGGATCGGAGCAACTCAGGGGTTTAGACTCGTCGGGCTTGAGGGAATGTACAGCGCGCGGCAAGACATAACACATCCAGCTTGGCTAAATTATTTCATTCTTTGCACGTCGACGACGCTTTTGCCATTTGCGTTTGCATGCTTCGTAGAAAGGAGGGCGCGATGGAAGGCTGCAGCTTGTTTGCTGCTTGCCTGTCTATTTTATCCGATAAGTCTCAATAAAATGACCTTGCTTACCCCAGCATGGTTGCTTTTCATGACAGCACTCACAGCGTCTTTTAAGCCCCGGACGGCCGTGATCCTTTCGCTCCTTATACCCATAAGTACGGGCGTATTGTTCTTTCTCTCGCTTGATAGATATGCGCTCACGGTCTTTGGAACCGTGAACTTCCGGATGCTGGCGATCCCCTCGAGCATTTTGGACATTTACAATGATTTCTTCTCGAAACACGCCCTCACGTATTTCTGTCAGATCTCTGTTTTAAAATTTTCTGATTGTCCTTACCAGGAGCAGCTCGGGGTGATTTTGGCTAATGAGTATCACCTCGGAAACCTTAACGGCTCCCTTTTCGCTACGGAGGGAGTGGCGTCTGTTGGTCTCCTTTTCGCTCCGGCCACCGCGTTTATGTGCGGATTGGTTCTCACACTTTTGAATGGAGCATCGGCGGGATTGCGGCCGTCTTTCATATTGACCTCCAGCGCCATCTTGCCCACCGTCTTCATGAACGTGCCTCTCTCAACAATCCTAGTTAGCTATGGCGGCGCAGCTCTGTTTCTGCTCTGGTATGTTTGTCCCAGAGATTCGACAACATTACTTTCCCGGTAAGTATTCCGCCGCTTGTTTTAGCCATTTCCGAACGGTGTCAACGTCCAGCGGGACGGGCGCGCTCTCGGGTCCGGAGTGACTTTTCCGGTGGTGCGTTTGCTGGCGGCGCTTCCAGTTCTGCAATGGGCCGCGCGATGCGACTAGGTTTTGATGATGTGAACAGTGGAGTGGGACAGCGAATTCCTTGCGGACGTTTCTGCCCAGAGCCCTTGCCTGTTCGCCGTCAATTTTTATGTTGCTGCTCTACCTGCTTTCTTCTGGCCGGACGCGAGTCGCCCGGATGCCAGGTTCATAAGAGTGTTGCAATCAGATCGAGCTCTACGAAAGTAGCGAGCTCTTTCAAGAGAAAGATGCGCCGCAATTGTGCGCCGTTCAGCAATGCTTCAAACAGGGCGAGGATTTTCCGGACTTGAACGTAGACTTCAGTGTTGACCGCGTGTTCATCAAACCCGTAGGTCTGGAGACGTGCTTCGCGGCAGACGGGTCGAGCTGCCAATCGAGAGAATTCTTGACGGTGTAGTGTTCGGCGATGTCTCGGAGGTGAGGAGCGATACCTGTAACATCGATGCGACGAAGCGTCATTTCGATGGCTTTGAGATAGTGTTCGATGCTCTCCCCGGGCAGAAGCTGCCGCGGAAGGCAGAGCGCTGAATACTGGGGCGGCACGACAGAGTGCGCTTGCGGATGCGGTCGTTTCATAGGGTCATTCATTGACGTTGTATCCCAGACAGCGGGTGTTGTGGAGATGCGGCAAGTGTTGCGCCTTCCGCCATTTGGATCGCCTCCCAAAGCTCCCGTGCGATCGGCAGCGGATCAATCTGCAAGTTTGTCCACCAAGCTCGCGCGTTGCAGTGCCGGTAAAGAGGTTGATGATGGGATCGGCAGAGCGGCACTGTGAATTCATCGCTGACCTTCTCCCACTGTCCGTGGCTGGGCGAACTTCAGATGAGCGCGTCGGCAGGGGTCTTTTGGCACACGAGACACCCTGGCCAGCGGATGAAGGCAAGGTGCTCCTTGCTCCGCCTGCGCGGAGGCTCCTTCGGAAGGCGAGACCGATGTGCTCTTCGGAGGAGGGACCTGCCGTTGCATGAACCCCGTCGGATATTGCTGCGGACGGCCTTGCAGCCGTCCCTAATGAGGCCTCCTGGTTTGCTGAATCAAGCTCCGCAAGTGCGGTTTCCTGCAGCCTGTTTTGATAGGCGCCCTCCAGAATGCGTGCGTACGCTTCCAGAAGGGTATTCCTGCGGGGGAGGCTGGCCTTGACCCAGACCAGCAGTCCTTCGCCTTCCTCACGCGCAAGCGCGCCCAGGAGCCGTCCCGCAGCTCGGCCGAGCGTTCAGGCGGCAGAACCGGAGGCCGGTTCGCGCAATCCTCTAGGCGCGGGCGAAGAACTGTGTCTCCATGCCAGGTTGAGGAACTGAGTTCGCGTGGAGGCCCAGTGGGAAAGTCGGGGTAAATCTGCGACCACCTGGCCACTGTCCCGTCGGTTGGCCAGGTCACTGTTTCCAATCAGCTTGCAGTCGCTTGACAGACGCCGAGGCCGGGGGGTTGACGTGCGAATGGTGATCTGTCCAAGAAGACGTACGTGAACATGCTTCGCTGGCGCCTTGTCGCGCCTGCTTTTATCTCAAATGCGCGCGGGAACAAGGTAGGCCATGACCAAACGGGTCGCTTTAATCACCGGGGTGACGGGTCAGGACGGGGCCTATCTCGCCGAGTATTTGCTGTCGTTAGGCTATACCGTGCACGGCATCAAGCGGCGCTCGTCGTCCTTCAACACCGCGCGCGTTGATCATCTTTACCAAGACCCGCATCTCGGCGATGTGCCGTTCCTAATGCATTACGGCGACATGACGGACTCCACCAATCTGATCCGCCTCGTGCAGCAGATCCGACCGACGGAGATCTACAATCTCGCCGCGCAAAGCCACGTCGGGGTCAGCTTCGAGAGCCCGGAATATACCGCCAATGCGGACGCCATTGGCGTGCTGCGCCTCTTGGAAGCGATCCGCATCCTCGGTATGGAGAAGGAGACGCGGTTCTACCAGGCCTCGACCTCCGAGCTCTACGGTCTCGTGCAGGAGATCCCGCAGAAGGAGACCACGCCGTTCTACCCGCGCTCGCCTTACGGCGTGGCCAAACTCTACGGCTACTGGATCACGGTGAACTACCGCGAGGCCTATGGCATGTTTGCCTCGAACGGCATCCTGTTCAACCATGAGAGCCCGATCCGCGGCGAGACCTTCGTGACTCGCAAGATCACCCGCGCCGTCGCGCGCATCGAAGTCGGATTGGAGGAGACGCTCTATCTCGGCAATCTCGAGGCCAAGCGCGACTGGGGCCATGCCAAGGATTACGTCGAAGGCATGCACATGATCCTGCAGGCGGACAAGCCTGACGATTTCGTGCTGGCCACCGGCGAGATGCACTCGGTGCGCGAGATGGTGGAGTCGTCCTTTGCGCAAGTCGGCCGCCGCATCGAATGGCGCGGCGCAGGCGTCGACGAGACCGGGATCGATGCCATCAGCGGCAAGGTCGTGGTGAAGATCGATCCGACCTATTTCCGCCCCACCGAGGTCGATCTCCTCATCGGCGATTCCAGCAAGGCGCGGCAGGTGCTTGGCTGGAAGCCGACGCGGACCTTCGCGCAGCTGGTCGAGGAGATGATGGCGAGCGATCTGGCTGATGCCAAGCGGGAGGTCGCAAATGGCAAGCGTGCCGTTTGAGCTGACCGGCAAGAGCGTCTACGTCGCCGGTCATCGTGGCATGGTCGGCAGCGCGATCGTGCGCCGGCTGGCGCGGGAGAATGTGAACGTCGTGACCGTCGACCGGCGCGAAGTCGATCTCTGCAACCAGGCCGCCGTGTTCGACTGGTTCGCGCGCGTGCGGCCGCAGGTGATCTTCCTCGCCGCGGCCAAGGTCGGCGGCATCGTCGCCAACAACACGATGCGCGCCGAATTCATCTACGACAACATCGCGATCGCCGCGAACGTGATCCAGGCCGCGCATCAAAACGGCGCCGAGAAACTGATGTTCCTCGGCTCGTCCTGCATCTATCCGAAGCTCGCACCGCAGCCCCTGCGCGAGGACAGCGTGCTGACCGGCCCGCTCGAGCCGACCAACGAGCCTTATGCCATTGCGAAGATCGCGGGCATCAAGATGGCAGAGGCCTATCGCAGCCAGTATGGCAGCGACTTCATCAGCGTGATGCCGACCAACCTCTATGGTCCCGGGGACAATTATCATCCTGAATTGAGCCACGTCGTCGCCGCCCTGATCCGCCGCTTTCACGAAGCGAAGCTGTCGGGCGCGAAGAGCGTCGTGGTCTGGGGCACCGGCACGCCGCGGCGCGAGTTCCTCTATGTCGACGACATGGCGGATGCCTGCGTGCACCTGATGAAGACCTATTCCGGCGCGGAGCTAATCAACGTCGGCACCGGCGAGGACATCGCCATCGCCGAGTTCGCCCGCGTCGTCGCCGGGATCGTCGGCTATCGCGGCGACATCTCCTTCGATACTTCCCGCCCTGACGGCACACCGCGCAAGCTGCTCGATATCAGTCGCCTCGACAAGCTCGGCTGGCGCGCGACGACGTCGCTTCACGATGGCCTGAAGCGCGCCTACGAAGCCTATTTGTCGCAGTAACTCGCTCAAGCACTTCTGCCGCCCTCGGAACGAGATTGCGCGCGTCTCGATTGGTTGGCGCAAGGAAAAGGAACACTGAAAGGTAGATCCAAACGGCAGCGCCTTCGATTCCATCCCGGATCGCAACTCCGCCGTGGCGAAACCTCTAAATCGACAGTTACATCGGCAAATGAACAAAACAGTAAATGCCGACGCTGACGATAAGCGCCCAACATACCCAAGACGGGAACTTTTCAGCCAATCGAAACACGGCGCCCTACCAATCACAATTTGAGGTCATAATGGCAGATCGGTAACTAGCTGCCAAGTTAATGTTGGCCGACCAGCCACCTCAGGAGATCGCTGATCAGGGTTCGGAAATTTACGGGTGCGCATGCCGGCGGGTCTATCACCTGGAAATTTTACGGGTGTCTCCCATGATCGGGGGCCGGACATCGGCCGTGATCCTCTTGCAGTCATCTTTTCAATGCTGATGTAGTAAGGCCGCCTCAGTCGGCGGCCTCTACGGCTCTATCCACCCCTTGGTGACCCATGATTGCGCGTCGCGAGTCACCGCGTTCGAAGTCTGGCCGCGCGTCCGCACCACGGCTGCCGCACGCCTGATAGACGAGCGCGGCTCGAGGTCGGACAACCAGCGATCCGCATCGAGCGAAACGTGATGGCCGCAGTGGCAATAGACCAGGACGCCGCGCAAACCCATCGCGCTCATCTCGCCGAAGGTGATCTTGAGCGGCCGGCCGTCCGCGTGCGTCGACGTGTGGCGTTGATGGCGTGGCGCGCGCCATCGAAGCGCCGCCAGCGGGAGTGAAAGTATCGACATTACTGGTCGCTCGGAACACGCGCGGGCTACTGCGCGTCGCGGGTATAGAATGCCCTTGCTGTCGAGCCCTCTAATGATCTGCTGAAAAAACAGGCCAAGTGCGCTCAAGTCGAAAATCACCTACCCGATTGAAACAGGTCGCTCGAAGCGTGGCTGCGTTCGGGGCGATAAGTCCCCAGGCGACTTCGTCGGAATCCGCACGTCTCTCCGCTAGCATTGACTCTCTTCACCTGTGCCGTCTCCTATATCGCTGCAACTCTTGGTTTTGGACCCGGCAAAACGCGTGCTCAGTATGTTCGGATAGCTTCCTAGACCGGCCGGGCGACGAATCTGATCTCGCCGCGAGCTGAGAATGGTCTATGATCGATCGAACACAAACGACGATTGAGCGCGAGAAAGACAAGCTTGGGAGCTCGACATCATGTCGAATATAGGAATCACATCAATTTCGAACCGGGCCATCTTGATGGCTCTGCTCATATTCAATTTGATTGGAATTGGCCTCTCTGAGGTCCAGCGAATGCAGCTCGGTCAGGAGAGCAGGGATGCTGTGGTCGAGTTGCAGGCAATCGAGCGCAAGAAGATGGCAGAAGCTGCGGCGGATCGGGACCAAACCTACAGGCTACTGGTTGCAATCAATCAGCGGGTGAACAACGTCGAAATCGCAGTTCAGTCCGGTCCGCTCGCCAGTCAAATCAAGGACGTTCATGAACGGCTCAAGGACATCCAAAACAAAATAGAGAGGTCAACCGTTGCTCAATAGAAAAACGAGCCTGAAGGCTTTGCGTTCGAAGACGATGTGATAGCTCGCCAGCGTGAACCGGCGGCCCAACAAGGCCGCAACCCGATTTAGTCATTTGTTGTGGCGGGGGGTGCCTCAACCGCCGCTTTCGGGACTCACAGATCGGCGGACGGACCTCAATATCGCGCTTTACCCAATAGGCTGAAACTGTGATCGCCACGAGCACGGCGAGCCATGACACGCGCCGCGGAGCAGCGATCAAACCTGCTGTGATAAACACCAGATAGATCGAAAGTCCGCTCATCCCCGGTTCCCCTATTGGGCATCAGTTCTGATTCTGGCTAAGACAGAATTAACAGGCGCGTTTGGTGAAGCTGTCGAGACATCATTGGCGCCATCGTCGCTGGCTCCGTGACCTCGGGTCAATCCGAGACCCTCAAACCTTGAAGAGGATGGTCGTAGCCGCGAACGAGGGTAAGCGCTGTGATGCGCCTGTCAGCGGCGCAATTGTTGGCGCTGCTGGAAGGACTGGACTGGCGGCTTGTGCACGAGGCACGGGAGACGGCGCCGCCAGCGCAGCCCGGATAACTGTTGGCAGCGCTGCGGCGAAATGAATCGGGAGCGCCGAACGCGTCGCAAGATGGCGGCGAATATGCTCTGATTTGGGTGTGAGCGACGCCCTGCCTGACGATCTCGAGACGCTGAAAGCGATGCTGCTTGCCGAGCGGTGCGAGAGCGAACGGCTGCGTCAGATCATCAAGGAAATGCAGCGTCACCGGTTTGGCCGGCGGGCGGAGACGCTACCCGAAGATCAGATGCTGCTGGGCCTGGAAGACGTCGAGCAAGTCGCCGCGTACGGCGAGACGGCACAGAACGTCAGTGCACCTGAAGGCCGCGATGCGCGAGCTCGCAAGCGCCGCGCCAACCGTGGCGCGTTGCCGGCGCACCTGCCGCGGATCGAGGTCATCGTCGACATCGAGAACAAGACCTGTCCCTGCTGCCAAGGCGAGTTGCACCGTATCGGTGAGGACAGAAGCGAGCGGCTGGACCTGGTCCCGGCGCAGTTCCGGATCCTCGTGACCCGGCGGCCCAAATACGCCTGCCGGGCCTGCGAGGATGGCGTCATGCAGGCGCCAGCCCCGGCTAGGCTGATCGAGGGCGGATTGCCGACCGAGGCTACCGTCGCCCAGGTGCTGGTCTCCAAATATGCCGATCACCTGCCGCTCTACCGGCAGGCGCAGATTTACGCCCGGCAGGGCATTGAGCTTGATCGTTCGACGCTGGCGGACTGGGTAGGACAAGCTGTCTTCCACCTGCGTCCGCTGCATGACCGTCTCCTTATCAAGCTCAGGCAACGGCCAAAGCTGTTCGCGGACGAGACGACGATGCCGGTGCTCGATCCCGGCCGCGGACGTACCAAGACCGGTCAGCTCTGGACTTATGCGGCGGACGACCGGCCATGGGGCGGCGCTGATCCGCCGGGCGTTGCCTACGTCTATGCGCCCGACCGTAAAGCCGACCGACCGATCGCCCATCTTGCAGGCTTCAAGGGGATCCTGCAGGTCGATGGCTATGCCGGCTATGGCAAGCTCACCGAACGTGGCGACGTCCAACTTGCATTCTGCTGGTCGCACATGCGACGGAACTTCTACGAACTTGCCACACCCGGTCCCGCGCCCATCGCAAACGAGGCGCTTCGGCATATCGCCGAGTTCTACGCGATCGAGAAGGACATCCGTGGCCGTAGCGCCGAGGAGCGCTGCCTCGTCCGGCAGCATAAGAGCCGGCCGGTGGCGGAAGCCTTCGAACGCTGGCTGCGCGCACAGCTCGCCTTGATCAGTCAAAAGGGCAAGCTGGCCGACGCCATCCGTTATGCGCTCTCACGCTGGGAGGGTCTGACGCGCTTCATCGATGATGGCCGTATAGAGCTCGACAACAACGCCGTCGAACGTTCGATCCGTCCGATCACGCTCAACCGGAAGAACGCGCTCTTCGCAGGCTCCGACGGCGGTGCCGAGCACTGGGCGATCATCGCCTCCTTGGTCGAAACCTGTAAGCTGAATGGCGTCGATCCGCTTGCTTACCTGACCGACGCGCTCACCGGCATCGTCAATGGTCATCCAAACCGGGACATCGACCAGCTACTGCCCTGGGCTTACCGCGCTCAAGCCCTCAAAGCCGTGGCCTAAGAACGACGCTTACGAACGAGGAGTATTTAAGATCCGAAAAGATCGGGTCGTGGCCAAAGTTGCGATTTACGATCCGCGCTTTTCCTGTCCCTAGCTCCTTAGGATCGGTGCACCGAGGGGTTTCGTAAATGACCTGCTTACACAAACGTCGTCTTAGGAATTCAGCGCCGCCATAATTGACCTCCCGCGCAGATCATCCAGAGCTCAGGCCGGCTCATACGGCGCGCTGGCACCCCCCAATCCTACACCTCCGCACGGCGCGTTTGTCCACGACGCCCGTTCATTGCTATCGCACACGGGAACCCTAAACTCTCGCTGAGCTCGCGGCCGAGCGCGCGTTTGGTTCAACTTGAGGTCCTCGGATGGCGGCTCTGACCGTCGGGCAATCGCCGGAGGAGCAGCAAAAAGCGGTCCCCAACGCGCGTTGGCAGAGCACGATCGCGCCTTAACCGCGTGGCATGTTGAAATTAACCGGGGATTGGCCGAAGATGTCGAGTGCGTTTCATGCAATTTGGGCCAGCGGATTAGATGCGTCCCGCAGTATTCTTTGACCGCGACGGTGTCCTCAATGAGGAGGACGGTTATGCTTTTGATCCGGATAAGATCCGCTGGGTGAAAGGAGCCCGTCAAGCCGTCAAGGCAGTCAATGATGCCGGGTATATGGCGTTTGTCGTGACCAACCAATCGGGAATCGCCAGAGGGTTTTTCGAGGAACAACACGTTCACAACCTGCATGAATGGATGTCGCGCGAGCTCGCTAAGATCGGAGCCCATATCGATGCGTTCGAATATTGCCCACATCATCCCGAGGGCCTAATTGCGCGATACAGGCTCGCTTGCACTTGCCGCAAGCCACAACCCGGTATGATCAAAGCGTTGCTCGAGCGCTATTCGGTGGACGTCGGCGAGAGCTTCATGGTGGGTGACAAACAGAGCGATCTTGATGCGGCCCAAGCAGCTGGGATTGCTGGTTATCTATTTGACGGTTCGAACCTCGAGGCGTTTATCGCGCCGCTCCTCACAGATTGGTCTCGCGGCGCCGCGAACGACAGTAGATAAAGATTGCATGCGGCGCACCTCTTGAGCGAGGTGGAGGGTAGTAGCATCCAAACTATCACGCGGCGATTGGCAGCCAGCTGCCCGGAGCTTAGATGCCCAGCCTACGCGGACCTGTTCTGCGCGAGTTCGGACCGGAGGGCAAGCATGGTCGGCCAGACGAGCGCGAGCAGGAACACAAGGGCGCCGAGGCAGGTACATATTGCGATGAGCTTTAGCATGGTCTTTTCCTGCTTACTTTGATGGTGCAATGGAACCGTGTCGATTGCACCGATGCAATCCCTCGCTGGCCGATCGGAGCATGAGACGGTGAGCCTTAACTGTAATGTCCTCTTTCTCATTTTGCCGATCGCGTCCATCGGCAAAGCCGAAATGGAACTTGCATCGTCGGGCAAAACAGTGGTTCATCGGGTGCTGGTCCCACTCCTGAAGCGACGAGCCAAGCATGACTGATGAATTCAAAGCATTATCTGAATTGCCGCACTTGCTAGGCTCAATGGAGATTTCCGAAGGAACTACGGCAAGCTTTTCGGAGCTTTCCTGTACCTGCGCTCAATTAGCGCCGCCCGCGGACGGTCCTGGTGTTTGACTGCTTTGCTTTCGGCCGCTTGCTCCGCGGCCCTGGCGTGGCTGAGGAGGCGCGGGCTTTTTGCTAAGCTGCCGGGTGATCGCTTGGACGAGACCATTGGCCGTTTTGAAGCGCAGAATTCCCCGTCGCGCCCGCGCTGCTTCGGAAAAGCGAATCGTGCGTTTCACTTTGCCGTCGGTCCGGAAAAGCACGTAATCGAAACACGGCCTTGTTGTGGTCGGACAATCGGATGGCGGCTATCCAGCCCTCGGGAAGACACGCCTCGCGCTCGATACTCTAGAGTGGTGCATGGCTTGGTTTCTCGCCGGGTGTCCAACGAGCAGCCCTGACCGAATGACAAGTTATTCACGCGTAGGCAATTGCTCCAGCCGCCCGGACTGATGCGTCCTTCAGCCGCTTGGATCGCGGCCGCGGCGCGTTCGACGAGCTTTGCCCTTTGCTCGGCCCAAAACGGACGCGAATCGAGGATTCATAGTTCCGTTTCGGCGTGTAGCCAAGCAGCCGGTAACGCTTCGAACTCGGGCGCGATCCCGACCATGTCGGCGCCAGAGCCCTGCCTCGATCGCCTGTTGGCGATAGGCCTCGAGCAGCTTGTGCCGTAACATCCGATAGCGTTGGATTTCCCAAGACAGTTCGGCAACGTCAATTGCGAGCAGCCACTCGATGGCGGACCGCGGCGCAAGATCCGCGAAGATCCGCTGCCGGAGCGCCTGGTAATGGTCGAGGTGTTCGCCGGAAAGCAGCAAAGGCGGCGGGGCCAATGCCTCAAACTCGACCGGCAGCACCGTGACGGTCAGCCCACACATGGTTTGGAGCAGGCCGTTCATGTGGCGGCCTCCGAACCAAGGTTTGCAGCAAGAGACGCGGTGTTGACGGCGGTCAGATCGCGGACCGGGCTTGCTGCCCACAGGTCCTGCGCAACCAACAACGGCCCGATCTGCAGGTTTGCCCACCAAGCGCGCTCATTGCCGTGCCGATGCAGCTCTTCGTGATGCGCGCGGCACAATGGCACGGCGAATTCATCACTGACATTGCGGCCGAGCGCCCGCGGTTGGGCGAATTTCAGATGATAGGCATCGCACGGGGTTCGCTGACAGACGAGGCAGGGCTGCTCGCGGACAAATGCGAGGTGACCTTGCTGCGCCTGCGGGGCGGCTCCTTGGGATGGCCCGCCCCGCCTCTTGCGCTGCGGGTGATGGCTGCCGCACGGTTTCGCTGTCGGCACCCGATGGTTGTCCTGGCGAGCTGTGCTCCAAAGGCGGCGCTTGGTCAATCACAGGGACCGCGGCAGCCTCGAGCTTGGCCTGATAGGCAGCCTCGACGCGGCGGGCGTCCGGCTCCTGCAGGGTGTTCTTACGGGGAAGGCTGGCCCTGGCCCAGCCGAGCAGATCGGTGCCGGCCGATACAGCGTCGAGCTGGCGCAACAGCTGCTCGCGGAGGGCGGCGGATTCGCCCGGCCGCAGCACCGCCGCACGGTTGAGAACGCCCTTGCCTGGCGTGGTCTTGAGGTTCGGCGGCGCCGCGACGGGCGGACCGGCGAACGTATCCGGTGCGTCCAGATCGTCCTCGCCGACATGCCGACCAGCGCGAACAGGGCATAGCGCCGCGCATAGGTCAACGCCGCTCCCATGCGATGCGGGGCCTCGACATCCTTGATTGCACAGACCGGCCAGTCCGACGAGATCGATTCGCCGGAGGCATGTGCGAGCAGGGTGGTGAGGTGGATGTGGTCCGTCGTGACCTCGGTCCGGGTGGTTTGGATGATGGCGATCTCGTGCCGGCTCAACGTTTTGCGCACTCGAGGCCCGCGGCGAGCGAGGCGTAGTGGAACGTCCGGTCGTCGTCGCGCAGAAATGGCGAGCGGATCTGAGCGGTGAGAGTTTTTTCCGGATTGGTCAATTCGGCCTGCGCTTTGGCTAGAGCCGCCGCGATCGCGCCGATGTGTTTACTGGCCTGGTGCATGGACGCCCTCCACCTCAATCCGATAGAAGCTGTCCGCGCCGGATTTGGCGCGCTTGGCGCGAAGGCCATGGCCGATCGCTTCCTTGGCGTCCTCGGGCATCAGCTTCTTGAGCTCGGCCTAGGCCCGCTCGTGCTCGCCATGGGCCGCGCGGGTCCGCAGATAGCTCGCCGCACACTTGGCCCACAGATTGGACGCGGTCATGTCGACCACCTTGATCGCTGCGAGCCGCGGCCGCGGAGCCTCGACGTTGAACAGGACCGGTGGCTCGCCGCTCTGGACGCAGCGCCAGAACTTTCTTTCGGCGGTCAGCAGCAGGTGCTGGTACAGCGGGTCGGCGTGGATCTGGATCGCGACCCACTTGCCGCCGCCGGTGATGAGTCGAGAGCACCGATGAGCGAGACGCCACGACCCACACGTTGTGCTGCAGTTGAGCCATATGTTTTTCGGCGACGGCTTCTTCAGTGAAGGCCCACGGCAGCATGAACTTGGCTTCGAACACCGCGCCCGTCTGTTCGACGACGCCATCGAGGGTGGCTGCCATCCATCTGTGGACGGGATGACGGGATGTCTTTGACGATCCGTCCCGTTGATCGTTGGTACCAAGCCCGGCTCAGGACCTCGGTGACGGTCCCGAGTTGGACGGTCAAATTGTCCGAGAGATCGTCGGGAGCGACCTCGCTGCGCTTCTCCCGCCAAAGCTTCAGCAATCTCTCTTCATCATCGCCCATGACGATGCGCGCGTCCGAGCCGCCGATGAAATGCCGCCGGTGGTGTGGGTTGAACTTGATGATCTGGTGTGGCGCTTCAGCGCCGTCGGTTTCAACAAAAGCCACTTCCTCCGTGTTTGGCGCGTGCAGCCGCTGGCTGCACTGCCGCAAGCCCCGCAGCTGCGAGGTGAATACCGGCGCTGCTTGTGCGCCCGTTCGAATCAGAAACGCTCCGATCGCGCAGGAATACCAGTCCTTTCTGCAGCAAGATTCTTGCTCTTTTGTGCTGAAAAAAACCTTGAATTTACAGGGTGCTGGTGATCTTTCGGTGCCGCGACGAGCGATAGCCAGAGACCCCTGAAATGGTGTCACGTCGACAAATCGAAGCCAATCGCAGCAACGCCACTCGTAGCACCGGCCCGACAACGGCGGTTGGAAAGGGCCGGTCCAGCCAAATGCGCTGCGCCATGGGCTGGCGCGGAGTGGGACCAGCGACCTGGGCGCAGCCAAACATCTCGCCCTCGTGATCGCGTCGGAGCTCGCGCATCCGGCGCGCCGGACGTTATGATGGCGCTCGCACGGCCCAAGCTCGCGCTGTTACGCATCCGCAGCTTGCGGCAGGACATGCTGGCCGCCCGAGTTTGGCCGGCGTAAAAAGCCTCAAAGGTCTTGAGCGCTACGAGCGGGCCGCTCTCACGCAACAGAAGCGAGCGCTCCGATCACTGAGCGCGACGAGAGATTGATGTTGGGCCGCTCGGCTACGTTCTGGAATTTCATCCACGCCGCCACCAACGGTCCCGGCATAGCCGGCACGCCACGACGGGCTAGCGCGCGGGCCGTTTGGGAGCCGATCCAACCGATTTCGCCGCCAGGATTCCCGGACCTGCGGCGCCGGCGGCAAGCAGTTCGGGTGAGTGGCGCCAGTCCGCCCGACGGTCACGACCTCACCTGCGTCGACAAGGACGACAGAAGATGGCAGCGCTTCACCGCCGCGAACGAGCCCGGTCTCGACGGGTTGGCCGCGACCAACGTTCGGGCGAAGTGGCTCGATTTCACGACGGATCTGTCGAAGCCGGATGCCGATGCCGTGTTCATCGCGGTACGCCGTCGCGCCGCGAGGGTCATCCGATCTCTGTTACCTCTACGCCGCTGCGAAATAGATCGCGCAGTCGCTCTCCGGCTTCACCGTGGGGGTGACGAAGTCGACCGTGCCTGTCGGCACGGCGATGAGGTCGAGCGGACATCCGCGAGTCCGAGGGCCGACGTCCTCGTCGCCTCGAATCGCGAATTTCACGCCCTAACCGAGCGGCGGCGTCTTGGAGGGGGCGCGCCACATTTCCGTTCTCCAGTGCGACGCCGATTTCGCCCGTTCAACGAGGATCGCGAATATGGGGTCGCTTTGTTGCTTCGAAGGTCTCATCGTGTATGGTCTTTCTCATGAGTCGCTCGCACATGTCTCAAACAATTATCCCCCTGATCATGTGCGGTGGGGCCGGCACGCGGTTGTGGCCGGCTTCACGCGAGGTGCGCCCGAAGCAGTTCCTGCCGCTGTTCGGGTCGCGCTCGACCTTCCAGGACACGCTCTTGCGCGTCTCCGACGCGGCGCTGTTCGACCGCCCTGTTGTCATCACCAACGCCGCCTGCCGCTTCATGGTGCTGGAACAGCTCGCCGAGATCGGTATCGAAGCCGACGTGATCCTCGAGCCGATGCGCCGCGATTCCGGTCCTGCGATCGGCGCTGGCGCGGCGTTTGCGCAAGCACGCAGGAGTGAAGCGATCGTGCTCGCGCTCGCCGCCGACCACGTGGTCCGGGACAACGCCGCCTTCGTCGCGGCCTGCCGCGAAGGCCTCGCGGCCGCGAGCAAGGAGCGCATCGTCACCTTCGGCGTCAAGCCGGAGCGGCCGGCGACGGAATACGGCTATATCAGCCCGGGCGAGGTGATATCAGGCGAGGTTCACGCCGTCGCACGCTTCGTCGAGAAGCCGGATGCGGTGAAGGCCGCGGATTACGTCAATTCGGGCTATCTCTGGAACAGCGGCAACTTCATGTTTCCTGCCGCCTTGCTGCTCGACGAATATCGCAAGGTGGACGCGGCGAGCGTGGAGGCGGTGTCCAATGCGGTGACCAGCGCGGGGCGTGATCTCGGCTTCGTCACGCTGGAGCCTGAGGCGTTCGGCGCGGCCAAGGCGATCTCGATCGACTACGCTGTGATGGAAAAGACCTCGCGCGCGGCTGTCGTGCCGGTATCCTGCGGTTGGTCCGACGTCGGCTCCTGGCGCGCGGTGTGGGAATTGTCCGACAAGGACGTGCAAGGCAATGCGGCGCACGGCACCGCCGTGTTCGAGGATTCGCGCAACTGCAACGTCACGACCGACCACGCGCTGGTCGCGCTCGAAGGCGTCGACGATCTCGTCGTGGTCGCGACCGCGGATGCGGTTCTGGTCTCCCGCCAGCAGGATGCCAACGGCCTGAAGCGTCTCGTGACCAAGCTGAAGGCGGTCGCGCCCAAGGTCACCGAGGAGCATCTGAAAGTGCATCGCCCCTGGGGCAGCTACCAGTCGGTCGACAATGGCGAGCGCCACCAGGTCAAGCGCATCGTGGTGAAGCCGGGCGGACGATTGTCGCTGCAGAAGCACCACCACCGGGCCGAGCACTGGATCGTGGTTCGAGGTGCTGCGCGTGTCACCGTGAACGAGAGCGTGAAGACCGTGCACGAGAACGAATCGATTTATATCCCGATGGGCGCGGTGCACCGGATGGAGAACCCGGGCAAGATAATGCTGGAGCTGATCGAGGTCCAGACCGGCTCCTATCTCGGGGAAGACGACATCATCCGGATTGAAGACGACTACAAGCGAAATTAAGCCGCTTGCGGCTGAGAAGGCGGTTACGACCGCTGTGTGTGCGACGGCCACGTTGCTACGGTAGTCGCTAGATCTTCTGATTGTACTCGCCAACTTCGGGATGAGTGCGCAGCACGCTGTTCACCATCTCGAACATGTCGTGCATGCGCTGCTCGGAGACCGGGCTCTCGACCACGACCACGAGCTCGGGCTTGTTCGAGGACGCCCGCACCAGGCCCCAGCTGCCGTCCTCGACGGTGACACGCACGCCGTTGACGGTGACGAGATCGCGGATCGCCTGATCCCCGATCTTGGCGCCCTTCGCCAGCAAACCCTCGAAGTGCTTCACAACCTTGTCGATGACGCCATACTTCACCTCGTCGGCGCAATGCGGCGACATGGTCGGGGACGACCACGTTTTTGGCAGTGCGTTCTTGAGGTCGGCCATCGACTTGCCGGGCGCGCGATCGAGCATGTCGCAGATCGCGATTGCCGAAACGAGACCGTCGTCATAGCCGCGGCCATAGGGCTGGTTGAAGAAGAAATGGCCTGATTTCTCGAAGCCCGCGAGCGCGCCGGTCTCGTTGGTGCGGCGCTTCATGTAGGAATGGCCGGTCTTCCAATAGGCGGTCTTTGCGCCTTGCTTCTGCAGCACTGGATCGGTGACGAACAGTCCGGTCGACTTGACGTCGACGATGAACTGCGCGTCCTTGTGAATCGCCGACATGTCACGCGCCAGCATCACGCCGACCTTGTCGGCAAAGATCTCCTCGCCGGTGTTGTCGACCACGCCGCAGCGATCGCCATCACCGTCGAAGCCGAGGCCGACATCAGCCTTGTGATGCAGCACGGCGTCGCGGATCGCGTGCAGCATCTCCATGTCCTCGGGATTGGGATTGTATTTCGGGAAGGTGTGGTCGAGCTCGGTGTCGAGCGGGATCACCTCGCAGCCGATCGCCTCCAGCACCTGCGGCGCGAACGCGCCTGCCGTGCCGTTGCCGCAGGCCGCGACCACCTTCAGCTTGCGCTTGAGCTTCGGACGATTGGTGAGGTCGGCGATATAGCGCGCCGGATAATTCTCGTGGAACTGGTAGGAGCCACCGTCCCGATTCTTGAACTCGGCGTTCAGCACGATCTCCTTTAGCCGCGTCATCTCGTCGGGGCCGAAGGTCAGCGGGCGATTGGCGCCCATCTTCACGCCGGTCCAGCCGTTGTCATTGTGCGAGGCGGTCACCATCGCGACAGCAGGCACGTCGAGATCGAATTGCGCGAAATAGGCCATCGGCGTCACCGCAAGCCCGATGTCATGGACCTTGCAGCCCGCAGCCATCAGGCCGGAAATCAGCGCATATTTGATCGAGGCAGAATAGCCGCGGAAATCATGGCCGGTGACGATCTCTCGAGGGACACCGAGTTCGGCGATCAGCGCGCCCAGCCCCATGCCGAGCGCCTGCACGCCCATCAGGTTGATTTCCTTCTGGAACAGCCAGCGCGCGTCATATTCGCGAAAGCCGGTGGGCTTCACCATCGGCTCGGATCGGATCTGATAAATCTGGGCACGGGCATTATCATCGTTGAGTTCGCCCGCAGGGTTGCCGCGGTTGTCGATCCCGCTGGTCATCGGCCTTCTAGACGTGGGTACGAAGGTCAGGGCTTTCGATCCCATCGGAATGCAGGCTAAGGCGAGCTGCCCGGCAACAGCTATTGCGAGGATGCGTTTTCCGACTCGCACCAACGCGCTCGTCATCGTCACCGAATGAGTGCAGTCCCGAAGCGGCCCGGCTCTTGCGCTTGACCAAGGCGAGCTATGGCGGGTGCGACGGATCCGCCAGGCGATGTTGGCCGATCTATGGGACTAACCGAAGGCGGAGGTCGCAAGGAGACTCGGCGGGCTTGAGCGCTATGAGCGCTGCGCGCTGGCGGCACGCGCTTCCTTTCGCGGTATCACAGAGCCGCCACAGCTGCGAAGCCCGGTTGAGTTCGAGCGCACGGTGGGATTAGCCTAACTTGGCGTCCATCAAACCGGCAGCAGCTCAAATGCGCCGTCACCGTCGGCGGGCTGTCCATTAGATTACGCCTAGCCTGGGCAACCCTAGTAGTCGGCCTAGGCACAGGTGGTTGCGGAGCGCGCACAGATTGCTGCGCCATTTTCGCAATGCTACCGGGCGAATTCACGGCTCAGAGGGAGCTAGATGTTTTTGACGATCGACCAAGTTTGGGTCGGGGTGGCCTCGAACTCGGTGGAAGCGGCACGATGACGAACCGAAGTTGCATCGCTGTGAAAAGCTTCAAAATACGACTGAGCTGCGGATCGACGGTCCCGCCGAACGTCTTGTAGATCGTCCTGCGCTGAATTCCCGAGGCCCGCGCCAAAGCCGAGACATTCTGAGATAAGACGACTTCCCTCAATGCAAGGACTGCTTCGTTGAAGCGATTGCCGGCTAAGGCTTTGGTTAGTTGCTGGGCGAATGAATTGGATGACTCCGCTAACATCGAGCTGGGTCGGCTCAACCCCTCAGAAGGAATTGCCGGCACCACCCCGGCCTCGACGTTCAGCGCGTCGTAGAGCTTCAAGATTCGGCTGAGCTGAGGGTCGATTCGACCACCGAAGGTTCTATAAAGGGTATCTCGCCTTAAGCCGGCGTCGCGCGCTAACATCTGCACGTTTTGAGCCTGCATAACGAGGCTGAGACCCGTCCGCGCGGCATCAAGGTCGTTTTCACTCATCTTTTCAGTCAGATAGCTCGCTATTGCCGCTGGGTTGTCGCGGAATAGTTCAGCCAGAATTGCCTTGTTGCTAGTCAGCATGGCTCTTCGATTGCCCGTCGCTGTGGCCCTTTGGTTACAGCATTTTTGGCTCGTCCAGGTAGATTGTCCAAGACATCGACGCACTCTGCTTGGGGATTTTAGTGATGAAGAAGCTTTTGCTCGCTCTGACCGCGGTTGCGGCGATGACCGGTTCGGCTTCGGCGGCCGACCTTGCGGCCCGCCCCTATGTGAAGGCACCGATGGCGGCTCCCGTCGCAAGCTGGACCGGCTTCTACATCTTCGGTGGCGGCGGCGGTGGTCTCTCGAATGCCGACCAGCACGTCCAGACCACTGTCGGTGCGATTCCGCTGACGATCGATCAGCGTCAGGGTGGCTCGGGCTGGTTCGGCACCGTTGGCCTCGGCTATGACTGGCAGTTCAGCGGCACCTGGGTTGCGGGCTTCTTCGCTGACGGTCAGTTCGGCAGCATCCGTGCTACCATCCAGGATCCGACCATTGGCATCACCGGCCGGCAGAAGCTGGAAGACTCCTGGGCCGCAGGTGTGCGTCTAGGCTGGCTGGTTGCTCCGAACGTTCTCACCTACGTCAACGGTGGCTATTCCGGCGCCCACTTCGGCAGCACGAACTTCACCGACTTGGCTGGCGTTCCCGCCGGTATCCATCTCAATGGTTACAACCGCAACGGCTGGTTCGTTGGCGGTGGTGTCGAGAACAGCCTGAATTTCTTCGGCATCTCTTCGCCTGGCTGGTTCATGAAGACCGAGTATCGTTCGGCCTTCTATAACGCCAAGACCTCTGACGAGCTGTTCGACGGTACCAACCTTCCCGTTGGCAACAGCATCCGCGCCAACAGCTGGAACCAGACGATCTCGACCTCGCTGGTCTACCGCTTCAATTGGACGGGCCCCGTCGTCGCGAAGTATTGATCTGATCTCGCGATCAAGGATTAAAGCCCCGGCCCTGGCCGGGGTTTTTCGTTGCTCGCGTGCATTTCTCCTTAGGATATCTGGGGGAGTAGGCAAGCAAGCTACAGCATCCGGCTGGGCTGGCGCATTTCTGTACCTGCGTGCGCCGCGCGCGGCCGCTCGTGGTTTGGGCCGCTTTCCTTTCTGCTGTGTGCTCGGCGGCGCTGGCATGGCTTGTGAGGGCACAGCTTTTCGTCACCGGAAACTCCCCCGCAATCAGCGGCCAAACAGAGTAGCCGCATCTTCCAGGGGCTTAAATGCTCTGGTGTCAGTCGCCTCGGCGATTTAGCTCGGTCGCCTTCAGAGGCGTGATCGGCTGATCGGTCCACTTAGGAATCGCTGGTTCCTGATCTCGCGAAGCAGCAGCATGCGCTTGGTTTGTGCGGCGTTAAGCAGACCTTCGAACAGCACCAGGACCTCGCGCGCCTGCACGTAGACCTCGGTGCTGATGGCCTGCTGATCGAAGCCGTAAGCAGCAAGACGCGTCTCGATTTCGGTTGTCGCAATTGGATCGATCCGCCAGCTCAGAGCGTTTTGCAGCGTGTAGTACTCGGCCTCGGCTTGGCATTCGGGGACGATTCCAGCCACGTCGATACGTCGTAAGGTCGCCTCAATTGCTTTTTCGCGGTAGGTCTCAAGCAGTTTGTGGCGCAGCAGCCGGTAGCGTTGGATCTCCCACGACAATTCGGCGACGTCGATGGCGAGGAGCCATTCGATCGCCGATCGCGGCGCGAGGTCGGCAAAGATCGCCTGCCGCAGCGCCTTGTAATGCTCGAGACTCTCACCCGGCAGCAGCAAAGGCGGCGGCGCCAAGGCCTCGAACTCGACCGGCAGCGCGATCGCGGTAACCTGGTACGAGGGTGGAAATGGCCTGTTCATCACGGCGAAACCTCCGAACCAAGATGTGCTTGCAGAGCCGCGCTGGCGAGTCTGGCGTTGGTTGGATCGTGGACGGGACTTGCCGCCCACAGCTCCTGCGCGATGGGCAGGGGAGAGATCTGCAGATTGGCCCACCACGCGCGCTCGTTGCCTTGACGGTGCAGCTCGTGGTGATGAGTGCGGCATAGTGGGACCGTGAACTCGTCGCTGACCTTGCGGCCCAAGGATCTGGGCTGGGCGAATTTGAGGTGGTGCGGATCGGACGGCGTCTGTTGGCAGACCAGACAGGGCTGGCCACGCACAAACAGCCGGTGGACCTTGCTGCGCTGGCGCGGCGGCTCCTTAGGGTAGGCCAGCCGTGCCTCGTTGGCTGGCAACGATGACTGCAGCGCGGCTTCGGTGTCCGCAGCCGATGCATGTTCTGGCACGTTGTGCTCTCGCGCCGAGAGGGGCGGGCTGCCGGTGGCCGCCGCCGGGCGGGTGGCAGCCTCCAGCCTGACTTGATAGGCGGCCTCGACGCGGCGGGCGTCCGGTTCCTGCAGGGTGTTCTTGAGCGGGAGGCTGGCCTTGGCCCAGCCGAGCAGGTCGGTGCCGGCGGACAGAGCTTCGAGCTGCCGCAACAGCTGCTCGCGGAGCGCGGCGGACTCGCCCGGCCGGAGCAGCTGCGCGCGGTGGAGGACGCGCTTGCTAGGTGAGGGCTTGAGGTTCGGCGGCGCTGCGCCCGGTGGACCGGCAACCGTATCCGGCGCGTCCAGATCGTCCTCGCCGGCAATCCCGACCAGCGCGAACAAAGCGTAACGGCGGGCATAGGTCAGCGCCGCGCCCATGCGGTGCGGCGCCTCGACATCCTTCGCTGCACAGACCGGCCAATCCGAGGAGATCCATTCGCCGGAGGCATGGGCGAGCAGGGTGGTGAGGTGGATGGTGCCCGTCGTGACGTCGGTCCGGGTGGTTTGGATGATGGCGATCTCGTGCCGGCTCAACGTTTTGCGCACGATGTCGAGGCCCGCCGCGAGCGAGGCGTAGTGGAATGTCCGGTCGTCGTCGCGCAGGAACGGCGAGCGGATCTGAGCGGTGAGGGTCTTTTCCGGGTTGGTCAATTCGGCCTGCGCGCGCGCCAGCGCGGCTGCGATCGCACCGATATGTTCACTGGCCTGGTGCATGGACGGCCTCCATCTGAACCGGATCGAAGCTGATCGCGCCGGATTTGGCGCGCTTGGCGCGAACGCCGTGGCCGATCGCTTCCTTGGCGTCTTCGGGCATCAGCTTTTTGAGCTCGAGCTTGACCAGCTCGTGCTCGCCATGGGCGGCGCGGGTGCGCAAGTAGATGGCGGCACAATCGGCCCAAAGATTGGAGGAGGTCATGTCGATCACCTTGACGGCGGCCAATCGTGGTCGTGGCGTCTCAACCCCAAACAGGGCCGGCGGCTCGCCGCTCTGGACGCAGCGCCAGAACTTCTTTTCGGCGGTGAGCAGCAGGTGCTGGTACAGCGGGTCGGCATGCACGGTGATCTCGACCCATTTGCCGCCGCCGGTGATGATGGAGAGCGCGGCGGAACGTGACGCGACCACCCACATGTTGTGTTGCAGCTGCGCCATGTGCTTGTCGGCCGCCGCCTCTTCGGTAAAGGCCCAAGGCAGCATGAACTTGGCCTCGAACACCGCACCGGTCTGCGCGACCACGCCGTCCAGCGTTGCCGCCATCCAGCTGTGCACGGGATGCCGCACTCGCTTCTGAACGTCGATGATGACCTGCCCGGTGCAGCGCTGGTACCAGGTCCGGTTCAGCTCCTCGGTGACGGTGCCGAGCTGGACCACCAGGTTTTCCGAAAAATCTTGCGGCACGATTTCGCCGCGCTTTTCGCGCCACAGGCGCGTGAGACTCTCCTGATCATCGCCCATGATGATGCGTGCATCCGAGCCGCCGACAAAGGCGCGGCGGTCGCTGGGGATGAATTTGACAACGGAACGCGGCGCCTCGGCGCCGTCAGCTGAGATCGTGGCCATCGGTATCTCCTTAAGGTTGATGCGGCCTGCCGCCGCACCAACAAAAGCCCCGCACCGGCGAGGAGAGATACCGGGGCCAACGGCCCGGTCGGATTAGTAACGCTCCTTTTGCACGGGAATGCCAGTCTTTTCTGCAGTGATTTTGCTATTCCTTGGAGCCTAAAACTCTTGATCTATCAGGATGTTGGAGTGAGCTTTCGGGATGGCGCGACCAATGCCAGTCAGGGGCTCGAAGATGGCGTCCATTCGACAAATCAAAGCCAATCGCAGCAACGCCGAGCGTAGCACCGGTCCGAAAACGGCAGGTGGAAAAGCCAAATCCAGCCAAAACGCGCTGCGTCATGGGCTGGCGCGCAGCGCTATCGATGATCCTGCCGAGGCGGCGAATCTTGCTGTCGCGATTGCTTCCGGGCTTGGGCATCAGGTCTCACCCGATGCGGCGATGGCGCTTGCGCGATCCAAGCTCGCGCTGCTGCGGATCCGCAGCCTGCGGCAGGCGATGTTGGCCGCGATTGTGACCGGCCCGTTGCCGGCAGATCTAAAGGGGCTTCAAGGGCTAGAGCGCTACGACCGGGCTGCTTTGGTGCAGCAGAAGCGGACGCTTCGCTTGTTCAGCTTCGCGCGCGAGTGAGGCAAGGTCAGATGGCTTCGTTCTGGAAATTCATTCGCACCGGCCCGATGGCTGCGGCAAAGCTCCTCGCCCGATCACCGAGGCTGATGGGCTTAGCGCCGGAGCTGCGTCGGTGACCAACCGCGAGCCGACAGAAATTCCCAGAACAGCTTCACGGGATCAACGCCCAGCGCTTGGGCGATCGCGACAAATTCCACAACATCGATCCGCCGTTCGCGGCGTTCGTGTTTGACGATGAACGATTGCGTCGACCGAGCTTCTTGGCCAGAGCGTGCTGGCGGATGCCTGATCAACGAACGGGCGGTCGCCGATATCCGCCGGATGGACGCGACCAAGCAGTTCGAGCCATTCTTCTTCATTTGTCATTCGCCGAAGGGCGCGTCGTTCCCGACGAGCGCTCTGACGTTCATGTCTGGACCGGTCGCGAGCTCGGTTCGACATCGTGCGGCTCGGGCTGCGTGATTGGGTGTTGGAGAGGCTCGCCTTACGACATGACGCCCCATCAGAGCCAACTCAGGGTGTGATCGTAACCATTGTCGTCATATCCAAGCGCCTGACTGATGCTGTCGACCTGATCATCGTGACGGCCTTGCGGAAAGGTCAACAGCTCCATCTCGAGCTCGGCGAGGAAAGGGGCGTTCCTTGGAAACCAGACGCGTCCGGCGGCAAATTTGCCCTGCTGGACATAGAGGCGGCCGATCTTGTCGTGCTCGATCTTGACGGGATTGACGAAGCAGTCAGTCTCGTTGCTGAGCTCCTGTGCCAGAGCAATTCCGGTGGAGGCATCTTCGATCAGGATCTCATGCGGCCTGAAACGCTTGGCGAGCTCGAGTGCGGTGTCGCGGAGGACGGGATACTCGAACCGACCGCGCACCAGATCCAGCAGGTAATAATTCCCGTCCGCGACCTGCCACGTCGTACACACAGACCAGTCATTTTGCGCGCCGTTCTTGGCCGCAGTATCCCAGCTCTGAATGATCCTGCTTCCAAATTCAAAAGGCGGCGCTGCGTCATAATAACGTAACCAATCGCGCTTGATCATTGCGCCGCCGACCGGCACCGGAGCTTGTTGATATTGCGCCGAGAATACATCGGGCCCGAGCGTCTGCCGCAGCTTGTGCAGGGTCTCAAGCGATTCATGAACCGGATGCAGCGCCTCACCTGAGGTTCTGAAATGGAATTGATTGGGACCGATCGAGACCGCGGCGTCGGTCTCGGCGATGGCGGGCAGACTGAGCACCTCCCACTCGTCGGATGAGCTGGCCAGAAAGCCGGACAGATCGTCGAGATGAACGCGCTGCATCACCAGGATCACCGCACTGGTCTGCTTGTTGTCGAGCCGGGACATCAACGTATTGGTCACCCACTGGTTGACGGTGTTCCTGCGCGTCTCCGATTGGGCGTCGATGGGCTTCTGCGGATCATCGATGATGATGAGGTCACCTCCCAATCCGGTCAGCGTTCCCGACACCGAAGTCGCCTTGCGGAAGCCGCGCTTGGTCGTGAGAACCTCTCCTTCCGTGCTACGCGCAATACGCATACGCGGAAACGCACGCTGGTAAAAACGGGCGTGCGCAATAGATCGAAAGTCACTTGCATGCTTGGCAGAGAGGTCGTCGGCATAGCTGATTGTGATGATGCGTCGCCAGGGCTCATGGCCGAGTAGGAAGAGGGGAAACGCCACCGACGCGGTGATAGACTTGAGATAACGCGGCGGCATGTTGATGATCAAACGGGTGATCTCGCCGCGACGAATCCGCTCAAGTTGGTAGGCGATCGCTCGAATATGCCAATTCGGTAAGAACTTCGTGCCGGGATTGAGATGAAGAAAGCAGCGATAGAGAAAGCTGACAAAGTCATTGCGTAGAATAGCATCAATGATTGCAATGTCATGGTTGGTCACTCCGACTCTCCTCGTTCGTTAAGTTGCTCGCGCAGTTGCTGGACAAAAGAGTCCAGGACTTTACGATCATCCATATCGATGACATCGCTGGCTGGCTGCTCGGATGATAAACCGAGTTGCTGGCGTCGGTTGAGCAGGAAGGCGGCCGCTTTCAGATTCCCCTTCAGCGCATCTTCGGCACATCGCAAGCAGATGGCTTCCAGCAAGGTGAGTTTTCGCAGTCTGCCGCCCTGGCGGACATCGACTTTCCGATTGAAAAGTTCGTCGAGGACGGTCGCTTCGTTCTTCGAGCCTTTGGGCCGACCGCGCTTGTTGCCGGATTGACCCGGCTTGAACTGATGCTCGGGGGGCGGGCGGCCGTAACCGACGTCGCTTCGTTTTCTGCGCGCGTGAACTGGCCCGCGTTGCGTGCGGCTCATGCGCGGCGCTCCGACGATGTCGTCGTGCGCTCTGCAGTGACCTCATCGAAGGTCTGACCAGTCGCGACCAGGGTGGCATCTCGCTTGGTAATATTTTGCCAGCGGCGTAGCGCGGCATCGACGTAGAGCGGATCGATCTCCATGCCATAGGCGCGGCGGCCGACGCACTCCGCCGCCAGCAGGGTGGTGCCCGAGCCCAAAAATGGATCGAGGACGAGATCGCCGCGCTGCGTGCAGTCCTTGATTGCGTCGGCAATCAAGGCGACCGGTTTAACGGTGGGATGAATTGCCAGTTCGTCGAGGCGGCCTTGGCGGAAGGCGTTGACCCCGGCATAGGTCCAGACATTCGAGCGGTTGCGGCCATGGCGGCCAAGCTCGATGTTGTTGCGATGGGGGGCATCGCCGTTCTTATAGACGAAGATCAGCTCATGCTGCGAGCGATAGAAGCTGCCTTGGCCGCCATTCGTTTTGTTCCAGACCACCAAATTCTGCAGCGGGCCAAAGACGGCGTGCCCGGCGCCGTGCATCTCGCCAAGGTGTCGCCAATCCATGAAGATGTAGTGCAATGACGCGTCCTTGGAGAATTGGACGGCGCACCGCATCCAACCGGTGAGAAAAGCGGTGAACGCGGCCGGCGACAGTTCACCGGACGCGACCGCAAACTCGCGGTGCTTGATGTTGCCGCGACCCAGCGTCGCGGAAATTTGCAGATTGTACGGGGGATCAGCGATCAGCATGCTGGCCCGCTCAGATCCCATGAGGGTCAACCAATCGCTCGGATCGCCGGCATCGCCACACAGCAGGCGATGCGAACCAGCCTGCCACAGCTCGCCCCTGCGGCTGACGGGCTGCTCGCCGAGCGTGCAGGATGCGTCAGCTGAATCCTGCTCCGCCTCGCCGAAATCGGCCATCAGCCCGTCGATTTCAGCCGGCTCAAAACCGGTAATCTCGAGGCTGAGGTTGCACTCGGGGAGCAGAGAGGCGAGCTCACCTAGTTCCTCTGCGAGCAGCTTGCGATCCCAGCCTGCATTCGCCGGAATCTTGTTGTCGGCAAGCGCCAGCGCTCGCTTTTCAGCTTCGCTGAGGCCGCGCATCACCAGGACGGGGACGTCCTTGATGGAAAGCTGCTTAGCCGCCTCCCAGCGGGCGTGCCCGGCGATGATGCGCCGATCCTCGTCGGCCAGGATGGGATAGGTCCACCCATAGCGCAGGATCGAGCTTGCGACTTGTTGGATCTGCTTCTTGGAGTGCGTTCGCGCGTTCTTTTTCGCGCGCTTGAGGGACAGGGGTGGCAGCAGCTCTAATTCGCGCTGAACAGCCGGGGACAAGCGAGAGCTTGCCTTGGCACCCTCCGAATGGCCTTCAATGAAACGTTCGAGGTGCTTAGTTCGTTTAAGGGAATCGGAAAGCGCCGTGGGTGTGTTAGGCCGTGGTTTGCGGGTGGCCTTTGTTCGATCGAGCGTCATGTCGAAGCTCCTTGTTGTAGAAGGAGCTTCCGATATTCAGCATCTTTCGGACGTTTGCATCAAGTGTGATGCCAATGGAATTGTGGCAACAAAGCGCCTGAAGCAGCTGCAACCGATCCGAGGCGCCGCATTCGACGCGGTGACTGGCTACAGCATACCGAACTTGCGCAATGTGTCGTCTATCTTTTGCCTGGACGGGAGTTTAAGCGCAGGATCTTGCTTCGCAATGTACCGCAGTATCTCCTTTCGCGGCGGGACCTTCCCTCTGAGGGCCGGCATTTTGCTGCAATCGAGCGCATCGGTGGGCTGCGCAAAGCGGATCGGGTACGTGTAGCACTCCTGCTCGGCCTTCATGATCGCGATGGTATGATGTAGAATACGCCAGTCGAGATCGGTCACGTTATAGGGCAGCAAGGCGGGGACCACCTCGACCGCGCGAAGCCGCGTCCCATCGACAAGCTCGACATTGCCATTGCCATGGACGGTCGCTCCGTCGAGTTGAAAGATGTCGAACTCTTCGAGGTCCTCGCGGCCGAGACGTCGGGCCCAAACTTTCTTGCAGGTGGGGAGCGTGACGGTTAAAGCTGTCTCCGCCGCCGCGTTCTCGGCACAAACGCCGACCAAGCCGACGATATCTTGTGAGGGAAGTCGCAAGCCGCCGATCCGGATTTTTACGGTCCGCGCCCCGTCGAAAGCAGCGTGCTGGTGCAGAACGTTGAGGGCATCGGCAATCGAGCGTCGCTTATTGCGTTTGTCCCATTGTAGTTCGAGATGGGGCATGTTGTCCCTCTGGATGCTAATAGGGCCCCCAAAGATCAGACGTGAGGCTCAGGCGTTTAACGTTCAATCCGTAGCGCTACGGTCCTCGTTACGATCTCTAGCGCCGTGGCGGCAAAAGTGCATCCGATCGCTGGTAGCCAAAACACGTCCACATCGATTACCGGACGTCTTTGGCGGTGCGTGGTAATAAAGACTATCGAGATAGGCCGCCGTGGGGTCTTGGAATCAGCCATTGGGAGGTAGGGCTGGGGTAGCTCGAACATCTTTCTGAGCTGCTCAAATCTCGGCATCCGCGATGGGTTGATACGCTTCTCCGCGCTTCACGGTCCCTGTTCGGGAGCATCGCCTTCCCTGATCGGCTCCGAACATTTCCCTGATACCGTTTCGGCGCTTCAGTGCCCAACTGCCGTGTTTTCCAGGCACTTGCTGGCGCGCTTCAACGCCGAGCGAGGCTCCGCCGCCGAGTTTTCCCTGCAGAATTCCCTGTTAGCTGGGAATTGGGGTTGGGGTGCTTTTAGCGCTCGTCTGCGATCACCTTGCCGTCGTTCGGCAGCGCGCCCGGGCTGACCAGCTCGACGCCGCCGCCGAGCTTCGTCACCGCGCGCAAGGTGGCGGCAATTTCCTCCCGCAGAGCATCGCTTGACTCGGCGCATTCCGCCTTCAGCGTCATCGCGTCGGCCTCGCCCTGGCGGACGACGACGAGCCGCAGCCGCCCCAGCGCGGGATGGCGCTTGCCAATCTCGGCCACTTGCTCGGGGCGGATGAACATGCCCTTGACCTTGGTGGTCTGGTCGGCGCGGCCCATCCAGCCCTTGATGCGCATATTGGTCCGGCCGCATTTGCTTGGGCCCGCTAGCTCTGCAGTGAGGTCGCCTAGCGCCAGCCGGATCCAGGGATGGTGCGGATCGAGCGAGGTCACCACGATCTCGCCGACGTCGCCCGGCGTCACGGGATCACCGGTGCCGGGCTTGACGATCTCCATGATCAGGTCCTCGTTCACGACCATGCCGTCGCGCGCCGCGGTCTCAAACGCGATAAGGCCGAGATCGGCGGTGCCGAAGGCCTGGTAGGCGTCGATGCCCCGCGCCTTGATCTCGGCCTGGAGCGAGGGCGGGAACGCCGCGCCCGAGACCAGTGCCCGCTTGATCGAGGAAACGTCGCGGCCCGCGGTCGTCGCGGCGTCGAGCAGGATCTTCAGGAAGTCGGGCGTGCCGCTATAGCCGACCGGACGATAGGCCTCGATCAGCTCGAATTGCTGCTCGGTATTGCCCGGACCGGCAGGGATCACGGCGCAGCCGAGCGCGCGTGCCGACGAGTCAAAAATGAACCCGCCGGGCGTCAGGTGGTAGCTGAAGGTGTTGAGCACGATGTCCTCGGTGCGGAACCCGGCCGCGAACAGCGCCCGTGCGCCGCGCCAGGGATCGGCCTGCCGTCCCTCCGGCTCGAAGATCGGCCCCGGCGAAGTGAATAGCCGGGCGAACGACCCCGGCGCCGCCGCCACCAAGCCGCCGAAGGGCTGGGAGGCCTTGTGCAGGGCGGGCAGTTCCGACTTGTGCAGCACCGGCAGGGCCGCCAGCGCGGCCCTCGAGGTCACCGAGGCGGGATCGATGCCCTTGAGCCGCTCGGCATGGGCCGGCGCGGCCATGGCGCCGCGCAGCGCGTCCGGCAGGCGGGCGAACAGGTCGGCCTCGCGCGCCGCATGATCGCGCGTCTCGAGGGCGTCGTAATAAGCGGTCATGGCGGGTCTTTCCGGGTTGGCATCCGTTGCGCGCCGCCCCCTGCATGGGTATCAGACGGCCTTTGGCAGGGCGTGGAGAGGACGCGATGGCGGACGAAAGCATCATTCCAGCGGACGAGACGGCGGGCGTCGTCGCGCGCCTGAAGCGCCGCATGATCGAGGATGCGATCCCGCTGTGGTCGACCGTCGGCTGGGACCAGGCGACAGGCGGCTTCATCGACCGGCTGCACCGCGACGGTACGGCCGACGTGGCTGCGCCCCGGCGCGTGTTCGTGCAGGCGCGGCAAATCTATTGCTACGCCAAGGCGGCGCAGATGGGCTGGTATCCGCAAGGTCGCGCCATTGCGCTGAAGGGGCTCGAGCACATGCTGGCCAAAGCGAAAGCGCCGGACGGCAAGCCCGGCTATGTGCACCGGCTGACGCCTGATGGCTCGGTGCTGGATGCGCGGCGCGATGCGTACGACCATGCGTTCATCCTGTTTGCGCTCGCCACGGTCTACTCGCTCGACCAGGACGCGCAAATTCGCGCCGAGATCGATGCGCTGCTCGCCTTTCTCGACGGCCATCTGCGCTCGCCCCATGGGGGCGTCCATGAAGGCCTGCCGCTGTCGCTGCCGCGCCGGCAGAACCCGCAGATGCATTTGTTCGAGGCGATGATCGCGTGTTTCGACGCGACCCACGATTTGTCGTTCCAGAACAGAGCCGGCGAGTTTTTCGCGCTGTTCCTCGCCAATCTCTACGACAAGCGGACATGTGCGCTCGGGGAATATTTCGAGGAGGACTGGTCCAAAATCGAGCCTGTCAGCGTCGAGGCCGGCCATCAGGCGGAATGGGTCTGGCTGCTGAAGGGATTTGAACGCATCACGGGCTGTCCCACCGCCCAGCGGCGCGCCGAGCTGCTCGCGACCGCGCAGCGCTATCGCGACGCGGCCACCGGCTGTCTCGTCGACGAGGGCGACGACGCCGGCAACATCCGCCGCTCGACGCGCCGGCTGTGGCCGCAGACCGAGATCGCGAAGGCCTGGATGGCGCAGGCCGAGTCCGGCGAGGCAGGTGCGGCTGAGGAAGCGCGTGCGGCGCTGGTGCGGCTCGAACGGCATTACCTCAGCCATCCCGTGCGAGGCGGCTGGTACGACCAGTTCGACAGCGACGGCACATCGCTGATCGACACCATTCCTGCGTCGTCGTTCTATCATGTTCTCTGCGCGGTCGCGGAAGCGGAGCAGGTGCTTGAATAAGACGCTTGTGTTTTGACGCGTTTTCTTCACGCGAACCGGTTCCCGCTTCGCTTGAAAACGCTTTGTTAAAGCCACCTTTTGCGCCGCTTGAAACTCTTGAGGTTCTTGAAACTCTTGCGCTGGTCGCCGGCGCCGCCGAGATAGAATTCCTTGACGTCCTCGTTGTCGCGCAGCTCGTCGGCGGTGCCGTCGAGCACGACCTTGCCCTGCTCCATGATGTAGCCGTGGCTCGCCACCGACAGCGCGGCGCGCGCGTTCTGCTCGACCAGCAGGATGGTGACGCCGAGCTCGCGGTTGATCTTCTGGATGATCGCGAACACCTCTTTCACCAGCAGCGGCGACAGGCCCATCGACGGCTCGTCCATCAGGATCATCTTCGGACGCGCCATCAGTGCGCGACCGATCGCGAGCATTTGTTGCTCGCCACCCGAGAGATAGCCGGCGAGGCCCGTGCGCTCCTTCAGGCGCGGGAAATAGTTGAAGACCATGTCGAGATCGGCGTCGATCGCGCGATCGCTACGGGTGAAAGCGCCGAGCTTGAGGTTTTCCAGCGACGTCATGTCGGCGACGATGCGCCGACCCTCCATCACCTGGAAGATGCCGCGGCGGACGATCTTGTCGGGATCGATTCCGGCGATCGGCTCGCCCTCGAACAGGATCTCGCCGCGCGTGACCTCGCCGTCCTCGGTCTTGAGGAGCCCCGAGATCGCCTTCAGCGTCGTCGACTTGCCGGCACCGTTGGCGCCCAGCAGCGCCACGATCGCGCCCTTGGGCACGTCGAGGCTGAGACCGCGCAGCACCAGGATGACGTCGTCATAGACGACCTCGATGTTGCGCACGGCAAGGAGGGGCGGCGCCGGGACGACACTTGGGGAGGGACGAGCGGCTTCTGCGGTTTCGGTCATGCTTAATTACTCCGCTGTCGTCGCCCGGCTTGACCGGGCGACCCGGTATTCCAGAGACGCCTGACGTTCCCCGAGGGCCGCGGCGTACTGGATCCCCCGCCTTCGCGGGGGATCACAGTTGTGGGTGTGGTGAAAGCTGCGCTCACCAGCCCAGCAGCTCTGCCTTGCGCGGCAGCTCGACCGTCTTGACCTTCTCGAGCTTGATCGTGCCCTTGGCCATGAGGTCGTTGAGATCGCCGTCGGTCGCGCCTGTGATGCTGGTGCGATAGAGATCGACCTTCAGCGTGCCGCGATGGTCCTTGTCGGTCCAGGTCGAGGGATTGCAGACGCCTTCCATGCCTGCCGGGACCCAGTCCTTCTTCTGGTAAAAGCCCTTCGCGACGTTCTCGCCGGTGGCGCCGCCGTTCTTGGCAGCCCAGTCGAGCGCCTCTTTCATGTACAGCGCCGAGCAGACGGCGGCGATGTAATGGACAGGACGATAAACCTTGCCTGACGGGTCGGACATCTTGGAGATCTCCATCACCGTCTTCATGCCGGGCGCATCGCCGCCCCAGCTCACCGCGGTGCGCAGCGGGAAGATCACGCCATTGGCGGCATCTCCGGCAGTCTTGGCGGCGTTCTCGTCCATGCCCCAGACATTGCCGAGGAACTGGATCTCGACGCCGGCGGTCTTGCACGCTTTCATCACCGAGATGTTGGAGGCCGCAGTGTTGCCGAGATAGGCGTAGTTGGCGCCCGAGGATTTCAAGCTCAGGCACTGTGCGCTGTAGTCACCCGGCGCCAGCGCGAACACCAGCGGCGGCAGCACCTCGAAGCCGAGCTCCTGCGCCATGGCTTCGCCGGCGGCCTTCGGCGCGTTCGGGTAGGGGTGATTGGCGCCCATGTGCACGAATTTCGGCTTGCCTGATTTGCCCTTGGCCTTCCAGTCCTCGGCCGCCCAGATCAGCATCGCGCGGAGCGAATCCGAATAGCTCGGGCCGTAGAAGAAATTGTAAGGAGCGGGCTTGGCCTTGCCGCTGGTGCCTTCGGGATCGGTGAGAGCGGCGGCGTAGGAGCCGGAGAGGTCTGGAATCTTGTCCTGGGCGAGGAAGCCGGTCAGCGCTTCGGTGTCCGCGGTGCCCCAGCCCATGATCGCGGCGACCTTGCTGTCCGGTGCCGACCACTTCTTGTAGAGCGCGATCGCCTTCGGCACCTGGTAGCCGTAATCGTTGGTGTCGACGGTGAGCTGCTTGCCGCCGACGCCGCCGTTCTTGTTGACCCAGGCAAAGGTGTCGGCGACCGCCTGGCCATAGGGCGTACCGACGTCGGAGGTGCCGCCGGAATAATCGGCGAGATGGCCGATCGCGATCTGCGCCTGCGCGCTGGCCGAAAAAGCCGCGATCACCAGCGCGAGCGATGCGGTGCTCAAAAGGGATTTCGTCTTCATTGGTTGCCTCCTCCTGTTATTCGTTGGTTAGAGCGTTGCCCGAGCTCAATGCGAGAACGGGTAGAGTTTCCAGTATGCCTTGATCTGCCGCCAGCGATGCGCGAGGCCGTCAGGCTCGAACATCAGGAACACGATGATGATCACACCGATCGCGATCTCGCGCAGGAAGGTGATGTTGTTGTTGAGTGACAGCGCCTTGTCGATCGCTCCGCCCTTCAGATAAAGGCTGATCAACTCCATCGTCTCAGGCAGAAGCACCACGAAGGTGGTGCCCATCAGCGTGCCCATGATCGATCCGGTGCCTCCGATGATGATCATGGCCAGGAACAGGATCGAGCGCTCGATGCCGAAACCCTCCTGCGACACCACGAGCTGGTAGTGCGCATAGAGCGCGCCGGCGATGCCGGCGAAAAAAGCGGCGAGGCCGAACGACAGCGTACGGTACTTGGTCAGGTTGATGCCCATGATCTCGGCGGAGAGATAATGGTCGCGTATCGCCACCAGCGCGCGGCCGTCGCGCGTTCGCATCAGATTGGTGACGAGGATGTAGCTTGCCAGCACATAGGCCAGCACGACGTAGAAATATTGCCGGTCGCCGCGCAATGTGTAGCCGAAGATCGAGAACGGCTCGGCGCTTGCCGGCACCGAGCCGCCCGAAAACCACTCGGCGCGAGAGAAGAAGTCGAGCAGGATGTATTGCGCCGCAAGCGTCGCGATGACGAGATAGAGGCCCTTCAGCCGCGCCGCGGGAATGCCGAAGATCAGTCCCACCAGCGCGGTGACCACGCCGGCGAGTGGGATCGCGAAGAACACCGGGATCGGCGCATTGTTGGATATGTAGGCGGACGTGAACGCGCCGAGCAGGAAGAAGGCGGCGTGGCCGATCGAGATCTGCCCGGTGAATCCGACCAGGATGTTCAGCCCCAGCGCTGCGATGGAGAAGATGCCGATCTGGATCAGCATGCTGAGCCAGTATCCGCCGAGGAATTGCGGCACGAGGCAGAGCAGCAGCACGCCCAGAATCGCAAAGTTGCGGCTGGTCCTGGTCGGGAAGATCGTGGTGTCGGCCGCGTAGGAGGTGCGGAAATCACCAGCGGGAATGAGGGCAGGGCCGGCCATGGATCAGATCCGCTCGATGTCGTGGGTGCCGAACAGGCCGTAGGGCTTGATCATCAGCACGATGATGAGGACGTAGAACGGCGCGATCTCGTAGAGATTGCCCCAGTGCAGGTATTCGCTGTCGACATATTGCGCGACGTTCTCGAGCAGGCCGATGATGATGCCGCCGAGCACGGCGCCGCCGACCGAATCGAGTCCGCCGAGAATTGCCGCGGGAAACACCTTGATGCCGTAGGCGGCAAGGCCCGAGGATACGCCGTTGACCACTGCGACGACGACGCCTGCGACCGCTGACACTGTCGCCGAGATCGCCCAGGCCATCGCGAACACGCTTTTGACGGAAATGCCGAGCGACTGCGCCACCTGCTGGTTGAACGCGGTCGCGCGCATCGCGAGGCCGTATTTCGAGGCTCGGAAGAACCAGGCCATGCCGATCATCATTGCGACCGACACGACCAGGCTCATGACGTAAACGGTCTGGATCTGCAGCCCGAACAGGCCGACCGATTGGCTCTCGAACACCCGCGGGAAGGGCTGCGGGTTGACGCCGAACATCCATTTCAGCGTCGCCTGCAGCACGGTGGAGAGGCCGATCGTCACCATGATGACGGAAATGATGGGCTCGCCGATCATCGGCCTGAGGATCAGGACCTGGATCGCGATGCCGAACACGAACATGAACACCAGCGTCATCGGCATGCCGATCCAGAACGGCACCTGGTACTTCGCCAGCAGCGCCCAGCACACCCAGGCGCCGACCAGCAGCAATTCCCCTTGCGCGAAATTGACGACCTGCGTCGCCTTGTAGATCAACACGAACGACATCGCGACCACGCCATAGAGCGTGCCGACGACGAGACCGTTGACCAGGAGCTGAACGAGGAAGGCGGTGTTCATGTATGGTTTCCTGACGCACCCACAGCGTCATTGCGAGCGGAGCGAAGCAATCCAGCATCTTTCCGCGGAGACGGTCTGGATTGCTTCGCTTCGCTCGTCATGACGGAGTGCATATGAGATACGGCTGCCGCAGGCGGGGAGAGGCGAAGGGCAGCAGCATTCTCGGATGAAAGCGTCATCACTCCGCCGCCTCCGCCATGTGCCCGCCCCCGCCAAGATCCACCACGCGCAGCGTGGTGCGTACCCGCTGTGTGGTGCCGTCCTGGAAGCGGATCACGGTGTCGACGGGGATGTCGGAGGCGCCGCGGTAGATCGCGTCGATGATGGCTTCGTACTTCTCGTTGATGACGCCGCGGCGCACTTTTCGTGTGCGGGTGAGCTCGCCGTCGTCGGCATCCAACTCCTTGTAGAGCAGCAGGAAGCGCGAGATGCGTTGGGCCGGCGGCAGCGTGGCGTTGACGGTCTCGACCTCTTTCTGGAGCAGCTTGTAGACCTCGGGTCGCGAGGCGAGGTCGCTATAGGTCGTGAACGAGAGCCGGTTCTTCTCCGCCCATTTCGAGATGATGGAGTAGCGGATGCAGATCATCGCCGCGAGCGCGTCGCGGCCCGCGCCGAGAACCACGGCTTCGGCGATATAGGGCGAGAATTTCAGCTTGTTCTCGATGAACTGCGGCGAGAAGCGCTCGCCGCGCGAGGTCTCGGCGAGATCCTTGATGCGGTCGATGACGACGAGCTGGCGGTTGACGTTGAAATAGCCGGCGTCGCCCGACAGCATCCAGCCGTCCCTGATATCGGCGACGCTCGCCTCCGGGTTCTTGTAATAGCCGAGGAACATGTTGGGATGCCGCACCACGATCTCGCCGACGCCGTGGACGTCGGCATTGTCGATGCGGATCTCGACGCTGTCGGCCATCGGCACGCCTGTCGTATCAGGATCGACCTTGCCCTCGGGATGCAGCGTGTAGGCGCCCAGCAGCTCGGTCTGGCCGTAGAGCGTGCGCAACGGCACGCCCATGGCCTGAAAGAACTTGAAGGTGTCAGGCCCGAGCGCGGCACCGCCGGTGGCGGCCGAGCGCAGGCGGGTGAAGCCGAGACGGTCGCGCAGCGCGCGGAACAGGACCGCATCGGCAAAGCCGGAGCGCCTGGCTTGGTCGAGCGCAGCAAGCCCCGACTTCATGCCGATGTCGAACAGGCGCTGCTTGAACGGCGTTGCGTCCATCACCTTGGCGCGGACATCGGCGGCGATCGACTCCCAGACGCGTGGGGCAAAGAGCACGAAGGTCGGCGCGATTTCGCGCAGATCGTTCATCATCGTATCGGGCTCTTCGACGAAGTTGATCTTCATCCGGCAGAGCAGGCCTTTGCCGAGGACGTAGACCTGCTCCATGATCCACGGCAGCGGCAGCACCGAGACGTACTCGTCATCAGGGCCTTTGGGGTCGAAAGCGAGGTAGGTCGCGCAATGGCCGAGCACGCGGCCGGCGGCGAGCATCGCAAGCTTCGGATGCGAGGTGGTGCCCGACGTGGTGCAGAGGATCGCCACGTCCTCGCCCTTGGTTGCGTCGACGAGGCGGTCGTAGAGCTCCGGCTCGCGGGCGGCGCGGGCGCGGCCGAGCTCGGCGAGGGTCTCCGCCGGCATCAGCCTGGGGTCGTCGTATTTCCGCATGCCGCGCGGATCGGAATAGATGATGTGCTTCAGATCGGGCACGCGCTCGGCCAGCGCCAGCAGCTTGTCGACCTGCTCCTCGTCCTCGGCGAAGACGAGCTGGGCTTCGCCGTAATTGAGAAGATAGGAGGCCTCTTCGTCCAGCACGTCGCGGTAGAGCCCGAGGCTCAATCCACCAATCGCGTGGGTCGCGATTTCCGCAGCAACCCAGTCCGGCCTGTTGTCGCCGATGATGCCGACGACGTCGCCGCGGCCAAGGCCGAGCTCGATCAGGCCGAGCGCGAACTCGCGCACACGGGTCTGGTATTCGTTCCAGGTGAAGGGACGCCAGAGGCCGAGATCCTTTTCGCGCAACGCGATCTCGTTGCCGTGCTCCCTTGCGTTGAGCCGGAGCATCTTCGGATAGGTGTCGGCCTTCGCGATGCGCCCTCCATAATCCATCATGCCGCGGTCTCCTGCGCCGGCGGGGCGTCGTCAGGATCGACCAGCGCCTCGTCCTCTTCGCCGAGATAAGCGCGTCGGACGTGGGGATCGGCGAGCACGGCGGCGGGATCGCCATCGGCGATCTTGCGTCCAAAATCCAGCACCATGACGCGGTGGGAGATGTCCATCACCACGCCCATGTCGTGCTCGATCATGACGACGGTCATGCCGAACTCCTCGTTGAGGTCGACGATGTAGCGGGCCATGTCCTCCTTCTCTTCGAAATTCATGCCGGCCATCGGCTCGTCGAGCAGGATGAGGCGCGGCTCCAGCGCCATGGCGCGGGCGAGTTCGACGCGCTTGCGCAGGCCGTAGGAGAGGGTGCCGGCTTGCGCTTTGCGCACCGACTGGAGATCGAGGAAGTCGATGATTTCCTCGACCTTGCGGCGGTGCACGAGTTCTTCCTTGCGTGCGCCGGTGAGCCAGTACAGCGAGCCCGTGAGGAAGTTGTTGTTCAGCAGGTGATGGCGGCCGACCATGATGTTGTCGAGCACGCTCATGTGGTGGAACAGCGCCAGGTTCTGGAAGGTGCGGCCGATGCCGAGCTTGGGACGCGCATTCGGCGTCAGGCCCGTGATGTCCCGGCCCTTATAGAACAGCTGACCTTCGGTCGGCTTGTAGCGGCCGGAAATACAGTTGACGATCGAGGTCTTGCCGGCACCGTTGGGGCCGATGATCGAGAACAGCTCGCCCTCGTTGATGGCGAAGCTGATGTCGGTCAGCGCGCGAACGCCGCCGAATCGCAAGGACACGCCGCGCACTTCGAGACTGGTAGCCACCAAGCAAATCCCTCCGGTGATGGCGCATTCAGGGGCGCTCTTCGTCCGTTCCTCCCGGGCGATCCTAGTACGGCCGTGCCGGCGAGGCCATGCAGCACATGGTCCCGGCCGGAGCCGCGCCACTTTCGTCCCCGTTGGGATCAAAAGCCGCATCACCCGAAGTGGCTCTCAATAGGGGAAAGCGCTATTTTGAAATGTCTCCGGCCTGACAATTCTGCGACAAAGTTTTTCTGGGCGGCCGCGGCCCATCTTTCGTCCGATAGTGGGCCGGGGCGATCATGCTGCAATGCAATAATGGATGGAGTGACGAAACGGTGCGGCTGGCCTCTCGATCATGATTTCAGAGGATCAACTGAAGCGCGTCGCCGCCTGGTCGCGCGAACTGACGCCGGCGGAGATCGAGGTGGCCCGCGCCGGCATTACGGAGCGATCCTACGGCACCGGCGAGACCGTGTTCATGCGCGGGGATAAATTCGAGTATTGGGCCGGTATGGTAAGCGGCTTGGCCCGCATGGGCGGCGTTTCACGCGACGGCAAGGAGACCAGCCTTGCGGGGCTGACCGCGGGCGCCTGGTTCGGCGAGGGGAGCGTGCTCAAGAACGAGCCGCGCCGCTACGACGTGGTCGCGCTGCGCGTCAGCCGTGTCGCCTTGATGGAGCGCCCGGCCTTCATGTGGCTGTTCGAGAACAGCGTCGGCTTCAACCGCTTCCTGGTGCGCCAGCTCAACGAGCGGCTCGGCCAGTTCATCGGCATGCTCGAGGTCAACCGCACGCTCGATGCGACCTCCCGGCTTGCCCGGAGCATCGCCTCGCTGTTCAATCCGATCCTCTATCCGGAATCGACCGCACATCTGGAGATCACCCAGGAGGAGATCGGGGCGCTCTCCGGCATGTCCAGGCAGAACGCCAATCGCGCGCTGAACCGGCTGGAGAAGGAGGGGCTGCTGCGGCTGGAGTACGGCGGCGTCACCATCCTCAACGTCGAGCGGCTGCGCGGATATGGCGACTAGCGTGCATTGGCGGGGGCGTGCACCGGCCAGAGGTCGGCGCGCCAGCGGACGGCGATGGCCAGCATTGCGATGAAGCCGGCGGCGGCGTAGAGCGACCCCGTCGCGGAATAGCCGATGATGTCGATCAGGCTGCCGGCCGCGAGCAATCCGATCGGCAAGCCGTAGATCACCATCATCCGCACCCCCATCACACGACCGCGCAGATGCGCGCTGGCCGTCCGCATCAGAATCACGGCGGCAGAAATCATCGATATGCTCTGGGCGACGCCCGCCAGCACGAGGCAAGCCATCGCGACCGGCATGGCCCTGATTTCGACGAACACCAGCAGCAGCGTGTACCAGGCCAGCGTGGCGCCGATCAGGAGCCGGGCGATGCGCAGGCCGCTGACCAGACTGAGCGTGACGGAGCCAATCAGCGAACCCAAGGCGAAGCTCGCCGAGAGATAGCCGAGACCGGTCTGGTCGGTATGAAAGATGTCGCGTGCGATGTAGGGCAGCAAGCCGTTCGTCAGCGGGAACGCGGTGAGATTGACAAGGAACGCGACGCAAAGCGCGGCCAGCATGGCCGGCCCGTTCCAGGAATACACGATGCCTTCCTTGAGATCGCGCAGCAGCCGCGAGCCCGAATGAGCCTCGACCGCACGATGCTCGGCGGACTTCGCCGGTCGGGCCAGGCACAGCATCAGACCAGCGGCCACAAAATAAAGGCAGGCGATCACCATATAGACCTTGCCGATGCCGAAAGTCGCGAACAGTCCGGCTCCCGTGAGCGCCCCGGCGATGCGCGCGCTGTCCTGGGTCGTGCGTGACAGGCTGATCGCACCCACCAGCAGCTCGGCCGGCATGATGTCGGCGAGAAGCGCGCTGCGAAGGCCGAGATCCGAGGAGCGGATCAGGCCCATGATCGTCACGATGATCATCACCTTGAGCGGCGCCAGGTGACCGGTCAGCGCCAGCACCATGATGGTCGAGGCGAGCACCGTATAGGCGAGGCGCAGCACGACGAGAAGATCGCGGTGACCCATGCGATCGCCGACCATCCCGAGCACCGGAGCGATCAGCGTCCCGATATATTGCAGCGACGCGAGAATGGTGAGCAGCAGCACCGAGCCTGTCTGGACCAGGATGTACCAGCCGAGCACCAGAGTCTCGATCTCGAACGCCCAGGAGGTGAGCAGGTCCGAGGGCCATTGGAAACGGTAGTTGCGGATGCGGAACGGCGCGAGCGCGGAAGGTCTCGGGGGTATGCTCAAGATGCGTTGACGGGTTTCACGACGATTCCCGGCCCTTGTTATTTGTTCTTCTGTTCGGCAACGTAGCGGTGATGGTGCTCGTGTCAATTGACGCTGTCGCATGCCGATATGCGGCGGCTTGCGTGCGGGTTGGCGCGCCGCGGCGATCCATCAGTTGCCAGTGCAGCCGCAGCATTGCTGCCCGCTGAGCCCGGGCCGGGGAGGGGTTACACCGGACGCGCGCTTGCTCTTCTGGCGCGTCAAGCCCATGCTGGTCCGGTCTCGGGCCACGAAAGGTCTTGGGCATGGCGTGCGCGGGTTGCGGTTCTGAGGTTCAGAGCGGCTTTGCCTTCTGCCCGAAGTGCGGCACGAAGCAGCCGAAAGCATGCCCCGGCTGCGGCTATGACTGCGCACCGGATTTCGCGTATTGCCCGAAATGTGGCGCCGTCGTCAGCGAGGCCCTTCAATCGGGGGGCCAGGCGGGGGCGAACCGGCCGATGGCGCCGATCAGGGCGTCCTCACCGCCGCTGGCGCCGACAACGGACCCTGAACAGCACTTTCGAACGCAGCCGGACAGGATCGACAGCGAAGCCAATCGCCGCACCATCACCGTGCTGTTTGCCGACCTTAGCGGCTTCACTGCGATGAGCGAACGCCTCGACCCCGAGGTCATGCAGACGCTTCAGAACGAATTGTTCGCGGAACTGACGGCGGCCGTGCAAGACTTCGGCGGCTTTGTGGACAAGTTCATCGGCGATGCGCTGTTGGCGCTGTTCGGTGCGCCGGCCGCGCACGAGGACGATCCGGAGCGGGCGGTCCGGGCTGCCATCGACATGATCAAACGGACGGAGCGGCTCAGCGAACGGGTGAGGGCGTTCGCCGGTTCACAGCTGCTGCTCCATGTCGGGATCAATACCGGGCATGTGGTTGCGGGTGGATTGGGTGTGGGCGTTGCCAAATCCTACTCGGTGACCGGGGACACCGTGAATACCGCTCAGCGATTACAGTCGATGGCGCCGCCGGACCAGGTGCTGGTCGGGCCGTTGACCTACCGCCTGACCCGGCATGCATTTGCGTATGAATCGCTCGGCGAGGTCTCGCTCAAGGGCAAGATGGGCAGCGTCCTCGTCCATCGTCTCAAGGGGCTGCTCGAGATGCCGCGCGCGGCACGAGGCCTGGACACGCTGGGTCTCAGTGCGCCCTTGATCGGCCGCGATGCCGAGCTTGCCCGCGTGATCGGCAGCCTCGATCGCGCCTGCGGCGGGGCGGCGCAACTGGTGCGGCTGGTCGGCGAAGCGGGCATCGGCAAAACGCGCCTCGTGAACGAGTTCGTCGCTCGTATTCGCGACGAACAGCGCTTCGAGGCTGTGGCGATCCGGCAGGCCGTCTGCTCGCCGCTCGGCGAGCAATCCTACGGTACCCTCGCTGCCGTGCTCCGCAGCGCCTACGGCATCGCGCAGAAGGCCAGTGCCGCCGAGGCTGAGGCGCGGCTCGCCGAAGCTCTGTCCGAGCTTGGCCTTGCGCCTGCGGAAGCAGAGCGATTGATGCCGCTCTATGTCCATGTTCTCGGTCTCGGCGGTGCGGACGTCGTATTGCGGCATGTCGAGCCCGAACAGCTCCGGCGGCAGATATTCTTTGCGATCCGGACCGTCTTCGAACGGCGTCTGGCCTTGTCGCCGCTTCTGATCATTGTCGAGGATCTGCACTGGGCCGATGCCGTGTCGCTCGAAGCGCTCCGGTTCCTGATGGACCGGTTGGAGCGCACGCGGCTGATGCTGTTGTTTACGCATCGGCCAATGCTGGAGCTGGATCAGTTCAGTTCGGGCCGGATCAGCCACACAACCATCCGATTGCCTCCGCTCGGTGATGCCGACGGACAAAAGCTGCTCGCGGCTTTTTTCAGCCATGGTTGGCGGGAGCCGCCGGGAAATCTGTTTGGCCGCATCCTGGAGCGCGCGAGCGGCAATCCGCTTTTCCTCGAGGAGATCATCCGCGGTCTCATCGAAGCCGGCGCGCTGGAACGCGACGGTTCGCAGTGGCGGATCAAGTCGGATGAAGCCGCCGCCGATATCCCGGCGAGCATCCAGGCACTGTTGTTGGCGCGGCTCGATCGGCTGCCGCATGAGGTGCGGCGGCTGGCGCAGGAGGCTGCGGTGATCGGCCCGCGCTTCGATGCGACCCTGCTCGAGGCAGTAGCGACAGGGCAGGCGAAGGTCGAAATGGGAGTAGAGCTTCTGTGCGACGCCGAGATTGTCGAGGAAGTCGCGGGCGCCAATTCGATTTCGCTGCGGTGCTACCGTTTCACGCAGACGATGCTTCAGGACGTGATCTATCAAAACCTGTTGTTGCAGCGGCGGATCGAGCTTCATGGACGCATTGGTGCCGCGCTGGAGCAGCTCTACGGCGACGAGCCCGAGCGGCTCGAGGACCTCATTCTGCTCGGACATCACTTCAGCCTCAGCGCGCGCAAGCCAAAGGGCGCGCGTTATCTGCGCGCCGCCGGCGATCGAGCACGTGCAACCTACGCCAATGACGATGCCATCCGTCTCTATCAACAGGCCTTGTCAGTGCTGTTGACCAACGGCGAATGCGATCCGGAGCGGATTGTCCTGTACGAGCGGATCGCGGATCTCTGTGGCGCGACCGGTCGTCGCAGCACGGCCGAGGAGCACTATCAGAGAGCGCTGGAAGGGAACCGCGCTGCAGCGGATCGCGTCGGCGAAGCGCGCATTCTTCGCAAGCTTGGCCGACTGTTGTGGGACGCCGGCAAGCGGATCAAGGCAGAGTCGCATTACGCCGCGGCGGCTGAACGCCTTGGCGGAACAGAAGCGCCCATCGAATGGGCACACCTCTCCCAGGAGCGCGGCCGTCTCGCCTTTCGGATGGGCGATCATGTGGCCGCCGCGAGATGGGCGGACGAGGCACTTGGCTACGCCCGATCCGCGCCAGCGGCCGCGGACGAACAGGGCGCACTCGAGGCCGCGCGCGCCGTTGCCGAGGCCCTCAACACCAAGGCGGTTGCGCTGGCGCGGCTTGGACGACACCAGGATGCGGTGCGCGAGGTGGAGCAAAGTGTCGCAGCAGCCGAGGCCGCCGGCCTTCTCAACGTGGCCTGCCGCGGCTACACCAATCTCGCGGTGCTCTACACGATTGTCGACCCGGCCCAGGCCATCAAGGTTTGTCGACGTGGGCTCGATGTCGCGCATCGCATTGGCGATCTCGGGTTCCAGGCGCGCCTTCTTGCCAATTTTGCCGTCGCTTGTTGCACCTTCACGGATAGATGCACCGACGAAGGTGTGCCCGCCGCCGAAAAGGCGATCGAGATCGACCGGGCGCTCGATCAGCGCGAGCATCTCCCCGTACCTCTGATCGTACTCGGGCAAATCCATCAGTGCCACTTCCGGCCCGATCAGGCTGCCCGGTGCTACAATGAGGCGATCCAGGTCGCGAGCGAAACCGGCGAGCCGCAGCAGCTCTTTCCATGCTATGATGGTCTTGCGACACTGAATCTTGATCGCGGCGACATGCCCGAAGCCGAGCGCTATTTCGCGCTGGCCGATGATGTCTGCACCAGGCACGGGCTCGATCCCGCCGGACTGATTGTACTGCCATTTCTTGACTAGGTCATGTGAGGGAGTTCAGCCATGTCAGAACGTCGTTTCGATGGACCGCTTCAACCAGGCGATCGCGCACCCAACATCGTGCTGGACGCAATTACGCGCGAAGGAAAAATCGCGCTTGACGATTTCCGCGGGCAAAGTCCGATATTAGTCGGCCTGTTTCGAGGCCTGCATTGCCCGTTCTGCCGCCGCCACATCGCGGCACAGGCGCAGCTCGACACGGCCCTGCGCGACAAGGGCGTTGAAAGTCTCACTGTCGTCAACACGCCGATCGAGCGCGCACGGCTCTACTTCAGATATCATCCATTGCCCAATCTGCTCGCTGCGTCCGATCCCGAGCGGGTCTCGCACCGCGCGTTCGGACTGCCCAATCTCGAGTTTACCGAGAGCGAGACTGAATGGCCGCACAAGGTGGGCATGAACGTCGTGATGGGCATGCGGATGGATCTGCCGGGCGAATTGCCGGAGCCGATGAATCCGGTTGCGGCGTCTGACATCCTCAACAACAAGGACGGCTACGAAATAACGGAGGCTGATCAGCGCATGCTGGCTGCCGGCCACGGCCAGTTGTTCGGCCAATTCCTGCTCGATCGGGAAGGGGTCGTACGCTGGAGCTTTACTGAAGTGCCCGAAGGCGGCCAGCGCATGTTCGGGATGCCGAACCCGCAGGAGTTGATGTCGGCTGCCGCGCAGGTCGCGGGCTAGGTGTCGACGGCTGCTTGGCGCGCTGCCCTTGGCCGCAGAGGGCATGAGCCTTCGCGCTCGAGGTGCAGCCGCGACCAGGCGTTTGCGTGACGAAGGCAAAGACCCGGGCGTGCAATGACCCAGATTCAGGAACGGCTCCTCGAAAGCAAGATGACCGAGATCGAGCAGGCCCGGCCCTGGAGCCCCCGCGTGATCTCCAAATTCGAAACGCTGATCCGGAGCGGTGACGATTTATCGCTCTACCGCGTCAATCCTCTGGCATTCGCGCGCGACCGCGCCGTAGCGGAGCCGGAAAGCATCGACCTGTTTCTCTACGCAACGAGAAGCGGGTTGTTCGAGATGAGGTGGGACGTTGTTTGTCCCCAATCCGGCATGGTGCTCGATAGCTTCGGTGCCTTGCGGACGCTCAAGACCCACTATGTCTGTGGCTTGTGCGACGTCACAGGCGAAACCGATCTCGACGACTTCATCGAGGTCACGTTTACCGTGTCGCCGCAACTGCGGCGGCTTCCGTTCCATGATCCCGAATCCCTTTCGGTCGAGGATTTCCATTGGAAGCTTCGATTTCTGAACGACGCGCGGATACCGGGCCAGCAAATCCGCTTTCTCGACCATTTGCATGCGTTCGTTCGTGGCCTTTCATTCTTGCCGCCGGACTCAACCACGACCATTCGCTGCGAGCTCGGTCCCGGTGCTCTGGCGGGGGTCAATATCCAAACCCAGGCTGCGTTCGTCGTTGCGGTGGCTGGCGAGCCGGCACCCACGCCGACAATCCTGCGAATTGGATACGATGGGCAGCGCTTTTCGTCTTCGCTGGCCGCGGTCCCGCCGGGACTCGTCACTGTCGAGACCGAGAACTCCGGAGCGATGCGAGGCTCCTTGCTGCTGATCAATTGGCCGCCTGAGGTTCTGGCTCAAGCGACCAAGCCGCCGCTTGATTTCGATCCCTACATGTCCGGCGGGATGTTGCTTGCCAGGCAGACGTTTCGCCGGCTGTTCAGATCAGAACGCGTGGACGAAAGAGAGGGACTGGGTATCCGGCAGGTGACGTTGCTGTTCACCGATCTCAAGGGTTCGACCGCCATGTACGAGCGGTTCGGCGATCTCAACGCCTATGCGCTGGTCCGGGAACATTTTGCCTTGCTCGGCGCGACCATCCAGGAGCATTGCGGGGCCGTCGTCAAGACGATCGGGGACGCGGTCATGGCGGTTTTCTCTCGTCCAACGGACGCGGTTGCGGCGGCGCTCCACATGTTGGGCGAAATCGAACGCCACAACGCAGAGCATGGCGATCCCAGCATCATTCTGAAGATTGGCGCCCATTGCGGCCCTTCCATCGCCGTTACCCTGAACGACAATCTCGATTATTTCGGTCAGACCGTGAATGTTGCTGCGCGTGTGCAGTCGCTGGCGGATGCCGGCGAGATTTGTATCTCGGAAGCGCTGTATTCCGCGCCGGGAGTGACCGATCTCCTTTCCGGGCACGCAATCGCGGTGTTTGATGCGCCCTCTCCGCGGCGTTGAAGGAAACGCCAGCGTGTATCGCGTCACGCGCGGGTAGGGCACTTAGGTCCCCTCGACCTGCTTCTTCGCGAGCGCTGCCGCTATCGCCGAGATCAACGGGCGCATGAAATAGTGGTCTTCCACCGGCGAGACGTCCGTGCGCAGGCCGTGCGCGGCGAGTTCGCCCGAAACTGCGGGTCCCACCGACGCGATCAGCGTCCGCTCCAAGCCCGTGCGCAACTTCGCCTCCCTGCCACCCGCCTTCGCGGCATCGATCAGGCGGCGGACCTGGCCGAGATTGGTCAGAGCGATGCAATCGATCCGCCCTTCCGCCATCTCGTCGATGGCCGTGATGATGTTGGCGTCCGCAGCCTGGGCGTCATAGGCATAAGGCAACACGGTATCGACCTCTGCACCTTGCGCGGCCAGCGCGCCGGTCAGCGCGCTGTGGTCCTTGTCGGGATAAAGCTGCAGGCCGAGGCGATGCGCGTTTAGATCGAGCTTGCCCAGCATCTCGATCACGCCTTCGGTGGTCGGCTTCTCCGTGGTCTGCTGCGCATCGAGACCGATTTCGCGCAGCGCCTTGCCCGGTTTCGGGCCGCGGGTGAATTTCCGCGACTTGGCGAGCGCCGCGATCAGGGCCTGGTCGAGGGCGCGCGCGCGGGCGAGCTTCATGATCCGCCGCAGGCCTTCGCCGGTCATCAGCACGAGGTCGTCGAATGGCTTATCGATGGCGCGGCGAATCCAGGCGTCGACCGGAGCCGGGTCCGGCGCATCCTGGATGGTGAACATCGGACATTGCACGACCTCGGCGCCTTGCTCGGCCAGGAGCTTTGAGAACTGCGCCTCCTCGCGGCTTTCCAGGATCAGGATGCGGGTGCCGCTCAAACGGTCGGCCATGGGCGTGCTCCGGTCAGTCAAACAAATTGCAATCGTCGATTCATCCTGACTCCGTCGTCGGGATTGGCGCAAGGGTCGCCCTGGTGCTAGAGCAGGGCGCAAATCGCGGGTCGTTCCGCGAAGCCTGCCCAAATCGTCATCACGAGCGGTTTCTTCAAAAGTCATGACCGATCATCAATACGTTCTGACCCTGTCCTGTCCGGATCGTCCCGGCATCGTCTCGGCGGTGTCGACCTTCCTGGCGAATTCCGGACAGAACATTCTCGATGCCCAACAGTTCGACGACATCGAGACCGGGAAGTTCTTCATGCGCGTGGTGTTCACCGCGGCCGATCTCGCAGTGGAACTGTCCGCGCTGCAGACCGGCTTCGCTGCGATCGCCGAACGCTTCGGCATGGAGTGGCAGATGCGTGACCGTGCCGCGCATCGCAAGGTGATGCTGCTGGTGTCGAAGTCCGACCACTGCCTGGTCGACATCCTCTATCGCTGGCGCACCGGCGAATTGCCGATGACCTTGGCCGCGATCGTCTCCAACCACCCGCGCGAGGTCTATGAAGGGCTCGATTTCGGCGGTATCCCGTTCCATTATCTGCCTGTCACCAAGGAGACCAAGCGCGAGCAGGAGGCGCAGATCCTCGATCTCGTCACCAGCACCGGGACCGATCTCGTCGTGCTCGCTCGCTACATGCAGATCCTGTCGGATGATCTGTCGGCCAATCTGTCCGGCCGTTGCATCAACATCCATCACTCGTTCCTGCCGGGCTTCAAGGGCGCAAAGCCCTATCACCAGGCTCATGAGCGCGGCGTGAAGCTGATCGGCGCGACAGCCCATTACGTGACCCGCGATCTCGACGAGGGCCCGATCATCGACCAGGACGTCGAGCGCATCAGCCACCGCGATACGCCGGAAGACCTCGTCCGCAAGGGTCGCGACATCGAGCGCCGAGTGCTGGCGCGTGCGATCCGCTATCACCTCGACGACCGCGTCATCCTCAACGGCCGCAAGACTGTGGTGTTCGTGGATTAGCGAATTGTGAGTGGCGAACTGAAAAGGGGGCATGCTCGCCACTGCCTATCGCCATTCGCCCCGCTCAGCGTACCGCATCGCTCGAAGTGGTGCCCGTCGCGCCCTTCTGCGCCTGCTCTTCCTTCTCGCGATCCGCCGCAGGCATCAGCCGCTTGCGCTCGCGTTCCTTCATGTAGGCATCGTATTGCGGCGTGCCCGGGCGCGGCGGGGCGTCCGCCGGCAGGCCGCCGGCCCATTGCGGGACGTAGTCGCCCATGCCGGCCGAGAGCTTCTCGTTGACGGTGCCGCAGCCCGCAAGGCTCAGGGCCAGCAGGACGACTGCGGCAGCTATCGAAAACAGACGGAAGCGCATGAGCATTTTCTAGAGTGCGCGGTCGGGCGCAGGTGATGAGACGCGGGACAGAGCCCCGCGGCGGGACTCCCTTCAAGTGGTAAAATGGGCCAATTTCGAGGAGCGATTCAGGTGTATACAACCGAGGTATTATAATAGGATATTTTTGTCCTTGAGGCGACGATTGAATAGATTCTAGTATACATTGCGTATTCAGCCTCGGAGATTGGAGACGTGGGTATCTCGGACGCCGGAGCGGCCAAGCGTCTCGCGTGTTCAAATTCTGCAAGTGAGAGGCTGGAAACTCCATCCACATCGCGATGGGGATTCTTAGGATGCCAACAGGGTCGCGATCGGCTGGGGCGCGCATCTAGTTGGTTTTTCGTTGACAGGTCCATTTTATTTGTACAAGCGTACAAACCTCTGAGAGAGAATAAGATACGGTAATTCAATACCGCAGATCATCTCCCCCTCTGCTGTCGTCGGTCCAGTCACGCGCTTGCGCCGAATGGTCGCCGAACGTCCGATTGACAGCGGGGTTGCAGAGGACGCCATGTGGCCGCGCTACATGGCTTGGTTGTTAGCTAGGGTGAGGCAAGAGCCGGGCACTCGGTTCAAGGCGAAAGAAAAAGGGGAGGGACATCTGATGTTCGAACGCAGGATTTTCTCACGGACCGCAGCAGCGGCCGCCATCGCGAGCCTGGCGGCCGTCGCGCCGGCCAAGGCGGAAGACACTGTCAAGGTCGGCATGATCCTGCCGATGACCGGGGGTCAGGCCTCGACCGGCAAGCAGATCGAGAACGCGATCAAGCTCTACATGCAGCAGAACGGCGACACCGTCGCCGGCAAGAAGATCGAGATCATCGTCAAGGACGACGCGGCGATCCCGGACAAGACCAAGACCGCGGCGCAGGAACTGATCGTCAACGACAAGGTCAATTTCATCGGCGGTTTCGGCGTGACGCCGGCGGCGCTCGCCGCCGCGCCCCTCGCGACGCAGGCCAAGATTCCGGAAGTCGTAATGGCGGCCGGTACCTCCATCATCACCGAGCGCTCCCCCTATATCGTTCGCACGAGCTTCACGCTGGCGCAGTCCTCGACCATCATCGGCGACTGGGCGGTGAAGAACGGCATCAAGAAGGTGGCGACGCTGACCTCGGACTACGCGCCGGGCAACGACGCGCTCAACTTCTTCAAGGAGCATTTCACCGCCGGTGGCGGCGAAGTGGTCGAAGAGGTCAAGACGCCGCTTGCCAACCCCGACTTCGCGCCGTTCCTGCAGCGCATGAAGGATGCCAAGCCTGACGCGATCTTCGTGTTCGTGCCGGCGGGCCAGGGCGGCAACTTCATGAAGCAATATGCCGAGCGTGGCCTCGACAAGGCCGGCATCAAGGTGATTGGCCCCGGCGACGTCACCGACGACGACCTGCTCAACAACATGGGCGATGCCGTGCTCGGCACCGTGACCGCGCATATCTACTCGGCCGCGCATCCCTCGCAGCTGAACAAGGACTTCGTCGCCGCCTACAAGAAGGCGTTCGGCAGCCGTCCGGGCTTCATGGCGGTGAGCGGCTATGACGGCATTCACCTGATCTACGCGGCGCTGAAAAAGACCAATGGCGACACGGATGGCACCAAGCTTGTCGAAGCCATGAAGGGTCAGAAGTGGGAGAGCCCGCGCGGTCCGATCTCGATCGATCCGGAGACGCGCGACATCATCCAGAACGTCTACATCCGCAAGGTCGAGAAGGTCGACGGCGAACTCTACAATGTCGAGTTCCAGACCTTCGAAGCCGTCAAGGATCTCGGCAAGACCAAGAAGTGACGCGCTCTTCCAACCTCTCCCGCTTGCGGGAGAGGTCGGCGCGAAGCGCCGGGTAAGGGCTTCCTCCTCTGGGGAGTCTTCGTTGTTGAAGCGCCCTCTGCGCGGCCAGCGGGGAGGGGGTGCAGGACGGCAACAGGCCACACTTGAGATGATATTCGACGACCGATGACCTCGATCCTCACCAACCTGTTCGATGGCGTTGCCTACGGCATGCTGCTGTTCGTGCTCGCTTGCGGGCTTGCGGTCACGCTCGGCCTGATGAACTTCGTCAATCTCGCCCACGGCGCCTTCGCCATGGCCGGGGGGTATGTCTGCATGCTGCTGGTGAATCAGCACGGCTGGCCCTTCTTCGCGGCCTTGCCGCTTGCCTTCGTCTCGGCCGCGGCGATCGGCATCGTGCTCGAGCGCACGCTCTACCGGCACCTCTATGCGCGCAGCCATCTCGACCAGGTGCTGTTCACCATCGGCTTGACGTTCATGTCGGTCGCGGCCGTGGACTACATCCAGGGTTCATCGCGCGTGTTCATCAACCTGCCGGCCGCGCTGCAGGGGCAGTTCGACGTGTTCGGCGTCGGCATCGGCCGCTACAGGCTGATGATCATCGTGATCTGCGGCCTGCTCACCGTCGGCCTCCAGATGGTGCTGGCCAAGACCCGCTTCGGCAGCCGCCTTCGCGCCGCGGTCGATGATCCCCGTGCCGCGAGCGGCCTCGGCATCAACGTGCCGCAGGTGTTCGCCTTCACCTTTGCTTTCGGCTGCGGCCTTGCAGGCCTCGGCGGCGCGCTCAGCGCCGAAATCCTCGGCCTCGATCCGTATTTCCCGCTGAAGTTCATGATCTACTTCCTGATCGTGGTCACGGTCGGCGGCTCTTCCTCGATCACTGGACCATTTTTGGCCTCGCTCCTGCTCGGCATCGGCGACGTCGCCGGCAAATATTACGTTCCCAAGATGGGGCCCTTCGTGATCTACACCATGATGATCGTGATCCTGATCTGGCGCCCGAACGGCCTGTTCGGCCGCGCGGCCGCGCGTTGAGTCCGCCGATGAGCGCTTCGTCCGACGTCGCTTTCCACGCCCAGCGGCAGGCGCGCTGGCACTATGGCGAGGCGGCCTTCTGGCTTGTCGTGCTCGCCTGCGGCTTTCTGTTTCCCTCGCGCTATCTGATCATGACCGACATCCTGCGGCTGGCGCTGTTTGCGATGTCGCTCGATCTCATCCTCGGCTATGCCGGCATCGTTTCGCTCGGCCACGCCGCCTTCTTCGGCGTCGGCGCCTATGCGGCGGGATTGCTGGCGTTGCACGGCATCATCAATGAGCCTGTGCTGGCGCTGATCGCGGCGGGCCTCGCCGCAACGGTGCTCGGGTTCGCGGCCAGCTTCCTGGTGATCCGCGGCGTCGACCTGACCCGCCTGATGGTGACGCTCGGCATCGCGCTGCTGCTGGAGGCGCTCGCTGAACGGTTCTCGAACATCACCGGCGGCACCGATGGTCTGCAGGGCATCGACATGCAGCCGATCCTCGGCCAGATCCCGTTCGACATGTTCGGCAAGGCCGGCTTCTTCTATTCGCTGGCTGTGCTGTTCGTGCTGTTCCTGCTCGCCCGCCGCATTGTGCACTCGCCGTTCGGCCTGTCGCTGCGCGCGATCAAGAACAATCCACTGCGTGCCGCCGCCATCGGCATCCCCGTCAACCGCCGCCTGATCGCGATCTATACGCTGGCCGCGTTCTATGCCGGCATCGCGGGCGCGCTCTTCACCCAGACCACGGCCATCGCCTCGCTCGACGTGTTCGCCTTCGAGCGCTCTGCCGATCTGATGCTGGTGCTCGTCATCGGCGGCACCGGCTATCTCTACGGCGGGCTGATCGGCGCGGTGATCTTCCGCATCCTTCAGGAAGTGTTCTCCACCATCACTCCGCAATATTGGCAATTCTGGATCGGCGTCGTGCTGGTCGTGATCGTGCTGGTCGGTCGCCAGCGCCTGCATTATGGCGCGTTGTACCTTCCTAACCTCCTGATCAAGCAGATTGGGGGCCGCAAGGCGATCGTGACCGTGCCGGAGAGCGACGCATGACGATTGCGCTCGAAACCCGAAATCTTGAAAAGACCTTTGGCGGCCTGCGCGTCACCCGGGACTTGTCGCTCAGGATCGAGCAGGGCGCCCGCCATGCACTGATCGGACCGAACGGCGCCGGCAAGACCACCGTCATCAACCAGCTCACCGGCGTGCTCAAGCCGAATTCCGGCCGCATCCTGCTCGAAGGCGAGGACATCACCGATCTGCCTGTGCACAGGCGCGTGCTGCGCGGTCTGTCCCGCACCTTCCAGATCAATCAGCTCTATGCTGATTTGACCCCGCTCGAGACCATCGGCCTCGCCGTTTCCGAACGCCTCGGCCACGGCGGCGACTGGTGGCGGCGGATGGGGACGCGCAGCGACGTCAACGGCGAGATCGCCGACCTCCTGGCGCGCTTCCACCTGCTCGACGTCATGAACGAGCAGACCGTGACGTTGCCCTACGGCAAGCAGCGCCTGCTCGAGATCGCGGTCGCCATTGCCGCCAAGCCGCGCGTGCTGCTGCTGGACGAGCCCGCCGCCGGCGTACCCGAGAGCGAGCGGCACGACATTCTCGCGGTGGTGGGCAGCCTGCCGCGCGACGTCACCGTGTTGCTGATCGAGCACGACATGGATCTCGTGTTCTCGTTTGCCGACCGCATTTCGGTACTGGTCTCCGGCGCCCTGCTGACGGAGGGGCCGCCCGACCAGGTCGCGCGTGATCCGCAAGTGAAGGCGGTCTATCTCGGCGAGGAGGCAGTCAATGTCTGACTTGCTCGCGATCGAGTCCCTGCGTGCCGGCTACGGAGAGGCCGTGGTGCTGCCCAACATGTCCTTGCGCCTTGCCGAAGGACAGGTACTGGCGCTGCTGGGACGCAACGGCACCGGCAAGACCACGCTGATCAACTCCGTCGTCGGCGTCACCCGCCGTTTCTCCGGCTCGGTCACGCTCGCCGGCACTGACGTCACGAGCTTGCGGCCCGACCAGCGGGCGCGTGCCGGAATCGGCTGGGTGCCGCAGGAGCGCAACATTTTCCGGTCGCTGACGGTGGAAGAGAACATGACCGCGGTGGCGCAGCCCGGTCCCTGGACCGTCGAAAAGGTCTATGAGATGTTCCCTCGGCTGAAGGAACGCCGCAGCAATTTCGGCAACCAGCTCTCCGGCGGCGAGCAGCAGATGCTGGCGATCGGCCGCGCGCTCACCCTCAATCCGAAGGTCCTGCTGCTGGACGAGCCGACCGAGGGCCTCGCCCCCATCATCGTCGAGGAGCTTCTGAAGGCAATCGGGGCCATCACCCGCGCGGGCGGCATTTGCTCGATCATCGTCGAGCAGAACGCGCAAAAGATTCTGGGGCTCGCCGACCGTGTTGTGATATTGGAGCGCGGAACGATCGTCCACGACGGCCCGAGCGCCGCGCTGAAAACCGACCCGTCGGTCCTGGAGCGCCATCTCGGCGTTGCAGGAGCGGCGGCCCATTAAGAAGCATCTTGGGAGTTAAGAAATGCTGCGAACCAAAGCCCCCTTCCGCGCCGACGAAGTCGGCAGCCTCCTGCGTCCCGCCAAGATCAAGGAAGCCCGCAGTCGGCTTGAGAAGGGCGAGATCTCGGCCGAGGATCTGCGCAAGATCGAGGACATGGAGATCGAGAAGGTCGTGCACAAGCAGGCCTCGGTGGGCCTGAAGCTCGCGACCGACGGCGAATTCCGCCGCTCCTGGTGGCATTTCGACTTCCTGGCCAAGCTCACCGGCTGCGAGCTATTCCACCCCGACACGGGCATCCAGTTCGCGGGCGTGCAGACCCGTCACGACGCGGTGCGGGTGATCGACAAGCTCGATTTCCCCGACGATCACCCGATGCTCGACCACTTCCGCTTCTTGAAGAAGGTCGCCGACCAGGCCCACGTCACCGCCAAGATGACGATCCCGTCGCCGGCGGTGCTGCACTTCCGTGGCGGCCGCAAGTCGATCTCCAAGGATGTCTATCCGGATCTCGACGCCTTTTATGAAGACCTCGGCAAGACCTACCGCAAGGCGGTCAAGGCGTTCTACGACGCCGGGTGCCGCTATCTGCAGTTCGACGACACCGTATGGGCATATCTCTGCTCGCCCGACGAGTTGCAGAAGGCCCGCGAGCGCGGCGACAATCCGGACGGTCTCCAGCAGATCTACGCCCGTATCATCAACTACGCGCTGGCCGAGAAACCTGCCGACATGGTGGTGACCACGCATGTCTGCCGCGGCAATTTCCGTTCGACCTGGATTTCCTCGGGCGGCTATGAGCCGGTGGCAGAGACCATGCTCGCGGGCACCAATTACGACGGCTACTTCCTCGAATACGACAGCGACCGCGCCGGCGGCTTCGAGCCGCTGCGCTTCCTGCCCAGGGGCAACAAGGTCGTCGTGGTCGGCGTCATCACCTCGAAGTTCGGCGAGCTCGAGAAGAAGGACGACATCAAGCGTCGTCTCGAAGAGGCTTCCAAGTTCGCGCCGCTGGAGCAGCTCGCGCTGTCGCCACAGTGCGGCTTTGCCTCCACGGAAGAGGGCAATATCCTCTCCGAGGAAGAGCAGTGGGCCAAGCTAAGCCTCGCGGTCGAGATAGCGAAGGAAGTTTGGGGCAATTAAGCTGCCTCGTGCTGCCGTCATGCCCCGCGAAAGCCGGGGCATGCGGCGTGACGTGAACGACGCCCGCTTTGCTCTCTATTGCCGTGCGGCAGCACAATTTGGCGCGACCGCTAACGGCTGTCATTCTCCACCATTAGTCGGTAGGCTGCGGCGTCGTGTTATTCCGCGGCAGCGCGCGCGGGCTCGGCGGCATGTCGGGTCATGGCGCTCACCACGATCAGCACGATGAAATTCACGATCAGCGCGACAATGCCGATGTTGAGGTCCTGGATCTCCGGCGGCAGCCACGGCAGCTTGTGGAAGTTCACGCCAGTCAAGCTGACGACGGCGACCGTGGCAACGCCGGCGATAATGCCCGCCATCGCGCCTTCTCGCGTCGCGGCGTTGCGTTGCGCGAGGCTGAGCACCAGCGATGGAAACAGCTGGGTGACCAGGCTGTACCCCATCAGCAGCAACGCCACGATGGTCTCTCCGCCCTTCAATGTGAAGAACACAGCAACCAGCGCCACCACCGGCACCAGCAGTTTTGCGAGCAGAGACACTCTTCGATCGTCAGCCGACGGGTCGAGGGCGCGGTAAAGATTGTTGGCGATCAAGGTCGCTGCAGTCATCAGGATCATCGATCCAGGTACCAGCGCAGTTAGCACACCGGTCGCACCGATCACCCCGACAAACCAGGGGTCGAATGTCTTCACCGAGAGCTTGAACAGCGCCAAATCGATGTTCGGGCCAGTGAGCCCCGGAACCTGAAGGATCGCTGCGAAGCCGACGAAGAACACGAACAACAGGATGAGCTGATATAGCGGCAGCACGATCGCGTTCTTGCGAATGACCCTGGCGCTCCTCGCCGTATAGATCGAGCCGAAGCTGTGCGGCCACATGTAGAACCCAAGCGCCGTGAGCAGCACGGTCGAGGAGAACCACCACAGGCTTTCACCGTGCGGCGGCAGCACGGCGAATCCAGGCTTCGCCTGCTCGATCGCCGAGAACATCGACGCGAGCCCGCCGTAGTAGTGATGGGGCAGGTAAATCCCGAGGAAGATGACGACGACGAGGATCAAGAGATCTTTGGCGACGGCAGTCCAGGCCGATCCGTGCACGCCCGAGACCATCACATAGGCTGCCACGACTATTGCGCCGGTCCAGATCGCGACGGTGGAGGAGATCGCCCCATAGCCGGCGACCTCGACGATGATACCGAGCCCCTTGAACTGAAGAACAAGGTAGGGGATCAGCGCCACGATATCGACGATTGCGACGATGACACCCAGAGTCGGGCTATCATATTTGCGCACGAAGAAGTCCGACTGGGAGTAGAGCCGGTGCTCCTTGGCATAGCGCCAGATCGGCGGCAGCATGAAATAGGACAGCACGTAGGCCAGCGTGCCATAAGCGAGAATGTAATAGGCTGGCGCACCCTTGCCATAGGCGTAGCCGCTGCCCCCGAGGAAGGTGAAGGTGGTGTAGATCTCTCCGGCGAGCAGCAGGAACACGAAAATCGCGCCGAAGCCGCGCCCGCCAACGGTCCACTCTTCCAGGTTCATGTTCTTGCCGCGACGGGCGAGAAAGCCCAGCGCGAGCGCCAACAGCGCGGCGGCGGCGATGAAGGGTAGCGCACCGTTCACGTCTCATCCCCCCGGTTGGCCGGATCAGCGGCGTAGATCACGGCCATGATGACTGACGTGATCAGGATCCACAGCACGATCCAGGCCAGCAGGAACGGCAGGCCGAGGATCAGCGGATCCACCCGGTTGACGAAGAACGGGCCGACAATCAGCGCGAGGAACGGGATAATGGCAATCCAGCGGATGTTGCGCATGGACAAAAGACTCTTGTTCCCGGTGAGAACAGATGCCTTTTGTGAAAGTTCCTGCCCGCTACCAATGGCTAAGAAAGCGTTCAGGCGGCTCTCGACCGGTATCGCGCCGAATTGCTGGTGCCTCCTTGCTTGCCCTGACTCGGCAATTGGACGCGAGGTGCACGCTCACTTCTCCGCCAGATAGACCTCTCCCAGCAGCGACGAATTCGACCACGGCACCTGCTTGCTCTTCGTGGTCGACACCACCTCCGCCCGCACCCGCGTCAGCATCTGCTGGACTTCGAGGCCGGGCGTGCCGAGATGGCGGGAGAGCGCCGCGGAGAACGGTGAATTCGCGCCTTCGCCGTCGAGCGCCACCTGGCCTGGCGCCGTTGCGAATGCGATCAGCGTGCCGGCCCCTAACGTCGCGCCGGAGCCGAGGCTCGACGGCGCGGCAAGGCCAGGTGCGGCTTCGAGGCCGCGGCTGTTGCCGCTTGCCGTCTGCTGCGCCATTGGATTGTTACGGCAGGCATCGAAGATCAGGATGTTGGTGCGGACCTGGTCGTCGAGGCCGGCCAGGATCGTGTCCATGTCGATCATCGCATCCGTCATGCTCGTGCCGGGCTTCAGCTCGACGTCGACGGGAATGAGATAGTTGCGGGCATCGACCTGCACGCCGTGGCCGGCATAATAGACCAGGGCTACTTGCGCCCGCGACGCCTCACGCAAGAAATCGCGCGTCTTCTTCTGCATCGCTGCGCGGTCGAGGTCGATGCCCTCCGAGACGGTGAAGCCGACGTCGCGCAGGCTTTTCGCAACGGCGCGTGCGTCGTTGGGCGGATTGGGCAACGCCTTCACATGGGCGTAGGCGCCGTTGCCGATGACAAGTGCCATGCGGATGCCGCGAGCGGCAGGCGAAGGCGAGGACGCAGGCGAGAGTGGAGGCGTTGCCTCCGTCAGCTGTGGAGGAGGAGCCGCCGTCGGCGAGGGCGCCTCCTGCGGGATCGGCGCGGCGGCGTCCGTCACCAGCGACAGCCTCACTCTTGCGGTGGCCTGGTTGGCCTTGCTGCCGGCATCGGAGGCCACGATCGCAAGCGTGGCGTTGTAGTCGTCTTTTGCGTGCGCGTAGTCGCCCTTGGCTTCGTAGGCCAGGGCGCGATTTGTATAGGCGGAGATCAGCACGCTGTTCGGCGGCGTCATGACGTTGACCGGCGGCTTGTCCTTGGCGAGCCGGATCGCAGCGCTGCCGTCGGCAATGGCGCGATCGAGATCGCCTCTGGCGCGCCAGATCGCGGTACGGTTGATCAGCGGCTGCGGCAGCGTCGGATCGAGCCGGATCGCCTGGTTGATGTCGGTGAGCGCTCCGTCGAGGTCGCCGAGCGCCTCCTTTGCGATGCCACGGTTCTGGAACGAGAACGCCGATCTCGGATCTGATTTGATCGACATATCGTAATCGGCGATCGCCTTGGCGTAGTCGCCTTTGCCGCGCCAGGCATTACCGCGGTTGTGGAAGATGATGCCGCTTGGCGGCCCGATCTTCAGCGCATCGTCGAAATCCGCGATCGCGATGTCGTAGTCGCCCTTGTCGTAATAGGCCGAGCCCCTGAGATTGTAGACCGCCTGGCCCGGCTGAAGCCGGATCGCTTCCGTGGTGTCGGCAATGACCTTGGCGTAGTCGCCTTTCTTGTTCCAGGCTACGGCGCGCCAGAAATAGACGGTCGCGAGCTGCGCGCCCTTGAAAACCTTCAGCGCGATGATTTTGCTGCAGGCGTCGACCATCTGGTCGGCTGGCGTGGTCTCGGTGGTGCAGAGCGGGCCCAACTGGCCGCGCGACTGAGCTGATGCAGGTGCGGACCAAAGGGGTGCGGCGAGCAAGGCGAGCGCGATGAGCTGGCGGCGCATGGGCGGTGATTCCCGAGGAGAAGTGCATGTTTGTTGCCCGGTGACCCACTGGGGTTCACGCCCGCGTCGTAGGATCTGGGGTGAAGCAGCCAACGGTATTCCCTGAGTGGGCAGAAGCTGCTAGGAAGCGGGTCCCAACTTTTCTGCCCACTCTTGTCCCATCCATGAAAAACGACGAAATCCTCAGCCAAATCACCGAGTTCTGCCGCAAGGCGGACATGGCGGAATCGACGTTTGGCCGGCGTGCGGTGAACGATGGGAAGCTCGTGCACCGGCTGCGCGAGGGCAAGCGCATCACGATCGATACGCTGGAGCGGATCCAGGCCTATATGGCGGCCTCCATGACGGGCGGCATGCCGCCGCCGCGGGGACTGCAGGTACCCCCGGAAAAGCGCGATCCACGCGGCAATTTCCGCTTCTTCGAGAACCGGCAGAAATACCTGCTGTTCGTCCACACCTGCAGCGAGAAGCGGGTGATCGCAGACCGGGTGGCACTCGAGCTATCCACCATCCACCCGCGCCCGCCGGCGCTGCGCATTTTCGACGCGGGCGTCGGAGACGGCACGGTGCTGGCGCGGGTGCTGCGCGCCACGCATCAGCGTTACCCGCACATGCCGTTCTATGTCGCCGGCAAGGAGCTCAGTCTCGAGGATCTGCGCCTGACGCTGGAGAAGGTCCCGGACCGCATTTTCGAGCATCCGGCATCGGTTTTCGTCTTCACAAACATGTTCTACTCGGAGGCGCCGTGGCTGACGCCGGCGTCGCCGGCAGCAGCAGCTGCCACCGTCTGGCACGAGGTCCCGCTGCGCGGCGCGTCGTCAGGCGAATTCGAGCAGCAGATCGCCGAGCTCAGGCCATTCCTGGAGCAGAACTGGCGCGCAGCCATCAGCCCGCGCACGGCCATGCCGCTCTATGAGCGGCCGGTCGTGCTCGTGCTCTACCGCGACGACCACAGGTTTTTGCTCGATTCGACGATTCCGCGGCCGGGCCAGACCGAGGCCAATTTCGACCTGGTGATCGCATCGCAGCCATACCGGGCTCTTTCATCAGTCAATTTCCGGGCCAAGCGGATCATTGCACCACTGGCCAAGGCCTTGCGGCCGGGTGGCCGCCTGATCGGTATTCACTCCCATGGTCACGATCCAGGAATGGAAATGATCCAGGCGATCTGGCCCGGAGAAAATCCTTTCTCGGTCAGCCGCCATGAGCTATTGCGCGCCGTTAAGTATGAGCTTGGGTCGTTGGGCCGCGACTTAAATTTTAATGCCTACGCGGATAACCGTTCGATCTTCAGGTATGATATGGAAGCGCTGCCCAACGAGGTAACGGGTACTATCGGAACCTCGACAGCCTTTGCAGCGTGGAATGCGGCGGTGTATGTCGCTCAGATTGAGGACGACCGGTTGACAGATATGACTCAAAACGGCCGCACTCTGGATGCCGCCAGGGATGTGCTGCGAAAGTACAACGGGCTCTGGTTTCTCGACGAATCCTACGTCATCTCGCGCCGGCGTGATTGACATAATCCAACGGTAAACATCGCAAACGAACCGCCGAGAGCGGCGGGACAAGGGGTTACTGATGCGCGCGTCCTATCTCTTCACCAGCGAGTCCGTGTCCGAAGGCCATCCGGACAAGGTCTGCGACCGGATTTCCGACGAAATCGTCGACCTGTTCTACCGCGAAGGGCCGAAAGCCGGCATTGACCCGTGGCAGATCCGCGCCGCCTGCGAGACGCTCGCGACCACCAACAAGGTCGTGATCGCGGGCGAGACCCGTGGCCCGAAGTCGGTCAGCAATGAGCAGATCGAGAGCGTCGTGCGCGACGCCATCAAGGACATCGGCTACGAGCAGGACGGCTTCCACTGGGAAAAGGCCGACATCGAGATCCTGCTGCATCCGCAGTCAGCCGACATTGCCCAGGGCGTCGACGCGCTCCAGCCGGGCGAGGTCAAGGAGGAGGGCGCTGGCGACCAGGGCATCATGTTCGGTTACGCCACCAATGAGACGCCCGATCTGATGCCGGCGCCGATCTTCTACGCCCACAAGATCCTCCGCCTCATCTCGGAAGCCCGTCACTCCGGCAAGGAGAAGGTGCTCGGTCCTGATTCCAAGAGCCAGGTCACCGTGCAGTACGAGAACGGCAAGCCCGTGGGCGTGCGCGAGATCGTGGTGTCGCACCAGCATCTGGTCGAGGACATGTCGTCCAAGCAGATCCGCGACATCGTCGAGCCCTATGTGCGGGAGGCGCTGCCGAAGGACTGGATCACGCCGAAGACCATCTGGCACATCAACCCGACCGGCAAGTTCTTCATCGGCGGCCCCGACGGCGACTCCGGTCTGACCGGCCGCAAGATCATCGTCGACACTTACGGTGGCGCGGCTCCGCACGGCGGCGGCGCGTTCTCCGGCAAGGATCCGACCAAGGTCGACCGTTCGGCGGCCTATGCTGCGCGTTACGTCGCCAAGAACATCGTCGCGGCTGGTCTCGCCGACCGCTGCACGCTGCAGCTGGCTTATGCCATCGGCGTGGCGCGTCCCCTGTCGATCTACATCGACACCCACGGCACCGGTAAAGTGTCCGAGGATCAGCTCGAGAAGGCCGCCGCGAAGGCGATGGACCTCACCCCGCGCGGCATCCGCAGCCATCTCGATCTCAACCGCCCGATCTACGCGCGCACGTCGGCTTATGGCCATTTCGGCCGCACGCCCGACAACGAGGGCGGCTTCTCCTGGGAGAAGACCGATCTCGTCGAAGCGCTCAAGCGCGCTGTCTGATTTTGTGCGTCCTCCCGGGTTCGCTCGCGACAGGCAAACGAACCCGGGATTCCCTCCATCAAATCGAGAATCTCAGGTGCGCAACTGCGCACCATAGTTCGCCTCGTCGAGGCGCCCGGAATGACCAATACAACAACAGGACACTCGCAATGAACGCGAAGCCCGGCTTTACCGATTACATCGTCAAGGACATTTCGCTCGCCGATTTCGGCCGCAAGGAACTCTCGCTCGCCGAGACCGAGATGCCCGGCCTGATGGCCACCCGCGAGGAGTACGGCCCGAAGCAGCCGCTGAAGGGGGCGCGCATCGCAGGCTCCCTGCACATGACCATTCAGACCGGCGTGCTGATCGAGACGCTGGCAGCGCTCGGCGCCGACATCCGCTGGGTCTCATGCAACATCTATTCGACACAGGACCACGCTGCTGCCGCGATCGCGGCCGCCGGCATTCCGGTGTTCGCCGTCAAGGGTGAGACGCTGAAGGATTACTGGGACTACACCGCCAAGCTGTTCGACTGGCACGGCGGCGGTCACCCGAACATGATCCTCGACGACGGCGGCGACGCCACCATGTACGTCCATCTCGGTCTGCGCGCCGAGAAGGGCGACACGGCGTTCCTCGACAAGCCGGGCTCGGAAGAAGAGGAAGTCTTCTTCGCGCTGCTGAAGAAGCAGCTCAAGGAAAAGCCGAAGGGCTACTTCGCGGGAATCGCCGAGAGCATCAAGGGCGTTTCCGAAGAGACCACCACGGGCGTGCATCGGCTTTATGACATGCAGAAAGCCGGCACGCTGCTGTGGCCGGCGATCAACGTCAACGACAGCGTGACCAAGTCGAAGTTCGACAATCTCTATGGCTGCCGTGAATCGCTGGTCGACGGCATCCGCCGCGGCACCGACGTGATGATGTCGGGCAAGGTCGCGATGGTCGCGGGCTTCGGCGACGTCGGCAAGGGCTCGGCGGCTTCGCTGCGCCAGGCCGGCTGTCGCGTCATGGTGTCAGAAGTCGATCCGATCTGCGCGCTGCAGGCTTCGATGGAGGGCTATGAGGTCACGACCATGGAAGATGCCGCGCCCCGCGCCGACATCTTCGTCACCGCGACCGGCAACAAGGACATCATCACCATCGAGCACATGCGCGCGATGAAGGATCGCGCCATCGTCTGCAACATCGGTCACTTCGACAACGAGATCCAGATCGCGTCCCTGCGCAATCTGAAGTGGACCAACATCAAGCCTCAGGTCGACGAGATCGAATTCCCCGACAAGCACCGCATCATCCTGCTGTCGGAGGGGCGTCTGGTGAACCTCGGCAATGCGATGGGCCATCCGTCCTTCGTGATGTCGGCCTCCTTCACCAACCAGACGCTGGCGCAGATCGAGCTGTTCGCCAACAACAAGGACGGCAAGTACAAGAAGGAAGTCTATGTGCTGCCGAAGACGCTCGACGAGAAGGTCGCGCGCCTGCATCTCGCCAAGATCGGCGTCAAGCTGACCGAGCTGCGCAAGGACCAGGCGGACTACATCGGCGTCAAGCAGGAAGGGCCGTACAAGAGCGATCACTATCGCTACTGAGCCGATCGCCTCAAGACATCAGAAGCCCCGGAGCGATCCGGGGCTTTTCTGTTTGTGGGCTGGAGACGACGGGCGCTGCCCCCGGTGGTGCCGGCGGCCGATTGCCGATTGACGGGCGTCAGCGATGGTCTGACAATCCACGTCCGGCGGAGGAAACCATGCAGCTAGAACATTTCGACGTGCTCATCGTCGGTGCCGGGCTATCAGGCATCGGCGCGGGCTATCATCTCCAGACCAGGTGCCCGGGCAAGAGCTACGTCATCCTGGAGGGGCGCGACTGCATCGGCGGCACGTGGGACCTGTTTCGCTATCCCGGCATCCGCTCCGACAGCGACATGTTCACGCTCGGCTATTCCTTCAAGCCGTGGACCGATCCGAAGGCGATCGCCGACGGACCGCAGATCCTGAATTATGTCCGCGAGACGGCAGTGGAGAACGGCATCGAGAAGCACGTTCGCTTCCGTCATCGCGTCAAGCGTGCGGCATGGTCCACGGCTGAGGCGCGATGGACCGTGGAGGTCGAGCGCACGGCAGGCGAGGGAGCGATGGAGCTTGTGCGCTTCACCTGCAATTTCCTGTTCATGTGTGCGGGCTACTATAAATACGAGGCAGGTTACACACCGGAGTTTGCGGGCGTTGCGGATTTCGCCGGCCGCATCGTGCATCCGCAGAAATGGACGGAGGATATCGACTACGCCGGAAAGCGCGTTGTCGTGATCGGCTCGGGTGCGACCGCGGTGACCCTGGTGCCGGAGCTCGCCAAGAAAGCCGCACAGGTCACCATGCTCCAGCGTTCGCCCACCTACGTCGTGTCGCGCCCCGCGCAGGATCCGATCGCCAACAAATTGCGCCGCAACCTGCCGACGCGGCTTGCCTATCATGTGATCCGCTGGCGCAACGTCTTGTGGGGGATGTTCTTCTTCCAGCTCAGCCGGCGGCGACCGGACAAGGTGAAGAACCTGATCCTCGGCGGGGTGCGCGCTGCGCTCGGGCCGGATTACGACATCGCCACGCATTTCACGCCGCGCTACAATCCCTGGGACCAGCGGCTCTGTCTCGTGCCCGACGGCGACCTCTTCAAGGCGATCAGAGAAAAGCGCGCCACCGTCGTCACCTGCGAGATCGACACTTTTACGCACGACGGCATCCGTCTGAAGGACGGCAGCGAACTCCGCGCCGACATCATCGTGACGGCGACGGGCCTGGTGCTTCAGGTCGTCGGCGGCCTCGAGGTGAGCGTCGACGGCCGCGCCGTCGATTTCGCCAACACACTGACCTACAAGGGCATGATGTATGCCGACGTGCCGAACATCGCGTCCGCCTTCGGCTACACGAACGCCTCCTGGACGCTGAAATGCGATCTCACCTGCGAATATGTCTGCCGGCTCATCAACTACATGGACCGGCATAATTTCCGCCAGTGCATGCCGCACAATGCCGACCCGGATATTACCGCGCAGCCGTCGCTCGATTTTACCTCGGGCTATGTGCAGCGTTCGGTCGCGAAGATGCCCAAGCAGGGCTCCAAGCAGCCGTGGCGGCTGTACCAGAACTACGCCCTCGACATCGTTTCCTTGCGCTTCGGCCGAATCGACGACGGCGTGATGCAGTATTCCTGATCCCGCTCCGCATGTTACCGGCGAGGCCTCGCGATCTCTTGAGACGAATCGCGACCTCCGGTAGTGTTGCTGCGTCGCAATGCAATTTATTTCCGACAACGCATGAGTTCCGGTTCGTTGCCGTCTTAGGGAGAGCGCGCGACATGCACGTCCTTGCTGTGGTCACGCAAAAAGGCGGAAGCGGTAAGAGCACCCTGTCCGTTGGCCTGGCGATGGCAGCGATGCGGCGCTCTGAGCGCGTCGCTCTCATCGAGGCGGACGCGCAAGGTACGATCTCGAAATGGAGAGAACGCCGCGAGAATCCCTATCCTCGCGTCGAGCGCGTTGCGGATGCCGCCGAAATCGAGCCGGTGATATCTCGTCTGCAGGCTGACGGGATTTGGCTCGCAATCATCGACACCGCTGCCACGAACAACGTTTTGGCGACGCGCGCCATCGCCTGTGCCGATCTTTGTCTCATCCCGGCGCGTCCGAGTCCGGCCGATATCGAAGCCGCAATACCTACGCTAATCGCTATTCGCAGGCTCGATCGCCGGTTTGCCTTCGTCCTCAATCAAACGCCCACACGGGGGTCTCGGCTGAGCGAAGCTGCCGCGTCGCTCAACTCGCTCGGCGTGCTTGCGCTTCCTTTCATCGGGCAGCGTAACGACCACCAGGATGCGCTCGGGGCTGGGCTGGGCGTGACCGAGTTCGCGCCGGAGGGAAAAGCCTCGGAGGAAATTGTGGCGCTATGGGGGTGGATCTCGGAGCGTCTTACCGTGGAGTCGAATGATCATGGGCAAGCCGCGCTCAAGACAGCCTGCTGACATTGCACGCACCGGGCGTCGCTCACTGCTGGAACTGGCGGCCGAAGTGAGCCGCGCCGTCGACGAGGGCTTGGCGATGGCGCCGGGCTCGGTCACCGCAACCGTTCAAGATGCGCCGCAGATCGCGCCTCCGATGCCTGTTCCGGCACAAGAAGCGGCCAGCGTTATCGCTGCAAGATCGGAACCTCCGGACAGCACCAGCACTGATCTCATCGTGGACTTGGCCAAGGAGTGCCAGGCCCGCGCTCTGGACGGCATGAAAACTGGTGCTCACGCTGCGCTGGATTTCGCCAAGAACCTCGCAAAGGACCTCGCAAAGCCGCGGCTTGACGGCACGACATCGGATGCCAACGCAACCGGCGCCACGGAAAGTCACCTCATCGAGGCGATTGGAACGGCAGCTGAGTGTCGTCTGGTCGTGCTCGAACTGATGAAAATCAATGCGGGTGCGACCTTGGAGTATGCGCGGGAATTGGGCCGGGCGAGAACGCTGGCGGAGTTGGTCGAGCTGTCGAGCACGCATGCGCGAAAGCAATGTGAGTTGGTCCTGAAGCAAGCCGAGTTGCTGAAATCGGTTGCTCAGAACATGATGAATCCCGGGCCCAGATAGCACCGCGCGCCTGGCGTCATGGCGCTCGGGATCTGCGCGGGACAATGAGGGCGAGGCCAATGTCGATCGCGAGCGCCAGCACCACGGCGCCGCCACCGGGGCGAACAAGACGAGATAGTCGCCGCCGGTCTGCCGCGTAAATCCCGCAGAAGCCGCAGGCGGCGGCCGCCTGGAGCAACGCAAAGCTTGTCGTGGCGTGGCTCCAAGTCGCGCGTTGCTGTTCAGCCGAGTGCGGGACAACCTCGTGGATGCGCCCGAGCACCATCGGCTCAGGAATGCAGCGCTGTTTTTGCGTATACGGCCACCGGGCGGAATCGGGCATCCTCGCGGAACGGTTAACGCCTGATTAACGGATGTGTCCTAGCCTGTTTTGGCCGGGTTACTCGCAAGGCCGAGGTGAGCCCAATGGAAGCCCAGAAGATTGCGGTCGACGCCGTCGTCGCGCTGACCGATTGCGACCGCGACGCCGTCATCGCCTTTATTCGCCAACTCTATCTCGCCGGCGTTACGGACCCCAAGCGCCTGACTTTCAAGGGTCTCCAGGCACTGTCCCGGGCGTGACCGAACACGCGCAATCGAATCTACTTGGTCTCGACGGTCGGGCCGGTGATCCCGGTCGAGCAGTTTCCCGAGCTCAAGCCGCTCAGCCAGAATTGGGAGACCATCCGCGACGAAGCCGTTGGCCTGTTCGACGGAGGTTTTATCGGCGGCCGCCAAGAACAACGATTGGGGCCTCTACTCGTCCTTCAAAAATGGCCGGAAGGACCGGATAAACCGCGGCACGACATCCGAGACATCCGTGTCGTGTTTTGATGCAGTCTGTGCGACCGAATCTTGCTGCACGCGTCGGTCCATGGCAACAAGGTCGCCGCGATTTAGCCGCCAAACCTGGAGCAGGCAATGGGCCCGTTGCCAATTGCGAACACCGAGATTGTCCAATTCTTCCGCGAGTGGTTGGATGTCTTTGCTCGCTATGTCCGCGAGGTCGACTATGCTTCGGCGCGGCCACTCTTCCATCCGGATGTGCTGGCCTTCGGTACGCATAATGACGTCATCCCGGGCCTGGACCAATGGGTCACCACGCAATGGGACAACGTCTGGCCCAAGACGACCGACTTCCGCTTCGTGCTTGATCAGATCTCGGTTCTGGCATCGCCTGACGGCGCGATGGCGACAGTGATCGCGCCCTGGACGAGCACTGGCTATCATCCCGACGGCAGCGTATTTCCCCGCCCGGGCCGGGCGACCATGATCTTTTGGAGGAATGCCGTTGGTTGGCTGTGCGTGCACTCGCACATGTCGCTCAACCGCGGTGTGCCGCAGGCGAGCTACGCCAATCGGGCGGTGAAGGCCCGGTAGTACAGCAGCCATTGCCGGATTTATCGGCCGACTAAAGTGTTAGCTGCTCATTCCGCCCCGGCTGGAACCCTTGGAACCCGATATCGTTGGTTCCGCAACGAATAACCGATGAAACGCGCAACCGGGGGCCTGTCCGGGAGAACATTCCCATGGCAACACTCGGCTTCGACGCCACCCGACTCACTGCATCCGAGCATCAGCTCCAGCTTCGTCGCGCCGTGATCGCCTCCACGATCGGGACTGCGATCGAGTGGTACGATTTTTTTCTCTATAGCACCGTCACGGGTCTGGTTTTCGCAAAGCTGTTCTTTCCGCACTCCGATCCCTGGGTTGGCACGCTAGAGGCGTTTGCGATCTATGCGGTCGGCTTCGTCGCGCGCCCAATCGGCGCGGCAATCTTTGGGCACTATGGCGACCGCATCGGACGTAAATCGACGCTGATCGCGACGCTGCTCCTGATGGGACTGGCGACCGCCGCAGTGGCCGTGGTGCCGACCTATGCCAGCATCGGCATCTGGGGCGCGGTGATCCTGACCGTGCTGCGATTCATTCAGGGCGTCGGCGTCGGCGGCGAGTGGGGTGGCTCGGTGCTGATGTCGATGGAGTGGGCCCGCAACGACCATTCCCGGGGATTGGTCGCATCATGGCCGCAATTCGGCGTGCCCTGCGGCCTGTTCCTGGCCAATCTCGCCGTGCTGGCGTTCAGCCAGATGGCGGGCGATCAGTTCCTGGCGTGGGGCTGGCGCATTCCGTTTGCGCTCAGCATCATCCTGGTCGGTGTCGGCCTCTACATCCGGCTCGGCATTCTCGAAACGCCTGTATTCTCGAAGCTCGTGGCTGAACGTCAGGTCGACCGCACGCCGATGCTGACCGTCATCCGGGAATACCCGAAGGAAATTCTTCTGTCGGCCTTCGCCCGCATGTCCGAGCAGGCGCCGTTCTACATCTTCACCGCCTTCGTGTTCTCCTATGGCATCGGTACCCTGCACGTTTCACGCGACTTCCTGCTGACCGCGGTGCTGTCGGCGTCGGTGCTGTCGTTCGTCTCGATCCCGCTGTGCGGGCACATCTCCGATCAGATCGGCCGCAAGAACATGTATATGCTCGGCGCTGCCGCGACGGGCATCTTCGGCTTCATCTATTTCGCGATGCTCAATACCGGATCGCTGAGCATCATCTTCCTGGCAATCATTCTGTCGCTGATTCCGCACGACATGCAGTACGGGCCGCAAGCCGCCTTGATCGCCGAGAGCTTTACCGGACGCCTGCGCTACAGCGGCTCCTCGCTCGGCTATCAACTCGCATCGGTGATCGCCGGCGGTCCCGCGCCGCTGATCGCCACCTGGCTGTTCGGCAAGTTCCAGTCGGCGACCGCCATTGCCGTCTACATCGCGATTTGCGCAGTCATGACGCTGGTCGCGACTGCGATGATGACCGATTACACCGGGAAGGACATCAACGCAGCGGGCGCGCACGAGCGGCGAACTTGAGAGCACAAAAGCCCCGGACGCGATGTCCGGGGCTCTGCCTTTCCCGTGATATCGAGATCAGCCTTACTCCGGCTGCCCGATCGAGACCTTCAGCGTGCCGACGCCGTCGACGCCGCATTCGAGCTTGTCGCCGGGCTGGAGCTGCGACACCCCAGCCGGCGTGCCCGTCATGATGATGTCTCCGGCGGCAAGCTTCACCTGTTGCGAGAGCTGCCAGATGATCTCGGGCACGTTCCAGATCAGCTCGGTCAGATCGCCTTTCTGAGCTTCCTTGCCGTTGACCGTGAGCCAGATCTTGCCCTTGGCGGGATGGCCGATCTTCGAAGCCGGCTGCACCGCGGAGCACGGCGCGGAGCCGTCGAACGACTTGCCGACCTCCCAGGGACGCTCCTTCTTGCGCGAGGCGATCTGGAGGTCGCGGCGGGTCAGGTCGATGCCGACGGCATAGCCGTAGACGTGGTCGAGCGCCTTGTCGGCGGGGATGTTCAGCCCGCCGCTCTTCATAGCCACGATCAGCTCGACCTCATGATGCAGATCCTTGGTCAGCGGCGGATAGGGAATGGTCGCGCCGTCAGGCACCAGCATGTCGGCGTGCTTGGCGAAGAAGAACGGCGGCGCGCGCTCGTCATTGCCCATCTCGCGGATATGTTCGAGATAATTGCGACCGACGCACCAGATGCGGCGCACCGGATAACGGCCGGTCTCGCCGACGACGGGGAGCGAAGCCTGAGGGGGAAGCGGGATGACGTAGGAGGCGGCGTTCATGAAGAAGTCTCGCTGCTCTTGGGGTGGAGGGAATTCTATGCGGTTGCGCTGATCGGCGCCAGCGCGCCGGCATCGTAATGCTGCAGGCGGAAGAACGACGCGTAGCGGCCTCCGCGGCGCAGCAACTCGTCATGCCGACCCTGCTCGACAATCTCGCCGCCCTCGACCACCACGATCGCGTCGGCGTGCATGATGGTGTGCAGGCGGTGCGCGATCACGAGGGTGGTGCGGTTCTGGCAGAGATGCTCGATCGCCTCCTGCACCTGCCGCTCGGACTCCGAGTCGAGCGCGGCGGTGGCTTCGTCCAGCAGGATGATCGGTGCGTTCTTGATCAGCGCGCGGGCGACCGCAATTCGCTGGCGCTGCCCGCCGGAGAGCTGCGTGCCGTGCTCACCGACCGGCGTGTCGTAGCCGAGCGGGAAGCCCAGGATGAAATCATGCGCGCAAGCGGCCTTCGCCGCCTCGATGATCTCGTCCTCGCTCGCGCCCGGCTTGCCGAACGCGATGTTGTTGCGGATGGTGTCGCGGAACAGATAGACGTCCTGGCCGACATAGGCGGTCTGCGCCCGGAGCGATTTGCGCGAGATCGTGCCGATCGACTGGCCGTCGATCACGATGTCGCCTTGCGTCAGCTCGTAGAAGCGCAAGAGCAGCGCCAGCACGGTCGACTTGCCGCCGCCGGAGGGGCCGACCAGCGCCGTGACCTTGCCGGGTTCGGCAACGAAGCTCATGCGGTTGAGCACGGTCTCGTTGGTGCGGTAGGCGAAGCTGACGTCGCGGAACTCGATCCGCGCGTCGGACAGCTTCAGTGCGGGCTTGTCGTCGTCGGAATGCTCGCTCGCCGGGCTGTCGACCACTTCGAGCAGCATACGCGCGCCGACCAGCTGGCTGTTGAGATCGATGTTGAGCCGCGCCAGCCGCTTGGCCGGCTCTGTCGCCATCAGGAAGGCGGTCATGAAGGAGAAGAACGCGCCGGGCGTGGCGTTGAGCGCGACAACGCTGTAGCCGCCATAGAGCAGGCAGCCGGCAACGGCGAAGCCGCCGAGCATTTCCATCAGCGGGTTGGAGCGGTTGGCGACGCGGGCCATCTTGTTGGCGTTGCGCTCGACGATCGCGATGTTCTCGTCGATGCGGCTCTGCATGGTGTCTTCGAGCGTGAACGCCTTCACCGTGCGGATACCCTGGAGAGACTCCTGCATCGTCTCCAGGATGTCGGCGGTGCCGGTGAACTGATTGTGGGCGAGACCCTTGATGCGCTTGACCAGCTTGCGCAGCACCAGCATCGCCGGCGGCACCGCGACGAGGCCGATCAGCGACATCAGCGGATCCTGCCACACCATGACGCCGATCATGGCGAGCAGCATCATGAGGTCGCGCCCGACGGCGTTGACCAGCATATTGAGGACGTCGGTGATGGATTTCGCACCAGCAGTCAGTCGCGCCAGAAATTCGGACGAATGCCGCTCGGAAAAGAAGCCGACGCTCTCGCGCATCAGCTTGGCGAACAGCTGGCGCTGGTTGGTGGCGAGGATGGCGTTGCTGATCTTGGTCATGATCACCATGTGGCCGTAGGTCGCCACGCCCTTGATGAAGAGCAGGATCACCGTGATGCCGGAGAACATCGCGATTCCCGGGATGTTCTTGTCGACATAGGCCTGGTTGATGACCTGGCCGAGCACGTAGGTCGCGCCGGCGGTTGAGCCTGCGGCAGCCGCCATCAGCGCAAAGGCAACGAGGTAGCGCCGCCAGTAGACGACTCCCTGTTCCAGGATCAGGCGGCGAATCAGAATCGCTGCCGCATAGGGATCGTCGGTGATTTTCTTTGGAAACTGGGCCATCCGGGGTCCATTGACGGCCAAGGCGAAAAGCCTGCCCGCGCGTCAGGGATCGAAGGGCCTCTGTGCCCGCTAAAGCTGCGGTTTTCAAGCCCAATTAAGGGCTTGCGCCCGGACGGATTCTAGGCCGAGGCGGCGCGGCGGAGCTCGCCGTGGCGCTCGCGGAACAGCTTGTCCTCCCAGGCCAGGGCGTGGGCGGCGATGGTCTCCAGATCCTCGTATTGCGGCTTCCAGTCGAGCAGGCCGCGGATGCGGCTGGTGTCGGCGACCATGGTCATGATGTCGCCGGGCCGGCGCGGGGCGTATTGCACGGCGAAGCTGCGACCGGACACCCTGCGGACGGCATCGATGGTTTCGAGCACGGAATAGCCGCGGCCATAGCCGCAATTCAGCGTGGTCGAGGCGCCGCCATCGCGCAGATAAGCCAGCGCCGAGCGATGCGCCTGTGACAGGTCCGTGACGTGGATGAAGTCGCGAATGCAGCTGCCATCCGGGGTCGGATAGTCGGTGCCGAAGACGTCGATCTTGGCGCGCTGGCCGGTCGCGGCCTCCACTGCGATCTTGAGCAGATGCGTGGCGCCGACGGTGGCGAGGCCTATACGCGCCTGCGGGTCGGCGCCTGCGACGTTGAAATAGCGCAGCGCCACGTACTGCATGCCGTAGGCGGCGGCGACGTCGTGCAGCATGATCTCGGTCATCAGCTTGGACGAACCATAGGGCGAGAGCGGCCGGGTGGGCGCGTGCTCGGGCACCGGCACCTGGTCCGGGTTGCCATAGACGGCAGCGGTCGAGGAGAAGATGAAGCGGCCGATGCCGCGCTTGACGGCGACGTTGAGCAGGTTGCGCGCGGTCGTGAAATTGTTGTGGTAGTAGCCGAGCGGATCGCGCATCGAATCCGGCACGACCACGGAGCCCGCAAAATGGATGATGCTCTCGATGTCGTGCTGGGCGATCACGCCTTCGAGCAGGTTCTCGTCGCCGGCATCGCCGATGAACAGCGGCACGCCTTCGGGCAGATACGCGGAGAAACCCGTGGAGAGATCGTCGATCACGACGACGTCCTCGCCGGCTTCCGCCAGCGTCAGGACCGTGTGACTTCCGATATAGCCGGCGCCGCCGGTGACTAGCACAGTCATGATCTCACCCGTCCTCGATCAACGTGCCAAGTTAACGTTTGCGCGGTGAAGAGGGGGTTTCGGCGCCGCTGAACTGGTCACTATGCTTAATGTTGCGTATAGGGGCTCACCGAACGGAGCATGACGTGGCAAATTTCCCGGCCGATCTGCAAGTGATCGTGCCAAATCTGCACAGGCGCTATTCCGGGGTCACCGCGACCAACCGGATGGTGGCGCCGCGGCTGGCGAAACTCTATCGCTCGGCCTGGTTTGGCTCGGACGCTCCGGAGGGGATTGCGCGATTGAGCGTCGCCGATCTCCTGAAACTATGGGGGCGCAAGATGCCGTTGATCTGGCATGCGCGCCGCAACAACGAGATGATCGCGGGCGTCCTGCTGCGGACCCTGGGCTGGCCGCTGAAACTGGTCTTCACCTCGGCAGGGCAGCGGCGTCACACCTGGATCACGCGCTGGCTGATCCGCCGCATGGACGCGATCATCGCGACATCGGACGTCTCGGCCTCGTTCCTCAAAGTCGAAGCGACGGTGATCCCGCATGGCGTCGACACCGACGTCTATGCGCCGCCGTCGGATCGCGCAGCCGCCTTCGCGGAAAGCGGCTTGCCCGGCCGTTACGCCATCGGCTGTTTCGGCCGCGTGCGCGCGCAGAAGGGCACCGATGTGTTCGTCGAGGCGATGTGCCGCCTCTTGCCGCGCCATCCCGAATTCACGGCCGTGATCGTCGGCCAGGTCACGGCCGAACAGACGCCCTTTGCGAACGACCTGAAGAAGCGCATCGAAGCGGCTGGCCTGCAATCGCGCATCGTCATCACCGGCGAGCTTGCGATCGAAGACGTGCAGCGCTGGTATCAGCGGCTGACGATCTACGCCTTCACCTCGCGCAACGAAGGATTCGGCCTGACGCTGATCGAGGCGATGGCTTCAGGCAGCGCGCTGGTCGCCGCGCGTGCCGGTGCTGCCGAGCTCGTGGTCGAGGATGGGTTAAGCGGCGTACTGATCCCGACCGGCGACGCCGATGCGCTGGTCGCCGCGCTCGAACCGCTGATGCGTGACGTGGCTGCCGCGACCGCGATGGGCGAGCGCGGGCGGGCGCGGGTGCTGGCGAAGTTCAGTCTCGATGCCGAAGCCGCCCGGATTGGCGAGGTCTATCGGCCGTTGCTTTGAGCCGCTTTTCCCAAGCGTGAAAACAACCCCATGCACAGTAGCCGGTGCAAGCAAAACCAATGGCTTGTCGGGCGCGTGCGGCCGGAATGCGGATTTTGCGAATTTCGCTTGTTCCGTCGGGCAAAACAGGTGTAGATTGGCATCTTCCAAGAATAGCGGACGAGCTTCCGCTGGCGCTCTCGCGCTCCTTCCCCTCGGGCATGCCTAGTGCTTGATCTGCGTCTGCGAATGCCGAGCTGCAAGTCTTGGCGCGGCATGCGGCGCCGGGCGAAGCCTGCGCTCGTAAGTGTCGGCAAGATCGAGCAGGCGCTTTCGGGTGAACGGGTCCGCCTTCGCCGCAAGCTCGCGAATGTCTTGAGCGCGTTCCTTGATGAAGTCTTCGTCCATTGGCTTTTCCCCCGAAGGTGAGAGAATGCCAATTCTTCCGATGCGTGTATCCAACATAAGTTGGGTTGGGCACGACCCCTGCAAAAGCCGCCGATCCGTTCTGCGCGGATTTTCCTTTCGGTGACGAAGGTTCTTTTTTGACCTGAACGAGGTCGCCTACTCATAAACGGGGCACGGCTGGGGGATGTCTGCTCACACTCCAGTAGCGGCGCAAAACCGGACATCGCCGGACTTCGCCTGTGGGCCACTTTGAGCCATTCCGGTCGACGGACATTTCGTTGCGGTTGGGATCACAGCCGACATTCACTGGCCGTCAGGACCGAAGTGCCCGAGCGGAAGAGGCGCATCAGCTTTGAGGGATTGAATGGCGATGTTGCTGCGCGCGTCGCGAACGATTGGCAACTCCAGAAGTTTGCCGACAAGAAATTGCTGATAGCGCTCCATGTCGGGCACCACGACTTCCAAGACATAGTCAGCCTCGCCTGCCACGAGATGGCATCCGACCACCTCGGGCATAGCGGTTACGGCGTGCTCGAAGTCGAGGGCACGATCGTTGGCGTGGCGATCGATCTTCACGGCGAGGAAGACCGTGAGGCCAAGACCGACGCGGTTGCGATGTAGCACGGCGCGATATCCGGCGATGACACCTTCGTCAGCCAATCGTCGCACCCGGCGCAGGCACGGAGACGCGGAAAGTCCGACGCGGTTAGCCAACTCAATGTTGGTCAGTCGCGCATCCGCCTGCAGTTCGGCAATAATGCGGCGATCGATCTCGTCCAGCTCTGGATTTGGCATAGGTGCTCACTTCTTCGATCCTGTGGGGCGATTTATTGCGCGATCTGGCCCTCTCATAGCCTAATTCGCAAAGACGTGCCCGGGGATCATGAGACATAGTTTGTGCAGTCAATGAATGGAGCTGCCTCATGCCAACCGACGCCGCCGTTGTTCGCTACCTGAACCCGCCCGCTCTCGAACGGCCGCCTGGCTACTCCCACGTGGTCGACGTGCGCGGCGGCCGTCTGATCTTCATTGCCGGACAGGCCGGTGTTGACGCTACCGGCGCGATTGTTGGAGGTGACGACATAGAGGCACAGGCTGAGCAGGCATTCCGCAATCTCTCGGCTGCGCTGGAGAGCGCTGGTTGCGCCGCCTCGAATTTGGTGAAGCTGACGGTCTTCGTCCGCGACATGGACAGGTTGGCGGACTACAGGCGGGCACGCGATCGCTTCTTCAACTCGGTGACGCCGGCCGTCGCACCCGCGGTCACCCTGGTCGAGGTTTCGCACCTCTATTTGGAGAGCTTGCTGATTGAGATCGAAGCAGTGGCGGCCGCATAGGTTCAAGGAAGCCGGTCGCGAACGGAACAACTGCGGACGACATCGCGGCCTTGCAGGTCTTCAGCAGGCTGTGGCTCCGCCCTGATGAGTCCGCGTCCTGGTCAGCCCGCCACCTCAGCCAGCACCCTCTCCGCAATCGCCGCCACCTCTTCGGCCGCGATGTCCCGCATACACCTGTGGTCGTTCATTTTGCAGATCGTGCTCTGGCAGGGCTGGCACGAGAGCACGCTCTTGTCCTGCACCACGGTTGCGGCGAGGCCGTTGAGGGGAGCCCAGAGGTAGGGGCTGGTCGGGCCGAAGATGCCCATGGTGGGCGTGCCCAGCGCGGCCGCGATGTGCATCAGGCCTGAGTCGTTCGAGATCGCGACGCCGGCCGCGGCCATGGCCAGCACGCCGTTGCGCAAATCATTGCCGGTGAGGTCCCGCACCCCTGGGCCGCCAGCGGCCCCGGGGCCTCCCGCCGCGACGATTTCCTGCGCGAGGCCTTTTTCCGCGGGGCCGCCGACCACCCAGACCTCCAGTCCGCGCTCGATCAGCAACCGGGCGGCCTCCGGATAGTAGGTCCAGCGTTTGGAGACCCCGACGGAGCCGGGGGCGAGCGCGACGGCGGCGCCCGCGCTGAGGCCGTTGGCCTGGCGCCAGCGGGCGATCTCCTCGGGCGAGACCCGCAATTGCGGCACCGGCCATTCCGGCGGCAACGGGGCGCCGTCCGGCAGGGCGAGCGCGGCATTCTCGTCGATGAAACGGGGAAGCTTGCTCTCGCCCCAGCGCCATTGGTTGATCAGCCCGAACCTGATCTCGCCGACCCAGCCGACCCTTTCGGGAATACCGGCCAGCGTCGGCGCAATGGCTGCCTTCCAGGTGCGGGGCAGCACCAGGGCCGTGCCGTAGTTCCGCTCGCGCAGGAGCTTTGCCAGGCCGAACTGGCGGCGTACCGCCAGGCGACTGCGGGGCAGGTCCCAAACGATGCCTTGGCGCACGCCGGGCATGTAGTCGACCAGAGGGGCGCAAAGCGTCGTGGTGAGCAGATCGACCGGCCGGTTCGGCCAGCGCTCTTTCAGCACCCGGACCACGGTGTGATTCCGGACGAAATCGCCGATCCACATATAGGGGACGATGAGAATCGGGCGGGTGTCGCTCCGCTCGTCGTTCCTGCCAAATTGCGAATCAATATTCATCAGTTAATGGGGCCGCAAACGCTCTTGCTGTGGTGGTTCGGTTAGCCGCTCCGGGCCGGCAGGTAAAGCCGGCAGAAGCGAGTCCAAAGCGTCTGCCCAAAATGCTTACACTTTGGCGGATGATGCGCTACGGCAGGTATCGGGCCGTCAAAATCAGGCAGGGATGTTGGAATGTTGCTGGTGACCGGCGGGGCCGGTTTTATCGGATCGAATGTCGTCGCCGCGCTGAACCTGGCGGGGCGCAGCGATGTCGTGGTCTGCGACCTCTTGGGCAGCGACGGCAAATGGCGCAATCTCGCCAAGCGCCAGCTTGTGGATATCGTTCCGCCGGCGGAACTGCCAGGATGGTTGAAGGGCCGCAAGCTCGATGCCGTGATCCATCTCGGGGCGATTTCCGAGACCACCGCGACCGACGGCGATCTCGTGATAGAGACCAATTTTCGCTTTTCGACGCGCCTGCTCGACTGGTGTACGGCGAACAAGGTGCCGCTGATCTACGCCTCGTCGGCGGCGACCTATGGCGACGGCGCCGAGGGTTTTGACGATGATGCATCGCTACCGGCGCTGAAGAGGCTGCGGCCGATGAATCTCTACGGCTGGAGCAAGCAGCTGTTCGATCTCGCGGTCGCCGAGCGCGTCGCGAACGGCGCTTCGATGCCGCCGCAATGGGCCGGACTGAAATTCTTCAACGTGTTCGGTCCGAACGAATACCACAAGGGCACGATGATGAGCGTGCTGGCGCGCCGCTTCGATGACGTCAAGGCGGGCCGCGTCGTGCAGCTGTTCAAGTCGCATCGCGACGGCATCGCCGACGGCGATCAGCGCCGCGATTTCATCTATGTCGACGATGTCGTGCGCGTCATCATGTGGCTGCTCGCGACGCCTGCGGTGTCGGGGCTGTTCAACGTCGGCACCGGCAAGGCGCGCAGCTTCAGGGATCTGATGCTCGCGACCTACGCCGCGCTCGGGACCCGGCCGAACATCGACTATATCGACATGCCCGAGCAGATTCGCGGCAGCTATCAGTATTTCACCGAGAGCAAGGTCGATCGGCTCTGCCGTGCCGGCTATAACGGCGGCTTCACCCCGCTCGAAGACGCGGTGAAGGCCTATGTCGGGGATTATCTCGACCGGCCCGACCGTTTCCGCTGAGGCCCATCACCATGCCGACGCCCATCCTCGATTTTGATGCCCTGGCGCACGATATTGCGCGCCGCACGGTGCTCTGCATCGGCGACATCATGCTGGACGAGTTCGTCTACGGCGAGGTGTCGCGGATCTCGCCGGAAGCGCCGACACCCGTCATCGCGGCCCAGCGCAGCGAGATCCACATCGGCGGCGCCGGCAATGTCGCGCGCAACGTCGCTGCGCTTGGCGCGCGCTGCATCTTCGTCGGCCTCGTCGGCGAGGATGAGGCCGGCAAGCGGCTCGCCGCCGCGCTGGCAGACCATGCCGGCATCGAAAGCGCGCTGGTGCGCGATCCGTCGCGGCCGACCACGCGAAAAGTCCGTTTCGTCTCCGAGCATTTTTCCACGCATATGCTGCGCGCGGATTGGGAGCAGGCGGTCGCCGCCTCCGAAGAGGTCGAGACCAGGCTGATCGAAGCGATCCTGCCGCAGATCGCCCGCGCCGATATCGTGCTGCTCTCAGACTATGCCAAGGGCGTGCTCACCGCACGCGTGATCCGCCACACCATCGACGCCGCGCGCAATCTCGGCAAGCGCGTGATCGTCGATCCCAAGAGCCTGAACTGGGCGATCTATCGCGGCGCCACACTGCTCACGCCCAACCGCAAGGAATTCTCGGAGGCCACCCGCAGCCGCGCCGACACGCCGCAGAGCATCGTCGATGCCAGCGAGGACGTGATGCGGCTTGCCGATTGCGAGGCGATCCTGGTGACCCAGGGCGAGCACGGCATGACGTTGGTCCCGCGCAGCAACGAGGCCGTTCACGTGCCGGCTTTCCCGGTGAAGGTGCGCGACGTGTCCGGCGCCGGGGACACCGTGGCCGCCGCGCTCGCGGTTTCGCTCGCGGCGGAGGCGGACTGGGACACGGCGCTGCGCGTGGCGAGCGCGGCCGCTGCGGTCGCGGTCGGCAAGCAGGGCACCGCCAGCGTGAGCGCCGACGAACTGCGGCGAAAGATCCTGCCGCATGCCACGCTCGCAGCCGAGGAGAAGGTGGTGAGCGCGCCCGACACGCTGGACGCCCGGCTCGCCGAATGGAAGGGGCAGGGGCTGCGCGTCGGCTTCACCAACGGCTGCTTCGACATCCTGCATCCCGGCCACGTCAAGGTGCTGACCGCGGCGCGCGCCGCCTGCGACCGCCTGATCGTGGGGCTGAACAGCGACGCCTCGGTGCGGCGGCTCAAGGGCGAGGAGCGTCCGGTGCAAGACGAGCGCGCGCGTGCAGAGGTGCTGGCGGCGCTCGAAGCGGTCGATCTCGTGGTCATCTTCGAACAGGACACGCCGATCGACCTGATCAGGCGGATCGCACCAAGCGTGCTGGTGAAGGGCGGCGACTACACCCGCGAGCAGGTGGTCGGCCACGAGGTCGTCGAGGCCGCCGGCGGAACCGTCGTGCTGGTCGACATCCTCCAGGGTTTCAGCACCACCGCGCTGGTGCATCGTGCGCGGGGAGGCGCCAAGTGATCGCGCTGACGGAAAAAACGACCGCCCCGATGCTGTGGCGGCGTCTCCGCAGTCCGGCAGCGTGGAGCGAGACGGCCGACCTGTTCGCGATTCTGACGGTGGTCTCGCTGCCGTGGTCGACGTCGCTCACGGCGATCTTCAACGTGCTGTTCCTGGTCTGCCTGGTGCCGTTTCTCGACTGGACGGCATTCCTGCGATCGCTGACACGCCCGATCTGCGCGGCGCCGATCGCGCTGGTTCTGCTGGCGCTGGTGGGAACGCTGTGGTCGGACGCGGCGTGGGGGGCGCGTCTCTATGCGCTCAATCCGACGGTCAAGCTGCTGGTGCTGCCGGTGCTGCTCTATCATTTCGAGCGTTCGCCGCGCGGGCGCTGGATCTTCATCGCCTTCCTGGTCTCCTGTGCCCTGCTGTCGGTGATGTCGTGGCTGGTCGCCTTCTATCCCGATTTGACGCTCCGGCACGACCAACTCGAGCGCGGCATCTTCGTCAAGAACTACATCGACCAGAGCCAGGAATTCACGCTTTGCGCGGTCGCGCTCGCTTATCCGATCGTGCTGCTGCTGCGCCAGAAGCGCCACTGGCTTGCCGGATTGCTGACCGCACTGGCCCTGAGCTTCTTCGTCAACATGGCCTTCGTGGTGGTATCGCGCACCGCGCTGGTCACCATTCCGATCATGTTCGGCGTGTTCGCGCTGCTTCATTTGAGGTGGCGCAGCATCGCGCTGATCTCGATCGCCCTGGTCGCCGGGGCGGCGGTCGCCTGGCAGGCCTCGCCGCAATTGCGCAGGACCGCTGACACCTTTGTCAGCGACTACACCCGCTACAAGGAGAAGGGCGAGCCGACCTCGATTGGCCTGAGGCTCGAATTCTGGCGAAAATCCCTCGGCTTCTTCGCGGAGGCCCCGATCAAGGGGCACGGGACCGGTTCGACGCGCGGCCTGTTCGAGCAGGTCGCAACCCCGAGCGGCCAATACCTGGCGTCCGCCGAGGTGATCGGGAATCCGCATAACCAGACGCTGAACGTCGCCGTGCAATGGGGCGTCATCGGCATCGTCGTTCTCTACGCGATCTGGATCCTGCATTTGTTGTTGTTCCGCGGCGACGGACTGGCCTATTGGATCGGGCTGCTGGTCGTGGTGCAGAACATCTTCACCTCGCTGTTCAACTCCCATCTGTTCGATTTCCACGAGGGCTGGATGTACGTCATCGGCGTCGGGGTCGCCGGCGGCATGGTGATCCGGGCACAAGGAAAGGCGGCGAAGGTGGGGCAAGCCGGTTCCTGAACGGTCGCGCGGCCGGCAACCTCCGACTGGCAACTCTTGTTGCTAGAAAGTCTTGCCGAGATGGGCTATCAGCGCGGTCAGGTTGCACCCATCGGGATATTCATCGGTCGTCGGATGACGCGTCTTTCGCATCTCACATTGCGCAATTTTCTGATTGCACTCCACGACCTGCTGGCGACCACGGCGGCGCTGTTTGCGGCTTTCTACCTGCGTTTCGAGGGCGGCGAGGGTTTCTACGACCGTTTGCCGCTGCTGTTTCAGATCCTGCCCTATTTCCTCGCCTTCAGCGTGGTCGTGTTCTTCATCTTCAACCTGACCACGACGAAATGGCGGTTCATATCGCTGCCCGACGCGCTGAACATCATCCGCGTCGCGAGCGTGCTGACGGTTGCGCTGCTGGTGCTCGACTACGTCTTCGTCGCTCCCAACGTTCGCGGCGCCTTTTTCCTCGGCAAGGTGACGATCGTCCTCTACTGGTTCCTGGAGATCACCTCTCTCAGCGCGTTGCGTATGGCCTACCGCTATTTCCGCTACACGCGGGTGCGGCGCCATGCCCGCACCCAGGATGCCGCGCCGACGCTGCTGATCGGCCGCGCGGCCGATGCCGAGGTGCTTCTGCGCGGCATCGAGAGTGGCGCCATCAAGCGAATCTGGCCGGTCGGCGTGCTGTCGCCGTCGGGTTCCGATCGCGGCCAGTTCATCCGCAACGTGCCGGTGCTGGGCGACATTGACGACATCGAGGACATCGTCGCCGACTTCGCCAAGCGCAGCAAGCCGATCGCGCGCGTGGTGATGACGCCGTCGGCGTTCGAGCCGGAGGCCCATCCGGAATCGATCCTGATGCGCGCGCGCAAACTGGGTGTGATCGTCAACCGCATGCCCTCGCTGGAGAGCGGCGACGCGCCGCGGCTGACCGCGGTCGCGGTCGAGGATCTGCTGCTGCGGCCCAGCGAAAAGATCGACTATGCGCGCCTCGAGGGCTTGATCCGGGGCAAGGCCGTGATCGTCACCGGTGGCGGCGGATCGATCGGCTCGGAGATCTGCGAGCGCGTGGTCGCCTTCGGCGCCGCGCGCCTGCTGATCCTGGAGAATTCGGAGCCGGCGCTCTACGCGGTCACCGAGGCACTCGCTGCGCAGGACGCGGGGGCCACGATCGAAGGGCGGATCGCCGACATTCGCGATCGCGAGCGCGTCATGCGCCTGATGGCCGAGTTCAAGCCTGATATCGTGTTCCACGCGGCCGCGCTGAAGCACGTGCCGATCCTCGAGCGGGACTGGAGCGAGGGTGTCAAGACCAACATCTTCGGCTCGATCAACGTGGCCGACGCGGCGCTTGCCGCCGGCGCCGAAGCCATGGTGATGATCTCGACCGACAAGGCGATCGAGCCGGTGTCGATGCTCGGCCTCACCAAGCGTTTTGCCGAAATGTACTGCCAGGCGCTCGACCATGATCTTGCGACGGGCGGCGGCGCCAAGCCGCCGATGCGCCTGATCTCGGTCCGGTTCGGCAATGTGCTGGCCTCGAACGGCTCGGTGGTGCCGAAGTTCAAGGCCCAGATCGAGGCCGGCGGCCCGGTGACGGTGACCCATCCCGACATGGTCCGCTACTTCATGACCATCCGCGAGGCCTGCGATCTCGTCATCACCGCGGCAACGCATGCGCTCGGCACAGCGCGCGCGGACGTGTCGGTCTACGTCCTCAACATGGGGCAGCCGGTGAAGATCGTCGATCTCGCCGAACGCATGATACGTCTCTCCGGCCTGCAGCCCGGCTACGACATCGAGATCGTGTTCACCGGCATGCGGCCGGGCGAGCGCCTGCACGAGATCCTGTTCGCCTCCGAAGAGCCGACCCGCGAGATCGGTGTCGCCGGCATCATGGCCGCACAGCCGAACGAGCCGCCGATGCAGACCCTGCGCAAGTGGATCGCGGCGCTCGACCAGGCGATCGCACGCGACGATCGGGCGACGATCAAGACCATCCTGAAGGATGCGGTCCCCGAATTCGGGTCGACCGCGGCCTGACGATGCAGCCGCAAGACAAGATCGCTGGCAAGATCGTCGTCGCGAGTCAGCACTATCCGCCGGATCCGAGCACGACCGCGGCCATCATGGCCGAGATCGCCTGCCGCCTTGTCATCGAGCACGATGTGGTCGTGCTCTCGGGCTCGCCCGGCGCGCTGCCGGGCTCACAGACCGGCCCGGGCAAGCCGCGCGTCATCACCGTCAAGAACCGGATGGCGGGGAAGGCGGCGCTGGTCCGGCGCGGCCTGTCCGAGCTGCTGTTCGTGCTGCGCATCTTCATCGCGCTGTTGCGGCAGTTGCGGCGTGGCGACGTCGTCCTCACGGTCACCGCGCCGTTCATGCTGCCTTATGTGGTCGCGGCGGCTGCGTGGCTCAAAGGCGCGCGCTCGGCGCTGATCCTGCACGACCTCTTTCCCGACGTGCTGGTGATGGCCGGCCTGTTGAAGCCGCACTCGATCGTGACGGGCGCGATGCGCGCCGCCAACGGCCTGATGTTCCGCGCGCTCAATGCCGTCATCACCATCGGCCGCGATGCGGAAGCGCCGCTGCTCGGCTATTCCGGCATGACGCGGAGCAAGATCCGCTTCATCCCGAACTGGGCGACGCTCGTGCCCGCGGCGCGGCCGGTGACATCGGACAATCCGTTCCGCGAGCGGCTTACGGCGCGCTTCATCGTCGGGCTATCAGGCAATCTCGGCTTCACCCATGATCCCGACATCGTGTTCGAGGCGGCGCGCCTGCTGAGGGATGAACCGGATATCGGCTTCCTGCTCTCCGGCTGGGGCATCGGCTTCGAGCGGCTGAAGCAATTGCAGGCCGAAGCCAACCTGCCCAACGTCGCCTTCGTGGCGCGGGTCGAGGATGCGGAGCTCGAGGCATTCCTGGCTGCGGCCGACCTCTGGATTATTCCCTACCGGAAGGACGTGGCGGGGGTGTCGGTGCCCAGCCGTTTCTATAATCTGCTGGCGGTCGGCCGCCCGGTCGTGCTGGTTTCGGAGCCTGAGGCCGAGGCCGCCCTGACGGTGGTCGAGAGCGGGCTCGGCTGGGTGGTGACACCGGGCCGGGCCGATCAGCTCGCAGAAGCGATCCGGGCGGCGTCCCGTTCCGATGACGACGCCATGGCCGCGCGGGCGGTGAAGGCGGCCGCGAGGTTCGATCGCAGCGTTGCGATGAATGCCTATGCGGGCGTGATCAACGAGCTGTTGCGCAACCCTGTTCTTTCGGAGCAACCATGAGCGCGCGAAAACCGGTCGTGTTGGTAACGGGGGCGAGCGGCTTCGTCGGCCGCCACGTTGCGCCGACGCTCGCGGGCGAAGGTTGGTCGGTCCGCCGCGCGGTCCGCAGGCCGGGGGGCATGGACAACGAGGTCGTGATCAAATCGATCGGCCCCAATACCGATTGGACGGCCGCGCTGGACGGCGTCGATGCCGTCGTTCACCTCGCCGCCCGCGTGCATCACAAGTACGAGGAGCACGCGGTCCAGCTCTACCGCAATGTCAACATCGCCGGCACGCTGCACCTGGCACGCTCCGCCGCGATGGCGGGCGTGCGCCACTTCATCTTCATCAGCACCGTTCTCGTCCATGGCCGGAGCAACGAGGGCCGGGCCCCGTTCAGCGAGGACGACATCCTGACGCCGCGCGGCCTCTATGGCATGTCCAAGGCCGCGGCCGAGGCGGGCTTGAGGACGCTGGCGCGCGACAGCAACATGAAGATCTCGGTGATCAGGCCGCCGCTGGTCTACGGCGCGGGTGCCAAGGGCAATTTCGCGTTGCTGTCCCGCGCGGTGAATTTGGGACTGCCGCTGCCCTTTGCCGCGATCCACAACCATCGTGCCTTCCTGGCCGTGCAGAACCTCTCGTCCTTCATCCAGCGCCGGCTCGCGCAAGGCGACCACGCGAGCAATTTCGAGATATTCCTGGTGGCCGACCGGGAGCAGGTCTCGACGCCGGAATTTGTCGAGCGTCTGGCGAGGGCGTCCGGCAAGAGTCCCCGTTTGTTCGGGATGTCGCCGAAGCTGCTGAGCTCCCTGCTCGTCATGCTCGGTCGGCAGGAAACGCATGACAGTCTGATCGGCTCGCTCGAGCTCGACGTCTCCAAGGCGATCGCAACGGGATGGCAGCCAGCGGTGTCGCTCGACGAGGGCTTGCAGCTGGCGCTGGCGGCTCAGGACGCCTGAGGGCGGGAGAACCGCCGCAGCACGACAGCGACGGCGATCGCGCCGGCGAGCAGGGCGAGCAGCGTGACCGTCGTCGAGCCGGCGTGAACGCTGAGGATGGCCAGCGCCGCCAGCAAGAGATTGAGCACGAACGCCTCGCCGATCACGCGCGGGACGCTGAAGCCGTTGTCGGTCGCGCGCTGGTAGAAGTGCGAGCGGTGCGCCGACCAGAATTGTTCGCGCCGTGCGATCCGGCGGAACAGCGTGATGGTGGAATCCGCGAGGTAGTAGGCCGGCAGCAGCAGCGCCGCGGCCGGTTGTCCCTGCCAGGCAAGCTCAAGCAGGCACCAGCCGAGCAGAAGGCCGATCGGCAGGCTGCCGACATCGCCGAGAAAGACTTTTGCGACCGGTTTGTTGAACGGCGCAAAGCCGAGCATTGCGCCGCAGAGTGCCGCTGCGAGCAGTACGGCCGGCCAGGACAAGTCCCCGAGCAGTCCGAGCAGCAACAGTGCGGCGCTGATTGGCACCATTTCGGCGACCGTCATCAGGTCCAGCCCGTCCATGAAGTTGACGAGGTTCACGAACCAGACACCGGCGAGCACGATCAGGCCGCGCTCCAGCGCCAGCGGCAGGGCAGGCACGATGCGCGCTGCGTCAGGCGCGCTGAACACGACAGCGCCGACGCAAGCGGCCTGCAGCACGAGCCGCACCAGCACCGGCAGCGAGACTATGTCGTCGGCGAACCCGACCAGCGCGATGATGATAGTTGCAATCACCAGCGCCGGCGGGATGGCAACGTTCGCCCATACCGCCCATCCGGAAGCGACGACGAGCGTCGCCGCGATCACCGCGATGCCCGCGCCTTGCGGGGTGGGGATACGATGCGAGGAGCGCGCATTCGGCCGCGCCAATGCGTAGCGCTGCAGCAGGGGGCGGCTGATCCAGGTGATGAGCGCCGAGATCAGCGCGGCGATCGCGACGGCAAGCAGCGACGGCGCGATTGGAAGCGCGTTCACTCCGGGACCCCGAGCTGCGCCGAGCCCTGTGCGGCCTTCTCCGCGCTGAGGATCCAGACCAGGCCGCCGACGGCCCCGACGATGAAGAAAACCGCGCCGAATAGCAGGGAGACGTTGACGCCTTCGTTTGCGGCCAACCCGGCGAAGCCGAAGGCCAGGCCCATGCTCGCCTCGCGCACGCCCCAGCCGGCGATCGAGATCGGCATCAGCGTGATCAGCATCACGGGCGGCACCAGCAGGAAGACCTGCGCGAAGCTGACGGGCGCATCGATCGACTTCACCACGCACCAGGCGATGACGACCGCGAGCACGTGAACCAGCAGCGACAGGATTGCGAGCATCGGTCCACGCCCGGGATTGAAGATCACGCGGTTGGCGATCACGGCGCAGGCGTGGAGGTGGTGAGTGGCCCACCACGTCTTCAGCCACCGCCACTTCAGCGCGCCGAAGATCAAGAAGCCGATGCCGCCCGCGAGTGCAGCGAAGTCGACGAGCAGCAGCGCCGAGCGGCCGCTGGAATCGGTGATGAGCTGATAGCTCCAGGGCAGGCTTGCGACGATCAGGACGGCGAGCGCGACGAGGCCGATCGCGCGATCGACGAAGATCGAATAGGTCGCCGCGCGCCACCCGGCGCCGGCACGCGCGACCAGCCACAGCCGGACCGCGTCGCCACCGATCGCGGACGGCAGGGTCTGGTTGAAGAAGGAACCGATCACGTTATAGCGCATGGCGCGGCCGAGCTCGAGCGGCGCTCCGCATGCGGCGCTGACCTCGCGCCACCGCAACACGCCGACGAAGATCTGCAGGAACGCCACCGCGATCGCCACGCCGATCCAGAACAGGCTGGTGGCCGTGAAACGCGAGACCAGCTCGGTCAGGTCGACCTTGCGCAGCGCCAGATAGAGCAGCGCCGCAGAGATCAGGATTTTAGCCGTCGACAGCAGGATTCTGCGCATCTCGCCCGCATTGAACTGGGTTGGCGTAGGTTGAAGTTCACCCGACGCCGGGCGCCGAATTCGGCCGCTTTGGTATGGTTTTGGCGCCGATCTTGCAATAGCGCTGATGAAGATGGGCGCTGATGAAAAGGGCGCTGATGAAAGGGCGCCCATGGAAGCGGTTGTGAACGTCTGAGGGCTATTGCGCCCCCTCGATACCGGCTAAACTGGCCGGGGCGGGTTGGGCTTGGTGATCGCTTGGGAACAGGATGACGGATCAGGCGATTTTGGTCACGGGGGCGGCCGGTTTCATCGGCTTTCATGTTGCCCGCCAGCTGCTGGCGGAGGGGCGGGCGGTGGTCGGCCTCGACAATCTGAACGGCTATTACGATCCAGCGTTGAAACGGGCGCGTCTGGGGCTGCTCGGGAACGAGTCCCGCTTCTCCTTCGTGCAGGCTGATCTCGCCGACCGCGAGACGATGGCGGCGCTGTTTGCACGGCATCGCTTTGCGGAGGTCGTGCATCTCGCCGCCCAGGCCGGCGTGCGCTATTCGATCGAGCATCCGCAGAGTTACCTCGAATCCAATCTGCAGGGCTTTCTCAACGTGCTCGAAGGCTGCCGCAACAACGGCTGTCGTCATCTCGTCTACGCCTCGTCATCGTCCGTTTATGGCGCCAACACGAAACTGCCATTTTCCGAGCGGGACCGGACCGATCATCCCGTCAGCTTCTACGCCGCGAGCAAGAAGGCGAACGAGGTGATGGCGCAGTCCTACAGCCATCTGTACCGGCTGCCGGTGACGGGCTTGCGGTTTTTTACCATCTACGGTCCCTGGGGACGGCCTGATATGGCCATGTTTCTGTTCGTAAACGCCATCATGGCTGGCAAGCCGATCCGGCTTTTCAACCATGGCAGGATGCGCCGCGACTTCACCTATATCGACGACGTCACCCGTGTCGTATCCAAACTGATCGATCTCGTTCCTGTGGACGATCCGGCTGCCGCAAATGCGCCGTCTAAAGTCTACAATGTCGGAAATCACCGCCCCGAAGAGCTGATGCATGTCGTCGAGCTTCTGGAGCGGGAGCTGGGTCGGACGGCGATCAAAGAATTGCTGCCGATGCAGGCTGGAGATGTGGTGGAAACGTTCGCGGATGTCGAGGATTTGATGCGCGACACCGGCTTTGCACCGTCAACGCCGATCGAGCGCGGGGTCCACAATTTTGTCACCTGGTACCGCGACCACTACAAGGTTTGAAACGAAGATGGACAAACGCATTATCCCCCTGATCATGTGCGGCGGCGCCGGCACGCGGTTGTGGCCGGCTTCGCGTGAGGTGCGCCCGAAGCAGTTCCTGCCGCTGTTCGGGTCGCGCTCGACCTTCCAGGACACGCTCTTGCGCGTCTCCGACGCCGCGCTGTTCGACCGCCCTGTCGTCATCACCAACGCCGCCTACCGCTTCATGGTGTTGGAGCAACTCGCCGAGATCGGTATCGAGGCCGACGTGATCCTCGAGCCGATGCGCCGCGACTCCGGTCCTGCGATCGGCGCTGGCGCGGCGTTTGCGCAAGCCCGCAGGAGTGAAGCGATCGTGCTCGCGCTCGCCGCAGACCACGTGGTCCGGGACAACGCCGCCTTCGTCGCGGCCTGCCGCGAAGGCCTCGCGGCCGCGAGCAAGGAACGCATCGTCACCTTCGGCGTCAAGCCGGAGCGGCCGGCGACGGAATACGGCTATATCAGCCCGGGCGAGGTGATATCAGGCGAGGTTCACGCCGTGGCGCGCTTCGTCGAGAAGCCGGATGCGGTGAAGGCCGCGGATTACGTCAATTCGGGCTATCTCTGGAACAGCGGCAACTTCATGTTTCCGGCCGCCTTGCTGCTCGACGAATATCGCAGGGTGGACGCGGCGAGCGTGGAGGCGGTGTCCAATGCGGTGACCAGCGCGGGGCGCGATCTCGGCTTCGTCACGCTGGAGCCTGAGGCGTTCGGCGCGGCCAAGGCGATCTCGATCGACTACGCCGTGATGGAAAAGACTTCGCGCGCGGCTGTCGTGCCGGTGTCCTGCGGTTGGTCCGACGTCGGCTCCTGGCGCGCGGTGTGGGAATTGTCCGACAAGGACGCGCAAGGCAATGCGGCGCACGGCGCCGCCGTGTTCGAGAATTCGCGCAACTGCAACGTCACGACCGATCACGCGCTGGTCGCGCTCGAAGGCGTCGACGATCTCGTCGTGGTCGCGACCGCGGATGCGGTTCTGGTCTCGCGCCAGCAGGATGCCGACGGCCTGAAGCGTCTCGTGACCAAGCTGAAGGCGGTCGCGCCCAAGGTCACCGAGGAGCATCTGAAGGTGCATCGCCCCTGGGGCAGCTACCAGTCGGTCGACAATGGCGAGCGCCACCAGGTCAAGCGCATCGTGGTGAAACCCGGCGGGCGATTGTCGTTGCAGAAGCACCACCACCGTGCCGAGCACTGGATCGTGGTCCGAGGTGCTGCGCGTGTCACCGTGAACGAGATCGTGAAGACCGTGCACGAGAACGAATCCATCTACATCCCGATGGGCGCGGTGCACCGGATGGAGAACCCCGGCAAGATCATGCTGGAACTGATCGAGGTCCAGACCGGATCCTATCTCGGGGAAGACGACATCATCCGGATTGAAGACGACTATCAAAGGTCGTAACCAGCAAACTCCGAATCACGCGATCCGGGCTCCAAAAACCCGCTTCTGGCGGCTAAGGCCCGGAGAACGTGTAATTTTTTGAATCAAATCGTGTCCGGTCAGTCAGGCCGACATTCGCCACATCTGTGGCACCCGTGCTAGAAGCGCCCGGGGATTTGCGTTGAATCGGGGTTCGATCAGATGAGTTCCATGGGATCACAGCCGGCAAGGGCCGGCTTGCGCGTCGGTGTGATCGGCGCCGGCGTGATGGGCAGCAACCACGCGCGCGTGCTGAGCGGCCTGCCCGGCGTCAGCCTGGTCGGCGTGGTCGATCCTTCGCCGGCTCATCGCGCGCGCGCGACCGAGCTTGCCGGATGCAACAGCTTTGAGACGCTCGACCAGCTCCTTGCCGAGGGCGTCGAAGCCGTCACCATCGCGGCGCCGACCCATCTGCACCACGAGGTCGCGCTCGCCTGTATCGCCAAAAATATCCACGTGCTGGTCGAGAAGCCGATCGCCTCGACGGTGGAAGAGGGCCGCGACATCGTCGCCGCCGCGCAAAAGGCCGGCGTCACGCTCATGGTCGGCCATGTCGAGCGCTTCAATCCGGCGGTCGCCGCCGTGAAGCAGGCGATCGCGGGCGAGGACATTCTCTCGATCGCGATCACGCGCGTCGGTCCGTTCCCCCCGCGCATGTCCAATGTCGGCGTCGTCATTGATCTGGCCGTGCACGACATCGACCTGATCCGCTGGTTCACCGAATCCGACATCGTCGACGTGCAGCCGCAGCTGTCGAGCGCGGTCGCCGAACGCGAGGACATCGCGCTGCTGCAATTCCGCACCGCCAGCGGTGTGCTCGCGCACATCAACACCAACTGGCTGACGCCGTTCAAGGCGCGCAGCGTCACGGTCGCGACCCGCGGCAAATACGTGATGGGCGATCTCCTGACGCGCCAGGTCACCGAATGCTTCGGCTTCAAGCCCGACGGCAGCTATTCGATGCGGCACCTGCCGGTCGGCCATGACGAGCCGCTGCGGGCCGAGCTGATCGCCTTCCTCAAGGCCGTGCGTAACGGCGAGACTCCGGCGGTCACCGGCGACGAGGGCGTCGCCAGCCTCGAGATCGCGACGCAATGCCTCGAGGCGCCCTCACGGCCCGCGGCCACATCGCCCGCCAGCAAGGCGCCGCGCCGCGTCGCCGGCTAAAACCCTTTCCATGTCGATCATTGAAGAAGGCGCCATGAACCAGCATCTTCGTTCCGAACCCATTCCCTTCATCGACGTCGCCTCGCAGCGCGTCCGGCTCGGCGCCTCGCTCGATGCAGCCGTCAAGCGCGTGATGGACCATTGCCAGTTCGTCAATGGCCCCGAGGTTTTCGAGCTTGAAAAGCAGCTTGCGGCCTATTGCGGCGCCAAGCATGTCGTCAGCTGCTCCAACGGCACCGATGCGCTTCTGATGGTGCTGATGGCGAAAAATGTCGGGCCAGGCGATGCCGTGCTGTGTCCCTCCTTCACCTTCATTGCGACTGCATCGCCGGCGGCACGCACCGGCGCGACGCCTGTGTATGTCGACGTCGACGAGACGACCTTCAACATGAGCCCGGAATCGCTCAGGCGCGGCATTGCGGCCGCGCGCAAGGCCGGATTGAAGCCGGTCGCGGTGATTCCGGTCGATCTGTTCGGCCAGCCCGCCGACCACGATGCCATCGCCGAGATCGCTGCGGACGAAGGCCTGTTCATCATCGATGACGCCGCGCAAGGTTTCGGCGCCAGCTACAAGGGTCGCAAGCTCGGCACCTTCGGGCTCGCCACCACGACCAGCTTCTTTCCCGCAAAGCCGCTCGGTTGCTTCGGCGACGGCGGTGCGATTCTGACCGATGACGACGAGCTCGCAGCGACGCTGCGCAGCATCCGCGTGCACGGGCAGGGCGTCGACAAATACGACAATGTCCGCCTCGGCCTGACCGGCCGGCTCGACACCATGCAGGCCGCGATCCTGATCGAGAAGCTGAAGATTTTCGACGACGAGATCGCCGCCCGCAACAAGGTCGCGGAGCGTTACGCACGCGGTCTGTCCAACGTGGTCACGGTGCCGCGCCTCAGCCCCGGCAATACCTCGGTCTGGGCGCAGTACACGATCCGCTTGCCCAAAGGCACCGACCGCGACGGCTTCGCCGCGGCGCTGAAGGCCCAGGGCGTGCCGACCGCGGTCTATTACGGCAAGTCGATGCATCAGCAGTCCGCCTACAAGCAATATCCAATCGCCGAGGGTGGCCTGCCTATTTGCGAGACCCTGTCGCAGGACGTCATCAGCCTGCCGATGCACGCTTATTTGACCGAAGCCGATCAGGAGCGGGTCATCGCCGCCGTCCGCGGCGCGCTCGCGGGGTGAGTTTGGTTCGCCTCTCCCGCTTGCGGAGAGGTCGGATCCCGCAAGCGATCCGGGTGAGGGTTCTCTCCTCTGGGGGAATCTTCGTCGCCGAGACACCCTCTCCCCAACCCTCCCCCGCAAGCGGGGGAGGGAGCAAACCTCCGCCGTGGTGGCACCTAGACCTAATCGCGCCATGCTCTAAAACAGACGCATGCTCGGACGCATCTTCACCGTTGGTGGTTACACGCTGCTCTCGCGGCTGACGGGATTTGCCCGCGACATCATGCTCGCGGCCATCCTCGGCGCGGGTCCGGTGGCCGATGCCTTTTTCGTGGCGCTGCGGCTGCCCAATCATTTCCGCGCGATCTTTGCCGAGGGTGCCTTCAACGCCGCCTGGGTGCCGGCCTATGCCCACGTCCATGGCGAGCGCGGGGAGGGGGCGGCACGGCTGTTCGCCGATCGCATCTTCACGCTGCTGCTGGCCTCCCAAGTGGTGCTGCTGATCGTCGCGTGGTTGTTCATGCCGCAGGCCATGAGCATTTTGGCGCCGGGCTTTAGTGAGGATGCCGAGCAGCGCAAGCTCGCGATCGAGCTGACCCGGATCACCTTTCCCTATCTGCTGCTGATCACGCTGGTGACGCTCTACGGCGGCATGCTCAACGTGATGCAGCGCTTTGCCAGCGCGGCTGCCGCGTCGATCTTCCTCAACGCCGCGATGATGATGACGCTGGCGCTTGCCGCCTGGTTTCCGACCGCGGGCCACGCCGCGGCCTGGGGCGTGCTGATCTCGGGCTTCCTGCAGTATTTCCTGCTCGCCGGCGATCTCGCGCGTCATGGCGGCCTGCCGCGCTTTGCGCCGCTCAAGCTCGACGAGGATGTCCGCGCTTTCTTTGGGGCGCTCGGGCCGGCGACGCTGGGCTCGATGGGCACGCAGGTCGCATTGTTCGCCGACACCATCATCGCGACCTTCCTGCCCGCGGGCGCACTGTCGGCGCTATATTATGCCGACCGTCTCAATCAATTGCCGATCGGCGTGATCGGCATCGCCATCGGCACGGTGCTGCTCCCGGAGATGTCGAAACGGATCACCGCCAACGACCATGACGGCGCGATGAAGGCGCAGCGCCGCGCCTTCGATTTCACGCTGCTGTTCTCGATCCCCTTCGTGGCCGCCTTCCTCACCGTGCCCGACGAGATCATGCGCGCGCTGTTCGCCCGCGGCGCGTTCTCCAAGGCCGATGCGGTTGCCGCCGGGGGCACGCTCGCGGCCTACGCCATCGGCCTGATCCCCTTCGTGCTGATCCGCAGCGCGGTCGCGACCTTCTATGCCCGCAAGGATACCGCGACGCCGGTTCGCGCGTCGCTGACCGGCATCGCCGTCAACGTCGCTCTGAAAGTTGCCTTGATGGGCTCGCTCGCCCAGATCGGCCTCGCGCTGGCAACCGCCGTCGGCGTCTGGACCAATCTGCTGCTGGTGCTGTTCTTCGCCGTGCGGCGCGGCTTTCTCGTGCTCGATCGCGCCTGGCTGATGTCGCTCGGCAAATTCCTGCTGACCGGGATCGTGCTCGCCGCCGCCTTTTGGCTGATCGCGCGCGTCAGCGGGGCGTCGCTCGGCGCGATGCGCTTCCACGATGAGGTGACGCTGGTGCTGCTCGCCATCGGGGGCACGATCGTCTATGCCCTCGCCATCCTCGTGCTGTTCGGCCGTAGTTGGCTGGTCTCGCTGGTGCGCGGCTAGTCGCGAGCGAATGGCAAAGCGCCGGCCCGGGACGGTTGGTCGCTGATCGGGCCGTTCTGCGCGATCAAGGATTGGCTGCCCGCGGTGGGTCAGTGCATCGAGGACGGCAAGGCGCCATCGACGCGCATTCTCGTCACGAAGGACGGGATGGCCGCTTTCGTCGAGACGCAAGTTGCTCGGACTGAAGCCGAGTACAGCTACTCCTACAAGTTTCTGACGAGCCCTCTTCCCGTCTCGAACCACACCGCAACGATCAAGGTGACCGCGAAAGCCAATGGCTCTTCCACCGTGACCTGGAACGGCTATACTCCCGAGCGAGGGCAGGAGAAGGCCGCCAGTGATGCGTTGCTCGGGGTCTATGAAGCGGGCCTCGCTGAAATCCAGACAAGGTTCGCGAAACAGGGCCGAAGCTTCGGACGTCCAACCGATCGGATCAAGGAGATCGACATCATGACGATTTTCAGCGGCAAGTGCTTTTGTGGCGCGGTTGAAATCGAAGCGGAGGGAGCACCGGAGGCAATGGGATATTGCCATTGCTCGTCGTGCCGCTCCTGGTCGGCCGCCCCGGTGAACGCATTCACATTGTGGAAGCCGCAGAACGTGCGAGTGACCAAAGGCGCCGAACACGTCGCCACCTACGCACAATCGGAGCTGAGCCATCGGCAATACTGCAAGCGCTGCGGCGGACATCTCATGTGCGACCATCCGCCGCTCGGGCTCGTCGACGTGTACGCAGCCACATTGCCGACGCTGAAGTTCGCGCCGGGCGTGCACGTCAACTATTCCGAGACGGTGTTGCCGATCAGGGACGGCCTCCCGAAACTGAAGGATTTTCCTGCCGAGTTCGGAGGCTCAGGTGTCGCCATTTCTGAATAGCGATCCTTCATGATCTCAGCTGAGCTCCTGCGCAAGAGCGGCCGTCTCGTCGGCTGGCGATCTCTTTTCCGCGGCGTGCGGCCGCGGAAAAGAGGCTTGCCTTGACCGGTCCCTGCAACGCCATTTTGGGTGCTCGCGAACACCTGTTGCGACTCGCCTCAAAGGAGTGCTTGGCTCCGATGCATCTCTTGATTTTGCGCGGTTGCCGTGCTACTGGCAGCGCATGATTAAATGCTCGCGCAAAATGAACTTCTGGAACATGACCGGCTTCGGCTGGGCCGTGGAAGGAGTCGTGCGCTAGCATCTCGACGACGACATCTTTTCCACCAGGCCCCGCCGGCATCGGACGGGGCCTTTTGTTTGGCCACGCTCCCTGCCGGCACAACAGCAGGAGCGTACGATGCCACCACAACTAACGGATATTTCACCCGGACTTGAGGGCGCGGCCGCAAGGCGCGGCCTCAACCTTTCCATCGTGTCGGCCAAGAGCGCAGTCGACGCGGCGTTGGCGGCGCGCCTCGAGGCGTCCGCTGCGGCGCTGGACGACGCCCTGTCCGAAAAGAATGCTGCCCAACTACCGACGCGAAGCGTCTTCAGCCTGCTCAAGCGGGCCTGGCTTGCGATTTGGGAGCGGCGCCGGGGCCGGCACCTCGGTTTGCAGGATTTGAGTGACAGGGAGCTGATGGACATCGGTCTGACGCGCAGCGAGGTTGACTACCTCTCGCCCCAGCGCGTGATCGATAATTTGAGGGACAGCACGCGCTATTTCTGGAATGGCAGTGGGATGTAGATGATCAGCCGCGAGATTTGGACGCGCATTCTGAGACCAAGCGGCGGTCAGCCCGGCCGCTTGTTCTCAGGCGTGCCCGGCCCTGCGTGCTCGGCGCCATCCGGCTCGCCGGCGCGAGCGCATCCGACCAATCATCGATCTTCACAGGGAAATGACCGCGCCGGCTGCGACGCTCGAGGTCCTGGGCATTTTTTCGCGGGTCCCGCCTGCCTAAACCCGTTTGCCTTGCCAGTTTTTCCACGGCAATATGCCGCCAAAACAACCATGAGAAACGGGAAGATAGAATGGCAGCCCCCATCAAGTTCGGCGTTGGCCAAAGCGTGCTCCGCAAGGAGGACGACGCGCTGATCCGCGGCAAGGGCCGCTATACCGACGATTACGCGCCGCAGGCCGCGCTGCGCTGCCTGGTGCTGCGCTCGCCGCATGCCCATGCCAGGTTCACCATCGACGCGAGCCGCGCCCGCTCGCTTCCTGGTGTCGCGCTGATTCTGACCGCCGCCGAGGTCGCCGATCTCGGCAATCTGCCCTGCCTGTTCAATCTCGAGACCGATCCGTTCACCGGACCGCCGTACCCGATCCTGGCCAAGGACGAGGTGCGCCATGTCGGCGATTCCGTCGCCTTCGTCGTCGCCGAGACCATCGACCAGGGCCGCGACGCCATCGAGGCGATCGACGTCAAATGGAGCCCGCTGCCGGCCGTCACCGGCGTCGTCAACGCCGTCAAGACGGGCGCGCCGCAGGTCTGGCCGGACAAGCCGGGCAATGTGCTGTTCGACGTCTCGATCGGCGACAAGAAGGCGACTGAGGCTGCGTTCGCCAGGGCGCATGCGGTGGCCGAAATCTCCATCGTCAATCCGCGCGTGGTCGCGAGCTTCATGGAGACGCGCGCGGCGGTCTGCGAATACGATGCCAAGGCCGATCATCTGACGCTGACCGTCGGCAGCCAGGGCAGCCATCGGCTGCGCGACATCCTGTGCCAGAACGTGCTGAACATCCCGACAGACAAGATGCGGGTGATCTGCCCCGACGTCGGCGGCGGTTTCGGCACGAAGCTGTTTCCGTATCGCGAATACGCCCTGATGGCGGTCGCGGCGCGCAAGCTGAAGAAGGCGGTGAAGTGGTCGGCCGACCGCTCAGAGCATTTCATGGGCGACGCGCAGGGCCGCGACAACGTCACCACCGCGAAGATGGCGCTGGCCGAAGACGGAAAATTCCTCGCGATGGATTGCGACCTGATGGGCGACATGGGCGCGTATCTGTCGACCTTCGGGCCCTACATTCCGCATGGCGGCGCCGGCATGCTGCCGGGCCTCTACGACATCCAGAACTTCCACTGCCGGGTGCGCACCATCTTCACCAACAGCGTGCCCGTCGATGCCTATCGCGGCGCGGGCCGGCCGGAGGCGGCTTACGTCATCGAGCGCCTGGTCGACGCGTGCGCGCGAAAACTGGAGATGACGCCGGACGCCATCCGCCGCAAGAACTTCATTCCGCCGAAGGCGCTCCCCTACAAGACGGCGACCGGCAAGGTCTATGATTCCGGCGATTTCGCCGCGCATCTCAAGCGCGCGATGGAGATCGCCGACTGGAAGGAGTTTTCGAAGCGCGCCAAGGCGGCCAAGAAAAACGGTCTGATCCGCGGCATTGGCCTAGCAAGCTACGTCGAGGTTTGCGGCACCATGGGAGAGGAAACCGCCAATGTGCGGATGGACCCCAATGGTGACATCACCGTCCTGATCGGCACGCAGTCGAGCGGGCAGGGCCACCAGACTGCCTATGCGCAGATCGTGGCCGAGCAGTTCGGCGTTGCGCCCGAGCGTGTACACGTCCACCAGGGCGACACCGCAATGATCGCCACCGGTCTTGGCACCGGCGGCTCGGCCTCGATCCCGTCGGGCGGGGTGAGCGTCGAGCGCGCCACGCGTGAGCTCGGCCAGAAGCTGAAAGAGATCGCGGCGCAGGCGCTGGAAGCCAGCGCCGGCGACCTCGAGATATCAGACGGCCTCGTGCGCATTGCCGGCACCGACCGTTCGATCTCGTTCGCCGATCTCGCCAAGCGTCCCGGCGCGGATCCATCCAAGCTGAACGCCAGCGCGACCTTTGCCAGCGCCGACGGCACCTATCCCAACGGCACGCATGTCGCCGAGGTCGAGATCGATCCGGCGACCGGCATCATCAGAATCGTCAATTACGTGATCGTCGACGATTTCGGCAAGACGCTCAATCCGCTGCTGCTGGCGGGCCAGGTGCATGGCGGCGCCATGCAAGGCATCGGCCAGGCGCTGATGGAGCAGGTGGTCTATGGCGCGACCGACGGCCAGCTCATCACCGCCACCTACATGGACTACGCCCTGCCGCGCGCCGCTGATGGTCCGTCCTTCGTGTTCGAGACCAACAACATTCCCTGCACGACCAACCCAATGGGCGTGAAGGGTGCGGGCGAGGCCGGCGCGATCGGCTCCTGTCCGGCCGTCGTCAACGCGATCGTTGACGGTCTCTGGCGCGAGTACAAGATCGATCATATCGACATGCCGGCGACGCCCGAGCGGGTATGGATCGCGATCAACGAGCACCATCGCCGCCACAGGCTGTGAGGCGGCGCATCGCCCGCGGGAATTAACGGCCCGCGGCCGGGTTCTATCCTCATGAGCATCCCCCAAAACCGACTTGCGAGCCGGAGTCACGAGCCGATGAAACGAACGTTGATTGTCGTGGGCACCCTTGTTCTGGGGGCAGGCGCCGTGATGGCGCAGCAGGAGATTGCCGTGCAGCAGGACAATCTGATGCGCTCGCAGGCCAAGAGCATGTACGGCGTCATCCTCAAGATGGCGAAGGGCGAGATTCCCTACAACCAGAAGGCCGCCGACGAGGCGATCGCCAATCTGGAGGCCGACGTCGCCAAGATCGCCAAGACTTTCGAGGTGAATCCCAAGCAGGCCGTCGTGAACGCGACCTATGGATCGTCGCCGAAAGTCTGGCAGAACAAGGCCGATTTCGATTCTAAGATCCCGCCGGTGCAGAAGGCGATCGCCGACGTCAAGGGCAAGATCCACGATGTGGCGAGCCTGAAGGCCGCCTACACCGCGATGAACGACCGTTGCAATGATTGCCACGAGACGTACCGGGTGAAGCTGAAGTAGGGCGGCACAGCCCGTTACTCCGTCTACGGGCATCATGCCTTTCTGATTCCATCAGCTAATTCTCCTCCATGGTCTGACGGATCGTCGTCAGAATGGTTATGTTTGCTTGCGCCGAGCGGCGTCGATGCCTCAGGTTCGGAGCTCCGACGCGCGGGCGGCGATCGCAGTCAACAGCGAGACAGGCCATGGCAAAACCGTTCCCGTCGAAAACCCATATTGGCAACCATATGCTGCATCCGGAAACGCTGATGCTGACCTATGGCTACGATCCGCAGCTGTCGGAAGGCGCCATCAAGCCGCCGGTGTTCCTGACCTCGACCTTCGTGTTCAAGACCGCCGAGGACGGCCAGGACTTCTTCGACTACGTCGCCGGCCGGCGCGAGCCGCCGGCGGGCATGGGCGCCGGCCTGGTCTATTCGCGCTTCAACCATCCCAACAGCGAGATCGTCGAGGACAGGCTCGCAGTCTACGAGCGCACCGAGGGCTGCGCGCTGTTCTCCTCAGGCATGGCGGCGATCTCGACCACGATTCTGGCGTTCGTGCGGCCCGGCGACGTCATCCTGCATTCACAGCCGCTTTATGGTGGCACCGAGACGCTGCTGACGAACACGCTGTCGCGGTTCTCGATCGGCGCGGTCGGCTTTGCCGATGGCATCGACGAAGCGACGGTCAATAGCGCCGCGGAGGAGGCGATGCGCAAGGGCCGGGTCTCGATGATTTTGGTCGAGACCCCCGCCAACCCGACCAACGGCCTCGTCGACATCGCGCTGATGCGCCGCGTCGCCGATGCCATCGGCAAGGCCCAGGGCCAGACGCCGATCATCGCCTGCGACAACACGCTGCTCGGCCCGGTGTTTCAGCGGCCGATCGAGCACGGCGCCGACATCTCGCTGTACTCGCTGACCAAATATGTCGGCGGGCACTCCGACCTGATCGCCGGCGCCGCGCTCGGCACCAAGGCGGTGATGAAGGGCGTCAAGGCGCTGCGCGGCGCCATCGGCACCCAGCTCGATCCGCATTCCTGCTGGATGATCAACCGCTCGCTCGAGACCTTGAGCCTGCGCATGGAGAAGGCCAACAGCAACGCGCGCCTCGTCGCGGATTATCTACGCGGTCACGCCAAGGTGGCGAAGGTCCATTATCTCGGTCACCACGAGGAGGACTCACCCTCGGGGCGCGTGTTCGCACGGCAATGCCTGGGGGCGGGATCGACATTCTCGTTCGACATCGTCGGCGGCCAGGCGGCGGCGGAGAAATTCCTCAACGGCTTGCAGATCTTCAAGCTCGCCGTGAGCCTTGGCGGAACGGAGTCGCTCGCCAGCCTCCCGGCGACGATGACCCATTCCGGTGTCCCCGCCGATATCAGGCACAAGATCGGCGTGCTCGATTGCACCATCCGGCTGTCGATCGGCATCGAAAATCCATCCGACCTGATCGCCGACCTCGAGCACGCATTGAGCGCGGCCTGAGCTACGGCAGATTCAGAATAGAAGGGGCCGAGCGCTGCTCGCGCCCGGCCCTCGCCGATGCGATTGCTATGAACTTACTTGGTCACCTGGCCGCGGATTTCGCCGCCCGGATTTGCCGCCGTGTGGACGTTGACATAGAGCTTGCCGGCGAGGAGATCGGAGGCCTGCGCGTCGGTCAGCGTCGCCGAGCCTTCGACCGGGCTGTTCGCGGCGCCGGGGATCGGCACCATGACGCCGGCGTTCTTGCCAGGCTCGGCCGGACCGTGGAAATGAGCGGCGGTGGCGGGGCCGGAGAGCCCGGAATAGGTCAGCTTCCAGGAGAGCTTCTTGCTGGCGGCGTCATAGTCGATGTCAGCCGTGCCGGTACCGGCGCTGGCATTGGCGGGGACTTCGGACTTGCCGTCCAGCGTCGCCTTCAATTTCTCCGCGCTGGCCGAGCCTGCGAATGCGACGGCGGCTCCGAGTGCCAGCGTGGCAAAAAGGGCTTTGTTCATGGGTCTCTCCCTGTTGACGCCTGATTGCGGTCAACCTGCAAACAGTGCGATTGCAAGTTTATTCCCGGATTCCGATCGAACCATCTAAATTATTCGTGGCTGGAGCGGCTGCGGGTTGATCCGTAAATTCGCCGGAGCACGATGGGATCCGCAATGCTGCGACGAACAATTTATGTCATTCTCGTCACGACCGTTGCAGCTGTTGCCGCTTATTGGTGGCTGACCGCGCCGACTGCGCTGGCCTTGCCGGCGCCGACGCGCGGGCCCGATCTCGCCAACGGGCAGGAGCTGTTCAACGCCGGGGGCTGCTCGTCCTGCCATGCCGTGCCCAACCAGCCGGATCGTCTGCGGCTCGGTGGCGGCCTGGCGCTCGGCTCGCCGTTCGGCACGTTCTATGTCCCGAACATTTCGCCCGATCCCAATGACGGCATCGGACGCTGGAGCGAGGCCGATTTCGTCAATGCGGTGACACGCGGCATTTCGCCAGAGGGCACACACTACTATCCGGCGTTTCCCTACACGTCCTACCACATCGCTGATATTAACGACGTCCGCGATCTCTTCGCTTACCTGAAGACGCTGCCGCAGGTCTCGGGCCGGGTGCGCGACCATGATCTGCCGTTTCCGTTCAACATCCGCCGCAATGTCGGCATCTGGAAATGGCTGTTCATGGATGTCAGGCCGTTCGTGCCAGATCCGGCACGTTCAGCGCAATGGAATCGCGGCGCCTATCTCGTCAACGGCTTTGGCCATTGCGCCGAGTGCCACAGCCCGCGCAATGTTCTCGGCGGCGTCATCGGCTCGCAGCGCTTCGCCGGCGGCCCCAATCCCGAAGGCGAGGGCTGGGTGCCGAACATCACTCAGAAGGGCTTGGGCAGCTGGAGTGAGAGCGACATCGCCGACTTCCTCGAGACCGGCGACATGCCCGAGGGCGACAGCGCATCGGGCTCGATGCGGCCGGTGATCAAGAACCTCGCGCAGCTCAAGCCTGAGGACCGCGCGGCGATGGCCGCCTATCTGAAGTCGCTGCCGCCCGTCGATGGCCCGACGCCGCCCAAGCGCAGGGAAGGTGGCGGCTAGCTGGCGCCGAACGCCTTGAAGGTGATGATGGTGAGGGTGTCCTGGATGCCCGGCAGCACCTGCACCTTCTCGTTCACGAAGTGGCCGATGTCGGTGTCTTTGTCGACATAGAACTTCACCAGCAGATCGTATTGGCCTGCCGTGGAGTAGATCTCGGAGGCGATCTCGGCTTCGGCGAGCGCGTTGGCCACCGTATAGGACTGGCCGAGCTTGCATTTGATCTGGACGAAAAAAGGAACCATAGCAGTCACTCCGAAGGCCTGTTCCCGGCCAATAGGCCAAAACCGGCCCGATTTAGCAAGCCGCCAGCGGTCGCGACAAGTGCCACGAGGTCATCGGCGCCGCGAGATTCGGCGGCTTGCTGGGGCTGTGGGAGGGCGCTAGGACAGGCGATGGCCGAGTTTTGTTCAAGCAAGCGTGTCCCGCGATGACGACATCAGTGGCGCTCACCATCGCCGGTTCCGATTCGAGCGGCGGCGCCGGCATCCAGGCCGACCTGAAGACCTTTGCCGCACTCGGCGTCTACGGCACCTCCGCAATCACCGCGTTGACCGCGCAAAACACCAAAGGCGTCACCGGCATTCACCCGGTGCCCGCTGATTTCCTCACCGCGCAGATCGATGCGGTGTTCTCCGATCTTGACGTCGGCGCCGTCAAGATCGGCATGGTGGCGCAGGCAGGCAGCATCGATGCGATCGCCTCAGCGCTGTCGTACTGGAGGCCGCGCCATGTCGTGCTCGATCCCGTGATGGTCGCAAGTTCGGGCGATCGCTTGCTTGCCGCGGAGGCCGTCGAAGCGTTGCGCACGAAACTGATGCCGCTCGCGTCGGTGATCACGCCCAATCTGCCGGAGGCGGCTGCGCTGCTGGACGAGCCGGTCGCGCGAAGGGAGAGCGATGTCGAAAGCCAGGGGCGTCGCCTGCTTGGCCTCGGCTGCCGCGCCGTCCTGATCAAGGGCGGGCACGGCGAGGGAGCGGAGAGCACCGACTATCTGATCAGCGCCACCGCCATGATCGCGCTTGCTGCACCGCGCATCACGACCCGCAACACGCACGGCACCGGCTGCTCGCTATCCTCAGCGGTTGCGGCAGGTCTTGCCAAGGGCGAAGATCTCGAAACGGCCGTGCGCAATGCCAAGAGCTGGATCAGCGCGGCGATCGCTTCTGCCGACCGCTTCAGCGTCGGTCACGGCCACGGGCCGATCCATCATTTCCACCGATTTTACTGACGCTGATTTCGCGGCTCGCAAGCACCCGGCGGGACCATGGCTTCCCGGCATTTTGCGGGGCCCCATCGCGGGCCATGTCGCCTGTTTGTCGCATGCGGCTGATATTCGCGGGGAGGGCGAGGCAAGGTCCGATTCGTATCCGAGGGTGCCTCAAAGGTTCAATCGTCATCCCCCTGTCACGGGACATTGTTACAGGCTGTCGCATGGGAAGTTACGATGTGAGTGACGAAAGCCCGGAGCGGCGCTTTCGCACGTTGTTCATCTCCGACGTCCATCTCGGAGCCCGCGGCTCTCAAGCCGATCTTCTGCTGGACTTCCTGCGTTACCACGATGCCGACACGATCTATCTCGTCGGCGACATCGTGGATGGCTGGGCATTGAAATCGAGCTGGCATTGGCCGCAATCGCATAACGACCTCGTCCAGAAGCTGCTGCGCAAGGCGCGCAAGGGTGCCAAGGTCGTCTACGTGCCCGGCAATCACGACGAGTTCCTGCGCAACTATTACGGCACGCATTTCGGCGGCATCGACGTCGTCGAGAACACCGTCCACACCGGCGTGGACGGCAAGCGATATCTCGTCATCCACGGCGACATCTTCGACCTCGTGGTGCAGAACGCGCGCTGGCTCGCCCATCTCGGCGACAAGGCCTACGACTTCGCGATCCAGATGAATCGCTTCGTCAACTTCTTCCGCCGCATGTTCAAGGTGCCCTATTGGTCGCTGTCGCAATGGGCCAAGCAGAAGGTCAAGAACGCGGTCAACTATATCGGCGCGTTCGAGCAGGCGCTCGCCGCCGAAGCACGGCGCCACGACGCCGATGGCGTGATCTGCGGCCACATCCACTACGCCGTGATCCGCGACGAGAACGGCATCCGCTACATGAACTGCGGCGACTGGGTCGAGAGCTGCACTGCGCTGGTCGAGCACGACGACGGCCGTTTCGAGATCATCACCTGGGCGGATCACCTGCAGAAGCCGGCGGAAGTGCCGCAGGTGGCAGCCAGAGCTGCTTGATGAGAGCTGCCTGATGCGCATCCTGGTCGCGACCGACGCCTGGCACCCGCAAGTCAACGGTGTGGTTCGGACGCTGACCAAGCTCGCTGACGCCGCGAAGGCGCTTCAAGTCGAAGGTCTTGGCGTCGAGTTCACGTTCCTGACGCCGCAATCGTTCCGCACCTTTGCGATGCCGAGCTATCGCGACGTGCGGCTGGCGATGCCGCGCCCGGCGCGCATTGCGAAGCTGATCGAGGAAGCCCGGCCCGACAGCATCCACATCGCGACGGAAGGACCGATCGGCGTGATGGTCCGCCGCTATTGCCGCCAGCGCAAGCTGCCGTTCACGACCAGCTTCCACACCCGCTTCCCCGAATATGTCCGCGCCCGCGTGCCGGTTCCGGGCTCGCTGATCTGGCGGGCGCTGCGCCGCTTCCACGGCCCGAGCCGGGCCGTGATGGCGGCGACGCCAGCGCTGGCCCGCGAACTCGGCGAGCGCGGTTTCGACAATGTCGTGCTGTGGCCACGCGGCGTCGATACGCATCTGTTCCACCCCCGCGCCATCGATCTTTGCCTGCCGGCCCCCGTCTTCCTTTCGGTCGGCCGCGTCGCGGTGGAGAAGAATCTCGAGGCGTTCCTCGATCTCGATCTGCCCGGCACCAAGGTCATCGTCGGCGACGGCCCGGCGCGCAACGCGCTGGAAGAGGCCTATCCCGATGCAATTTTCCTGGGCGAAAAGCACGGGGAGGAGCTGGCCGACATCTATGCGGCGGCCGATGTCTTCGTGTTTCCGAGCAAGACCGACACGTTCGGCCTGGTCCTGCTCGAGGCGCTCGCGAGCGGACTGCCGGTCGCGGCGTTCCCGGTGAAGGGGCCCCGCGACGTCATCGGCGATGCACCTGTCGGCGCGCTGGAGGATGATCTGCGTGACGCCTGCCTTGCGGCGCTCGACATCTCCAGGCAGGCCTGCGTCGAATTCGCCGCCGCCTATACCTGGGAGGCCTCGGCGCGGGCTTTTGTCGAGCGCATCCGCGCCGTTGGCGCCGTGCTGCCTGGCCGGGCTGGAGCGGAACGGCCGCGGTTCGTCGCCTGAGCGCAGAGGATCCTCGCCCGGAGGTGTCTTGCCCGCGGCTCGTCCGCCGCGATAAAATCACGCCATGTCCGAACAGCCCCTTCCGGTCGGCCCCGCCGATATCGACGCCGCAGCGCGCGTGCTCGCGCCCTTCGCCGTCCGCACCCCGTTGTTGTCCTTGCCCGTGCTCAACGAGCGCGTGGGTGCAAAAGTTTTCCTGAAGCCGGAGATGCTCCAGCGCACCGGCTCCTTCAAATTCCGCGGCGCCTTCAACAAGGTGTTCTCGATCCCGCAGGACAAGCGCCCGGGGGGCGTCGTCGCGTTCTCCTCCGGCAACCACGCCCAGGGCGTGGCGGCGGCGGCCAAGATCCTGGACATGCAGGCGACCATCGTGATGCCGGCGGACGCGCCGCTGTCGAAGCGCGAGCGCACCAAATCCTATGGCGCCGAAGTCGTGCTGTACGATCGCGACCGCGACGACCGCGAGGCGATCTCGCGCGGCATCGCCGAGAAGCGCGGCGCGACGCTGGTCCGGCCCTATGACGATCCGTTCGTGATCGCTGGCCAGGGCACCGCCGGCCGCGAGATCGCGGAAGACATGGCTGCGCTCGGCCTTGCGCCCGATGTCGTGGTGGCACCGGCCTCCGGCGGCGGCCTGATCGCGGGCGTCGCCACGGCGGTGAAGGCACGCTATCCGCAAGCCGAGATCGTGGTGGCCGAGCCCGAGGCGTTCGACGATCACGGCCTGTCGCTGACCGCAGGCCATCGCGAGCCGCATCCGCCCGCGGGCCGCACCATCTGCGACGCGCTGATGGCCTTGATCCCCGGTGAGTTGACGTTTGCGATCAACAGCAAGCTGCTCGCGCGCGGCGTGACGGCGTCCGACAAGGAGGTCGGCGCGGCGGTCGCCTTTGCCTATCGCGAGCTGAAGCTCGTGGTTGAACCCGGGGGCGCCGTGGGCCTCGCCGCGCTGCTCGCGGGGCGTCTCGATGTCGCCGGGAAGAACGTCGTCATCGTGCTCTCCGGCGGCAATGTCGATGCGGATCTGTTTGCCGAGCTGGTGGCGTGATTTTCCCAATTTCGTGAGACAAACGAGGGGCAGAGCGTTTCCGCTCTGCCCCTTTGTACGTGTTGAGTTCGAGCTTGCCGCTTGCGCGGTGCAACCTCTCCCGCTAGCGGGGCAGGTCGGCGCGAAGCGCCGGGTGGGGGATGTCTCCTCTTGGGGATTGTCCCATTGTGGAGACACCCCACCCCGGCCCTCCCCGCAAGCGGGAGAGGGAGCGCACCTTTTTCGTGGCATCAGTGCATGAAGCCGCGGTGGTTGTTGCCGCCGTTCATGTTTGACTGGTTCATCGATTGACGGACATTGTTGCCGCCGCCCACGATCCGGTTGGTCGCGTTGAGCTGCGGGCGGGTGTTCTGCACCTGCACCTTGTTCACCGGGTTGTTGTTGAGCCTGACGCCGTTGTTGATATGGATCGGGTTGTTCTGCGTCGGGACGTTCGCGGGCTTCGCGCCGACCGTCGTGCCGGCCTTGCCGATCGTCACTGGCATGCTCACGACCTTGCCCGCCGCGCCGGTATTGGTGTTGGTCACCGGCAGCGTCACGATCTTGCCGATGCTGTTGTTGTTTGCTGCCGTGTTGGGCGGTGCGGGCAGGGTGACGATCTTGCCGAGGTTGCCCTCGACCGGCTTCTGCACGACAGGCAGGTTCACGTTGGTCTGCGCGCCATTGCCCTGCTGGATCAGCGGCATGTATTTGGGCCGGCCGAGATTGCCGATCTTGAGCGTCGGGGCAATGTTCTGCGGGGCGAGGAATTTCGTCGCCTGCATCAGGGGAATCAGCTTCGGCTGTGCCTCGAGCTTCAGCGCGACTTGCGCGTAGGGGCTGTTGCCGTAGCTGTCGTAGAAGGCCTTGTAGCCGAGCGGCGAGTTCGCCAGCACCGCCTGGTGCCAGGCCTGCGTGAGCAAGAGGTTCGCAAGCAGCCAGCGGATGTGATCGCACAGCGGGTCGTGCGGATACATCGCGACGAACTCCTGATAGTATTCAGGCTTGCCCTCCGACAGCACATAGTCATAGGCCTGGCGCGCCGTGCGGCTCGGCAGGTTGGATGCCATCTGCACGACAGGCGCATGCACCGGCGCGCGGTTGGCGGCGACGGCCGTGTCGCCGAAAAAGGTGAAGTCGGAGGTGAGCGAGGAACTCTCCCAGGGCACTTGCGCGCCGCTGGTGGTCTGGTTGACCGCCAGGCGCACGCGCTTGAACAACTGCTCGATCGGCACGTTGGGCTCGCGCGCGATGTTCAGGAAGGCCTGCGTGTAGGGGCTGTGGCCATTGGTGCCGTCGAGCGCCTCGGCGCCCGGCGCAGTCGAATAGCCGACGATCGAGCCGTTCGGCGCGTCAACGATGGCAAGGCCCCGGCCGGCGTCGTTGACGCCGGGGAACGGGTTGTTGCGGCAGGCATCGAGGATGACGATACGCATCCGGCTCGGGATCGTCTCGAGCGTTGACATGACGTCGACCAGGCGGACCGAGTCGTTGACGAGCTCGGTTGGCTTCGACACCTTCGCGTCGACGGGGACGAGGTAGTTCTCGCCGGCAAGCTGCACGCCATGACCGGCGTAATAGACCATCGCCACCGTGTTCGGGCCGCGCGCGGACACCTTGGCCGAGAAATCCTGCACGACGCGCAGCATGTCGCTCTGGCCGAGGTCGGTGGCCGAGATCACCTCGAAGCCGGCCGAGTTGAGGAATTGCGCCATCGACTGCGCGTCATTGTCGGGATTGGCGAGCTGCGGCGCGTTCTGGTAGTTCGAATTGCCGATCACCAGCGCCACGCGCTGTTCCGGGCCTTGCAGCGTGGTCGGGGCGGGTTCGACAGGGGCGACTTGCGCGGAAGCCGGGCCGCAGGCGAAGCCGAACAGGCTTCCCAGCAGGCCAGCCGTCATCAGGGCGGATGTCATGCGGAACATGGGGTGTGCTCCCTCGGGGCTGATCTCGATGCGAGATTGGTTGCGAGGAAGCTAGGTCGCGTTCGAATCCTGGTCCGTGATCGCAATCACGATGGCGCGCTGCGTGATCTGAATCACACTCCGGAGCCGGCATCTTCATTCAGTTTGGAAGCGCAGGCCCCCAACTTGCCGTGACGTTGCCGTCGAGACGTGGATTGGTCAGGGGCCTCCTGGCATTGAGGATGGGCAGCAGGCGCGGATCGTGAAAGCGGGCGTAGTACGGCTCCATCCAGGCGAGATCTCCCTGAAAGGTCCACGGGAAGAGCTGCTGTGGATCGTGAGTCAGCATGCTGAAACTTTGCTGGTTTTGAACCGCGCAAATGATCAATTCGGCGAGGCGCTGGATCGCCCTGTCGTTCTCCGCGTAGAGATCGATCTTCCGGCGGCTTGCCAGCTCGGCACAGAACACCAGCGGGATGAGTGCCGACGCTCCGGTGCGCTCCAAATCTGTTCCCTCACACTCCGTCATGCGAGCGCAGCGAAGCAATCCAGAATCCCTCCGCGGAAAGACTCTGGATTGCTTCGGCGGAGAGCGCGTCCCCCTTACGAGAAGAACGCGATCTTCTCGGCCTGGGTCATGCGGCGGATCGGCGCCAACGCATCGTTTGCGGCCGGGCGGGGCTTTTGCACGATGCCGCTGGCGAGGATGGTGGCGCCGAGCGAGGGCTCGGGAAGGGGGGACGGCATCGGCAGGCTCGCGGACGGCGCTGCGGCGAAGGTAGCCACGGCCGCCATCGCGGGCGCCGGCTGCTCCATCATTTCGGCGGCGGCTTCCGCGATGGCCTCGGTGAGGCGCGCGAGCGATTCCATCGCGATCGGGGCGTCGGTGACCGGCTGCTCGGCGACCGGCTCCTCAACGTGTGGCGCGGTGGGCGCCTCCATGGCGACCGGCTCCGCGACCTCCGCAATCATCGGCTCGGGAACGGCTGCTCCCACCTCCATGGGCTCGGCGATCGCGTCGAACTCCGGATCGGGCGCGGCCATCTCCAGCGCGATCGCCTCGAGGATGGCTTCGTCCTCGGCTTCCGCGGCAGCATCGAGCGGGAATTCGTCGGTGACCCCGGCGACGCCCACGGGATCGGCGAGGCTGTCCTCGAGCGCAGCAAGACTCTCTTCCGCGACGGTGTGGCTTTCGGCGATCTCGGGCGCGCCGGCGACGTCCATCGTCTCCCCGGCGGCGCCGCTTAGGTCGGCGGCGGCCTCGGGCTCGGGTGCGATCTCCTGTGGCGCCTCCGTAAAAGCCACGGGCGCTTCACGCGCCATCGCAGCCGGCGCCTCGACAATTGGGGCTTCTGCCACCGGCGCTGTGGACTGGGCGGGCGCAGGTCGCGCCGCGGCCTGCGGCACCGCGACGCCATCTGCTTCGGTCTGCTCGATCCGGTCCTTGAGCAGATCGAAGGCAGCCTTGAGGTCGCCGCGCGGGTCGATCGCCGACACCTGGGCGCAGGCCGCCTCGATCGAGGCGAGCTGAGAATCAATCAGGTCGCAGATTCGCCCATCGGCGCCGATCTCGCGCCAGCGCCAGGAGATCTCCTTGATGATGCGCACGCCGCGCGTGACAGGTGCGAGGCCGGCTTCGATCGCGGCAGGATCGAACGCCTTGCCGGCGGCGCTTTCGGCGTCCTCGACCGCGCGGCGGATCGCGGCCAGGGCTTCGGGCAGGCGGTCCACCACGACGGGTTGTCGCTGTGCCGCAAGGGTTTCCTCGATTTTCGCGACCGCATCGAGCACCATGCGCGTGTCGGCGTTGCGGTTGCGCTTGGCGTATTCGCCGAGGAACCAGCGTCCGCGCGCGGTCTCCATGAAGGCTTCGCGGATCGCGTCGTAATCCTGCTCGTTCGGCTCGGCCGCGCGGGCAGACATAGGCGAAAGGGCGAATGCTTCAGAGGCCATGTCAATCTCGTCGCGCAAATCACTGCGCGTTACTGTAACGATCACCACGATATCGACCGAATCGCAATTGGTTTGATGCTACCCGAATCACAAATCCCCATCGCAGCCTCGGTCAAGCGGCGATTCGCCGTGCGGCTCGCGCTGTTCTATTCGGCAGTGTTCGCGGTATCAGGGACGCATCTGCCGTTCTTCCCGCTCTGGCTCAAGGCGATCGGCATCGACGCCTCCTGGATCGGCCTCATCAATGCGCTGCCGGCGCTCACGCGCTTCACCACGTTGCCGCAGGTCACCGCCATTGCCGAAAAGCGGCATGCCATTCGCGGCGGCATGATGATCTCGGTGCTGGGGACGGCAATCGGCTTTGCTGCCGTCGGCTTGCAGCAGCAGCCGTTGGAGCTGTTCGTGATCTACGCACTCACCTGCATGATGTGGACGCCGACGACGCCGCTCACCGATGCCTATGCGCTGCGGGGCGTTGCGCGTTACGGGCTCGACTACGGTCCCCTGAGGCTGTGGGGCTCGGCGGCGTTTGCGGCCGCGGCGCTCGCCTGCGGTTATCTCGTCGACATCATCGCGGCGCGCGATCTGATCTGGATCATCGTTGCGTGGGCCGTCGTCACGGTCCTGGTCGGCCTGCTGCTGCAACCGCTCGACGATGCCAGGCGCAAGACGACCGGGACGCAAGCCGATAATGCGCTGCTGCGCGATGGCGGCTTGTGGGCGGTGATCGCATCAGCTGCGCTGATCCAGGGCAGCCACGTCGCCTACTACACGTTCTCCGCCATCAACTGGCAACTCCACGGCTTGAGCGGGCTGACGATCGCGGGATTGTGGACGCTGGGCGTGATCGCCGAGATCATCGTGTTCGCGCTGTCGCCGCGCTTCTCGCTTCATCCGTCATCGCTGATGGCGATCGGGGGCTTGAGCGCCGTGCTGCGCTGGATCGTGACCGCGAACGAGCCGCCGCTCGCACTGCTCGCGATCGCCCAGCTCGGTCATGGCCTCACGTTCGGCATGACCATCGTCGGCACCATGAATCTGCTGGTGCAGCGCGTGCCGTCGCATCAGATCGCGCGCGGACAAGGCTATTACGCCGCATGCAGCGGATTGTTGAGCGCAACGACGTCGATCGCGTCAGGCGCGATCTATGCCCGCATCGGCGATGGCCTGTATTACGTCATGGCCGCGATGGCCGCCGCCGGCGCGCTCGTGATCTGGTCGGCGCGGCACCGGCTGATCGCTCAGCCCCAGAGCGAAGCGTCCGGCGGATAGACCAGGCTCTCGTCATAACGCAGTCCATGATCGCGATCGCGCGCCAGTAGCAAGGGACCATCGAGATCGACGAAGCGTGCCTGCGGCGTCACCAGCATGGCGGGCGCCATCGACAGCGAGGTCGCGACCATGCAGCCGATCATGATCTCGAAGCCGAGCGCCTGCGCGGCATCGGCCATGGCTAGCGCCTCGGTGAGGCCGCCGGTCTTGTCGAGCTTGATGTTCACGGCGTCGTAGCGCGCACGCAGCGGTGCAAGGGACTTGCGGTCGTGGACGCTCTCGTCCGCACAGACGGTGAGCGGTCGCTTGATCCGCGCCAGCGCATCGTCCTTCCCCGCCGGCAGCGGCTGCTCCACCAGGGTGACGCCGACAGCGGCACAGGCGGCGAGGTTGGCTTCCAGATTGGCCTCGGTCCAGGCCTCGTTGGCATCGACGATCAGTTCGGACTCGGGCGCTGCCATGCGCACCGCGGTGATTCGCCGTGGATCGCCGTCGCCGCCGAGCTTGATCTTGAGGAGCGGCCGGTGTGCAGCCTTGGCGGTCGCCGCAGCCATGGCCTCGGGCGTGCCCAGCGAGATTGTATAGGCGGTGGTGCGCTCCCCGGGCACGGGGCGGTCCAGCAGGCTCCAGGCCCGCCGGCCTGATGCCTTGGCCTCGAGGTCGATCAGGGCGCAATCCAGCGCGTTGCGAGCGGCTCCGGGCGGCATGGCGGCCTGGAGGGCCTGCCGCGTCAGCCCATCCGCCACGGCCGCCTGCATGGCCTGGATCGCGGCCAGGGTCGCCTCGGGCGTCTCGCCGTAGCGGGGATAAGGCACGCATTCGCCGCGGCCGGTCAGGCCATTTTGCCTCACTTCGGCCACGACGGTGACCGCTTCCGTCTTGGCGCCCCGGCTGATCGTGAAACTGCCGGCGATGGGAAACCGCTCGATTCGCGCGGCGAGGACGGGAACTTTGCTGGAAGTCATTTTGAACTCTGGCGAAAACTGAACCTGCTGGTTACCTCTAACAACTAACATTAACCAGTTGGGGATACCTTTTCTGGGTAAGGGCGCGTGCGCAACGATCTGATTTCCTCCGCCCTGGTATGGGAGCGGATACCTTGAGCGGCGATCCGAAGCTGGAACGGATTGCCAAAGGCAACGCGCTGGCCCTCTGCGCCACCGGAACCTGGACCGCGAGCTTCGCGCCGGTCCTGGAGCGGATGGTGGCCGACGCCGAGAAACTTGCCGGCGGCCCGCAAAGCATTTTCATCGACGTCTCCGAGGTCGCCAAGCTCGACACGTTCGGCGCCTGGCTGATCGAGCGGCTGCGCCGCAGCCTGACCAAAGGCGCCGTCGAGGCCCAGATCGCCGGGCTGTCCGCGAACTATGCGAGCCTCGTCGACGAGGTGCGCCGGGTCCGGGCGACCCCGGTGGTCGAAACCTCCGCGATCACCATCACCGGCATGCTGGAACAGATCGGCCGCGGCGTCGCGGGCCTTGGCGGCACCATCGCGAGCCTGGTCGACATGCTGGGTGCGGTGCTCGCGGCGGGCGCACATGTGCTGATCCATCCGCGCTCGTTCCGCCTGACCTCGACCGTGCACCATCTGGAGCAGGTTTGCTGGCGCGCGGTGCCGATCATCGTGCTGATCACCTTCCTGATCGGCTGCATCATCGCCCAGCAGGGCATCTTCCATTTCCGCCGCTTCGGCGCCGACATCTTCGTCGTCGACATGCTCGGGGTGCTGGTCTTGCGCGAGATCGGCGTGCTCCTGGTCGCGATCATGGTCGCGGGCCGCTCGGGCAGTGCCTACACTGCCGAGCTCGGCTCGATGAAGATGCGTGAGGAGATCGACGCGCTGCGCACCATGGGCTTCGACCCGATCGAGGTGCTGGTGCTGCCGCGCATGCTGGCGCTGGTGCTGGCGCTGCCGATCCTCGCCTTCCTCGGCGCCATGGCCGCGCTCTATGGCGGCGGCCTCGTCGCCTGGCTCTATGGCGGCGTCGATCCCGAAGCGTTCCTGCTGCGCCTGCGCGATGCCATCTCGATCGACCATTTCATCGTCGGCATGGTGAAGGCGCCCGTGATGGCCGCGGTGATCGGCATCGTCGCCTGCGTCGAGGGACTTGCGGTGCAAGGCAGCGCGGAGTCGCTCGGACAGCACACCACGGCGTCCGTGGTGAAGGGCATCTTCTTCGTCATCGTCATGGACGGCGTGTTCGCGATCTTCTTCGCCTCGATCGGGATGTGATGATGGCGCAAGAAACTCAAAACGAAATTCAGAACCCCATCATCCGCGTTCGCGACATCACCGTGCAGTTCGGCGCGACACGTGTGCTCGATGGTCTCGACCTCGACGTCAAGCGCGGCGAGATTTTGGGCTTTGTCGGTCCTTCAGGCGCCGGCAAGTCGGTGCTGACCCGCACGATCATCGGCCTGGTGCCGAAGGTCGCAGGCTCGATCGAAGTGTTCGGCGTCGATCTGGATTCCTCCAATACGTCGCAGCGCCGCAACGTCGAGCGGCGCTGGGGCGTGCTGTTCCAGCAGGGCGCGCTGTTCTCCTCGCTCACCGTGCGGCAGAACATCCAGTTTCCGATGCGCGAATATCTGCGGGTGTCGCAGCGGCTGATGGACGAGATCACCATGGCCAAGCTCGCCATGGTCGGTCTCAAGCCCGAAGTGGCCGAGCGTTTTCCGTCGGAGCTCTCAGGCGGCATGATCAAACGTGTCGCGCTGGCCCGCGCGTTGTCGCTCGATCCCGATCTCGTCTTTCTCGACGAGCCGACCTCGGGCCTGGATCCGATCGGTGCCGGCGACTTCGACGAGCTGGTCAGGACGTTGCAGCGGACTTTGGGACTGACGGTTTTCATGGTAACCCACGACCTCGACAGCCTTTACACAGCTTGCGACCGCATCGCCGTCCTGGGGAACGGCAAGATCATTGCGGCAGGGTCGATTGCCGACATGCAGGCCTCGCAGCATCCCTGGCTGAGGCAATATTTCCATGGCAAGCGCGCCCGCGCGGTAATGAGTTGAGTAGCCGGAGCACCTGATGGAAACGCGGGCGAACTACGTATTGATCGGATCCTTCACGCTGGCGGTGATCGCAGCTGCGATCGGCTTCGTGCTGTGGTTCCAGTCGCTGCACACCACCAAGCAGCGGATGCCCTTCCGCGTCGTGTTCGAGGGACCGGCCGCGGGCCTGCGCAACGGCGGCAGCGTCAACTTCAACGGTATCCGGGTCGGCGAGGTGGTCTCGGTGAAGCTCGACAATCCGCGGCGGGTCGTCGCGCTCGCCATGATCGAGAACAACACGCCGCTGCGCAAGGACACTCTGGTCGGCCTCGAATTCCAGGGCCTGACCGGCGTCGCCGCGATCTCGCTCAAGGGCGGCGAGGAAGCCGCACCGCCGCCGCCGCTCGACGAGGACGGCATTCCGACGCTGACGGCCGATCCGAACAAGCTCCAGGACGTCACCGAGGCGATCCGCGGCACGCTGCAGAACATCAACAAGATCGTTGCCGACAATCAGGAGTCGGTGAAGAACTCGCTGAAAAATCTGGAGACCTTCACCAACTCGCTCGCGCGCAACTCCGAGAAGATCGACGGCGTGATGGCCAAGGTCGACGGCGTGATTCTCAAGGCCGACGGTGTGATGCTCAAGGCCGACAACCTCATGCTCGGCCTCAACACCCTTGCCGGCGGCAAGGATGGCGGCGAGCTGTTCCTGACGGTCAAATCGATCCGCGAGCTCGCCGAGGATTTCGACAAGCGCTCCGGCGCGCTGATGACCGACGGCCGTCGCACCCTCGGCGACATCAGCCGCGCCGTGAACAATTTCGACCGCAACCCGACCCGCGTGCTGTTCGGCGCCAGCAACAGCAGCGCACAACCGGCGCCGCCGCCGGCCGAACCGGCGAAGCCGGCGCCGGCCGCGAGTGGCAGGCGGCAGTAGAGTTTCATCGGCGGACCTCGGGCCATGGACCCCAATCCGGGTTCTTTGCTCGCCTTGCAATGACGAGCTGAAACGAAAACGGAGGCCGTGAGGCCTCCGTTTGCATTCGCTATTCGCTGGGGGTCGCGTCTTACCCCAACCGTCCCGCCGCATGCGCGAGCAGGGTGTAGACCAGACCCGTCTCCGAGGTCAGGTGGCTGCGCAGCTCCTGCGGGCCACGGCCATCGCTGGCGACTTCGTCGAGCAGGCGTTCGAACTCGCTGATGTAGCGGTCCACCGTGCCCTTGAAGTTGCGATCGGCGCGGTACTTGCGGGCGACCTCGTCGAAGGCCTTCTGGCCGGCGGGCGTGTACAGGCGCTTGGTGAAGGCCTTGTTCTCGCCGCGCTGGTAGCGGTCCCACATCTCGGCGGCGAGATTGCGGTCCATCAGCCGGCCGATGTCGAGCGACAGCGATTCCAGCGGATTGCCGCTGCTCTGCGCGGCCTGCGGCAGCGGAGCAGGCGCAGCCTGGCGGACGCGCGGAGCCTCACGGCCGGCCGGAGCAGGGGGGTTGGCATCGGTGCGGTTCAACAGGTCCGACAGCCAGCCGTCGCGGCCCTGGTCGTTGCCGCCGGGGGCGACCGGCGGAGCCTCGGCGCGGCGCGAGGCGGCGGGCATGCCGAGGTCCGGCGGCGGCAGCGTCGAGGCACTGCCGGTGTCGCGCATGCGGGTCTCGGTGCCGCGAGCTGCAGTCGCCATCACCGGCTCTTCCTGCCGCTGGACGGCGACGGACGCACGGCCCGTCGTGGTGACGTCGAGGCCGCGGCCGTGCTGGGCCACGATGCGGTTGAGCTCGGCGAGCGCCTCGATCTGGTCGACGATCACCTTGCGCATCTGCGCGGTGCTCTCGGCGGCCTCCTGTGGCATTTCGAGCACGCCGCGGCGCAGTTCGTTGCGGGTGGCCTCGAGCTCGTTGTGCATCTCCAAGGCCATCTGCTTCATGCTGGAGACGAGGTTGCTGAACTTCTCGGTCGACTGCTTGAACATCGCATCCGCCTCGTCGGTGGTTTGGCGGTAGATGTCGTGCATGGCGTCGAGGGTCTGCCGGTGCTCCTCTTCGGAGGCGGCCCGCACTGCCTCGAACTGGCGGGTGATCGCGGCCGAACCTGCGCCGGCGGTCTCGGCGACCACGCGGGCGATGTCGCGCGCACGCTCTTCGGCTGCAGCGAGCGACTCGTCGAGCAGCCCGGTGAAGCGCGACAGGCGCTGGTCGAGATCGGCGGTCCGCAGGTCGATGGTGGTGACGAGCGATTCCAACGCCGCCTTGCGTTCGGCAAGCGAGGCGGTGGTGTTCTTGTTGCTCTGCTCGACGACCTGAGCGGCATCGACCAGCGCCTTGCCGTGTGCGTCGAACTGGGTCGACAGCTCGCCGAGATCCTGCAGCGCCCGGGTGGTCTTGCTGTTGAACACGTTGAGCTGGTCTTCGAGGTTCTGCGTCGCAGCACCGTTGCGCGAGGTGACGTCGTTCATCGCCGACACGAAGTCGGCAACGCGCGTCACCAGCGCCCGCTCGAGCGAGTTCAGGTTGTCGTGCGCACCGGTCAGCACCTCCTGGAGCAGGATGTTGCCTTCGCGCAGGCGCTCGAACAGCGCGACCGTGTCGGTGCGCAGGATCTTGCTGGTCTCCTGCATCTCGGTGACGGCCGCGATCGAGACCTGACGCGACTGGTCGATCGCCGCGCGCGAGGCCGACTCGAGGTCCTTGAGCGACTTGCTGACCGCGCCGGTCGCGATCTCGCTCGCCGCGTTGATGGTGCGGGCGACTTCGTTGCCGTTGCCCATCATGGTCTGCGAGAAGGCCTGGCCGCGCGTCTCGATCGACTTCAGCGCGTCGGAGGTGACGCGGTCGATGTCGAGCGTGAGCTGGCTGGTCTTCGAGCCGATCGCGTCGACGAGCGAGCCGCGCTTGGCGTCGATCATGTTCGAGAGGCGGTCGGCCTGCTGCTGCACATAGGTGACGATCTCGTCCGTCTTGCCGGTCATGGCCTGGCCGAAGCTGGAAGTGGCGGCGAGCACCGAGCGCTCGACGTCGGCCGAGCTCGACTTGACCCGCGAGCTCGCCTCGTTGGAGGCGGAGATCAGGGCGTTCTGGGCGTTGAGCGCGCTGGTCTGGATGTCGTTGGTCGCATTCGCCGTGGCCGTGCTCAGCGCGCGCTCGATCTCGGTCGAGATCATGCGGATCTGGCTTGCGGCGTCCGCCGAGGTCGAGGTCAGCGAGGTCTGGGCCTCGCGTGCGCTGTTGAGAATGGTGGAGGCGGTGTCGGCGCCGACCGAGGTCAGGGTACGCTCGATGTCCGTCGTCAGCGACTTGATCTGGCTCGCCGCGTCGGTCGAGGCGGTGATGAGCGTGCCCTGGGCCTCGCGCACGCCGCTGGTGAGCGCCTCGATGGTGGCTCCGCCGGCGGTCGCCAGCGCGCGCTGCATTTCGGCTGCGAGCGAGCGGACCTGGCCGGTCTGTTCCGCCGAAACCGCGAGCAGGGTGCTCTGGGCGTCGCGGGCGCTGGCCGTGATCGTCTCGGCCGTGGTCTGGCCGACCTGCGAAAGCGAGCGGTGCACTTCGGCCGCGAGCGACTTGACCTGGCTCGCCGCCTCCGCGGACGCGTTGACCAGGGTGCTCTGCGCCTCGCGGGCGCCGCCCAGGATGCTCTCTGCTGTCGATGTGCCAGCCATGGAGAGCGACCGCTGCACGTCGGCGGTAAGAGCCTTGACCTGGTTTGCCGCATCCGCAGATCCGGCGACGAGCGTGCTCTGGGCCTCGCGCGCGCCCGTCATGATGGTCTCGGCGGTCGAGGTGCCGGCCATCGAGAGCGAGCGCTGCACGTCGGAGGACAACGCCTTGATCTGGTTGGCGGTCTCGGTCGAGGCCGTGATCAGCATGCCCTGCGCGTCGCGGGCGCCGGCCGTGATCGCTTCCGCCGTGGAGGTGCCGGCCATCGACAGCGAGCGCTGCACGTCGGCGGTGAGCGTCTTGACGTGGTTGGCCGCATCCGAGGAGGCGGTGACGAGCGTGGTCTGCACCTCGCGGGCGCCGGCCAGGATCGAGGCCGCGGTGGCCGAGCCGGCCGCGGACAGAGTGCGCTCGACGTCGGCCGCGAGCCCCTTGATCTGGTTGGCGGCATCGCCCGAGGCGGCGACGAGGGACGACTGCGCTTCGCGGGCGCTGGTCAGGATCGAGTTCGCGGCTCCCGTGCCGACGGCGGTCAGCGCGCGCTCGACCTCGGCGGAGGTCATCTTGAGCTGGGCGTTGACGTCGGAGGAGACGGTCATGAGCGACTGTTGCGCGGTGCGCGCACCGGTCTGGATCGTCTCGCTGGTGTTGACCACGAGATTGGTGAGCGAACGCTCGGCGTCTTCGACATGCGAGCGGATCGCGGTCGAGATCATCTCGGCCCGGGACATCATGTCCTCGCTGGCCTGGCGGCCGCTGCTTTCGATGCGGCCGGCGACGGCCTCGACACGCGAGCCGAGCAGGTCCTCGAACTGCGCCACGCGGACGTCGATGTCGCTCGCGACCGAACCGACCTTGGTTTCGATCGCCTGCTGGATGTCCTGGAAGCGCGCCGTGACCGTGTCGGTCAGGTGCATGCTGCGGCCGTCGATGAGGTCGGCGACGCTGGTGATGCGGCGGTCGACTGCCTCGATCGCCTGCGCCGTGCCGTCCGTGAGCGTCGAGGTAAGCAGGGTGAGGCGGGTGTCGATCGACTGCACCGCCTGCGAGGCGCCGCTGGTCAAGGCGCTCGTCAGATAGCTGAGGCGGCTGTCCACGGACTCCAGCGCCTGCGATGCACCGCTGTTGAACGTCGTCGTCAGATGCGTCAGGCGCGTATCGATTGCCTGGATCGTCTGCGAGGCGCCCTCGGTCAGCGTCGTCGTGAGGTGGGTGAGGCGGCCATCGATGGATTCGAGCGCCTGCGCCGCGCCGCCGGTGAGCGTCGTCGTGAGATGCGTCAAGCGCGTATCAACCGACTGGATCGCCTGGGCCGCACCATCGGTCAGCGACGTCGAGAGCGTGTTGAGGCGTTCGTCGATGGTTTCGGTTACCGACTTCGCACGCGCGTCGAACGACTGCTCGAGCGCGCCGACGCGCCCGCCGAGCTGCTGGTCGAACGTCTTGATGTGGCCTTCGATGGTGCCGTCGAGGCTGGCGATCTTGTCATTCAGCGAGGCGTCCAGATTGGCGACGCGTTCGCCGATCGTGGTCTCGAACTGCACCAGGCGCTCGTCGAGCACGGCCGTGATGGCGCCGCCGTTCGAGGTGAAGCGAGTGTCGAAATTATCGACATAGGTCTTCAGCGACTCGTGGATGTCCTGGGTGCGCTGGCCCAAGCGCTCGACGATCTCGCCGCCGAAGGTCTTCACGGTGCGGTCGAATTCGGAGATGTGGCGCGTGATCAGGGCACCCAGGGTGCCGGAATCGCGGGCGAACTTCTCGACCAGCTCGGACCCCTGGTTCTTCACCAGCTCGTCGAACGCGCTCATCTGCAGCGACAGCGAATCGTGCGCGGTCTCGGTCTGGCTGACGACCTTGGCGACCAGCGTGTTGACGGTGGCGTCGAGCGCCTCGCTCGCCTTGTCGCCCGAGGTCATGATCTGGCCGGCGAGGCGGTTGCCGGCGTCGTCGATCTTGGCGGAGATGTCGTTGGAGCGCAGCTCGAGCTCGAGCAGCAGCGAGTCCGACGAGTTCTTCAGGCTGTCGTGCACCTGCTCGGTGCGCTCGGAGATGCCGTCGACGATCGCGGCGGAACGCTGCTCGAACTCGCCGGTGATGCGGTCGATGCGTTCGTTCAGCATCTCGTGGACGCGGTCGGCGAGGTCGACGAACTCGTCGTGGACGTGGCCGGTCTTGAAGTTGAGGCTGGTGGTCAGTCGCTCGCTGGCGTCGAGCACCGCGCGCGTGGTCTCGGCGCTGGCTTCCTCGAGCCGGTCGAGCAGGTCGCCGCCGCGCTCGCCCAGCGCGAGGATCATGTTGTCGCCGGCGTGGCTCAGGGCGCCCGTGATGTGAGCGCCGCGCTCTTCCAGCGCGCCGGTGATGGATTTCGCGACCTCGTCGACGCGAGAGGCGATCGCGTCCGAGATCAGCGCGATGTCGTGACGAAGGTCGATCTGCACGCCGGAAATGGCGCTGCGGACCTGCTCGGCCTGGCCGACCAGGTTGTCGCGCTGATGCGCGATGTCCTGGAGCAGGGCGCGGATGCGGACCTCGTTGTCGGAATAGGCGCGTTCGAGCGCGGCGACCTCGTTTGCGACGAGTGTTTCGAGTTCGCCTGCGCGCGCGATGGCGCGCTCGATGCCGTCGCCCATTGCCGCGACCTCGCGGCGGATGGCCTGGCCGACCGTGACCATGGAATCCGACGCCGAACCTTCCGGCTCGGAGAAGCGGATCGCAACCTGCGCCATCGCCTGCGCGACCTGGCTCATCTGCTGGCCGCGCCAGACCAGGCTGGCGAGGAAGTAGAACAGCATGATCGGCGCGAAGAACATGGTGACGAGGCCGGCGATCGCCAGCACGCCGCCGCTCTCGCCCATGGCGGCCCGGATCGAGGGCAGGAAGCCGACCGTCAGGGCGGCACAGGCGGCGAGCCAGATCACGGTGAAGATGGTCGCGCCGGTGTAGATGTTGCGCGCGGGGCGGCCCGTTTGCAGCGATTGGAGCAGCTGGCCGATGGTCGCGCGGTCGTCGTTGGCGGCGCGGCGCGAGGTGCGCGGTTCCTCGATCGGATCGAACACGGCGCGCTCGTTGGCGGCAGGCCGCGGCTCGAAGGCGGGCTCGCCGTCGAACACGGGGGGCGCGGGCGGTGGGACCGGCGGCGCCGTTTCGTTGCGCATCGCGGCGTTGCGGCTGGTATCGGCAGCCGTGTCGCTGATGTTGAGGGCTTCCTGGATCGCAGAAAGCGCAACTTCTGTGGGGTCTTTGACCTTTTTGGGAGTATTGGCCATGTTCAGTCCAAGCCCTCGTTACTTTTACGCGTTCCCCCGCGAGCCCTGCGCGCTACGCAAGCCCACAGACCGGATCATGCCGCTTGGGCGGATCTCCAAGCCGTCCCCACCCGGACGGCTTGTCCGCCAATTTCCGCAACATCCTATTGGCAGAGCGTCGCGAATGAAATGCCCGCGATTAAGACATTCTTAATCATCGTTAACAGGAAAAGGCCGTAACGCCTTAGCCCTAAATGAAATTCTCCACCGGACTCAGCCGATTGCGGCAACTTTTCGTCATTAAACGGGCGGTTTTGCGTAAATCGGCCGAAACGCTTCGTTAACCATTTCCATGCTTCGGTGGTCGGAACCGCCGGACCGGCGGACTATCGCGCGATGCCGGGGCCTGCGCCATGATGCCTGAACTGCAAGGGATGGACTGGATGCCCTCGCCGCCGCTTGCGCCCTTCGACAGCCCTCTCGATCTCGACCATCTCTCGCGCATGACGCTGGGCGATTCCGAGCTCGAGCAGGAAGTGCTTGCAATGTTCGCAGAGCAGGCGGTCCGCCTGATCGCCGCGATGACGGCGTTGCCGGCCGAGACCGGGGCGCTTGCGCACAAGCTCAAGGGCTCGGCACGCGGGATCGGCGCCTTTGCGGTCGCCGATGCGGCCGCCAGCCTGGAGACCGCGATCCGGATCGGCCAGAACCAGCCCCACGCCCTCGCCGCGCTGAAAGAGGCGGTCGCCGAGGTTCGCGCGGCTATTGCCGCGATGCTCAAGCACTGAGCCGGATCTCGCCGGAGCCGGTCCGGGCTGCGCACACACCCGTCTTGTGTTTCGACGCGTTTTCCGCCCGCGAACCGGTATCCACTTCGCTTGAAAACGCTATGGCGCGGTCCGGATCGACCCGTTATAGGACAACCCGAACCTCCTTTTCCCCAGATCGCGGCAGCACGAGCACAATGGCCAAAATTCACTTTGTCGACCACAAGGGCGAAACCCGCACGGTGGAAATCGAGAACGGCGCGACCGTGATGGAAGCCGCCATCCGTAACAGCATTCCCGGCATCGAGGCCGAGTGCGGCGGCGCCTGCGCCTGCGCGACCTGCCATGTCTATGTCGACGAAGCCTGGCGCGAGAAGGTCGGCAGCCCGACGCCGATGGAAGAGGACATGCTCGACTTCGGCTTCGACGTGCGCCCGAACTCGCGCCTGTCATGCCAGATCAAGGTCTCCGACGAGCTCGACGGGCTCGTGGTGGGCACGCCGGAACGTCAGGCCTGATCCTTGCTGCTCAAGTGCGCGGCGGCGCGACCTCGATGCCGCGCTTGTGCCAGGGCCTGAATTTCTCGACCACTTCCGCAGTCAGCGGTGCTGGCCGGCGCGTCGCCTCGTCGAGCAAGACGCCGACCGAGGTCGCCGAAGCGATGCACTTCCCTTCCGAAAACACGACCTGCTCGAAGGTCACCGACGTGCGCCCGAGCTTCACCACGCCGAGGCCGAGCTCGATCGTGTTCGGCCAGTGCAGCTCGGCGCGGAAATGGATGTCGAGCCGCACCATGATCCAGGCGAGGCCCGGCGGTGTCAGCCCGTACTCCGGACTCTTCATCAGCGTGACGCGGCCGGTCTCGAAATAGGTGGCATAGACCGCGTTGTTGACGTGCTGGTTCGGGTCGAGATCGCCGAAGCGGACGTTGTCGCTGAGGCGAAACGGGAAGTCCTCGAGGCGTGGCGTCGTATCGAGGCGGCTTGGTGCGTTCACCTGATGATCTCCGTCATATCCAGCCTCGTTACAGCCCAGTTATTTTGACCCGGCAAGTGGGTGTGCTTGCGGGGCGCTCCCGCTTTTATGCCTTCCCTGATCCATTCCCGTTGGCTAGACAGGCAGGGTCACCTCGGCCCGCCGGGCGCCGTCCAACCGATAATGACCGATAAAGAGACGACATGAGCGACGTGATCAAAACCGACGTGCTGATTATTGGCGCCGGCCCTTGCGGTCTGTTCGCCGCCTTCGAGCTTGGCCTTCTCGACATGAAGGCGCACTTCATCGACATCCTCGACAAGGTCGGCGGCCAGTGCGCCGAGCTCTATCCGGAAAAGCCGATCTACGACATTCCCGGCATTCCGCAGGTATCGGGGCAAGGCCTCACCGACGCGCTGATGGAGCAGATCAAGCCGTTCCATCCGACCTTCCATCTCGGCGAGATGGTCGAGACCGTCGAAAAGATCGGCGATCCCCTGTTTCGCTGCACCACCGACGCGGGCAAGGTGTTCGAATGCAAGGTCGTGGTGATCGCGGCCGGCGGCGGCTCGTTCCAGCCCAAGCGTCCGCCGGTGCCGGGTATCGAAGCCTATGAAGGCACCTCGGTGCACTACGCCGTGCGCAAGATGGAAACGTTCCGCGACAAGAACGTGCTGATCGTCGGCGGCGGCGATTCCGCGCTCGACTGGACGCTCAATCTGCATCCGGTCGCCAAGCGCATCACGCTCTTGCACCGTCGTGACGATTTTCGCGCTGCCCCTCACAGCGTCGAGCAGATGCGCGCGCTGGTCGCCGACGGCAAGATGGATCTGCGGCTCGGTCAGGTCACCGCGCTCTCCGGCGCCGACGGCAAGCTGACCGGCGCCACCGTCAAGGGCAACGACAATGCCGTCAGCGATATTGCCTGCGACGCCATGCTGCCGTTCTTCGGCCTGACCATGAAGCTCGGTCCGGTCGCGAATTGGGGCATTGCGCTCGAGAACAATCTGGTGCCGGTCGAGACGTCGGCATTCGAAACCAACGTGCCGGGCATCTTCGCCATCGGCGACATCAACACCTATCCGGGCAAGATCAAGCTGATCCTGTGCGGCTTCCACGAAGGCGCGCTGATGTCGCAAAAAGCCCACCGCTACGTCTATCCGGAGAAGCGGCTCGTGTTCCAGTACACGACCTCATCCTCGAGCCTGCAAAAGAAACTCGGTGTCAACTGACCGCGGCGCGAACGGGGCCGAGCGTCCCATGTTTCTGGTGCTGGAACCGTTCGCGAAATCGCCGTAGTCTGCGGCCATTGCAGTGGCGGCTTAGCAAGGTGATCATAATGCGGAATCTCGTTTCCAGCTTTCGGCTGCTCTCGCTGCTTACGCTGGGTCTCGTGCTGTCGCTCGGCGCAACAGGAAAGGCTGCCGCACAACAGCCGACCGCTGCGGGCTTGTGGCAGAAGGTCGAGGACGGCAAGCCCGTGGGCTGGTTCCTCTTCATCGATCATAACGGCATTTTCGAAGGCGTGATTGCCAAGACGTTTCCCCGCCCCGGCGACAATCCGAGCGAGGTTTGCGCGAAGTGCACGGACGATCGCAAGAATCAGCCGGTGCTCGGGCTCTCTTTCATCCGCGACATGAAGCGTGACGGGTTGAAATATGAAGGCGGCAACGTCGTCAATCCGCGCGACGGCAACATCTGGAAGGCCAAGATGACGGTGAGTCCGGACGGTCAGGTCCTGACCATGCGCGGCTTCCTCGGCATCTCTCTGTTCGGCAAGGACGAGACCTGGCAGCGCCTGCCGGATTCCAGCATGGCCGAGGTCGATCCCGCGATCATCGCCAAATATCTCCCCGCGCAGGCCGCCGCGCCCGCGCCGAAGGCCGCACCCGCGGTCAAGAAGGGCGGCGCGATGATGATGGCGCCAGCGGCGAAGAAGTAGGCCGCCCGGCCGAGCCTTCGAGGCACCTGTTCGCCCTGGACGGACGCGGTGTCGGGCGCTCAGGTCACCGGCGCCGGATTGAACAGCGTGAGGTCGTTGTGGATGCCCCAGCGATCCGACCACGGCTTGGTGCGGCCGGAGGCAACCTCGAGGATCAGGCGGAAGAGGTCCCAGCCGGTTTCCTCGATGGTCTTTGCGCCGGTGGCGATGCCGCCTGCGTCGAAATCGATCAAATCCTTCCAGCGGCGCGCCAGCTCGGTGCGGGTTGCGACCTTGATCACGGGCGCGGCCGCCAAGCCATAGGGCGTGCCGCGGCCGGTGGTGAACACCTGCAAGGTCATGCCGGAGGCGAGCTGGAGCGTGCCGCAGATGAAGTCTGACGCCGGCGTTGCCGCGAACAGCATGCCCTTCTGCGTCGCCTTCTGGCCGGGCGAGAGCACGCCGGTGATCGCTGATGAGCCTGATTTGACGATCGAGCCGAGAGATTTTTCGACGATGTTGGCGAGGCCGCCCTTCTTGTTGCCGGGGGTTGTGTTGGCGCTGCGATCGGCGCCGCCACGGGCGAGATATGAATCGTACCAGGCCATCTCGCGCACCAGCGCCCGGCCGACGTCTTCGTTGATGGCGCGGCGGGTGAGGAGCTGGATGGCGTCGCGCACCTCCGTCACTTCCGAGAACATCACGGTGGCGCCGGCGCGCACCAAGAGGTCGGCGGCGAAGCCGAGCGCGGGGTTCGCAGTGACGCCCGAGAAAGCGTCGCTGCCGCCGCATTGCAGGCCGACCACGAGATCGGACGCGGGGCAGGTCTCGCGGGTGCGTTTGTCGAGGATCTTCAGGCGCGCCTCGGCTTGCGTCATGATGGCATCGACGATCGCGCCAAATCCGTCGAAGGCTTCGTCCTGCATGCGGACGATGGCATCGCTGACGCCCTCCGGCACCAGCCGTTCGGGCGCGAGTTTTTCACATCCCAAGCTGATGACCAGAATCTCGCCGCCGAAATTCGGATTGAGCGCGAGGTTTTGCAGCGTGCGGATCGGCACGACGGCATCGGGCGCGGTGATGGCGACGCCGCAGCCATAAGCATGCGTCAATGGCACGACGTCGTCGACGTTCGGATAGTTCGGCAGCAGCTCGGCGCGGATGCGCTTCACCGCATATTCCATCGTGCCCTTGACGCATTGCACCGAGGAGGAGATGCCGAGGATGTTCTTGGTGCCGACGGATCCGTCCGGATTGCGAAAGCCCTCGAAGGTGAAACCTTCGAGCGGCGGCAGCGGTGCGGGAACGGCGGTGGAGATTTCGAGCTTGTCGAGGGCAGGGGCCTCAGGCATGCGGATGCGCGCCTCATCCACCCACTCACCGGCCAGAATCGGCGAGAGCGCGTAGCCGATCACCTCACCGTAGCGGATGATCGGCGCGTCCTGCGCGATGTCGACCAGAGCGGTCTTGTGCCCTTGCGGCACAAAGGCACGCAGCGTCAGCCCGCACGCAAAGCGGGAGCCGGCAGGGAGCCCGAAATCATTGACGACGATCGCGACATTGTCGCGCTCGTTGAGCTTGATGTAGCGGGGCTGCTCTTTCGCTGCGACGTCCTGGTCCATGGAGGACTCCAAAGTGTAGGGTGGTTAGCCCTGCGATTGCGCGGAGCGCAATCGCAGGGCGTAACCCACCAAGGTCTCTGTCCGCGGAAGCAGAAGAGGTTGGTTACGCCGGCGGACCGCGCTTTGCGCAGCCGCTGCGCCAACCCACCCTGCGATCGTGGCCCGTCAACCCGGATAGGTATAGGCGGTCTTCACCGTCGTATAGAACTCGCGTGCGTAGGAGCCCTGCTCGCGGGCGCCGTAGCTCGAGCCCTTCCGGCCGCCGAACGGCACGTGATAGTCGACGCCGGCGGTGGGCAGATTGACCATCACCATGCCGGACTCGCTGTTGCGCTTGTAGTGCGAGGCGTATTTCAGGCTTGATGTGCAGATGCCGGAGGCGAGGCCGAACTCGGTGTCGTTGGAGATCGCCAGCGCTTCCTCGTAGTTCTTGGCGCGGATGACGGCGGCGACGGGCCCGAATATCTCCTCGCGCGCGATGCGCATGTTGTTGTTGGCTTCGGTGAACAGCGCCGGTTGCAGGTAGTGGCCGGGGTTGTCGCGCTTGAGCAGCTCGCCGCCGAAGGCGAGCTTGGCGCCCTCGTCCTGACCGATCTTGATGTAGCGCAGGTCCTGGTCCAGCTGGCTCTGGTCGACCACGGGGCCGATATGCACGCCGGCCTTGAGCGCGTCGTCCACCGAGAGGCTGTTCAGGCGCTCGGCCACCGCGGCAACGAAGCGGTCATGGATGCCTTCGGTGACGATCAGCCGAGACGATGCCGTGCAGCGCTGACCGGTCGAGAAGTAGGCGCCGTTGACGGCGACTTCGACAGCGGTCTTCAGGTCGGCGTCATCGAGCACGACCAGCGGATTCTTGCCGCCCATCTCCAGCTGGAATTTCTTCATCGGGTTGGAGAGCACGCAGGCCTGCGCGATCTTGCGGCCGGTTTGCACCGAGCCGGTGAAGGAGATCGCGGCCACATCGGGATGATCGAGCAGGGTCTGGCCGACCACGGAGCCGGAGCCGACCACGAGGTTGAACACGCCGGCCGGAAGGCCTGAGCGGGTGATGATCTCGGCGAGCGCGTGTCCCGAGCCGGGCACCAACTCGGCCGGCTTGAACACCACCGTGTTGCCGTAGCAGAGCGCGGGCGCAATCTTCCAGGCCGGGATGGCGATCGGAAAATTCCAGGGCGTGATCATGCCGATGACGCCGACCGGCTCTCGCGTGAGCTCGACGTCGATGCCGGGACGGACGGACGCGCCCTTCTCGCCGATCAGACGAAGGGCTTCGCCGGCGAAGAACGCGAAGATCTGGCCGGCGCGGGCGACCTCGCCGATACCCTCGGGCAGCGTCTTGCCTTCCTCGCGGGCGAGCAGGCGGCCGAGCTCTTCCTTGCGGGCGAGGATTTCGGTGGAGATCTTGTTCAGTGCATCGTAGCGCGCTTGCGGCGTCGACTGCGCCCAGGCGGGGAAGGCGGCTTTCGCTGCCGCGATCGCCTTCTCGGTCTGCGCCTTGTCGGCCTTGGCATATTCGCCGACGAGGTCGTTGGTGTTGGAGGGGTTGATGTTCTTGGTGACGCCGGAGCCGTCGACCCATTCACCGCCGATGAAGTTTTTCAGGATCGCAGTCATCTCTTCCTCCAGAGTTATTTAACGCACGAGGCAGGGCCGCTTGTCGTCAAACGTCCAGCCGGGGATCAGGTCCTGCATGGCCATGGCATCATCTCGGGCGCCGAGTCCATGCTGCTTGTAGAGTTCATGCGCGGCCTCGATGGCCGCACGGTCGATCTCGATGCCGAGGCCCGGACGATCCGGGACCGCGATCCTGCCGCCCTTGATCCGGAGCGGCTCCTTCGTCAGTGCCTGGCCATCCTGCCAGATCCAGTGGGTGTCGATCGCAGTGACCTTGCCGGGGGCGGCCGCGCCGACATGGGTGAACATCGCGAGCGAGATGTCGAAATGGTTGTTGGAGTGCGAGCCCCAAGTCAAGCCGTTGTCACGGCAGGTCTGGGCAACGCGCACTGAGCCTTGCATGGTCCAGAAATGGGGGTCGGCGAGCGGAATGTCCACCGCACCGAGCCGCAGCGCATGGCTGAGCTGACGCCAGTCGGTCGCGATCATGTTGGTCGCAGTGGGAAGGCCGGTGGCGCGGCGGAACTCGGCCATGATCTCCCGACCGGAGAAGCCGGCCTCGGCGCCGCAGGGATCCTCGGCATAGGCGAGGATGCCGTGCATGTTCTTGCAGAGGCCGATGGCCTCATCGAGCGACCAGGCGCCGTTCGGATCCAGTGTGACGCGGGCATTGGGGAAGCGCCTGGCGATGGCCGTGACCGCCTCGATCTCCTGCTCGCCGCGGAGCACGCCGCCCTTGAGCTTGAAATCGGCAAAGCCGTAATGGTCCTGCGTGGCTTCCGCCAGCCGTACCACCGCCTCCGGCGTCATTGCCTCCTGATGGCGAAGGTTGAACCAGTCGGGCTTGCCGGTCTCGCCCTTGACGTAGTCGAGCTTGGACTTGTTCCGGTCACCGACGAAGAAGAGATAGCCGAGCGTCTCGACGCTCTTGCGCTGCTGGCCTTCGCCGAGGAGCGCTGCGACCGGCAGATTGAGATGCTGGCCGAGCAGATCGAGCAGGGCGGATTCGATCGCAGTGACGGCGTGGATCATCACGCGCAGATCGAAGGTCTGCTTGCCGCGGCCGCCGACATCCCGGTCGGCAAAGGTCGTCCTGACGTCGGCGAGGATGTTGTTCATCGCGCCGACGGTCTTGCCGATCACGAGATCCCTGGCGTCCTGCAGCGTCTGCCAGATCTTCTGCCCGCCTGGCACCTCGCCGACGCCGGTGTGGCCGGCATTGTCGGTGAGGATGACGATGTTACGGGTGAAGAACGGTGCATGCGCCCCGCTCAAATTGAGGAGCATGCCGTCGCGGCCTGCGACCGGGATCACCTGCATCGTTGTGACGACCGGCGCGCCGGGGATCGGCACCCCGGAGATCTCACTCTGGGCCATTGCACGCTCCTCCCTGCATCCTCGATTTATTCTGCGGCCTGTTGTGTCGATCCTGCGGCAGGCAGGTTCCTCACCAGCGCGGCCAGTTCCGCCATCTCCTGCTCGGTGAGATCGGTCAGCGGCGAGCGGACCGGGCCGGAATCGCGGCCGATCACCTTCATGCCGGCCTTGATGATCGAGACCGCATAGCCCTTCTTGCGGTTGCGGATCTCGATCAGCGGCAGGATGAAATTCTTCAAGCCGGCGCGGATGGTCGCGTGATCGCGGCTGCGCACCGCGGCGTAGAACTTGGTGGCGAACTCAGGCACGAAGTTGAATACGGCCGACGAGTACGTCGTCACGCCCATGTCGAGATAGGGCAGCGCGAAGGTCTCGGCGGTCGGCAGGCCGCCGACATAAGTGAGGCGGTCGCCGAGCTTGGTGTAAACGCGCGTCATCAGCTCGATGTCGCCGATGCCGTCCTTGTAGCCGACGAGGTTCGGGCAGCGCTCGGCGAGGCGGGCGAGCGTGTCGGGCTGGAGGATGGCATTGTCGCGGTTATAGACGATGACGCCGATCTTCACGGAGGCGCAGACGGCCTCGACGTGGGCGGCAAGGCCTTCCTGCTCGGAATGGGTCAGATAAGGCGGCAGCAGCAGCAGGCCGTCGGCGCCGGCCTTTTCCGCGCCGATTGCGATCTCGCGGGCGATGGCAGTGCCATAGCCGGTGCCGGCGAGCACGGGCACGCGGCCCTTGGTCTCGTCGACGGCGACCTTGACGACGGCGGGCACTTCGGTCGGGGTCAGCGAGAAGAACTCGCCGGTGCCGCCGGCGGCGAACAGGCCTGCAACGTCATAGCCGCACAGCCAATCCATGTTGGCGCGGTAGGTCGCTTCGTCGAACGAATAGTCTGCCTTGAACGGCGTGACGGGGAAGGACAGGAGGCCGGAACCGATCTTCTGGGCCATTTCCTGCGGGGTCATCTTGCTCACGGGCGCTGCTCCCTGCTCTCGTGTTGTCGGGGACGCAAGTGAAATCCGCGCGTCCATGCGCTGGTGTTTAGGAGACGGTTCGATGCGCGTCCAAGCCAAAGCCTATATCAACTGATACGGATTCAGCATCAATCTTCCATGACGTCCGCGGAGGACAATTCGCTCGCGATTTTGACCAGCGCGGACAGCAGCGGATTCTCGTCGTCGCGGCGCCACACCATGAAGAGCTCGACCGGAACGCGGGTGCGCAGCTTCAGGGGACGCAGCCGGACATCGGAGATTTTCAGCCCGGCGGCGGCGGCCGGCACGATGGCGAGGCCAAGGCCGGCGCGCACCATCGCGAGGATCGAGTGGATCTGGCTGAGGTGCTGGACGTAGCGCGGCAGGATGTCGGCGCGGGTGAACAGCGCCACCAGCAGATCGTGGAAATAGCGGCTCTCATAGGGCGAATACATCACGAAGGGCTGGCCGTCGAAATCCTTGATCGTGATGCTGTCGGCATTGGCCAGCGGATGCTTCTTCGGGATCGCGGCGAGCAGGGGCTCGGCGACGACGCGGCGGCTGGCAACCTCGGGCCGCGCGATCGGCGGCCGCAGCAGGCCGGCGTCGATCTGGCCCGAGGTCAGCGCCTCGAACTGGTCGCCGGAGACCATTTCCTTCAGCGAGAAATCGACCTCCGGCAGCTTGGCACGGCAGGCCGCGACCAGTTCGGGCAGGAAGCCGTAGGCGGCGGCCGCGGTAAAGCCGATCTTGAGCGAGCCGGTCTTGCCGAGCGCGATGCGGCGGGCAACCTGCGAGGCGCTTTCCGCAAGCTTCAGGATGCGGCGGGCCTCGGGGAGGAAGCTGCGGCCGGCCGGGGTCAGGCGCACCGAGCGGCTGGTGCGCTCCAGCAGCGGCGCGTCGATGATGTGCTCGAGCACCTGGATTTGCCGCGACAGCGGCGGCTGAGTCATGTTCAGCCGCGCGGCGGCGCGGCCGAAATGCAGTTCTTCCGCCACCGTGACGAAACAGCGGAGCTGGTTGAGGTCGAACATCGATACATGTCTTAGATGAATAAGGCGTTTCCCCAGCACTTCTAGCATCGATCATCCCCAAAACAAAGACGGCGGCCTTTTAGAGCCGCCGTTGAGTTGCCTGACCCACTCCGATGACTCGGAGCGCTCAGGAGGAGCGTTTGAGCACCACCCGCTCGATCTTGCCGACGACCACGAGATAGGCGACCGCAGCCACCAGCGCGTTGATGCCGACGAACACCAGAGCCCCGTTGAACGAGCCGGTCGCGGCCACGATGTAGCCGATCACGATGGGCGTGGTGATGGAGGAGAGGTTGCCGAAGGAGTTGAACAGGCCGCCGGAGACGCCGCCGGCCTCCTTGGGCGAGGTGTCGGAGACCACAGCCCAGCCGAGCGCGCCGATGCCCTTGCCGAAGAAGGCGAGCGCCATGAAGCCGACCACCAGCGCCTGGCCGTCGACATAGTTGCAGGCGATGATCGACATCGACAGCAGCATTCCTCCGACGATCGGGATCTTGCGCGCCATGGTCAGCGAACCGGACTTGCGCAGGATGGCGTCGGAAATGACCCCGCCGAGCACGCCGCCGATGAAGCCGCAGAGCGCCGGCAGTGTCGCCACGAAGCCGGCCTGCAGGATCGACAGGCCGCGCTCCTTGACCAGGTACACCGGAAACCAGGTCAGGAAGAAGTAAGTCAGCGTGTTGATGCAGTACTGGCCGAGATAGACGCCGATCATCATGCGATTGGAGAGCAATTGGCGGATATGGTCCCATTTCGGGCCGGAGTTCGCCGCACGCGCGTCCTTCAGATCGTTCTTGGGCGCATCGAGATCGACCAGCGCGCCACCTTCCTTGATGTAATCGAACTCGGCCTCGTTGATCGAGGGATGCTCCTTCGGACCGTAGACGGTCTTGATCCAGACGAGGCCCATGATGATGCCGAGCCCGCCCATCACTGAGAACACGTAGCGCCAGCCGTAGTCATGGGCGATCCAGCCCATCAGCGGTGCGAAGATCACGGTGGCGAAATATTGCCCCGAATTGAAGAAGGCCGATGCGGTGCCGCGCTCGTTGCCGGGAAACCAGGCCGCGACAATGCGGGCGTTGGCAGGGAAGGACGGCGCTTCCGCGACGCCGACGAGAAGCCGAAGCGCAAACAGCACGACGACGGCAGCGCCGGCGCTGAGGAAGCCGATCCAGCCCTGCATCATCGTGAACAGGGACCAGACGATGATGCTGAAGGCATAGACGAGGCGTGAGCCGTAACGGTCGAGCAGCCAGCCGCCTGGTACCTGCGCGACGACATAGGACCAGCCGAACGCCGAGAAGATCCAGCCCATGGCGACGGGATCGAGACGGAGCTCCTTGGACAGCGCGGAGCCGGCGATCGAGAGCGTGGCGCGGTCGGCGTAATTGACGGTCGTGACCAGGAACAGCATGGTCACGATGAACAGCCTGACGCGAGACCTCCTCACGTCCGTCGCGGACACCACTGCGCTCATCGTGCGCCTCCTTGGACCTTGAAATGTTTCCTCACGGCGACTCCTAGAGGCGCGCGCGGGAAAGTGTCCAAGTTCAAGGGAGTATCGATTGATGCCGTTTTTAAATTGATGGAACGGCAGGCCGGTGGCCGTCCGGGTGCGAGCACGCCGAATGGGTCTCGTCCGGGCTGGCTATACCAATGCCAGGTTCGTCGGGTGCACGCCGGTGAAGATGCGCTGGATGCTGTCGTTGCCGAGACCGAAGACGTGGCCGAACAGATCTGCAAACAGCGCGCGATAGTCGGTCAGAACCGGATAGTCGCGGTTCTGGAACAGATGCGGCTGCTCGACCTTGACCTGCTCGCCGAGAATGCGGCCGCCGTTGATGCCGCCACCGAGCACCCAATAGACGCTGCCATGACCGTGATCGGTGCCGCGGTCCCCGTTTTCCCGGAAGGTGCGGCCGAATTCGGAGATGACGACCACCACCGTATCGCGCCACGCCGTCGGCCCGACCTCCTCGGAGAAGCCGACGAGGGCGCGTCCGAGCTCGCCGAGCCGGTCGGCGAGATAGCCGTTGGCGGAGCCCTGGTTGACATGCGTGTCCCAGCCGCCAACGTCGACGAAACCAAGATTGAACTGCTCGCGCATCAATCGGCCGATGCGCCGTGCCGATAATTCGAAACCGCGCGGCGAGACGGCGCCGCGGTTGGCGGCATTCATCTCTTCGGAGACCGAGCGATAGACGTCGTCGCGTACGCGAAAACCCTCCGACACCGAGGCCGCCAGGTTGGACTGGACGTACATCTTCTTGATCAGATCGGCCTGACGATCGTCGACGCCGGGCTTGCCGACGTTGCTGATGCCAGTGTTCGGCACCTGCGACTTGCCTCGGAAGATGAGCGGAAGCTGGTCGGTGAACGCAATCGGCTTGACCCGCGTCAGCTCGCCTGCGAGCCGGCTCATGAAGCCGGAACGATAGTCGCGCGTCCCCCCCGCGGACTGGCCGAGTTCGATCGTGTCCTGGGTCTCGAAATGGCTCCGGGTCAGATCGTCGCTGGTCCCGGCGAACGGAATGAAGGCGATCTCGCGCCTGGCCCAGAGCGGATAGATGCTGTCGCGCAGGGCCGGATGCAGTCCCCAATCGGCGTCGAGCACCAGCGCCGCGTTGGGGTTGCCGACATCGGGCCTGGCGATGGCGAGCGTTGGTCGCGAGACACGGTAGAAATCACTCGAAACCGGCACGACGACATTCGCCGCGTCATAGGCGCCGCGCAAGAACACGACCAGCATGCGGGCATCGGTCGCGGGCGCTGCCCAGACGCGGCCTGCCACGGTGAGCGGAGCGAGGGCGGCAAAGGTCTTGATCAGCTCGCGACGGTTCATGGCAATCTCCCGTGCTCAGTGCATGAATTCCGGTGACGACAGGAACAGCGTGTTCCAGTCCTGCGGTGAGATCGCCCTGTCGAGCGATGCCAGCGTTGCGGGGCCGAGAGTGTTGCGAAGGCCGTTGAAGTAGAGCGCGTTCTGCAGTTGCGGGAACGCGGGCAACTCGACCGGATTCGGCCCGTCGGATTTGAACAGGCCGGACGATCCGGATCCGATCTGGCGTGCGATCTCGAAGCGAACCATCATCTGACCGGGGCCGTTCCACGACGCCGAGGTCAGCGGGTAGCCGTCCGGCGTCTCGTGGTTGAACAGGCCTTCGCCGAGGCGATTGATCCAGCCCTGGATCGGCGCCGTGTTCAATATGACCCGGTCGTCATAGGCGAGACGGACCGCCGAGAGCACGTATTGCACGGGATCCTTGAAGCGCGTGCCCGGCTTCAGCGCGGCCTCGAATTCGGGTGAATGGACCATCGTGGCGAGTATCGCGGCAATGTCGCCGCCAGTGGATTTGAAGGTCTGCGCCATCCGCTGTACCAGCGCTTCCGGCGGATTGTCGGAGACGAAATAGGTCGCGATCTTGCGCGATACATGATTTGCGGTCGCGGGATGGTGGACCAGGATGTCAATGGCCTCGTCGACCTCGGCGAGCCCACGGCCCTTGATGGTGTGACCGAGGAAGGCCTTGTCGCTGTAATCGTGACGGGACGGGTTGAACTCGAAGGCGCCCTCGCGCACGAGCTGGGATTGCAATTCCGGCTTGAGCTTCGGGTCTTCCGGCTTGATGTCGATGCCGACGCCCGTGAGGATCTTCGCCAGCGCTTCCACGTCGGCCTGGGTGTAGCCGGAGCCGACGCCCATGGTGTGCAGCTCCATGATCTCGCGGGCGTAGTTCTCGTTCAGATGGCCCGCCGCGTTGTCGGCATTGTCGAGATAGCGCAGCATCGCGGGATGACGAACGGTCGCCGCGAGCAGGTCGTGAAACTTGCCCAGCGAGTTGGGACGAAGGGCATGATCGACGTAGTCGCCGACCAGCACGCGCAGATTCGATTTGTACTGGTGGACGTTGAAATGATTGAACCAGAACCAGACCATGCGCTCGCGCAGCTGGTCGGGCGCGTAGAGCGCGCGCAGGATGGTGCGCGCCGCCGCCTGCTTGGCGCGATCGTTCATCGCCTGCTGGAACACCTGCTGCGCGGCTTTCTTCTGCTCGGGGTCGATGACCTGGCTGGCGCTCTTGGACTGCTGCTCGAAGGCGACCGCAATGTCGAACGGGAAGCTGTGGACGTCGGGCATCGCCTCGATCTGCGCCTTGGCCGCGTCGGGCAAGGGAGGGTTGCCGGCCGGGTGCAATTGCTCCTGCAGCCAGCGTTCCGCACCCATCCCCTGCATGTGTGCGGCACTCGAGGTGCTGACACCGAAGCTCAGCCGATCGAGCAGAGCGAGATCGTGCGGATTGAGATCGTCGGCACGCGAGATGTTCGGTGTCAGGCCTGTGGCTAACGCCACGAGCGCCGCGATGCGCGACCATTGCAGCCGACGATATGCGCTTCTGCTATCCACGATAGGTCCCGTCCCATGACGCGGGCATATCATGCGCGGTGCGGCTGAACCTGCCCTGAATGGAATGGACTCAATTCACGGTAGTGCCATCAAATTCCAGCGAGCGGCGACAGTGCGCTGTTTCCGGTTTCCTACTTCTGCGCGCCCGGCAGGAGCGGAGCCAAGAGGCTGCGCGTGAAGCCGGGCGGCACGGCGTCCAGCCCCAGCACGGAGCTTGCGGCCGGGAGAGTGGCATCCGCCATCGCGGCATGGCCTTCGGCACTCGGATGCACGGCGCCGCCATAGACGGCCGAGAGCACGCCCCAGGTCGCGTCGTGGATGTCGGTCGGCTGGCTCGCCGCCGGCAACCCCTGCGGATAGGTCATCGCCGCGAAATAGCTGTCGTTGGCGTCGCGAATCCAGCGTGCGCGCGGCAGATAGGCGCGGTACTCCGACGCGCCGCGGCCGCACAGCATCGGCTGGCTCGCCGCGCTGACGATGTCAGGGTTGAAGCTCTCTCCGTTCTCGGCAAAGCAAGTGCGGTCGAACTCGGGATCGTTGCCGGAGTGAGCACAAAATCCGTGATCGGCGAATGCGGACTGGTGCGCATCGACGAAGGTCATACGGTCGGCCTCGGGATCACGGCACAGCGCGCCCCGCGTGCAGGTGGCCAGCCCCTTCAGTTGCGGCAGGAACTCGGTGTCGACGAAAGTCGAGACGCGGGCGAGGCGCTGTGGGTCGGCGTTGAAGGCGGGATGGATGTCGAAACCGGCGCGGCCGCCGCGGCAGGGCACGCCGCCGTCGGCAAGGGCCGGGTTGGCGTAGGAGACGTAGACCACGTGCGAGAGATCGCCGCCGACCAGCGGTTTCAGCGCCTCGCGCAGCTTGACGAAATTCTGCGGCAGCTCGCGTTGTAGCGCGTCGCGGGATTCGTCGACGCTCGCCATCACGCCGGAGCGGCGGAACAGCGCGCGCTCGGTCGCGGTCTCGACGATGACGTCGGCGACGAGGCCGGAAAAGTAGACGTCATTGGCCCCGATCGAGAGCAGCACGAGATCGAGATTGCGATCCGGCTGCCGCTTCTTCGCCGCGGTCAGCGCTTCGCGCAGCTCGGCGACCTGGGCATTCACGCTGGTGTTGCAGACGCCGCTCTTGCCGGGCGGGCATTCGCGGGCGCGCTGCGAGCCGAGCAGCCCGTCGCTGATGCTGGCGCCGGTGCAGGCGAGCGGCAGATAGGTCACGGCGATATGGGTGTAGCGCACCGCGAGCGCGAGCGCCGTGCGGGCCTGATAGCTGTAGAGAGAGCGGTGGCAGGGCGAGTTGAACCACAGCGCGCCGAAACGTTGCCAGTTGCCGAGCGTGTCCGGTGCCTCGCAGGCGCGGCCGCCCTTGAAGCCGGCGCGGCTCGGCCGGTAATATTGTGTGCCAGCGGTCCCGAGATAGGAGCGGAAGCAGAAACCCTCGTCGGATAGCGCCAGCGGTCGGTCCGGATTGCCTTCGCCGGAGGCGATGCTGTCGCCAAGGCCGGCGATAAGGATGTCGCGGACCTGGATCTCGGTCTGGATGCGCTGGGTCGGATCGGAGCCGGAGGAAACGTCGACGGTCGCGACCGTCTGCTTGCCGTAGCGGACTCGCAGATTGACCGGCTCGGCGCAGTCGAAAGTCGAGGTCTGCGGCCCGTCGCCGTCGTCGAACGACCAGGCGCAAGTGGCCCCGACCGGCACCGCGCCGGCCAGGCGTACGGTGATGGGGTGGTCGATCGGCGTGAGGTAGTTCTCTTTGACGTTGTCGCGGGTACAGGGCTGGTTAACCCGGCCCTGCAGGTCGATGCAGAGGCGGTTGACCATGTTCCGGGCCCAGCCGCGGCCCTCGCTCTGCAGCTCGAGAGACTGCTCGGCGGCGAGGATGCTGCGGTTACGCGCATTCTCGACATGCAACAGGAAATCGCGCTCCTCGCGGAACAGGCGGAAGCGGTTGCGGACCTCCCAATTGATCTGCATGGCCCCGGCATCCTGCGCGACTGCGCGTTGGGGCGGCAAAACGGCGAGGGACCCGGCCAGCAGCAGGGCGGCTAGAAGAAAAGTACGAAGGGAAACAGGGATCATGGCCCGCGTCTTCAACGGCAAAGTTGAGGCGGAAATAAGAGAGATCGCTGCGCCGCCTGCAACCTCTTGTCTGCAGAGCTCCCGGAACGTAAGCGTCGGCCGGCCTTAACGCTTGCTGGCCTGACGCACCAGCCGCTCGCGCTCCATCGGCGTCACCTCCTTGGGCAGATTGGCCTGCGCGCAGGCTTCCGCCAGCCGACGGCGCTCCTGCCAGGGCCGGACCACATTCATCCAGAGCTCGCGGGTGCCCATGATGGAGATGGCGAGACCAAACGGGATCACGAAATAGAGGATGCGGAAGACCAGCAGCGTCGCCAGCAGCTGCTCGCGCCCGAATTCGGGCAACGCCACCAGCATGGCGGCGTCGAACACGCCGATCGAGCCGGGGGCATGGCTGGCGAAGCCCAGGAGCGTCGCCAGGATGAACACCACGGCGAGGGACAGGAAGTCGATCGGCGGATTGGCCGGAACCAACAGGTACATCGCCAACGCGCAAAATCCGAGGTCGACCACGCCGATCAGGATCTGCACCAGCGTCAGCGGCGCCGACGGCAGCACCACCTTCCAGCCCTTCTGGCCGAGCTCGCGGCGCTTCTCGCCCATGCAAAGCCAGACCAGATAGGCGCCGATCGAGGCGAGGCCGCCGATCGCGATCAGACGATTGATCGACGATGGCAGCTGATCCATGTAGGAAGCTGCATCCGGATGGATCGACATGCCGATCGAGAGCACGAAGATGTTACCGAGCCAGAAGGTCAGGCCGGAGAGGAAGCAGATTTTTGCGACGTCGATCGCGTTCAGCCCGTAATCCGAATAAATCCGGAAACGGATCGCACCGCCCGTGAACACGGTGGCGCCGATGTTGTGGCCGATCGAATAGGACGTGAAGCTGGAGAGTGCTGCGATGCGATAGGGCACGTGTTTCTTGCCTATCGTTCGCAGCGCAAAAAAATCGTAGAAGGTCAGCGTACAGAACGCCAAGAACACGCAGAGCGCAGCCAGGCCGATATTGCCACGAGGGATATCGGCAAGCCCCGTGAGGATGGCGTTCCGATCGATCCCATGGAGCGTTCGCACGAGCGTGGTGACCGCGAAGGCGATGATCATCACGCTCGCGGCAATGCCCAGCCGTCGCCAGCCGATCCATCTCGTGAAGCCGCGTTTCAGCGCGGGCAGCAGTCCGTGCATTCATCCTCCCGGCAGGGGGCAAGGCCGACCGGGCCAGACATTGGACGGTCGGTTGCGATCACTGCCCGAACTGGGCGTCGATCGCTAGGCATGATGTAGCTCATTTAAGGCAAAAACAGAGACTTGTGCAGCCCTTGACAAGGACGGGATCCGCACGGAAGCGGCTCGTTTTGTCATATCTGGTTCACATGGGGCGCACGTTAAGCATATGAGTCGAGCGTCAGGCTTCGATCGCGCGTCGGTATGTTCAGATGGTTTTCACATCCCCCCGCTGCAAGCATTGTTCCGGCGCAAAAGGCTGAGGGTTTCCTTTGGAACGACGGCGCCGTCGACAGGTTAGCGCCCCATCAGCAACCGAACACGGCGAAGCAAGCGGCTTTCGTGCAAGCCTGTGCCCGTCGTGTTCCCGAGACCCGCGAGGATCAGAACGATGGGACTGTTCACAAAAGACATCAAGACCATGAACGACCTGTTCGTGCATCAGCTACAGGATATCTATTACGCCGAGCAACAGCTCACCAAGGCGCTGCCGAAAATGGCAGATAAGGCGACGGATCCGCAGCTGAAGCAGGGCTTTTTGACGCACCTTGAAGAAACCAAGCAGCACGTCACGCGGCTCGAGGAAGTATTCAAGATGCACGGCGCCCAACTGAAGGCGGTCGATTGTCCGGCCATCGACGGCATCATCGAGGAGGCTGATGAAACCGCGGGCGACGTCGCCGACAAGGCGGTGCTCGATGCGGCCCTGATCAATGCGGCGCAGGCCGCCGAACATTACGAGATCGTTCGCTATGGCAGCCTGATCGCCTGGGCCAAGCAGCTCGGCCGCACCGACTGCGCCGCGGTGCTCGCCAAGACACTCGAGGAAGAGAAGGCGACGGACAAGAAATTGACATCGCTGGCCGAGAGCAAGGTGAACCTGAGGGCAGCGAGCTAACAGCGAGATAGCTTCCGCCTGGAGACGCCGTGCATTCCGCACGGCGTCGCTTTTTTCGGCTGCGCCTAGCCGGCCTGGTATTTCAGGCCGAACACCAGCGCGACCAGCGCGAACATCGCAATGGTCACGGCGAAGACCAGGCTCGCCACAGTCGAGCTGATCAGGGTCGCGAGGACGCCGATACCGATCACCGGAAGCGCGTTGCCGAGAAAGCAGCAGATGAAATAGGCCGAGACCACTTCGGCGCGGCGGTCATCCGGTGCGATCTGGTTCACCACCTGAAGGCTGCCGCGATAACCGAGGCCCGCTGCTACGCCGCAGATCGCGGTCGCCGCGATCATGACGCCGAGTGATTCTGCGAATTGTGCGGTGACGAGCAGGGCTAGGCTCGGCAGCATCAGGCCGATCGACCACAGCATCGCGGCGCGGCTCGACAGCGCCGCCGGCCGACCTGATCGGACATCCGGCCGAAGATCATGAGTGCCGTCAGGTTTCCGACGACGTAGGATCATGAGTGCCGTCAGGTTTCCGACGACGTAGACGGCGTAGATCAGGGTCAACGTGATCTGCGAGAAACCCAGCTGTTGTTTGTAGATGACGTAGAGCGGGGTTGCGACCGTGCTGCCGGCGAACAGTGCGCCGATCAGGCAGGAGACAGCAATGACGGTTGCGGTCTTGCCGAACTGTGATCCTGCAACCGAGGGAACCGAGACTCTTGCCATGACTGTCGGCTCCATGACTGTCGGCTCCATGACTGTCGCTGCCTCGACGAGCAGACAGGCGGCTCAACACGAAGCAATCTGACGTTGTTCCCATGCCTCTGCGCCGAGCGGACCTGCATCGCGGGCAGAGCGTCGCGAGTTTCCGGGGCTGATTACAATCGACTTCGCGGCGACGTTTCGATCAGAACCGAAGCGTTGTCACGCAACGAAGGCCTAACGGTGGCGTTCCCCCTCCAAACACGAGGTGGATCATGTCGGCAGAATTTCTTCAGATGGATTCCTTTCCGAAAGCGTGGAGCAGGCGAGGTGCGCAAGCATCGTCCGCTCTGACACTCACTGCAATGAGCCTCGGCTATGGTGTGGTGCAGCTCGACGTCACCATCGTCAACACCGCACTCGACGCGATGGGCAAGTCGCTCGGTGGTGGCGTCGCCGAGTTGCAATGGGTGGTCAGCGCCTACACCATCGCCTTTGCTGCCTTCATCCTGACCGCCGGCGCACTCGGCGACCGGATCGGTGCCAAGCGCATCTTCATGGCCGGGTTTGCGATCTTCACCGCGGCCTCGCTGGCTTGTGCGCTGTCTCCCAACGCCGTTGTGCTGATCTGTGCACGGCTGGTTCAGGGGTTGGCAGCGGCAATCCTGGTGCCGAATTCGCTGGCGCTGCTGAACCACGCCTATGCGGATGATCGTGCGCGCGGACGTGCGGTCGCGGTCTGGGCCGCCGGCGCAAGCCTGGCGCTGACTGCAGGTCCCTTCGTCGGCGGCGCGCTGATCACGCTGGTCGGCTGGCGCGCCATCTTCCTGGTCAATCTGCCGATTGGCCTCGCCGGCCTGTGGCTGAGCTGGCGATATGCGACCGACACGACGCGGGCGCGCTCGCGGGAGATCGATCTGCCTGGCCAACTCACTGCGATCGGTGCGCTCGGGTCGTTGGCTGGTGCGATCATCGAAGCCGGTGCGCTTGGATGGGCACATCCCGCGGTGATCGCGGCATTCGTAGGCTCGGCCGTCCTCGCGGCGCTGTTCGTCTGGCGCGAGAGCCGCACGGCGCAGCCGATGCTGCCGCTGTCCTTGTTCGGTCACCGGCTGTTTGCCCTGACCACGATCGTCGGTCTCCTCGTCAATATCGCGATCTACGGCCTGATCTTTGTGCTGAGCCTCTACTTCCAACGGATCAACGGCTTGTCGGCGTGGTGGACCGGACTTGCCTTCGTGCCGATGATGGGCGCGGTGCTGCCGGTCAATCTGCTGGCGCCGCGCATTGCCGAGCGCATCGGCCCGTGCCCGACCATCGTCGTCGGTGCCTCGATCTCCGCGCTCGGCTGCCTCGGCATGGTCTGGATCGAGGCCGGGACGAGCTATTGGGCGATCTTTGCCCAGATGATCGCGATCAGCGGCGGGCTTGGCCTTTTGGTGCCGCCGCTAACCTCGACCTTGCTCGGAAGTGTCGAGAAAGCGCGCTCCGGTATCGCAGCCGGGGTCCTCAACGCGACCCGGCAGACCGGCAGCGTGCTCGGGGTCGCGCTGTTCGGCTCGCTGCTCACCTCCGACGGCGCCTTCATGAGCGGCCTTCACCAATCGCTCATCATCTCGGCGGCGGTCCTTCTGATCGCGGCGGCCGTGATCGGCCTGGGCGCGAGGGTGCCTGCACGGCCAATGTGAGCGGTCAGACACACTCCCCGTTCACCATTCCGGTAACCGGCGCACGGCCGGTTACCGACTGTCCATTTCTGCTGGTTCTAGTGCCCGGCAGGATAGGGGCCGGCAATGTATCAAGTTCTGTTTTGTCTCACGGACCAGCATGATTGGCGTCTGGTCGCACTCGGCGGCGCGGTCTGCCTGCTCGCGAGCGCGGCGGCAATCAGCCTGTTTCACCGGGCGCGTGCGGCGAACGGCGGTGCTCGCCTCGTGTGGATCACCCTCGACGCCGTCGTCGCTGGCTGCGGCATCTGGGCAACCCATTTCATCGCGATGCAGGCCTATGGGCCGGGCGCCGGTGGTGCCTACAACATTCCCGTGACGATCCTCTCGCTTATCTTTGCGATCGCGGTCACCTTCATCGGTCTCAGCATTTCGGTTTCGACCAGGCGCGGAGCTTTGGTCGCGCTTGGCGGGGCTGTCGTTGGCGGCGGTGTCGCTGCCATGCATTACACCGGAATGATGGCGTTCGAGATTCCTGCCCATATCAGTTGGACTGCGGGAACCGTCGCGGTATCGATCCTGCTCGGCGTCGTCTTTGGATCGAGTGCCCTGTTCGTCGCGGGACGAGGCGATAATCTGTCCAACGCGCTTGCCGCCACGGTCCTGATGACGGTTGCCATCGTCTCGCACCATTTCACCGCGATGGGCGCACTGCAGTTGACGCCCGATCCGACGCTTGCGATCAGCGGTCTTTCGATCCCGCCGGCCTCGTTGTCCATCCTGACCGCCAGCGCGGCCGTCGCCATTATCGTTATCGCGCTCGCGGCCGCCGTGCTCGACCGTCGCTCCAAGGGCGAGATCGGGCGCCAGCAGGTCGTGCTCGACACCGCGCTCGAGAACATGTCGCAGGGACTGTGCATGTTCGATGCGGAAGGCAAGATCATCCTGTTCAACGAACGCTATGCGGCGATGCTTGGCCGCTCCGACATGCAGCTCACCGGCCGTGTTCTGCGCGACATTCTCCGCGAGGAAGCGGCGAAAGGGCAGTGGAATGGCGATCCCGAGCAATTCTTCGCGCGCCTCGTCGCCGATGCCCGGCAGGGGCGCACGACGACGGACGTCGTTCGCCGGTTCGACCGCTCGATCCGTGTCGTCAACCAGCCGATGCAGGGTGGCGGCTGGGTCGCCACCTTCGAGGACATCACGGAATGGCTGGAGGCGCAGGCCAAGATCTCGCACATGGCGCGCCACGATGCGCTGACCAACCTGCCGAACCGCGTGCTGTTCCACGAGCAGCTCGAACAGGGCTTGCGCCGGGCGGGTTCGAACGACCAGCTCGCGGTGCTCTGCCTCGACCTCGATCATTTCAAGGACATCAACGACTCGCTTGGTCACCCGATCGGCGATGCGCTGCTGAAGGAGGTCGGCCGCAGGCTGAAGGCGACCGTCGGCGAGCACGACACCGTGGCCCGCCTCGGCGGCGACGAGTTCGCCGTGGTCCAGATCGGTCGCTCCGAAGAGGCTGCCGCGCGGGCGCTTGCCCGCCGCCTCGTCGAGGTGATCTCCGCGCCTTACGAGATCGACGACCATCAGATCGTGATCGGCGTCTCGATCGGCATTTCGCTGTCGCCGCAGGACGGCAGCAATCCTGATGAGCTCTTGAAGAACGCCGACCTGGCGCTGTACCGCGCCAAGGCCGACGGCCGCGGCACCTATCGTTTCTTCGAGACAGGCATGGATGCGCGCGCGCAGGCGCGGCGCCTGCTCGAAATGGATATGCGGGCTGCGCTCCAGCGCGACGAGTTCCAGCCCTATTACCAGCCGATTCGCGACGTCGCCAGCGATCGTGTCGTCTCGTTCGAGGCATTGCTGCGCTGGAACCATCCGCAGCGCGGCCTGATCTCGCCTGTCAGCTTCATTCCGCTTGCCGAGGAGACCGGCCTTATCGTCCAGCTCGGTGAACTCGTGTTGCACGGCGCCTGCGCCGATGCCGCGACCTGGCCTGACGACGTCGGCGTCGCCGTCAATCTGTCGCCCGTGCAGTTCCGGAACCCGAACCTGATCGCATCCGTGACGGAGGCGCTGGAGAAATCAGGGCTCGCGGCGAACAGGCTCGAGCTCGAGATCACCGAATCCGTGCTGCTGCAGAACAGCGAGGCGACGCTGACCACCTTGCACGACCTGCGCGCCATGGGCGTGCGGATCTCGCTCGACGATTTCGGCACCGGCTATTCCTCGCTGAGCTATCTGCGCAGCTTCCCCTTCGACAAGATCAAGATCGATCGTTCTTTCGTGTCCGAGCTCGCCACGCGCGAGGATTCGGTGGCGATCATCCGCGCCGTGACCGGCCTGGGCCGCAGCCTCGGCATCGTCACCACGGCGGAGGGTGTCGAGAATGACGCGCAGCTGGAGCTGCTTCGGCGGGAAGGCTGTACCCAGGCGCAGGGCTTCCTGTTCAGCAAGCCGCGGCCGGCCTCCGATATCGCGATGATGCTGAAACGGCCGCTGCTGCGCGCGTCGGCCTGAGGAGCTAGCCGCGGCGTAGCGCGAAATGCGCGCCACAGAACGCCATCACCGCGCCGAGACACAGCGCCGCGAGACCGGCAAGCACGCCCGAAATGGTCGGAAGCGGGCTCGGCGCCGCGGCGGCCTGTCCGGCGCCGGCAAGCAGGAGCACGCCGACCGCGATCAGGAATTGCCGCATCCTCTGCGGAATTTGGCCGGAGACGGCGCTTTGCATCAATGTCGCCGTGAAATAGCCGCCGGAGAATCCGACAGATGCGATCAGCCACCAGGCGATCGCAGCACCGGTCGGCATGAACTCATGCGTGTCGGCGCGCCAGAGCCCGCCGAGGTCGAGCCCGTAGCGTGCACCCAGCATGTGCACCGCGAGCGCGAGCAGCACGCCCGCGATGACGGCGGCCCCGAGAATCAGGCGGCGCGGAAAATAGATCGTCTCAGCCATGCCTCGCTTGTAGGATGGCGGAGGGCGATTGCGCAAGCGGATCGCGGACGGGATTGAGCGATGCAGGTGTCGGACGGGTATGGCGGGGCGGTCACGAGCTATGCCTACAAGGCGTCGCTGATCGGTTCGGCGCATCGCTTCGAGCTGACCGACGAGGGATTGTCGTGGCGCATCGCCGGGCGCTCCGGCCTCTGGCGCTATGACGAGATCAGTGCAATCAGGCTGTCGTTCCGCCCGGTCTCGATGCAGCAGCACCGCTTTCGCGCCGATATCAGCCGCGTCGGAGGCGGTCGCATTGCGATCCTGTCGACGAGCTGGCAGACCGCGGCGCTGATGGCGCCGCAGGACAGCGGGTTTCGCGATTTTCTCGTCGAGCTTCACGCGCGGTTGGCGAAGGCCGGCAGCCGCGCCGAGCTTACCGCCGGTCTCGGCGTCAAGACCTACGTGGCGGTGTTGGCATTCCTGGCGCTGCTGGCCGTGGCGATGACCGGACTGTTGATCCGCGCGCTCTTGATCGGCGAATTCGCCGGCGTGCTGTTCATCCTCGGCTTTGCCGCGCTGTTCGCCTGGCAGGTTGGGGGCTTCGTGCAACGCAACAGGCCGCGTGCCTACAGCTTCGACCAACTGCCTCGCTCCCTGCTGCCTTAGGGCTTGCAATCCGCCGCAATGAAAATTGACTTCGCAGCCGCGCGCCGGTCCCGCATCGTGGTGCGATGACATCTGGGAATCGCAGCATGCGCCTGCCGACGGCGGACGAGATCGCCGGGATCAACCGCACCCATCTCGTCGATACGCCGCTTCGGCCGGCCGATTTGCTGTTCGTGTTCGGCACCCGCGAGGACGTCGCGCTTCGCGTCGAGACCGCCGCCCAACTGTGGCGTGACGGGTATTTCCGCTGGTCGATTGTCAGCGGCGGTGTCACCTCAGGCTCGGAGCAATCCGAGTGCACCATCATCAAGGCGGCGATGGTCGCTGCGGGCATTCCGGCGGACCGGACCCTCGAGGAGCATCGCGCCACGAACACCGGTGAGAACGTGATCTTCTCGCTGCCCATCATCGATGCGGCGCTGGGACTGCGCAACATCCGCAGCGTGATCTGCCTCGGCAACACCTGGACGGCGCGGCGTTATCCGATGACGCTGCACCGGCACTGGCCGGAGGTGACGAAACTGCTGCTCACCGTCGATAGCTTTACGACACCGCGCGCGCTTTGGCACACCGACCCTGAGTTTCGCCGTCGTATCCTGCACGAATGGGACAAGATTGAGCCGTACAAGGCGAGGGGATTCATCGCGGAATGGCCGGAGCGCTGAGCGCTTCCCGCGCGTTATTCCGTCGAGTCGAAATCCTCCTCCTTGGTGCCGAGCAGCGACACGATCGTGCGCAGGCCGGAATCGAGCTGCTCGAAGGAGGGCGGGGCGAGCGCCAGGCGCACCGCGTTCGGGGCGTGGCCATGCGCGACCGCGAAGGTCGAGGATGGGGTCAGCGCGATGCCGCGCCGGGCTGCCGCGGCAACGAATGTCTGCGAACGCCAGTGCGGCGGCAGCGTCAGCCAGAGATGATAGGAGCGCGTGTCGGCGGCGACCTGGTAGCCGGCGAGCAGCCGTGCCGCGGTCTGCTGGCGCCGCGCGGCGTCGATGCGCTTCAGCCGCGTCAACTCGGCAACGGTGCCGTCGGCCATCAACCGCTGGCCGGATGCGAGCGCGTGGCCCGAGGCGATCCAGCCGCCCGTGCGCACCGCGCTCATCACGCTTTCGCGCAAATGAGGCGGCGCAACGAGGATACCGAGCGCAAGCCCCGGCGCCACTTTCTTGGAAAGGCTGTCGAGCACGATGCAGCGGTCCGGCCCGAGCGCTGCGAGCGGAGTGTCGTCTGCGAGGAAGCCGTAGACGGTGTCCTCGATGATGGTGAGATCGAGCTTCTCGGCGACCCGCATGATGTCGGCGCGCCGCGTCGCGTTCATGGTGACGCCGAGCGGGTTCTGGATGATGGGCTGGAGATACAGCGCCGACAGATGCGCTTCGCGGTGCGCCTTCTGGATCGCGTCGGGCCGCGCGCCATGTTCGTCCATCGGGATCGGCACCAGCGTGATGCCGAGCCGAGCGGCTATGCTCTTGATGTAAGGGTAGGTGAGGGCTTCGACGCCGCAGCGGCCGCCGGTCGGAACCAGAGCTGCGAGCGCGGCCGCGAGCGATTGCTTGCCGTTGGCGGTGAACACGATCTGCTCGGCCTGCGGCGCAAAATCCTTGCGCGCGAGATAGGCCGCGGCGGCATTGCGGGCGCTCTTCGTGCCGGTGCTGGTCGAGGCGCGCAGCACGGATTCCAGGGCGTCGACGCGCTCCAGTCCGGCGAGGCTCTTGGCGATCATCGCCCATTGCTGCGGCAGCAGCGGATAATTGACCTCGAAATCGATGCGCGCATCGCGCGGCTCGGCGATGCTCTCGACTTCGCGCCTGATGTCGCCGGAGATGAAGGTGCCGCGTCCGACTTCGCCGACCACCAGGCCCCGGCGCAACAGCTCCGTATAGACCCGGCTCGCGGTCGAGACCGCGATGCCGCGATCATAGGCAAAATTGCGCTGCGGCGGCAGCCGGTCGCCGGCCCTTAACGTGCCGTTAGAGATATCTGCGGCAATGGCATCCGCAAGCTTCACGTACTCGAACTTGGACATTATTGCACCGAGAGCAATGTTTTTCTTGCTCCGAGTAATGTACCGGAGCATTTAAGTTCCATCAAGGTCCGCGATTAGCCGGGGAGAGCGAGAGCAATCCGACGGCAAAGAAGGTGCAAGCGCTCAAGCGTTTGCGCCAACGGCATCTGCATCGCCGCGCGGGACTTCAGGCCGGAGAAGAAACATGACCATGATCTCGCAAACTGCCGGGCGGAGTTTACGCCCATCCTCGTCGAGCGGATTTTTTGCCAGGCTCGTCAACGCCGCCTACGCGCTGTTCGACAGCCTTGAGCGCCGCACCGCCATCAAGACGCTGAGCGAACTCGACGACCGCGCCTTGCGCGACATCGGGATCAACCGCAGCCAGATCGAAGACGCCGTCTACGGCCAGTTCAAAGCCGAACTGACGCGGTATCTGTGAGGCGCCTTGCCTGAGTCCCGGATGCGCTGCAGCGTTCTGACGCTGCTGCGCAGCCGTTACATCAAGCGCGCGTCGGCCTTCGGCCGGTGCTAAACTCGCAATGACGGGGTGGCGAGGTCTCGGACCAGCATTGTCAGCATCAGGCCAACGCGACCTGACCCCACAAACCTCCACACGCTCGATCGTTCTCGGACCGGTCGGGCTTGCGGCGAGCGGGACCCCGTAGGTCCATCTCCGCCACCACTGCCTCACGACATTGCTCCGAGCTTAGTGCCGCACCACGAGCACCGAGCATTTCGCGTAACGCACCACGTGCCCGGCGTTCGATCCGAGGAAATAGGTGCGCATCGCAGGCCGGTGCGAGGTCATGACGATCAGATCGGCCTTCATCTGCGCGGCTTCCTCCAGGATCTCGTGATAGATGCCGCCCTGGCGAACGACGCTGGAGATATGGGAGGCGTCGATGCCGGATTCGCGCGCGACGATGGCGAGTGCCTCTTCCGAGGTCTGGCGCTGCTGCTCGTCGAAATCGGCCGGGACGTATTCCGCCAGCATCACGGGCGTCATGGGCAGCACGTTGAGCAGCCGGATCGATCCGTTCCAGTTCTGCGACAGCGTCGTCGCGGTCGCGATCGCAGGCTTTGCCAGATCGGTGTCGGCGAGGTCGATGGGTACGAGGATGGACTTGAACATCTGCGCCTCCCTAATGACCAAGCTGGATCAACATGGAGAAGGCGCCAGCGCGTCTCACCCCAGTCGAAGCAACTTGGGGCTGACGAACAGCACCAGTTTGCCGCGGCGGTAGGCCACGTCACTCCAATCCTTGACGGCAAAGTCCAGGATCGCAAGCCCCGCGGTGGGCAGATTGTCGGCGAGCGACTTGGCGGCTGCCGGATCGCCGCCGCCCATCAGCATCAGGGCAGCCTCGTGCATGCCTGGATTATGCCCGACCAGCAGCAATTGCCTTGGGTTGGCCGGGACGGTTGCGGTGCGAACGGTTTCGAGAATCCGCGCGGGGTCCGCGCCGTAGAGTTCCGGCATTATCTCGACCTCAGGCGCTGCGACGCGGTCCTTCATTGCCTCCCAGGCGATGTCCCAGGTTTGCCGGGCGCGGACCGCATGCGACACCAGCACCATCTCGGGGACTGGCTGATGGGCAGCGATCCAGTCGCCCATCTCGGCGGCATCCCGCTGGCCCCGATCGTCGAGCCGGCGGTCCTGGTCGCGGCCGCTCGGCGCGTCCGTCTCGGTCTTGGCGTGACGCAGCAGCATCAAACGGCGCATGGCATTCTCGAATCGTTCCACATCTTGAATAATGTACAGGCGCCCGTTGAGGACAAGGTGACAAGCGCCCGATTGGTATCTTAAGAAACGCTATGAGCGAGACTTTCACAAGCGTGTCCCAGGAAGAAGCCGGCTTTCGCGAGCGTGTCCGGCTGTCCTTCGATCTTGACGCCGATATCTGCATTATCGGGGCAGGGCTCGCGGGCCTTTCCATCGCGCTTGAGGCGGCCCGGCTCGGGGCTAGCGTCGCGGTGCTCGAAGGCCGCCATATCGGCTGGAACGCCTCCGGCAACCAGCTCGGCACGGTGATGCCCGGTTTTGCGCTGCCGCTCACCGAGCTGATCGAGCGCATCGGCTTCGAGGACGCCATCGAATTGTGGATGCTCTCCAAGCAGGGCGCCGAGTTCGTGCGCGCCAATGCCAGCGAAGAAAACATGCCTGATATCGGCCTCACCGACGGCGTGCTCGAGGTCTCCAACGTCGATGCCGGCGATCGGCTGATCAGCCGGCTGCAGATGCTGAATGAGGATTTCGACACCGAGGCCGAGGGCTGGCAGGTCGATCGCGTTCGCGCGGCGCTCAAGACCGATCGTTATTTCCACGGCGTCCACTACCCCAAAGCGTTCCAGGTCGACGGCCGCAGATATGTCCACGGCCTCGCCGCGCTGGCGCGGCGCGCGGGTGCGCGCATCTTCGAGGATACGCCCGTCGTCAGCATCGATCATTCCGGTATCCGCAAGCGCATCGTGACGCCCTCGGCACGGCTGCGTGCCAGCCAGATCGTGCTCGCCGGCAACATTCATCTCGGCGCGCCGTTGCGGCGGCTGTCGGAGACGCTGCTGCCGGTCTGGCGCTATGCCGGCATCACCGCGCCGCTCGGCGATCGCGTGCACGAGATCATCGGCTTCAAGGGATCGGTGATGGATTCCGATGGCATCGATCATTTTCGCATCGTCGACGGTGACCGCCTGATGTGGGAGAGCCCGGAGACGACCTGGGCCGTGCGGCCGCAGCGCTTTGCGGGCAGCGTCAAGCGACGGATCCGGTCGATCTTCCCTGAGCTCGGCAACGTCGAGATATCAGAAACGTTCGGCGGCGCCACCGGGCAGACCGTGCACGGCATGCCGCAGATCGGAGAATTGCGCAAAGGTCTGTGGGTGGCGAGCGGGTTCGGCCGCCAGGGCATGAACATTTCAGCCATGTCCGGGCAGCTGATCGCGCGCGGCATCCTGTCGGGCGACGACCGATGGAAACTGTTTTCGCCATTCGAACTGGTCTGGGCCGGCGGCAGCGCCGGGCGGGTTGCCGGCCAATTGGTCGGCCTATGGGGCAGGGCGAGTTCCGCTGCCGCGGGGTCGCTTGCGCGCTATCGCGAGCGGGCACGGGTAAAGGACCGGAAACGCGAGGCCAGGCTCGCTGAGGCCAACCGGGCTGCTGGCATCGGTCCGCGCCGTCAACCCTCAGGGGTTCGGCCGCGTGTGGCCCCGCCGGCGCCGCAGCCGGCTGCGCGGGAGGTAGCGGAACCGGTTGCCCAGGAGCAGGGCGTCTCGCAATAAGGGCGCGAAAAATTCCGCCTGGACGTGTAACATCGGCCGTTAGGGCCCGTATCTCAGGGCATGGACTCCCTGCGCACGGAGAATGAGATGTTTGACCGCCGCATCCTGCTAACGACCGTCGCCGGCCTGTTTGGCCTTTCGGCCTTCCGCTGGCTGAGAGCAACGCCGGCGCAGGCTGGGGAGAAAGCCGCGCAAAAATTCGAGATCGAGAAGACCGACGCCGAGTGGCGTGCGCAATTGACGCCGCAGCAATATGAGATCCTTCGGAAGGAGGGCACCGAGCGGCCCGGCTCCAGCCCGCTGCTGAACGAGCATCGCAAGGGCATCTTCGCCTGCGCCGGCTGCGACCTGCCGCTGTTTGCGTCCGAGACCAAGTTCGAGAGCGGCACGGGCTGGCCGAGCTTCTACCAGCCGATCGAGGGCAATGTCGGCAAGACCGAGGACCGCACCTTCGGCATGGTGCGCACCGAGGTGCACTGCCGCCGCTGCGGCGGCCATCTCGGTCACGTCTTCGATGACGGTCCGAAGCCGACGGGATTGCGCTATTGCATCGACGGTTTCGGGCTGGTCTTCCACCCCGCGACGCCGTCGGCGACCTGAGGTTTGTTCCCGGCAATTGTTGCCGGTCCGGCAATTATGCCCCGGTCATCGGATCGGGGCATATCTATTTAAGTCGTTGATTTCATGAGAATACCCGCATTGGCATAGGCCTTGCGACGTCTCCTCCGACTGCGGCCATTGGTCTGCCGGCCGCCGAGATCGGATTTGGAGACAAAGTTATGGGTATCTTCGATGCAATGAACACCTCGGTGGGTGGCCTGCAGGCGCAGTCCTACGCGCTTCAGAACATCTCGGGCAACATCGCGAACTCGTCGACCACCGGTTACAAGGGCATCGGGACCAGCTTCGAGGATCTCATTCCCGACGCCTCCGTGCCGAGCAAGCAGGTTGCCGGCGGCGTCACCGCGCACGCGCAGGCGACCATCACCACCCAGGGCACGATCTCGTCCTCCTCCGTCGCCACCAACATGGCGATCACGGGCGACGGTTTCTTCTCGGTGCAGAAGGCCACCGGCGTCGTCGACAACGTGCCCGTGTTCGACGGCGTCAACTATTACACCCGTCGCGGCGACTTCCAGATCAATTCCAACGGCAACCTCGTCAACGGCGCCGGCTATTATCTGATGGGCGTCGCGGTTGACTCGAAGACAGGCAACCCGACCGGCAGCGTCCCGACGGTGCTGCAATTCCAGAACAACTTCGTTCCGGCGCAGGCGACGACCGCCATCCAATATGCGGCGAACCTGCCGTCCGTGCCTAACACGGTGGCGAGCCAGACGGCGGTGAGTGGGTCTCTGCTCGCAGCAGGCGGCCTCAACCCGTCCGATTTCGGAGCCAATCCGCTGATCTTCGGCACGCCGCAGCCGCCCTTTGTCAGCGTGGGAGTTCCGGGTTCGGCTGCCACCGGCAATCTCCGCTCAGCCTATACCGCAACCACTGCAACCGGCTCGGCGGCCCTGCTGGACAGCTCTTCAGCCGCGGCCACCAGCGCCACGTCGCTCGATTCGGCCACCACCCCGCATCTGAACACGACGCTCCTGAGCAGTCTGGCCGGCACGCAGATGATCGTCGGAAGCCAGACGATCAAGTTCGATAACACCGTTTCCGGCTCCTCGACCTTGGGCAACACGACGACGATCGGTCTGCTCTCGCCCACCGGCTCAAAGATGTCCGACATCCTGAACGCGATCGTGGCCGGCGCCGGCGGCGTGCCCGCCGCGGCGTCGATGACGTCGGCCGGTAACATCCAGATCACAACGAACACCACGCAAGATATTACGGTCACCGGCGCTGCGGCCGGTTTGCTCGGCATCAGCAGTGTGACTCGCGGCGGCAACGTGCTGTCCACGCCCGCGATCACCGGCGCAACCTTGTTGGGCGGCGCTGCGACGCCTGGAGGCTCGGAAGTCCTCTCAACCGGTTTTGTCGCCAACGATACCATCATGGTGGACAATCAGCCGCTGACTTTCGTCTCCACGGCCCCGCCCATCGCCAACCCGAACCAGATCAGCGTCAGCGATTCCGTCTCAACGCTGCTCAACAAGATTGACGCTCTGAGCGGCGCGGCAACCTCTACGAACTCCTCGATCTCTAACGGAGTGATCACGCTGCAAACCGGCATCACCAATCCCACCCTGACGGTGACCAGCAACAACACCGGCGCCTTCGCCGCGCTCGGCTTCTCCTCGACGGTCCAGAAGAACCGCGGCGGCGGCGGCACTACCGGTACGGGCGGCGTGCAGGGCAACGACATTGCGACCTTCACCAAGGAGTCGATCAGTGGCGGCGCGGTGACAGCCTACAACGCGGCCGGTACACCGGTGAATCTGCAATTGCGCTGGGCCAAGACCGACAGCGCCTCGCTGCCTGGCGGAGGGCATACCGACACCTGGAACTTGTTCTACCAGACCGACCCGAATGCTACGGGCTCGGCGGTCGGTTGGGTGAATGCGGGCCAGTCCTTCACCTTTGCCGCTGACGGCTCGCTCACCTCGCCAGCCGGTTCCGGCATCACGCTGAGCAACGTCACCGTCGGCGGACAATCGCTTGGCTCGGTTGCCCTCAACATCTCTTCGGGCGCACTGACGCAATATGCCAGCACCAGCGGCGCGGTGACGATCAACACGATCACGCAGAACGGCTACGCCGCCGGTCAGCTCCGTTCGGTCGCCGTCAGCAACAACGGTCTCGTGGTCGGTACCTTCTCCAACGGCCAGAACCTCGATCTCGCCCAGGTGACGCTGTCGCACTTCAACGGCACCAACTACCTCAAGGCGATGGACGGCGGTGCCTATGCCGTGACCGACCAGTCGGGACCGGCGATCGCCGGTGCTTCGGGCACCATCAGCGGTTCGTCGCTGGAAGGATCCAACACCGACATCGCCGACGAGTTCACCAAGCTGATCGTGACCCAGCAGGCCTATTCGGCCAACACCAAGGTGATCACGACGGCGAATTCGATGGTCCAGGATCTTCTGAACGTGTTGCGCTGATCGGCGCGCAACGTAACCGAAGGCGGCAAGTAAGATGGGTTTGAGTTCAGCCCTTGCCAGTGCGATGAGCGGTCTGCGCGCCAACCAGGCTGCGCTCTCGATCGTGTCGTCGAACGTCGCAAACTCGCAGACGCCGGGTTACGTCGCCCAGACGCCGAACCAGATCGAAGTCACCACCGGTGACTTCGGCTCGACGGCGAAGACGACGGGCGTCAGCCGCGACATCGACAGCTATGTGCAGAACCAGCTGCGCACCGAGACCGGCGGCAGCGGCTACGCCGATCAGATGGCCAACATTCTGAAGCAGCTTCAGAGTGTCTACGGCACGCCCGGCAACAGCGGCACGCTCGAAAACGCGCTGAACAACTTCACCTCTTCGCTGCAGGCGCTTTCTACCAATGCCGGCTCCTCGTCGGCGCAGACCGTCGCGCTCGGTGCGGCGCAGTCACTGGCAACGCAGCTCAACGTCACCACCAAGGGCATCCAGTCTCTGCGCTCGAACGTCGAGCAGGATCTCGGCACCTCGTCCCAAGCCGCCAATGCCGCGCTGAACCAGATCGCCGACATCAATACCAAGCTTCAGGGCCTCGCGCCGACCGACCCGTCCGCGGCGACGCTGATGGACCAGCGCGACCAGGCGATCAACTCGCTCTCGAAATATGTCGATGTCCGCGTCACCACCGACGGGTCGAACCAGGCCAACATCTACACCACCACAGGCATCCAGCTGGTCGGCGCGGGGCTCGCCTCGCAATTCTCGTTCGCATCTGTCGGCGCGCTGTCGGCGACGTCGCTCTACAACGTCGACCCGGCCAAGTCCGGGGTCGCCGCGCTCACCATCAAGCTGCCGAACGGCTCGTCCATCGACGTCGCCGGCAACAATGTCGTCTCCTCCGGCCAGATCGCGGCCGACCTGAAGCTGCGCGACCAGACGCTGGTGCAGGCGCAGAACCAGATCGACCAGCTCGCCGCGACGATGTCGAGCGCGCTGTCGGACAAGACCACGGCGGGAACCACCGTCGCCGGACCGCCCGCCGGCTTCGATATCGATCTCGCCGGCGCGCAGCCCGGCAACACCGTCAACATCACCTATACCGACTCCACCAACACCCAGCGCCAGGTTACCCTGGTGAACGTGACCGATCCGACGGCGTTGCCGCTGCCGAACGGCACCAATGCCAATCCGGTGCAGATCGGCATCAATTTTTCAGGCGGCATGGGCGCCATAGCAGCGGCGCTCAACGGCGCGCTCCCGGGCTCGCATCTGTCGTTTTCCCCGGCGCCGTCGCCTGCGAGTGCGACGACGCTGCGCGTCACCGATGACAATTCCGGCCTTGCCAAGGTCACAGCGGCGTCGAGCAGCAAGACGGTCTCGTCGCTGACCTCGGGCGGTCCGCAACTGCCGCTGTTCACCGACGGCGGCCAGGCACTCTATACCGGCGCGATCACGGGATCCGGCTCGCAGATGACCGGCCTTGCCGGCCGGATCGCCGTGAACACGCAGCTCACCGCCGACCCCACCAGGCTGTCGATCTACAGCACCTCGCCGGTGACGCCCACGGGCGATACGACACGATCGGACTATCTCTACTCGCAGCTTACCACCACGACTTATTCCTATTCGCCGCAGACCGGTCTCGGCTCCGCGAGCCAGCCGTTCACCGGCAGCATCTCGAATTACCTGCAGCAGTTCCTGAGCGTCCAGGCCAACGCCTCGACCCAGGCGACCGCGCTCCAGCAGGGCCAGAGCGTCGTCGTATCGACGCTGCAGGCCAAGTTCAACTCGACCTCCAGCGTCAATCTGGACTCGGAGATGTCGAACCTGATCCAGCTTCAGAATGCCTATGCCGCCAACGCTCACGTGATGTCGGTGGTGCAGAGCATGATGAATACGTTGATCCAGGCTCAAGGGTAGTCAGTAGGGCTCTGAAACATGTCGATCAGCAGCATCAATTACGGCTCGTCGGTCCTCGGCGCACAGATCCGCAACATCAACCAGCAGCTCACCGACCTGTCGACGCAGCTCTCGACCGGCAAGCTGTCGCAGAACTACTCCGGCATGGGCACCAACGAGGGCTTTGCGATCGCCTCGCGCGCGCAGCTTTCGAACATCGCCGCCTATACCGACACGATCACCAACGTCAACGTCAACATCAACCTCGCCAACACGGCGCTGCAGTCGCTGACGACGATCCGCAACACGGTGCAGACGGGCTCGGCCACCAGCTCGCAGGATCTCAACGTCAACGGCCAGACGGTGGCGCAGAACACCGCCGCCGCGCAGTTCGGCTCGATGGTCGGCGTGCTCAACACGCAGTCAGGCAACCGCTATCTGTTCTCCGGCACCGCCTACGATACCCAATCGGTCGCCAATGCCGGCGACATCATCAACGGCACCACGACGCAGGCGGGCCTGAAGACGGTGATGGCGGAACGCCAGGCCGCTGATCTCGGCGCCAACGGCATGGGGCGGCTGGTGCAGTCGCAACCGACCACCACCTCGGTGCAGGTGGCGGAGGACAGCCCGGCATCGCCGTTCGGGTTGAAGATCTCAGCGGTCTCCTCGAACCTGACGGGCGCAACGGTCACAGGTCCGAGCGGCTCGCCGGTGTCGTTCTCGGTCAATTTCGGCGCCACGCCTCCCAGCAACGGCGACAAGATCAGTGTGCAGTTCTCGCTGCCTGATGGTTCGACCGAGCAGGTCGACCTGACCGCGAGCACCGCAACGCCGGTGCCGGTCGGCAGCTTTGCGGTCGACACCGGTAATCCCTCGGCCGTTCCGCCGGTTGCGCCCAACCCGGTCACCACGGCGACCAACTTCAACACCGCGCTGAACACCGCCATCACGAAGCTCGCCAACACGTCGCTGGTGGCGGCATCGGCCGTGACCGCCGGCGACAATTTCTTCAACACCGACAGCTCGGCGATCGGCGCTGCCAAGAACAACCAGGCAAGCCCTGCGGCACCGATCAGCGGCACCACCGCGCTCTCGGGCACGGCGCCCTCCGACTCGATCTCGCCGGGCTTCTCGGCCGGCGACAGCATCACCATCAACGGCACCACGGTGAGCTTCGTTGCCTCAGGCGCGACCGGCAACCAGCTCAACGTCACCGACAGCATCCAGACCCTGATGAGCAAGATCGACCAGATCACGGGCACCTCGAAGCCATCGGCAATCCATGGCGGCTCGATCACCATCAACACCGACAATGCCGCGACCTTGAGCATCTCCGGGTCGACGGCGGGCGCGACCGCAGCGCTCGGCGCGCTGGGCTTCGCGTCGTCGCCGATCGCCGCGACGCAACCGCCGTTGCGCGTGGGCTCATCGCCGGCGAGCTCGGCGACGACGCTGGTGAACGGCTCGGCCACAACGGTGAAATGGTACACCGGCAATGACGGGCCGGGCTCGGCGCGCTCGACCGCGGTGGCACGGGTCGACGATTCGGTCACGGTACAATATGGCGCGCAGGCCGACGAGGACGCGATCCGCAAGCAATTGCAGGCGATCGCCGTGTACGGCACGTTCTCGACCTCGCCGACCGGGCAATATTCGGGTGGGGCGGTCGCAGCCCTGAGCCTGCGCACCACGCAGGCGCTGACGCCGCAGCAGGGCCAGCAGAAGATCGAGGACATCCAGACCGACATCGCGATGGCCCAGAACACCATGAAGGACGCGACCACGCGCCAGACCCAGGCCAAAGCGCAGCTGCAGACCATCGTCGACCAGGCGGAGTCCGCATCGCCCGATCAGGTCGCGAGCGAAATCCTGTCGCTTCAGAACGCGCTGCAGGCGTCCTACCAAACTACCGCCAATCTCGCGCAGCTCTCGCTGGTCAAGTACCTGTAGCGGCGCATTAAGGCGCCATTAACCATGCCTGTTTACCTCTTGGAGAGGATTTAAGCGGGGCGCGGAGCCGTCAATGTCGGACAAGATGCAATTGGTGGTGGCTACGCCCTGCTTCGGCGGCCAGGTGTCGAGCATTTACGCGAGCTCCATCTTCGCGCTCCAGCGCGCCGTGCACGGCATGTCCAATCTCGGGCTCAAGGTGCTGCTGCGTGACGGCGATGCGCTGATCACGCGCGCACGGGCCAATCTGGTCGCGATGTTCCTGGACGACCCCGATGCGACGCATTTCCTGTTCATCGATGCCGACATCGGCTTCAGGCCCGAGCAGGTGTTCCGGCTGATCGAATCCGGCGCCGATGTCGTCGCCGGCTGCTATCCGATCAAGCGGGTCAATTGGGACAAGGCGAAGAGAGCGATCCACGCCGGCCGCACCGACGTGACGGCGGCCTCGCTCGACTACGTGCTCGAGATCGAGGATCCTGATCGCATCGTGGTGGTCAACGGCTTTACCCGCGTGCGTTATGCCGGGACGGGTTTCCTGATGATCCGCCGCCAGGCGCTGGAGGTGATGTGCCGCCATCCCGATTACGCCAATCTGCAATTCTTCCGCGAGCATTCCCATGACTCGCTCGCCGCGAGCCAGAACCGGTTCGCGCTGTTCGAGTGCATGATCGATCCTGCGACCGGCACGTATCTCTCCGAGGACTTCGCGTTCTGCAAGCGCTGGACCGATATCGGCGGCGTGATCTGGGCCGATATCCAGAGCTCGCTCGATCATGTCGGGCCGTCGGTATTCCATGGCGATATCGCCTCGCAATTTGCGCCAGCCCCCGGGGCGGCGGCCGACGCGGCGTGAGTCAGTCGGGATGAGCATCGGCGCGTCCCGCCCCCCCGATATCGACCGCGCGTCCGAGCGCGGCTCGCGCTATCGCCTGCGCGACCTCTTCACTCCGCTGGATACCTTGCTCGTCTCCGGCGGAGATCGGCGACTGGCGCTCGACCCCCATGACCGCGTCAATGCCTATGGCTGCGCGGCGTCGCCCGAACCCGCGATCTGGAATTTCGCCTCGTCGACGGCATCGCCGATCTCGCAGGCGGCCTATGACCGCGCCGCGCTGGCACGCGAGGAGCTGGTGCACAAATCGTTGTTCGACGAAGTCGAGGTCGCCTTCGATCGGCGCTGCGAGGATATGCGCGACGAGCTGCGCGGCCATTTTCAGCTGCAGTCGAGCGTTGACGTGGTGTTCTCGGCGTCGGGCACGGACTCTCAGCTTCATGCCTTGTTCCTCGCGCGCGCGGTGCTCGGTGCGGCGCCGGTAACGATCGTGGTTGGCGCCGACCAGACCGGCACTGGCACCGTTCATAGCGCGCGCGGGCACCACTTCAGCACGATGACGGCGAGCGGCATCATCGTGCGCAAGGACGCTGCGATCGCGGGCCTCGCCGGCGACAGCATCGCGATCCCGCTGCTCGATGCAGCCTCCGGCCGTTCGATGCGTATTGACGCGGATGCGGAAGTCATGCGTGCCATCGAGAGCAGCCTGAAGCAAGGCCGGCGCGTTCTGTTGCACATCATGGATTCGTCAAAGCTCGGCTGGCGCGCGCCGAGCGCCGCCTGTCTCGATGAGATCGCGCAGCGCTGGCCGCGCAAGGTTCAGGTGGTCGTCGATGCCTGTCAGGCGCGGCTCGGCCGTCGGCGGCTGCGGTCCTGTCTCGATCGCGGTTACATGGTGCTGATCACGGGCTCGAAATTCTTTGGTGGCCCCGCCTTCAGCGGCGCGCTGCTGATGCCGAAGGGACTGTCCCGGGCGCTCGACCGGATCGAAGCGATCGCGCCTGGTTTCCTCGACTATGCGGGCCGTTGCGACTGGCCGATCGCCTGGAGGGCGCTACGCTCGCGCTTCGAGCGTCGTCCGAATTTCGGCCAATGGCTGCGCTGGGAAGCGGCGCTCGCCGAGATCGGCAGCCACTATGCCGTGCCCGGCGCGTTCCGCACCAGGACGCTCGCCGCGCTTGCGTCCGGCATCGAGAGGATGATCGCGTTATCGCCGTCGCTGCTCGCCATCCCGGCGCCCGCTGACACCGCCGATCCGGATGATGAAGAATTTGCGCAGCGTTCGATCTTTCCGTTCACGCCGTTGCGCGATGGCAAGCCGGTATCCATCGCCGACACCAGCGCTGTTCACCGTGCGTTGGAGCGCGATATGAATGATGCCATCGGCGGCAGCGCGGCCGACCGGCAGGTGGCAGCGCAGCGCTATCTCCTCGGCCAGCCGGTGCGGTTGGAGCAACCCGATGGCGTTCCGCGGGCTGCTCTGCGGCTATGCGTCGGTGCGCGGCTCCTAACCGACGCCTGGTCGCCCGACGGCGCGCAGGCGCAACGCAATGTGCAGCACATTCTCGATCGCATCGCCCATGCCCTGGTGAAGATCGAGCTGCTGCTCGACCGTACCGCCGCCGTGCCGGCATAGCCTTGTTGAGGTGTGAGATGTTGCATCCGCTTGCCGCGCCTGATTATGCCGATCGTATCGGCTTTGCGCATCTGACGCGCCAGGCCTTCGAGGGCGTCGATCTGCACCCCTTGCGCGCGCATCTGCTGGCGCGGATCGCGGAGGGGACGGCGCAGGCGGGCGAGGGGCTCGATCTGTCGCTGATTGCCCAGCTTCAGGGCGAGAAGGAGGCCGGGCTCCTGATCCAGTCCGAGGTGCTCTCCTTCCATCAGTTGTTTCGTACGCCGTCCAGCGCGCCGAAGCCGGGCCTGCGCCTGCTTGCGCTGGCGGCCGACATCGACATGGGCGGCAACACGCCGATCGAATTCCTGCTCGAAGGCTCCGATGTCGAGCTGTTGACGCTCTATGTGACCAAGACAAGCGGACTGCCGGATACGCTACCCGATCATGACGTTGCCATCGTGGTTGCGTCCGATTCCGAGGAATGCCGCGAACCGCTTGCGCTGATCGAAAAGGCTGCGCCGCGCTGGCCGCGACCGCTGCTCAATCGCCCGGAACGGATCGGCAATCTCGATCGCGACAAGCTGTTTCGGCTGTTGGCTGATATCCCGGGTCTCGACATTCCCGTCACCGCCCACGCCACCCGCGGGCAATTGACTGCTCTCTCGGAGGGGCGGATCGCCTGCAACGAGATCACGGGCGAGTTGCACTTTCCGATGATCGCGCGGCCGCGCGGCACCCATGCCGGCGTCGGACTTGCGAAGCTCGACGATGCGGCGGCGCTCGCGGCCTATCTTGCCGCGCGGGAGGAGCAGGATTTTTTCGTCGCACGTTTCGTCGACTATGCGGGTCCCGACGGCCTCTATCGCAAGATCCGGCTCGCCATGGTCGACGGCAAGCCCTATGCCTGTCATATGGCGATCGCCGATCGCTGGGACATCTGGTATCTCAACGCCTACATGGCGTTCAGTGAAAAGAAGCGCGCCGAAGAAGCGATCTTCATGCAGGATTTCGACAACTCCTTCGCGGTACGCCACAAAGGCGCGCTCGACGAAATGAGCCGGCGCGTCGGGCTCGATTATTTCATCGTCGATTGCGCCGAGAACCAGAGCGGCGAGCTTCTGGTGTTCGAAGCCGACAACACCGCGGTCGTCCACAACATGGATTCGCCACTTGTGTTTCCCTACAAGCCGCCGCAGATGCGCAAGATCTTTACCGCATTCACCGCGATGCTGTCGCGGCATGCCAAGCCGACTGACAAGGCCGGCGCCGTGAGCGCAGCATGAACGAGATCATCCGCAACACGCTGACCGGCGTCGCGAACGGATCGCTCGATCCGCAGGACTGGAGCGAGTTTCGCGCGCTGGCGCATCGCATGCTGGACGAAGCGATCGACGGCATCGCCAATGTCCGCGGGCGTCCGGTCTGGCAACCCATCCCCGACGCGGTTCGCGCCGCTGTGAGAACCGACCTGCCGCGCGAGGCAAGCGATCTCGCGGAGGTCTATCGCGAATTCTCCGAGCACGTTGCGCCTTACGCGACCGGCAATGTTCATCCCGGCTTCATGGGCTGGGTGCATGGTGGCGGCACCGCCGTCGGCATGGTTGCGGAAATGCTTGCGGCCGGCCTCAACGCCAATCTCGGCGGGCGCGATCACATGCCGATCGAAGTCGAGCGCCAGATCGTCGCGTGGATGCGCGGCCTGTTCGGCTTTCCGCAAGGTGCGAGCGGTATCTTCGTCACGGGTACGTCGATGGCCAATCTGATGGCCGTGCTGGTGGCGCGCACGAGCGCGCTCGGCGCGCCGGCACGGCAGCACGGCATCGGCAACGATGGCGCGCTGCTCACGGCCTATGCGTCGAAGGCTGCGCATGGCTGCATCTCCCGCGCGATGGACATTGCAGGATTTGGCACCGATGCACTCCGCAAGATCGATGTCGACGCCGATCATCGCATCGACATCGCCGCGCTGCGCGCGCAGATCGCCGTCGATCGCAATGTCGGCCTCAAGCCGTTCCTGGTCACCGCATCTGCCGGCACCGTCGACATCGGTGCGATCGACGATCTCAAGGCGGTTGCAGAGCTGTGTCGTGAGGAGGGGATCTGGTTTCACGTCGACGGTGCCTTCGGCGCACTCGCGATCCTCTCGCCCGAGCTCGCGCCGATGCTCGAGGGCATCGAGCTTGCGGACTCGATTGCGCTCGACTTCCACAAATGGGGGCAGGTGCCTTATGACGCCGGCTTTCTGCTGGTGCGCGACGGCGAAAGTCACAGGGCGGCCTTTGCGCAACCGGCGGCCTATCTCGGTCGCGAGGCGAGGGGGCTTGCGGCCGGCGCGGTATGGCCGTGCGATCTCGGTCCCGATCTGTCGCGCGGCTTCCGCGCGTTGAAGACTTGGTTCACGCTGAAGACGTTCGGCACAGACAGGCTGGGCGCGGTGATTGCGCGAAGCTGCGCGCTCGCGAAATATCTGGAAGCGCGTGTGCTCGCCGAGCCCCGGCTCGAGCTGCTCGCGCCCGTCAATCTCAACATCGTCTGCTTCCGCTACCGCGCCGAGGACGCGGTCAATCGCGAGATCGTCGCCGATATCCAGGAGTCCGGCATCGCGGCGCCGTCGAGCACGACGCTGGATGGCAAGTTCGCGATCCGCGCCGCGATCGTCAATCATCGCACCGCGGAGATCGATATCGACGCGCTGGTGGCGGCCGTGATCAGGTTCGGCGCGCAGCGAACAGGCGGATTGATCGAGGTCGAGGCGCCGCCGCTCGCCGCGCAATGACAGCGCTGGGCTGAAACGACAACGGCCCCGGAGATGAGCCGGGGCCGTCGTCGTTGAGGCGGTTTGCGATCAGGCGGCAGAGCTCACGTCAGCCTCGGGATGCGTGGCCTTGTATTGGTCCCGCAGCTTCTCTTCGTAGGCGATCAGCTTGCGGGCTTCTTTCAGCGCGCGGTAGAGATCGCCGCTCATGATGTTGTTGTTGATGCCCTCGATGATCGACCAGGAGCTCGGCACCGCGGTGACGATGTCGCGTACCAGGTTGAAATAGGTACCGTGCTGGGTCTGCGGATCCGGCGAGATGTACATCAACTGGACCGCCAGATAGACGAGCTTGGCAGGCGTATCGGCGGTCTCCGGGGTGAGGATGTCGCGCTCGCGCAGGATCGGCACGTTCTCGCCGTCGATCAGAAGGCGGGCGCGCTGGTCGGTGTTGGTTATCACGCAGTTACCGACGATGATGCGTTCGTGCGGTTTGAGCTCGACCTTGAGAGCCATGCCTGTTCTCCATCAACTCGTTCTTAACGACCGATCGGCGGCTCGGATGGCGAGGGCGATCAGCTCTGATCTGGAGCCAATCCTTGCGCAACATAGTTAACGGGTCGTGAACGATTTGGGCGGCGGCAGAAACATCAAATATTTCAATGGTGTCTACTGCTCTTTGATGCCGTCGTCGCACGTTCTGCGAGCATTCGGCAGGTCGACTCGGACAAACCACCGGTTTCATTTCACGGATTGTTAGAGGCTCGAAGGCACCGTCCGCCGGTCGTTTGATCAATGTCGGTCAGACAGGACGCGTAGCTACCAGAAAGGTAACAGTATGTCCGGTATCGTTCTCTCCGCCTCGGTTCGCCAGAACCTGCTCTCCCTCCAGTCCACCGCTGACCTGCTCGCCACCACCCAGAACCATCTGGCCACCGGCAACAAGGTGAACTCGGCGCTCGATAACCCCACCAACTTCTTCACGGCCCAGTCGCTCGACAACCGCGCCAGCGACATCAACAACCTGCTCGATGGCATTGGCAACGGTGTGCAGGTGCTTCAGGCCGCCAACACCGGCATCACCTCGCTGTCGAAGCTGATCGACTCCGCAAAGTCGATCGCCAATCAGGCGCTGCAGACCACGGTCGGCTATTCGACCAAGTCGAACGTCTCGACCACGATCGCGGGTGCGACCGCGTCCGACCTGCGCGGCACGACGACCTACACCAGCGCGACTGCGCTGACCAACGTGCTGTTCTCCGGCGCCGCCGGCGGCGCGACGGCGGCTGCGGGCAGCACCACGCTCGGCGGCACCATCGGCGCGACGACCGGCAGCCAGGTGAAGGACAACCAGACCACGGCAACGGCCATCACCACCGGCACCCTGCTGTACGGCACCGGCGGCGGCACGCCAGCCAACGCGGGTCTGTCACTGATCGGAGCCACGCAGTTCACGGACGGCACGAGCTTCACGGTCAACGGTCACTCGATCACCTTCAAGTCCGGCGACCTTCCGAGTGTTACGGGGTCGACCAACACCCTGCCGGCCGGTTACGGCCAAACCGGCAACATCGCCACCGACGGCAATGGCAACTCGATCGTCTATCTGGGCTCCGGTGCGTCCAACTCCACCGCGACAGTGGGCGACGTTCTGAACGCCATCGACCTCGCGAGCGGCGTGCAGAACGCTGTGGTGAACACGACCGCCGGTACTGCCGCTCTCTCGACCCCGACGGGCAACACTGCGTCCTCGATCACCGGCGGTAAGATCACGCTCGAGACCTCGACGGGCGGCGATCTGAATGTCGTCGGCAAGGCTGACCTGCTGGGTGCCCTCGGATTGACCAGTGCGACCGGCTCGGGCAACGCCACGGTCACCGCGACCCGAACGACCGCCTCGGGCAGCCTCGGCTCGCTGATCTCGGATGGTTCGACGCTGAACGTCAACGGCAAGACCATCACGTTCAAGAACGCGGTGGTGCCTGCGGCGGCCAACGTTCCGACCGGCTCCAGCATTGCCGGCACCGGCAGCAACGTGGTCACTGACGGCAACGGCAACTCGACGGTGTATCTGCAGGCGGGCAAGGTGTCCGACGTGCTGACCGCGATCGACCTCGCCACCGGCGTGCAGACGATCAAGTCCACCACCTCGGGCACGGCGACCTTGCAGACCACCGCGGGCGCGACGAACTCCTCGATCGTCGCCGGCGCGCTGCACATCTCGACCGGTGCGAACTCGGATCTGTCGATCACCGGTGCGGGCAACGCACTGTCCTCGCTCGGTCTCACCGGTTCGACCGGCACCGGCACAGCGTTCACCGCGAGCCGCACCGCTGGAGCCGGCGGTATCTCCGGCAAGACCTTGACCTTCACCTCCTTCAACGGCGGTACGGCGGTCAACGTCACCTTCGGCGACGGCACCGGCGGCACGGTCAAGACGCTCGATCAGCTCAACACGCAGCTTCAGGCCAACAACCTGACCGCCACGATCGACGCCAACGGCCTGCTCACGGTGTCCGCGACCAACGACTATGCGTCCTCGACGATCGGCTCTGCCTCCGCCGGTGGTACGATTGGCGGTACGGTTACGACGTCGCTGACTTGGTCGAACGCCTCCGCGCCGGTTGCTGACGCGGTTGCCCAGGCCACCCGTACCAACCTGGTGTCCCAGTACAACAACATCTTGCAGCAGATCGACACGACTTCACAGGACGCGTCCTTCAACGGCGTGAACCTGCTCAATGGCGATCAGCTCAAGCTGGTGTTCGACGAGACCGGCAAGTCGAGCCTGAACATCACCGGCGTGACCTTCAACTCGAAGGGTCTGGGTCTGGCCTCGCTGGTGCAGGGCACCGACTTCATCGACAACTCAGCCTCCAACAAGGTGCTGGCTAACCTGAACACGGCGTCGAGCACGCTGCGTTCTGAAGCTTCAACCCTTGGTTCGAACCTCTCCGTCGTGCAGGTGCGTCAGGACTTCAACAAGAACCTGATCAACGTGCTGCAGACCGGTTCGTCCAACCTGACGCTGGCCGACACCAATGTCGAAGCCGCCAACAGCCAGGCGCTGTCGACCCGCCAGTCGATTGCGGTCTCCGCACTGTCGCTGGCCAACCAGTCGCAGCAGAGCGTGCTCCAGCTGCTCCGCTAATAGCGGCTGACATCACGAAAGAAAATCGACGGCGGGGCTTCGGTCCCGCCGTTTTCTTTGTGCGCATGCAATCGAAACGCGCTTTTGCAGCTGCCAAAAAGTAACCGCTGGTTATGGTTAACGGGGAGCAAACGCGAGAGAAAGCCGAGAGATTTCAAATGGATCATCATCGCGTGAAAAGGACTTCCGCCGCCTTATGGTGAATCGGCGCTTACGGTTCGAGATTGGATTTCACCCTTTGTTAGCCATGTCCGCGCAGGCTGTGCGCGTCACTCGATCCGAAGCGATCGAACGAAGACGCGTAAACCAGAAGGGTAAGAGTTATGTCCGGTATCGTTCTCTCTGCGTCGGTTCGTCAGAACCTGCTGTCTCTCCAGTCCACCGCCGACCTGCTCGCCACCACCCAGTCCCGTCTGTCGACCGGCAAGAAGGTGAACTCGGCGCTCGACAACCCCACCAACTTCTTCACGGCCCAGTCGCTCGACAACCGCGCCAGCGACATCAACAACCTGCTCGATGGCATCGCCAACGGTGTGCAGGTGCTTCAGGCCGCCAACACCGGCATCACCTCGCTGTCGAAGCTGCTCGACAGCGCAAAGTCGATCGCCAATCAGGCGCTGCAGACCACGGTCGGCTATTCGTCCAAGTCGAACGTCTCGACCACGATCGCGGGCGCAACCGCGGCAGATCTGCGCGGCACGACCACTTATTCCAGCGCGACCGCGCTCTCGAACGTGCTGTTCTCCGGCACCGCCGGTGGCACGACGGCGGCTGCGGGCAGCACCACGCTCGGCGGCACCATCGGCGCGACGACCGGCAGCCAGGTGAAGGACAACCAGACCACGGCAACGGCCATCACCACCGGCACCCTGCTGTACGGCACCGGCGGCGGCACGCCAGCCAACGCGGGTCTGTCACTGATCGGAGCCACGCAGTTTACGGACGGCACGAGCTTCACGGTCAACGGTCACTCGATCACCTTCAAGTCCGGCGACCTTCCGAGTGTTACGGGGTCGACCAACACCCTGCCGGCCGGTTACGGCCAAACCGGCAACATCGCCACCGACGGCAATGGCAACTCGATCGTCTATCTGGGCTCCGGTGCGTCCAACTCCACCGCGACAGTGGGCGACGTTCTGAACGCCATCGACCTCGCGAGCGGCGTGCAGAACGCTGTGGTGAACACGACCGCCGGTACTGCCGCTCTCTCGACCCCGACGGGCAACACTGCGTCCTCGATCACCGGCGGTAAGATCACGCTCGAGACCTCGACGGGCGGCGATCTGAATGTCGTCGGCAAGGCTGACCTGCTGGGTGCCCTGGGATTGACCAGTGCGACCGGCTCGGGCAACGCCACGGTCACCGCAACCCGAACGACCGCCTCGGGCAGCCTCGGCTCGCTGATCTCGGATGGTTCGACGCTGAACGTCAACGGCAAGACCATCACGTTCAAGAACGCGGTGGTGCCTGCGGCGGCCAACGTTCCGACCGGCTCCAGCATTGCCGGCACCGGCAGCAACGTGGTCACCGACGGCAACGGCAACTCGACGGTGTATCTGCAGGCGGGCAAGGTGTCCGACGTGCTGACCGCGATCGACCTCGCCACCGGCGTGCAGACGATCAAGTCCACCACCTCGGGCACGGCGACCTTGCAGACCACCGCGGGCGCGACGAACTCCTCGATCGTCGCCGGCGCGCTGCACATCTCGACCGGTGCGAACTCGGATCTGTCGATCACCGGTTCTGGCAACGCACTGTCCTCGCTCGGTCTCACCGGTTCGACCGGCACCGGCACAGCGTTCACCGCGAGCCGTGCCGCCGCACCCGGCAGCATCTCCGGCAAAACCTTGACCTTCGCCTCCTTCAACGGCGGTACGGCGGTCAATGTCACCTTCGGCGACGGCACCGGCGGCACGGTCAAGACGCTCGATCAGCTCAACACGCAGCTTCAAGCCAACAACCTGACCGCCACGATCGACGCCAACGGCCTGCTCACGGTGTCCGTGACCAACGACTATGCGTCTTCGACAATCGGCTCGGCTGTTGCCGGTGGTGCGATCGGCGGCACGATTACCACAGCCCTGACGTGGACCAATGCGACCACTCCGACCGTCGATCCGGTTGCTCAGGCCACTCGTTCGAACCTGGTTGCGCAGTACAACAACATCATGTCGCAGATCGACACGACCTCGGTCGACTCGTCCTTCAACGGCGTAAACCTGCTCAATGGCGATCAGCTCAAGCTGGTGTTCGACGAGACCGGCAAGTCGAGCCTGAACATCACCGGCGTGACCTTCAACTCGAAGGGTCTGGGTTTGGCTGGCCTGGTGCAGGGCACCGACTTCATCGACAACTCCGCGACCAACAAGGTGCTCACCAGCCTGAACGCGGCATCGAGCACACTGCGGTCGGAAGCGTCGACCCTCGGTTCGAACCTCTCCGTGGTGCAGGTGCGCCAGGACTTCAACAAGAACCTGATCAACGTGCTGCAGACCGGTTCATCCAACCTGACGCTGGCCGACACCAACGAGGAGGCGGCCAACAGCCAGGCGCTGTCGACCCGCCAGTCGATCGCGGTGTCCGCGCTGTCACTGGCCAACACCTCGCAGCAGAGCGTGCTCCAGCTGCTCCGCTAGTAAGCAACTGAAATTACAACATAAAAGAGAGCGGCGGGGCTTCGGTCCCGCCGCTTTTTGTTGCCTCCAATTGGCGGGCAGGGCGCTAACCCGGCATTAACCCTATCCCTTAAGTCGCCGTTAACCATACTTTAAAGGACAGACCCTAAAACTCGACCAAAGCCCGCTTTCAGATCGGCGAGCCCGATTCGTATCCGGTTCAAAAGGAAGACCGCCAATGTCCAACATCGTTCTCTCGGCGTCAGTTCGCCAGAACCTGTTGTCGCTGCAATCAACGGCCGACCTCCTCGCCACCACCCAGTCGCGCCTTTCGACCGGCAAGAAGGTCAACTCGGCGCTGGACAATCCGACGAATTTCTTCACGGCGCAGGGGTTGGACAACCGGGCGAGCGACATCAGCAACCTGCTCGACGGCATCAATAACGGTGTGCAGGTGCTCCAGGCGGCGAACACCGGCATCACTTCGCTGCAGAAGCTGATCGACAGCGCGAAATCGATCGCCAATCAAGCGCTCCAGACCACGGTTGGCTACTCGACAAAGTCGAACATTTCGACCACGATCCCCGGCGCGACGCCTGCGGACCTGCGCGGCACCACGAGCTATGGCAGCGCAACGGCGTCCAGCAATGTTCTCTTCGACGGCACGGCCGGTGGTACGACGGCTGCTCTGGCGACGACCTTGCTGGGCAGCGCCGCCCAGGGCAGCTACGTCACCCCCGCCGCATCTGCGGTGAAGGCTTCCGACAACTCGACGTTGCTGGCCGGCACTGCGACCCTGATCGGCGTCGGCGGTGCTTCAAACCTCGTCGCCTCGTCTCCCTCGGACGGCGATACGATGACCGTCAACGGCCACACGATTACCTTCCGCGCCGGCTCCGCTCCGGCCGGCACGGCCATTCCGGCCGGATCGGGCGTCAACGCCGGCGGCACGATTCTCACTGACGGCAACGGCAATTCGACCGTCTATCTCGGCACGACGGGTGCACCGGTTGCGAAGGTCAATGACCTGCTGAGTGCGATCGACCTCGCCAGCGGCGTGAAGACCGCTTCGATCAACAACAGCGGTGTTGCGACCATCGGCGTAGCCTCCGGCGCGACGCCTTCGTCTCTTGCCAGCGGTATCGCGACGATCGAGACCTCGACGGGCGCCGACGTGTCCATCACGGGCAAGGCCGACTTCCTCAACGCCTTGGGCCTCACCACTGCAACGGGTGGCGGCAACGCGACGCTGAATATCGCGCGCGCGACCGCTCCCGGCTCCCTCGGTTCGCTGATCCAGGACGGCTCGACGCTCAATGTCGACGGGCACGTCATCACCTTCAAGAACGCACCGGTTCCGGGTTCGACGAATGCTCCGGCCGTTCCGAGCGGCTTCGGCGTCAGCGGTCACGTCGAGACCGACGGCAACGGCAACTCGACGGTCTATCTACAGACCGGCACGATCGCCGATGTGCTGAAGGCGATCGACTTCGCGACCGGCGTGCAGACCTTCACACTGAACGGCAGTGGCGGTGGTACGCTTGCGACCGCGTCGGGGCAGAGCGCTTCGTCGATTAATACCTCCGGCCAGCTCAAGCTGTCGACCGGCATCAATGCTGATCTATCGATCACGGGCACAGGGAATTCGTTGGCCGCGCTCGGACTGGCCGGCAACACCGGCACCGCGTCGGCTTTCACCGCGGCCCGCCAGAGCGGCGTTGGCGGCATCAGCGGCAAGACCCTGACCTTCACCTCGTTCAACGGCGGAACGCCGGTCAACGTCACGTTCGGTGACGGCACCAACGGCACGGTCAAGACGCTCGACCAGCTCAACGCGCAGCTTCAGGCGAACCACTTGACGGCAACCATCGACGCCAATGGCGTGCTTACGGTTTCCACTGTCAACGAATACGCGTCCTCGACGCTGGGTTCCACGATCGCCGGCGGTGCGGTCGGCGGTACCATCACGAGCTCGCTCACGTTCACGACCGCACAGCCGCCGATCCAGGATCCGGTCGCGCAGACGGCGCGTTCAAGTCTCGTCGGCCAATTCAACAACATTCTGGCGCAGATCGATACGACCTCGCAGGACTCCTCCTTCAACGGCGTCAACCTGCTCAATGGCGATACGCTGAAGCTCATCTTCAACGAGACCGGCAGCTCGACGCTCAACATCAACGGCGTGGTGTTCAACGCGGCGGGTCTCGGCCTCAGCAACCTCGTCAACGGCGTCGACTTCATCGACAATGGCGCGACCAACAAGGTGCTCGCGAGCCTGAACGCCGCCTCCAGCACGCTGCGCTCGGAAGGCTCGGCGCTCGGCTCCAATCTGTCGATCGTGCAGGTGCGTCAGGACTTCTCGAAGAACCTGATCAACGTGCTGCAAACCGGCTCGTCCAACCTGACGCTGGCCGACACCAACGAGGAAGCGGCCAACAGCCAGGCGTTGTCGACCCGTCAGTCGATCGCGGTCTCCGCGCTGTCGCTGGCGAACCAGTCGCAGCAGAGCGTGCTGCAGCTGCTCAAGTAATTTCGCCGCGAGATCGCCGGCCGATGAGTCGCGGCGGGGCCACGCCCCGCCGTTGTTTTGAGGGAGTTCGCTAAGACTGGATTAGCTGCGATCGCTGGGCATGATGCAGTGCAGGTTTACAGCTTGCGTCTTGCGCTTCTATCATCGCGCTCAGGAAGTGACCCGTAATAATCCGGAGAGCTTCCAGGCGCACATGTAAGCAAATCTTAAGCGGCGCTGCATAGGGTTGGGAAAGAAATCCTTAAGTCCGTTCAACGGGCTAGGAAGATTCCAAGGTGTGATTGATGTCGAATTCCGCTGCCTCGGCCTACGCGCGTGTCGCAACGACCACCGCATCTCCTCGCGACGTTGAGGCGCAGACCTTGTTGAAGGCCGCGAACAAGCTCCAGGACGCGATCAACGCCGCCGATCCGTTCAGCGAGCAGACCACACAGGCGCTGATGTTCAATCGCAAGCTCTGGACCATCTTCCTCAGCGAAGCCATGCGCGAGAACAATCCGCAGCCGCTCGAGGTCCGGCAGAAGATCGCCAATATCAGCGTGTTCGTGCTGAGCCAGACCGCGGCGCTGCAGATGAGCCCGCAGTTCGATCATTTCCGCCCGCTGATCGAGATCAACCGCAACATCGCTGCCGGTCTGTCCGGCCGTCCCTGAGCGGAGCGCAGCCATGGCCGACGTCATGAGCATCCTGTCGAGCGCGTACAAGTCGGCAAGCGTATCTGCGCCGAGCAAGACAAGGTATGTGGCGGTCGACCCGACGCTCTATCAGGGGAGCTGGAGCGGCACCTATTCCGACGGCAAGAAGTTCTCGCTCAACATCTCGCAGGTCAACGGATTTCGGGCGCAGATCCGCTACCAGAGCAACGGCACGTCGCAGTATCAGCAGGTGCTGATCAAGGACAACTCGTTCCGATTCGGCAACACGAAGTTCACGCTGACCAATGTCGGAAAGGCGCAGATCAAGAACGTCGTCACCGATCCCGCGACCGGCTCGACCTATCTCGACACCGCGCAGGCCACGCTCGGTACCTGATCGTCAGGCGCTGAGGTCCGTATTGAGCGGACGGTTGGGTTCCGATTTCAAATCAATTGCGTGGAAATAGGCGCGCCGGCGCAGCATCGCCTCGTCGGGGAACTGGTTCACCACCGCATCCGTCTTTTCATTGACGACCTGGAAGACCATGGATGCAGCCGCCTGGTCGAACACGACCTGCCGCGAAATGTTCTCATTGCTGCTTTGAAGATCATTGCGCGCAGGCGCGGTCGTATCGCCTGCGGCGACCGTCTGGCTCACCGGCAAATCGGTTTGTACGGCATCGTTCGCCGCCGAATTCGACGTCGTTACGATCTGTACGGGGGCCGGTATCCCCACCGGCCTGATGCTGAAATCTGTACTCATGGCAGCCTCCTGGTTGCCTTATGTGAGTCAAATCCCAACCCCTCTCAATACGCAACCATGGAACACCAGGATTGAACATCCAGTAAGGAAACGTACCTAACCGCGCAACGCTTTGGGCGTGCGGTTTTTCGTAAAATTGGAGACAGTTCCGTGTGCGCGCTCAGAGCGTGCGACTGACCGCGAGCGGCGTGATGTGACGCGGGCCGGGCGTCGCGCGGCGTCCCGCAGCAGTATAGGTATTCGGCACGTTGCGCTTCTGGATCTCGGCGTTGACGCCGCGCACGACGCTTTCGGAAACCGCATGCGCGGTCGCGAGCACGGTGAGGTTGACCTGAAGCATGGCACGGAAAGCGTCGTGGTGGCGGTGCAGTGTCGAGAGCAGCTCGGGCGCGGATTTCGCCAGCCTGTCCTGGTTGGCCTTCAACTGGCTGACGGCCCCGACGTAGCGCCGCGACAGCTCCTGCTTCTTGCCTTCCATCGTCATCGCCTCGCGGACCTTGCCGGCGCGGACCAGTTCGGTCTCGCGTTCGATCAAGCCGAGCAGGGCGTTCATCGCATCCATCAGGTCTTCGGCGAGCTTGCGCGCCTCGGCGTTGCCCTGCGCGTCGTTCGGGCGCTGTGCGGGCATCGGCTGACGTGACGCGTTGAAGTGGTTCATCTCGTTTGACCCTATGCCGTGCGAAGAGTGGTTTTGGCCTGCTGCATGATCAGGGTGCGGTACACGTCGCGGGAAATACCGACACCCCCGGCGCTGGCGAAGTTCTTGGAATATTGCTCGGTCAGCATCGAGCGCCACACGCCGGTGCCCGGCGTATCCCCGAACGGGCCTTCGCCCTTCAGGCCCGAAGTCATCTGCGCGAACATGCTGTTGAGGAACATGCCCTCGAAGTCGGTGGCGGTCTTCTGTGCCTTGGCTTGCTGCTGCGGCGAAACCTTCTGAAGCGCGGCAGCGAGTTCGAAGTCGGGCCGGCCGTTGCGGCTTTCGACCGAGAAGGCCGGATTCGAGGAGAGGGCGGCGGTGACGCGTGTGCTGTTGAGCATGCCCGTCTGCATCACATCACCTCGATGTCGGCTTCGATCGCACCGGCGGCCTTGATCGCCTGGAGGATGCTGATGAGGTCGCGCGGGCCGATGCCGAGGCCGTTGAGGCCGTCGACGAGTTGCTGAAGCGAGACGCCGTCCTTGACCACGGCGAACTTCTTGCCGTCCTCCGTGACGCCGACGCTGGAGCGCGGCGTGACCACGGTGCGGCCCCGTGACAGCGGGTTGGGCTGGCTCACCTGCGGGCTCTCGGAGATCGTGACCGTGAGATTGCCCTGCGCGACCGCGACTGTGGCGACGCGAACGTCGCGGCCCATCACGATGATACCCGAACGTTCGTCGATGATGATCTTGGCGGCGAGGTCAGGATCGACCTGGAGCTGCTCGATCTCGGTCAGGAAAGCGACCACGTTGCCTTTGAACTCCGGCGGGATCGTCAGCTGCACGGTCGAGGGATCGATCGGCTCGGCGCTCTTGACGCCGAGATAGTCGTTGATCGCAGCCGCAATGCGCTTGGCGGTGGTGAAGTCCGCGTTGCGCAGCGCGAGCCGCACGTTCGGCAGGCGGTTCAGCGCAAACTCGATCTCGCGCTCGATGATGGCGCCGTTGGCGATGCGGCCCACGGTCGGAACTCCGCGCACGATCTTCGCCGCTTCGCCCTCGGCATTGAAACCGGAGATCGCGAGTGAGCCCTGCGCGACCGAATAGACGTTGCCGTCGGCGCCGAGCAGGGGGGTGACGAGCAGGGTGCCGCCGCGCAAATCCTTGGCATCGCCGAGCGCTGATACGGTGACGTCCATGCGCGTGCCTTGCGTCGCGAAGGCCGGCAGGTTGCCTGTGACCATCACGGCGGCGACGTTGCCGGTGCGGATGGTGGCGCCGCGGATGTTGACGCCCATGCGCTCGAGCATCGCCTGCAGCGACTGCTTGGTGAAGGGGATGTTGTTGAGGGTGTCGCCGGTGCCGTTGAGGCCGACTACGAGGCCATAGCCGATGAGCTGGTTCTGCCGCACACCTTCGATATTGGCGAGATCCTTGATGCGCGAGGTCGCGTTTGCGGACGCGGCCGAAATGGCCAGCGCTGACAGCGCGGCACAGGCCAGCCCAAAAATCCTCACCCAACGAACGCCTGGCATCCTCTGCTCCCCAAGGCTCCTCAAAGAGCCTCCTCACACCTCGGACCTGCCAGACACTCCCATGACGAGCTGGTCCGGCGCTTTCCCTGCGAGCACTGTGCCAACCCGGAGCAGAGGGACTAGGCGATTGAAAAGGTTGAATAAATCTCTTTAGATCGAGGCTAGCCGCCGTTCGCCCTGAGGAGCGAAACTGCCGCCTGTCGGCAGATATTGCCGGGCCGTTTACGCCCCGTTAACCATAAAGCGGCGAATGTGGCGCATCGATCACCCGGATTGCTCCGATGCGCATCTACGGACCGAATGGCACCACGCTTGGGACTCCGGCCAGCCAGGCCAGGCGAACGAGCTCCGGCACCTTCGTGCTGCCCGATACCTCGTCGGCGCAGGAGGCACGCAGCGCCGCCGCACCGAAGGCCACCGCCAACATCGACGGGCTGCTCGCGCTGCAAGGCATCGAGGAAGATCCCATCGAGCGCCGCAAGCGCTCGGTCGCCCGCGGCAAGACCGCGCTCGACGTGCTCGACGATCTCAAGATGGGACTGTTGTCCGGCAATCTCGACGCCTCGACGGTGATGCGGCTGCGCGATGCGGCGGCAAACCTGAAATCGTCCTCCGGCGATCCCGGTCTCGATTCCGTGCTGTCCGAGATCGAGCTGCGCGTCGAGGTCGAACTGGCGAAGGCCGGGCAGGCGTAGTCGTTATCCGTCACGCTGAGGTGCGCGCCCTGCAAAGCAGGGCAAGCCTCGAAGGGCGACGGCCCGGCTGTATCTCGGCCGTTCATCCTTCGAGGCTCCCGGCGCGATGCTTTGCATCGCGCCACTCGCACCTCTCAGGATGACGGGTCCTCTAGCGGTCTGCCTCACCTTTTACGCCGCTTCCTCCTGCTGCTGCGCGTCGTAGCGGCGCTGGGCGGCGAGCACGTCTTTCAAATTCTCCTCGGCCCAGTCGCGCAATGGATCTACCGCGGCGGCGAGTGTCACGCCGAGTTGCGTGATCGAATATTCAACCGTCACCGGCACGGTCGCGATGGCGCGGCGCTTGAGCAGGCCGTCGCGTTCGAGCGACTTGAGAACCTGGCTCAGCATCTTCTGCGAGATACCTTCGATCGTGCGGCGCAACCGATTGAAGCGCATCGGCTCCTCGCGCAGCAGCAACAGGATCAGCACGGCCCATTTGTCGCCGACGCGATCGAGGATTTGGCGTGTCGGGCACTCGGCGGCATAGACATTGGGTTTCATCTCGGTTCCTTGCGCTCGCCTGGCTCGGCTTCGGTTACTCCCGCGTAAGCAGGTAAGCACAAAGTGCTCTCTTAACACCAGCATTCTTTGCGATATCTAGTCACCAGTGGTTACTATTAGAAGCAAAGGAGCCTTCCATGAAAATCGCAGTTGCCGGCGCCTCGGGCCGGGCCGGTTCGGAAATCACCAAGGAACTGTCCCGCCGCGGCCATGCGGTTACCGCCATCGCCCGGAACCCCGAGAAGATTGCGGCACTGCCAAACGTCACGCCGACCAAGGGCGACGTGCTCGACCAGGTCGGTCTCGCCAAACTCTGGACCGGGCATGACGTTGCGGTGAGCTCCGTCCACTTCCTGGCGAGCGACCCGCACAAGCTGATCCGCGCGGCCAAGGATTCGAAAGTTGGCCGCTATCTGGTCGTTGGCGGCGCTGGCAGTCTGGAGGTCGCTCCCGGTGTCAAACTGGTCACAACCCCGGGTTTTCCGGCCCAGTACAAGGCCGAGGCGGAAGCTGGCGGCGTCTTCCTCGACCTGTTGCGGCAGGAAAACGATCTGAACTGGACCTTCATCTCGCCATCCGCATTGTTCGTCGAGGGGGCCCGCACGGGCCAGTTCCGGCTCGGCACCGACCAGCTTCTCGCAGATGCGAACGGGAAGAGCTGGATCAGCTTCGCCGATTACGCCATCGCGCTTGCCGACGAGATCGAGAAGCCGGCGCATCTGCGGCAGCGTTTCACGGTGGGCTACTAGGCTTTTGGCCGCCCCCCGGGTATTTGCGGATAAACGTTCCTGTGCAAGGGCTTGGGGGCGGTAACTGCGCCATTAAGGAAATATTGTCTGTCACAAGGGGTAGCTATATAAGCCCCGGCTCAACGGACCCGTTTCGTTGCGAGTCGTTGCTTAAATAGATAGGCCGCCCTTGGAAAAGTTGAAAAACTACCGACCGACCGAAAAAGAGCCTTTCATGAACGACCGGCAGAAGGAGTACTTCCGTTTGAAGCTCCTCGCCTGGAAGGATGAGATCCTGAAAGAGTCCAAGCTCACCCTGCAGGCTCTGCAGGAGGAGAACGTGAACCACCCCGATCTTGCCGATCGGGCATCGTCGGAAACCGACCGTGCTATCGAACTCCGCGCCCGCGACCGCCAGCGCAAGTTGATCGCCAAGATCGACGCCGCGCTCCAGCGCATCGAGGACAATACCTACGGCTATTGCGAGGACACCGGCGAGCCGATCTCTCTGAAGCGGCTCGAAGCCCGGCCCATCGCGACGCTCTCGGTGGAAGCGCAGGAGCGCCACGAGAAACGCGAGAAGGTCTATCGCGACGAATAGAGTCCGGGCCGCAGTGATGCGGCTCTTCGTTTTTGGACGCAAGGCGCGCCGTTTCGCGCCGTAATCTGCGCTGTGCCTATCGCTTGCCGCGGCGTGCTTGACGGGTACGCGATGGCGAAAAGCGAATCGCGATCAATGGGCTAGAGTCCATTGCTGCAAGCTCACGTGAATTCACATGAGACATAGCCTTCGCTTCAGGTGCGGGAGGTTTTGCGAGTCGCATCAAGGAGATCGACTCGCATGCTGAGACTCTGATCAAGCTGCATCAAGCCTCGCTGCAATCCGGCCTCGTGCGAGGCTGCAACGCGCATCCCCATGAAGCCTGGACCAGCTCAATATTTCCTTAAGGCGGATAAGAGGCCGTCGGCCGCATCCGTCAGCGCGCAATCCACCCGCATGGGCGCATGCCTCCGGCGCTTGTCAGGCTCCGGCGGGGATGCTGAAGTGCCGGCCATGCTTGTGGTCGCGTGGGAGGCGGCGCCGATGGACAAAATTCTTGAAGCCGCAAAGGCGATCGCGCTGGCGCGCCGCAACCATGCGCCGCTCGCGGCGCTCGAAGTTCCGCCTGCTGATGAGGCCGCGGGCTATCAGGTCCAGCGTGCGCTGCATGATCTCCTGCTGCCTCATGTCGGGCCGCTGGTCGGCTACAAGATCGGCTGCACCAGCCAGGTCATGCAGGAGTATATCGGCATTCCGCACCCCTGCGGCGGGGGTGTGTTCCAGAAGGGTGTGCACGACAGCGGCGTGGAGCTCGCGGTCGCCGACTATGTCCGTGTCGGTGTCGAATGCGAGATCGCGGTGCGGCTAAAGCGCAACCTCGCCGCCGGCGAGGCGCCGTTCACCGCCGAATGGGTCGGCGAAGCCGTTGAAAGCTACCATCCCGCCATCGAGATCGTGGACGACCGCTACGTGAAGTGGGAGACGATGGGCGCGCCGACGCTGATCGCGGATGATTTCTTCGCCGCCGGCTGTGTGCTGGGCGCCTCGGTTCCGCGCTCGTCGGTACCGGACCTGAAAGCGGTCAAGGGCCGCGCCATCGTCAACGGAGAGGAGGTCAGCCACGGCACTGGCGCTGACGTGCTCGGCCACCCCCACAACGCCCTCGCCTGGCTCGCCAACCACCTCGCCGCCGAAGGCAAGGGCTTGCACGCGGGACAGCTCGTGCTGACGGGCAGCCTGGTGAAGACGCTGTGGCTGAAAGCCGGCGACAAGGTGCGGATGGAGCTGGACGGCCTGGGCGTGGCGGAGGCGGCGTTTACGTAGCGCTCTCTCCACCGTCATTGCTGTCGATGTTCACTAATTCGCGCGCGCGCGCGCCTGATTGGATCGCGGTGGTCTTACTCGCGGCAGCGTCGATACGATTGCACGGAGCTGCCTCGGAGCCACAGCGACACGTCAGGCCAAATACATGCGGCCCTCGCCAGGGGAGCTAGCGAGGGCCGCGTAGTACATCGTCGTTCGCGCCTAGGTTCGCGAACACGATGTGGGAGCTCCTAGAGAAGGCTAGAAGGGCAGCAGCACGTCCATGACTTGCTGGCCGTAGCGGGGCTGCTGCACGTCCGTGATCTGGCCGCGGCCGCCGTAGGCGATGCGGGCCTGGGCGATCTTGCTGGAATCGATGGTGTTGTCGCTCTGGATGTCTTCGGGGCGGACGATGCCGGCGACCACGAGCTCGCGGATCTCGTAGTTGACGCGGATCTCCTGCTTGCCTTCGACCACGAGATTGCCGTTCGGCAGCACCTGGGTCACGACGGCCGCGACGTTGGTCTGCAACGCTTCCGTGCGGTTGACCGAGCCCTTGCCATCGCTGGAGGCGGTGGAGTCGGCAGTCAGGATACGGCCGGGCAGCACCTTCTGCGCCTGCGCGCCGAGCGTTTTCGCGCCGATGAAATCGGTGATGCCCGAATCTTCCTTGTTGGACCGGCTGCGCTGGGTCTCGTTCTCGATATTGGCCTTGTCGGTGATGTTCACGGTCACCGTCAGGAGGTCGCCGACATGGGTGGCGCGCTGATCCTTGAAGAAGGCGCGGCTGCCGTTACGCCACAGCGAGTTCGGGTTGTAGGAGGCGACTTCCGGCTTCGGCATCGGCATCTGCACCGGCTTGTAGCCGGGCTGCGTCGTCGGATTGTCGATCGCCGACAATTTCGGTTGCTCGCCGATCTGCGACAAGCGGTCGATCGAGGAGCAGCCGCCCAGCGCGCTGGCTGTCAGCAGCAGGGCAGAGATCGCGATGCGACGAAGGCGGTAAGCCGAACTGAAAGCGGACATGACTAACTCTTACTTTGCCTGTGCTTGCGAGACGCGAGCTTGCGGAATCTGGGCTTGTGCAATCTGGCCCGGCGACGAAGGCGCCTGGACCAGGTTGCGGACGAGGGCCTCGGTGTCGACCGGGGCGGGCGCTTCGTCGCGCTTGAGCGAGGAGGTCTGCTCGACCGCGGCCGGCATCGGCGCGGACTGGCTGGCGCCCTGCACGGTGACCTGGCCGCGGCCGGTGACGACGCCGGTCAGCGTCCGCTTGGTCTGCGGATTGAGGACACTCACGGTGTCGCCCTCGGCACCGCCCTCCATCGCCTTGCCGCGCGTGGTGAGATAGATCCCGGGGACCTGGTAGATGACGGTGACGCTCTGGTCGCGCGACACGAATTCGGGCTTGGCGAGGTCGGCAACGCGGATCGGCATGCCGGCGCGCATCGGCCGGCGCAGCTGCATGCCGACGGCGCGTTCGCGCAGCGCGGGCTCGCCGGTCACTTCGGCCTTCGGCCGGCGCTCTTGCGCGACGTCGGAGGATTTCAGCATCTCGCTGCGGTCGATGTCGCGGGTCAGAACGGCAACCTCAACCGTCTCGATCGCGGTGCCGGTGAAGTGCAGCTTGGTCGGGACCGTACCCTCGTTCCCGACCTCGAAGGAGATGTCGAAGCGGCCGCTGCGGGCATCGTAGCGGGTCGCAACCGCCTGGAGCGCGCCGGTGTTGGTGGCATCGAGCCGCATGTCGGACATGCCACGGTCGAAGGTGACCGTGATGTTGGCGGCGTCGCCAAGGCCGAAACGGCGCTCGAGTGCGGAGGCGACTGCGTTTTCGAGATCCTTGCTGGCAAGGGTGCGGGCGAGCCGGGTGACCTGGACTTCCGTGATGTCGCCGGTCATCACGCCGATCACCTGCTTGGCGCGCAGCACGCTCAGGACCTGGGCGACGGGCAGCGCGCCGGTGGTGCCGAGATCGGGCGAGCGATAGACGGGGATCTGCGCGGCCGAACCGGCATTGTCGATGAGATCGCCGACCCGGACCACGTCCGACGTCACGGTGACGCTGGCGCGCAGCGTCGGCGTTGCGATGCCGTCGTCGGCAGCCTGCGCCGGCAGCGCCAGCACGAACAGCGCGGAGAGGGTGAGAAGCGCGGTGCGGATCATGTTCATCACCTCAGCGGAACAGCGCCGTGGTCGATTGCATCATCTGGTCGGCGGCGCTGATCACCTTTGCGTTCATCTCGTAGGCGCGCTGCGCGGCGATCAGGTCGCTCATCTCCGAGACGACGTCGACATTGGCCTGTTCGAGGCTGCCCTGGGTGATCTTGCCGTAGCCTTCGGAGTTCGCGGTGCCGTCCTGAGGCGTGCCCGACGACGTCGTCTCGACGAACTGGTTGCTGCCGACCGGCTGCAGGCCCGCCTTGTTGATGAAACGGGTCACGCCGATCTGGCCGAGAATGGTGTTGGTCGACGAGCCCGGCAGCGTCACGGTCACCTGGCCCTGCTCGTTGACGGTGATGCCCGAGGCGTTGTTCGGGATCGTGATGGTCGGCTGCACCGGGTTACCTCCCGCGGTGACGACCCGGCCCTGATTGTCCATCTGGAACGTGCCGTCGCGTGTGTACTGGAAGGTGCCGTCAGGCATCAGGATCTTGAAGAAGCCTTCGCCCGAGATCGCGAGGTCGAGATCGTTGCCGGTTTGCGACAGCGTGCCCTGGGTCATGCTGCGCGGCGTGCCGACGGTCTTGACGCCCCCGCCGATGTCGACGCCGACGGGCAGGATGGTGCCCTGGTCCGAAGCCTGCGCGCCGACGCGACGGATGTGTTCGTAGATCAGGTCCTGGAACGCCGCGGTCTGCTTCTTGAAGCCGGTGGTGCGCAGGTTGGCGATGTTGTTGGAGATCACCTGAACGTTCAGTTCCTGTGCCGCCATTCCGGTCGCTGCGGTGTGAAGCGCCTGCATGTCAGTTCTCCCTCAATCAGGCCGGAACGTCGGCGAGCTTTTCGATTGCCGATTTGTGGAGGTCGCTCTGCTGCTGGAGCAGGTTGGCGATCGCCGTGTAGCTGCGCATCACCTCGACCATGCGGCTCATCTCGCCGACCGAATTCACGTTCGACTTCTCGATGTAGCCCTGCTGCAGGGTGGACTTGGCGTCGGGCTGCTGGTTGGCGGAGCCGACGTCGTACAGATTGGCGCCGAGCTTGGTGAGCTTGGCCGGATCGTCGAAACTCACCATGCGGATCTTGCCGCGGATCGAGTCCGTCTTGGCGGTGCCCTCCAGCACCGTCACGGTGCCGTCCGGGGCGACGTTGATGTCGTGGTCGGTCGGCTGGAAAACGATCGGGCCGGCGGTGCCGAGCACGAGATTGCCGTCGGAGGTCATGAGCTGGCCGGTGCTGCTGAGCGCGAATTTGCCGTCGCGGGTGTAGAGCTCGGCGCCGTTGGCCTGCACGGCGAAGAAGGCGTTGCCGCTGATCGCCATGTCGAGCGGGTTGTTGGTGGCCTCCATCGGTCCCCTGGCCGACGTCGCGATAGGTGCCGCGGTCCTGCACATAGGAGACCCGGCGGTCGGAGCCGACGAAATTGTCCTCATGAGCGTTCGAGCGGAGAAACTCCTCGAACAGCGAATGGTCAGCCTTGAAGCCGTTGGTGTTCACGTTGGCGACGTTGTTGGCGATGACATCCATCTGCCGTTCCAACGTCATCTGCCGTGACAAGCCGATCAGAAGCGCGTTCTGCATCGGTCAATCTCCCCTCGAGTGAGCCCGGCCATTTCGCTCTCCCAAGCGCCTTGGCCGATCCCGTGAAAGAGCCCGTCTGGTTCTCCCAAACCGTTCGGTCTCGGCCCTCTCTGAGCGAAAGTCGTGCCAATTTGAAATGATGTGTGATTACAATGGGTTGGTGATTTTTTCGGGGCTCCCGGCATGGGGCAGAAAGGTTCTGTTAGCCATGTTTGCCCGGCAGATTTTTCCTAGCAGGGGCCCAATCGAAAGGTTCCGTTAACCATTATTACCGTAGCGTTTGCAGCGAAGAGGAGCGCTTTGCGCCGGGACATTCGTATCGCGTCACTGTCTGCCAGGAGGCTTTGCTCTCTCGCCCTCTATGAGATCAGCGAGCCCGGACGACCATGGCAGAGAGTGAAGCGGAAGGCGGCGCAGCCGCCGAAGGTGCGGAAGCCGCTGCCCCCAAGAGCAAGTTCAAGCTGATCCTGATCGTCGTTGCCGCGCTGGTCCTGCTCGGCGGCGGCGCTGCGACCTGGTTCCTGTTCTTCCGTCACGGCGACGAGGAGCATCATGCCGAGGCCGCGCCCCCGCCGAAGCCGCCGGCCTTCGTCGAGGTGCCCGACATGATGGTCAACCTCGCCGGCGCGCCGGGCGAGCGCGTGCAATATCTCAAGCTCAAGATCGTGCTCGAGCTGAAGGAAGAGAAGCAGATCGAGGCGATCAAGCCGTCGATGCCGCGGGTCACCGACATCTTCCAGACCTATGTGCGCGAGCTTCGTTCCTCCGACCTCAACGGCTCCGCCGGCGTCTTCCGTCTCAAGGAAGAGCTGACCAAGCGGGTCAACGCCGCGGTCGCGCCGATCCAGGTCAGCGCGGTGCTGTTCAAGGAAGTCGTGCTCCAGTGACGACGCTGCGGAAGGGTACGGGCTAGCGTCATGGCCGGCACCGAACAGATGGACCAGGATGCGATTGCCGCCCAATGGGAGGCGTCGCTCGATTCCGAGGATCCCGCGGAGGCCGCGAAGGCTGCTGCTGAAAACGAACTTTCGGAGACCATGGCCCTGCAATGGGCAGCCATGGTCGAGGACGGCAGCCGCGATCTCGGCAACGGCAAGAACTCCGGCGAGCGCGTTCTCTCGCAGGAGGAGATCGACAATCTTCTCGGCTTTACCGTCGGCGACGTCACCCTCGACGATCATTCCGGCATCCGCGCGATCATCGATTCGGCGATGGTCTCCTATGAGCGTCTGCCGATGCTCGAAATCGTCTTCGACCGCCTGGTGCGGTTGTTGACGACGTCCTTGCGCAATTTCACCTCCGACAACGTCGAAGTCTCGCTCGACCGCATCACCTCGGTGCGCTTCGGCGATTACATGAACTCGATCCCGCTGCCTGCCGTGCTCTCGGTGTTCAAGGCCGAGGAGTGGGAAAACTTCGGCATGGCGACGGTCGATTCCAACCTGATCTACTCGATGATCGACGTGCTGCTCGGTGGTCGCCGCGGCTCGAGCCAGCTTCGCATCGAAGGCCGGCCCTACACCACGATCGAGACCGAGTTGGTCAAGCGCCTGGTCGAAGTGGTGCTGGCCGATGCCGAGCAGGCGTTCCGGCCGCTGTCGCCAGTGACCTTTACCATCGACCGGCTCGAGACCAATCCGCGCTTTGCAGCGATCAGCCGTCCCGCTAACGCCGCGATCCTTGTGCGCCTGCGCATCGACATGGAAGATCGCGGTGGCAATATCGAGCTGCTGCTTCCCTACGCGACCATCGAACCGATCCGGGGCGTGCTGCTCCAGATGTTCATGGGCGAGAAGTTCGGCCGCGACCCGATCTGGGAAGGCCATTTCGCAACCGAGATCAACCAGGCCGAGATCGCGGTCGATGCCGTGCTCTACGAAGCCGACATCCCGCTCAAGCAGCTGATGCGGCTCAAGGTCGGAGACACGCTGCCGCTGGACATGCGCGCCGACGCCAACGTGACCGTGCGCTGCGGCGACGTCACCCTGACCGAGGGGCGGATGGGTCGGGTCGGCGACCGGGTCGCGATCCGCGTGACGAAACCCTTGCGCAAGCCAAGTACGACGCTTGCGATGTTCGAGAAGGTGGACGAACAGAACAAGCTGATGGAGGCCCCATGAACCACTTCCTGGGAATGGCGATCGAGACGCTGGTGGCTATCCTGCTCATGCTCACGATCGGTTATTGCATGCTGCTCAACAAGCGGCTGACGCGGCTGAAGGCGGACGAGCATTCGCTGAAGGCCGTGATCGGCGAGCTAATCACCGCGACCGAGATCGCCGAGCGCGCGATCGGCGGGCTCAAGCTGGCGGTGCGCGACGTCAACGAGAATCTCGGCAGCCAGCTGGCCGCCGCCACGCACATGTCCGACCAGCTCTACAAGCAGCTTGGCGAAGCCGACAACGTGGTGCGCCGGCTCTCCAAGATCGCGATCGCGGCGCGCCCCGTGACGAATCCCGAAGCCGCAGCCGCCCCCGCCACCAAGCCGTCTGCGGCCAAGGCGGTTGCAGCTGCTGCCGAAGCCTTCTCCGAGCGCCGAAGGTCCAACGGTCTCGCCGCATAAAGTCAGGGTATGAAGTCCTTTCGTAACATCCGCGTCATTCCGGTCGTCCTGGTTGCGGTCGCAGGTCTCGCCGTGCTGAAAGTGGCGGGGCTCGTGATCAATGGCGGCTATGTCTTCGACTACCAGCCGAACTCGATGAAGAAGTCCTGGGCGCAGGAGAACCTGAACTTTCCGACCGGGCGAGACGACCCCGACATCACCGGCTCGACGCATGGCGCGCCGAAGGAAGCACCGAAGCCGGCTGCGCCCGAGACCAAGCCCGAGGGCACCCCGGTGAAGATGGACGAGGCCCAGCCGCAGGTTTCGGCCTCGGAGCGCGCGATCCTGGAACGCTTGCAGTCGCGCCGTCAGGAGATTGAGGCCCGCCAGCGCGAGATCGACATCCGCGAGAGCCTGTTGAAATCGGCCGAGAAGCGCATCGAAGGCAAGGTCGAGGAGATGAAGGCGGTGGAGTCCCGCATCACGGCGACCCAGGCCGAACAGAGGGCCGCCGAGGCCCAGCGCCTGAAGGGCCTCGTGACCATGTATGAGGGCATGAAGCCCAAGGACGCCGCGCGGGTGTTCGACCGGCTCGAGATGAGCGTGCTGATCGAGATCGCCTCGGCGATCGCCCCGCGCAAGATGTCCGACATTCTGGGACTGATGTCGTCGGAAGCCGCCGAGCGGCTGACGGTCGAGATGGCGCGCCGAGCCAACGGGGGCGGGGATCAGGCTGCTTCCGCCGGCGATCTCCCGAAGATCGACGGCAAGCCGACGCAAAAGCCGAATTGAGGGCTCATACTTAAGAAGTCCTTAATTGCGAAAACCTACATTCGAAGGCATGGGCCGGCACCAGTGCCGGCGTGGACCGTCGAACCGGAAGAAATGCCGCCAATGGCGCGAGAGGCTGCCGCTGGATTTGTGTCGCGAGCCCGCGCTCTGGCGCTGGGGCTGTCGCGCCATGTCCGCAACGCGCCGGCGCTGGCAGCCTGCCTCCTGATCGGCCTCGGCGCGCCCGCCGCCCGGGCCGGCGATGCGGTCCGCGGCGAGGCGAGCTTTTCAGCGAGCGGCGGCTTTGCCCGCCTCGTGATCAAGCTCGGTGAGGACGTTCCCTCCGAGGTCACGACCGCGGGGTCGATTCTCATCATCCGTTTCGACCGCCCTGTCGACGTGCCCGTCGAGCGCGTGCCGGAAGGCGCGCCCGATTACGTCAACTCTGCCCGTCGCGATCCTGACGGCAGCGCGATCCGTCTGTCGCTGGCGCGTCGCGTCACCGTCAACACCATGAATGCGGGCGAGCGCACCTTCATCGACCTGCTGCCGGAAGGCTGGAAGGGGCCGCCGCCGAGCCTGCCGATGGACGTGGTCAAGGAACTCGCCGAGCGCGCCCGCGTCGCAGAGCGCGCGCTGCGCGCCCAACGCGCGGCGGCCGAGAGCAAGAAGCGTCCACCGATCCGCGTGCGCGCATCGGTCCAGCCGACCTTCGTGCGCTTCGTGTTCGAGATGCCGGACGGCGTCGGCGTCTCCTCCGTTCTGAACGAGCAGAAGCTCACGCTCGCCTTCAACGCCAATCTCAACTTCGACCTCGCCGATGCTGTCGTCGCGGCGCCGCCGAACGTCGCCTCGATCAAGCAGAAGGGCGATATCGACCAGACCAGCGTCGAAATCGCGCTGATCGGCGATTCCGACGTGCACTCCTTCCGCGACGACAAGAACTACGTGGTCGACATCGCCTTCCAGCCCGACAAGGGCAAGACGGCCGCGACGCCCGAGGCCGCCATCGCGCAGGTGGAAGCGAGCGGTCATGGACCGGCCGCGGAAAAGCCGGCGGCTGCAAAGCCGAAGGAGATCGCGCCACCGACCTCGGAGGCGATCGCGCGAGAAGCCAAGGTTGAGATCAAGGCCGAGCTCAAGTCGGAGGCACCCGCCGCGATGCCGGCCGCTGAGGCGCCGAAGCCGGCACCGGCGATGACGGCACCGGTGACCGAAGCTCCGCACGCGGAAGGGCCGAAGGAGGTATCCAAGGAAGCACCGAAAGTTGCGATGCCGGCGATGCCTGCGGTTGCCGCGGCGCCCAAGGAAGTCGCCAAGGCGATGGTCCCGGAGGAAGCGGCCAAGGAGCCGATCAAGGATGCGCCCAAAGAGCCCGTGAAAGCCGAAGCCAAGCCTGCAGAGGCTGCACCGCCGCCCGTGACGGCCAGCGTCGATGCGCGGCGTGACAGCGACGGACTGCTTGTGACGTTCCCGCTTTCTGTCGCGACGCCAGCTGCCGCGTTCCGCCGCGGCGACACGGTGTGGCTGGTGTTCGATTCGCAAAAGCCCGTTGATGTCGACGCGATCCGCAGCAAAGGTGGTGCGATGATCGGCGAGGTCAGTCGCATGCCGCTCGAAAAGGGCCAAGCGGTGCGCATCCGTCTCACCCGTCCGCTGGTCTATTCGCTGACCAGCGAGGAGGTCGGCAAGCAGACCAATTGGCTGCTCACGCTCGCCGACAAGATCCAGGCGACGCCGCTGCCGCTGATGATGTCGCGCAACATCACCGATCCCGCGCTCGCCAACATCGCCATTCCCTTTGCGAATCCCGGCCTGCTACACAAGCTCACCGATCCTGACGCCGGCGACGTGCTCTATGTCGTCACCGCTCGGCGGCCGGTCCGTGGCTTCATCAAGCGGCAGGATCTCGTGGATCTCTCGCTGCTGGAATCCGCGCACGGCATCGCGATCCGGCCGAATTCCGACGAGGTCGGCGTCGAGGTCGGATTGGACAAGGTCATTCTCGGCAAGAAGGGCGGACTGACGCTGTCGCCGGTCGACGTCTCGGCCGAGCGGGCACCGACTGCGGTGCGGCCGATCTTCAATCCCGAAGGCTGGCGCAAGGGCCAGTCGGAAGATTTCTGGACGCGCCAGAGCGAACTGATCACGGCGATCTCGGCCGTCGATCCGGCGCAGCGTTCGCTGCCGCGGCTCGATCTCGCGCAGTTCTACATGTCGCGCGCGATGTATCACGAAGCCAACTCCGTGACCGAGTTGATGCTGAGCGATCCTCTCAACAAGGAGGAGAGCGGGGCGCTGATCATGCACGCGATCTCGAGCATCCTGATCGGGCGACCGGCACAGGGCCTGAAGGATCTCGCCAATCCCGTGATCGGCAACAGCCACGATTCCCAGCTCTGGAAGGCGCTCGCCTATGCGCGGCAGGGCAAATGGGCGGACGCGCGCGAGAAATTCAAGAACGTCGAATTTGCCATTGCCTCGCTGCCGCTCGACATCCAGCGCATCGTGACGATGGATGCGATGCGTGCCTCGCTCGAGGTGAAGGACTACGCCGGCGCCTCGAAGCGTCGTGGCGAGATCGAGGTGGTCGGTGTGTCGCCGGAGGCCGCGCCCGGCTTTGCCGTGCTGCGCGGCAGGCTCGCTGAGGCGCTCGGCCACGACAAGGACGCGCTCGACGATTACAACGTCGCTGTCGAATCCACCGATCGCCAGGCCGCGGCCGAAGCCAAGCAGCTCCAGGTCGCGCTCCTGCAGAAGCGCAACGAGATCCGCAAGGAAGATGCGCTGCGCGAGCTCGAGACGTTGTCCATGACCTGGCGCGGCGACGCGATCGAGGTCAAGACGCTGCAGATGCTGTCGCAGTTGTATGCCGATGCCGGGCGCTATCGCGACGCGTTGACAGCCGCGCGCACCGCGACCAAGCTGCAGCCGAACGCGGAAGCCTCGCGTCAGGCGCAGGACCTGGCGTCGGATCTGTTCACGCAGATATTCTTGGGTCCCAAGGGCGACGAGCTGCCGCCGATCGAAGCACTCGGGATGTTCTATGAATTCCGTGAACTGACGCCGATCGGCCGCCGCGGTGACGAGCTGATCCGCCGTCTGGCCGATCGTCTCGCCTCGATCGATCTGCTCGATCAGGCCGCCGAGCTCCTGCAATACCAGGTCGATCATCGTCTTGAAGGCGCTGCGCGTGCCCAGGTCGCCGCGCGCCTCGCCATGATCTATCTCGCCAACCGTAAGCCGGACATGGCGATCACCGCGCTGCGCGCGAGCCGCATCAGCGATCTCGCCGGCGAGTTGCGGCAGCAGCGCCTGCTGCTGGAGGCCCGGGCCCAGAGCGACGTCGGCCGCCATGACCTCGCGCTCGACATCGTCTCCAACGTCTCGGGGCGTGAGGTGCTGCGGCTGCGGTCCGACATCTTCTGGGCGGCGCGGCGCTGGCGCGAGTCCGCCGAGCAGATCGAGCTGTACTATGGCGAACGCTTCCGCGACTTCAAGCCGCTCAACGCGGTGGAGAAGAGCGACATCATCCGCGCCGCGGTCGGCTATGCGCTCGCCGACGATTCGATCGGATTGTCGCGCTTTCGCGAGAAATACGCTCCCTTGATGAGCGAGAGCGCCGACCGGCTCGCCTTCGATATCGCCAGCAAGCCGGCTGCCGCCTCCAGTGCCGAATTCGACGAGATTGCAAAGCTCGCGGCAAGCGTCGACACCCTCGACGGCTTCCTGCGCGAGATGAAGCAGCGCTTTCCCGACGCCACCGCCCGGGCCCCGGCCTCGCCGCAGGCCAAGGACGACACCGAGCACACCGGCTCGCTGCCGACGATTCCCGTCGTGCGGCAGATCAAGATGACGCGGTAGAGCATGATCCGGAAAAGTGCGTAGCGCTTTTGCCGAAAAGATCATGCTCAAGCAAACCCCAAGGCGCCCTCGTGCTTTAGGACTCCTGCTACTCCTGACCTCTCGACAGTTGCCCGACGAGGCGGCACTCTCTGCCTTCATGCCGGGAGAGCGTTGACATGACCAAGCCTGCCAAGACCGAAGCCGAACTCATCGCCATGGCGCGGGCCGAGTTGAAGGCCCATGCCGACGGACCCGAGGGCTTGACGATCTCGATCGTCCGCGACGGGGACAGCTGGGAGTTCCGCGCTGACGCCGACCAGGCGACACGGGACAAGCCCGGTTTCCCCGAGAGCGTCGCCATGCTGGTGCAGATCGGTGATCACCTCAGCAAGCAGTATGAGGTCGAGGGGTAGGGCGGAGGCCCAACTACCCCCCGTAACTCTGCACCAAACTCCCCGCCACCAGCGACCAGCCATCGACCAGCACGAAGAAGATCAGCTTGAACGGCAGCGAGATCGTCGCGGGCGGCAGCATCATCATGCCCATCGACATCAGCACCGAGGCGACGACGAGGTCGATGATCAGGAAGGGCAGGAACAACAGGAAGCCGATCTCGAAGGCGCGTTTCAGCTCGGAGATCATGAAGGCGGGAACGAGGATCCGCAGCGCGAGTTCGTCGGGGGTAGCCGGCGGCGGCTCGCCGGAGAGGTCCAGAAACAGCTTCAGATCCTTCTCGCGCACGTTCTTCTGCATGAAGCCGCGCAAGGGAACGGAGGCGCGCTGGAGCGCATCTTCGACGCTGATCTGGTTGGCGACGAGCGGACGGATGCCGTCGTCGTAGGATTTTTGCAGCACCGGTCCCATCACGAAGAAGGTGAGGAACATCGCCAGGGCCAGGATCACCGAGTTGGGCGGCGCAGTCGCAGTGCCCATTGCGGTGCGCAGCAGCGACAGCACGACCACGATGCGCGTGAACGAGGTCATCATGATCAGGATCGACGGCGCGATCGACAGCACCGTGAGCAGGGCGATCAGCTGGATCGCGCGCTCGGTGACGCCGCCGCCGCCAGCACCGCCGCCGCCGAGATTGATGCTGATGTCCTGCGCATGCGCATGGCTTGCGAGCAAGGCCGCGGCGATCAGGACAGAAACAAAGAACACTCTACGCGGGAAGGACGGCAGCCTCACGAAGATGGCTTCGGACGGCCGAGCAGCGAGGCCATCTCGTCTTCGAGATTTTCAAAGCTGGTCTTCTCCGCAGCTGGTCTCGCCGGCGGCGGAGGGGACGACGGCTCGACGCGTGCTGCGCGAGGTGGGACGGGCGGGTCCGGCGCGACCGGCGGCGCGATGGTCTCGCCGCCTGGACGACGGAGCGCCGCCTCGAGGCGCTGGGCCATCTCGGCGAGATTCTGTTCGGCGCTGGACGGCGCGGCCGTAGCAGCGGCCGGAGGCGGAACGGGCGGAGCAACTTGTGGTCCTGGCGGGGCCTGCGGGATGGGCGGAGGCGGCGGCGCCGGGGCGCGCTCGGCGCGCACCGGTGATATCTTCGCCGGCTCATTCTGGCGCGGGGGACGCGGCATCAACGGCGCCTCGCTGCGCGCAATGCGCGGCGGCATCGGCTCGGGACGGGTCTCACGCTCGGTCCGCGGCGGCGTCGGTTCAGGTGAGAAGCCGCCGAGCTGCGGCTCACTGCGGCGCTCGGCCAGGGCGGCCGGGCGGCGGAGCTCGTCGGCGAACGAGGGGCGTGCCGGCCGCGGCGGCGGCTCGGGCATTTGCGGCTCGGGATGGTCGAGCACTTCGGGCCGCGGCACTTCGTCGGCCCAACCGCCGGCGTCCGGGATCGGGGCGAGGCGCGGCGGCTCGGCGGCGCTGGAACGCGGCGGAATCTGATCGCGGCCGGCTGCGGCACGGACGATGTTCGGCTCAACGACGATGTCGGTCGGGCCACCGATCATCAGGAGATGCTCGACATTGTCACGGCGGACCAGGACCAGGCGCCGGCGGCCATCGAGCGCGGCGGCGTCGATCACGGCGAGCCGGGGCATCCTGCCGCGCTGGGTGTTGGCGCCGAGCCGGGTCGAGGCGAATCGGCGGAGCAGCCAAAAGACGACGCCGATCAACGCCAGCACGACGATGAACGCGACGATGAAGGTGATAGGGCTACCGTTCATACCTGTCCCCGGTAAATGGCGCTTCTCGCGTGCCTATGGTCGGCGGTGCCGGCCACCAGCTTGCGATGCCCCAAAACTGCGATCTCTTAATGTCCCACGGCAAGTTTTGCCGTCCCCAACTCTTAATAGCCTATGAATCGCTCGATCCAAAATGACTTCTTGGCCTCTACGGAGGGGCGGCCAAACGGCTGGGTTAATACGGTTTTTGGAATGGGCCGAATCACGGGGGAACGCGATCTATGTCCCGGCCCGAGACACGGATCCGGCCATGCCTTAACCACCTGTTAACCATACACGCGGCAAATTCTGCCTAGCCCCGGAGCACGGGGCTGCAAGGGGCGGAAGGAGCCGCAACGATGTCCATCAACGATCTCCCGGTGCTGTCGGCGCTTCGCACCAAGATGCAGTGGCACCAGGAACGCCAGCGCGTCCTGTCCGAGAACGTCTCCAACTCCGACACCCCCAATTTCCGGCCGCGCGACCTGGTCGAGCCGAAATTCGACAAGACCGGCGCCGCCACGGGTTCGATGGGGACCCTGGCGATGACGGTCACCAGCGCCTCCCATATGACGCCGTCCGGTGCGGTCTCCAGCTTCGACCAGAACAAGAATGCGGGTTTCGAGACCCGCCCTGCGGGCAATGCCGTCAATCTCGAAGAGGAGATGATGAAGTCCGCCAACAACCAGATGGATTACGCGGCGGTGACCTCGCTCTATTCGAAGAGCCTGCATCTCCTGAAGACCGCGATCGGCAAGGGCTAGAGCTAGAGGAGCCGTATCATGGCGAATGACAGCAGCGACTTTGCCCGTTCCATGGCGATCGCAACCTCCGGGTTGCGGGCGCAGGCCGGGCGGATGCGGGTGATCTCCGAGAACATCGCGAACGCGGACTCGACCTCGGCGACCTCAGGCGGCGATCCCTATCGGCGCAAGGTACCGACGTTCTCGTCGGCGCTCGACCGCACGCTCGACGCGCAGGTCGTCACGCTCGGCAAGATCAGGCCCGACCAGTCCGCCTTCCGCGTCAAGTATGAGCCGAGCAATCCGGCGGCCGATGCCACCGGCAACGTCAAATACCCGAACGTGAATTCGGTGGTCGAGATGACCGACATGCGCGATGCGCAGCGGTCCTACGAGGCCAATGTCAACATCATCAGTGCGACGCGCCGGATGATCCAGCGCACGCTCGACATCCTCAAGAGCTGAACAGGACCTCTAAGCCATGGCAACACCGACAATCGCGGCCAATGCCTATGCCAACCTTGCGCGCGTGCTGGAAAACACCGCCGCCGGCAAGGGCAGCGAACCGAACGGGCAATCCTTTGCTGCGCTGCTGAAAGACGCCGTCGGCAGCGTCATGGAGTCGGGCCGCAGATCGGACGCGCAGACGGTGGCGATGGCCAACGGCAAGGCCAACGTGATGGACGTGGTGACGGCGGTTGCCGATACCGATGTTGCGGTGTCCACGCTGGTCTCGGTCCGCGACCGTGTGATCGCGGCGTATGAAGACATCATGAAGATGCCGATTTGATCTCGGGGGCGAGTGGCGAATGGCGAGCGGCCCCCATTCGCCATTCGCTACTCACCATTCGCTTCTTTCAAGCCGTCAAGACAACCAGCAGCGGAAATTTGAAATGACCGGACCTGAGACCCTCGACGTCGCCCGCGACGCGATCTGGACGATCGTGATCGTATCCTCACCGCTGATGGTGGTCGGGCTCGTGGTCGGCGTGATCGTGTCGCTGTTCCAGGCGCTGACGCAGATCCAGGAACAGACGCTGGTCTACGTGCCGAAGATCTTGGCCATTTTTGCCACAATGCTGCTGGCGCTGCCGTTCATGGCTGACGCACTTCATTCCCACATGCTGCGGATCTCGTCGCGAATCATCGGCGGCTGAGGCACAATGCGCCGGTCATGCGCATCGACGTCTCGCTGTTGCCGGCGCTTGCCGCGGCCTTCATGCTCGCCTTCGCCCGGGTCGGTGCGATGGTGATGCTGCTGCCGGGGCTGGGCGAGACCAACATCCCGACGCGGGTGAAGCTGTCGATCGCGCTTCTACTCACGCTGATCATCCTGCCGCTGCATCGCAATGCCTATCAAGTCGACATGGGCTCGCTCGCGTCTATGCTGGTGTTGATGTTGCATGAGATCGTAATCGGCATCGTGCTTGGCGCGACCGCGCGCGTGACACTGTCGGCGCTGCAGGTCGCCGGCGCCGTGATCGCGCAGCAGATGGGGCTCGGCTTCGTCACCTCGGTCGATCCGACTCAGGGACAGCAGGGCGTTCTGGTCGGCAATTTCCTGACCATGCTGGGCGTGACGTTGTTGTTCGCCACCGACAGCCATCATCTGGTGATCGCGGCGCTGAACGACAGCTACGCCATCTTCGCGCCGGGCGAGACCGTCTCGAGTGGTGACGTCGCCGCGCTCGCCACGCGGGCCTTTTCCGCAGCGTTCCTGCTCGGCCTGCAGCTTTCCGGGCCGTTTCTGGTGTTCGGCCTCGTCTTCAATATCGGTCTCGGCGTTCTGGCGCGGCTGATGCCGCAGATGCAGGTTTATTTCGTCGGCGTGCCGCTATCGATCTTCGCGGGCTTCATGGTGCTGGCGGTGGTGCTCACGGCGATGATGGGCACCTATCTCGACTACTTCATCGGTGTCATGCACCAGATGCTCCCGTTGAAATAAGAGGGATCGATGGCAGAAGACAACGATCCGGAAAGTCAAACAGAAGACCCGACGCAAAAGCGTCTCGACCAGGCGCTCGAACGCGGCGACGTTGCGAAAAGCCAGGAGATCAACACCTGGTTCATGATCGCGGGCGGCACGCTCGTGGTCTCGACCTTCTCCGGCTCGGTCGGCAGCGGGCTGCTGACGCCGATGCGCAATCTGCTGGCCAATTCCTGGATGATCAAAACTGATCCGGGAAACCTGCTTGCGCTGATGCAGCAGATCGAGGTCGCGGTGTTGGCTGCGGTCGGCGTGCCGCTGTTGATGCTGGTGATCGCGGCCATTGCCGGCAACATGCTCCAGCACCGCTTGGTGTGGTCGGCCGAATCCCTCACCCCCAAACTCAGCAAACTCTCGCCGGCGGCCGGCTTCAAGCGCATCTTCGGCAAGCAGGCCGGGGTCAATTTTCTCAAGGGCATCGGCAAGATCGTCGTGCTCGGCACCGTCATGACCACGATCCTGTGGCCAGAGCGGCACCGCACGGAGGCGATGGTCAAGCTGGATCCGATGGCCATGCTGGGCGCCACCACCGGCATGACCGTCCATCTGCTCGGCGCCGTGGTCGCCGCCCTCGCGATCATCGCGATCGGCGACTATTTCTTCCAGTATCGCAGCTGGTTCCAGCGACAGAAGATGTCGCTTCAGGAGATCAAGGAAGAGTTCAAGCAGTCGGAAGGTGACCCGCACATCAAGGGCAAGCTTCGGCAATTGCGGCAGCAGCGCTCCAAGAAGCGCATGATGGCGGCGGTTCCCAAGGCCTCGGTGATCGTCACCAACCCGACCCACTATTCGGTGGCACTGGCCTACGAGCGCGGCATGTCGGCGCCGATCTGCGTCGCCAAGGGCGTCGACAACCTGGCTTTCAAGATCCGGGAGATCGCGCGCGAGCACGATATCCCGATCGTCGAGAACGTGCCACTGGCCCGCGCGCTTTACGCCACCGTCGAGATCGACCAGGAGATTCCAATGGAGCATTACCATGCGGTCGCCGAAGTCATCGGCTACGTCATGCGGATGAAGCGCGGTTTCAGCGCGGCGCGGCAATAAAACCCCCGAAAAGTACCGGAAATGGCTGTAAACTGGGAATCAGGGTACGTTTCGCTCCTGCCGCCCTTGCGTCCGCGGGTCCGATTCAGGCAGGGAGGACCCCACGTGCCCCGTGGCACGTTGATTCTCTGACGATAGGCTGCACTAGCGTGAAATGACCGCCGAGACCGACCACGACCTGTCACGCGAGCCCGTTGCGGCGCATGAGCCGTCGCCGCGCTCGGGCAGCATTGCGCTGGTGCTTCTGGTGGCCACCGGCCTCGTTGCGGTCGCCGTCGGGCTGATGACGCTGGGGCGCGCGCAGGCGCAGCCCTACATCCTCGGCATCCTCGCCGTGCTGGCGATGATCGGCCTGTTCAATTTGTTTGCCTTTGCCGCCGGGATCATCCGCTTCGCCGACCGCAATCTCGATGATCCCATCATCGGCCGCATCTCCGATTACGCCTTCGACGGCCTCGCGGTGACCGATCCGCGCGGCCATGTGGTCTATTCCAATGCGGCCTACCTGACGCTGACGGGCGCGGCCGGTCCTCAGGACGTCCGGCCGGTCGAGCGCGTCTTCATCGGTAATCCCGACGTCTCCGAAGCGGTGTTCCGCCTGCTCAAGGCGGCGCGCGAAGGCAAGCGCCAGCAGGAAGAGGTTCGCATTTCCGGCCAGGACGGCAGCCAGGGCCGCTGGCTGCGCATGCGGGTGCGTCCGCTCGGCACCGGAAAGCGCGAGGCCAAATATGCGGTATGGTCGATTGCAGACATCACTCGCGACCGCGAGCGCCAGGAGGATGTGTTCCAGGAGCTCCAACACGCGATCGAATATCTCGATCATGCGCCGTGCGGCTTCTTCTCGGTCAATCCTGCCGGCGAGCTCGCTTACGTCAACGCGACGCTGGCGAACTGGCTCGACTACGATCTCGCCGAGATCGGCTCGGGCGGCTTGAGGCTCGCCGACATCGTGTCGGGCGACGGCGCTTCGCTGCTGAGTGCCATCGTGGCGGTGCCGGGCGAGGTGAAGACCGAAGTCTTCGACATCGATCTGCGCATGCGCACCGGCAAGACCATGCCGGTGCGGCTCTATCACAAGCTCGCCTTCGGCGCCGACGGCGCGCCTGGACCGTCGCGCACGCTCGTCATCAGCCGGGCCCGCGATGAGCGGAGCGACCCGGATCGCGCCGCCGAAGTGCGGTTCATGCGCTTCTTCGACCATACGCCGATGGCGATCGCCACGGTCGATCGCGCTGGTAACGTCGTGCGGGCGAATGCGCGCTACGCCAAGCTCGCGCAGGGTCTCGGGTTGGACAGCGCCAGCAAGTCGATCTTCCGCGCCATCAATGCGCGCGACCGCCATCTGGTGATCGCCGCCATCAACCAGGCCGCCGAGGGCAAGGCCGACATCGCCCCGGTCGAGGTGGCGCTGGAAGGAAGCAAGGAGCGCTGGGGCCAGTTCTTCGTCACGCCTGTCGATGCGGCCGAGAACGACGCGGAAGCCGCGATCGTGCACATGCTCGAAACCACCGAGCGGCGCGCGCTGGAGAACCAGATCAACCAGTCGCAGAAGATGGAGACGGTCGGCCAGCTCGCCGGCGGCATCGCTCACGACTTCAACAACGTGCTTTCCGCCATCATGATGGCGAACGACTTCCTGCTGAACGCGCACAAGCCGACCGACCCGTCGTTCCAGGACATCATGCAGATCAAGCAGAACGCGACGCGTGCTGCGACGCTGGTGCGGCAGTTGCTCGCGTTCTCCCGGCGCCAGACGCTGCGGCCGCAGGTGCTCGATCTCGGCGACGCGCTGTCTGATCTCACCATGCTGCTGCGCCGGCTGATCGGCGAGAAGGTCAAGCTCGACCTGATCCACGGCCGTGATCTCTGGCCGGTCAAGGTCGACGTCTCCCAGTTCGAGCAGGTCATCGTCAACCTGGCGGTGAATGCGCGCGATGCCATGCCGGACGGCGGCAAGCTGATCATCCGCACCGCCAATGTCGCCACCGACGAGGCCGGCAAGCTCGCCTACAAGGGCATGCCGGCGGCGGATTATGTGCGAATCGAGGTCGCCGACACCGGCACCGGCATCCCCGCCGATATCAGGGACAAGATCTTTGAGCCGTTCTTCTCCACGAAGGAAGTCGGCAAGGGCACCGGATTGGGCCTCTCCACCGTCTACGGCATCGTCAAGCAGACCGGCGGCTTCATCTACGTCGATTCCGAGCCGGGGCAGGGCACCTCCTTCTACATCTTCCTGCCGCGCCACCACGCCGAGCCTGACGTGCAGGTCGAGCTTCCCGCGGTGCCGAGCGCGACGCATGGCGCCCCGAAAGAGGCCGCGCCTGCGACGGTGGATGCGAAGCCCCGCACCGACCTCACGGGGCAGGGCACGATCCTCTTGGTCGAGGATGAAGAGGGTCTTCGCGCGCTGAACGCTCGCGGCCTGCGCTCGCGCGGTTACACCGTGGTCGAGGCCGAGAACGGCGTCGAGGCGATGGAGGTGCTCGAAGAGCAGAGCGGCGGGATCGATCTCGTTGTCTCCGACGTCGTGATGCCTGAAATGGATGGCCCGACGCTGCTCAAGGCAATGCGGGAGAGGAACCCCGACATCAGATTCATCTTCGTCTCCGGCTACGCCGAGGATGCCTTCGAGAAGAGCCTGCCCGAGGGCCAGCAGTTCGACTTCCTGCCCAAGCCGTTCACCCTGAGCCAGCTCGTGGCGGCGGTGAAGGAGACGATGACGAAGCAGGGATGAAGGCGGGACGGCGCGCCGGCCCTTTCTCGCTGAAAGATCGCCGGTAACGCGCGACCGCAGCTTCGCCAGTATTTGACCAGGCCCTCGGCAAACATGGGGTTTTGCCACGTCCCCGCGACCGAGGGCCGCAGGAGGGGGTTCCGGAACCGGCTTCACTTTTGTAGAAGGCTGCCCATCTTAGGATCACGTCCCCATGCCGGGGATTTGGGAAACGCACATGAATTTCTCGCAATGGTCCCGCAGTCTCGTGAAGACGATTGCCATCGTTTTGGCGCTCGCGCTGCCAACGACGCTTGCGATCTCGTCCGCCGACGCCCGCGTCGGTGGCGGGTTCTCGTCGGGTTCGCGCGGCTCGCGCACTTTCTCGGCCCCGCCGTCGACCACGACGGCGCCGGGCTCCGCCTCGCAATTCAATCGCACTTACAGCCAGCCCGGCGTCGGGATGAACTCGGCCGCGCCTGCGCGCGGCGGCCTGTTCGGCCGGGGCGGCGGCTTCCTCGGAGGTCTCGCCGCCGGCTTCCTCGGTGCAGGCCTTCTCGGCATGCTGTTCGGTGGTGGCCTGTTCGGCGGCCTCGGCGGCCTGTCCTCGATTCTGGGTCTGATCATCCAGATTGCACTCGTGGTGTTCGTGGTTCGTCTGGCGATGTCCTGGTGGCAGCGCCGCAACGCGCCGCAGGCGGCCTATGCCGGCGCGGATGCTGGTGCCGGTCCCGGACCGCAGACGAACTATCGCAGCGGCCTTGGTGGCGGCTTCGGCTTCGGCGCCAACAACGCGCCGCTCGAGATCAAGCCTGATGACTACCAGGCGTTCGAACGCCTGCTCGGCGAGATTCAGTCGGCCTGGTCGAATGAGGACGTGGCCAAGCTGCACACGCTGGCGACGCCGGAAATGGTCTCCTATTTCGAAAGGGATCTCGCAGAGAACCGCGCGCGCAACGCCGTCAACAAGGTGACCAACGTCAAGCTGTTGCAGGGCGACCTCGCGGAGGCCTGGCGCGAAGGCCAAACCGACTATGCCACGGTGGCGATGCGCTTCGCGCTCACCGACAAGACGGTCGATCGCAACACCGGCGCCATCGTCGCGGGCAGCGAGCAGCCGGGCGAGGTCACCGAAGTCTGGACGTTCGCGCGCCGCGCCGGCAGTCCCTGGGAATTGTCGGCCATACAGCAGACCAACTGATCGCGCACAGCGGAAAACGCGGGCGTCGTGCTTCGGCACGGCGCCCTTTTTGTTTGGCTGCTTGTTGTCTGCCTACGACGACGGAACTTGCGTCACGTGATAGGCTTGTCCCGCGCGCCTCTCAAAGGACTGTCCCATGAAATACGAACTCTACTACTGGCCCGAAATCCAGGGCCGCGGCGAATATGTGCGCCTGGCGCTGGAGGAGGCGGGTGCGGCTTACGTCGATGTCGCGCGAGGCCCGCTCGGTTCCGGCGCGATGATGAAGATGATGGATACTCAAAAGGGTACGCCGCCCTTTGCGCCGCCATTTCTGAAAGCGGGCAAGCTCGTCATCGGCCAGACCGCCAACATCCTGCTCTATCTCGGCGCGCGGCATGGGCTTGCGCCGAAGACGGAAGCGGGAAGAATCTGGGTGCACCAGCTTCAGCTCACCATCACTGACCTCGTGCTCGAGATTCACGACACTCATCATCCGCTCGGGCCGTCGCTGTACTACGAGGACCAGAAGGCGCCGGCGAAGAAGCGCACGGCCGAATTCTGGGACGAGCGCGTGCCGAAATATCTGGGGTATTTCGAGCAGCTTCTCGACGGCAATGGCGCCGGGTATGTCGCTGGTCGTCGTTTGACCTATGTCGACCTCTCGCTGTTCCAGATCGTCGACGGGCTGCGCTACGCGTTTCCCAAGCGCATGAAGGCGTTCGAGAAAAACATCCCCGGTCTCGTCGGCCTGCACGACCGCGTTGCCGCGCGGCCGAACATCAAGGCCTACCTCGCCAGCAAGCGCCGCATTCCCTTCAACGAGCAGGGCATATTCCGACGCTATCGCGAACTGGACGCCTAAATCACCACACGCCCGGCAGCAGCCGATAGCGCACCCGCGCCGCGTAGTCCGAATAGCCCGGCAGTCCCGCGCGCAACGTGCGCTCCTCGATCCGGATGCGGACTGCAAGCAGGACCAGAAAAACAGGCGCCAAGGCTAGCCCCCACCATGAGCCCAACAGCAGCGGCACTCCGGTGAAGAACAGGATCATGCCGCTGTACATGGGATGGCGGACATGGGCATAGGGCCCGCTCGAGATCACGTGTTGGTCGCGCTCCGCCTGCAGCTTCACCACCGGCGCGGCGAACGAGTTTTCGCGAAAAACCCACATCGTGAACAACGTGCAGGCGAGGTACAGCAAAAAGCCGAGAGCCTGCAAGGCGAGCGGTACGTTGGAAGCAGCAGCGCGTCGGTCGAGACCGATGGCGATGAGCCACGCCAGCATACCCGCCATGAAGGCGATGATGAAGACCTTGTCGGCGGCCGGTTGATCGCGCTGGATCACTGGACGGAGACGCTCCGCGAGGAGCGCCGGATCGAACCGGTAGAGCCACCACCCGCAGAGCGGGCCGATCGTTGCGGAGGTCACAAGGAACACCCAGGCGGACGGCCAATGCAGCGTGCCGGCGGATGCCAACAACAGCGCACCCATCGCGGCGGTGAAGATCGTGTTTTGCAACAACAGGCGTGCGATCATGCGCGGTCCCGGCAGGCTCGCATGAGTCTGGCTGTGCTATCCGGCAAAGATGCGGCCGGACGCGCGAAAAGCCCGGCCGTCAGGACCGGGCTGTTCATCGCAGGCAGGCGCGGTCAGGCGAGCTGATCGATCCGGGTGCCCTGGCCGGGCGGCAGCGGCGCAGATTGCGTGGGCTGGTTGGTCGGGTCGTTGTCCTTCGCCTTGGTCTGGTCGTCCGGCTGCTTGGTGGTGTCGTAGCTCGCCACCACGATCGTGACAGGGGGCGGTGCAACGCTTGAAACGCTCATCCACGGATCCTCATAGATTGAAACAACTGACCCTGCGCCGGAGGAGACAAAACTTCCGTCAAGCCAATCGATAAAATGCGAGGGATCTGGTGCGCCCGTTACATCAAGCGCGGGTCGGCCTTCGGGCGGTGCTCAACTCGCGCTGACGGGGTGTGCAGCAACCGGTGTCTAGACCCCATGCGCACCGGGTCTGTCGTGAAAGCGCCGCGCTACTCGTCCTTCGGTCGCGTGATCGCGATCGATGCGTCCGTCTTGGTGCGCGTGCATTCCATGTTGAGGCGCTTGTAGCGCATCGTGATCTTGTCGCCGCGCAAGAGGCCCATGCGCTTCAGGCAGCGCGTTGCGCCTGTCGTGGTGTCGTCCTTCGTCACTGTGAAGATGATCGCTGCCGCCGACCCCACCAGATCATAGAACTGCGGTGTCGGCTTGCGGTCGCCCTTGGCGTAGAGCTCGTTGGAATAGGCCTGTCCCCGCGCGCGGCAGCCGAGCGAAAGCTCCTTTGCCGCCGGATGCGTCAGGTAAATGATGTTGGCGGCCTTGAAATTGACCTTCAGCCCGTCGATGCCGCCGGCCAGCTGCTTTGCGATGTCGTCGCACTGGTCCGCGCGCGCAGGCGAGGCAAGCGTCGAAAGGCCGGTGATTGCGGCGGCGACCAACATCGCGCCCCGAAAGTCCAATTTGAAAATCATGATGAAAAGCCCCTTGAGGGCGCGCATTGAACCGTTGCCGCGCGCGAAGTGCAAGGGGGTGCAACCCGCCTCCGTTGGGCACGATCAACACCACCCATCGACGAAGCCGGCCACCAAAACGGTTGCCGCGGCCCGAATCGGGATGCTCCGGCCGTGCCAGAACGCCTTCCCTTTGCGGTAAAAAAGCTTAGAACGCTTCTCAGCCAGGGCCCGAACGAGGGCTCGCGAACCCCGAGATTTGCCTCATGAACGCACCAACCGCCTTCCCCGATGCCTCGAAGCCCGTGCCGCCCTACAAGCACACCCCGCTGTTTCCGCTGGGCAAGGACGAGACGCCCTACAAGAAGATCACGTCCGAGGGTGTCAGGGTCGAGAAGGTCCTGGGCAAGGACATGCTGGTGGTGTCGCGCGAGGCGTTGCGGGCGCTGTCCGAGGCGGCTTTCGGCGACATCAACCATTATCTGCGTCCCGGCCATCTGAAGCAGCTCCGCGCGATCCTGGAGGACGGCGAGGCAAGCCCGAACGACAAGTTCGTCGCGCTGGACTTCCTCAAGAACGCCAACATTGCGGCCGGCGGCGTGCTGCCGATGTGCCAGGACACCGGCACGGCAATCATCATGGGCAAGAAGGGCTGCAACGTCCTCACCGACGGTGACGACGAGGCGGCGCTGTCGGAAGGCGCGCGCGATGCCTATCTGCGCCGCAATCTGCGCTACTCGCAGGTCGCGCCCTTGTCGATGTACGAGGAGAAGAACACTGCCAACAACATGCCGGCACAGTGCGAGATCTACGCCGAGGGCGGCGACGCATACAAGTTCATGTTCATGGCGAAGGGCGGCGGCTCCGCCAACAAGAGCTTCCTGTTCCAGGCCACGCCCTCGGTGCTGACCAAGGACCGGTTGCTCGCTTTTCTCAAGGAGAAGATCCTGACGCTCGGCACCGCGGCGTGCCCGCCGTATCACCTAGCCATCGTGATCGGCGGCACCTCGGCCGAGCTCTGCATGAAGACGGTGAAGCTCGCCTCTGCCCGCTATCTCGATGCGCTGCCGACCCACGGTTCGCCCGATGGCAACGCCTTCCGTGACGTCGAGATGGAGAAGGAAATCCACAAAATGACGCAGTCGCTCGGCGTCGGCGCGCAGTTCGGCGGAAAGTATTTCTGCCACGACGTGCGCGTGATCCGTATGCCGCGTCACGGCGCTTCGCTGCCGATCGGGCTGGGCGTGTCCTGCTCGGCCGATCGCCAGGTGCTGGGCAAGATCACCAAAGACGGCATCTATCTCGAAGAGCTCGAGCACAATCCGGCGCAGTATCTGCCTGAGGTCGAGGAGTCGCTTGGCGGCGAGGTGGTCAAGATCGACCTCAACCAGCCGATGAAGGACATCCTGGCGACGTTCTCGAAGTACCCGATCAAGACGCGCGTCTCGATGAGCGGCACCATGATCGTCGCACGCGACTCCGCGCATGCCAAGCTGCGCGAGCGCCTGGACAAGGGCGAGCCGCTGCCGGACTATTTCAAGAATCATCCGGTCTACTATGCCGGTCCAGCCAAGACGCCCGAGGGTTACGCTTCCGGTGCGTTCGGTCCGACCACCGCAGGCCGCATGGATTCCTTCGTCGACCAGTTCCAGGCCGCCGGCGGCTCCATGGTGATGGTAGCGAAAGGCAACCGCGCGCCCGCGGTGCGCGAGGCCTGCAAGAAATATGGCGGCTTCTATCTCGGCTCGATCGGCGGCGCGGCGGCGAACCTCGCCGAGCACTGCATCAAGAAGGTCGAGGTGCTCGAATATCCCGAGCTCGGCATGGAAGCGATCTGGCGCATCGAAGTCGTCGACTTCCCCGCCTTCATTATCATCGACGACAAGGGCAACGACTTCTTCAAGGAGTTGAATTTGGGCTAGTCGTCACCTCGCCCCGCGAGAGCGGGGCGAGGTAGAGGCCTAAGCCCGCGTGCCCGTGAAGGGGAAGCTGCCCATCGGGCCGATGCCCATCTCGCCGCTGATGCTGTCGCCGGCAACCGTGCCGGTGAATTCGAGCGTCAGCGGCATCGGATTGGTGATCGAGACTTTCCAGGAGACGTTGTCGCCAGAGACGGCGCCGTCAAAAATATCGGCGGTATTGCCGTCCGCGCCCTGCGTGCCCGTGAGCGTGCCGCCCGCGGTCTTCAGGCTCAGCGTCGCCTGGCGTTCGCCCATCGGCGTCGTCATGGTGAGATTCCAGTTGCCGTCCACGGCCATTCGCGTCTCCTGAACATGATCCGGCGGGCTGCGATGATCCACAGCCAGTCCTGGGCTGAGCCTATAGCGCAAGTCGGGGCGGGTTCCTAACGGCCCTTCAACGCCCGCTGGGGTCCTTCAGGCGCGGGCGGCAGCGCGCCGGCGGCTGGTGACGACCAGCCTGAACACCACGTACTGCACGGCAAAGGCGAGGGCCTTGGCGCCGCCTGCGACCGCCGAGATGTAGAACGCCCACAGCTTCAGGTCGCCGGTGGAGGCGACGGCGATCGTGCCGGCGCCGAGGACGAACATCAGCGCCGCCCAGGCATAGCCCGCAGCGGTGACATATTCCGGCGCGGTCTCGACCACGACCGGCGGCATGTAGCGCAGCATCCAGCCGCGCTTGAGCATGATCGCGCCGATCGCGAAATGCGCGATCGCAGGCTTTGCCAACATGAAGCGAGGGTCGTTGGTCAGCAGCGTCACCGTCCCGAGCACGACGACGAGCGCGAGGCTCGCATAGGTCATGTAGCCGAGCTCGCGCCCCTTCACGCGGGCATAGATCACTTGCGCGATCGCGCCTGCTATCGCCACCGACGTCGCCAGGATGACGTTGTCGGTGATGAGATAGATCACCAGGAAGACGATGGCCGACAGGAAGTCGGAGGCGAGGCGGGCGAATGCGTCCTTCATTGTCGATCCTGTCTCACTGGACTTCGGGCAGCGCGCCACCGGGCGCACCATACTTGAGCTGGCGATATTCGGGATACCATTTGGTGAAATAGATCGCGCTGTTGCGGGCAGCGAAAGCGACGGCGATGCCGAGCCAAACCGGCAGGCCCGGGAAGTAGAGCAGCACGATGTTGGCGGCCATCATCAGAAGAGCAGCCAGGGTCCATGCGCCGGTGATGAAGTAGTTGGCAGTCAGGAAGCCTGGCATCGCCGCGGTTTCGGCCGGCACGGATTCGATCGCGTATTGCAGCGTGAATGGGCGGCGCGCCAGCATTGAGCCGAGCGAGATGACGAAGATGCCGATGTCGACCGAGAGCTTGACGCCGAGCGTGCTGAGCCAGGGATCGTGCAGCGCGAGGAAAAGGCCGATGCCGGCGAACAGGATCGCCGAACCCGCAGCCAGGATCTTCACAGAACGGCCGCGCGCAACGTCGATTGCGATCGTGGCGAGGCAGATCGCACAGGCCGCGAATACGGAGATCGTGGCCGAGGTCATGAGCATCAGAAAGGTGTAGGCGCCGTAGGGAGCAAGGATCAGGAAAATCGTCATGTTCGCCTCGATCGAAGCCATCTTTACGATGTCAAGATTGGTAGTTCAGGGCCGGCGCCGGGTCAAGCAAAATCTTTACAGTGTCAAAATGACGTGAATGACCTGTAAAAACTGAATTGCTGCAATGGCTTGGTCGGATATTTCGTCGGCGACGGCAGCCCAGGGCAGGCGCGACAGGATGGTCAGCGCGCTGGAGACCAGAAGACCGATGGTCAGGAAGATGCTTCCGCCGCGGCAGATCACGAATCTGCGCGAGCCCGGCGTCGCGTACATGCCGAGAGGATGCAACAGCCGCGACAGCACGAGGGCTCCCATCAGCAAATGAATGCGCAACGGCGATACGCCGGACATTTCGAGAAACGCGATCATCAGCGTGATGATGGGGACGTATTCCATGAAATTGCCATGGGCGCGGATCGCACTGCGCAGGCGTTCGTTACCGCCGTCGTTGAAGGCGGCACCGTTGCTCCGACGCAGCCGGATCACCTGGAGCGCAAGCGCAACGTAGATCAGCGCCAGGACGGCGAGATAGTTTGCGGTAATCGCGGGGACGTGCATGCGCGGTCTCGCTGATGATGGGTCCGCAGTGCCGGAGTGGCGAGGAGGCGGGCTATTGCGCTTCCACCCAATTGCCGTGAAAGCCGTCGGGCACGCGATGGCCGAGCTGCACCAGAGCGGCGGGGCCAGCCTCGATGTCGGTGGCGTTGAACACGGCGAGGTCGCTGCGGTTCTCCCGCGCTCGCCAGACCACAGCCAGCAACCAACCGTCGCCCTCGGGCGCATCCTTCGACCGCTCGACGAAGACCGGCTCGGAGATGGTGTCGCCGCCCGGCAGCAGATATTGGCCGAGCCGCTTGCCGGTGCCGTCGACATGGACGATGCCGCACAGCGCGCCGAACATCGGCGCCTTCGGATTGGCGCAGGCGTACCAGCCGTGACGGCTCTTCAAGCCCGCGCGGCGATCGTCGACGCGCGGGAATTCGCCGGTGAGATCGTCGAGATAAGTCTGCTGGAAGCGGTCGGTATTCCCCGCGAGATCGAAGGTCCAGCGGCAATGGCGGGCGAACGGTGTCTCACGTTTGACGGGCGAGCCGTCGGGATGCGGAAACAGCGGCGCTTCGTCGAATTGCATGACGTCGGCGATGATGCGATTTCCTTCTTCCCACGCATTCATGATGTGGAAGACGTAGCAGGCTTCACCGCGGAACCAGACGATGTCCTTGCTCGATCCGTTGCGTTTCATCACGCCGACATAGGCTCCTTTCTCAGGCTCCCAGGCGTAGGGCGGCTTGCCGGTCATCGCGCGCTCCTTGCTGCCGGTGAGCGGCAGGATCGGAAACAGCACGTGATTGTCGGTGACGATGAAGTCGTGCACCATGCTGGCATAGGGCGTCTCGAACCTCTCGAAGCGCGTTGCCTTGCCGGACGCATCGATTGATCCGTACGAGAGCGCCGATGTCAGCGGCCCCGCCGCATTGTAGCCGAAGAACACCAGCTCGCCCGTGACCGGGTCGATCTTCGGATGCGCGGTGAAGCTGCCGGCGACGCGGCCCTGATAATTATGATAGCCGCGCGTCGCCAGCGTGCCCGGCTCGATCTCGGTCGGCAGATGCGCCTCTTCCAGCGCGAGCAGCTTGCCGGCGTGGAAGATGATGTTGGTGTTGGCGACGCCGCCGTCGGTGACATGGGCGGGCGCGTCCGGCAATCTGTTGCCGAAGCCCTTGCCGAAGAACGCCCGGCCGGCATCGTGCTCGGCGAGCCATTTCGGCGTCCGGACCCAGCGGTTGCGGTAGGAGGCACGCCCGTCTTCGAGGTGAAAGGCGTGCAGCATGCCGTCGCCGACGAACCAGTGTGCGCCAGGGGATTCGAACTGCGGATTGGGACCATTGCGATAAAGCGTGCCGTTCAGCTCGCGCGGCAATTCGCCGATGATCTTGAGGAAAGGCGCGTCCGCCTCGAACGGAATCGGAGCGATGTTGTTGCGGCGCTCGGCGGTCGCATCCTGAAACACGGCGTATCCCTATCTTTACATCGTAAAGATGGCATAGGGCCGATCGCTGCTGACGTCAAGTGAAATCTTTACACTGTCAATATTGCGTCATATAGCTTGTAAATGGCTAAGAGCGATACCAAAAGCGAAACGGCTCGCCGCGCGCGCGCGCCCAAGAAGACACCCTCGTCACCTCGCCCGGCTCGCCGCCCGGCGAGTGTGAAGACCGAGGCGCCTTATCACCATGGCGCCTTACGCGAGGCTCTGCTCCAGGCCGCCGAACGAGTGCTGGAGCGCGACGGGCTCGCCGGCCTGACGCTGCGCGCGGTGGCGCGCGAGGCTGGCGTGTCGCATGCGGCCCCGACGCATCATTTTGGCGATCTCACGGGGCTTGTCAGTGAGCTCGCGGCGATCGGTTTCCGCCAATTCAACGCGGCGATGGCCGCGTCCTGCGAGGCGGTCACTTCGCCGCTGGAGCGGGCGCTGGCGCGACCGAAAGCCTATGTGGCTTATGCCCAGGCCCATCCCGGCATGTACGGTCTGATGTTCCGCACCGAGCGGCTCGACTATTCCAGGCCCTCGCTGCACGAGGCGGCGGAATCCTCTTTTGCCGGACTTGCCAATGCCATCGGCGCGATGCGCCAGGAGCCGATCCGCGGCGACAACCTGACCGTCGAGCAGGGCGCGGCGATCGCGCGGGCCTGGTCGATGGTGCACGGTTTCACCATGCTGCTGCTCGACGGGCGGCTCGAGGATATTTTGGAACGGCTGCCCGCGGGCACGACGGCCGAGCAACTGCTGGAAGCGATCCTGAAGTCGACGGTGGCGGGGAGGCTGCCGACCTGACGCTGGCCAACGGAATGTGACAGGCACCGCCCGTGTCTTGCGGAACTCAAGCCATCGACACCTTCACTATGGGCAAGTTGACTGTGGGCAAGGCCTGAGCGCGGTGAGATAGACCTGACAGCGGCGCGGAATCGTTCTAGAAGAGCGGCTTCGCTTGGGGCATCCGGCCCTATTTGCGTCCTCATGCCTCTCGATCATGCCAGCCATCGCTTCCCGCAAATCCTATCGCGTCGGCCGCTCCAAGACCGGACTTGGCCTCTTCGCCACCATGCCGATCAAGAAAGGCACCCGGATCATCCGCTATTTCGGGCCGATCCTGGACTGCCGCATTCCTGAGCACGACGAGATCGAGAACAAATATCTGTTCGAGCTCAACGGCCGCTGGACCATCGATGGCTCGGTGCGCAAGAATCTCGCGCGCTACATCAACCATTCCTGTCGGCCCAACGCGGAATCCGACGTCCGCCCGCGCGAGCGCAAGGTGTTCATCCGCGCCATCAAGAACATCGAGCCGGGCGAGGAGATCAACTATGATTACGGCACCGACTATTTCAAAGCCTATCTCAAGCCGATCGGCTGCAAGTGCCCTTCCTGTGAGAACAAGCGCAAGAAGCAGCGCGCCGAGGCGCGTGCGGAACGTGCCAGGGTGAAGGCGCGCGCGGAGCGCAAGGCGCAGAAGACGGGTGCCAAGAGTCTCAAGAAGGGTGCCAAAAAGAAGAAGCTCAACGGCCATGCCGTTGCCAAAAAGAGCCGCGCACGGGCATAACCCGCGCGTCGCCCCTTTGGGCCCACCGTCATGCCCGGCCGAAGGCGGGACATGGGGGTACATTGTTGTTTAGGCAGCCACTGCGCTCCCGCTCTTTCGCAAGCCCACATATTGCAGCTCGGCGAATACGCCGGTCGCGATTGCCTGCGCCGTGATCATGAGTTCGCCGGCGAGGTTCGGTGACACCGTGCCCGAGAACAGCACTGCGATGCTGCCGACCGTCCAGGCGGCGTTGCCGACCACGACCAGCAGCACGAGCGGCTTCGGCACCACTGTGCGCGAGGCGAGCCACCCCACCAGTGCGGTGTAGGCGATCAGGAACAGGCCGGTTTCGCGCAACAGCGCTTCGGGCAGGTTGAATACCGTCGCGAACGTACCGGCGCCGACGGTGAAGCCGAGTGCGGCAACGCCGCTGAAGAGGGCGTCGGCGAGCAGGGCGCGGCGCAGGAAGGTGGATGCGTCGATCATCAGAGGTCTCCTTGGCTGGGTTGGGCGCGGGGGAACTCAGTGCAGTCCGCGCCACCAGGCGCGGAGCAGCCGGCTGAGGACGGGGAAGAGGCTCCTGCCGACGCTGTGCTCGAGTGCCGTGACCTGCGCGACGACATAGTCACCCGTCGAGTGCACCAGCGGCTCGGGCATGTTGAGTCCCCGGGCCAGCATCCGAGCCGCGAACGTGACGGCCCAAGAGGCGATGCGAGGCAACACGTAGTCTGCAAGGGTCCGGTAGAGCAGCAGTGCGATCATGGTCATCTCCTGTCATGACCGAAGATGCGCCGATGCGGGACCCAGTTCGATTACCTCGGGGGTAATGAACGCGATGTACGCGAAATCATCTGTTCTTCAGCGGCTTCCGCGCCCGTGCGAGCAGGCTCGAACCTTTTCTTACGGCTTGACGTAGGTCCATCCCTTTTCCTGCAATTCCATCACGCGCACGACGCCCGACTTCACGACCTCCGCCTGCCGAACAATCGGTATGTCCTTGCTCTCGCTTTTCTGCATCTTCTCCCGGGTGTTGCCGCAGGCCTTGAACGAAACCTCGGGCGTGCTCAGGGCCATCTCTTCAATGCGCGCCTTTACCGGCGATGTGTCTTCACGCAACATGTGCAGGCCGGGCCCGAACGTCACCACCTCGATCTTCACCTTCTCGCCGGCGTCCTTGTAATATTCCGCCACGTTGGTTGCGTTGTTGAGCGCGAGATTCATCGCGGCGGGGTCATTGGTATTCACCTGAAGGATCAGGTGATGCTCTTGCTTCTTGGTTGCGGCCGGATCATCCATCCGGGCAAACGCGGACTGTTTTCGCCTCGCCGTCGTCTGCTTCACTATGTGTTGCCTCGCATGGCTCGCCCTGTACAGGGCGGGTTGCCCGTCTGCCGGCGTCCAGTACTTGCCGCCTTGCTCCGCGCCCGCAGGCGATGCAGCAAGCAGAGTGGCGAACGCTGCCATCGCGGCCGCTTTGGCATTAAGATGAAAGTTGATCATTATGCGCCTCCATCGAACAAGATCATCTGTTCGCCATCAATGATTAGGTGCTGCAATCGCGCGCGGCCACCTGCATGCCGAGGCCATCTTCGCGCGCGCCGCGTCCAGCCCGGCGAGGGAGAACGTTCCGTCATGCGCAGACCCGCCCCTTGCCGAGAGGAGGACGATAAGGTCCCCGCCGTCCGGAAGCGACTGCACCAGGCGAACAACATCGCCCGCGAACGCGACGCCAGGACCGAAGGCCGGCGCGGCCGCTGCGACCTGCACTGCCGGATTGTCGTTGACGCGATAGGAAATTGCATCATCACCGCTTCCGCGTGAGATGCCCGGGCCCGCGAGCGCCAGTTCCGTCCTGCCAGCGCGGCAGCGGATCGATAATTGCATCGTGGACTCGCCGGCCCCGCTGCGTGACGACGTCGTAGCGGTCGCGATCGGCGAGTAGTCTATGGGGGAGGTCGTCAGGCTGACGATCCAGTCGTCTTCGGGCGTCATGCCATTTTGAGGCGCGATGGAACGCGTCAATTTATTCAGACACCCCAGGCGGTCCGCGTGTTCCTTCTGAAGGCAGGAACGCAGCTCCGTCGCGGGATCCTGGGCCAGCGCAATGCGGCCTGTACCGCCGAGTGCAACAAGAAGGAGGATCGCGGCGCGTTTCATTGTGATGCTTGTGTTGCGCGAGGCTGCCGATCCAGCCATGCCTGCGCCGCAGGGACGCGCGCGAGACCCGGAACCGTCGCAGCGAGGTTGATGGATTTCCACTTCGGATCGAAGCCGGGGGCCTGCAATCTGTCGATCCGGGAGAATAGGTGATCGATGAAGCGTGTGACGCGCTCAGAGCGATTGGACTTTGCCGGCCAATTGAAAGCGACCAATGCAGTCGGCACGGCGATCGTTGAAACGCGTTCGCCCTGCTTTATCAGATTGGGATAGTCGGTCGCATCGAGGCTGGCGGGAAGATAGTAGTCTTCGAACTTGCTCTCGTATGGGAGGGGCAGGAACTTGAAGCCGGGCTCCCAACGGCCTCGCACGAAAGCATCCACCGGCTTCGATGTGATGAAGACGACGGCGGACATCTCGCCTTTGCGCATCTGCTCGAGTGCGATCTGGTGCGGAATGAACGTCTTCTCGACGTCGAGATTGAGGCGGCTGAAGATCAGCGGCCCCGAATAGGCCGCAGCGGTGCCCTGCGTATTGAAATTGACTTTCTTCCCGGCGAGATCACTCAAGCTCCGAATCTCGGGTCGAACGAAAATATGCAGCTCGGACGGGAACAGATTGAGGACATACGCAATTCGTCGCTGGATGTCCGGAACCTGGCTCTTGTATTCCTCGAGCGCGTCGGAGTTGATGATGGCCGCATCGATGCCGCGCAAATAGAGCAGGGAATTGAGGTTTTCCGCGGCACCGCGAGTGACGACCGGCAGAACATGCAGGTTATCCCCATCGTCGACCACACGGGCGATCTCGGCCGCGAGGCGAATTGGTGCGCCCTCGAGCAGACCCCCGGCGAGGCCGACCGTCCAGGCGTTCATGGAGACCACCTCAGGCCGTGGCAGCGGCGGCTCGGGCCGCGCCAGGCGAACCTTGCGCGGTCGTATATCTTGCGGCTGCGCATCTGCCCCGAGCTGAGGGGTCAGGAGCAATGGTGCGAGCGCCGCGAGCAAGAGCAGCCGACGCAATCCTGTAAGCCTTTTCATCGACCAACTCCTCTACACATGCGGCGGCCGTGGCGGCGCTTTCGATCCTTGATTGCATCGTCGCTTTGGAGATCGCCTCACCAGACCGTGCTATCGGCGCAGCGCTTCCGCTCGCGTTTTCGCTTCCTTGATTCCTCCAGCCTCGGCCCGCGCATAAAGAGTCTGCGCTTTAGTGGGATCGCCTTGCGTTCCGTACGTTCCAAAATTTCGAAGGATCAGCGGATCGTAGGTTTCCGCGAGCAGGAAGCTTGCTTGCGCGCTCCCTAGCTCGGCGGCGCGCTCGAGCACGATCCGCGCCGCGCCGATGTTTCCCTGTTCAAGCAGCGCGCTGGCGCGCGCGATCAATTTCACCGCTTGCACCCCGTCGTTAGGATTGACCTGAGCATCGCCCTGGCTGCGCGCCGCTATGGCCTGATCTTTGACCGGCTTGTCTTGGACGGCTACGTCTTGGATCGCTCCGTCCTGGACCGCTCGGTCTTGGACAGGCCGGTTTTGGATTGGCCGCGCCGGCGCTGACACCGGTTCCTGGCGTACTGCCTTGCCGGTCGTAGCCGGCGGAGACGCGGCGTAGGGAGCCTTCGCCACGAGTGCGCCGTTATCTTGACGCGCCAACGCCAGATCCCTTTCCAATCCGTCGGCGCGCTCGCGCTCGCGCTGCAATGAGCTCCGCAGCGCGGCCGAGTCGCGCTCGGCGGCCTGCTTGATCCGTGTGACTTCCTCGCTCGCGTTGGACGCCATTCTGGTCTGTGCGTCGAGCTCGCGGCTCGTTTTCGCAAGATCCTGGGATAGCTGTTCAGCGCGCTCGTGTTCCCGCTGCTGCGATTGCTCCAGCGAGGCCGTATCGCTCGCCGCTCGTCTGAGCTGTGCCGCTTCCTCACTGGCCTGGGCGGCTTGAGCTTCGTATGCGTAGATCTTGCTGCGGGCCATCGAGAGATCCTGCGCCAGCGCATCGGCTCTCTCGTGCTCCTTCTGTATCGACCGTTTCTGCTCTTCGGCGTCAGCCTTTGCCGCTAGCGTCAGCCTGGCGACCTCGTCGCCCGCCTTTGCGGCCAGCGCCGTCTGCGCATCGATGTCTCGTCGAGCGGCCGCGAGCGCCTGCTCGAGCTGACCGGTCCGCTCCCGCTCCTGTTGCACGGATTTCTGCAACTCCGCTGCGTCGCTCTCTCCTGCCGCTTTCAGCCGGGACGCTTCCTCGCTGGCTTTCGCCGCCAGTGCCGTTTGGGTCGCAGCCTCGCGCCGCGCCACCGCGAGCTCTTGCTGCAGCCGCTCCATCCGGTCGTGCGCGTCCTGCGCAAAGGCCGGGAGCGGCATGGCGTTTGCAGCCGCTAGGTCGAACTCGGCAGATTCGCCTCCAGCCTTGAGGGTCTGGGCCTCGTATGCGTAAATTGCGCTCCGGGTCAGAGAGAAGTCCTGTGACAGCGCCTCGGCCCTGTCACGCTCCTTTAGCATCGATTGCCTCAAAAGTTCCGATTTCGCCGTTGCCGCCAGCGCGGTCTGGGACTCGACATCAAGTCGCGCGGCTGCAAGGTCCTGCTCCAGCCGTGCCGAACGATCGCTTTCCTGTTGCAGGGCGTTTCGTAGCTCCAGGGCGTTGCTCTCCCACGCATGTTTCAGCTGCGACGCTTCCTCACCTGCTTTAGTCGCCAATGCAGTCTGGGTTTCGATGTCGCGCCGGGCGGTCACGAGGTCCTGCTCCAGCCGCGCCGAACGATCGCTTTGCTGTTGCACGGCGTTCCGTAGCTCCAGGGCGTTGCTCTCCGACGCATGTTTCAGCTCTGACGCTTCCTCACCTGCTTTAGTCGCCAATGCGCTCTGAGTGTCGAGGTCGCGGCGGGCGGCCACGAGGTCCTGCTCCAGCCGTGCTGACCGCTCGCGCTCCTGCTGTAGCGATGCCTGCAACTCAGCTACGGCACTCGCGCCCGCTTGATTCGGTTGGGAAGCCTCCTTTAGTCGGCAAGCGTCGTCGACGGCCTTCGCTGCCAACGCCTTTTGCGTTTCGACCTCGCGCCGCGCATCGTCGAGACTTTGCAACAGCCCCTCGGCGCGATCGTGCTCTCGCTCGAGATGTTGCAGCAACGCTATGTCGCGCCTTGCAAGGCCAAGTTCGCAGGACAGTGACTGGGCCCAGTCACGTTGCGGCTCCGAAAGCTGCTGGGCTCCGGTTTCGCTACTCGTCGCTTGCGCAACCTGCATCGATTTGGCGCTGCCGCCTGGGCGCGGCACCAAAGTCGCGAACTCGTGAGCACTGAGGTTGAGGGCAGTCGTTGCCTGTTGTGCGTCTGCGAGGCGCCGCGTCTGATCCGGTGAAGCCATCGTTTCCGACGCCCAAGTCATAGCAAGCATGACCGCTGCCATCCACAGAGGTGCAGATCGGTCCCACCTCAGGGAGATCTTCAATTCCTCATGAAGCATGACCTTGCGCTCCATCACGTGCTGCCAGGTACGTGGCGCCAGGACTTTGCCGTCCCGTTCGACTGTCTGTGTGGGCTTTCATCGGCAAGCTGGGTTCAGAGCAGTGCCTTCCCGGGGCGCCATTGCATTCCCCTCATTCGAGAGGAAAACAGAAGCGATTTCATCAATAAGCAGCGCTATTGAACAACTGCCATGGATGGGTACTCCCTATGCCGGTCGGCGCCTGCGAACCGCGATGAAGTTGTTTGGGATCTACGGTGTTTCAGAACCAATCGGGGGGCCGCCGGGCCGGGACAAGCGCCTGAGCACGCACGGCTGAGGCGTTGCAGGACGCTCCTTTGGAGTACTCCCCCACGTCCGCGCACACAGGAATCCATACTCGGGCGTCAGGAGCAGGGTGGAACCGACTGGATCGTTCAATGTTCCGGCCCCGGTGCGGCGTGTCGGAGACGTGAACCATCATCCCCTCATCTTGGTCCTACAAACTCCCCGAGGCCGCGTGATAAGAGTCAAACCAGCAAAACGCTGAACTAGACCTGACGTTTGGCGTTTTGCGTTGATCGGAGGGAGCGTGCTCTTGAAATCGAGTCTCAGAAATGACGAGCCCCGGTGTGGCTAGCAATCAAGACGATTTAGTTACCGCTCTTCTTCGGCTTGTCGCCTGGCTGCTTGCGGCCGCCGTTACCTTCGTAACGCTCGGCCCTCAGGACCTTCGGCCTCACCCCATCCTTGGACAGCACGGCGACCATGCGCTCGCCTTCGTTCTGGTCGGCATTAGCTTCGGTCTCGCCTATCCGCAGCGGCGCTGGACTATTTCTGCGGTCGCCGTTGCCCTGATCGGCCTGCTTGAAATCATGCAGCTATGGGTGCCGGGACGGCACGCGAGGTTTGGGGATTTTGTCGTCGATGCGCTCTCGACCTGCGTCGGCTTCGCGGTGTCCGCCGCGTCCCATCGGATGATGGCGCATTTGGCGAAGATGCCGACCCGTTGACACGCAAACGTCGTTGACGAGCAGGCTGATCTTCCCGCCCAGGGCTTCTTGCGACTCACATCCGCGGCGGATCGGCACCTTTTCCAAAGCGCGGGGGGAACGGCTCACGTCGGCAACCGCGACGGTCGGGCGGCGTTATCGGGGCGATGCCATCCGCGGGATGAAAGCGTCAATCGAGCGCTTAGTGCACGGGTGCCCGGACATTCCGCCGTCGCTTGGATCGGTGCTGCGGGTCTTCAAATTTGAGTTCGGCGACAAGCCGCCAAAGCTGAACCTCGTGACCGTCCGCCAACTGCCCGGCGCGCTTGGTTGCGGACGCGTCGTCTGGGCATTCAAGATTGACGACGCCCCCCAGCCGGCCGTGTTCGTCCAGAACGTATGCACGATAGTGTGGCATCGCGGATTCCCATGAGCGACGGCATCTTACCTGCAGCCTTGCTCCGCGGCGCGGAGATTTCGGGTCATTACGAGCTACCTCTGATGGGCGGTATGCTTGCTGCCGAGGTTCGTTCCGAATTCAGCTCATGCGATTGGGCTCCGGTGCTCGACCAATGCCTTGGGCCGGAGCGCTCAGGCATGACGGCGCAGATGACCGGACCGCTCCGGAGCCTTCGGGAGCTCGCCTGCACGAAAGCCATTGGGGTTCTGCAATTGCCAGCGCCAATGGTCCGCACACATTTGCTGCAAGGACCGCGTCGACGTCCAGCTCAGCGCATCCTTCGCAAAGGTCGGGTCGGCATAGCAGACGGCGACATCACCGGCCCGGCGCTCCACGATTTCATACGGGACGGGCCGCCCGCTCGCCGCTTCGAATGTGCGAACGACGTCCAAGACACTGTGGCCGTAGCCTGTTCCAAGGTTGACCGTGAGCAGGCCGGGTTGTCTGAGTTGGCGTAAGGCACTCAAATGACCAGCTGCGAGATCGACCACATGAATGAAGTCGCGGACACCCGTGCCGTCAGGCGTATCATAATCGCCTCCCCAAATCCGCAGCTTCTCCCGCCGTCCAATCGCCACCTGCGCGACAAACGGCAACAGGTTGCTGGGAACGCCCAACGGGTCTTCTCCGATGAGCCCGCTTTCGTGCGCGCCAGCCGGATTGAAGTAGCGCAGATTCGCGATGCGCCAACTGTCGTCAGACCTGTAGAGGTCCTTCAGCATCTGTTCGATCACGAGCTTTGTGCGGCCATACGGATTGGTGGGGCCAAGGGGATGCCTTTCGTCAATCGGCAGATATCTCGGTATCCCATAGACGGTCGCAGACGAGCTGAAGACGAGCGTCTTTACATTCGCCGTTTTCATGGCCAACACGAGTCGCATCGTTCCCAGGACGTTGTTCTCGTAATACGTCATGGGTCGTACATTGGAATCGCCCACCGCCTTCAGCCCTGCGAGGTGAATGACCGCGGTCACTCCGAACTCACGAAGTATGTCGCCGATCACCTTTTCATCCCGGATATCGGCGTGCCGAAACACGAGCGAACGCCCGCAGATGGATTGCACGCGGTCCAGCGACGCCCTGGTGCTGTTGGAAAGATTGTCGACAGCGACGACGTCGAGCCCGGCGTCCAGCAATGCGATGCAGACGTGGGACCCGATGTAGCCGGCACCTCCGGTCACCAAGATCATCTCGGATACCTTCCGCACTCGCACCACCGTCCTCCGTGCGATGCCTGCATCGGCGCCGGCCAGGTTCTCCAGAGCCGACCTCGCAACAGCGCTTGCTGCGAGGAAGCCCCGGCGGCCCAGTGGAGGCTCGTCTCGGAACCGGCCAGAACGCGAACACCTTGATGCAGCATCACTTGTCTCTGAGCGTAGGCATCACACTACTTGCAAGCCGCGTCATGGGGTGGAGAGATTTCGAACCTTACGTATTACCTCTGATGGGACACCCGCGTTTCGTCCAGGTTCCCGATGCCGCAATCAATTCGACTAAGACTGACAGCGATCACGATTGTCGCACCACCCATGTTCAAGCGATCGCGCATCTGACGTTCCAGTCGGACCCGCTCTGGTTTCCAGCCCAGCAAGCTCGCGCTTATCATTTTTGCCCGACGCGAACCGAACCGCCGGCGATCGAACCGGTCCGGCCTGTCGCTGCCGGAGCATCCGAACTGCCCGGCCTCCGGGGAGGGACGGCAGGACCATCTTGGTATTGGAGGCTGACCTCGACGGCGTCACCCGGCTGCAGCTCGGTATCTTCATTCGCAATGATCCGGTCTTGCCCCTTATCGCCCTTCCTGATGATGGCAATCTCCGCGTTGTTGCCGGCTCCTTGCACGAGTTGCGATCGAACCATCGCAGTGTACTGAAGCTTCTCGCCGACGCTCTGCAGCTTCTCGCGAATTTCATTGAGCTTTACGCTGGTATCTTGCAGCTCGCGGAGCAGGTCGAGCTTGCGCTGGTCATCCAGCTTCGCGAGCTTCCTGACGAACTCGTCCTGCTGCTTCTTGACCTGCAGCAGTTGCGCAGAGGTTTGCAGCTTCCGGGTTGAAGACAGCAGCACCGCGCGACGCGCATCCGTAACGCGAGGGCTGATCAGGGAACCCTTGCTGAAGAGCTCGGTCGTTTTCTGCAGGTCTTCAAGATCGCCCTGAAGGCCCTCTTCATCCTTCTTCTGCTGGTCTGACAGCACCCGGATCTCGTCGTCTCCCTGTCGAATGCCGCGCTGGAGGAACGTCTTTTCCTGCTGATAATCACTTTGCTTGGTCTTCAGATATTCCGCTTCCGAATTAACGATTTCGGAAATTGCCGATCGAGCCAAGGGCGCATCCATCAAGGGGGCTGGACTGATCTGGGCTCCATCTCCAAGTTCGGTCTTGATGCGCCACATACGGGCCTGTTCTTTGGCCAGCTCCGTCCAAAGCGAACCATACTCGCTTCTGAGGTCTGCTGCCTCCAGATACGGGTTATTCATCTTGACCCGCATGATGTCGTAGCCGCCTGCCACGGCGACGAGCTGGCGCGCGGTGATAGACGGACGATACGGGTATTCACCCGGCTTCGATACATCCCCATTTACGTATAGGGGCTTGTATTCCGCGATGATCGTCGTGACCTCGTCTGCGTCAATCACGACGACCGTCTCACGGCCATCGGACGTCCGCTGCCGAAATACCTTGCGCGCAAGTGCAGCCCCGATTTTGGCGCGGATCTGTGGCAAGGGCAGGCCGGCCGCTGGAAGCGTTCCGACCAGAGGCAACGAAATCGTCCCGTCCATTTGAACGGGAGCACGATGCCGCAGCTCCGGCACGCCGGCCACCGCAACCTCCAGCACATCTCCGATGCTTACCAGATATTCCGCCTTTGCTTGAGTGACGGAAATTGTCAGGCCAACAGCCACCAAGGCCCATTTGATGCAACGACCCAGGTCGCTGCCAAAGACGTCGACATGGAAGCTATTGCGCAGTCTGGAGTTCGGCATGGCGTCATTTCCTGTGCGAACGTGGTCACCGAAGTGAGAGTCTTTCAAGCTTGTTCGCGGAAGGCAGCACGTCGACGTCGAGTAGCGTCCACACAGGCGATCCGCGGAATTACGTTCTCTTCTCTGGCGCCGAACCGCTCGGTGCCCTCCAACATACCAGTCGACGATTGCTGCCCGAATCTAGTCCCGTGCTGTCGTGGCTCAACCGACCATCGTAGTTACCCACTTATTGCCCCTCCCATCCGGTTTTCGCCAATTTCCATCCAGTTTGGCGTGCTTCATCAGTTTGCGGGCCTGTACCAGGCTTCCGGTCGATGGAGGTGCGGCAATCGCAGGCGCGTTGGAAGGCGGATTGGCCGCTCTCTTGCTATTGGTGACCGAGTTCCTGCTCGTAACCGAAGCGGGCCGTGGGCACGCAGATGACCATGATTGAAGAACCGTACGCATCGCCGCTTCACCGCCGATGATCACGCCGGCGCCAGGATTCACGAAGTGCAGGCGCTATCGGTGAACACGCTCGAACCGAGGTGCAAACTATTCTGATACGGAAGCACGATACTCACGGCGCCACATCTCCAGCATCATGAGCTGAAATAGACGGCGGCTTCCGCGCTCTGTCGACCGAAGTCTCGACAGGAAGCGCGCCAGGAACCGTTTGTCGAAAAGTGGCGAGCCGGTCGCGATGAGATCGTCCACGAGCGGTCTCCAAGGTCCCTTGAACCATTCATGCAGGGGGATGGAGAAACCCTGCTTTCGATGGCTATCAAAGTCGGGAGGTAGCCAGCGCTGCGCAAGAGCACGCAAGATGATCTTTCTTCGACCGTCCTCGAGCTTGAATGCTCCGGGTAATCGCCCAAAAGCAAACTCGACGATTCGATGATCCAGGAGGGGCGCGCGCACCTCCAGGGATGTGAGCATGCTGGCCCGATCGACTTTGACAAGAATGTCATCGGGCAGGTAGCTGCGGAACTCGGTGGCACAAATCGCATCTATGCCTGTGTAGGCTGTCTCCAATCCGGCGCGGCGAAGTTCCGGGGCAACCGACATCGGCCTGCCCGTCAGTCGCGAGCGCGTAATCGGATCAAGTAGTCGCGTCAGTGCTGTTTGTGGCTCATTCCAGCTTAGTAGCCCCAAGATCGCGTTGCGTCCTTCGATTCCCACGGGAATCGATTTTGCGGCGAGTGCTTCCAACCCGAGCCGATGCAGACCAAACTTCCGCAGTTGCGCGATCTTCAGAAGCCAAGGATGATGAATGTAGCCGCCGAAGAGTTCATCGCCTCCATCGCCTCCCAGGGCGACAGCGCATTCCTTTCGAATCGCGCGACTCACCAGGTAGGTGGGAAGCACTGAGTTGTCCGCGATTGGCTCGTCATATTGACGGATGAGCGAAGGCAAGAACTCGCCCGAGCCGGGCTCAGCCACGAGTTCGGTATGGTTTGATCCGAGATAATCAGCGACCCGACGCGCATGGCGCGACTCGTCGAAGCTCGGATAGTCTGGAAAGGCGACATTGAAAGTGCGAATAGGCTGTTCCGAACTTCTGACGGCTGCGGCAGCCACGAGGCTCGAATCAAGGCCACCGCTCAGCATGATGCCGATTGGCACATCGGCGATGAGCTGGCCTCGCACGCTCTGCGTCAGCAGGAGTTCGAGTTCGCTCGTGAGCTCTTGCAGATCGCTCCGTGCGGTGTCGGTGGCACGTATCGGTAGGTCCCAATATCTGCTGATCTGCAGCCGATCCAGATCGGGTTCGTAAGTCAGCCAATGTCCCGGCGGCAGTTTTGCAAATCCGTCGAGGATGCAAAGCGACCCGGAAACGTAACCATACGCCAGGTAATCGTCGAGCGCCTCGCGATTGACCCTCCGTGGGATATTCGGATCAACGAGAATAGCCTTCAGTTCCGACGCGAAAGCGAACCGCTTGTTCTTGTGCAAATAGAAAAGAGGCTTCTCGCCAGCTCGATCGCGAGTAACGAAGAGGCGTCGTTTGGCGCCGTCCCAGATCGCGAGCGCGAACATTCCGACCAAACGATCGAGGCACGCGGGGCCCCACGTTCGATACGCGGCGATCACGACCTCGGTATCGCTCGCGCTGCGAAAGCTATTGCCGCGCGCCTCGAGTTCGGCTCGAACGTCCTGAAAATTGTAAATCTCACCATTAAAAACAATTTGTATTTGGCCATCATCCGAACTCATTGGCTGATGACCGAGGGGGCTGAGATCGATTATGGCCAAGCGCCGATGACCTAAGCCGGCCCGCCGATCCGGACTGAGCCAGACACCAGAGTCGTCCGGGCCGCGGTGGGCAAGTGCATTGCACATCCCTTGCAGCAGTTGAAAACTAACCGGCTTCTCGGCCTCGATTATGCCGGCAATTCCGCACATGCTTGCCCGATCATTTTTCTATACGAAAAGAACGATACTCGAAATGTTGCAAGTTACAGAGGAGGGGCGCTCGTCGTCAAATCTCCAGGGTTTAAGGAGCGGACAAGATCAATCACTGCATCCGCGCGCTTGGGGCTGCATCAGATGGTACACCGTAGAAGACGCCCCGTCCGTCGGTCCCGATGTACACTCGGCCTGAGACTTGCCGGTCACCCGCCATGGCCCCCGCTCCGTTTACGAGATCGCTCATCTGGTGTTGGGTGTCGTTGATGAGAACCCAGCTGGTGCCCATGTCGTCGGATCGAAAGATCCCCGTCATGTTCTCCACTGTGCCGTGGAGAAAGATCGTCGGGACATTCGACCCGTTCGGCGGTGCTCCGAAACTGAACATCAAGGCGGCGTTGACGTTGGCAAGCTTGACGAAGGTCTCGCCTGCGTTCGACGAGCGATAAAGGCCCGAGGCACCGTTGCTCATCCAAACCTCCCCGTTCATTCCTGGGGCGGCTTCTACGACCTGCTGTCGCCAACCCGACGACTGAATAGTTGAGATGCTCTCGAATGTCGCCCCACCGTCGGTCGAGCGGTAGAAATGGCCGCTCTCGTAGTCGTACAGGTAGAACTTGCTTCCATCTGTCCGGTCCGCGGCCAGCGGCTTGTTCTTGCTCCAGTAGTCCTTCCCTTCGACGGCGGTCGACGGCGCTCCAACCGATTGCGTCCACGAGGCGCCCAGGTCGGTCGAGTAGTAGGGAGCGCTGCCTTTCGGCAGCCATACGATCCGCCGTGACGTGGCCGAAACCGCCACCCGGCCGTCGAAGTTTCCGTTTGGGTAGGATGAAAAAGCCGTGAAGGTCTGCGCATTGTCGATGGAATAGCCACCGGCCGGCGAGGTGTCTCCAGGATGCCCCACCCGCACCACGAAGTCTGGATCCGCCTCCTCGAAATCGATTCCGGTGGAGGTGCCAAAGGGCGTATATCCCAACTCGTTGGGCGGTGGCGTGGTGAGAGAGGCGTTTCGGAAACCGATATGGTCAGCCACAGCTGACAGCAGGGGAGCGCGCCGGGGCGGGGACTTGACGTCGAAGACGACCATCTCTTCCAGCCCATTTACATAGCTCTGCCAAACTTGGCGCTTGGCGGTAATGTCGTCGGTGCGCCATACCCCGCCAGTGTCCGTGAACCAAACCCGCTTGGGATCGCCGGGATCAATTGCCATCGCCGACGGCCCATCGGCAAACTCGCTGTTGGGCAGCCACGGGACGGAGGAGGTGGCTCTCACGTTCCAGGAGGTCCAAGTGGCGCCGCCGTCCGTGGAGCGATACCAGCCGTAATGGCTCTCCATCGTCACCACGACGTTCGGATTGGTCGGGTCGGCGCTGATAGCCGAAAAGTTGCGCCTCTCGTGGGGCGGCGAGATGTTGGTCCAGGCGTTTCCGGAAAATTTCGCGATTCCGTCATCGTGGGTCACGTAGAGGGTTCCATCAGAGGCGAGGGCCTCGCGGTGAGGGTCAACCGGGCTGCCGGCCATGAGGGTCCACGAGACCCCGGCGTCCATGCTGCGGTAGACGCCGCGGCCGCGTACGGCGGCATAGATTGTTGAAGAAGGCGATCCCGCCCTGCCTGTCGTGCGATCGACGGCCACGAAGGTGATCCCCACTCCTGCCGTGCCTTTGGGGAAACTCTCGACCCGCTGCCAACTTGCTGCGGCGTTGGTGCTCTTCCACAAGCCATCGTTGCGTGAACCAAAGTAGAGGACGTTGCCGTCATTCGGATCCACAATCAGGCGCTCGCCGTTGAGCGCGCCCTTAAAATCGTTGCCGTTCATGACGACGTTTAGATTGGTGCGCTGCCATGTCTTGCCTTGATCTGTGGACTTGAGTACATCCCACGGCCCGCCGCGCCACCAATTGAACATCCCGCCAGCGAAGTAGACGTTGTTGGGGTTCGATGGATCGATAGCGATGCTCTCTCCGCCGAACAAATTCTGGTGCGAGAGCGGGAGCCAGTCGAGCAATGGAATCCAGCGCTGGTTGGCAGCATCCCACCGGTAGCATCCACCGACATCGGTGCGGATGTAGAGCAAGTTGGGGACGGATGGATGCGCGACGATTCCGGTGACGTACCCACCCCCGCCCCACTTCACGTTCGTCCAAACGTATGGCTCGCTCTTGACGCGGCCTGCATGCGCGGCGGCGAAGCTTAGAGCGGCCAGCAGCGCTCCCAGACATGCTCGATGAATGAACCATGCGCTCCAGGCGCTCTTTGCCAGGGGTGCGTATCTTCCGGCCCGCTCACCAACGCCCAGCACCATCAACGGTGCGTGCGCTCGTTTCTCTTCCATACACCCTCCGTCTGCAATGAATTTCAAGTACCGCGATTGGCGGGCATTTGATGGTGTTTGTTTCGACCATTACGCAAACCCCGCTGAAATGTCGGCGCCAGCTGGTTCAGCCATTCGGCGTCACTTCCGCCGTTCTCGAAGGAGAGATATCAGCGACCAATGCATGTTCGTGAGCACAAAACCAAGCGTCACAGTTATCACAAAGATCGATGACTTCACGAAAAGGCGAAGAAAGACCGATGTGTCCAGCCCGGAGCAGAGGATGTGGACGACGAGAACGCCGACTGCGACGACAGCGATGACTTTACTACTCTGATCGAGCCGTATCAGTTGGGCGATGCTGGTTCCCAGCGCTTTGGCAACCATGCTCAAGGCCCAGCACTCCCAAACAACAAGGCTCATGGTGCTTCCTGCAACCACTCCGGCTAGACCGAAAAACTGCAGACCAAGAATGCTCAAGGCAATCGACAGCAGAAGGGATATTGTTCCAATTATTGCAGCCCGCCGGCCGAAGCCAAATACCTGAAGCAGATGGCCGGCCGCGAAGACGGTAGCCATCTGTCCCAGCAGATAAACGCGCATGAGCGGCACCGCCCCCAGATACTCGCGCGTATATATGAGTTCGACGAGTTCGTTCGCGGTCGAGATCAGCAACCCGAGGACTGGGGGCAGCATAAGTCCCAGCACGAGATATCCCTTCTGTATAAGGGAGCGAGCGTCATCAACTTTGCCAGCCCCAACCAAGGAGCTGATCTTGGGTAAAAGAGCATCATTGAGAGGCTGGCGAGTCAGCGTTCCGACCAGCAGAACCGTCGATGCAATCGAGATAAGTGCAAAGGCCGTGTTCGAAAAGTTCGCCGCCACGACCCATTGGTCGGCCTGCACGCGCAAAAGGAAAAGTCCCTGGGCGACAGCAAAGGGCAACGAATAGTTCAATTGCATGCGTGCGAGTTGTCGGTCGAATGCGAGGCCGGGTTCCTCCGCGGCAAACAGAGCGTAGATGAGCGCTATTCCGACTTTCACCGCAGCCACGCCGCACATGGCTACCAGAACCCAGGCCACCTCGCGCGAGGCGACTGCCGAACCTGCCAATGCCGCCGCCCTGATTATTGCAAAGCCCACCGTTGTGCCGGCCTGCCACTCCGTCTTGCCATCCGCGTTCGGTAATACGTCGAGGATAGACGCCAATATCCAGGTGCCGACGAAAATCTGCACGAGCGGCGAGTAGCGCTGCAAGCCGGCGATCGAACCAGGCAAGACGGGCATCAGGATCAGAAGCGAGAGAACCGATAGACCACCGAGCGCGAACAGGCTTAGTAGCGTGTTCCCCACCAGCTTGGGCCGGGCTCCGGGAGCGGCGCGCGGCAGGAAATAAATCAGGGACTGCGGCAAGAAGAGGGTAAACAGGATCAACCCTGTCGAGGCAACCAACCACATCAGGCGGTAGTCCCCAAACTCCTGCTGGGTCAGGTGGCGGACCAGGATGACCGGCAGCGCCATTTGCATGGCATACTCGAACACCCCTGCAGCAGCCAGAAAACCAGCCTTGCGGCGAATCCCCGATGTCGTGCCGCTCGCGCCCGCCTCCATGGGCCCTTGTCCAGCAGGTTTTCGTGCTGCGAGTGCTTCCGTCATAGGGAAATGAGGCCATGCACGCGCTGACGCGCATGCATGCCATCCCTCCTGCGTCGATCGCCGTCGATCAGGAACCACATCGCTACACCGGTTTGCTCGACACGCGTCATTTCTTCCTTTGGTGAACCGCTTCCTCGATTGCTGCGAGGTAGGGTTTCAGCACAACGTGATCGCCATGTACTCGATTCATGTAGCTCGTGCATCGCTCGGACGCCTTTCGCCATTCCGTTTCATCGGCAACCAAGTGATCGATGACTTGAGCCATCTCATCGATGGACTGGGGGGAGGCACCCAGGCCTTCGCGCCTGATAAGTCCATCAGGATCAAAAAACGATACTACAGGAACACCGCGACGCCAGGACTGAAGAAAGGAATTGGGAAAACCCTCGGTATGCGACGTATTGACGAAAATCTTGGCGCGGTCATAGAGATCTCCGACGTCGTGATAAGGCACGCGACCGTAAAACGTCAGGTTCGGAAGGTCCTTCGCGGCAGACTCGATCTTGCTGTACAGCTCGGAATAGCCAGGCTGTGGACCGCCGACCATGTGGATTTGTCGCGAAGGCATGCGACGCGCCAACTCGATGGCGAGCTCGGGGCGCTTGAAGTCACGCAGGTTGTTGACCCAAAGGATGTCCAAGTCGCGCTGATCACGATCCAGCTGCCGATCCGGCGGATCCACCAGCATGTCAGCGACCACGCTCGTCAAACCGTAATTTTCCAAGAGCGAGCGTTGCTGGCCGGAGTGCTGGCAAAGAACACTGTCGGCCCTCCTCAATCCGTATTCGTAGAGGCTTTTTGTCTCGCCTGTAGCGTATCAGCAACTTCTCTGGATCGGCATCCGTGTCATGTGCCAATCGGTGGACGAGACCACGTCCATGCCGGCGGCAGAACATCGCGACCAAGCCGACACGCATGGCGGCACTGCTTGTGTAGTAGACGTCGGCATCGGCTCGCATCAGCGCCGCCCACGTTGCGGTCCAACGTGGATAAGCAAAACGGAGTACCGGAAGACCCGCTTCCGCACGATACGTTTTGTAGGTTGTGACGCCATGCCAGGCTTCTGCGTCGGGCTGACCATAATCCCCGACGACAATGCAAACCTGGTACCCACGAGCAGCGAGTGCTTTCGCGAGCAGCGTCTGTTGGACCTCCTCCCCACCAATACCATGGCGATTGTATTCCGGCGCAAGGACCGGGAGGTTTTCATGTCCGACGAAACACACCTTCATGGCTGCGGTCTTTTGGCCGAATAGGTTGAGTGGGCTTGGCCGAGGGCAAGCCCGTAACACAACCAAAGGGCCACCTGCGGGTAGGTCGGCACAAATCGGTCATCCGTCAGTCCCTGGACGGCGAGACATATCAGGCAAACGACCCCACCTTGGAAAATCCCGCGCCATAGTGGATCAGGATGGTTCTTCGCGAGGTGCCTGAACATCGTCCAAGCCGACCAGAAGAAGGCTGCAACGACTGCACCGCCCACGATCCCCAGATCGAGAAGAACGCCGAGATAAGCGCTATGGGGGTGTCCCACCGGCAGCATGGCTCCCTGGATATTGGGAGTGGCCCACTGGGTCGAACCGAGGCCATGCCCGAGGATGGGCGCTTCCCACAGCGTTGGCAATAGCGGGAGCCAGATCATGTCCAGGCGACCGGCCGAGATTGCCTGGGTATCCTCTGTCTGGAAACCCGTCGTCGCCCGTTCGACGAAGGCGTCCGGCAATATCAAGGCGACAGCGACGGTGAACGACAGTGCAAGACCAATCTGGCCTGTTCGGCGCCGGGTGATCAGATAATGTCCAACGATGATGGCAAGACCGACAAAGGCGCCTCGAGAAAAGGTCAGGGCCGCCGTCGCGGCAACGACGATAGCGCATGCAAAAAGCATCAGGCGCGGAAGCGGTCGGGAGGCGGCGGCCGCCGTGTGGAGCAGGATCGCAAACCCCAAGTTCGCCATGAGGCCGATCTCATTGGCGTGCATTCCAGTCCAATTGAGAAAACCACGCTCTCCCGCGGACGCGAGACTGTCCAGGCTGATGCCGTTGCCAACGACGTCGCTCACGACGAGCACGAAGAAGCTGACGAGTGCACCAGCGAGCGCCCAGATCAGAGCCTGCCCATTTCCATTCCGCGAGACCACAGCCGCCAGCCAAGCCACGATAAGGATAACCATCGGCTTGGCGAAACTGTCGAGCAAGTACGCAGTCACGGTCAAAGGCTCCTCGCCTGGAATCGTGATTGCGTGCTCTGCCGAACCGGACCCGTTGTAGGCGGCGAGTGCAATGAGTGCGACATATACCAGCAGGGTCAGCGGCAGCCGGGGAAACCGAACGGCCTCTCGGAGACAAGCCAAGCATAGAGACAAGAACGTGAGCACGAGCAGGCAATTTTCCGGGTTAAGTCCCGTTACCCCGAATACCTGACGCGGAACCATTTGGGTCGACGCGAAAGGCAAGAGTAACACCAATAGCCAGACTCCATTCCGGTAGTTGGCGAGGACCACCGCCGCGGCAATCGGCAACGAAAAAAGGAAAAAGGGAATCGCTCCCCCGACCATTGCCGTCAATCCGCCCCCGATCGCGCCAAAGATCCCAACGAGAATCAGGAGCAAAGTGTCGGCTCGCAATAGCGGGACGGAGCTGGAATTCGAGAAGGAGCCGTTCATCTGTCGATCGCCGTGTTGTCGAATGACCCTTTGTGCGCCGTCATCGTCAGCGACATCACGGATGACGAAGTCACGCCGTCAATCGAACCCGGCATTATCGATTACCAGCAGCCGATGTCATTCGCGACCGGATTGAGATAGTGCGTGAGAGTCGCCGTCTCGCGCTTCATATGCAAGCGTCTGATGCGGCGCGAACTCTGCGAATTGGAGGTAATCCCTTTACCAGCGCGCCAGGGCGCGTCCCGCAATGCCCCCAGACCAGAGAGCCGCGTCCGATCTTCATTGCAGCAGATAGCAATCTGCTGGGAGCATCATGCATGGTGCAATTGGTCGAAACAGCGCGGCCACGCTCGATTACGATGCGCCTCCGGGCTACAGGCGGAAACGAAACAGGCCGCTGACCCCGTAACTGTCACGAAGTTCCGACAGGTATCGCCGAGCCGCCACCCGAAGTCGGTATGAGACCGATTCTGAATTCCGGAAAGCATCCGGCTGTTCGTGATAAACGCAGCGTATGTCTACCGTTCTTCCGGGCGGGATATCGACGATCACTTCAAGACATCCATCCATGTATTCGTGCGCAACGACCTCCTGGTTGACTGTAACATTTTTCAAGGAGACGACCTGCGGCCCTTCCTTCACAATCCGGATCCGTCGCGTCATCGCCTCCATGTTCTCGATGCGGAGTTGTTCAGCAAACATCCTTACTATGCTCGTTGCATCGTCGGGCTTGATACTGTAGCTGCGGCAAACGGCGTGCCCGAGAGTCCGCCAACAGAGCTTCCATCGCAACGATGCAAGCTGCCGAAGGAATTCCGCCAGTTCGCTGCCGTGCCCCCGGAAAATGTCGTGATGCCCGGCGATGAAACACGGCTTGCCCAGGATTCCGTCAAATGCGAAGTTTTCAATGCCATGTTGAATGTACCGCCGGGTAAAAATCGAGAATCCCCCATAGCGGACGAAGGCGACACTCCACAGGTCGGCAAGTGTCGTTTCGTTCAATGCCTCATCGGCTGGTGCGACTTCGGTGTTCACGGCCGCAACGAAGCCGTTTCGCTTGAGAGCCGATAGTGCCTCGGGCGAAAATGCCCCTTGCGGGAAAACCATCACATTTTCATGATCAAGCGCGGTGTTGCTGAGAAGGGACTGCATGCGACGCTTGGCGGTCTTCAGCTTTCTGTCGAGCAGCTCGGCTGAGCGGGCTGCAAATTCACCACGGGTGTGATCGCAGCCGTGTACACAGACGGACAGTTTTCCGCTATTTTTCCGAAAGGCGGCCACGGTGTCGTGATTTGTTCGTTGCCAGTTCCATGGAATGAAAGCGACGGTCGTCGCGAACGTCTGCTTGTCGGCCAATTGCAGTAGCTCGCCAAAATCGAGACAGCCGTACCTGGGCCACAGGGGCGGATCGTCGATGATCAGGCACGCGCTTGTTTCGGAAGTGGTCCAGCAGACGTCGCGGAACGACCACTTCAGATACAGAACGACTGGCACCGCACCGGCGAAACGCTTCTTTACATCAAAATAGGTCGCAGCGCGTTCGCGAATGTCCACCATCGCCAACGACGCATCGACAAAAAAACGCACGCCACACCGAGCAAATCCGGCGAACAGATGTCCCTCGGATGCCTCGACGATGCTCTGCAGTTCGTCGCCATCCCGAATGACGAGCGCCGCGTCCGCCGCGCCGGGCTCGAGTTGGATCTGCAGGGCCGACATTGGGCCGCACATCTCTGGAAAATCATCAGTGACGGACACGGTTGTCGGCCGCGCGTCGATGCCACGGATGTCCGCCTCCGGGTCTCCCGTGATCCGGCGCAGCAGAGCTCGGCAGGGATCCTCAGGTCGAAATCCATAGACGAACACGGAAGCCGCTGCCGCCAAAAAAGCCGGAAACGTTCCTGCCTTGCAGGACTGCAAGGTCTCGGCGAGACAGCGCGCGGAAGTCAGGATGGAGAACTGCGGATGACTTGCCGTCAACGAGGCGACCTTGTCCGCGCTCGCTTCGCTGACCGTCAGCGCCGTCCAGGGAATGCCGAAAAATTCCAGGATTTCCGTTAGATTGCGATCCTCGGGCGATGGAGCGTCGTCGTTACGGAGCATGAGCGCGATCGAAGAACCCCTGTCCATGGCGTCGGCACTCCATCCCGGTTGTCGCATTATTCCTAGGCAAGGCCAGCGGACACCCTGCGGATCGTCCGGGACCTCGAGACTGTGCTCCTGTTTGGCGAGTCCTATATGAAAGATCGCCAGGTTTCCACAGAAGGACGCCGGCGCATTGGTATGGTTCTCCATCAGCGCTGGGCTATGCAACCAAGGTTCTTGATCGTCAAAACCGCCGATGCGGGTCGGTCGTCGGAGGCCTCACCTTTAACCAGCAGCCCGAGTTAGTTGGCCGATCTGTAAATCCGCAGTTCGCGCTAAGCTTTCAAGCCGCCGCGCTGTCGTTCGGCGCCCTCCGCTCGGGCACGCCGGCAAAAAACGATCCAGGAATTCATGGATCAAAACACCCAGCTCCGTGTCGCAACCGGCGCGGCCGTTGCGCTGAAGAACCACTGGAATGACAAGGCTTTAGATATCTGATCAGCCGATCGGCCACTTTGGCTTTAACCCACGCTAAATGGGGGAGGCGCGGGATGTTCCAACATGTGTACTCCAAAAGAGCATAGATCATAATCCATGATCTACCTCAGCGCGCGCGAGCAATCCGTTATCTTTGCAGGAATTGGACGCTGAGCGCCTTCAAACAAGGAGCCAACATGGCGAATAAAGTCGCGCAAATCCGGACCGCGAACGGCAGCCCGTCGCTCGCCGTCATCGGTTGCGGCTACTGGGGTTCGAAACACATCCGTGTCAGCTGCGATATACGCGACGCAAGGCTGTCGATGGCCGTTGATCCACGCCCTGACAGATTGGAATATATCCGTTCACAGTATCCGTCTGTCGGCGTTTCGCGTGACATCGGCGCGGTGCTGAATAACCCTTCTATAGACGGGGTCATCGTCGCCACCCCTGTGGAGACGCACTTTGAATTGGCGCGAGCGGTGCTCCAGGCCGGAAAGCACGCGCTCGTCGAGAAGCCGTTGGCAATGACCAGCGCGCAATGCCGCGAGTTGAATGCGATCGCCGAACAGCGCAAGTGTGTGCTAATGGTCGGGCATACGTTCGAGTATCACCCTGCGGTCGGCGTCATGCGCCAGATGATCCAGAGTGGCTCTCTGGGCGAGCTCTATTACATTGACTCGCGGCGCCTAAACCTCGGTCTCTATCGGCAGGACGCCAATGTCCTCTGGGACTTGGCGCCGCACGACCTCTCGATCATCTTCTGTTTGCTGGAGGAGGTACCGCAGACCATCGGCGCCTGGGGTTGCGCGCACGTTCTGCCCAACGTCGAGGACGTCGTTTACGCCAAGATGGGCTTCAAGAGCGGCCCGACCGCCCACGTCCATGTTTCCTGGTTGGATCCGGTCAAGGTGCGCCAGATCACGGTCGTCGGAAGCGATGCGATGCTGGTGTTTGACGACGTGCAGCCGTCCGAGAAAGTGCGCGTTTACCAGAAGCGATTCAGGCCGCGGATCACCGGCGACTCCTATGCCGACTTCCAGTCTGCCTATCATCATGGCGACGTGCATATCCCCGCCATATCCAGCACCGAACCGCTGAAACTCGAGGTGCTCGACTTCGTCAACGCGATCACGACCGGGCAACGGCCGCGCGCGGATGGAATGCACGGGTTGCGCGTTGTCGAAGCGCTCGAGGCGGCATCGGCGTGCCTGCGGCTCAAACACAAACACGGTGGCAATGGTAAGGATCAACGAATGTTTCGGCGGCGGAATCTGCCGGCGGGAGGTCCCGAAATTGCCGTCGCATGAGGCCCCGCGACCGTCCCTACGGGAGTTGGGCAAGCGGGCGCTCGACGTCGCGATCAGCGTTCTTGCGATCGTGCCACTGGCCCTCGTCTTCATCGTGGTGTGGATAGCAATCCGTCTCGACAGTCCGGGGCCAGCACTCTTTCGCCAACGTCGCATCGGGCGAGACGAGAAGCCGTTCGACTGCTTCAAATTCCGGACACTCCGCCACAACGCTGACGAAAACGTCCATCGCGATGCGATCCGGAGAGCTTGGGCAAAGGAACCTCTCTCGAACGACCCCGCCGCCCCATACAAGCTGACCGACGATCCTCGCGTGACGCGCGTGGGACGGTTGCTGCGGAGAACCAGCCTGGACGAGTTGCCTCAACTCCTCAATGTATTGCGGGGCGAAATGAGCATCGTTGGTCCGCGGCCGGCGATACCTTATGAACTCGAATACTTCCGGGACTGGCACCATAAGCGTCACATTGTGAAGCCCGGAATAACCGGAATTTCCCAGGTGCGCGGTCGGGGTCGAGTCAGCCCGGAGGTGATGCTCGAGATGGACGTCGAGTATGCAATGAACTGGACCTTATGGACCGACCTGAAGTTGATTGCCCTGACGTTTCCCGCGGTGCTGCGGGGGCGCGGTGCCCGATGACGCTCTCAATTGAATAAAGACGGATTCTCGTGAGGTTCGAAAAATGCATATTCCGTTTGTCGATCTCAAAGCGCAATATGAGACGCTAAAAGACGAGGTGGCCGAAGCAATTCGGGGCGTGCTCAACTCCGCGCAGTTCATAGGCGGCGAGCCACTTGCCTCGTTCGAAAGCGATTTCGCCGCGTATTGCCGGGTGCGCTATGCGCGCGGTGTGGCGAGCGGCACGGACGCGCTTCATCTGGCGCTCCGGGCCCTGGGTATCGGTCATGGCGACGAGGTGATTACAACCGCCCATACCTTCATTGCCACAGCGGCCGCAATCGTGTCGACGGGAGCGCGACCCGTGTTCGTCGATATCGATCCGGGCACCTCCACGATTGATCCCAAGATGATCGAGCGCGCCGTAACGGAGCGTACAAGAGCGATCATCGCGGTCCACCTGTTCGGGCAGCCAGCCGACATGGGTCCAATCAAGGACATCGCACGGCGGCGTGGCCTGTATGTACTCGAAGACGCAGCCCAGGCGCACGGGGCGGAATATCAGGGGGTCCGAACCGGGGCGCTCGGCGACGTTGCATGTTTCTCATTTTACCCCGGGAAGAACCTCGGGGCCTATGGGGATGGCGGAGCGATCACTACGAACAATCGAGCGATCGCCGAGCGGATCGAACGACTGCGTGACCACGGTCGAACCACGCATTACACCCACGCTGAGGTGGGGTTCAACAGCCGGCTAGACGCGCTCCAGGCCGCCGTCCTGCAGATCAAGCTTCGGCATCTGGATGAATGGAACACCAGTCGGCGTCGCGCTGCCGAGTGGTACGCCGCGGAATTTGCGCAGTCGGGGATCAAGACGCCGTTCGTTCGAACGGGGTCGACGCACGTCTTCCACTTGTATGTGATCACCACGAACGATCGTGACGCAATGCGAAACAAGTTAGAGGAAGCTGGCGTGGCGACCGGGATCCATTATCCGTTGCCGCTCCACCTACAGCCTGCTTTCGAACATCTCGGTTACAGGCAGGGCGACTTGCCGTGCTGCGAAGCGATGGCGGCTCGATCATTGTCCTTGCCCATGTTCCCCGAGCTCACACGCGACCAGGTGCGCCGTGTCGCCGCGATTGCGCGCGCTGCGGCCGAGGGGGACGATCACAAGAACGTGCAGCGGAAGCCGACGTACTCGCCCGCCGCTCTGCAGGCCGAGGTCGAGAAGGAGTGGTGATGAATCGAATCAGTACATGGGCGGTGGTCGAGACCGAGACGATCGGTGAGGCCGTGACGATCGCCGAGTTCGCCGTGGTGCGACCTGATGTCACGATTGGCAACGGCGTGGTCATTCACCCGCATGTCGTGATCGAGAGCGGCGCCAGAATCGGGGACAACGTCGAAATCTTTCCGGGGGCCTATGTCGGAAAGACGCCTAAGGGAGCCGGCGCGTTGTCGCGCCCGCCGCATTTCGAGACGTGGGTCGACATCGGTGCTAACTGTTCTATCGGGCCGCACTCGGTAATCTTCTACGACGTCTCGGTCGGCGCGGGGACCCTAATTGGTGACGGCGCCTCGATCCGTGAACAATCGCGGATCGGCTCGAAGAGCGTTATCGGACGCTACGTCACGGTCAATTACAACACGCAAATCGGCGATCGCGTCCGGGTGCAGGATCACACCTGGCTGGCGGGCAATATGACGATCGAAGACGACGTGTTTGTTTCGGGCTGCGTCGGCACGTCGAACGACAATGCGATCGGCCGCAACGGCTACGATGGCTCGCCCATGCTCGGGCCCCATATCGCGCGGGGCGCGGCGATCGGCCTGGGAGCCAACCTGCTGCCCGGCGTCAGAATCGGCGTTGGCGCGATCGTCGGCGCCGGTGCGGTGGTGACGAAGGACGTGCCCGACGGTGTCCTCGTGATGGGCGTGCCGGCGGAGATCCGACGACGGCTCAGGGAGGCCAGCGGCGCAGAGCTGTGACGAACTGGCAGTCCGCGCCAAGCGTCGAGCCAAGAGAATTCTAGTCGAGAGGATTCTCCGCGTCGCCAACGGATATCAACCCATGTCAAAGTCCTGATTTGGGTTGGCGCTGCGACTGCGGTCATAAGGTCGGGTGAAGGAATGCTGAATCCGTCAAGGCCCGCGATCAGGGTGCTGCATATAACCGACGCGTTGGGCTCCGGGGGCAAGGAGCGGCAACTCGTTGAATTGCTGCGCGGGTTCAACAAAATAGATGGGTTCACGAACGAACTGGTCGTTCTTTCAGATACCATCCACTACGATGAGGTTATGTCACTGGGAATAAAAATACACATCTTCAAAAGAAGCCGAAAATGGGACTTCAGCATTTTCGAAAAGCTTTATAGCCTGGTGAGACGATACCGACCGAATATAATATATTCGTGGGAGTCGATGTGTTCGGTGTATGCGTCACCGATTGCCCTGATATCCGGATCGGCTTTGATCAACGGGATGATACAAAACGCACCGCTCTGTTTGAATTTGAAAGATTATACGTATCGACGTTTCCTTCTGACGGCTCCGTTTTCAAGTGTGATATTGGCAAATTCGGCGGCAGGACTGCGAGCTTTTCGAGTTGATGGAAAAAAAGGACTTTGCATACGAAACGGTTTTGATTTTGATCGAGTGAACGATCTTCCGGACGTTGACGAGGTCAAGCGTTCGATGGACATAAGAACCAAACACGTAGTCGGTATGGTCGGACGATTCCATCGAGAGAGAGACTACGATACGTTTTTCAAGGCGGCAAAATTGGTGTGCAGCGAGCGGGAGGACATAACATTCGTCGCTGTGGGCGAAGGTCCGGATCTGGAAAGCTTCAAGCAGCGTTTGAAGTGCGACGGTCATTCGAACATACGCATTCTGGGAGCCAGAAAACGGGTCGAAGAAATCATAAAAACCTTTTCCGTCGGAGTCTTGGTTTCAACAAACGGAGAGGGAATATCCAATGTGATCCTAGAGTACATGGCGCTGGAAAAGCCTGTCATAGCCACAGACGCGGCGGGCAATCGCGAAGTTGTCAAGGACGGAGAGAGTGGATTCCTGATCCCATCCGGAGACGAAAATGCACTGGCGTCGCGGATAAAGGAAATTGTCGACCGTCCTGACTTTGGAAGCGCGTTCGGTCGTGCAGGACGCGCGCTGGTCGAGCAGAAGTTCGGGATTGAACAAATGGTGCAGAGGCACGTTGAGTTGTTCCGGCAGTTGGCAAGCGGGAATAGTGCTTTCTGTTGAGGTGGGACTGCGAGCGGCCGGCGCAGCCGGAGACCTTGCAACGTTCGGCGCGCGATGGCGGATGCGATTGCATCGGGGCCCAGACGGTGAGGGGGCGGATTGATGCAGAAATTGGCCTCGGCGATCTCACACCGCCGAGGCCACAATTGACCCAAGTAAGGCCGGAGCGCTGCCCATGATGTCGGCATATGGGCGAAGTTATAATGTTGAAATAGGCAGTACGGGAGATATTCGTCGGGAGTCGAGCGTTGCCTCGCTCACGTGGCGAGGTCATTCGGACATAGAGGTTCTGGCCGAGTCTGTTGCAAGCAGAGGAATAGCGGCGGCAACAAACGCGCTCAGCGGAATGTACACGAGGGCACTTGGGGACGCCGAAAGCGGGTGCTGCATCTCGTGCGCGACCGGCTTGGAATTGAACCCCTAAAGGTGTGCTCGACGCACGAAGGAGGGGAGTGCATGACGCAAGGGCACATCGCTGATGGCACAATGCGCTTCATACAATCCGACACCAAGACGCTCGTGTCGGACCACTATCGTTGTCCCGACGATCTTGCCGAATTCTTGGTCGCACGAGATCTTCCGCAGGTGCCGGGTTTTTTTCAGTTCGGATCTGGAACGGTCTGTTTTGGGCAATGCCATCTCAGCGTTTCGTCGACTTTGCCGGCGAGAACTCTTTCCGACGCTTATATGCACACAAGGGCGCAGGGTGATACGATTTTACTCCCTTTCGACCCGGTCCAGGTGGTGAATAACCTGCGCCTGGAACGGTATAGCGGCATACCCGCAGCGCGCAACGGTCCGCCCTGGGCTAGCAACATTGTAAGAAATCTGTACTACACGGCGCGCCCATTTATGTCCGTCGCGATACGTAAACACCTGCAATCCTGGTACTTGCGGGGTTGGGACAAAATTCCGTTTCCCTCCTGGCCGGTGGATATGACGGTCGAGGACATTCTGGAGCGATTGCTGATTCTGGCGATGAAATCCCGAAATCTCGATCGCGTTCCGTTCATCTGGTTCTGGCCGGATGGCCACCAGAGTTGTGCGATGGTAACCCATGACGTCGAGACGCGCGCCGGCCTGAATTTTTGCCCGCAGCTCATGGATCTGAACGATTCATTCGGCATCAAATCCTCTTTCCAGCTTGTGCCGGAAGGGAGATACGCGCTGCCGCCCAAGGTTCTGGAGGATATGCGGCAGCGAGGGTTCGAAGTGAACGTCCATGACCTGAATCACGACGGTCATCTTTTTGACGACCATGCGGAGTTTCTGCGCCGGGCCGAACGGATCAAGCATTACGCGCGAGAATTCAAGGCTTCGGGCTTCCGCTCAGCGGTGCTGTACCGGAATGCGGACTGGTGCGATCTCCTCGGTTTCGCCTATGACATGTCAATCCCGAATGTGGCGCACCTTGACCCACAGCGTGGCGGGTGCTGCACCGTGTTTCCCTTCTTCATCGGTACAACCGTCGAACTGCCGGTGACCGCGACGCAGGACTACTCTTTGTTTCACGTCCTCAAGGATCATTCGACCCGGCTCTGGCAGGAGCAAATCGGCCGGATCCGTGCCAAGCACGGCCTGATGAGCTTCATCGTTCACCCCGATTACGTCATCGATCCGGCCCCGCGAAAAGTCTACGTCGAGCTGCTCGCATACCTTTCCAAGCTACGCGCGATGGGCAAGCTCTGCGTCGCCTTGCCCGGCCAAATCGCTGAATGGTGGAAGGTCCGGAGTGAGTTGGCGCTCGTTAATGTGGAAGGCTCCTGGAGGATCATCGGTCAGGGGAGCGAACGAGCCAGGATTGCGTACGCGGTCCGGGTGAATGATCACCTTGTTTATGAGATGGACACCATTTCCGCCGCGACGCCCGTGCAAATTCTGGACGAGGGTCACGGTTGCCTGTGATCAAAGCGTGGGTGGGTGGACCGGCTCCATAGCGCCTGAGAAGATACCGTCACAACTGTCACCGACTTCAGAACCGAAAACTTGATCGAACTTAACAAGTTCTACGAAGCGGAAATCCCTCGAGCGGTGATGCTGTGCCTACGTCGAACGGGATACCTCGAAAGCAGATTTCCTCGGTTAGATCCGTGGTGGTAAATACCAGAACGTGCAGCACTGCCGATCCGATTGAACGGCTTGATGCCGCAACATGCCGGAAAAACTACGGTCCGGTGGTCTTGCGGGCTTCAGGTCGGCTGGGAAGCGTAAGCTATTACGGAAAATGTGACGTATAGGATGACGATCCTCGATGTAGCGATCATCGGCGCGGGCCCTTACGGACTCGCTGCAGGGGCACATCTGCGCACCGTTAAGGGCTTGGAGCTTCGCGTATTCGGTGAACCCATGTCGTTCTGGGATCAGAATATGCCCGTCGGCATGTTTCTCCGCTCGAATTGGACGGCTACGCAGATCGCCGATCCGAACGACGAGCTGACCCTGGAAGCGTACCAAGCGGCGCACGGCCTCAAGTTCGCCTTGCCAGTGCCGATCGAGCACTTCGTCGGCTATGGCCTTTGGTATCAACGTCAGGCGGTGCCTGACCTTGATCATCGGAAAGTCGCCCATCTCGAAGCGCATCCGAAAGGGTTCCGCCTCCTCTTGGACGACGGCGATGCACTTCTCGCCCGGCGCGTGGTGATCGCGGCTGGCATCGGTTCGTTCGCCTGGCGGCCCCCGGAGTTTCAGAGCCTGCCCAACGACCTGACTTCCCACTCTTCAGAGCACCGCGACTTCCAGAAGTTCGCCGGAAAGCGGCTGCTGATCGTCGGAGGCGGGCAGAGCGCCTTGGAATCGGGGGCATTGCTGCACGAAGGCGGCGCTGAGGTCGAGATCGTCGCACGTTCGCCTCGCATCCATTGGCTCGGCGGGAGGGCCTCCAAAACGTTGCACCACCGGCTTGGCAAGTTTACGCGAAACCTGCTGTACGCACCGACGGACGTCGGGCCGGCGGTGCTGAGCCAACTCGTGGCCCGTCCGCACTTGGTCAGGCAATTGCCGCGCGCGTTGCAGGACAAGCTCACAAAACGTGCCGTCCGGCCGGCCGGGGCTCGCTGGCTCGTGGACCGGCTCAAAAATACTCCGATCAGGCTCGGAGGGGCGGTTGTGGGGGTTACACCGCTTGCGGAAAAGGTGAAGGTTAAACTGGATGATCATAGCGAGCGCATTGTCGATCATATCCTGCTCGCCACCGGCTACCGGGTCGATGTGTCTAAGTACAAATTCCTTGCCCCAAGCCTCGTTCAATCCATCGACCGATTCAACGGCTACCCGCGGTTGAAGCCGGGGCTTGAAACGTCGGTCCCAGGCCTTCACATCATCGGCGCGCCGGCCCGCTGGAGTTTCGGCCCGCTCATGCAATTTGTCTCCGGCGCACGTTACGCATCTCACGCACTGGTCCGAGCTTCGCTGCAAGACCGCCTTGCTCCCGCTGAAACCGGACAACGTTGATGCTTGCCGCAAATCGCGAGTACCTGACCACGCGGCATGTGTCCGCCGGGTCCGCAAAAAAGCCGGTGGGCGCCCTCGTCATCGGAGGGGACTACCAGGGTCTGGGCATCGCGCGCAGCCTCGGACGCCACAACGTTCCCGTCTGCGTTATCGATGACGAAATCTCCATCGCCCGTTTTTCCCGCTACACCACCCATTCCGTCAAGGTATCGAGCCTGCGTGAAGAAAAAGAGACCGCAGATATCATCCTGGACCTTGGCCATCGCCTGGACCTGAGAGGTTGGGTCGTTTATCCGACGCGGGACGAGACCGTTGCGGCGCTCTCGCGGTATCGGCCCGCGCTGGCCGAATTCTTTCGCCTGCCGACGCCGGCTTGGGAGACGGTCAAGTGGGTCTGGGATAAGCGGAACACGTATCGTCTGGCGAATGAGCTCGGGCTGGCGACGCCTGCGACTTGGTATGGGCGCAGCACGGGGGAGTTGCCGGACGTCACCGCCAACCCCCCGTTTGCCATCAAGCCGGCCATCAAAGAGCATTTCATCTACACAACCAAAGCAAAGGCGTGGCGCGCCGACAGCCACGCCGAATTACGAGAGCTCTTCGCGCGGGCGGCCGCTCAGGTCGGCCCGGAAGAAGTCATGGTTCAAGAGTTGATTCCTGGCGACGGCCGCCAGCAGTTTGCCTATTGCGCCTTTTTCAAAGACGGCCAGGCGATTGGAAGCATGGTCGTTCGACGACGCCGGCAGCACCCGCCCGAATTCGGGCGGGCCAGCACCTACGTTGAAACGATCGACTTTCCCGTGCTCGAGACCATGTCCGAACGCTTCCTGCGCGCCATCAACTACTACGGATTGGTGGAGCTGGAGTACAAATTGGATCCGCGCGACGGCAAGTACAAATTGCTCGACGTCAACGCACGTACGTGGGGCTATCACAGCCTCGGCTCGGGTGCCGGCGTGGATTTTCCCTATCTTCTCTTTGCGGATCTGCTTGGATACCCGGTGAAACCCTGCCGCGGCCGGGCCGGCGTCAACTGGGTTCGCCTGATCACTGACGCACCGACGGCGGCCTTGGAAATCCTGCGAGGCCGGCAGGATTTCTGGGCTTACTTTCGCTCGCTACGACGAGCCGGCATTGAATCGGTATTCAGCCCAGAGGACCCGTTGCCCGCGATAGTAGAGCTGGGCCTGATTCCGTATTTGGCCATCAAGCGGGGCTTTTGACGTGCATCGGGTGAGCGAATTATCAGGTGGTAGCTATTTCCGGGAGGCCGTAAGGAGCAAGCTTCGATGATTGTTCTGCATGTTACGGGCGCGTACCCTACCGCACAGAATCCGTCTGCGGGCGTTTTTATCCGCACTCAAGTGGAGTCGCTGGCGAAGCTTGGGATTGATGTTGATGTTTGCCTGCTCAAGGGCACAGGCATTGGCAAATACATCAACGGTATTGCAGAAGTACGGAAGGCTTTGCGTTCGAGGCAGTACGATATCGTTCATGCGCATTACATGTACGCAGGCTGGACAGCCAGATTCGCCACTAACCTTCCACTCGTTGTGTCTTTTATGGGCAACGACGTATTTGGTGACTGCAATGAGCGGGGAGAATATCGACTCTCGAATCGAGTGTTGCACCGACTATTCTCCCGTTTATTGTCGTGTGCGACGGCTCACAATATTGCGAAGAGTGCCGGCCTTGCAAAATATCTTCGCGCCAAAACAACGTCCATCATTTCCAATGGGGTAGATCTCGATGTCTACCATCCCAGAGCGGTCGCCAAGCACGAACTGGGTCTAAAGGACGATGAGCAGCACGTCCTATTTGCAGGCAGGCCCTCAGCGGGTGGTTATAAGAGATACCCGCTCGCCGAGGCCGCTTTTGAGCTGGTTCGAAAATCCAATCCATCCGCCCAATTGGTCACTCTCGATAAGAGACCTCAAGAGGAAGTGGCGCGATTCCTGAACGCCGTCGATTGCTTGCTGCTTACGTCCGCTCACGAGGGTTCTCCGAACATCGTGAAGGAGGCTCTTGCCTGCAATCTCCCGATTGTTTCCGTCGACGTTGGCGACGTGGCCGAGCGAATTGAAGAGTTAGAAGGATGTTACATCGTGTCTGACGAACCGACCTCTATCGCGGAAGCTGCAGAGAAGGTGCTGGTCCGTGGAAAGCGGCTTTCCGGCGGTTATGCCGCGGTTCAGGAACTTTCGCTTGCAAAGGTCGCAAGGCGAATACAATCTTTGTACGAGCGCGTTCTTTCGTGAAGCAGGCGAAGGCGCCGATGGCGATCGCTGGTCAACGGCACGCCGTCGCCAACGAATACCTCACCGCCGATAGTCGCGCCGGTGCTGGAATTGAAGAAACATTTTGGGAAACCTGCCATATGATAAGGTATTAACGAAGATCTCCGTGTATCCATCCGGTGAAGCTGGCAATGACCGACAAGTTTGTCCTCCGATAATTGTGCCCAGCACAATGTCGATCGGCGTGATAGCCTGCGCTGCACAGAGTGTTGCCGGGCGGCGGATCGCAGGCGCGGGTGAGATAATCGCTGAACCAGGCAATCTCGACCAGGCAATGCGAGAGTGTTTTCTGTCTTCCTGGTTTGTCGTTGACGAGACGATCGAGCACGCCAAAGGATTCCACCATGTGCGGCATCTGCGGGCAGTTTAACTTCGGCAGCGGTGCGCCCGCCAGCGCTTCCACCATCGCAGCGATGATGGGCACGATCATCCACCGCGGCCCCGACGACGCCGGCCAGCATTTGGACGGGAATCTCGGCTTGGGTTTCCGCCGGCTCGCAATCATCGATCTGTCACCCGCCGGCCACCAACCCATGTCTGACCAGGCCCAAACGGTGTGGGTGGTCTTCAACGGAGAGATCTACAACTATCAGCAGCTCCGCCAGGAGTTGCAGGGGCACGGCCACGTGTTTCGTTCCAACTGCGACACCGAGGTGATCGTGCACGGCTACAAGCAGTGGGGTGACGCCGTGCTGAACCGCTTCAACGGCATGTTCGGTCTCGCCATCTGGGACGTGAACAGGCGCCGGCTGCTTCTGGCGCGCGATCCGATGGGCATCAAGCCGATCTACTACGCGATCTCCAACGGATCGCTCGCTTTTGGTTCGGAGATCCGGCCGGTCCGCGTTGCTCTCGGCGAGCCGCCGGGCGTTGATCCCGAAGCCGTCGCTCTTTTTCTGCGCTATCGCTACACGCCGGCCCCGCGCACGATGTTCAGAGGCATCCAGAAGCTGGCCGCGGGTGAAAAACTCGTCGTCGAAAACGGCCAGGTGCACGTCTCGCGCTACTACCAGTTCGTCCCGGAGCCATTTGCCCCGCAGCCCCGCCCGGAGGAGGCGGCGGAAAAATTGATCGGGCTGTACAAGGCGGCCATGAAGCGGCATCTCACCAGCGACGTTCCGGTCGGACTGCTGCTCAGCGGCGGCCTGGATTCGGGCCTGCTGCTGGCGCTGATGAGCTTCTATGGCCGCGACTGGGACACGTTCAGTGTCGGGTATGGATCGTTGTTCGCCGATGATGAGCTCGAGGATGCCGTCAAAACGGCCCGGACCTACGGGGCCAGACACCACGCGGTTCACCTTACCCGGGAAACGTTTGAAGACGTGCTGCCCCGCATCGTGGACGTCCTCGAGGAACCGGTCGCCTCTTCGTCGATCGTGCCCATGTATTTCGTCTGCCAGCGAGCTCGTGAAAACGTGAAGGTGGCGCTGATCGGGCAGGGGCCGGATGAGTTGTTCGGCGGATATACCCGGCACCTAGGCGTGCACCTTGGCGCCGCCTGGCGCGCGCTACCCGGCTGGTTGCGGACACCCAGTGCTGCACTCGCGCGCGCCCTCCCGCGAAACGATACGATCAAGCGTGGCGTTTACTCGCTGCACGAACCCGACCGGCTTCGTCGTTTCCAGCAGGTATTCTCCCTGATTTCGGACGACGCGATGCGCGGGCTTTTTCGCCCGGGGCTGATCGCTGATGACGAAGCTGCCGTGGCGTCCCGTTGCTGGGAGGAATACCGGCCGGCCTTCGAAAAGCTGGACGACCTGAACGCCTTTCAGTTGCTCGAGCTGCGCTCGTCGCTACCGGACGAGTTGCTCATGTATGGCGACAAGCTGTCTATGACGCATGCCCTCGAGGTCCGCGTACCCTATCTCGATCGCGAAGTGGTCGAGCATGTCCAGCAATTGGGCGCGTCCTTCAAGGTGCGTCATGGCGTTCGCAAGTGGCTTCATCGCGAAGTAAGCAAGCGGCTGTTGCCGTCGGAAATCATCCATCGCAAGAAGCGCGGATTTGCGGTGAATGTGGTGGATGGGTGGTTTCACCAATCCCTCGACGGACGGATCCGGCAATACCTGGCTGATCCGCAGTCACAGGTCTACGGGTTCTTGGAGCCGGCTGCAGTGCAATCCATGCTGCGCGACCATGCGGCAGGCCGTGGCGACCACCACAAGATACTCTTTAGCATCGTCGTGCTGGAGCAATGGCTCCGCAGCGTCCGTGGGACGCGACATACAGTTCCCGGGTCCCCAAGCGGGCACGCGCTGAAAATATCCTCGAGGGCGCGCGACGATTGCCACAGCAAGTATGGTGCGGAGTAATACTATGCGAACACCGATGATCTCGCGCGTTAGATCGAAGTTGGCCCTGCTCAACTATGAATTGAGGCGGTTGTATTTCGTTCACTTTTGGAAAATGGACATAAAAAAGGGGTCACGCATCTCGCTTAGCGCAAAGCTTGATAAGACAAATCCTTCTGGCATCCACATTGGTACGAATACTGCGGTTGCCTTTCGATCTGCAATCCTTGCTCATGATTTCATAAACGGAAGGTACAAGGACGTTTATATTGGCGACAACTGCCTGATCGGAGCGGGTTCAGTAATAATGCCAGGAGTTCAAATCGGAAATAATTGCATTGTGTCACCAAATAGCGTCGTTTTGCAAAATGTCCCGGCGGGATCCATCGTGATGGGCAATCCAGCCAAAATCGTTCAGAAGAATATCATAACCGGCCCCTGGGGCACCCGACACTCAACGCAGGAAAGCTCCCGGGAAACATCTGTGGCGGTGACGGGCTGAGCGCGGCCGCCGCGTTCATACAATCGCGCTCTGAACGCTATCTCACCAGGCTAGCACCAAATGCCTAAATGGATCGGTCAAAACCCTGAAAGCGGTTGGTCGTCTTTACGCTGGCGTGCCCGAGGTGACATTGGTTGTCAGTCGCTCGATTGTTGCTGGTGTGTCGAGCAGCGCGTGCTGATTGCACGTGGCTTTAGACGAGCCTTACCCATCGCGCCGGTTGGACTTCGGTCGCAACGGCGCAGACTCCACGAGGGCGATTGGCGGCGCAGAACGTATTGAATTCAAATTCGAGCCGTAGACTGAAGGCTCTGCTCCTGCGCACGTAGGTTCGCCGGCGATTTGCGGCATGTTCTGGTTTTCGTAAAGAAAGGGCTGATCGACCAGCCCTCGCGGCCTAAAGAGGGTCGTGTCGGCCGATCGCGGGTGGCGCGGTGATCGTGCTTTTTCGGCGTAATCCGTTTGAGGGCATCCTGCCAATCGTCCGCGACCTCGCGATTGTGCTTGGGACGTCCTATACGAGAACTGGCCGTGTTCCCAGTGACCGAGGTAGACGCAATGGTTCTCTCAACGAACGTATCTGCGGCAGGTGATACAGCCGGCGCGGTCCTTATCATCGTTGAGAACCTGCCGGTGCCAGCCGATCGCCGGGTCTGGCCGCAGGCTACAGCGCTGCACCAGGCTGGTTACACCGTCTCGGTCATTTGCCCGAAAGGAAGGGGATATGACAAGGGATACGAGCAGATGGACGGTGTGCACATCTACCGCCATCCACGGGGTGTGGAAGGCTCGGGCGCGCTGACTTATCTTCTCGAATATACTGTCGCCCTTTTTTGGCAATTCGTTCTCTCGTTGAAGGTGTTGTACAGGCATGGATTCGATATTCTTCATGCATGTAATCCACCGGATTTGATCTTTTTGATTGCGATTTTCTACAAAGTCTTCTTTGGCAAGAAATTTCTGTTTGATCAGCATGATCCCGTGCCCGAACTTTATGAGGTCAAGTTCGGCCGTCAGGATTTCCTTTACCGTGTCCTGCTTCTGCTTGAACGCTGGACGTTTCGCTTGGCCGACGGGAGCCTCGCGACAAACCCTACCCTGAAGCGGCAGGCCGTGGAGCGAGGCGGCATGCCGCCAGACAGCGTGTGGATTGTCAGAAGCGTCCCCGAGCTTGGGCGCTTCAGTCGCGTCAAGCCCGAACTGTCGGTCAGGCGGAGCTGTCGATATCTCGTCGGCTATGTGGGAATGATGGCCGAGCAGGACGGTGTAGACCTCCTGGTCAAGGCGATGGAGCACATCGTCAGGCGCCTGCATCGAACGGATATCGCCTGTCTGATCATCGGCGACGGGCCGGAGGCCGGTCGGCTCAGGACGCTCGCAAGCGAGCTCGGGATTGCCGAGAATGTCGAATTTGCCGGGTACGTTTCGGGCGATCCGCTTCCCGCCATGCTGGCGGCTTGCGACATCGGTGTCGTTCCGGATCCGCCCAATGCCTGCAACGTGGTGATGTCGATGATCAAGGTCTTTGAATACATGGCCCTCGGGTTGCCTTTCGTCCTCTTCGACTTGGCGCAGGCGAGAAGTGATGCGGGCGACGCCGGCCTCGTGGTGGCAGAGCCGACGCCGCGGGCGCTCGGCGAAGGAATCGTGGCGCTGCTTGAGGACGAGGCCGGGCGCGAGCGAATGGGGAAGTACGGCAGGGAACGTGCCTACGGCGCATTTCAGTGGGAGCTCGAAAAACGTTCGCTCCTCGCTGCCTATACGGCGCTCTCGCCGAGGCGCGCACGTGCCGGGGCACCAGCCGATGTGAATCCTCACTGAGAGCGGAAGCAATGAGCCTGTGATGGCTCCGCCATGCCGCGCGGTGGAATTGCAACGACCACCTCGCTTCAAACAGATCGACCATCGACGCCACATTGCGTGCGTTGCCGCCTGCAGTTCATGCGCAAGGCGCTGGCGCATGCGGGCAAGAGCAGCGCCGAACAATGATGTGCTCGCCTACGCAACGTTTCCATCCCGGCGTGGGACCCAGCTGTACCTCTCCGACGGCGAAACAAGCTGATAGGTAAATTGAACGCGCGTGTCTTGAGCCAAGCAATTCAATACCTTGCGCAAAATGGGCACATAATGGCGCGACATACTTGGGTATAAATCACACTTTGAAAGTTTTTTCGCCATTTTTGCTCTTTAGCCAGCCGACCTAGCAGTTGGGGGGCAAATCCAAATCCCACTGCTTTGGAATCCGCTCGCAGTCCGAGACTGTGATGCGTTGGAATCCGCTCGCGGTCCGAGACAGCGATGCGTTGGAATCTGCTCGCGACCTGAGGTTGCGAGCACGTGGTATGTCGCGCGCCTTCACGATGCGCGGCAGTGGAATTCCGTTGTCACGAAAAGACTCTCTAAGTCTGCAAATAGAACGAAAGGGTACGTATGTCGTTCAACCTGTCATCCACTCCGTTCTCGTCGACCTCTGCTTGGAACCAGCAGGTCCCGACCGGAGCAACCTATACCTCGCTCAACTGGCCCGCCTCGACCGGATGGAACTACGACGTGGGCTGGGGCAACGTGCCAGTCTACGTCGCCTCGTCGTCGGACCCCGTCGTGCAGGTGTCTGTTCCCGCCAGCTGGGGATGGCCAGGCGGGACCGTTAGCGTCCACGTTCCGGTCGGGGCGACCGGCGGGACCCCAACCGACTCCTCGATCGTTATCGTCGACGGCGACAACGTCTATAATTTCTGGCGGTTCAACCGCACCAGCAACACGACCGCGACCGCCCAGTCGTATGGCGAGGCAAACGCCGTGACGGACACCGGTTGGGGCACCGCCGGGAAGGGCGCAGGCATCCTTGCAGTCGGTGCGAGCGAGCTGGGCGGGATGCTGATCAAGGCGCAGACGGACACGGGCACCATCGATCATGCCCTGCAGCTTGCGGTCGACGGCTCGCTCTTGAAGCCAGGCTACGTCTCCCCCGCTATCGCCACCGACGGCAACAGTTCCAGCGGCATAATGCAGGAAGGAGAGCTTCTGGCCATTGCGCCCGGAACGCCAATGCCCTCCGGCCTTTCCACGCTCGGTCAGGAAGTGTTCCACGCCCTCCAGCAATATGGCGCCTACGTCATCGATACTGGAGGCACCCAGACCGCCATTCGCACCCAGGCGAACGCCTATGACTCGGCGACAATGAACGCGCTCCGTCTGGACATGAATTCGGTCCTTCCAATGCTCAAGGCCGTGAGCGGCGGCACGCCGACACCGTCTGGCAGCACCTCGCCCACCACCCCAGCGGTCACACCGGCGGTGACGCAAGCCACCGCTTCCCCGGCCACGGGCATCGAACAGGCAGGAAACACGATCACCCTGTCGCTCGGCTTCAACGAGGCCGTGTCGGTGACGGGCACGCCGACGCTTTCGCTCAACGACGGCAATACCGCCACCTATGTTGGTGGTTCGGGCACGAGCACGCTCACCTTCAAAACGACTGTCGCGGCGACCGACACCAACACCTCGGCGCTCGCCATCACCGGCGTCAACCTTCCGAGTGGCGCGAGCATCAAGGATGCTTCCGGTGTCGCAGCGAGCCTGTCGGGCGCGGTGAAGACCTTCGCCGGTCTCCAGATCGATCCGATCTCGCCGGCGGTGACGCAGGCCACGGCCTCTCCGGGCACTGGCACCGAGCACGTCGGTGACGCGATCACGCTGACACTCGGCTTCAATGAGGCGGTTACGGTGACGGGTACGCCGACGCTGTCGCTCAATGACGGCGGCACGGCCACTTATTCCGGTGGTTCGGGCACGGGCACGCTCACCTTCAAAACGACTGTCGCGTCGACCAACACCAGCACTTCGGCGCTTGCCATCACCGGGGTCAATCTTCCGAGCGGTGCGGCCATCAAGGACGCCAGCGGTGTCGCTGCGAACCTTGCCGGCGCGGTGAAAACGTTCTCCGGTCTGCAGGTCGACCCGACGTCGACGACACCCACGACACCCACGACACCGACGACACCCTCGTCACCCACGACGCCGTCCACCCCGTCGTCGACCACGCCGGTTCTCACCATTGCGAATAACTCGCTCACGGTGGCCGGCAGAGGCGGCACAGTCGATCTCGGTGCCAAGGTGACGACGACCGATTCAAACGATCTCGTGACCGTGAACATCACGGGGTTGCCGAAATATGAATCGATCACTGACAAGCTCGACGGCAAAACGTTCAGTGGAAATAACATCACGCTGACGGCCGCGCAGGTCGACAGCGGATTGGAGCTGACCTCGAACTATCGCGGCGGCGGCCATCCGGTTGCGACACTTACCCTGACGGCAAGTGCGAAGGATCCGTCAACCGGCGCAGTTTCGACGGCTTCGCCGCAGACCATCACCGTGATCGATCCTCGACCCACGGCCGCCACGACCACCACCTCGTCGCCCGACCTCCAGCACCACGTCGCGACGGATCATCAGCATGCTGCTACCGCCACGACGGCCGTGACGCCGACGTCGTCACAGACGGTCGGCTCCGCGGTTCATCACCACCATCACCACCACCACATCGCGACGGATCATCAGCATGCTGATCCCACCACGACGGCGGTGACTCAGACCTCGCCACACACGATCGACCCTGCGGTTCATCCGCAGGAGACCGCTGCGAACACGGGGTCCTTGGCAAACCGGGCCTTTGCGCTGCTCCAACAGCATTTTGATCCGGGTAGCAGCACTCTGGCGACGACCGCGCCGCAGTCGATTGCTGTGGCGGATCATCCGGCTGCGACGGGCATGGCGTCCTTGGCAAGCCAGAGTTTCGCGCTGCTGAACCAGTATCTGGCCGGCCATACCGGCCAGGTGGATGCCGGTCAGATCGTGTCGGCTGTGTCGCAGGCGATCGGTTTGGGTCACGAACCATTGCTGGCCCGACCGCAACATTAATGCCGGCCCGCACCCAGGCTCAGTGCCTGGGTGCGGCACCGTCGATCTCAGTGAATGCATGAGAAGGAACCACGTACGCGGTCGGTAGCCGCGAAAGGTTGAGTAAAAAATGGCGATCCAGAATGGAAATGCCCACGCCGCGGATCTCGGGTTTCGATCCCTGGCTCTGTTCCTGCGCCTTCACGGCGTCAACGCCGAGCCCGACCAGCTCCGCTCTCGCTGTGGCGAGAGCGCAATCGGCATCCAGGCGATGCTGCGCTGCGCCCGCGATTTCGGGCTGAAGGTCGGTTCGCGCACGACACATTGGAAGCAGCTTGCAGGCATCCGCCTGCCCGGAATCGCAGCGCTGCGTGATGGCGGATTTCTGCTGCTCGGGAAGATTGAGGACGATGCCGCGCTTGTGCTGCATCCGACCTCGCCGCATCCGAAGTTGATGCCGCGTGCGGAATTCGAGGAAATCTGGGACGGCCGATTGATCCTGACCGGATCTCAGGGCCTGGCCGCTCGGGCACATCATGCCTTTGCCGGTCTGATTGCGCGCGGGCGTGATCTGGTTGGCAAGGCCGGTGACGCCCTGACGCGTGCCTATTCCGCCGATCGTCGCGACATGCCCGTCCATGAGGCGGGTCCTGAGCCTGAGAGCGGCGATCAGTCGGGGCTCATTGCGGTGGCGATCTTGCTGCGTTGCCATGGCATTGCGGCCGACCCGGAGCAAATCCGGCATCGCATGGGGGCGTCGCGGGTCGGTGTGACCGAAATCCTGCGTTGTACCAGGGAGTACGGGCTCAAGGCTCGTGCACAGCGATCGAGCTGGAACAGGCTTTCCGTCACGCCGCTGCCCGCAATTGCCGTGCTGCGCGACGGCGGCTTCCTGATCCTCGGCAAGGTCATCGACGACAAGCTTCTTGTTCAGCGCCCATTGTCCCCCCGCCCGGAATCCATGACCCAGGCTGAGCTCGAGCTCATCTGGGACGGCGACATCATCTTGATGACCCGCCGCGCCGCGCTGACGGATCTCTCCCGGCGTTTCGACATCAGCTGGTTTCTCGGTGCGGTCCACAAGTATCGCCGTCTTCTCGGCGAAGTGCTGATCGCGTCGTTCTTCCTTCAAGTCTTTGCGCTGGTCGCCCCGCTGTTCTTCCAGGTGGTCATCGACAAGGTGCTCGTGCATCGAAGCATCAGCACGCTCGACGTCCTGGTTGCGGGCCTCGTCGCGTTGACCTTGTTCGAGACCGTTCTCGGCACGTTGCGCGTCCATCTGTTCGCGCACACGACGAACCGCATAGACGTCGAGCTCGGCGCCCGGCTATTTCGTCACCTGATTGCGTTGCCCATCGCATATTTCCAGACACGCCGCGTTGGCGATTCCGTCGCACGCGTTCGCGAGCTCGAGAACATCCGCCAGTTCCTGACGAGCTCGGCGCTCACGCTCGTCGTCGATCTCTTGTTCACCGTCGTCTTCCTGGCGGTCATGTTCTACTATTCGACGACGTTGACGCTGATCGTCGTGGCATCGTTCCCGTTCTACATCGGAATTTCCGTCGGGGCCGCGCCGCTGTTTCGCCGGCGCCTCGATGAGAAGTTCAATCGTGGCTCGGAGAATCAGGCCTTCCTGGTCGAGAGCGTGACAGGGGTCGAGACGCTGAAGGCGATGGCGGTCGAACCGCAAATGCAACGCCGCTGGGAGGAGCAACTCGCCGGCTATGTCGGTGCGAGCTTCCGCGTGCTCAGCCTGAACAATACGGCGAGTCAAGCGGTTCAGATGATCAACAAGCTGGTCACCGCCGCGACGCTCTACTTCGGCGCGAGGCTCGTGATCGGCGGCGACTTGACGGTCGGCGAGCTGGTCGCGTTCAACATGCTGGCGGGGCGGGTGAGCATGCCGGTGCTTCGGCTCGCGCAGATCTGGCAGGATTTCCATCAGGCCCGCCTGTCGGTCGATCGTCTCGGGGACATTCTCAACACCATTCCCGAGCCAAGCTTCAGTTCGGCCCGCGCCGCGCTGCCGCCCATCCGCGGCAAGGTCACGTTCGAGCATGTAACCTTCCGCTATCGCGCTGACGGACCCGAAGTGCTCCATGACGTATCCTTCGGCATCGAGCCCGGCCAGGTCGTTGGTGTCGTGGGCTCTTCGGGCTCGGGCAAGAGCACCATCGGCAAGCTGATCCAGCGTCTCTACGTGCCGGAGAGCGGACGCGTGCTGGTTGACGGCGTCGACCTCGCGATGGTCGACCTGACCTGGCTTCGGCGTCAGATCGGCGTGGTTTTGCAGGAGAACGTGCTCTTCAATCGCTCGATTCGCGAGAACATTGCACTCGCCGACCCGACCATGCCCATGGAGCGCGTCATCGAGGCAGCGTCACTCGCCGGCGCTCACGACTTCATCCTGGAGCTGCCCGAGGGTTATGACACCATCGTTGGCGAACGCGGCAGCAGTTTATCGGGCGGACAGCGACAGCGTGTCGCGATCGCTCGCGCACTCATTACCAACCCGCGCATCCTTATCCTCGACGAGGCGACCAGTGCGCTCGATTACGAGAGCGAGCGCGCTATCCAGCAGAACATGAAAAGGATTGCCGCTGGCCGGACAGTATTCGTCATCGCTCATCGACTGTCGACCGTCCGCAATGCGAACCGGATCATCACTCTCGAGCATGGCCGCATCGTCGAAGACGGCAGCCATGATGAGCTGATCCGCTCGAACGGGCGCTACGCCAACCTCCACTATCTGCAGGCCGGTATCCATGACGTCCGCTAGCCGAAATATCGTTACGTTTCCCAGAGCCGAGGTTCGACGGCGCGAGCAGGAGATTGCGTTTCTGCCCGCGGCGCTCGAGATCACCGAATCGCCGCCGTCACCGATCGGTCGCGCGATCGGGGCGAGCATCATCGCGATCTTTTGCGTCGCACTGCTGTGGGCATCATTCGGCAGCGTCGATATCGTTGCCACTGCGACGGGCAAGATCGTGCCCGGCGGGCGCACCAAGCTGATCCAGCCGTTCGAGACGGGCGTTGTTCGCGCCATCCACGTACGCGACGGACAGAGCGTCAAGGCCGGCGACGTTCTGATTGAGCTCGACCCGACGATGACGGAAGCCGATCAGGAACGCCAGAGAAGCGATCTCGTTGCGGCCGAACTCGAGGTTGCGCGGCTGCGCGCTGCACTCACCGACGATCCGCTTGCCGCCTTCCGAGCACCGCAGGACGCGAGCGCCGCGGAGATCGAGATGCATCGGCAGTTTCTGATCAGCCAGCGCGCCGAGCAGAGCGCGAAGCTCGCCGAGATCGAGCGCCAGCAAGGTCAGAAGGAAGCGGAGCGGGCGACCACGTCGGCGAGCGTGGCGAAGCTCCAGGCGACCATACCGGTGCTCCAGGAGCGGGTCGACATTCGCAAGGGTCTCGTCGACAAGGCCCTGGCTTCGAAAGTTGTCTATCTCTCCGAGTATCAGGAGCTGGTCGGTCTTCAGCAGGATCTGGTCCTCCAGCAGAGCAGGCTCCGCGAAGCTGATGCCGCCATCGCCTTGCTGAAGGAAACGAAACAAAAGACTGCCGCGGAGTATCGGCGTGCAACCTATGACGCACTTGCGAAAGCCGAGCAGAAGGCCGCGAACGCTGCGCAGGAAGTAGTCAAGGCGGAACGGCGCACGAAGCTTCAGCATTTGACTGCGCCGGTCGACGGCGTCGTGCAACAGCTCGCCGTTCACACGGTGGGAGGCGTGGTGACGCCGGCGCAGGCACTGGCCGTCGTGGTTCCGAGCGAGAGTCAGCTCGAGATCGAGGCCATGCTCTCGAACCGCGACATCGGTTTCGTCCATCCCGGACAGAAGGCGGAGATCAAGGTCGATACGTTCAATTTCACGCGATATGGGCTGCTGCACGGGGACGTGCTCAGCGTATCGACCGACGCCATCACGCGGGACAGGCAGGGCGGATCGAACGACCGCGCGCCGGGCACAGCGCAAGGCAGCAGCGAGCCGAAGGGCCAGGAACTGGAATATGCGGCGCGCATTTCCCTCGACCGCACGCACATGCAGGTGGAGGACAAGCTCGTCAAGCTCGGCCCGGGCATGGCGGTAACGGTTGAGGTCAAGACCGGCGCGCGCAGGATTATCAGCTACCTTCTCTCACCCCTGGCGAGATACAAGCAGGAGGCGCTGCGGGAGCGATAGACGGAAGCGGAGCACCGGAGCGTTGCGCGCAACCTGCCGATGTCGAATCGCTTGAACTACTTCTCCCGACCGGCTGGCGCGCCTCGGGACCGAAATGGATCATGCGATCGAGGCCGAGCATCGACAGCATCGCCGTAGCGCCCGCTGCCGCATCGTCGTCCGCGCGGCCATGGCTTGGGGGCACCGCCATCGGCCGCGCTCACCGTCCCGACCATTTCACTTCGATGGGTCGGACCGTTGAGGAACGTCCAGTGCTTTCAACCCGTATTTGCTTAGCGCGGACACGCCCGCCAGCATCGATGGCGGGCAATGAGGGTGAAGGCCAATGACCTTCACCCCGAACTCGTAAGGCGCGCCGGCCGCGTCTTTGCCGATGCGTCAGATTGAAGACCTGGTCGGACCACATCCGGAATAGCTCGCTCGATCGCGTCATCTTGCGCGCTTTCGCTGGCGAGAATTTCCGAAAGATCGCGCAGTATTCCAATAGCTATGCCAAGAAGTGCCCCGACAATGATCGCTGCTCCAAGCACAATTCTGGCTTTTGGCGAACTGGCGCTCAAGGGAGGCGAAGCCCCCGTGATGAAACTCGCCTCAAACACCGGCGAGGATTGTTGTTGCGTGGCCTCCGTCTTGCGCAGCACGTGACGAAAATTGTCATAGGCGGCTTTGGATGATTCGGCAGCTGCTGCCAGCTTGTCCATAGTCGCGGCGGAATCCGCTGCATCTTTCCCAGTTCTACTATAATCATCGAATGCCTTTTGGGCAGCCGCTGCCTGGGTGCTCAAATCATTCAATCGATCCTTAACCCATGAATCATCCTGCAAGCCGGCATTGTCCATTTGACGGGAAATATACTTTTCCGCGACAGCGTTTAGAATCTGCGCCGCTCGATTGGGATCTCGGGAGTCGAAAGTAATCTCGACAAGATACGTCGGGCCGAGACGCTTGGCCGAAAGCTTGCGTTGGAATGATTCCACGACATAGCGGGCGGCATTAGCTTCCGTATCCGGATTGCTCCAGCCAAGCAGACGGGATATCGACCTGGTCATCGTGCGCAAGAGGCTGGCTTGGTCCGCGAATTCCGGGTCTTGAGCAAGGCCGAGCTTTCCGATCACAGCGCTAGCGATGCTGTCAGACTTTATGATCCTGATCTGACTTTCCACGACCGTTGACACCGACGTAGGGTCGATCGCTTTCGAGTCGACGACGAGTTCCGCCTTCGCAGTGAACGTCGGGACCGCGGTGACGAGATAAAGTATAGCAATGCCAAGCGCTGCGAGAGATGTCAGCGATATGGCCCTGAGATGCCGTCGTATGAAGGTTAGCACTTCCACCAGGGACACGGACGGTGCCGGACGAGGCATATTATCCCGATTGTCCGTTCTATTGGTCTGCATCATTTTCGTACCAGCGCTGTCAGTTGAGGCTTCGCGACGGTGCCCGTGTTGAATATGTGCCGCGATTTACCAAGGGGACGTCGGTCGGCAGCAGACGAAGTCGCACGAGAGAACTAAACGACCACTACCGACGCTTGTTGAGGCCGCTCTGCCGCCGTCGACCAAATGTGCTGGAAAGTTTGTAGAGACCGGCAGATTGGTGAAGAACGCATAGCCCATGGCACTCTACCACCCAGTCGCTCGTGTCGACTGAATCAGTACATTACAGCTCGCTGGATGGGAATTGGCGATAAATAGGTAACTCGGCCTCCTGCAGAGGAAGCGCGGGGCTCGGTGACAATTATCGTTGGCCGCCGCTCTGATTGGCCGCTTACGCGAGGCGAGAGCCTTGAAAAGCCAAGAGCAGCGTTTTGGTCCGGCCACGCGGCCTCCCGGTCAACGCGACATGACATGCAGGTTCGAGGATGGGCCGAGGCTCGGCGGTGACGGTCGAGATCGAGACCGGCGCACGCAGGATCATCAGCCACCGTCGCCCCCGCTGGGCAAGGTACAAAGCAGCAGGCGCTGCGGGCGCGATAAACAGCGGGCTCCGCAGCCCTGCGCCTGGGCCTCGTCAGCCCGAGGAGAGTGTCCGGCGATCACGCCTGCTACTCGCGCCGGGGTAGCAGGGCAGATCGTGCGAAGCACCCGGTGTCGAGATGTCCACGAACATGTCGCGGCGTTACTTTCGCGCGACGTCAGAGGTTTGAAGACCCCCTGGGCGTTTCAACAACCCTGCATCTACTTGCAGAGCCGTACGGCTGCGGCAGGCGATCGAACTCCGGCCTTGCGAAGTAGGCCGTCGATAGGCGGTACCGCGGCGTGACCAGCGTTGGGAACCAATGGAGCCGGCTCCTCGAGTTGCTTCATTTCGGAGATCACCTCGAGGGTCTTCGCGATTCCTCTGCCCGCATCCACGGCTGAGGGGATGCGACCGTCCATCGCTCGTATCCGCGAGCCATGGTTCATTCCCCAGATCGCCGCTTGTGTCCGGTTCTGGACCCGGATCTTCCGCAGGATCGCCTTGACGTGAACCTTCACGGTTGCCTCGGCGATGTTGATCTTCCTGGCAATGCACTTGTTGGAATCGCCTTCGATGAGGCAGGATAGGATTGCGTTTTCTCGAGGAGAGAGCTGCGGCAAGATCGCGTCCTCCGCAACGGCGAGGATGGCGTGTTCGCATTCGCCGGGCTCCGCCGTTTCGCGTTCGCGACTGGCATCAAGGGCGAATGACAGGAATGCAGGTGGAAAGACGGTCTCGCCCATTGTCACGAGCTCGACCGACTTGATGAAAGCGTCGCATGAATTGACGTTGACAAAGTAGCCGTTGGCGCCTGCTCGAAATGCCGAGGCGAGGTCGACTGGCCGATAATTGTCCGAAACGATCGCAATGCGAGCGTCCGGATAGCGATCTTTCACAAATCCGATTTGCGCTATCGTGAGATTGAACCCGTCGCCCGTATGGACGATAAGGAACATCAATTTCTCTGCTTGAAGTGAGTGCGGCAATTCCTCGGGGCTCGACACCGAGACCGGGATGTGAAAATTCGCCGCGTGCAAGATTTTAGCAATGCCTTCTCTAATCAAAACGTTCTTTCCAATAAGAACGGTCTCGCAAGAATGCCGCCTCCTCATTTTACCCTCCAGCCTACTACGCAATGACACAACAGCGATGGGCGGTTAAACTCAATCTGGTTTCTTTGGTTTCTCGATGGACGAATTAGCCCTTGTTGTTCGTTTGGTCGTTCTCCCTCCGGTTCTGGTCTTCAGAAATATGGAGTTACCTCGATCGCGATGCTCTTTTTTGTTTTGTCCGACCACGTCGGTGGAAATCGAATAATTAATGTTGAGTAAACTTTTTTGAATGTTAGATGCGAATTTCAGATCGCCCTATATATCGTTCGTTATAGGCGGTAGGCATCGTTAACCCGTGCAAGTACGGTGCAGAAAAGCACCTTATGGCGCAGCCTCTGGGTGAATTAGATGACGATGTTCATTTGAAGGTGAAAAACCTGACGATGTTTTTGTTCGTCGATGCGACGTTTGCGCGAACACATCCTGCGAGTGTGTCAAAGGGGGCGCATATCGATCTGGGATAGAGGAATATCGAAGGCCTGCACGGTGACGTTACCGCTGTTGCCCGGACTGGCTCGGCATAAAGGCTGGCGTGCCGCGGCCTGATTGCCGGGTTCTTACGGGCTTTCGAATCGCGAATTGATGGGGCGAGAGTCGGGAAGCGAGCAGAGCAGCGTGCCTGATGACTCTAAGTATTGCCCTGCCACATCGACAATTGTTGTATTAATGGAAATTTCGGGTGAGTCTCCTAAGAGTAGGTGAAATAGCGAAAGGGTGTGCAGAGTTTATGTTTTGGGAGGCGATAGGCTGAGGAGCGCCCAATGCGACGTATTAATGTAGTCATTGCAGACCGGCATCCGGTCGTCTTGCGCGGAATGAGCAGTGTGCTCGGTGCCGCATCCGATTTCAGCATCGTCGCTTCTTGTAGCGACGCGGCGAGCTGCATCGAGGCGATCCGGGGCCTGGCGCCCGATATCGCGATTGTCGATCCCGCGATGCCTGAGCTTGCCGCCGCGAAAATTCTTTCGACCGTGAATTCAGAAAATCGTTCGACACATGTGGTGTTTTTCGCTGCGAGTGAGGATTGCGAGCTGGTGCTCGCGGCGACGCCGGTGACCTGCAGTATCATCCTCAGAGACTCCGATCCCGAGGCGCTGGTGCAGTCGCTCCGGCTGATCGCCAACGGTCACAACGTGCTGCCGTCCACCCCATCAGAATCGATCGTGTCGCACGAGCAGGGCGCAAATTTGGAGAATGGGCTGACGACGCTGACGGAACGCGAGCGTCAGATCATGCGTCTGGTCTCCGAAGGATTGTCGAACAAGGAAATCGGGCGGCGGCTGAACATTGCCGACGGCACCATCAAGGTGCACCTTCACAACATCTTTCAAAAGCTTGAAATCAGCAATCGGACGGTGCTCGCGGCCCTTGCCATCTCGCAGCATGATCGCGCCACGGCCGCGCGGGAGAAACCTCCGCACTCCGGATTGAGTCCGACGAATGGTGATCGCTGAGAAGGTCTGCATGCACCACCATTCTTCGCCGAAGCTGCGATGGGCGCTATTGGAAGCGCCGGCCCCGGCGGGAAGGGCCCAGGCTCGGCAGCGATGCGGGTGGGCGCGCCGACACGACCGATCCGGGCAATCTGCCGTTTTGGGACGTGATCCTGATACCTGCGCAGTGTCGTAGCCTTCAGATCAGCATCGGCGGGCCAGCGATGCAGCTGTATCCGTCGCCGGCGCCGCCCCCGGTCAGGCTGGACGAGCAGCTTCAGGGGGCCCTGAAGATCAAGCGCTGCTTGATTGGCTAGGCCAATGTCGGGAAAGCTAAATGGGTAGTCCGTCCGGACTGGCGGTTGATCCAGAATTGCAGCCAAGACGGCGGGAAGAAAGTGCAATTATTCGTCATCTGCAGCTCTGGGTTCATGGCGGTTCGTCCGTTGTCAGGTAGAACAAGTCGCGGGTAACCAACGGCATCCAGATGCAGACGTAAAGGTGTGCCGACTGCACTCGGCACATCTGGAGCGGCGGCCCTGGCCCTTTCCTGCCCTGCCCCCCAAGTGGCCAGGGCCGTCTCCGTAGTCGGCCCTGCCAACAGGACTGAGACTCTGTGGTTGAAAGCGAGTGTGCGGACCCATCTTGATGTCCCTTCAGTTTCACCGTGCCGTTGAGGACATGGAAATTTGGAGCGCGGCCCGCGACGGCTTTTCCTTTGTGATCACGTATGAGACCCCTGCTGGTGCCGGCTTTCATGGACGTGCCGGGTATGTGGCGTCGTGGCGGCCGCTCTATCGAGGGAACGGCGCGATCAGGATTGCCGGTTCGGCGTTTGCGACGTTCGCGGAAGCGGAGAAGGCCTGCGCTACGATGCTCGAGTATTTGAACGGGCTGTCGCTGAAATGATCTGCAGGGCCCGGAGTCGAGATCGAGTGGTTTTGAGCCGAGGGGAGGGTCTGCAAAATCGCAACCGGCACCGAGTGGCCGGACGACTCGCAGGATCTGCCAGTTAACGAGCTGTGCTGAATCATGCCCGCCGGCGACACAATGGCGCATCGGAAATCCTGCGATTCTTGGACTCCTGCCCGAGATACGGGCGCAGCGCGATGATGTCAGGCGGGGACATTCTCGTAGGCTCTGACAAACTCTCCGACGGTAGACGGGAAAGCTGCGTCCTCGGCGACTGTGAATGGATCGATACCGAGCTCGTCCTCGAGCCGCGCAACCAGGATGGCGAATGCCAGCGAATCGAACCCGGTTTCGTTCAGCGACAGATCGTCCTCAAGCGGCGGAAGCGTGACCTTCTGTTCGTCGGCGATCAGCGTCATCACGGAGAAGATCTTCGACTTGACTGACATGGTATACCTCACATCTCGGTTTTCCGAGCCGATGCTAGAGCCTGATTTCGCCCGCAATGATGCGCGCGTAGACCGCACGGTCGATCGAACGATAGTCGCCGCTCACCGGATCGCGCAGGAACAGCGGATCGTCCGTCACCGAAGGATCAAACCCCTCGCGGATCAGCCGCTGCTTGTTCTGCTTGAAAGTGTCGGTCGCTTCGAGCGCCCGGCACAACCTGACGAAGGTTGGGACTGCATAGCGCGGGAGCCGATACGAAAGATGTTCTCTGAAGATCCCGAAATCGAAACGGCGGTCCACCACCAGTGCCGCCATGCCGGCGCGGCCATCGACCCCCGACACGGCAACTCCATAGGTCGAGGCATCGAGAACGCCGGGGCAGTCCCTTATTGCGTCGTTCACTTCGCTGGTCGCGACGTTTTCGCCCTTCCAGCGGAAGGTGTCGCCGAGGCGGTCGACGAAGTGGAAATAGCCCTGCTCATCGCGCAGCATCAGATCACCAGTGCGGAACCATGCATCGCCTTCAGCAAAGACGTCGCGCAGAATCTTTTTCGCGGTTTCGGCCTGATCGGTGTAACCTTCGAAAGGTACGCCGTCGCGACCAGCACTGCCGATATGCCCGACAGCCTCGCCGGTCTCGCCAGGGGCGCAGGCGATGCAGAGCCCGGCGTCGCTGCGGAGCGGATTGCCGCTGTCGGCGTCCACCTTGACGATCGCGGCAGGAAAGCGATGCGCCAGCACCGGTGGTATCCGGCCGATCGCACCGGGTTTTCCTTCGACGTTGAACAGGGAAAAATTGCCTTCCGTCGCGGCATAGAATTCGAGGATCTGCGGAATCGCGAACCGGCTGGCGAACACCTCCCAGATGTCGCCGCGCAATCCGTTACCGACAGCCAGTCGCAGTCCGTGTCGCGGGTCTCGCTCGGACGCCGGCGCCTTCAGCAGATAGCGGCAGAGCTCGCCAATATATTGGAAGATGGTGCAGTCGAAACGCTCGATATCGTCCCAAAAGCTGCTTGCGGAAAATTTCTCGGCGATCACGACCGAACCACCAGCGCAGAGCATGCTGCAGGGAGCTGCGACGCCGCCAACGGAGTGATGGAGCGGCAGGCTATCGTAGAGACGGTCGTCGGTGGATGCGTCCGTCAGCCCTGCGAACCATCCCCCCCAGGTCAGTATCCGGCGATGACTGACATTCGCCGCTTTCGGTAGTCCCGTGGTGCCAGATGTGTAGATGAGGAGCGCGCGTCCGTCGATCGTGACGTCGCCACGTTGGGCGGAGGTCAGCGGACGTGCCTCGAGGGCGACGAGCGCCTTGTCCAGATCGCTTTCGTCGCCCGTGCCGAGGGTCCAACGTTGCGGCACGCGGTCCAGGTGCGGACGTGCGCTCTCAAACGCATTCACGCAATCGGAAGCCAGAATGAGGTGATCGGCCTGCGCGACGTCGATGCAGTGAGCCAGGGACCGGCCGACCAGTCTCGTATTGATCAGCGCCACGGTTGCTCCGACGCTGCTGATGCCGAGCCAGCAGGCGAGGTAGTCCGGCCGGTTCGGCATCAGCAGACAGACGGTGCGGCCAGCGCGAAGGTCAAGATCCCGCGCCCAGCGAGCATACCGGTTGATCCGGGCGGCGAGTTCGCCATAGGTGAAGGATTGGCCATCCGAGAGCAAGGCAAGTCGGTCGGGCTGACGCTGTGCCCATTCTTCCACGACGTCGGCGAATAACCGATGCGGCTGGTCTTCGAGCCGCGCGGTTAGTGCGATGCCTTGCAGCCAGGTGTTGGCAGTAGAGCGCCTGCGCGGCGGAGCGGCGCCCCCGGTGGCCCGCGGGATCACGGCTGTCTTCACGATGTGATCATGCGGTTTGGTTGGATCGGCGTCCGTGCGCAGCCAAGCTGGTTGAGGATCATCCGCTCCATCGTCTTCACGGATTGAAAATTCTCGGGCGTGATTTCGAGTTGGGGAAGGATGAGATCGAACTCTGCTTCAACCTTGAGCATCAGCTCGACCATGCCCATCGAGCTCAGCCCGATATCCACCAAGCGCGACTCCGGATGGACATCGGCGGTGATTGCGTTCTGCTGGAGGACGCTTCTGACGACGGATAGAACGCGTTTCTGAACGTTGACGACAGAGTCGTGCATTTCACTTGGCCTCTCGCCGTGGTCGAGCGTGATCACAATCGGCAACGACGATACCCAACTGCTCCTCTGGTCAATAGCTCTGCTTCGGAGGTACCTCGCCCGGGAGTGATAGCTCCTTGACACCCACTTCTGCGCCAACGACGCAGCAAGGGAAGTGGGCTAGCAGTTTGAGCGGGATCTGTCCCGACCCGGTTCGCGTCGTCCATCGATGAAAAAGGGAGGCTTTGGCGCATGAGTGTGCAGGAGGTCAAGCGTCGCGATTTCGCAACGGAAGTCGGCCGAGCAGCTTTCTGTCCCGACAGTTCCTCGTTCGGAGAACGGCTCGCGAATGTCGCAGAGGTCGCTGCGACGGAGGCCGAGGCGGTCGATCGCGAGGCGCGCTTCCCGCGGAAGGCGATCGATGCGGCGCGCAGGGAGAGACTTCTCGGCGCTCAGATACCGATCGAGTTCGGTGGGGACGGTGCGTCTATCTCCGAGGTGGCCGATATGTGTTACGGGCTCGGCCGTGCGTGCGCCTCCGCCGGGATGATCTTCGCGATGCATCAGACCAAGATCGCGTGCCTGGTCCGCCACGGCGCGGGCAGCGGCTGGCATGAAAGCCTCATGCGCCGTGTGGCTGCCGAACAGCTGCTGCTGGCATCATCGACCACGGAAGGCCAGAACGGCGGAAACATACGCTTCAGCTCGGCCGCAGTTGAGCGCGCTGATACCGAGATTTCGCTGGTGCGCGACGCGACGGTGATTTCGTACGGGGCCGAGGCGGACGGCATCGTCACTGTTGCGCGCCGCTCCGACTCCTCAGCCGGATCCGATCAGGTGCTGCTCGCCATCACCCGCGACGACTATACGCTGGAGCCCACTCTCGCATGGGAGACGCTTGGCATGCGCGGAACCTGCAGCGCCGGGTTCAAGTTGAATTTCAGGGGCGCCGCCGACCGGATATTCCCCGTGCCATACGACAGGATTCATGCGCAGACGATGACACCCGTCGCCCACCTGTGCTGGTCCTCGGTCTGGGCGGGCATCGCGGCTGCGGCGGTGGATCGAGCGCAGCTCTTCATCCGCAAGGCCGCCCGCGGGGCGGGCGGCAATATGCCTCCCGGGGCGGCGCATTTCACCGCCGCCAAAATGACACTGACGAAACTGCGCGCCGTCATCACTGCGAATCTCCAGTTCTATGAATCTCGCGAACGGGACGAGCGCGCGCTGTCGTCCGTCGACTTCCAGTCCTCGATCAATCTTCTCAAGGTGGAGGCGTCCGAGCTCGCCGTCGCCGCCGTTATGCACGCAATGCGCGCCTGCGGCCTGTCCGGTTACCGCAACGACACCGACGTAAGTATCGGCCGCCACCTGCGCGACGTGCTGTCCGCCCCGATCATGATCAACAACGATCGCATCCTCGCCAGCATCGGCACCGCCACGCTGATGAGCAGCGTCCCGGAGGCCCTGCGCGATTGAATTTCTCCCAAAGGAATGGACTGATGAACCTGAGCATTGTCGAAGCACCAGCGGACTCCACTCCGTCTCCCGCCGATCCGTTGGACCATCTCGCTGACACGCTGTTCCATGAGATGGGATCCCCCGGCGTCTATGGCCGCACCGCGCTCTATGAAGATGTCGTGGAGCGAATTGGGGCGGTGATCTCGCGGAATCGAGACCAGAACACTGAGGTGATGCGCTTCCCCCCCGTCATGAACCGTGCCCAGCTCGAAAGGTCGGGCTATCTGAAGAGCTTTCCCAACCTCCTCGGCTGCGTCTGCGGTTTGCACGGCACGGCAAGCGAGATCGACGCGGTGCTCAACCGCTTCGATGCCGGCGGCGACTGGACCGCGTCGCTGTCAGCGGCCGATCTCGTTCTGTCGCCGGCCGCCTGCTACCCGGTCTATCCGATCGCGGCGAGCCGAGGTCCGGTGCCGGCTGGCGGCTGGAGTTTCGACGTGGCGGCCGATTGTTTCCGTCGCGAGCCCTCCCGCCATCTCGACCGGCTGCAGTCCTTCAGAATGCGCGAATTCGTCTGTATCGGCAGCCCCGATCATGTCTCGTCGTTCCGGGAGCGCTGGATGATACGCGCCCAGGAGATCGCCCGGGATCTCGGACTGACCTTCAAGGTCGACTATGCGAACGACCCCTTCTTCGGCCGTGTCGGTCAGATGATGGCGGTGAGCCAAAAGCAGCAGTCGCTGAAGTTCGAGTTGCTGGTGCCGCTACGCTCCGAGCAGCGACCGACCGCATGCATGAGCTTCAACTACCACCGAGATCATTTCGGCACCGCTTGGGGCATTGTCGATGCAGCCTCCGAGCCGGCCCACACCGCCTGCGTGGCCTTCGGAATGGACCGTCTCGCCGTCGCCATGTTCCATACGCACGGTAAAGACGTTGCCCAGTGGCCGATCGCGGTGCGGGACCTTCTGGGATTCGCGCAGACCCGCCGCGGGGGACCTTCGGTGTCCGGGGAGCTCTGATGCGCGACGGAAGTCGGGAGCTGGCCCGGCAGGGAAAGGCCGAAGGGCAAGCCTTCATGAGAAGAGAGACTCTCGCCGTCCACGGCGGCTTCGAAAATGATCCGGCAACGAAGGCCGTCGCCGTGCCGATCTACCAGACGGCCTCGTATGCATTCGACAGTGCCGACCATGGAGCCGCGCTCTTCAATCTCGAAGCGGACGGATTCCGCTACACCAGGATCGGCAATCCGACCAACGCCGTGCTGGAGAGGCGAGTTGCCGCCCTGGAAGGAGGCATCGAGGCCCTCAGCGTGGCCTGTGGTCAGGCCGCGGTGAACTATGCGGTGGTCAACATCGCGGAGATGGGCACCAATATCGTCTCGGTCCCGCAGCTGTACGGCACCACGCATACGTTGTTCGCGCACATCCTGCCGAGGCAGGGCATTGCGGTGAGGTTTTCGGAGGATGACCGGCCCGAGAGCGTAGAAAGACTGATCGACGACGATACGAGGGCGGTGTTCTGCGAAAGCGTCGGGAATCCGGCCGGAAACGTCTGCGACATTGAAGCGATGGCCGGAGTCGCGCACAAGTACGGCGTCCCGCTGATCGTCGACAACACGGTGCCGACACCGATTCTGCTCCGGCCAATCGAGTATGGCGCAGATATCGTCGTGGAGTCGCTGACGAAATTCATGGGCGGGCACGGCACCACGCTCGGTGGAATTATCATCGACAGCGGCAGGTTCCCATGGGCGGAGCACCGCCGGCGCTTCCCGATGATGAACGAGCCGGAGAAATCCTACCACGGGCTGGTTTTCACCGAGCGCTACGGGGCCGCCGCCTACATTGCGCGTTGCCGCGCCGTCTCCCAGCGGACCACCGGCGCCGTCCTGGCGCCGATGAACGCTTTCCTTCTGCTCCAGGGCATTGAGACAGTCGCGCTCCGCGTCGAGCGGCACGTCGAAAACGGCGAAAAGGTCGCGAGGTTCTTGCGAGAGGACCGCCGAGTCGCGTGGGTGAACTATGCGGGCTTTCACGACAGCCCCTATCACGCACTGACGCAGAAGTATCTAGGTGGCCTGGCGTGCTCGTTGCTGACCTTTGGCGTGGCTGGAGGCTTCGAGGCGGGCAAGCGGTTTTACGACGCGCTGAAGCTCAGCAAGCGGCTGGTCAATATCGGCGACGCGAAAACACTCGCCTGTCATCCCGCGTCGACGACGCACCGGCAAATGTCGCCCGGAGAACAGGACAAAGCCGGCGTGCGGCCGGAGATGATCAGGCTCAGCGTCGGAATCGAGCACATCGACGACATCATCGCGGATCTCGATCAGGCCCTCTGTGCTGCGAATTGATGTGTCGTGAACCATGAAGGCATTCGCATGACTGTCTTGATCGACATCGATTCGCACGAACATCACCTCTTCTCGCGAGCGCCGAGTGCAGGCCCCTATGCGACGGCATTACCGGGAAACCGGGTGGAGTGCCTCGACATCGCGGTCATCAACAACATGTCGGATGCTGCCTTGATGTCGACCGAGCGCCAGCTGTTCGATCTCATCAATGCGGCGGCCGGACGGCTTTTCGTCAGGCTGCATTTCTATACGATGGCGGCGACCCCCCGTTCGGAATGGGGCCGCGATTACGTGCGGCGATACTATCGTGGCATCGACGATCTGCTGAACAGGCGCCTCGATGGCGTGATCGTCACCGGCGCGGAACCCAGGGCCGCCAGCCTGACGGAAGAGCCATATTGGGCGACGTTCGCAGCGATCGCCGACTGGGCCGCGGAGAATACCGTGTCGTCGGTGTTTTCCTGCCTGGCCGTGCATGCGGCCGTCCTGCACATGGACGGCGTTGCGCGTCACAAGCTGCCCAATAAATGTTTCGGTGTCTTCGCTCAAACAAAGACGAGACATCATCCGTTGCTGCAGGATGTGCCGAAGACATTCAGAATACCGCATGCCCGGTGGAACGAGGTGGAGGAGGGGGATCTCGCGAACAGCGGATATTCGGTTCTCACCTGGTCGGCCGAGGCCGGGGTCGACTGCTTCGTCAAGCAGCAGAGGAATAGCCTTTTCGTTCATTTCCAGGGTCACCCGGAATACGAAACCCAGAGCCTGTTGGGCGAATATAGGAGAGATATGGGGCGCTTCCTCCGGGAAGAGAATGACGTCTGTCCGACGATACCGAAGGGTTACTTCAGCGATGAAGCGGAAGAGATACAGATCGCCTTCCGACAGAAAGCCCTTTCCGACAGACACCCAGAGCTTTTCGCCGACTTTCCGGTCGATCCAGTGGCCAAGGACCTGATCAACGTCTGGCATCTGCCGGCCAAGCGCCTATACCGCAACTGGTTACTGTACCTGGTCTCGCACCGAGCGGGACGATCAAAGCCGTTGGGAGCGCGAGAAGCAGCTCTCTCTGCAACCGGGAGTCCGGCGCGTCGCCATGGACGCAAGTTGGCTGCCGCCCGATCTGCTCGCCTGGCGCGCTCGTCCAACCTGATGACCAGCAAACGGCTTGGACGTCATGAGTGAGGGGTCGAGCCATGATCCGTCGCTCCCGACGCCAACGGACGCATGAAGGCCCTGGTCGAGCTCTACAGGGAACGCCGTAAACACTTCAAGGGTCCGCATTGCCCCCGGCTTGCCGGATCTGTCGGATTCCGAGCCGGCGATCTGCGGACCATCCCAGGATGGAGGTTTTGTCATGGCTTCCAACACGACGTCCGTCAGCCATTCACGAACATGGACATTCTTTCAAGGCCAGTGGCACGAAGGCAACGTGCCCGATCATGGGACCGCGCACCCACGGGCTCTGGCTCGGTTCGACCATCTTCGATGGCGGGCGCGCCTTCGAAGGCGTGACACCCGATCTCGATCGTCATTGCGCCCGCGTCAATCAGTCCGCGGTCTACTTCGGCCTCAAACCCGTCGTCGACCTCGCTACGTGGCTCGGACTGGCGCGTGAAGGTATCGCGCGCTTCCCGTCCGATGCCGAGCTCTACATCCGCCCGATGTACTGGCCGCAGAACGGCGTCGGGGGCGGCGTGCTGTTCGACCCGGAAACGACGGACTGGTGCCTTTGCATCTACGAAGCGCCGATCCCCAAGCCGGTCGGCAGCGCGATCACGCTGTCGCCGTTCCGCAGACCAACCGCCGAATCCGCGCCTGTTGGTGCCAAGGCCTCCTGCCTCTACCCGAACTGCTCCCGCGCGCTCATCGAGGCCGCCTCGCGCGGCTTCCAAAATTGCCTGATGCTGGACATGCTGGGTAACGTCGCCGAGTTTGGCAATTCCAACGTATTCATGGCCAAAGATGGCGTCGTCTATACGCCGGCGCCGAACGGCACGTTCCTGAACGGAATCACGCGGCAGCGCGTGATCGAACTCTTGCGTAACGACGGCGTCACGGTGTTGGAGGCGACGCTGCGCTATTCCGATTTCGTCACTGCAGACGAGATTTTTTCCACCGGCAATTTCGCCAAGGTCGCGCCCGTGATCCGGATCGACGATCGCCAACTCATGCCCGGGCGCTTTTATGCGCGCGCACGAAAGCTCTATTGGGATTTCGCGCACGGGATGAAGCTTGCGGCGTGAGCGCGTCGTCCACCTGTGCCGCTTTCAGCTGCTCGACGCTGCCTTGCAGCGCTCCGTATGTTTACGGTGAAAGGATCGTTCTCTGCCTGTAGTTAATGGCAGCCGACGCGCGCGTCCAAGAGCATTTGCAATCTTCATTCGTCATGCGCTGCGACCTCCTCGCAACGAAGTTTGCGCCATTGCGTGAAGCGCTTACTCCGGTTTGAGCGAACCGCGACGACCACAAGAGCTTCGGCGCAAACCGCACAAAACAGCGGGTGCGGCAATGTTCGGCAATTTCGGGCTACTCCTGGAAATCACAGCTGTCCTGAGGAACCCCGGATTATAAACGCAAACGTCGACACCGGCTTTTTCTCTGCCGTCGATGTGCAAATTCATCTTCAAAGAAGGGATTTTCAAATGTTGAAGTACTACATCAAGACCACGGAAGCCTTGAAGCGTCTTCGCACCGACCAGGACGGCGTGGTGTCGTTCGAGTACATCATCGTCGCGGCCTGCATCATCGGGGCAGTGTCTGCAGCGTTCGGTACCGGCGCTGGCGGTGCGATCGGCAAGGCACTGTCTGGCGGGATCACCGCTATCACCGCGGCCTTCACCGCGGCCGTATAAATACGGCTCCTGGAGGGGGGCATCGGAATATGCCTCCCGCTTGGGGTTAGTCGTGGCCGTGCATCTTGCGAGAAGGACGTTCTCCTATGTTGAACCATTACATCAAGACCACCGAAGCCTTGAAGAACCTGCGCACGGATCAGGACGGCGTGGTGTCGTTCGAGTACATCATCGTCGCCGCTTGCATCATCGGCGCAGTGTCCGCGGCGTTCGGTACCGGAGCAGGTGGAGCTATCGCGACGGCGTTGTCGAATGGCATCACCACCATCGCCGCTGCTTTCACTGCAGCGGTGTAGTGCAGGCATCTGACGCCGGAGCGGGCATCGAAATGTGCCCCTCCGCTTCTTCTCACGCGTGACCAAATTTTTGATTTGCACTCGCTTTTGTTGAGGCTGCATTTCGTGAGCTGGATCGTTCCCATAACCTCATCGTTCGAAATCCTGCTGTTGCTGTATGTCGCAACGATTGATGTCGCGACTCGCTTGATCAGAAATGACATCTGTCTGGTGCTGGCGCTCCTCGGGATCGTCGGTCAACTGGACAGTCCGATGCAAATCCTCGAATCCCTGATCGCTGCGGCGATCTTGTTCCTGCTGCTGTTCATGATCTACCAGCGGGGACTGATTGGTGGTGGCGATGTCAAGCTGCTGGTCGCTTTGGCGATCGGCCTCCCGCTTACAGGCGTGATTCAGTTGTTGATCATCACCGCGCTGACCGGTGGTGTTCTTGCAATGGTGCATCTGGTGATGCGCCTCCTGCCATATCCCAGACTGGCGCCCGCCGGATCGTCGTTCGCACGCCGCGTCTACGCGATCGAACGTTGGCGCCATTTGCGACACGCACCGCTGCCTTACGGGGTTGCCATAGCGTGCGGTGGTGTCTGGACCATCTTCAGCAAAGGACTTTAACATGTCATCCGCTTTGCGCCTCTCGATCATCATGGTGTTTGTGCTCGCGACCGTAGCGCTCGGCCTTATCGCCTATAGCATGAACCTGCCGAAAGAGGTCCCGGTCGCACAGGTCACCGAGAAGGCTCCGCCGCCGGCGCCTCCCACTATCGGCTATTATGTGGCCGCACACCCGCTGCCGAGAGGGACTCTGGCCCGCGATGAGGATTTCGAGGTGCGCTCGGCGTCGCCGGAACGTGTTCCAGCAGGCGCGATCCTTGATACGCCGGACGCAAAGATCGGACTTCGCGGATCTTTGGTGCGCAATTTCCTCGATACTGCCAGTCCCGTCACGTCAAAAGACGTATTGCGCCCGCGCGAGCGGGGTTTTCTCGCCAGCGTCCTGGCACCGGATAGCCGTGCTGTCAGCATCAACGTCGACGCGGCGTCTGGTGTCTCGGGCCTGATCTGGCCGGGTGACTATGTGGATGTTGTGTTGACCCAGGAGTCGACGACAGCGGGCGAAAAGCAGAGCCCGGATCACCAGCATGGCACGCTTAGCGAAACCGTTGCTCAAAACGTTCGAGTTGTCGCGATTGACCAGGAGATTGTGCAAGGTGGCTCAGCCAGCAACGCCACGGCCGGTAAGGTCGCGCACACGGTATCGTTGCAGCTCGCGCCAGAGCAGGTCAAGAAAGTCACAGTGGCAGTACAGCTCGGAAAGCTCTCCCTGGCCGTACGGTCGGCGGTCGATCAACAGGACGTAGGGGATACGGACACGACCGTGGTGGTTTATGCGCGCAACAGCGGCACGAAATACTCGGTCAGGAGAGACGGTGCAGGTGACACGCGCACGGCGCTGACTGGTGATGCGTCGGCGGCAAGTGCTACGTCAACGTCGGTCGCGTCGGCCGTATCGTCACGTCGGTAAGGGGAGGCAATGGTGATCGCCAACATAGCAGTAGTCAGTCCGCCTGAAGAAGCAGCGTCCGTTGTCACGCGCAACCGCATCGTCTGCTTCGTCAATGACGAGCTCAGTGCAGCCGCTCTGCGCAAAGGCCTCGAAGGCAGCAACTTGTCGATCCGGCGTGGCAACATCCGCAATGCCATACGAATGCTCGAAACCGACACCGAACTGTTTGCGTTGGTGACTGATATCAGCGGGATCGACGATCCATTTACCGAGCTGGAAAGATTGGCCGGCGTCTGCCCACCCGACGTTCGGGTGGCTCTGATCGGGGAGAGCAGGGAGATCACCTTCTACCGCGAGCTGATGGAAATCGGCCTGACGGAGTATCTGCCGAGGCCGCTGACGCGCGATATGGTGCTGGACCAGCTCCGCCCCAAGCTGCTTGGCGATGTGGCGCCCGGTCCGACCGATCGTGGCGGGCACGTGATCTCGATCTGCGGTGCGCAAGGGGGCGCCGGAGCAACGAGTATCGCCATCAATCTAGCACTGCAATTGGCCGAAACCACCAAGGCCAAGGTCGCGCTGCTCGACCTGCATCTCCAGGGCGGCGAAACGGCAGTGATGCTGGGCGTTCAGCCCGGGCCAGGGCTGCGCATCGCGCTCGAAAACCCGATGCGGGCGGACACGCTGTTCCTCGAACGCGCGGCAATTGAGGTCAACGAGCGGGTTTGCCTGATTTCCGCCGATGAGGATCTGGATGCGCAGCTGAATATTACCGAAGCGGGGGTGAGGCATGTGCTCGGTTTGCTCCGCCAGCGCTTCAATTACATCGTTGTCGATGTGCCAGTGCCGTTTCCGCCATCGATCCATCCGGTGATCACTCTCTCTCGTCACGTGCTAGTGTTGCTGGAGGCCGAAGTCACCGGACTTCGCAATGCCCATGCGCTACGCAACGCCGTCACCAACATCGCCGGCAAGGATCGGGTCTTTACCTTGCTCAACCGCGCCGGCCGACCCGGCGGCCTTCCCAAAGCCACGGTCATCAAGGCCTTGGGCGCTGAACCAGACATGGTGATTCCGGATCTCGGCAAGGGGATGACCCAGGCCGTGAATCTCGGAATTCCGGCTCTCAAGCATGTATCAGGACTGCGACGTCACCTCGCCCCGATCGTCCGGGAGATCACGGGTGTGGGCGCTGGGCAGCGGGGATGGCTGAGGAGGCTGCTTCGGCTATGAAAAAGTTTGGTAGGCGAGAAGACGATACGCCCGCTCGTTTGCCTGCATTAACGGCAGGTTTGCCTGCGGCAATGCCGAGCTTACCGGCATCTCCGCCAAGCTTGCCTGCATCTGCAAGGCACGAAGAGCCCGCTAGCCAGGGGCCCGTGATGCCAGCTTCGCTGCGTGAAAGGGTCATCGAGCAGATCGAGCCGTCGGTGGCCGCGACTGTCTCGCGCGATGTGCTTCGGCGGCAGATTGAGGAAATCATTCACGGCATCGCCAACGAGGATCGGCTGGAACTGTCAGGCCGCGAACAGTTGCAATTGGCGGACGAGATTGCGGACGACATGACCGGTTACGGGCCTCTCCGTCCGCTTCTGCTGGATCAAACGATCAACGACATCATGGTCAACGGACCGAGTAATGTCTACGTCGAGCGAAACGGCAAGCTCGAACGGATCGCGGTGCGATTCCGCGACAATGATCACATCGCATCGGTGGCGCAGAAAATTGCGGGGCAAGTCGGGCGTCGAATTGACGAATCCAGTCCGATGGTAGACTGCCGTCTGCCGGACGGCAGCCGCGTCAACATCATCTTCCCGCCGCTGGCGATTCATAGTCCCTGCATTTCGATCCGAAAATTTCCGAGCCGCCGCCTGGATACGGCCGGGATGATCGCAAACGGGTCAATGACCGCGCCCATCGGACAATTGTTGGAGATCGCCGCCCGATCCCGGCTCAATGTTCTGGTCTCGGGTGGTACGGGTTCCGGCAAGACGACGCTGCTCAACGCCATGAGCCAGTTCATCGATCACAGTGAGCGCATTGTGACCGTCGAGGATGCAGCGGAACTGCAGCTTCAACAGCCCCATGTGATCAGCCTCGAGACCCGGCCTCCGAGCCTTGAGGGCACCGGGCAGGTGACGCAACGCGATCTGGTGTGGAATGCGCTGCGCATGCGTCCTGACCGGATCGTCGTGGGCGAGGTCCGCGGCGCTGAAGCGTTCGACATGCTGCAAGCGATGAACACCGGCCATGACGGTTCGATCTCCACGGTGCACGCCAATAGCGCCCGTGATGCAATGACCCGCATCGAAAACATGGTGCAGATGGGACAGCCAAATCTGCCGCTGCGGGCGATCAGGTCTCAGATCGTCGCTGCGCTGGATATCATCGTGCAAGTCGAACGCATGCGGGATGGGCAGCGTCGCGTCATCCAGATTTGCGAGGTGATCGGGCTCGAGGGTGACGTGATCACGACCAACGACATCGCCGCGTTCGAGTACGAACACGAAGATGTTCACGGGCGGTTATCGGGCACCTACAGGTCCACCCCCGCAGTCCCGAAGTTCAAGAGCCGTCTGACCTACTATGGGCTTGATCGAGCCTGGGCCGAGGCTATGAGGCAGCTGTCATGATGGAGTTTTTGACGACCGGTGATCTGGTGCTCCTGGTATGCGCAGCAATCGTGACGCTGTGGCTCGACGCACGACAACGGCGCATCGATCGTCAGGTGGCGATCGCGCTGCCGGCTTCAGATCCGGCGAACCTGCCTTCCATTCGCCGGTCGGGGACCGGATCCCGCTGGGACTTCCTCTTCCGCACGGTCAGTTACAAGCCCGGGATAGCTTACGCGTTCCACCCCGCTTATGTGCTATTTGCCGGTCTGATAGCGGCAGTGGCAATCCTTTACGCCAATAGCCTGCTGAAATTTTCATACGTCTACGCCTATCCGGTGGCGGCAATTGTAGCGATCATGGTGGTGCGCGGTCTGTTCGGATGGCAGCGACATCGTCTCGCCAGCCAGCTTTTTCGGCAACTGCCCGATGCGATCCAGCTGGTGATCAGTACCGTTCGATCCGGGTTGCCCGTGACCGAAGCCTTTCGGACCATCGCGCGCGAGATGCCGCAACCGACGGCCGGCCAGTTTGCCATCGTGTGCAGCGAAGTGAGCGTGGGGAGACCTCCAGAGGAGGCTATCGAAGCCGTCTATCGGCGAACCCAAGTGACGGAGTACGGGATCTTTGCAGTCACGCTTGCAGTCCAGTTGAAGTCCGGTGGCAGCTTGACCGAAACACTGCAAACACTGGGAGATACCGTGAGGCAGCGCGTTGCGCTCGCTGCGCGCGCGAAGGCTCTGGCTGGAGAGGTGATCTTTTCTTCCCGCGCGCTGTCAGTGTCGCCCGTCATCGTCGGTGGGCTGCTCTACGCGATCAATCCGGAAACGGTCGATCTGCTGCTCTATGATCCCACCGGAAACAGGCTGCTGGCTTACGCCGCAGCCTCGGTGATCATCGGGTCCCTTGTGATCCGTTGGATGGTCAGGCGGGAGACAGCGCTATGACTTTTGGTCTCGGCGTGGTGGCTCTCGCCATAGCATTTGCGACAGCGGCCTCCGTGTTGATCATCCACGAACTGCACGTTCGTACGTTGAATGTACGGGTGTCGAATGCCGTGTTGGGCGTCCCCGGCCGGTCCGCGCCCCTGCAGGACATCACCGGGTGGCTTTCGTCGCTCGGTGCGCGGTATCGGCGCTTCTACTCCGCGGAAAATCTGGATCAGCTCCGAACCATCGTTCAATCGTCGGGCTTGAATCCTCATCGAAGCTTGTCGATCTGGATCGGAGCCAAAACCGTCAGCATGTTCCTGTTCCCGATCGTCGCCTTGCTCGGTGCGCAGCTTCTTGGGAAGCCATTGACCGATGTGTTGGTCTTCAGCCTCATTGGCGTGGTGCTCGGAATCATGGTGCCGCGGTTGGTCCTTTTGGTCCTGACGCGGCGTTTTAACGCCGGCATTCGGCGAGGCACGCCTGACATGATCGACCTGCTGGTCGTCTGTAGCGAGGCGGGTATGGGCCTGGAAAGCGCGCTGGAACGCGTCGCGGAGGAAATGAAGCAGACTGATCCTGCCATGGCCCGGGTCTTGTACGGCCTTCTTGATGATCTCCGGATATTGCCAAATCGCAGCGAGGCGTTCGAGAAAGTGGGGTCGACGTCGGAAGGGCTTCGCCGGTTCGGCACCATGGTCAGCCAAAGCCTGCAATACGGAACGCCGCTGGGCCAGGCTCTGCGCAGTATCGCAATCGATCTACGGCGGGAACGTATCACCAAGCTGGAAGAACGGGCGCACAAGCTCGGCGCCAAGCTGACCATTCCGATGGTGCTGTTCATGCTTCCGGCCATGTTCATCATCTTGGGTGGAAGTCCGTTTCTGCACCTCGTGCGTACATTCTCCAGCATAGGGGTGAAGTAAGCCATGAGCACGATGGTCCTGTCGAAAGGCCGGTCTTACGAGTGGATCATGCAGCTGCTCGGCAGCATGTGGTTCTTGTTGTTGGGAGTTTGCGTCGCCATCAGAATTGGGTCGTTCGCCGATCCCTGGCCATCGCTTCTGTCGAGTTTCTGCCTTGCCATTTTCTACATTCTCCTGGCCGTGTTGGTCATGAGCAGGTCGCCGGCAAAGGCGCATGCGCATGGACTGATGCCGAGAGTGGCCGCATTTCTCGGCTCCTATCTGCCGTGGACGATCTCCCTCTTCGGCAAGACCGATCAGGCGCTGCCGAACCTCCTGTCCACCGCTTGCGTGCTGATCGGCATGATGATGATGCTTGTCACCATCCGACACCTTGGCCGGTCGTTCAGCCTGGTGCCGCAGGCGCGTTCAGTCGTGCAAACCGGTCCTTATCGCTGGATCAAGCATCCGCTTTATTTTGCGGAAGAGATCGTGATCGTGGGCGCGGTGCTGCAATATCTGACACCGCTCACGGCGATCGTGCTGGTCCTGCATATCGGCGTCCAGGTCTGTCGAATTCTCTACGAGGAAGACCTGCTTCGGCGCACTTGCCCGGAGTATTCCAGTTACGAAGCGTCGCGTTGGAGACTGGTCCCTTATGTTTGGTGAGCGGCTATGCGTGGCCAGATTGTCATGGACATCGTTCAATTTGCTCGTGCAAGGAGTCGGCGTGCGGAAGCGGTAAGTGTCCGTCGGGACGGGCGCGGGAGCCCCCGAAAGTCTTTCATCGCGGATCGACGCGGCGCCGTCGCGTTTGAGACGATCATCGTCTACGTCTTCATGGTGTCGTTTCTATTCATGCCGCTTGCCGATCTTGCGGCTGCTGGCTTTCGGTTTGTGGCCGCATGGGAGGCCGTGCGCGCCTTCGGGCAGAAGATCCAGTACAACCCGCCGCAGGATGTGACCTCCTGGGCAAGCTGGAAGTCGGCGCTTCCGACCTCGGTGTCGGGTTATCCGATTAACAATCTCCAGGTCGTCTGCAGCGACACCATGGCCGCCTGCTCCACAACCAACTCTGGTTCGCCCAAGTACTACACCTACTCGACGACGGTTACCGTAGCTCCCATCGTGTCAAAAGCCTGGATCTGCCAGAGTACCAACGCCGATCCCTGCACTTACACTCTGGCTTACGCCGAACGGTTTCAATAGGAGTGGTCCATGCGTGGCTTGCTTCGCTCTCGTCGCGGCGCCGCCGCCTTCGCAACCGTTATCGCCCTGATTCCGTTGATAGGCGTGGTCGCACTCGGGGGCGAGGCGGGATCGTGGTACGTCACCCATCAGCACGCGCAGAATGCCGCCGATGCGGCGGCCGTTTCGGGCGCCATGCAGCAATTGTGCATCAACAACGCACCCTGCGCGGTTACGCAAACAGTGGACTATCGCGGCAAGCAAGCCGCGGCACAGAACTCGTTCTGCAACTCGGGCGGCACCTCTTATCCGGGCTCCCAGTGTGCCACTAGCCTTCCGACAGGAGTCTCGCAGACCGTCACGATTACTCCGCTCACGTCATGGAACGGGACGGCCGGAACTTACGTTCAGGCCACCGCCACCCAGCAGCAGCCGGCATACCTCGCACAAATCCTTGGTCTGTCCACCGTCAACATCGGCGCGACCGCTGTGGCCGCAGTCAAGACCGTGCTGGCTCCGCCCTGCGTCCTGACATTGGCAGGCTCCATCAGTTTCCAAGGCAGCCCGAACATCAATGCCCCGAATTGCGGGATGGCCTCGAACGATACGGCGGCGAATGCAATCAACTTCACCGGCGGCGGGATGACCATGAATGTGGGCTCGCTGTCGACCGTGGGCGGCTGCACGGGTGCCGCATCGTTCTGTGACAAGGCGCTCAAGTATTTGCCGACGCCGACTACCGATCCCTTCTCGGCTCTCGATGGCGCCCTGACCACGATGTGCGGAGCGAACCCGCCCGCCAATGCCACATGCGGTCTTTCAACGAACGCAGCGACTTGCAAACCTCCAACTTCTCCAGCTGGCCAGATTCTCGTCCCTTACACCGCCGCCACCCCGTGCACGAATCTCAATGTCTCGACGAAGGGTAATGACGCTCCGCCGTTTGCTGCGGGGGTCTCGGTGTACTTCATATCCGGTACCCTGACCCTCAAGGGCGGCTCCCAAATGTCCTGCACAAGTCCGTGTACAGGAGTGATCTTCATCCTGCTGCCCGGAGCCTCAATTTCCATGAAGGGAGGCGCGTTACTCACGCTCCAGGCGCCGGCAACTGCTCCTAGCTCCTCGTCGCTTCCTCCTTCCCTGCAGGCTTATGCCGACAAATTCCAATACATGTCGATGTATGATGCATCAGCGACGGCGGTGCAGTTCGGTGGAAACAGCAACATCAACCTCACGGGAAACATCTACGCGCCGAACGCAGACGTGACGTTTCAAGGCAACCCGACTATCGCCGTGGGCACCACAGGCGGCGCGTGCGGCCAGTTGATCGCCAAGTCGGTCTCGTTCAACGGCAATGCCACTTTTGACACCACGGGGTGCCCGTCGCAAACGAAGCTGCCGCAAAGTCAATATGTCCAGTTGGTGCAGTGATGAGAAAGCTCGATCAGCGCGGCATGGCGGCGTTCGAATTCTGCCTCGTCGCCGTGCCACTTTTTACATTGATGTTCGCCATCTTCGATCTCGGCCGTTACGCAATCACCATGCAGTCATTGCGGGCGCTCGCGAATGCTGGTGCGCGGACTTGGATGATCAACGATTGCTTCGTCAACAGCGCAATGACCAAGACGACGCCGACCTGTAGCGGTGATCCCCTACCGTCTCTGACGGCCAAAAAAGCCGTCGCCCCAATGCTCGGCGGTCTCTCGCCGACGCTGAACACGAGTACGGGAGCCAGCGTCCTTACGGTGACGGCATCTGTACCGAGCTTCTCCATGCTGATGCCGATCTGGGGCACGGCATTGAACGCGCCGAGCGCCTCCACAACGATTCCGTTCTAGGAACCTAGTCCTAGTATTCGCCTTGCCCAAATTCCGGTCATCGGCAGACCTCGCCAAGGGCGGGGACCGCTGGGGTGCACTTTATGCTGCAAGATATTTCCCGTCAGGCCGAAGAGTGGTGCTCGCTGGCAACATTAAGAAACTTTCGCGGGCGCTGCGACAAGGTGGCGAGGGTCTCGCCTTGCAAGGGCGCTGCGCGCAGGAAATGATCTAGAACTTCATTCGCGCCGGTTGAATCGGTGAACTGTATTGCGGGGTTAAGTTGTGCCCAACCAGAGAAATTCCGAAGTAACGGATTTGTAGTGGGACCGACGTAAGCTCTTCGGTGTGGTGCGCGGAAGGAGAGTTGTTGGGACGCTGAGCACGTAGGTCTACGGGACAGGCCGTGGATTGCGGTGAGGGGGAATCGGAATGGGTGGCGGTCGCATTTCGAAAAGGGCAGGAGCGAGGCTCCTCGCCTTGAGCGCGATGGCTCTTGGCCCGGCGCTTATTCCACTTGATTCAATTGACCGCGCGGCGGCTGCAGAGCGGCGGACGTCGTCCTCCAGCGGCGTCTTCGTCAGCGACATGAACGACGTTCAGCGGGTCAAGGTCACCGTCAACAAGTCGCGTACCTTCAAGGTCGACACGCCTTTTGCAACGATTGTCGCGGGCTCGCCTGACATCGTCGACGTCAAGTCGCTGAGCGACCACATGATCTATGTCCAGGGCAAGCAGACCGGTACCACAAACGTCATATTATTTGACTCTTCGATGAAGCAGATCGGGATCCTCGACGTCGAGGTCGTGATCGATACCGGCAATCTCCAGCAGAACATCCGCTCCAGCACCGGCATGCAGGGCGTTCGCGTCTCGGCCTCCGAGGGGCAGGTGGTGCTCAGCGGAACTGCAACCGACGCGGTCTCGGCCGAGCGGGCGATGGCGATCGCCACCAGCACCGTTGCCAAAGGCGGAGTCGTCGTCAATGCGATGAGCGTCGCTGCGCCGCAGCAGGTGATGCTGGAGGTACGCTTTCTCGAGGTGAACAGGGACGCCGGGCGCGACCTGGGCGTCAACCTTTATGCGGCGAATGCCAATGGCACCAATGTGGGGAATACCGGGCTGGGCGCCGTGACCGCCGCGGGCCGACAGCCGATCGGTTCGCCTCCGGCGTCGGGCAGCCTTCCGGTCCTCGGAACGATCGGGACGCTCGTCGGCACCGCAGGTGGTCTGGCACCCACGCCATTCGGAAGCTTGTTGACCAGCATCGTTCGAACTTCCAACGGCGGCTCGGTGGATTTGCTGATCTCGGCGCTGGAAACCAAAGGATTGGCTCGCCGCCTGGCGGAGCCGAACTTGACCACGTTGTCCGGCGATTCCGCTCGCTTCCTGGCCGGCGGTGAATTCCCGGTGCCGGTGGCTTCTACCGCGGGGACCGCCGGATTGGTTCCCACGGTGACCATCGAATTCAAGAAATTCGGCGTCGAGCTGGCTTTCGTTCCTACCGTGTTGTCGCGCGGCGTGATCAACCTTCGGGTCGAGCCGTCGGTCAGCGAGCTCGATTTCTCCAATGCGGTGCAGATTGCCGGGACGGTCATTCCGGCGTTGACCCGCCGCGATGCGCGGACCACGGTCGAGCTGCGCGACGGGCAGAGCTTTGCGATCGCCGGCCTGCTCCAGACCCGCAATCGGCAGGACGTTTCGCAATTGCCCTGGATCGGCTCGGTCCCGGTGATCGGAAGCTTGTTCAGCAGCAAGTCGTACCAGCAGCAGGAAACCGATCTGGTCATCATCGTGACGCCGCGCCTGGTCGCGCCGGCGGCACCGGGGCAGCAACTGGCATCTCCGCTCGACTCCCGCCTGCCGGCCAACGACGTCGATTTCTTCCTCAATGGCCAGATGGAAGTCCGCAAGCGGTACAACGATTACGTCAATTCCGGTGGCGACGTGAAGGGTCCGTACGGCCATATCATCGCGCCTGAAGTCCGAGCGCCTGTTCCGGCGCCGGCCGCCGTTGTGACCGACCAGCCGGTCGTCAAGACTCTCAACTGACGGAGCGAGAGATGACCATGAGATATCTGGCTCTGTTCGCACCTCTCCTGCTCGGCGGATGTTACGGCCTTGCCGGCAATGATGAGATGGACCGCTATTTCCAGCGTTCAGATACCATCACCATGACCGCCGGCGATGCCAAGCAGGTGAATGCCGTTACCCACACCATCAATCCCTGGCCGCGATACGTGAGTGATCGCAGGATTGCATACGACGCCCGGCGGGTGGGCGCTGCCGTCACGCGCTATGGCAAAACGCAACAGCCGGTGGATCAGCTTCCTGACATCTCGCCTGCGACGAAACTGATGGGTCAGCAGCCTCCGATTACCCAGAATGTCAACATCGACGGATTGCCGCCTGGATCGAACGCCGGAGTATCGGTGCCGGTCGGCGGAGTCAGCGGAGTAGGAAGCAGGTAAAGAGGCCAAAGAGCCTTCGCTTTGGATAGTTCAACGATGATATTTCAATGCGTCCGCGGAGCCGGGCGGGGACAAGGGTTATGCGGCGCATCATCTTGATATTGAGCTGTTGCTTGTTGGGGACAGTCCTTGCGGGCTGCGAGCAAACATTGAGGGACGCTGCAATCGTGGCTCCCGTGGATCCGCCGGGCGGGGACCCGGTGCAGGAGCCGACCGATGTCAAATATTACCCATCGGACGAACCCGTCCGGCTGGGGCTGGAGCACTACAACCGCGGCAGCTACGGGCTTTCCCAGCGCTACTTCAAGGACGCCGTCGAGAAATCGCCGAAGGATTTGACGGGCTGGATTGGGCTCGCAGCGAGCTATGACAAGTTGCGCCGCTTCGATTTGGCTGATCAGGCCTATGCCCAGGCGATCCGGCTGGGAGGCGAAACTGTACAAATTCTGAACGATCAAGGATACTCGTACATGCTGCGCGGCAATCTAAGCGCGGCGCGGCGCAAGTTTGAGAAGGCTTATTCGCTGGATCCTGGCAATCCGGTCATTGCCAATAACCTCGAGTTGCTGAACGGCAGCCGCAGGTTCATCGAAAGGCCGCCGAATAACCAGCCTTGATCAGTCTTGATTGCGACCGTGCGCGATTGCCCATAGGGCGACGGGAGGCGATTGAGATCGAGTCCTAGTTCGCTCCAAGCACGGCGTCAGCCCGACGACTGTCCTTTTTGAGGATGATGATCGCGCCGTTTCTGATCGCAAACGTCGTGCCGATCAATTTGGGCAGTTTTTCCGTAATAGGAGACGGGAACGGGATCGTCGGCCCGGTGACGGGATCGCCGAGGCTGATGGCTGCCGCGGAAGAACCGGCAACGGGAGCCGGCTTGATGTAGTCGCGAATGAGCTGAATCTCTTCCCGAGAGAAGAGAAGGGGAACCTCTTCAGTGCGACGTTCTCGCGACGACTGAATGTTTTGGTCGCTCGCCTTGTCGGATGCTTCCTTGCTCTTTTCGATCTGGTCCAGCCTGGCTACGCGCTCCCTGAGCGGAGGCAGTTCGCGATGCAGGGCGGCTAGTTCGGATTTCACGGATTTGAGTTGCACGAGGGCGGCTGTCGCGCCGGCGCAACTCACGATTGCGAGCAGGCTCAGCAGCGCCAGCAATACGCGCTCGATATTCGCGCCCGAGCGCCCGGTCGCTTCCGGTGGCTGGCCCTGCTGGAGATGGCGGCGCCAGGTGCCGGTGGCTTGCCGCATCCGCTGCGCCAGCCTGCTCAGGATATTGGAGGCTTGAGATGCGTCCCGCAGCCCGGAGCCGAATTTGGGGTTCAAGAAATCAGAGGCATCCGAAATGACCCCATAGTCACCATCCTCATAGTCACCATGATGTGCGAATGCTTCGGTCCCTGCCACAGCCGGACGACTGTCATTGCTTCCAGCGGGCATACGGGGATCAGCAGGCGGGGAAGTCGTTGGTAGAACTCCCGGGCCTGTCTCATCGTGAGGGGCGATGAGATCTGTGTTTCGGTCAACTGACCGCGATTCAAATTTCTTCAGGAGCGTCTCGGTGCTGATCGATCCACCAATCGAGTTCACCGACAGAGTAAAGGCAAAGTCAGGATCAGGCAACTCTCGCCTCGGGTCAGAGTTCACACGGGAAACTGCGGGACAGACCTCCGCGGCCGAAGCGTGCGATCGACATAACTGACCGATCGAAGGGCATCCATTTGGGTAAGCCTTTTGCGTCCTCACCTTCTTGCCTTACTCGCTACTAGTGTGAAATCGGTCGCCAGGCCCGACGGGCAAATCGCGGCGGTCAACAACCGAAACCTGCGGGTTATGAGGGTTCGCGTGATATCGGTCTTTTCTCAGCCTTGGTTCGTCGACATCGTGTACAGGAAGGGGCACCGTGCAGCTAAAGCATTTAACAAAGCGGGCAGGCTAGTATGTGTCTTTCCGTACCGCCAAAGAAAGATAATGGGTCTATTTTCAAAGGTGACGAGTTTAAATGAATGGAGGCGCCTGAGCTCATTTGTGTTTCTCGATAAAGGCATAAGCGATGAAGAGAAACGAGATGCGGTAACCGACATTATAGAGCAGCTTCCTAGATCGATGGCTCATTGCCAATTTATCCTAGATGATGATTCAGGCATCATCCGCGATGCGCTCATCAAAGCTGGGTTTGAATGTATCAAGATGCCCAAGTACATCCGATCACCCAGCAGCGGACAAGTTTACGAGCGGGTTGCGTATGCGCAAGCCAAAGACAATGTGATGAAGACCATTTCAAAGGACGGAAGGGCTAGATACCGAGCCACGCTACAACAAGCGAGAATAGAAAACATCTCAGCATCGGACTTTTGTAAGTTCTACGAGAGCAACCTTGTTCGCAAAGGCGAGCGGAGCTATTCCCCTCTGGGCATCGCGGAAACACTCATCGAGAATGGTCTCCGCCGTCAGCAAGCGCTCGCGCTTGCAGCAAAGGATAAAGAGGGCATAGAAGCTGCGGCTATTTTCCTGTTTGATTCGAAAGCTGTCTATGCATGGCTTGCGAGTAGAAAATATCATCCGCAAGTCAAGAGACTTGAGCGCGATGATAAATACAAGAAATTTTGTATCGATATATTGGTCATCGAAGCGATGATCTTCGCAGAGATGCATGGCCTGGTATATGATGCCGAAATCGTTCCTGTTGAACGGAATGGCGTCCCGCAAAGTCGGCACAAAGTTTTTGTCAACGAGAAGATACTTCATCTTACGAGAGAAGAATCCAGATTTCTCTTCGAAAGAAAGGGGTGGTGGTATGACAGGGCATTGCTGGTTTTCCGCGCGGTAAGGGAATTTGCAATGCAAGCGGTTGATACAATCGAACGAGGATCAGACGCGACCCTTCGTCGACTCTGGGCCCGATCATTTGGCTCGTAAGCCGTATCTTGAGAACTGTTCCTGACGGTTGCGATCGGCGACTGTGGCGGCCTCTGAACTGGAGATCGTGTTGTCTCTACGATGGACCATCCGCTTATGGCGAGTGAGGCCGCCGACGCGCCGGCTTGAGGTTAAAGCGGGAGCGGGCCGAGGCGCTGACGTCGAGACTGTGATCGGTCTGATCGGTACCGGCCGGGGTGCCTGACCCGGCTTCCTCCACGACGGCTGCGTCGAGATCGACTCCAACGTCGTCGGGCGCGCGATCCGGCCAATCGCCTGAACCGTAAACGCGCTCTTGGCGGGCTCCGATGGCGGCGGCGAGCATTGGGCAGTCATCGCCTCGCTGATCGAGACCTGCACAACTCCTCGGCATCGAACCGCACGCCTACCTCGCCGAGGTCATCACAAGGACCGTCGCGGGATAGGCCTATGGCAGCAGATCGCCGATTTGCCCGTTCGGGTGACCAAAAGAACCTGGCCCGAGAACACCGGTGCTTTGGCTCCCGCCCAATCGGCGGATGAAAGGGGGCAGAAGGCGATGTGACGCCACCGAAAGGTTTTGACTGTGGCTTGAACGTTACATCCGCGCGCGACGAACTTGCTTATGCTTTGGTGGGTGCCTCGGCGAGTGCCTTGTGTCATGCGGCGAGGTTTGGAGGCTTTTATGAAAAGACTTGCTTTGGCATTATCTGTCCTGGCGGCCAGCGCAATGGGCGCATCCGCTGCCGACATGGCTGTGAAAGCCCCTCAGTATAAAGTGCCCCAAGCAATCGTTTCGACTTGGACGGGCTTTTATGTTGGGGCCTCGCTCGGCGGCGAGCAGACCAACGCCAATTGGGCGACTACGTCGATTGGCGTTGTTGCACCGGGCTTTGTAATTCCTCCACCAACCGTAGACGGTAGTTCGCCTCGACGCTTTAGCCCCTCAGGTGGTCGCTATGGGGGCTTTGCCGGATATGACTATCAGTTCGCGCCTCAGTGGGTTGCAGGTATTATTCTCGATGCAGCCTATTTTGACAGTGCGGTCCAGACTGTTGGAGTGCCCGGCTGCACGTTCAGTTGCATTTTGGGTGTCCCCGGACCCGGAGCCGATGTATCGAGTGTAAAAGCTAGATGGGATGCGGATTTGCGGGGCCGGCTCGGATATCTGATAACTCCCAACGTTTTGCTCTATGGGACCGGCGGTATCGCGTTCCAGAACTTCTCCAACTCCGCAACCTGCCAAACTAGCCTAACTGATCCCGTTTGCGGACCGACTGCCATCCCAGTTTTCGCGACGGTCACGAACAGCACAACCCGATTGGGCTGGACGGCCGGCGTCGGCATCGACGCGAAAATCTTTGAAAACTGGATGCTTCGTGCTGAGTATCGTTACTCGGACTTCGGAACGTGGAGCAATTCGCTGCCGCTGGTGTCCCCCGGCGTTTCAATCGTAACGGTAGCGACGGATTTGAAACTCACTTCTCACATCGCAACGATAGGAATAGCCTACAAGTTTGGTGGCCCCGTCGTTGCCAGATACTGACCCTCTGCATACTTAAGAGCCTTGTCGTGGCGCTCTAGCTGTGCGAGCGGGAGTGCAAAGGCTCGGCAGCGCCAGCAATACGCGCTCGATATTCGCGTCTGAGCGCCCCGCTCTTTGGGTGGCTGGTCCTGGCCCGCGACGCTTGAGACGCGTCGAAAGTCCGGCGTGCCAGATCACTTGTTCACGACCACTAGATACGTGAAGTGAAGAGTAATCGGTGATTTCGACCCGTCCAAGAGGATCCGGAGACTTTCTGGATGATAGCCAATACCAATCACAGTCCCGGTCTTGCCGCTCAGGCGCGGCCCCGCTGAGGACTTTATCTCCACGCGACAACCAATCGCAAATTCGTCTTTGATCGAGGAGGACCTGTTCATCACTGTCTCGGTGAGAGGCGCCTCGCGCTTCCAGATTTGGGAACGGGCACTACAGCTCGTGCTTGTCGGGTAGTGCTCGCGCTGCCAAGCCAACTTCCAGTTCTCTGAGCTGCTCGATCAACAGCTCCACGATTTCCTCGTAGTCAGATGGCGTCAACGAATGCACGCCACGCAATGCGAGCTCGTTCTGGAGGATCGTCGCCATTACCGCTTTAACGCTCATGGGCCCTCCGTCCGAAATCGGTCGCCTCAATTAATCCCGCAGCAGATCTTCCAAGATAATGACCGTGCAATGGCCGCAGCGAACTACCGGGTGCGCGTACCGCGTAGACGTGGGGCGCCGCCGCGACAGCGACGGAAGAAGTAGCTGCGTGTGTAGGTCCGCTGTCAGCCTTGCCGACCCCGAGCTTTGGCTCGACCGGCAGAGAGAGCCTTCAGCGAGAGCTCCAATTCCGCTCGCGAGCTCCGAATGACGCGCCTCCCGTCTCGCAGGAGCCCGGCAGGGCCGCCGCGGCTCGCGAGCCAGAGCTATCCGATCAAAGCTTGGTTCGCACAAGCAGTTTACGCCTGCAATCGAGAAGGAATGACTGTTCAAAAGAGGCAGGCCACCGCCTGTTTTGACCTCCCAGGCCGAGGTACCTCGAAAGGCAGGGCGCTTGCGGGAAAATGGCTCTTCACGCGCTTGCCGGAAGCCTGATGATGCTGTTCCGGAAAGATCGGCAGCGACTGCCGCCGGGATGTTTTGAAGCCGTGATTGCAATCGGCCAAGTGCACATCCATTACCTCGGGGGTAATGGATGGGGCGAAATGTGCGTGGTAGGTTTTCGACCATGAACGCACATGCATCCGCGGCACGAGCCGAACCCAGCCAGCCGGCCCATATCGGCGACCATTTGCGCGAGTGGCGGCAGCGCCGCCGCATGAGCCAGCTCGATCTCGCGGGCGAGGCCGAGATATCGGCGCGCCATCTCAGCTTCGTCGAGACCGGCCGCGCCGCGCCCTCGCGCGAGATGGTGCTGCGGCTCGCCGAGCGTCTGGATGTGCCCTTGCGCGAACGCAATGTGCTGCTGGTTGCCGCCGGCTACGCGCCGGCCTTTCCGCAGCGCACGCTGGAGGATCCCGCCTTGAAGTCAGCCCGGCAAGCGATCGACCTCGTCCTCAAGGCCCATGAGCCCAATCCGGCGCTGGCCTATGACCGGCACTGGAACCTGGTCTCCGCCAACCGCATGGTGGCTCCGCTGCTCGCAGGCATTCCGGAACGGCTGCTCGGCCAGCCCGTCAACGTGCTGCGGCTCGCCTTTCACCCCGAAGCACTGGCACCGCGGACGGTCAATCTTGCGGAGTGGTGCGCGCATCTGCTCGAGCGTTTGCACCGGCAATGCGAGGCGACGGCCGATCCTGAATTGATCAAGCTCTACCACGACCTGAAGAGCTATCCGATTCCGGCGCGCGCGGGGCCGCTGTCGGGCGACAATGTCGCGATCCCCTTCAAGCTGCGCCAGGACGGGGAAATACTAAGCTTCTTCTCCACCACCATGGTGTTCGGCACGCCCGTCGACATCACCTTGTCGGAGCTGGCGCTGGAGACGTTCTTTCCTGCGGACGAGCGCACTGCCGAGCGCCTCAGGCAGATGGCCGCAGCCATGTGCTAGCGCACTTGTCTGGGCGGGGGAGCGGCTTATCTTGGGCAAAACCCGCACCGCCGAAGGAGGCGCTCATGAGCACCCTGAAACCGCTCCAGATCGATGTCGTCTCCGACGTGGTGTGTCCGTGGTGCTATATCGGCAAGCACCGGATCGAGAGCGCGCTCGCGCTCGTGCCCGACGTCCCGGTTAAGCTGAATTTCCGCCCTTTCTTCCTCAATCCCTGGGTGCCGCGCGAGGGCATCAGCCGCGAGGAGTATCTCACCACCAAGTTCGGCTCGGTCGAGGCCTATAAGGGCATTGCGGGCCGCGTGGTCGCGGCGGCAAGTGAAGAGGGCCTCGTCTACAGGCCCGAGCTGGTCGCGCGCCAACCCAACACGACCGACTGCCATCGCCTGATCCTCTGGGCCGAAGCAATCGGCAAGGCGCCCGAGATGAAGCAGCGCCTGATGGAGCTGTACTTCCGGGATGGCGGCGATCTCACCGACGTCGACGTGCTGGTGCAGGCGGCCACCGACATCGGTCTCGATGCCGAGGAGGTGCGCAAGCGCCTCGCCACCGACCAGGATGTCGCGCGCGTGTCGGCCGACGCACAGGAGGCTGCCGAGAAGGGTATCTCCGGCGTGCCCACCTATGTGTTCGCGCAGAAATATGCCGTCTCCGGCGCGCAGGATCCGCACATGCTTGCGCGCGCCATCCGCCAGGTCTCGGCGGAGATCAACGCACAGGCGGCGGAGTAGCGCCGGCTTAGTTGCTGAGCAGCTGGATCGCGCGGCGTGCCGTCTCGCGGGCATAGCCACGCGCGACCAGCGCTGCATGGATCAGCCCGACCACCGGATCGTTCCGACGTAGCGGGATCAGCACGTCACCGATCGCAAGGCGGCCGCGCCAGATCGGGTTGATCATGGGATGATCGGCGCTCGCGGTGGAGTCCGCGCTCGCAATGGACGGATCGGCGCAGAGATGGCGGGTCAGGTCGAGCGTAAGCTGTACGCCCGGCGAATATTTGGCGAAGCGCTCGTCGATGCCGAGCTTGAAGAAGAAGGCGCGATCCTGGTGGCGCAGCACGATGCCGGCGGCCACGGACGTCGTGCCGGCGCGCAAGGTGACGATCTCGCATTGAGCGGTCTCCGCGAGCGCGGGAACGGCGCGGCGGATGAAGGCTGCATCGCCGGCGTTCTGGATCAATGCCGTGCCTCGCAGGCCCTTCCAGCCGCTGGCTTCGAGTTGCAGGAAATTTTCGAGTGCCGGCCTGATCTCCTCCGCCTTGGTTGCGACGTCGAAGCTGATCGAGCCATGCTCCGCCAGGCGACGGCGTTGCCGGCGCAGCTCCTTGAGTTTCCTGGTACCGAGCGCGGCGTGCAGTAATCCGTCGCCGTCCTGTGTCGCATCCAGGCTGGCGCGGACATAGCAGTCGAGCACGCGCGGTTTCAGGCCGGCCCGGCCGAGTGCGTCCTTGAGCGACCCCATCGCGGCGCCGTCGAGCGCGACGTCGCGCAGAATCAGCGCATGTGCTCCGGCCTCGCGCGCCCTTTGCAGCAGCCGCGTCGCGGCCTCGATCGAGACGTCGCGGTCGATCAGCGGGCTGCACAGAGTGCCATAGGGATGCGCGCTCACCAGCGCGGGCAGCGGTATCTTCCAGGCCCGCCAAAGCGAGATCACCGGCATCAAGCCGATCAGACGCGTCGCGGAGCCGCCGCAAACCGACAGGGCCGAGGCACCGACACGGCCGCGCGCGCTGGCACTGACGGCCAGTTCCCACGCTGGCAGGTAGTAGCCATTCGGCTCGACGGCCCGCTGCGCCAGCGCGCGCCACTGGCCGGGCTCGACCGCCGTGAGCGGGACAAGCGCGCGCGTTGCATCCTTCACCGATGCCGGTTTCATCGCAGCCTGGTGCGCGATATCGACCACGTCCCGTCGTCCCCGTTCACGCTGGGCGTGCGACCAGCGTTACGCGGTCATGCTTAGCGCAAAGATTGGAAAATACAGTTGGGACGCCACCTCAATTCGAGTGGTATTGTTAACGTCTCATTGAGCATCAGGCAGGTTCCCCGTCCGATGCAGTAGGGGAAGCCCTCGAGCCGGAGGATCAAATGGTCGCCACGCCTTTCACGCCGATTGCCTCGCTGTGCGGGGGCGCGCTGATCGGCCTGTCCGCCGTGCTCCTGATGTGGGCGACGGGGCGGATCGCCGGCATCAGCGGGATCGCGTCGCGATTGTTTCCACCTTATGAGGATCGCGCATTCGCCGGCCGGCTCGGCTTTGTCGCGGGCCTCATTGCGTCGCCCGTGCTGGTGCGGCTCGTCACCGACAACCTGCCGGAGCAAACGATCGCTGCGGGAACACTGGTGCTTGTTGTCGCGGGACTGCTCACAGGATTCGGTTCGGTATGGGGCAGCGGCTGTACCTCAGGCCATGGCGTCTGCGGTCTGTCGCGTTTGTCGCTGCGCTCACTGATCGCGACCGTCACCTTCATGGCGACGGGCGTCGCCACCGTCTACTTGATGCGGCACTGGAGCTGATTGCGATGACCGTTCTCGTCCAATTCGCTATCGGCTCGCTGTTCGGCCTCGGGCTCATCATCTCGGGCATGTCGAATCCGGCGAAGGTGCTGAACTTCCTCGATCTCGGCAGTATCCCGGCAGGGACATGGGACGCCAGCCTCGCCTTCGTGATGGCCGGCGCCGTCGCCGTGACCTTTGCCGGCTTCAGACATGTCCTGAAGCTTGCGCACCCGTTGTTCGCGGATCGCTTCCACGTGCCGACGCGCAGCGACATCGATCCGAAGATCATTGTCGGTCCTGCGATCTTCGGCATCGGCTGGGGGCTAGCCGGCTTCTGTCCTGGACCGGCACTGACCGCGCTCGGCTTCGGATCGATCTCGGCCTTTGTCTTTGTCGTCGCGATGTTTGCCGGCATGGTGCTTGCTCGCTTCCTCGCGCAGCTGCCCTCGTCGACGCGCCTCGCCGCGCCGGTCGATCCGCTTGAGACCTGAAACAGACGGGACCGGGCGAACTGCCTCGTCCGGTCCCGTCCACCGTGATTTGTTGCTTACCAGCGGTCGCCGTCAACTCCGACGCCCACGCTGACACCGGGCGCGCGAATGCCGACGCCGGCATGCGGACCATCGTCCCAGTCGCGATAGGAACGGCGCTCGTAATAGCGCTCGCGCGGCATCCGCGCATAGGAGTCGCGTACGATCACGCGCGCGCCGCCGTGGGTGCGATAGCAATTGCCGGCGTCATCGCAGACGAGCCGAACTTCCTGAACGAGATCGGGACTGGTGTATTCGCTGGTCGTGTAGAAATCCGCGGCCCTCGCGCTGCTCGCCGCAGCGAGAGCCCCGACACCGGCCAGCAGTGCAATCGTGAACGTCCTCATCCTGTGCTCCTCCGAAACTGCCCTCGGCGGTAACAAGAATGGGAGGCAACGATCGTTCCGGCCGAGTTACAGCTTTTTCCCGGAACCGGATGATCGTTGGTGCGATCCGTCGCTAAATCGGCTCATAGGCTTCCGACCCGCAGATGTCGTCGGCTTCCGCGCGCCGCCGGTCGATGACCTTTCCGCCGTTGATTGTCACGATGTAAGTCTGGATGCCCAACGCAGAGCCGGTGGCGGAGGTGAGTTGCGCGCGGACGCAGGCGGTCCAGCCCGCTCCACGGACCTCGTGATGGGGCAGGGCGACTTGCACGTCGCGCGGATACGACGTGTTGAGGAAGACCACGTCAATCTGCTCGCGGACGACCCGCTTGACGTCGGGCGGCGGTTCGGGAGGCGGTTGCTCGGCTTCCTTGAGGCGCATGAACTCAGGCACCGGCGCACGACTGTCGGCAAAGCCGCACGCGCCGAGCGCGAGCGCGCCGGCAAGCAGCAACACATGAGCAACAATCCGCGACATCCGTGAAGGTCCCCCGCGGGGCAACAAATAGGCTTGAATTCGTCGAGACGAAGTCCCGCCAAATCAATATTTGCTGAAGAAGCGGAGGTCGCCACATTGGCTAACATGGGATTGCACGCTAGTTTGTACCTCAGATCAGGGGGATAGCACCAATGAGGATTTTGGTCATTGCGACCGCGGTGCTGGCGCTGACGGTAGCCGCCGCGCAGGCGCAGATGGGGGGCGGCGGTCGGCGTCATGCCAACGACAGCCGGAAGACGGACAACCAGCCTAAGGTCGACGATAGGGCTTACAAGGCCGCGCTCGAGCGTATTCCGGAGCCGAAGGAAAAGTATGACCCATGGGGCGGGGCGCGTCCGAGCGGGTCGGCGACGAAGCCGAAATAGAACGAGGCGGTGTGGCGGGACGGCTGCAGATCACGCCGGCTTGCGTCCTCGTCCTGCAAACGGCAGTTCGCGGAGGCCCGCAACGACGGCCCGTTCACGCCGCCATCGACGAACGCACGCTGGTGTTTCCGTTCACGCCGAGGCCACCGGATCCAATCCGCCGCCGGGCACAACGATCAGGCAATCATGATCGTGATGTCGATGCGATGCGAACAGTCGTTCACATCGCGTGCGCTACCGCAGGAAAGCGATGCCGATGCGCCTGTCGCACCGCCAAACGGTACGGCAATTCCGCACGAATTTGTCGCGTGCGATGGAGAGCGTGAACGAGTGTGGCAACGTGACAGACGTATCGAGGTCGATCGCCGCGCCGCCGTCCGACATGTTTCGTACGGTGCACGCGATACCGCTATTTTCAAAGCAGATCGTGCCACCTTTGAAGACCCGGTGACGCTGTGCTGCGCGTTTCTCAATCATCTGCGTTCATCCGTAGTGACGATCGTAAACTAGTGCATGGAAATTGCGTTGATCTAAACTCAACCGCGGCGCTACTTGCGCGGCGATTCAGAATTCGTTTACGACGTTGAGACGGCGAGTCATTTTCCGCCGAGTTTACCCGCAAGCCTTTCCTTAATGGCGTTTCGCCCCGGTGGAGATTCCGATCAAGATCACGCTTTCGCTGTCGTCCATGCCCGCCCACGCCACCAAGCTCGATCTCGCGACCATGAGCTGCAAGCAATTGCTCGAGAGCGGGGACGACACCATCAAGATGGTGCTGACCTGGATGGACGGCTGGTACAAGGGCGATGAGGACAACGCGATCATCGACACCGACATGTTTGTCGAAAACGCCAAGAAGTTCGGTGCCTATTGCGGCACCAACCCGAACGTCAGCATCGTCGCCGCCGCCGACGAAGTCGGCGGCAAGTAATGATCGAAGCGTGCTGACGGACACGCGATCACGTACCGGTCCATCGCTTCGGCAGGATCGTCATCGAGAGCCGCGGTTTGCTTTTGCGCTCACGCGGCTCTGTTATATTCGGGCGATCGTCAGCCCGGAAGCATCGCGAATGCACTCGACACCATCGCGACCTGCTTGTTGTCGATGGCGGAGAGCAGGGTGACGCGGCCGAAGCTCATGGTGCGACCAAGGCGCACCACGCGCGCATCCGCCAGCACGTCCGACGAGGACACCGCGCGCATGAAATGCGTGGTCTGGTCCACCGTCGTCATCGGCCGATAGCCGCTGTTGGCGGCGAGGTTTGCGATCACCATTGCGGTGTCGGCCAGCGCCATCAAGGCCTGGCCGCAGACAACGCCGCCATTGCGGCATAGCCGCTCCGAGAATGGCATGCGGAGCAGGGCGCCCGGCTGCCAGTCCGGCGTGTTCGCGGGCGGCGCGTGCTCGATGCGCTCGACGGAGAGGTTGAGATCCTGCACCCAGGGCGCAAAGACCTCGCCGAGGATGCGTCTGGCCTCGATGATCCCGAATTCGGCTTCTGGCTGCGAAGGCATTGCTGTCGTTCTCTCCTGGGTTGCCGGATGTTTCGCCCATTTTGCCCGCTTGCGACCGGCCAAGTCACCGGCCGGCGGTCGGCTTGAAAATGCCCGACTTCGCCCGGTATGGTGCCACGCTTGGGAGCGGGTGGACGATGTCGCGTCGATATATCCTGGTATTTTGCCTGGCCGTGCTTGGTCTGGCGCTGAGTGGCTGCACCAAATGCGGCCCGATCTGGGACGACTGGCTCCAGGGGCCGAAATCGTGCAGATCGGATCGGCTCTAGCAAATTGAGGCGCCGGCGGCGCCGAGACGATGAATCAGGAGTGAGTGATGAAGCTTATTCGTTTGGCGGCGGTGCTCGCGCTGATGGCTGGACCGGCCTTCGCGCAGGATTCGCCCCACATTAATCTGATGGCGGACGGCCCGTCCAAAACTGACGACGAAAAGGCCGCGGATGCCGCACGCGATCAGGCTTACAAGGAAACGCTCAAGAAGATTCCGGACGCCAAGGCGGCCAACGATCCCTGGGGCGGAATGCGCGCCGATGCGCCGAAGCAACCCGCGCCGAAGAAGGCCACGGCCGTCACCAGCACGCCCAAGAAGACCACCAAGGCCGCCAATTGACCCGGCCCCGGGGCGAGTAAACCGACTTTCGGGACTCCCCTTGGCTCGGCCCTGATCCTACATTCTCTGGCAGTATTGCGTTGAGGAGGCTGGATATGGCGGATCGCCCGCGGGACCTCGCCGATCGGATGGCGCGCCGGCGCAAGCAGGCCGTCGCACCGGCTGACAAGGCCGGCGACGGCTATCTGCGCGAGAGTTTCACCCTGCCGCGCGATGCCGCACGGGCGAGAGCGCGGGCCTTCTTCGCGCGCTATCCCAAGGCGGGCTACATGAGCGAGGTCGAGAATTGGCGCGAATTGCCCGGCGGCGACATCGAATTCACCATGCGACGCCTGCCCAGCGCCGATTAGCCCCGGTTCGGCCGCTCTGCCTTGTGCCCGATGGCCTTCAACTCCCGATCGATGCGCAGCTGCACGCGACGGATTGCCAGAAGATCGATCTTCGTCTCGGTCCTGCCCGTCTTGGTCTCATCGCCGATCCGGAATTGCCATTGCCAGACGCCCGGGATCGCCGTCTTCGCAATCGTGAACTCAACGCCCCTGTGATTCATGGTCACCTCCACGATTCACCTCTCCGTGTCGGCTAACATGTTGAGCGCGACAATATTCCACAAGAGAAATTTGCCGTTAAGTCGAGGAAAATTCACGAAAATCCCGAAAGCGCGCGCGCTTCGAAACAAGCGAAATCAGATTCCGAAAGGCGGAGCCGATGGACGCGCGCTTTCGGCCAGGAACTCTGTTCATGGCCGGAGAACCACGGGCAGGGATTCCGGGCCGAGCGGGTCCGGCGTTTCGAAGACTTGTCGCGTGATGGCGACCCGGACGAGTCGGACAGACGCCGATGACTCACGAACTCACGCACGCGCGCGCCGCGAGCCCTCACAAGAAAAAACCCCGCCAGGGGAGAGCCGGGCGGGGAGAAGGTTATTGGAGGCTGAGGTGCTGGGCTGCAACACCATAGCCCTGTGACCGTAGCCCGCTCAGCTTACGACAGCCTGACAAGGCAGGATCCGACCCGATGTCGACTTGCGCAGTCAAGCTTCAGACCCACGCGCCGAAAACAGAAAACCCCGCTCGGGGCAGAGCGGGGTCGACTGGGTATGGAGACCCGATGTTGGTCGATCGGGTGAAGCAACGCTAGAGCATTCGGCTGACAAACGCCTTACGCAAGCTTTTGTGCGTGGCTTGCGAAAAGGCCGCGCGTCCCAATTCAGACATCCGGCCGCACAACTTAGGACACATCCGTTGGCGACACTTTGCGGGCACGGCGAAGCCATGGGGGATACGTGGCGCGTCGATAGCGGGGTGGCATCATGGATAAGGTTGAGCGGTCATTTGCCGCCGCGACGGCGGCCGGCTTCGTGGTGTTGGTGATCGGGGTCGTGCTATTGGTGCTGATGTAGCCGCACGGGCGCTTGCGGCGTGTTGCCGAAGCGGCTTGCCGCAAAACGCGAAAACAACCCCATGCACAGTAGGCATCGACCGGTAAGAAGCGCGGCCTTACTTGCAGCAGTGTACCGGTCTGGACGGACGCGCACGGAACCGTGCCGTAAGAGCAAAACACGCATCAGTCAGCCCAGTCTGCGAATCAACTGGGGCCGCTGGAACGCTTGGCTCATTGCCGAGTTTTCCCGATGCCCTTCCCCAAGGGCGACCCCAAGTGAATGGCCCCGGCTCATGCCCCCAACCCTGCGAGCCGGGGCTTTTTTGTTCGCCCGGGAGGCAGATTAGGACAGCATTGCGAACGGTAATTGTCCGGAATCCACTTGGCTTTTTGGTAACGCTACGGTGGTTATTGCCGGGGCTGGATTTCATCCCGAACAAGATTGTAACCGGCAAGGGGTCGCTGAGAAGCGGCCCCTTTCGATTCAGGCACCCGCAGAGGTGAATGCCGGTCCATCCGACGCGCTTCTGCTTCTTGCCGATGTGGTCCCACGTCTCATCAAGCTCGATGCGACGGGACGCTTGTACACCACGCGCAGGCGGGTCCAGCAGATTCAGCCTAGGACGCTTGGGGCCGAATACGACCGTACCCGGTACGACGGCCGAGTTGCGCGAGAAGTTGACGATGTGTCTTGACGCATCAAAGACATGAAAGAGGCCGCCAACTGAAGGCGGCCTTGATCTCTCCCCTTGGAAATTTAAACGGCCCCGATGGGAGGGGCCGCCAACCCGCGTGACGCGGGTTTTCCTCCAGCAGTCGGGGGGCTGTCCTATCTGGCTGGGGGCTCCGAACAGACGCGCGGCGAAAGCCATCGTTCCTGAAAAAAATGCCAAATTTCTCGGTCGGAGAACGACGGCGTTGGCTGGACGAACTCGCCCAACCGAGGCGGCCTCATTGCCGAGTTTGGTGCTCCAAGATGTAAGCGCGGTAGTCCATGGCAGTCGTTCCCGAAGCCCAGCTACATGGCTGCGGTGCACCAGGAAGGTACGAGGCAGAGCCTTGTCGCGGCGTGCCAGGTGTATTCGAGTTGGTGCGCTCGCGGCCCCGGCGTCACATCCTCTCTCCAGTCCCACAAGGTACCCGGAGCCGCTGCACCGCACACGTTGATTAGGATACTCCGAAATGAGTGCTCCTTTGTTTCAAGCACCATTATAGGCGGATGGGCGTACAGTCGGGTGGCCTTCGGGCTCGGATTCCAGCCCCGGAGCTCGTTGAGCAGGCGGCCCCGCCATGTGTATCAGCGTTGGTGGGGCCGCTGCATATTTGCAGCCTCAAAATTCTGATAATCAGACCAATTGGGCCGTAGCTCATGCCGACCTACATGCGTGTGTATCGCGTGATTTTTGCTATGCGCGCGCCATGCATTGACGAGCATCTCCCATCGATCGCCTCAACGGGGCAAAGCCCATCGGGTATTCCTCGCCAAGCGGTCCCGCCGATAAGGATGAAGCCCGGGGACGGAGCGTGCTCGCGACATTTTGCACGCGAATTCAAAAGAGCATCGCACAGCGCGCCTCTTTGATGCGGCCATGCAGCCCGAGCTTCTCCGCGGATTGCGAGATCGATGTGTGGGAATGACGGCGCCGCCGAACGACGGCGTTGCGGCGGTTAGAGACCTGATGCTCGGCAAGCCATCGCTAGTCGCCAGTCACCATGGGTGCGGCCAGGCCGGGGCTCAAATCAGGTTGAGTTCCTTGGATCCGGAGACTGCAAGCCTGTTACCGGAGGCAGGTCCTCCTTTGGGAAGGGCTCCTGGGTCTTGCGTCCGAGAAAGGTGTCTGGCTTTGGCAGTTTCAGCACCTCGCATGCTTGCGCGATCAGCTCCCGTATTCGGGCATTCTGTTCGGCAATCTCCGCAGCAAAATGGCGGACAAAATAGACGGGCTTATCCGTCATGGCGGTGCTCCCTGTTGTGCAGGCGGGAGCGCTCTCGGTCTCTCAGCCACCGACGCCTACGGGCAGAGCCTCGGCCGGTGATGAGGGGCAAACTATCTCACGTCACTTTGGTTCAAAAGTGAACTTAGGACGCTAGCCAGAACAAACTGGGACAATGAGGGTCAAATACGGACAGTACCGATTGCTTGGCGCTGGCCCCCAGTGGCCCAGTTTGGGGCCACCTCGAACGTCTATTCGTCCGGGGAACACGATAGGCTTCAAATCCATTATGGGGACGGAGACCCAATTGAGGGATTGGTGTCATGGGCATCGAGCGTATGCATTCACCCACGTACTTCCGAAATCGAGCGGAAGAGTTCCGCACCAAGGCTGACAATTGCGAGCATGAGGAAGTGAGACAGTCGCTCCGCAAGGTGGCCAAGAACTACGACCAGTTGGCCCAGCGCGCCGCACGCATCCGCACCGTCCAAGACGCCGCAGAGTAAGGCCGCCTCGGTTGCGGCCTCTTTCAATTTGCAGGGACCTGCAACTTGGTTGGCGGCGCATCAGTGGCAACCAGAGATTCCGCTCGCGACGTTCGTCAGCGGCAAGACATACATCGTGGAGCGGCAACGGCTGGAGGTTGATCCGTCTGTCGACCGATACAAGCGCGGGATGGCAAACCTATCAGCCGCGCTCTAAATGAAAGAAGGCCCCAACCGAGGCGGCCTTAGTGCATCTTGCGCCGTAGCTTTTGGATGATCTTCCGCAACTCGGCGGCGTACTCCTCAACGCGGCGCCGCGCCTCCTCTAGCCGGGTTGGCTTAGGCGCAGGGCGTTTCTCTGGGGTGGACTCCTCCACAAACTGAGGCTTGAGCCCGGGGGACCATCGGCCATTGAGCCAAACAATGGCCTTACCGTTCCAGCTCCTTCAATATGCGGTCACGGTCGTCAATATGCAGCGACTGCGTTTCCCTCATGGTCGCCAGCACGGCCAGCGCGCCCTCGACATCGTGTTGGTGCCGGTCAAGCTCCGATATCAGCCCCTCCTGCTTGGCAAGAAGCTTCAGGCCATCGGCAATGTGGCGCTCGGCTATCGCTAAATGCTCGTGCAGCATGGCGCGGTCCATCCCGCACCTTACAGCGAATTAGGACACTGCGCAGAACAAACTGGGACACCAGGGGTCAAATACGGACACTACCCCTTTTCCCAAAAGAACATATTGCGAACCTAGAACAAACGGTGTACGTTGTTTTTATCGACGAGCCGCCCCGCCAACCGTTTGTCCCCCGCGCGAATCCTCGCCATAAGGAGCACGACCCAATGTCCACCACTGCCCTGCGTATCGTCGAAGGATCTTCCATGGACAAGAGTAAAGCTCTCGCTGCCGCGCTCTCCCAGATCGAGCGTCAGTTCGGCAAGGGCTCGGTGATGAAGCTCGGCAAGAACGACCGTTCGATGGATATCGAGGCGGTCTCGTCGGGCTCGCTGGGGCTGGATATCGCGCTCGGCATCGGCGGCCTGCCCAAAGGGCGTATCGTCGAGATCTACGGGCCGGAATCCTCGGGCAAGACCACGCTGGCGCTGCACACGGTGGCGGAAGCCCAGAAGAAAGGCGGTATCTGCGCCTTCATCGACGCCGAGCACGCGCTCGACCCGGTCTATGCCCGCAAGCTCGGCGTCAATATCGACGAGCTCCTGATCTCCCAGCCGGATACCGGCGAGCAGGCGCTGGAAATCTGCGACACGCTGGTGCGCTCGGGTGCGGTGGACGTGCTGGTGGTCGATTCGGTCGCGGCGCTGGTGCCGAAGGCCGAGCTCGAAGGCGAGATGGGCGATGCGCTGCCGGGCCTGCAGGCCCGTCTGATGAGCCAGGCGCTGCGCAAGCTCACGGCCTCCATCAACAAGTCCAACACCATGGTGATCTTCATCAACCAGATCCGCATGAAGATCGGGGTGATGTACGGATCGCCGGAGACCACGACCGGCGGCAACGCGCTGAAGTTCTACGCCTCGGTCCGCCTCGACATCCGCCGTATCGGCGCGATCAAGGAGCGCGACGAAGTGGTCGGCAACACGACGCGCGTGAAGGTGGTGAAGAACAAGCTGGCGCCGCCCTTCAAGCAGGTCGAGTTCGACATCATGTACGGCGAGGGCGTTTCCAAGATGGGCGAGATCCTCGATCTCGGCGTCAAGGCCGGCATCGTCGAAAAGTCCGGCGCCTGGTTCTCTTATGACAGCCAGCGCCTCGGTCAGGGTCGCGAGAACTCGAAGGCGTTCTTGAAGTCCAACCCCGACATCACCGCCAAGATCGAGACCGCGATCCGCCAGAACTCCGGCCTGATTTCCGAGCAGATCCTGGCCGGCACGCCCGAGAGCGACGCCGACGGCGAGGAGCCGGCGGACGAGTAGACCGGGTTGTTGTTTTGAGCATGATCTGATCGGAAAACCGCTACACACTTTTCCGGATCATGCTCCAAGAGTTTTCGCGAGGAGCGGGCGCTGAGGACGTTGAGTTGCCGACGTCGGCAGTGCCCATTTCTTTTTGCGCGTTGTCGTGATCGGCTGGTGTGATGCGAGCAAAGACGAAGCTCATCGTGACGACTGACTCGTCCATCGCCGGCGCCATCCAACAGGCGGGCTGTGCCGACCTCGTGATCGCGATCGAGCGTCGGCTCGTGTGGGGACGATTGCCGTCCGCTGCGGAGCGCGATGCGTTCTTTGCGCCGCGCGCGACGCAGCCTCAAGGGCTTCACTGGCTCGACGATACGCCGTCCTGGCGTCTCGATGAATCGGGCCTGAAGGGTCACGGATTGATCGAGCTGTTGTCAGAATGTGGCTCGGCCGAATTGTGGATCGGGTGGGAGCCGAACGCCCAATTGCTTCTGCTCTGGCTGCTCGATCATTGCAGCAGCGAGGACGCGGCGGTCTCCAAGCTCATGATGCGTCAGCTGAACGGCGCTGCTGGTGCTGCCGATCCAGGGCAATTTGCGCAACTCAACCCGCCGATGGTCAGGCCTACACATGATCACCTCGAACTGGCCGGTCGTCTCTGGCGGGCTTATCGTGAGCCGACGCCGCAGGCTTGGTTCGATCTCCTCAAGGCGGATTTGAGTCTGTTTCCACAACTTGAGCAATCGATCATTGATCTGCTCGAAGAGCTTCCGGGCGTCACATCTGGTCTGGGAGCTACGGAGACGCGGATCCTGGAGCTGGTTGCGCCTGGCGTAGCGCGGCCCTTCGACGTCTTTCCGGGACATCAGAAGCGCAACGAGAGTCGCGTCTTCGACTATTGGGAAGTCGGAGCGCTGCTCGACGGGCTCGTCCGCTCTCCGGTGCCGGCCGTGTCCGGGCTGGAGGAAGGGCCATTTACATTCGACATGCACAACGATGCCCTCCGTCACGCGCGGTACAAGCAATCCCGGTTGTTGCTCACCGAGTTCGGCAAAGCGGTGCTTGGTGGCTACGAGAATTTTCTGCGGCACAACCGGATCGACCGGTGGTGGGGCGGTACCCACCTGACCAGCGAACGGCTGTGGCAGTGGGACCGGGAGGCCTTTTCACTCATCGCTCCTGATTAATGCGTACGCGTCGTCAGAGCGTTGCGTAGCAATTTTGACAGACAATCGTGTCCCATTTGATCTTAGCCACGAATGATCCTGCCGAAGACGTGCTCCGGGGGTCAGGCCTCGCGAACCTCACGCTCGGGTTCTATCTTCGTTTCGTTTGGAGGAAATTGCCTTCCGAAGAACAGCTTTTGATGGGGCTGGAGCGGCGATCAGCCAAGCACTGCAATCCCGGCGACCATTGGCTCGACGGCGTTTGTCGTGGCTCGCTGGAAGGCTTCGGCAGCCGCGATATCGGTTTCTTCGAGCTTTGTGCAAAGTTCGACTCGATTGAAATCTGGGTCGATCCTCTCGCTAACGATCAGCTCGTGCTCGTCTGGCTGCTCGACCTTCTTCGCCCTTACAAGGAGATCACGACGAAGCTGAGCTTCGTGCATACGGACGACATTGTTGCAAATTATGCACCGGAATCGGTCGCAAAATGGAAGCTGCCGGCCTTCAAGGTGACCGACAACCATTTGGCGACGGCGAGCCGCGCCTGGAGAGCCTACCGGGCTGAAACCCCAGAGCCCTGTTTCGATTTGCTGATGACGGATCTGACGATCCTGCCGAGACTTCGATCGGCGCTCATTGCGGTGCTTGAAGAGCTTCCGGACAGCGTGACGGGCCTGGGTGCCAGCGAAATGGACCTGCTGGATTTTGTGGACCAAGGGTACACCGACCCGGGGCGCATCTCCGAGGCGAGGTGGCTTCGCGATGTATTCGACGGATCCGACGCGCAAGATGCCCTGATCGAACTGGGGGGACATTCGGTCCCGCCGGTCCTGTTGGGCGATCCATCGTTCGACAATGAGGATCGCTACTTCGGCAGGAGCGAGTGGAGGTCACGCTGACTGAGCTTGGGCGTTCACTTGTAGCGCGCAAAGACGATATGTGGCGTCACAACCGGATCAAGCGCTGGTGGGGCGGGACCGAGTTGACCAGCGAGCGGCTCTGGCGATGGGATCGCAAAAGCCGATTGTTGGTTGCGCCTTAGAGGCGCGCTCGGCGCCACAGCTGGGCAAAGGCGCGCAAGCGCCGTGCCCACCATCTTTCACACCGGATGCAAAGGTTGTGGGCACGCTTCGCTTTGCCCGCCCTACGAAACCACCGTCGCGTCCTACTCCGCCGCCTCCGCGTAATCGCTCACCGGCGGGCAGGAGCACACCAGATTACGATCGCCGTAGACATTGTCGACGCGCCCCACCGGGCACCAATATTTGTCGGTGCGCGAGACGCCCGCGGGGAAGCAGCCTTCGCTGCGGGCGTAGGCACGCTTCCAATCGTCATCGGCGATGTCGTGCACGGTGTGTGGGGCGTGGCGAAGCGGCGATGCCTCGATCTTGAAGCGACCGGCCTCGACCTCGGCAATCTCCTTCCGGATCGCGATCATGGCATCGCAAAATCGATCCAGCTCGGCCTTGGATTCCGACTCCGTCGGCTCGATCATCAGCGTGCCCGGCACCGGGAAGCTCATGGTCGGCGCATGGAAGCCGTAATCGATCAGGCGCTTTGCGATGTCGTCGACGGTGACGCCTGACGTTGCCTTCAGAGGACGAGGATCGATGATGCACTCATGCGCGACGCGGCCCCTCGTGTTCCTGTAGAGCACCGGGAAGTGCGCATCGAGGCGCGCCGCGATGTAGTTGGCATTGAGGATCGCGATCTCGGTCGCGCGCTTCAGACCTTCGCCGCCCATCATCAGGATGTAGATGTAGGAGATGGTGAGGATCGAAGCCGAGCCGAACGGCGCGGCCGAGACCGGGCCGACTGGAGCATCCGCCTTCGTCGCGGGGTGACCGGGGAGGAACGGCGCAAGATGCGCCTTCACGCCGATCGGGCCCATGCCGGGGCCGCCGCCGCCATGCGGAATGCAGAAGGTCTTGTGCAGATTGAGATGGCTGACATCGGCGCCGTAATCGCCGGGCCTGCTAAGGCCGACCTGCGCATTCAGGTTGGCGCCGTCGAGATACACCTGGCCGCCATGGCCGTGGACGATGTCGCAGATCTCCTTGATATGCTCCTCGAACACGCCATGGGTCGAGGGATAAGTGATCATCACCGCCGCGAGATCGTTCGAATGCTTCTCGGCCTTCGCACGGAGATCGTTGACATCGACGTCGCCGTTCTTCTCGCAAGACACAAGCACCACGTCCATGCCGACCATCGCGGCCGAGGCCGGGTTAGTGCCGTGAGCGGAGGAGGGGATCAGGCAGATCTTGCGGTGACTCTCTCCGCGCGCGGCATGATAACCCCGGATAGCCAGAAGTCCGGCATATTCGCCTTGCGCGCCCGAGTTCGGCTGCAGTGAGATGGCGTCATAGCCGGTGATGTCGCAGAGCCATTTTTCAAGCTGCGCGAACAGCGCGTGATAGCCGTTGGCCTGCTCGCGCGGGGCGAACGGGTGCAGGCTGCCGAATTCCGGCCAGGTCAGCGGCATCATTTCAGTCGTCGCGTTCAGCTTCATCGTGCAGGAGCCGAGCGGAATCATCGCGCGGTCGAGCGCGAGGTCGCGATCGCTGAGCTTGCGCATATAGCGCAGCATCTCGGTTTCCGAGCGATGCGCGTGGAACACCGGATGGGTGAGGAAAGAGGTCGTACGCTTCAGCGTGTCCGGCAGCGCCTCGTGCGTCGTGGCATCGATCTCCGCGTAGGACAATTGGCCGCCGAAGGCACGCCAGACCGCTTCCACGGTCGCAGCCGTGGTGGTCTCGTCGAGCGCGATGCGCAAGCCGGTCTCACCGACGCCGAGATTGATCTTCTCGGCCGCCGCGCGCGCGATGATCTCGGCGCGCCCTGTGCCGGCATCGACGCTGAGCGTGTCGAAGAAGCTCTCGGACTGCGGTGCGAAGCCGAGCTTGCGCAGGCCGCTCGCGAGCACGGCGGTGCGGCGATGCACGTTGCGTGCGATCTGCGCGAGCCCCTCGGGACCGTGATAGACCGCGTACATTGCGGCGATCACGGCGAGCAGCACCTGCGCGGTGCAGATGTTGGAGGTCGCCTTCTCGCGGCGGATGTGCTGCTCGCGGGTCTGCAGAGCCAGGCGATAGGCAGGCATCCCGCGTGAATCGACGGAAAGGCCGACGATGCGGCCGGGCAGCGAGCGCTTCAGCGCATCGCGCACCGCCATATAGGCCGCGTGCGGGCCGCCATAACCCATCGGCACGCCAAAACGCTGCGCCGAGCCGATGGCAATGTCGGCGCCGAGTTCGCCGGGCGAGGCGAGCAGCGTCAGGGCCAGGAGATCGGCGGCAACGATCGCAAGCGCGCCCTTCGCTTTCAGCGCTGCGACCGCAGGCCTGAGGTCGCGCACCACGCCCGAACTTCCCGGATATTGCAGCAGCGCGCCGAGCACGTCTGCCTTGTCGAGATCGGTGAGCGGATCGCCGACCACCAGATTCCAGCCGAGCGGTTCGGCGCGCGTGCGCATCACGGCCAGGGTCTGCGGATGCACGTCCTTGTCGACGAAGAAGGCCTTTGCTTCGACCTTCGAGTGCCGCTCCGCCAGTGCCATGGCTTCGGCCGCGGCGGTTGCCTCATCGAGCAGCGAGGCGTTGGCGACATCGAGCCCGGTGAGGTCGCAGATCATGGTCTGGAAGTTGAACAGCGCTTCGAGCCGGCCCTGGCTGATTTCGGGCTGGTAGGGCGTGTAGGCCGTGTACCAGGCCGGGTTCTCCAGAATGTTGCGCTGGATCACCGCGGGCAGGATCGTTCCTGAATAGCCCTGGCCGATCAGCGAGGTGAAGACCTGGTTTTGACGAGCGAGCTCAGCCATATGCGCGATCGCCTCCGTCTCGCCGAGGGGCTTGCCGAGATCGAGCGGAGCGGCCTGCCGGATCGAGGCCGGCAGCGTTTCCGCCATCAGCGCCTCGACGCTTTTCGTGCCGACAGTCTCGAGCATTGCGGTGACATCGCGCGCCGACGGGCCGATGTGGCGGCGAACGAAAGGGGTGGTCTCGCCGTTGGATTTGCGGTGCGCGGTCATCATGGGTCCTCGTTTCAGGAGTTGCTGTCATGCCCCGCGAAGGCGGGGCATCCAGTAAGCGCAGGCGCTTCGGCCAGAGCCGATGGGCCGCGGCGTACCGGATCGTCCGCCTTCGCGGACGATGACAGTGAGTATGTTGAGACGGTTCGACTCATATCCTCACGCCGTGTGGGCCTTGTAGGCGGCTTCATCCATGAGCCCGCCAAGCTCGCTCTTGTCGGCGATTTTAATCTTGAAGAACCAGGCCGCGGCTTGCGCGTCCGAGTTCACCAGCGCGGGCTCGGCGGCGAGCGCCTCGTTGGTCTCGAGCACCTCGCCGGAGATGGGCGCGTAGACGTCGGAGGCGGCTTTCACCGATTCCACCACGGCGGCGGCTTCGGCCTTCTTCAGGGTGCGGCCGACCTTGGGCAATTCGACGAACACGACGTCGCCGAGCTGGGACTGCGCGTAATCGGTGATCCCGACGGTTGCGACATCGCCGTCGATCGCGAGCCATTCATGGTCGGAAGTGTACAGCGTCGTGGTCATTGTCTTGTCCTCAGCGTTTGTAGGTGTTTTTCACGAAGGGCATGGCGGCGACGATGAGCGGCAGACGCTGCCCACGCACTTCCGCAAAGAGTTTCGTGTCGAGCGCGCTCAAAGCGGTGGGCGCGTAGCCCATCGCCACGGGCGCATTCAGGCTCGGGCCGAAGCCGCCCGAGGTGACCCTTCCAATGGCCTGGCCGCCTTCGTTCCCGGCAAACAGCAGCGCGCCCTCGCGCACCGGTGCGCGGCCTTCGGCACGCAGGCCGACACGGCGGCGGGATGCGCCGTGATTGAAATGCGCGAGAATCTTTTCAGCGCCGGGAAACCCGCCGGCGCGGGCGCCACCGGTGCGGCGGCTTTTCTGTACCGACCATTCCAGCGCGGCTTCGACCGGCGTGGTTTCGGTGTCGATATCGTGGCCGTAGAGGCAGAGCCCGGCTTCCAGCCGCAGGCTGTCGCGGGCACCCAAGCCGATCGGCATCACGTCGGGGTTTTCGAGCAGCGTCTTGGCGAGACGTTCGGCGTCGGCCGCGGGCACCGAAATCTCGAACCCGTCCTCGCCGGTATAGCCCGAGCGCGAGACGAAACAGCCGAGGCCGGCAACCTCATGCGGGCCGGCATCCATGAAGTTCATGGTGGGCGCTGCTGCACATAATCTCGCCAGCGCTGACTCGGCTTTCGGGCCTTGCAACGCGATCAGCGCGCGGTCGGCAAGCGAATCGATGATGCAGGTCTCCGACAGGTTCGCGCGCAGATGCGCCTCGTTCTCGGCCTTGCAGGCAGCATTGACCACCAGGAACAGGTGATCGCCGAAATTCGCGACCATCAGATCGTCGAGAATGCCGCCGTCGTCATTGGTGAACTGGGCGTAGCGCTGCCGTCCCGGCGCGATCGCCACGATGTCCTGCGGCACCAGCCGCTCCAGCGCGCGAGCGGCGTCCTCGATCCTGCCGGATTTCGGCCGAAGCGCGATCTGCCCCATATGGGAGACGTCGAACAGGCCCGCGGACGAGCGGGTCTGAAGGTGCTCCTTCAGCACGCCCGCCGGGTACTGCACGGGCATGTCGTAGCCCGCGAACGGCACCATCTTGCCGCCGAGCGACACGTGCAGGTCGTAAAGGGGTGTACGTTTCAGGGAGTTCTTGTCGTCCGACGCAAGCATCACGGGGGCCCTCGGCGGTTCCCCGGGGACGATTCCCCTGGGACACCGGTCGAAGCCCCATCTGTCGCTGTGCCTGAGAGTATTATCCCGTCGGCGGACGCTATCCAGGCCTTAAGCCCGCCAGCGCCTCTTTCCAGATGTCGTCAAAGCCACGCGGTCCTTTTGCCTGAGAGTTTCCGGGGCGGTTGCTCCTTCGGCGCCGGCAGTGAAGCCGGTCTCTCCCGACGTGGCCGTACGATACAAATGGGTACAGACCACAGGCCGGCCAAGCCTGTCAACGCGCGCTTTGCGGCTTTCCAAAGGGGATTACGCGCCTGCGGCAACCCACTGATCTCTTTGCACAGTTTCTGGACAGGGAAGCTGGCCTTGTCTAAAAGCGCTTTGGCCCGCAGATATCCGCCCAAATCGCCAGGTTTGGATCAGGGATAAGCGGGTCCAAGCACACCCGATTGGATGAACATGAGCGGCGTCAACGAGATCAGGTCGACCTTTCTGAACTTCTTTGCCGAGAACGGGCACGAGATCGTGTCGTCCTCGCCATTGGTGCCGCGCAACGATCCGACGTTGATGTTCACCAATGCCGGCATGGTGCAGTTCAAGAACGTCTTCACCGGCGTCGAGAAGCGGCCCTATCAGCGCGCCACCACGTCGCAGAAATGCGTGCGCGCCGGGGGCAAGCACAACGACCTCGACAATGTCGGCTACACCGCGCGCCATCTCACCTTCTTCGAGATGCTCGGCAATTTCTCCTTCGGCGACTATTTCAAGGAGCGCGCGATCGAGCTGGCCTGGAAGCTGATCACGAAGGATTTCGGGCTCGACAAGGACAAGCTGCTCGTCACCGTCTACCACACCGACGACGAGGCGCACGGGCTGTGGAAGAAGATCGCCGGCTTTTCCGACGACCGCATCATCCGCATCCCGACCTCGGACAATTTCTGGGCGATGGGCGACACCGGCCCCTGCGGTCCGTGCTCGGAGATCTTCATCGACCGCGGCGACCACATCTGGGGCGGCCCTCCGGGTTCGCCTGAGGAGGACGGCGACCGCTTCCTCGAATTCTGGAATCTCGTGTTCATGCAATACGAACAGGTGACGAAGGAGGAGCGCGTGGATCTGCCGCGTCCCTCGATCGACACCGGTATGGGCCTCGAGCGTATGGCCTGCATCATGCAGGGCGTCGACAGCGTGTTCGAGACCGATCTGTTCCGTCATTTGATCGATGCGGCCGCGTCCGCGCTCGGCAGCGGGCCGAACGAGCAGACCGTCGCCTCGTTCCGCGTCATCGCCGACCATCTGCGCTCGTCGGCCTTCCTGGTCGCGGATGGCGTGCTGCCCTCGAACGAGGGCCGCGGCTATGTGCTGCGCCGGATCATGCGCCGCGCCATGCGCCATGCGCAGCTGCTGGGCGCCAAGGAGCCGCTGATGCATCGGCTGGTCTGGGCGCTGGTCCGCGAGATGGGCCAGGCCTATCCTGATCTGATGCGCGCGGAAAACCTGATCGAGGAAACGCTGCGGCTGGAAGAGACCCGCTTCCGCAAGACGCTGTCGCGGGGCCTTGCCATCCTCGACGAGAAGAGCGCGTCGTTGAAGAAGGGCGACATGTTCGACGGCGATGTCGCCTTCACGCTGTACGACACCTACGGCTTCCCGCTGGACCTGACGCAGGACGCGCTGAAGTCGCGCGGCATTGGCGTCGACCAGTCTGCGTTCACCGACGCGATGGAGCGGCAGAAGGCCAAGGCGCGCGAGTCCTGGAAGGGATCGGGCGAGGCGGCGAGCGAGGCGATCTGGTTTCCGCTGCGCGAGAAGCTCGGGGCGACGGAATTTTTGGGCTACGAGACCGAGAGCGCTGAAGGCGTGGTCTCGGCGCTGGTCAGGGACGGCAAGGAAGTCGCCCACCTCAAGGCCGGCGACACCGGCGCGATCGTGCTCAACCAGACGCCGTTCTATGCGGAGTCGGGCGGCCAGGTCGGCGACACCGGCGTGCTGACGGGCGAGAGCGGGATCAAATTCCGCGTCACCGACACGCAGAAGAAGCTCGGCGATTTCTTCGTTCATGTCGGCACGGTCGAGAGCGGCGAGCTTAAGGTCGGCACCGCGCTGCAGCTCGAGGTTGATCATTCCAGGCGCTCGTCGATCCGCGCGCATCACTCGGCGACGCATCTCATCCATGAGGCGCTGCGCCAGGTGCTCGGCGATCACATCGCCCAGCGCGGCTCGATGGTGGCGCCGGACCGGCTGCGTTTCGACTTCGTGCATCCGAAGCCGATCACGGCGGAGGAGCTTGCTCGCGTCGAGGACATCGCCAACGACGTGGTGCTGGAGAATGACGAGGTCACGACCCGCGTGATGGGCGTCGACGAGGCTCGCGAGGCCGGCGCGCGCGCGCTGTTCGGCGAGAAGTACGGCGACGAGGTTCGCGTCGTCTCGATGGGCAAGACCGCGCGCGAGCGCGGCGCCAATGCGCTCGGCTGGTCGGTCGAGCTCTGCGGCGGCACGCATGTGCGGCGCACCGGCGATATCGGCCTGATCACGCTGACCGGCGAGAGCGCGGTGGCGTCAGGCGTGCGCCGCATCGAGGCGCTGACCGGCAACTACGCCCGCAAGCATGCCAATGAGACCATGGCGCTGGCGAAGACCGCAGCAAGCGAGCTGCGCACCTCGGTCGACGACGTTCCGGCGCGCATCACCGCGCTGATGGAGGAACGCAAGAAGCTCGAGCGCGAGCTGTCCGACGCCCGCAAGAAGCTCGCGATGGGTGGCGGCGCAGCAAGCGGCGGCGGCGCGGCTTCCGGCGTGCGCGAGGTCGGCGGCGTCAAGCTGATGGCGCGCGCGGTCGAGGGCATCGAGATGAAGGATCTCAAGAGCCTCGCCGACGAGGCCAAGAAGCAGATCGGCTCCGGCGTGGTCGCCATCGTCGGCGTCACCGAGGACGGCAAGGCCGGTGTCGTGGTCGGCGTCACCGTCGACCTCACCGCGCGCTTCAACGCCGTGAATTTGGTGCGCGTCGCCTCCGAAGCGCTCGGCGGCAGGGGCGGCGGCGGCCGGCCCGACATGGCCCAGGCCGGTGGCCCCGACGGCGCCAAGGCGACCGAGGCGCTGGCGGCGATCGAAAAAGCGATGGCGGGCGCTTAGGCGTCTGCGTCGCGTTGCTCTAGCTGTGGTCTCTCAAGAGGTTGTCCATCTGGTCTGAACCGAGGAAGCTGAGGTTGCGAAGCTTCAGTGTTCCAAGGAGAGACCAGATGAACGTCCACAAGAATGCGCCTTTGACGCCCAAAGGTCGAGAGGCGATGGTGCGAAGCGTAGTCGAGGGTGGGCTGAGCCAGGCTGACGCGGCCTTCCAGTTCAACACGACGCCCAAGACCGTTGCCAAATGGGTCCAGCGGTTCCGTGAGGACGGTGTGGAGGGGTTGCGTGACCGCCCCTCAAGGCCGCACTCATCGCCGAGCCAAACTCCTGCGGCCACATGCACGGCTATCGAGGCCTTGCGCCGGCAGCGCCACACCGGCCAGCAAATCGCAATCGAGGTCAAGGTGTCGCCAGCCACGGTCAGCCGAGTGCTTCGTCGTTTGGGCTTGAACCGGATCCGCGATCTTGAACCGGCCGAGCCGGAGCGCCGTTATGAGCGTGAGTCTCCAGGCGAGATCATTCACATCGACATCAAAAAGCTCGGGCGTTTCGAGCGGGTTGGTCATCGCATCACCGGCGATTCAAGTGGTCCAAACAGGAGCCGAGGCGTCGGCTGGGAGTTCGTCCACGTCTGCATTGACGACCATTCCCGCGTCGCTTTCTCGGAGATCAAACCGGACGAGACGGTGGACAGCGCGGTGTCTTTTCTCAAGGCGGCTGTGGCTTATTATGGAGGCCTTGGGGTCACCGTCACGCGCGTCATGACCGACAATGGCGGTTGCTACCGATCTCACGCCTTCGGCGAGGCGTGCCGCGACCTGGGCATCAAGCACATCCGCACCAAACCCTACACGCCGAGAACGAATGGCAAGGCAGAGCGCTTCATCCAAACCGCACTACGGGAATGGGCTTATGCCAAAGCCTATCCAACCTCCAATCGCCGCGCCCAAGAGCTGCCGATCTGGCTGCATCGATACAACTGGCACCGGCCTCATGGTGGTATAAAGTCACAAACCCCGATCAGCCGCCTCGGTCTGACTGAGGTCAACCTCTTGAGGCTCCACATCTAGCCCTGCTTCAGGAACACATATTCGGCCGAGTAGGGCGCGCTTTTGAACTCGCCGGCCTTGTCGCAAGCGCCGTCGAGCTTGCCGCCATGGGTGTTGATGCGCTGAACCGTGGTGACCGGCGTCAGCACGCCACTACCGCGATGGGCGGTGACCTCCAGCTTCAGCCAGGGGATATCGGCCGGCGTGGCGCCCGGCGCGCTGCCTGCGACCTTGCCGGCGACGGCGCTGCCGTCGGCGTGCTGCCAGTTCGGCCCGGCATAGTGGCGGCCGATCGTCTTGCCCTCGGCGAGCAGCGTCGCGATCGGCTCGCGGAACGCCCAGGCGAGCTTGCCGTCGGCGCCGGCCTTGCACTCATAAATCTGCGCGCCCTCGGCGTGGACGCTGAGCACGACGTTCTGGCCCGGTGCGGCGATGGCGTCGGGAAGCGTCCCGGCCGCCCCCGCTGGCGCAGTCACGGCCGCGAGAAGCAGAGGCAGGGGACGGCAAGCTTGGTGGACATGGTCGGATCTCCGCAAGGGAGCTCTCAGAAAATACGGGCCGCGCTGAAAGACGCGGCCCGTGATGATGTCTAGCCCAGGCGGGTGAAATCCGGACGGCTTACGCCGCCAGCGCCTTCACAAGGTTGTCAGCGACCTTGTCGAGGAAGCCGGTGGTCGAGAGCCAGCGCTGATCGGCGCCGACCAGCAGTGCGAGGTCCTTGGTCATGTAGCCTTGCTCGACGGTGTCGACGCAGACCTTCTCCAGCGTGGTCGCGAACTTCGCGAGCTCGGGATTGTTGTCGAGCTTGGCGCGGTGCGACAGGCCGCGGGTCCAGGCGAAGATCGACGCGATCGAGTTGGTCGAGGTCTCCTTGCCCTTCTGGTGCTCGCGGTAGTGACGGGTCACCGTGCCGTGGGCAGCTTCCGCTTCGACGGTCTTGCCGTCAGGGGTGAGCAGCACCGAGGTCATCAGGCCGAGCGAGCCGTAGCCCTGCGCGACGGTGTCGGACTGCACGTCGCCGTCGTAGTTCTTGCAGGCCCAGACATAGCCGCCGGACCATTTCAGCGCCGAGGCGACCATGTCGTCGATCAGCCGGTGTTCGTAGGTCAGGCCCTTGGCGTCGAACTCCTTCTTGAACTCCTTGTCGAAGATCTCCTGGAAGATGTCCTTGAAGCGGCCGTCATAGACCTTCAGAATCGTGTTCTTGGTCGACAGGTAGACCGGATAGCCGCGCAAGAGGCCGTAGTTGAAGGAGGCGCGGGCGAAGTCGATGATGGAGTCGTCGAGATTGTACATCTCCATGGCGACGCCGGCGCCGGGAGCCTTGAACACTTCCTTCTCGATCACGGTGCCGTCCTCGCCGACGAACTTCAGCGAGAGGGTGCCCTTGCCCGGGAACTTGATGTCGGTGGCGCGGTACTGGTCGCCATAGGCATGGCGGCCGATGATGATCGGCTTGGTCCAGCCGGGAACCAGGCGCGGCACGTTCTTGCAGATGATCGGCTCGCGGAAGATCACGCCGCCGAGGATGTTGCGGATGGTGCCGTTCGGCGACTTCCACATCTGCTTGAGGTTGAACTCCTTCACCCGCGCCTCGTCGGGGGTGATGGTGGCGCACTTCACGCCGACGCCGACCTTCTTGATCGCCTCGGCGGCGTCGATGGTCACCTGATCGTTGGTGTGGTCGCGGTACTCCATGCCCAGGTCGAAATACAGCAGCTCGACATCCAGGAAGGGGTTGATCAGCTTGTCCTTGATGTACTGCCAGATGATCCGGGTCATCTCGTCGCCATCGAGCTCGACGACGGGATTGGATACCTTGATTTTTGCCATGATCGGAGAAGCCTTCTTGGGAACTGGTGGAAATCTCCCGCGCTATAGCACCGCGCGGGGGCGGGCGAAAGCGGAGCGGTTATGCAGTTTCAGCCCATCTTTTCGCCGGGATCAGCCCCTCTAGAAGGCAGCCTGGGTGGCCGTGCCGGCCACGATGTACCAGGTTACGAACAGGCCTGAGATCAGGGCGCCGGGCAGGCTCGATCCGGTCCGTCGCCAGGTGAAGGTGGCGATCACGGCGACGATGGCGAGCAGCGGCACGAACTGGATCGCGACGATGGTCGAGAGCGGCACGAAACCGGGGTCGGGCAGCGGGTTGAACAGCTTTCCCGTCAGCCAAAGCGTGCCGTATTGCAGGACCAGCAGCACGACGAAGCCCAACGTCAGCGCCAGGATGTTGGTCAGATAGAGTGCGAGCCGCGGCGCCTCCATGGTCGAGAAATTCCGGTGCAGCACGTGCAGCGCCACCACGAAAAACGCCGTGAATGGAATCAAATAGATCAGGAAGATCAGAACCTGCTTCGGGTTCATCAACTTCAGCGCGACGATCCAGAAGCGGAAGTCGATCTTGAAGGCGAGGTCGGCAAGCCAGAGCGCGGCATAGCCCACTGCGACCGAGGCGACCGCAATCGCGAGTGACTGGCCAAGCAGACCGGCCCGGCCCTTGCGCTTCGGGGCCAAGCCCATCAGCGCCAGCGTGATCAGCCCGTTGATGATGGCCCAAACCATGATCTGGTTGGTGATGCCCTGCGGCAGGAACGCTGACGGCGTCACGAAGCTGCCGCCCAAAGCGAAGGCCGGGTAGTAGGTCAGTGCCGGGATGAACGCGGACAGGATGAACGCGGCGGTCCAGCGCCTGCCGGTGGCGGCGTGATGGGGCGGCATGGTGCCGTCGGGGACAGCGGGCAGGCGCAGACGAGAGAACATCGGCGCCTCCAGCAGGCCATCGAAAGTGCCGATCAACAGCACGACAAAGCCGACGAACGCAATGAGCGTGCCGAGTTCTTTCCGGAACCAGATCTGGTCGTCGGCCGGCCGGGGCGTACCGCCTTGCAACGTCCTAGCGAACCAGTCGAGGCTGTATCCGATCGCTTCATGCGAGATGTGCTCCGCCGGGTGCGTCATCGCGGGGGTGTAGAGCACGCGGGCGGTGCCGGCCGCCGGGTCGCCATAGACCTTGCCCGGCTCGACCGGCCCCTGCGTGCCGAACATCGCCCACAGCTTCGGGCTCTTGGTGACATCGCGGCCAACATCGACGCCCCACACCAGGGTGGAGAATTCCTCATACTGGGCAAACACCAGCGCCGCATTGCGCGGCCAGTTCGGTGTGCCGTCGGCCGCGAATGGCTTGCCGGTGGAGGAGCCCTCCAGCACCATCGACTTGTAGCCGTCGGGCATCGCGGTGGCTGCGGCCAGGACTGTCCAGCCGCCCATCGAGTGACCCTCGAGGCCGATATTGGCCTTGTCCACCATCTCGAGGCTGCGCAGATAGGCGAGGCCGTCAGGGCCGCCGAAGCCGTTGGCGAAGGCGGGCGGGTCGCTGTAGCCGTGGCCGGTCTGGTCCAGTGCCAGCACGACATAGCCGCGGCGGGCGAATTCGATGGCGAAGCCGTCCTGCGTCTCGCGCGAATTGATGTAGCCGTGGACGGCGAGGATGCCGGGTGCCGGGGTCTGCGCAGTGGCATTGGCGGGGATGTAGAGCAGGGCGCTCATGGTGTTGCCCTTGGCGCCCTTGAACCTGACATCCTGGATCCGGATGCCGCCCGAGGTCTGGGTCAGATGGGCGATGAAACCGCCCACTGCGATCAAGACCAACCCCAGAAGCGCCAATTTCCATCGGCTCAGCATCACCATCCCCCCACTCAATTGTTGCTTCAGCTCAGGCCCTTTCGGCTTCGCTTTGGTTGTGCTTGATAGCCTTATCCGAAAGCAAAGCGCGCGCAAGCCGGGCGGTGAAACCGTCCCCAATTGAGGTGCGATTGCAGTTTCGCAAACGCCGCTAACCCTGTTATCTCCGCTCAAGAAATTGCGCCGCACGGAAGGCGGGCGGGTGGCCGCGGATGAAGCTTTGGATCAGCGTCTTCAGACGGAGGTTCGGGGTCTTTCCGAAGCGGAACGAGACGAAAGCTGAAGCAGAAAGTGGAATGAGATGTCCGGCACCGACAAGACCAAGGTTGGGCTCGCCCTCGACGGTCCCATCGTGATCCTGGTCGAGCCGCAGCTCGGCGAAAACATCGGCATGGCCGCACGCGCCATGGGCAACTTTGCCCTGAGCGCCTTGCGCATCGTCAACCCGCGCGACGGCTGGCCCAACATCGCGGCACAGCGCGCCGCCGCCGGCGCCGACCACATTCTGGAAAAGGTCGAACTGTTCGACACGGTCGAGCAGGCGGTCGCCGATCTCGATTTGCTGTTCGCCACCACCGCACGCCCCCACGACCAGGCCAAGCCTGTGGTCGGGCCGGAAGCCGCGGCCGCCGAGATCTCCGGGCATGTTGCGACTGGCGGAAAGGCCGGCATCCTGTTCGGCCGCGAGCGCTGGGGCCTGACCAACGAGGAGGTCGGGCTTTCCAACCGCATCATCACCTTCCCGGTCAATCCGGGCTTTGCCTCGCTCAACCTGGCCCAGGCGGTGCTGCTGGTCGGCTATGAATGGTTCAAGCGGGCGACGGCGGGCGCGCTTCCCCATGCCATGCCGGAACGTTCCGAGCGCGCCTCGCAGCACCAGATGCAGGCCTTCTTCGACAATCTCATCCGCGAGCTCGACCGGGTCGAATTCTTGCGCCCGGCGGAGAAGCGCGACACCATGCTCGTCAACCTGCGCAATATCTTCAGCCGGATGGAGCCGACCAAGCAGGACATGCACACGCTCCACGGGGTGGTGATGGCGATCGCCGAGGGACGCAAGGGCCCGGCCAAAGGCGGCGTGCTCGACGGCGAACAGGCGACGCGCCTGCGCGCGCTCTTGGCCGAGCACGGGCAGGGCGGCGGCGTGCCCGACAGCGGCTCAACGGTGCGTGGGCTGGCCCGCCTGCTCCGCCGCAACCCGACCGATGCCGAGCGCCTGCTGTGGCAGGCACTCACGCGCGACCGCCGCTTCGCAGGTCAGTTCAAGCGCCAGACCCCGGTCGGCCGCCACATCCCTGACTTCGTCTCATTCCCGCACCGGATCGCGATCGAACTGGTCAATCCGGGCGAGGGCGACACCATCGCGGCCGACCGCGCCTCGCGGCGGGCCTGGCTGGAAGCGCGGGATTACCGGGTGGTCGATATTCGCGCCGTGGATGTGGAGCGCGCTCTCGAGGCGGAGCTGGTGCGGCTGCAGGGGATGATGGAGCAGACGACCTAGCCCAAGCGCATCGCGGTTTTCGCAACCATGGGCTGTGCAGAGGCTTGATTGGTTGCTATGACAGTGCCCGGAAATCCGGTTGGGGACTGCATGTTTGGAGTGACGGGCCGTGCACTCATTGGCGCGGCAGCAGGCGGAAGCGCGTTGGCGATGACGATCGTGTTCGGCATATCAGGCGCTCGCGCCGAAATGCCTTTGAACGCCAAGTGCTACACGCCCGTCAGCATTGCGCTCGATGACCGCATCGCGGGCTGTACCGCCTTGATTCAGGCGGCAACTGCTATGCAGCAAAGCGTTATCATGACGCATTTTCGCCGCGCCATGCTTTACCGTCAAAAAGGTGAGCCCGGCCTTGCGATCGCGGATTACGATCGGATCATCGAGCACGATCCAGGCAATTTGGACGCCCGTCTTCAGCGAGCCTTTGCGCATAGCGAGAGGCGCGAAACCGACGCTGCGCTTGCGGACTACGACAAAGTCGTCGAGCTCGATCCCAAGTCCGTATACGCCCGTCTCGGGCGTGCCCGAATCTATCAATCAAAAGGAGATCTTGAGCGCGCCATCGCTGATCTCGATCAAGCCCTTCTGGTCCATCCCGACAATGTCATCGTCCATGTCGACCGAGGCCTCGCCTATCTCCGCAAGGGCGATTTGGATCGGGCCATGGCCGACTGTGACCGAGCAGCCGAGATCAGCCCGGAAACCGGTGGCGGCCAATTGTGCCGCGGCCGGGTTTACTTCGCCAAGGGCGACAGAGGGCGCGCATTGGCCACGCTCGATCAAACGATGCCGATCAAGCCAAGAAAGGAGTATTTCTACTACTTCCGAGCTGCGTCGTTTTCTCAACTGGGCGAATTCGAACGCGCTATCGCCGACTATGACCGGATCATCGAGCTGAACCCCCGAAGCCGATTTGTCTACGGCTGCCGCGGCGTCGCCTATGCTCAAAAGGGCGACTACGATCACGCCATTGCCGATTACGACCAGGCGATCCAGCTGGCACATCAGGAGCAGGAAAACCGAGGCGATCGGCAGGCTCAGGTTCAAGGTCAGGACAGTGAGCCCATTTCCCCGTCCGTCGGTGGTGACTCATTGGCACTTGCTTCGGGAGACGGCCCTCTGCTCCGCGCTCGGGGAGCGGCCTACCAGGCGAAAGGCGACCTCGACCGTGCGATCGCAGACTACGATGAAGTGATCCGCCTTAGTACCAAGGACAAGGATGCACTCGGGCTCCGTGCCAACGCGTACAAGGCCAAAAAGGACTTCGATCGCTCGCTTGCGGACTACGATCAGCTGGTGCAAATCGATCCCAAGGATGCCCGCGCCTATTTCCACCGCGGAAGACTCTATTGGCAGATTGCGTCATTCGCAAAATCGCTGGCCGACTTCGATCAGGCGACGCAGCTCAATCCAAAGTATGCCTATGCCATCCTATGGCGCGAAATCGTTGCAAAGCGCAGTGACCAACCGAGCCAGCTGAGCGAGGCTGCCAGGCAGCTCGACGCGACGAAATGGCCCGCGCCGATCGTCAATCTCTTTCTCGGTACGATGACGCCGGAGCAAGTGCTCGACGCTGCCGACGACGCCGACCCCAGGAAGAAAAAAGGGCAGGTCTGCGAAGCCAATTTCTATAGTGCCGAATTAGCTCTGCAGCGCGGCTCCAGGGACGGGGCGTTGAAGCTGTTCGAACAGGCTGCAGCCGATTGTCCGAAGACCTTTATCGAGAAGCCGGCTGCCGACGTTGAGCTTGCCGCGCTGCGAGCGAGCCGGTGAGTGCAATCAGGCAAGGTCTCACAGGGTGAGCAAGGCGACTTGTTCGAGATGGGGGCCGGCGTGAAGCCCTCTAAGCCTCATTTATTGGCACGTTTCGTGCCTCCCAAGGCGGCAAGGCCCACAATGCCTGCCCAAGGGGAGACCTGACATGAAACGCGACGACCTCACCGAGAAGCTGCTCGACATCAAGCGTGAGAAGGGCTGGAGCTGGAAACATATCTGCGAAAAGATCGGCGGCTATTCCGAGGTGCTGATCGTTGGCGCGATCATGGGCCAGATGAAACTCACAAAACCACAAGCCGCCAACGCTGCCGAGCTGTTCGGCCTGACCAAGGCCGAGACTGCGATGCTCAACGAGGTGCCGATGCGTGGCACCGGCACGCCGATGCCGCCGACCGATCCGCTGATCTACCGCTTCTACGAGATGGTGATGGTGAATGGTCCGGCCTGGAAGGCGCTGATCGAGGAGGAATTCGGCGACGGCATCATGTCGGCGATCGACTTCGACATGGGCATCGAGCGCGTCGCCAACCCGAAGGGCGACCGCGTCAAGATCACGATGTCCGGCAAATTCCTGCCCTACAAATATTACGGCGCCAGCGGCAATGTGCCGGAGTACGGCTTCAAAGAGGGCGAATAGCGAAGTGCGGGTAGCGAATGGAATCTGCTTTCCATTCGCTACTCCCCATTCGCCTCAAAGGATCGCGCCGGGCGTGTACTTGGCCGCCTCGGGCTTCGCCTTCGCCAGCGCATCGACCTGCTCGGCGAAGTAGTCGACCTGAGCGCCGGCATCACCTGAATTGGCACGGCCGTGCTCGAGCACTTGGCTGAGTTCGGCTTCGCTGAGGCCGAGACGCTGATCGGCGGCGAGGCGTTTGAGCAGGTCGTTCTGCACGATCTTGCCGGTGCGCAGGTCGCGGATGGCCGCGACCGCGTGCTCCTTGATCGCCTCATGCGCGCCTTCGCGGCCAGCGCCCTTCTTCACCGCCTCCATCATGACGGTGGTGGTGAGCAGGAAGGGCAGATACCGATTCAGCTCGGTCGCGACGACGGCATCGAAGATTTCCATCTGGTCGAGCACCGAGAGTAACGTCTCGAGCAGACCGTCCATGGCAAGGAAGGCATCGGGCAGCATGACGCGGCGAACGACCGAGCAGGAGACGTCGCCTTCGTTCCACTGGTCGCCGGCAAGGCCCGCGGCCATCGCGAGATAGCCTTTCAACACGACATGCAGGCCGTTGATGCGTTCGCATGAGCGGCTGTTCATCTTGTGCGGCATCGCGGACGAGCCGACCTGGCCCTTGGCGAAACCTTCGCTGGCGAGCTCATGGCCTGCCATCAGGCGCAACGTCTTGGCGAAATTGCCGGGCCCGCTGGCGAGCTCCGTGAGCACGCTGACGGCGCGGAAGTCGAGACTGCGCGGATACACCTGGCCGACCGCATCGAAGCTTTGGGGCAGGCCGAGGTGCTTGAGGATCTGCTTTTCGAGCGCGCGCGCCTTGCCGGCATCGCCGTTGAACAACGTGATCTGGTCCAGCCTTGTGCCGACCGCGCCCTTCAGGCCGCGGGCCGGGTAGGTGTCGAGCACGCCAACCAGGCTCTGATGCGACACCAGCATCTCCTCGCCGAACATGGCGATGCGCTTGCCGAGCGTCGTGACCTGCGCAGCGACGTTGTGCGTGCGCGCCGTGAACGGCATGTCGCGCAATTGCTTGGCGTGTTTGGCGAAGCGAATGAGCGCGGCGATGCTCTTGGTTTCGATCAGCTGCAGACCGCGGTAGACCTGGAGCTGCTCCACGTTCTCGGTGAGGTCGCGGCTGGTCATGCCCTTGTGCAGGTGCTCGTGACCGGCGAGATCGCAGAACTCCTCGATTCGAGCCTTGACGTCGTGCCGGGTGATGCGCTCGCGCCGCATGATGGAGTCGAGGTCGACCTGGTCCTTCACGCGCTCGTAAGCTTCGATCACGCCATTGGGCACCGGAATACCGAGATCGCGCTGGCCTTTCAGCACGGCGATCCAATAGTCGCGTTCGAGGCGAACCTTGCCCTCGCCACTCCAGATGGCGCGCATCGCGGGCGAGGCGTAGCGTTGGGCGAGGACGTTAGAGATGTGATCCTGTGACATGCCGCCCATTTGGCATTGCCAGGAGCCGGCTGCAAGCCCGAGAGGGCGGGCGGCGCGTGGCCATCCGCCGCCCGCTGTGAAGCTTACTTCCCGGCCTTCACCTCCGCAGCCGCGACCGCCATCAGCTCGCTCATCTTGCTCCGAATCGCCTGCTCGGTGAGGGCCACATTCCCAGCAGCGAAATCGGCCACGAGCTTGCGCAGGACGCCGCCGCTGCCGGCCTCATCGAAATCGGCCGCGACCACCTCCCTGGCGTAGGCGGCGGCGGCATCGCCCGTGATTCCGAGCTTTTCGGCCGCCCACAGCCCCAGCAGCCGGTTGCGGCGAGCCTCCGCCCTGAATTTCTGCTCCTCATCGAGGGCAAATTTCTTCTCAAAGCCTTCTTCGCGCTTGTCGAATTCGCTCATGCGTCTTCCGAGTCCTTCGGTCTCTGGCCGTGGTGGCCCTCGTTGCAAGGGCCCCCACGCATGCCTAGATAGAGGGCAGGATCGGCGAAACAACGAGCCGTAAAGCCGCAGGCAAGGCGGTATAAGTCAGCGTCGGAAGGGCCGGATCGATTGTGCTGGGACAGCCAATCGGATAGGTTGCCTGAAGGCTCGGTTCCCGTTCTGTTTCCTTTGGTTTTCTTTGGAAATTTGATGGGTTCCAGGCCGTTCACGGCAGCTCCGCTGTGGGTCGTAACCTGGTAACCGGAGCACACCAAATACATGGATTTCAACAAAACACGGTACATCCCAATGAGCCGTCGGCGTCGCATTTATGAAGGCAAGGCAAAGGTTCTTTACGAAGGTCCGGAGCCCGGTACCCTGATCCAGCACTTCAAGGACGACGCCACCGCGTTCAATGCGAAGAAGCATCAGGTGATCGAGGGCAAGGGTGTCCTCAACAATCGCATCTCGGAGTACCTGTTTCAGCACCTCAACGACATCGGGGTGCCGACCCATTTCATCCGCCGTCTCAACATGCGCGAGCAGTTGATTCGCGAGGTCGAGATCGTGCCGCTCGAAGTGGTGGTGCGGAACGTTGCCGCCGGCTCGCTGTCGCAGCGCCTTGGCATCGAGGAGGGCACGCAGCTGCCCCGTTCGATCATCGAGTTCTATTACAAGAACGACCAGCTCAACGACCCCATGGTGTCGGAAGAGCACATCACCGCCTTCGGCTGGGCCACGCCCCAGGAGATCGACGACATCATGGCGCTGGCCATCCGCGTCAACGATTTCCTCACCGGCCTTTTCCTCGGCATCGGCATCCGCCTCGTCGACTTCAAGATGGAGTGCGGCCGCCTGTTCGAGAACGAGATGATGCGCATCATCGTCGCTGACGAGATCTCGCCGGACAGCTGCCGTCTGTGGGATATCAAGTCGAACGAGAAGCTCGACAAAGATCGTTTCCGCCGTGACCTTGGAGGCCTGCTCGAGGCTTACACGGAAGTCGCAAAGCGCCTCGGCATCCTCATGGAGAACGAGCGACCGCAGGGCACGGGTCCCGTGCTGGTGAAGAGCTGAAGAGGATTTCGACGTGAAGGCACGTGTTACCGTTACCCTGAAGACGGGGATCCTCGATCCGCAGGGCAAGGCCATCGAAGGCGCGCTGAAATCGCTCGGCGTCGATGGCGTCGCCAGCGTGCGGCAGGGCAAGGTGTTCGACATCGAGCTCGCCGGCGCCGATAGGGCCAAGGCCGAAGCCGCGCTGAAGGATGCCGCGGACAAGCTGCTCGCCAACACCGTGATCGAGAACTATCGGGTCGAGCTGCTCTGATGAAAGCCGCCATCCTCGTCTTTCCCGGAATCAATCGCGAGCGCGACATGGCGCGGGCGTTGAAGCTGATCTCGGGCCACGAGCCTGCGATGGTGTGGCACGCCGAGACGTCGCTGCCTGCGGGCACCGACCTCGTGGTGGTGCCGGGCGGCTTCTCCTATGGCGATTATCTGCGCTGTGGCGCGATCGCGGCGCGGGCGCCTGTGATGGACGCGGTGCGCGACTATGCGGCCAAGGGCGGCCTCGTGCTCGGCGTCTGCAACGGTTTCCAGATTCTCTGCGAATCCGGCCTGCTGCCGGGCGTCTTGATGCGCAATGCGCGGCTGAAATTCATCTGCAAGGACGTGCATCTGCGCGTCGAGCGTTCCGATACGCCGTTCACCCGCGGCTACAATGCCGGTCAGGTGATCCGCGTGCCGGTGGCCCATGGCGAAGGCAATTACGAGGCGGATGAAGAGACCATCAAGCGCATCGAGGGCGAGGGGCGGGTGCTCTATCGCTACTGCTCTGCGGACGGGCTGGTTGATGAAAGCCACAACATCAACGGCGCGGCGCATTCGATCGCCGGCCTCGTCAACGACAAGGGCAACGTGCTCGGCATGATGCCGCATCCCGAGAACCACGTCGAAGACATCATGGGCTGCACCGACGGCCGCGGCCTGTTCGCCGGCCTCACCGCGCATCTGGAAAAGGCGGCGTGATCTCGCGTTGAAGCTATGCGGCGGCCTCAGGCCTTCCGCTTCACCCGCTTGATCGTGCCCGAAAACGTGAACAATTGCCGCGCGCCTGACATCATCTTGCCGCGCAGGAAGATCAGCGAACCGCCGGCGCGGCTGACTTCGCCGGTGCATTCGATCAGCTCGCCCTCCCGGGCCGCATCGAGGAATTCGCAGGCAAAATTGGTCGTCACGGCCCTGCTATCCAGGACATGGGTGGCGATCGCGAACAGGGAGTAGTCCGCGAACGCCATATAGCAGCCGCCATGGACGTTGCCGGAGCCGTTGAGGTGCTTTTTCTCGACCCGGAAGGCGCAGCGGACGCTGCCGTCGGGCTCGATCCGATGCCAGAAGGGGCCGACATGGGATTCAAAACTGTCGCGAATCCAGGTCCGCCAGCCCTCAAATTCCCCCTCGGTGGCGATGTGGAGGTCGGGACGACGGGGCGGCGGGGCTTTGGTCAGTTCGTGCAAGGAAATAGGCCTTCAATTGCGGGTCTTTGGCCCTTAAATCCGATCCGTCAGCGCCTTGCAATTCCGGATCGCCGCCGACCCCGCTTGCAAAACGTGGGACAGCGGGAAAATGCGCCATAAAGGGCTTTTCGAGAGCCCCCGATGTTCCTAAGAACGGCCAAACGCCGCCGAAAGCCCAAAATCCATGAAGAACGAACCCAAGATCACCCCCGAACTGGTTGCCGCCCACGGGCTCAAGCCCGACGAATATGAGCGCATCCTGAAGCTGATCGGGCGGGAGCCGACCTTTACCGAACTCGGCATCTTCTCGGCGATGTGGAACGAGCACTGCTCGTACAAATCCTCGCGCATCCATCTCAAGGGCCTGCCGACCAAGGCGCCCTGGGTGATCCAGGGACCGGGCGAGAACGCCGGCGTCATCGACATCGGCGACGGCCAGGCCGTGGTCTTCAAGATGGAGAGCCACAACCACCCGAGCTACATCGAGCCCTATCAGGGTGCAACGACAGGCGTTGGCGGCATCCTGCGCGACGTGTTCACCATGGGCGCGCGCCCGATCGCCTGCCTGAACGCGCTGAGCTTCGGTGCGCCCGAGCATGCCAGGACGCGCCATCTGGTCTCCGGCGTCGTCGCAGGTGTCGGCGGCTACGGCAATTCCTTCGGCGTGCCGACGGTCGGCGGCCAGGTGCGCTTCCACACCCGCTATGACGGCAACATCCTGGTCAACGCCATGGCGGTGGGCCTCGCCGATGCCGACAAGATCTTCTATGCGGCGGCCTCCGGCGTGAACATGCCGATCGTCTATCTCGGCTCCAAGACGGGCCGCGACGGCATCCACGGCGCCTCGATGGCGTCGGCCGAGTTCGACGACAAATCCGAGGAGAAGCGCCCCACCGTGCAGGTCGGCGATCCCTTCGCCGAAAAGCTGCTGTTAGAGGCCTGCCTCGAGATCATGGAGAAGGGTTGCGTCATCGCGATCCAGGACATGGGCGCGGCGGGTCTGACCTGCTCTGCAGTGGAAATGGGCGCCAAGGGCGACCTCGGCGTCGATCTCGATCTCGACGCGGTGCCGACCCGCGAGCCCGGCATGAGCGCCTATGAGATGATGCTCTCGGAGAGCCAGGAGCGCATGCTCATGGTGCTCAAACCCGAGAAGGAAAAGGAAGCCGAGGCGATCTTCAAGAAGTGGGGCCTCGACTTCGCCGTGGTCGGCTACACCACGCCGAGCAAGCGTTTCGTGGTCAAGCATGGCGGCGACGTCATGGCCGATCTGCCGATCAAGGAGCTCGGCGACGAAGCGCCGCTTTATGACCGTCCGCATGTCCCGTCTGCTGCGTTGCCGATCGTGCATGCGCGCGAGGTGCCGGCGCCGATGGCGCTCGGCGCTGCCCTGGAGAAGCTGATCGGAACGCCCGACATGTGCAGCAAGCGCTGGGTCTGGGAGCAGTACGACCACGTCATTCTCGGCAACACCATGCAGCGCCCCGGCGGCGACGCCGCCGTCGTGCGCGTGCAGGACGGGCCGAAGGGCCTGGCGCTGACCGTCGACGTCACGCCGCGTTATTGCGAGGCCGATCCGTTTGAAGGTGGCAAGCAGGCGGTCGCGGAAGCCTGGCGCAACATCACCGCGGTCGGCGGCAAGCCGCTCGCGATCACCGACAATCTCAACTTCGGCAATCCTGAGCGCCCTGAGATCATGGGCCAGTTCGTGGGCTGCCTGAAGGGCATCTCGGAAGCCTGCCGCACGCTCGATTTCCCGGTCGTCTCGGGCAACGTCTCGCTCTACAACGAGACCAATGGCCGCGCGATCCTGCCGACACCGTCGATCGGCGGCGTCGGTCTGCTCGACGACTTCCCCAAATCGGCGTCGCTCGCCTTCAAGGCGGAGGGCGAAGCGATCCTCCTGGTCGGCGAGACCCATGGCTGGCTCGGTCAGTCCGTCTACTTGCGCGACATCTGCGGTCGCGAGGAGGGCGCGCCGCCGCCGGTCGATCTCGCCGCCGAGAAGCGCAACGGCGATTGCGTGCGCGGCATGATCCATGCGGGCACCGCGACCGCGGTGCACGACCTCTCCGACGGCGGTCTCCTGATCGCACTCGCCGAAATGGCGATCGCGAGCGGCATCGGCGCAAAGCTGCTTGCGGCGCCGACCTCGCTCGTCTCGCAGGCCTATTGGTTCGGCGAGGACCAGGCGCGCTATCTCGTCACCGTGCCGGAAATCGAAGCCGGCCGCGTGCTCGCCAAGATGCGCGGCTGCGAGGTGCCCTGCGTGCGGATCGGCACCACCGGCGGCGATGCCATCGCGATTGCGGGCGAGACGCCGGTTACGATCGAGCGCCTGCGGACATCGCACGAGCGCTTTCTGCCGGAATATATGGGTGGGAAGGCGGCCTGAGCCGCCTTCACACTCACAGGACCTTCTTTGCCCCGGGGATCTGGCGCAAGGCCCGCGTCAGCGCCCAGCTGAACGCGACCGTCAGCACGAATCCAATCGTCGCCTTGATAATCGCCGGCAGCTCATAGTCGAACAGCCAGTATTGCAGCCAAAGCGCGATCGGGTAGTGCACCAGAAACATGCCAAAGGCGTCCGCCTGCATCGGATCGAGGAGCTTGGCCGAGCCCGATTGTCTGAACCTCTGGAAAAAGGCCAGGATCAGAAACATGATGGCCACGCTGAAGACGGCGAAGCAGAGCGCATAGAGCCCCTCATACCAGTTCGGCAGCGGTGACGGATTGCCCAGTATTTCGCGCTTGATGTAGATCAGCACCCAGAGCAGGCAATACGGAACGATCGCCAAGACCGTCCAATCCCAGCTGACCTTCGCCATCCGGCCGTCGGGCGCGAGCAACCCGCGATCCATATTCGCGACGCCGACGCCGGCCCCGAAAAAGAAGTAGCTCGCATAGAGCAGCACGCGGCCGTGCTGAACCGAGAACGGTCCGAACTCGAACCAGCTGCTTGGCCCGAAATACATCAGCCCGGGAACATAGAAGGCTGCAGTGACGGCAAGCATGACCGCGAAGAACGCTGCGGGCCGGCGCCGACCGTGCAGCGAAAGGCGATTGATGGGATCGAGCAGGTTGGGCGATAGTCGATGCAGGATGCAGGCGACTACATCGAAGGCGAGCAGAACCCAGAGAAACCAGATCGGCCCGCTGGGCCACGGGCCCTTCGTGACCATGTTCCACCAGTATTCCGAGAAACCGATCTCGGGGTTGTGCCGGAGCGAGATGGCGTAATAGGCGAGCGGAATGATCGTGAATGCGCAGATCACGAACGGCAGGCCAAGCCGCAGCAGGCGATCCGCCAAATAGGTTCGTGCGCCCTTGCGGGCGATGCCTGACCACGCAAACAAGCCCGACAGGAAAAAGAACATCGCCATGAAGAAGCTGTCGGTGGCGAGCACGATCATGTCGAAGCCGAAGAAGAACTTCGGGTCGGTATGGCCGAAATAGGTGTAGGGAATCACGGCGTGATGCAACAGCACCACCAGCGTCAGGAAGGTGCGGGCGCGGTCGAGCGACAAATTGCGCGCCTTGGCCTTCGGTTCGGCTTGCGCCTCGGCGCCGAGTACCGCGGTCTGTGACATCGTCATCATGGTCGCCCCGATTGCGCTTCCGTACCGGCCGGACTGTGCCGCCGGGAACCCGATTCAGCAAGCGTAGTTTGTGCCGGGACAACCTTCTGTCGTGACCCTAGGAACCCGTTCCGAGCGACGCGGTTACCGTTCCGAAACGGGTAAGAGGCCGCCGATGGCGGTGGCCAATGCTGCGGAGCGGGCGATGACGATCTTGAAATGGGCGCTGATTTTCCTGCTGATCTCGATCGTGGCCGGTGTGCTCGGCTTCACGGGCATCTCGGCGGCTTCGGCCGATGTCGCCCGTTTCCTGTTCTATGTCTTCGTCGTGATCTTCCTGGTGTTACTGATCCTCGGGCTCACGATCTTCAGGGCGTAGGGCGCAAGCAGCCATGAAGGTGGTTGGCCGGGACGGCGCCCGGCCATGACTGTGGCGCTGCAGCGCGAGCCTACCCCACTTCCTCGATCTTCACCTTGTCCGGGTAGAAGGCGAGATGGCCTGATATCTCCGTCATCGCGGGGAAGGGTGTCTCGTAGCTCCAGATCGCGTTGTCGAGCGTCTTGCCGTCGACCTTGATGCTGTAATAGCTGGCGTCGCCCTTGTAGGGGCAATGGGTGGTGCGGTCGGTACGCTCCAGCAGCGCCATGTTGGCATCCTCCCGCGGCAGATATTGCACCGCCGGATATCTGGCCTCCTTCAGTGTCAGCGCCTTGGCGCTCTCGGCAATCACGAGATCGCCCGCCGTGACGCGCACGCGACGGGGGTTTCGGGTGATCGTGATCGGGTGGTCGGGGCCTGGAAGCTTCATGATGTCACGCCTTTTCGATCGATCCGCCGCGCGCGGCACTTTGTCGTGGCTTTATCCTGACGGGATCAGGGATATAGTGCCGCAAGGCGTGACGTAGAAGGCCGTTCACGCTAAGTTTGGCGCTGCCGGCGAGGGGACCCCGGCAAGCGATTCGACGCCGAGGCTGTGAGCCGACGACACAGGAGCAAGACCCGAATGCCCATGGACGCCCACGATATCGAGGCGATGATCAAGGCAGCGATCCCCGATGCCGAGGTGACCATCCGTGACCTAGCCGGCGACGGCGACCACTATGCCGCGACAGTGATTTCGGAATCCTTCCGCGGCAAGTCCCGCGTCCAGCAGCACCAGATCGTCTACCGGTCCCTGCAGGGCCAGATGGGGGGCGTGCTGCATGCGCTGGCGCTGCAAACCGGGGTGCCAAGCCCTTGAACGGATTGCACCTGACCTGATCGCGCGACGGGGACGCTGATGGCTGCGGACAATCCGCGCGGCGCGATGTTTCGCGTGATCGTGCCGAACCAGCCCAGCCGCGTCACCAATGCCGAGCTGTTCTTCGACCTCGTCTTCGTCTTCGCCGTTACGCAAGTTTCGCACACCCTGCTGCACCAGTTCACGCCGCTCGGCGCGATCGAGGTCACGCTGCTGTTCCTGGCCGTGTGGTGGGTGTGGGTCTACACCGCCTGGGTCACGAACTGGCTCAATCCCGAGCTGACGCCGGTCCGCATCCTGATCTTCCTGATGATGCTCGGCGGCCTTGTGCTGTCGACGACCATCCCGAGCGCGTTTGACGGTCGTGGCCTGTGGTTTGCGATCGCCTATGCGGTCATGCAGGTCGGACGCACCGCGTTCTGGCTGTTCGCAACGCCGCGCCATCGCACCGCCGTGCGGCACAACGCGCTCCGCATCCTGGTCTGGCTCTGCGGCTCCGCGGTGCTTTGGATCCTCGGCGGCTTGGCGCATGGAGAGGAGAGGCTGTGGTTCTGGATCGCGGCGCTCGCGATTGAATATGTCTCGCCCGCCGTGCGCTTTTGGGTGCCGAAGCTCGGCTTCTCCTCGGTCGAGGCCTGGGCCGTCGAGGGCGGCCACATGGCCGAGCGCTGCGCCGGCTTCATCATCATCGCGCTCGGTGAGGCCGTCGTCGTCAACGGCGCGACCTTTGCTGAACTCGACTGGACCGCGGAGAACATTCTGGCCTTCATCGCCGCGCTGGTCGGCAGCATCGCGATGTGGTGGGTCTATTTCGACAAAGGCGCAGAGGCCGGCTCCGAGCGGATCTCGAAATCAGCCGAATCCGGCCGGCTGGCGCGGCTCGCCTACACTTATCTGCACATGCCGATCGTCGCCGGCATCATCCTGACCGCGGTCTCGGACGAATTGGTGCTGAAGCACCCCTCGGGTCATTCCGACGTCCGAACCATCGTCAGCACGATCGGTGGTCCCCTGGTGTTCCTGGTCGGTACCATCCTGTTCAAGCACTCGATCCGCGGCTTTCTCCAGCTGTCCCACGGCATCGGCATCATCCTGCTGCTGGCGCTGTGGTGGTTCGCCGCCGATCTCTCGCCGCTGTGGCTGACGGTGGCGACCAGCGTGATCATGATCGTCGTCGCGGTGTGGGAATCCGTGTCGCTCGGGTCGCAGCCGGACGAGGCTGACAGGCATTAAGGCGCCGGAGCCTTACTCCGCCGCCTCCAGCGCGTGCACCGAAAACATCTTCGCTGCATCCGTCCAGCTCTCGCGCACCCGCCAGCCGGCGCCTTGCGCCAGCGCGGCGAAGCGTTCGAGGCTGTATTTGTAGCTGTTTTCGGTGTGGATGCTCTCGCCGGGCCGGAACGAGAAGCTGGTGCCGAGCAGACGCACGGTCTGGCTCTTCCGGCTGATCAGGTGCATCTCGATGCGGTGCCGGTCGTGATTGTAGATCGCGCGGTGGGTGAAGGCGGAGAGGTCGAAATTGCCGCCGAGCTCACGGTTGATCCGCACGAGAACATTGAGGTTGAAGCGTGCGGTGACACCGGCCGCATCGTTATAGGCAGCGTGGAGCAGGCGCTCCTCTTTCTCGAGGTCGGCGCCGATGATCATCTGCGCGCCCTTGCCCAGGATCTGGCGGGCGCTCTTCAGGAATGCCTGCGCTTCATGCGGCTCGAAATTGCCGATGGTCGAGCCCGGGAAGAAGCCGACCTTCGGCATCGACGCGACTGCCTTCGGCAGCTCGAACGGCGTGGTGAAGTCGGCGGCCACCGGATAGATGCCCAGCGAGGGGAAATCGCGCTTGAGCCCGTTGGCCTGCGCCTTCAGGAAGTCGCCGGAGATATCGACGGGGACATAGGCCGCGAATTTGGACTGGTTCAGCAGCAGGCGGACTTTCGTCGTTGCGCCGGCGCCGAACTCGACGAGTGCGGCATTCTCGGGAATGATCTTTGCGATCTCGCTGCCGCGCTCCCTCAGGATCGCAAGCTCGGTGCGCGTCGGATAATATTCCGGCAGGCGCGTGATCGCCTCGAACAGCTCCGATCCGGTCGCGTCATAGAAATATTTCGGCGACAGCTTTTTCGGCTGCTGGGAGAGGTCCTCGATGGCCTCACGGGCGAAGGCGGTGGTCTGCTCGTCGGGGAGATGGGCTTCGGCCAAAGCGCTGGCGTGCACATTCATGATACTCTCCTGAACGCGCTGTCCGGCGCGCATTTGTCGTCGGATGAGAACTAGTCGTAGTCAGCGAGCCGCAACCCCGTGAATTGCCAGCGGTGGTGCGGATAGAAGAAGTTGCGATAGGTGACGCGGCTGTGACCATCAGGCGTCGCCAGCGAGGAACCGCGCAGCACCAGCTGATTGACCATGAACTTGCCGTTGTACTCGCCGAGCGCGCCTTCGACGGCGCGATAGCCCGGGTAGGGTGAATACGAACTGCGGGTCCACTGCCAGACGATGCCGAAGGGGTCATTGAGCTGGCCGGCGCGTCCCGCGACCTCCCATTCCATCTCGGTCGGCAGATGCTTTCCCGCCCAGCGCGCGAACGCGTCGGCCTCGTAATAGCTGACGTGGCAGACGGGCGCGTCTGGATCGACCGGCTTGAGGCCGGCGAGCGTCATCACCTGCCATCCGCCGTCGGCCTCGCGCCAATGGCCCGGGGCTTGCCAGTCTTCCTTGGTTGCGGCGGCGAAACCGTCCATCAGCCACAGCGTCGCACGCTGGTAGCCGCCGTCGCGCATGAAGGCGAGCCATTCGCCGTTGGTGACGAGATTGCGCGCGATCTTGACGGGGCCGACGAGCGCGCGATGTGCGGGCTTCTCGTTGTCGAAATGGAAGCTGTCGTCGACATGGCCGACGGTGTGGATGCCTTCGTTGAGCGTCAGCCAGTCGTCCCCGGCGCGCGTTGCGGACGGAAAGCGCCACTCCTTGTCGTAGGCCGGATAGACCGGGTTCTGCGCGAAGGCGTGCAGGATGTCCGTGAACATCAATTCCTGATGCTGCTGCTCGTGGTTCAGCCCGACCTCGACCAGCGGCGCGACGGCGCGGAGCTTGTCCTCGCCGGCCTCCCGGAAGAATTTGACGACGGCGGCATCGACATAGCTGCGATAGGCGCCGACCTCGGTGGCGCTGGGCCGGGTGATGTCGCCGCGATGATTGCGGGCATGGCGCGGCCCCGCGCTGACGTAATAGGAATTGAACAGGAACGCGAAATCAGGGTGAAACGACCGGTAGCCCGGGGCATGCTCGCCGAGCAGAAACTGCTCCCAGAACCAGGTGGTGTGGGCCCGATGCCATTTGACGGGACTGGCATCCGGCATCGACTGGATCTGCTGGTCCTCCGGCGAGAGCGGTGCGGCCCGGCGTTCGGTCTCGTTGCGGACGGCGAGAAAAGCGCTCTCCAGCCTCTCGGCGAGGCCAACAGAAGCGGCCGATTGTGACGAAAGCGGCGGACTGGCCGGTGCGGAGGCTTGTTTCGTCACGTTTTTCTCCAGACAGGACAAGAGAACGTTGTTGGCGATACCAGGTTCCAAAACCCAGGTTCGTCCTAAATGGGGGCTCCGTTACGGTATGAAAGTCCTCCCAAGTGATGATATTCGTGTCATCATGTAATGACGCCGGGGCTGCCCCAGCCTGATGTCGGGGGCTGCTCTTTGCCATTTTACTTTGGATGCACAACGGTTTGGGCTACATATATACGCAGGTATCGGGTCAGATCGGCTGAGCCGGCCCGAAGCAATTGGTGAGGGCTCTGCCCCAAAAGGACACGGATATGAGCATCGCGGAATTCATCGACAACGAAGTGAAGTCGAACGACGTGGTTCTGTTCATGAAGGGTACGCCGCAATTTCCGCAGTGCGGTTTCTCCGGCCAGGTCGTCCAGATCCTCGACCACATCGGCGTCGGCTATAAGGGCCTCAACGTCCTGGAATCCGCCGAACTGCGCAACGGCATCAAGGAATTCTCGAACTGGCCGACGATTCCCCAGCTTTACGTCAAGGGTGAGTTCATCGGCGGCTGCGACATCGTCCGCGAGATGTTCCAGGCCGGCGAGTTGCAGCAGCTCTTCTCCGAGAAGGGCGTCGTCGTCGCGGCTTGATCCGTGACGGTGCTGACGCGCCGCATCGGCGCTGTCCAGCTTGACGTCATTGTTGCCGACATCACCACGCTGAGCGTTGACGCCATTGTCAACGCGGCCAATTCGTCGCTCCTTGGCGGGGACGGCGTCGATGGCGCGATCCACGACGCTGCGGGACCCGAACTGCTGGCCGAGTGCCGGACGCTCGGAGGATGCCCGACCGGTGATGCCAAGATCACGAAGGGCTATCGTCTGCCCGCGCGCCATGTGATTCATGCGGTCGGCCCTGTCTGGTATGGCGGGGAGCGCGGTGAGGCCGAGGCGCTCAGTTCCTGCTATCGTCGTGCGCTCGAGCTCTCGCACGCCAATGGGCTGACCTCGCTGGCATTCTCTGCAATCTCCACCGGCGTGTATCGATTCCCGGCCGAGCGGGCCGCGAAGATCGCGGTCCAAGCGACGATCGACGCGCTGCCGGCCGCGCCGACGGTCGGACACGTCATATTTTGTTGTTTCTCGGAGGCGAGTGCCGCGTTTCACAGGGACGCTTTGGCGCGGTACGGCAGCCCTTGTGCCTCATGAGGCGGCAAGTACACTCGGCTCGGCCATGTTCCGGGGAGGGGATATGATTTCAAATACTGGACTACGTGGGCTGGTCTGTGGCGCGCTCATATCATTTGGCACGATGTCGCTTGCGCGCGCGGAAGGCACCTACGAGATTCCGGCCGGAGCGCATTTCAATCAGGACAAGCTCGGCAAGATCAGCGAGTTCTTCAAGAACGAGGTCGCGACCGGCAAGATCGCCGGCGCCACCGTGCTGATCAAGCAGCACGGCAAACCGGTCTACCACGAAGCCTTCGGCGTGCAGGACGTGGTCAGCAAAGCGCCAATCACCGACAAGACAATTTTCCGCCTGTTCTCGATGAGCAAGGCGATCACCTCCGTCGCCGCGATGCAGTTGATCGAGGAAGGTAAGATCAAGCTCGACGATCCCGTCTCGAAGTACATTCCGTCCTTTGCCAATGTGAAGGTCGGCGTCGAGAAGAAGGCCGAGGACGGCACCAGATCGCTCGAGCTGGTGCCCGCGAACCGGCCGATGAATGTGCACGATCTGATGACCCATACGTCGGGCATCACCTATGGCTTTTACGGCGACAGTCTCGTTCGCAAGGCTTATCGTGACGCCAACATCTATGCCGGCGATTTCGACCTCGCCGAGTTCGCCGAGCGCATCGCAAAACTGCCGCTGCACAATCAGCCGGGCGCACTCTGGCAATACGGCCATTCCACCGACATTCTGGCGCGTGTCATGGAAGTTGCGGCCGGCAAGCCGTTGCTCGATATCGAGCGGGAGAAGCTGCTCGGCCCGCTCGGCATGGTCGACACCGGCTTCCTCGTCACCGATCCCGAGAAACAAAAGCTTCTGGCGCAGCCGGTGCCGAACGACAGCGATTTCCGGGTCGGCCGGATCAACGATCCGACCGTCGTCAAGAAGATCCAGTTCGCCAGCGGCGGGATGGTGACGACCATGGCCGATTATGAACGCTTTGCGCAAATGCTGCTCAACGGCGGCTCTCTCGACGGCAAGACCATCCTCAAGCCGGAGACGTTCAAGTTGATGGTGACCGACCAAGTCGGGCCAGGCTCCGGCGTCGAGCGCGACTACTTCTACTTCCCCGGTGACGGTTTCGGCTTCGGCCTGGGCCTCGCCGTCCGTACCGATCCCGGCAACGCCAAACCGCCGCCGCCCGGCGATCTCGGGGAATTGAAGTGGGACGGCGCCTCCGGCTGCTATTTCGTGATCGACCCCAAGCAGGACATGTTCTTCGTGCTGCTGGAGCAGACCCCGAGCGAGCGCCAGCGCATCCAGCGGACTTTGAAGCAACTGGTCTATGAATCCATGGAGAATTGACATGTTCGGGCGCCGCGCGCTCTTCGCGGCACTCGTTCTCTTGCTGGGTGTGGTCGGTGCGCAGGCGGGCTCCGAGGATCGCGCGCACAGCTTCACGCCCGAGGGTCTGGCCAAAGTCTCCGACTACATCAGGAACGAGATCGCGACCGGCAAGATTCCGGGCGCGATCCTGTTGCTGCAGCAGCACGGCAAGCCGGTCTATTACGAGAATTTCGGCGTCCGCGATGTCGCGACCGAGATCTCGATGAGCGCCGACACGATCTTCCGGCTCTATTCGATGTCGAAGCCGGTCACCTCCGTGCTGGCGATGATGCTGGTCGAGGAGGGCAAGCTCGCGATCAACGATCCCGTCTCGAAATACATTCCGGCCTTTGCCGGCATGAAGGTCGGCGTCGAGAAGAAGGCCGAGGACAACAAGGTCTCGCTCGAGCTGGAGCCGCTCAATCGTCCTGTCACGATCGAGGATTTGATGCGCCACACAGCCGGTATCCCCTATGGCTATTATGGCGGAGACCTGGTGAACAAGCTCTATGCCGATGCCGGTCTGTTCGACAACAAGGACAGGACCAACGCCGAATTCGTCGCGAAGATCGCCGCGCTGCCACTCGCCGAACAGCCCGGCACGATCTGGGATTACGGCCATGGCACCGACGTGCTCGGCCGCATCATCGAGGTGATATCAGGGGAATCGCTCTACCAGTTCGCGAAGGAGCGGTTGCTTGATCCGCTCGGGATGAAGGACACCGCGTTCTATGTCGCCGATCCCGCCAAATGGCCGCGGATCGCCGAGCCGATGCCGCAGGACCGCGCGATCAGCCCGATGACTGAGGTTCGCGATATCAGGAAGCCACTGAAATGGGAGTCGGGTGGCGGCGGACTCGTCGGCAGCATCGGCGACTACGCGCGCTTCTCACAGATGCTGCTCAACCGCGGCACGCTTGATGGCCGACGCTACCTCAAGCCCGAGACTATCGCCGTGATGACGTCCGATCACGTCGGTCCTGAAACCCATGTCGAGCGCGACAGGAATTATTATCCCGGCGAGAGCTCGGGCTATGGCCTCGGCGTCGCCGTGCGCACGTCGGTACCACCAGGCACCTCTTGGCCGGTTGGCGAATATCGCTGGGACGGCGTCGGCGGCACCTTCTTCTTCATCGACCCCGAAGACGACCTGTTCGGGATCTTCATGGTGCAGACGCCGTCGCAGCGCGGCCGCATCCAGCTCGCGCTGAAGACGCTGATCTATCGGGCGATGGGGCGGTGATCATGCGCCGCGTACGATCTCTCTGACGTAGCCGATCGTTTCCTCGATCTGGCTCGCATTGACGTCGAGATGGGTGCAGGCGCGGATGCGGCCGTCCATCATCGCGAGGGTCACGCCGCGCTGGCGCAATGCCACGACCATCTTGTCGCCGGGTACGCCGGCGCCGTCGGGCTTGAAGAACACGAGATTGGTCTCCGGCTCCTGCACCTCGATGCCTGAGATCTGCGAGAGCCCGCGGGCCAGTGCGCGCGCATTGGCGTGGTCGTCGGCGAGCCGCTCGACGTGATGATCGAGCGCGTAGATGCAAGCCGCGGCACATACGCCAGCCTGCCGCATCGAACCGCCGAGGCGCTGCTTCCACTGCCAGACGGCGTCGATGAAGGCACGCGTGCCCGCGAGCACGCCGCCGATCGGCGCGCCCAGGCCCTTGGAGAAGTCGATCCATGCCGAATCCCAGCCCGCCGTCATCTCCCGAGGCGAGATGCCGCTCGCGACTGTGGCATTCAGCAGACGCGCGCCGTCCATATGCGTGACGAGGCCATGTTGCTTGGCGATCGCGACGATCTCGTCGAGCGCAGCCTTCTTCCAGATCGTGCCGCCGCCGATATTGGCGGTCTGCTCGACGCTGACGACGCTCTGCGTCGGCTGGTAGCGCGTGCGCGGGTGCAGAGCTTTGCGGAACGTCTCCGGCGTGAACTGGCCGTCGGCGCCTTTGAGCTGCGTCACCTGGAAACCGCCGATCGCGGCATGCGCACCGCCTTCGCGGGCGATGATGTGCGCGGTTTCATGCGCGAGAATCTCGTCGCCGGGACGGCAATGCACCAGCGTCGCTGTCACGTTGCACATCGTGCCCGAGGGCATGTAGACCGCCGCCTCCTTGCCCATCAGATCAGCGACGCGCTCGCACAGTGCATTCACGGTCGGATCGTCACCCACCTGCTCGTCACCCACTTCAGCCCGCGCCATCGCCTCGCGCATCGCAGCCGTCGGCTTGGTCTGCGTGTCCGAGAGCAGATTGATGCGCACCGGCGGCGCCTTGGGATCGATCGGGGGAGGGCTGTAGAGCATGGACGGCTCCTATGGGCAGTGCGGCCACTGAAATGCGGCTCTTAAGCAAAAAGGCCCCGGCGAACCGGGGCCTTTCGATAGTGAGATCTTAGCGCGAATAGAATTCGACGACCAGATGGGGCTCCATCTGCACCGGGAACGGCACGTCGGAGAGGCCGGGGACGCGCACGTATTTGGCGGTCATCTTGCCGTGGTCGACTTCGAGATAGTCGGGGGTGTCGCGCTCGGGGAGCTGGCTCGCCTCGAGAACGTGGGCGAGCTGCTTGGAGGCTTCCTTGACCTCGATCACGTCGCCCACCTTGATCTGGTAGCTCGAGATGTTGACCTTGCGGCCGTTCACCTTGATGTGGCCGTGGTTGATGAACTGGCGGGCCGCGAAGATCGTCGAGACGAACTTGGCGCGGTACACGACGGCGTCGAGACGACGCTCGAGCAGGCCGATCAGGTTCTCGCCGGTGTCGCCCTTGAGACGGCTGGCCTCGACATAGATGCCGTGGAACTGGCGCTCGCTGATGTTGGCGTAGTAGCCCTTCAACTTCTGCTTGGCGCGCAGCTGCACGCCGAAGTCCGAGAGCTTGCCCTTGCGGCGTTGGCCGTGCTGGCCGGGGCCATATTCGCGGCGGTTCACGGGGCTCTTCGGGCGGCCCCAGATGTTCTGGCCCATACGGCGATCGAGTTTGTACTTCGCCTCACTGCGCTTAGTCATCGCGTCCTCTTGGGTTGCATGGTTTGAGGAAACGCGCCCTCCTGGGTGACGGGCTAGCCCGGCACTGACAGGTCCAATCCCCAAAGCTTAAGGGAGAGGACCACGGGTCGCGAAACGCTTCGCGGGCCGAAATCGGCCCGCGAGCAGGGGGCTTTTAGGGGAGTTTGGGGTTCGCTGTCAATGCGAATGGCCCGGATTCAGGTCCTGACCGCCCGGATCGGCGTGGGGCCGGCCGCACGCAATTCCGCAGCAATTTCAGTGTTCAGGACCTGTTCCAGCCGAGTCAGGACCCGGGCGATGGGAGCCGCATCCGTAACCCGGTGATCCCAGCGGATCACCACATGGATGGTCTGGTCGGATTTGACCAGCCCGTAGCTGACGATGAAGGGGCCTGGTGTGATGGGGTGGAGTTCGCCGCCGCCATAGGCCGATACCGAGCTCACCGCGAAGCTGCCGAACCAATTGCCGCGCTGGCGGCCGAAATTCAGGCCCACCGTCCAGAATAGCCGCCGCAGCGGCAGGGGCAGCCGGGTGACCCGCATGATCTTGCGGAACATGGGGACGTCGTCGACCGGCGCCGTCTTGGCGCGGCGGATCTCGGCGTCGATCGCAGCCAGCGTGATGGCCTCCGGGGCTGCGATTCGCTGCGGCATCACGCATTCCTCGCCGTTCTCGACCCGGGCAATCGCAACCGACGCCACGCTATTGCGGAACTCGTAGAACGAAGGCCAAGGCCATTTGGCGTAAACGGTTCGCAGGACCGGCTCGTCCCTGGCCACCAGTGCGAAGGCCTTGACGAACATCGCGGCCCAGCCGGCGGGCGCGGCCGCACCAGCGCGTGCCTCCAGCAGGAGGCGGATATCGAGTGAACGCGAGAGCGAGACGAATGGCACGCCCATCGAGGCGCGCATGAGGTCGACAATCAGTCGGCGCGGAAGCGAAATCTTCTTGGGTTGACCGCGCATCGTTCTTTCGGTTCCCGCGGGCTGACATCAGGGGCGGCGAGCGGCGGCGACCCTAGCAGCACTGCCGGTCGCGGCAAGCCATTATGGCCGAGTCCACCGTTCAGCGCTTGATGCCGTCGAACGCGGCCATGATGCCGCGCTGGAACAGCGACCAGTCGAAGCCGAGCGCGATCGCACGATAGCCGCGGTCGATCAGCTGGTTGGCCTGGTCGGCGGTGCGCGCCACGCCGCCGATCGGCACGCCGCTGTTGAGGATGCCGGCTTCGGCACGCGCGATCAGCGCAAGCAATTCCGGATCGTCCATCTGACCGCGCTTGTTGATGGAGGTGGCGAGATCGCCGGGGGCCGATGACCGCGACGTCGATGCCCGGCGTCGCCATGATCTCGTCGATGCGGTTGACGGCCTCAACATGCTCGATGGTGATCATGCAGATCATCTCCTCGTCGGCTGACGCCATGTAGTCGGGCATCGACTGGCCCCAGCGGAACGGCGCGTGGAAGGGGCCCCAGAGGCGGTCCCCCCGCGGCGGATAGCGCACGCTCCGCACCGCCTTGTCGGCTTCGTCGCGATTGGTGATCATCGGGAAATTGATGCCGAACGCGCCGATGTCCATCGGCGCCTTCGCCAGCCAGGGCTCGTTCGCGGCAATCCGCACCAGCGGCGTGCACGGCGTGCCCGTCGTCGCCGCGATCATCGCATGGGCTTCGGTGAGGCCGATCGGTCCGTGCTCGAGATCGACGATGATCCAGTCGAGCGAGCGCGCCATGATCTGCACCATCTGCACGCTCGGGATCGTTGCGATCGCACCGAAGGCGGGGCGGCCTTCGTTCCACATCTGGCGGAGGCGGTTGAGCGGCTTTGCGGGGACCGGCATGAATGACCTTGCGTGCGATGACGACGGCGCAGCCTAGCAGCGCGCCCTGGCTGCGAAAAGTCAGGCCAGCGCCCGGCCGCCGAAGAACGGCATCAGCGTGGCGCTGAGGCCATGAACGCGGTTCGACGTGAAAATCATCTCGGCGCCCGATTTGGCCATGCCGCCATTGCTCGGGCCAAGCAGGTCGGAGACGCGGCGCGCAATGGCCGGTGCCGGATCGATCCACTCCACCGGCCAGGGCGCCAGCCGCTCCATCCGGTCCAGCAGCAGCGGATAATGAGTGCAGGCGAGCACGATCGTGTCGGTGCGCGCAGTCCTATCCTCGGGGTTTCCGACGAAGCAAGGTTTCAGCTCCGCGAAAATGTCGCCGTCGTCGACGGTGGTGCCGCTGAGCGCAGCCTCGGCGAGCGTGGCGAGTTCGGGCGAGCCGACCAGTGTCACCTCACAGCCTTGGCCGTGATCCCGGATCAGCGCCTGGGTGTACTCGCGTTTGACGGTCGCTTTCGTACCGAGCACCGAGACGCGGCGGGTCTTCGACTGCGCGCAGGCCGGCTTGATCGCCGGCACCGTGCCGACGAACGGCACGCGATAGGCCGCGCGTAAATGGCTCATGACCGAAACGGACATGGTGTTGCATGCGATCACCACCAGGTCGGGCCTATGCGCGGCAATCAGCTCTCCCATCAGCGGCACGACGCGGGCGATGATTTCGTCCTCGCTGTGATGGCCATAGGGGAAAAAGGCGTCGTCGGCGACGTAGGTATAATGCGCATCCGGGCGTGCGGCCACCACCTCACGCAGCACCGTGAGGCCACCAAGGCCGGAATCGAATACCAGGATCGTCGGGGAATGGGTCACGTCGTTACCTTAAGGCCTGATGGTTACCATTCGGTTTTTGGGCGGTTTTGCGGCGGGATCGGCCAGCCGCCCAGTTTGGAACGATTCAATTTCGCGTATGCCGCATGTTCCCGCTATCAGCAGCCCTGCCGCGCTGCGGTTGGGGTATCCGCAACTGTCCGGGAGCCGACATGATCAGAAATACTGGGAATAGCTGGGGCAGCGTTGCCCGGTGGTTTCACTGGGGCCTGGCACCGGCGATCATCGGCATGATCGGCTTCGGCTGGTGCATGAATCACATTCCGGCGCGCGCCGACAAATTCTTCTACCGCTCGATCCATGCCGACATCGGCTACGTGATCCTGCTGCTCACGGTGCTGCGCCTGGCCTGGCGCGCCATCAACCCGACGCCGGCGCTGCCGGCCGAGTCCTTGCACTGGCAGAGGATTGCGGCCCGCGTCAGCCAGGGCGCGCTCTATCTCGTGGTGATCCTGGTCGCGATGTTGGGCTGGGCGCATTCCGGCGCGCGTGCGACCAACTATTCGGACTTCTTCGGCCTGTTTCACGTGCCGCAATTCACCTCCCCGGACAAGGCGGCAGCGGACGCCTTCGAGGACCGGCACATTTTCTTTGCCTATGTGCTGCTGGCGCTGATCGCCGTCCACTTCGTCGCCGCCCTCTGGCACCACTTCATCCGCCGTGACCGTGTCGTGGCGCGGATGGTGACCAACGAGGTGGGATAGAGCGCGGTCTCTCCACGGGTTAGGATCTGGCGTCAGTTTGCTTCATCTCGTCAGGAGACGCTCATGCTCACCGTCCATCACCTCGGCAGATCGCAGTCCGAACGCATCGTCTGGCTCTGCGAGGAGCTCGGGATGCCCTACGAGCTGAAGCGCTACGCGCGGGATTCCGTCACCATGCTGGCGCCGCCGGATTACAAGGCGCTGCATCCGATCGGAACTGCGCCGGTCATCACGGACGGCGATCTCGTGCTCGCCGAATCCGGCGCTATCGTCGATTACATCATCGCCACATACGGCAACGGTCGACTCGTTCTCCGCGCCGATGATCCCGACTTTGCGCAATTCCTGTTCTGGTTTCACTTCGCGAACGGCACCTTGCAGGCCGCCATGGGCCGGCTGATGCTGTTGAACCGGCTCAAGCTCACCGATGACAATCCCATGCTGGCCGCCACGAAGGCGCGGGTCGATCGCGCCTTCGATCTGGTCGATGCGCGCGTGCGCGAGGCCGAATATCTGGCCGGCAGCAGCTTCACCACGGCCGACATCATGATCGGCTTCTCGCTGACGACGATGCGTTATTTCCAGCCCTATGATCTCGCGCGCTGCCCGAATGTGGTCAGATATCTCGGCCGCGTCGGTTCGCGTCCCGCCTACCGGCGCGCGATGGAGAAGGGTGATCCCGGCATGGCGCTGCTGCTGAGCTGAGCGGCGATCAGGCGATCTTGTTCGTGGTCGCTGTCCGGGCTGCCGCCAGCTGCTTCTGCAGGCGATCGATGTTTTGCAGGAGGCGCTGGCTGGTCAGCACCAGGAAGTAATAGCCGAACTGCGGATCCTGAAAGTAGATCTCGAGCAGGCGGTCATAGGTGATCGTCAGCACCTGTCCGTCCTCGATGCATTCGATGGTTCCGGTGCGCCGGTTGTCGGGCGTCAGGAAGCCGAGCTCGCCCATGAGAGCGCCCGGGCCGATCTCGACGTTGATCTCCTTGACCAGGAATTTGCCGGTCACGGTGAGGAGCATCTCCTTGGCCGGGTCGCCCAGCCTGAACAGCGTGTCGCCATGGCGGTACTTGCGCTCGGTCATGAACGGCTTGAGCCACTCGATCGACATGTCGCCTTCGGCCGCATGTCGCGCCTTTTTCACCAGCTTGAGCATTTGCCGCAGGCGAAGAGCGTTGATCGGAAGCAGGAGCAGATACAGCAGGAACGTCGAGACGTTGGCCGAGAGCGCGCCGAAAATGGCGAAGAAAGCGCAACCGATCATGTTGGCGACGCGCAAGGGGACCATCGTCCGCATCAGGAGGGTGGCGACGAAGAAGACGGCGCCGACCGCGGCGAACATGTTGGCCAGCGTGATGTTGTGAACGAAGATCTCCAGCATCCGGTTGAAGATCGCGTCCCAGGTGACGTTGTTGGGGTCGAGGCCCATCTGGACCAGGATCTTCGCGATCCTGAGGTTGTCCGTCGCCGCATCCAGAATGCGGTCGAGGATCGAGGAAATGTCTGCGCTGCCGGACGGCATGGTACTATCCCTGCGTAAGGCCTCTAGTCCTGGTCGGTATCCGCGGCACGTATAGCCGAAATCGAATGACGACCGCTTGAAAGAAACTTTCGGTCGCCCTGCTGCAAGGGACGAATTTTAGCCCGATCGGCGGTTTCGGCAATTGCCCGTTGGTTGCGCGCATGATCCCGGCGCGGCCCGTGATTCGGGTTGGCGCCGCAGGCAGAGCTAGGCATCCGGGGCGGGCGGCGGCGCTAAGAAATGGCCCGGTGGGTGCTACGGCTTGGCGGCGGGCTGGATGACCTGCTCTTCGACGAGGGTCAGATGCCCGGGCAGGGCGCCGGCACGCAACAGCATGGCGACACTGTTGGCCTCTTCGAGAGTGAAATTGCCCGAGATCTGGCCCGAGCCGCCGGCGATCGGTTCGCGGATCACTGGCGCGGAGATCACCTTGTCGTCGAGCACGATGGCCAGGGGCCTGCCGACGTTCTCCGCGGTGACGTGGGCAAAGCGCCCCGTACCGCGCCCATTGAAGCGGAATTGGGCGATCGGATCCTTGGCGCCGTTGATGCCGGTCACAACGCCGGGCGCCGCATAATTGATGTCCTCGCCGTCGAGCGCGCTCTCCTTGGTCACCAGGTAGGGCCGCTTGTCCTTGAAGCCGAGCAGGATCTCGGAGCCTTCGGGCGGGCTGCCGGATTGCGCCTGCTCCGGCGTCATCGAAACATCGACCGGTCGGAAGCTGACCTTGACCTTCCGCGCGAAGATCGCGGCGATACGGTCGGGGTCGGTGACGCCAGGCAGGAAGATGCGGATGCGGTCGGTGCCCTCAGGGGCGACGCTGACAGGCTTTACGCCGGCGTCCTTGAGACGTTGCTCGATCATGGCGATGGAGTCTTCGACGAGGTCGTGCAGCCGCGCGGCGGATGCCGCATCGGTCGGCGTGAGCCTGACTGCTCCGTCGCCGCGATCGGTCACGGATATCAGGCGCGATGGCAGCCGCTCTGCGGCGGAGGCGAGCTTGCGCGCAAGTTGCTCGCGATCTTTGGCGTCGGCGATCTTCAGCTCGACGCCGCCATCGCGGATCGCAAGGTCGGAGAAGGCGATATGCCCGGCATGCAAGGTGCCGTAAACGTCGTCGCGCAAATCCGTGACGACGCTCTCGCGCAAGCCGTCGCCGTCCACGCCGTAGACGATGCGCGACCCGCCCAGCTTTTCCATCTTGTCGCCGACGAAGGCGACGATCTTGGCGCGCATCTTGTCGAACTGGCTGTCCTCTGCGAGCGTTGTACGCGGCAGGGCGATCGCCGATGCCATGGCTAGCGCGAGGGTCAGCCGCGTGGCGCGGTCCCGCAAGGGCGTAGTCATGGTCACCTCAAGTCTTGCGGCAGGACGCTGGCGGACGAGCTCAACTCCAGTTCTTTGGTACCTGGATCGGGCAGGGAGGTTCAAAGCCTCTCAGTCGAGGTTTATCGCCGCAGCCGGCAGGCAATGGACGAACGCCAAATCATCCATCATTGTGGTCCTGCTCGACCGGTCAATCGGTCGCGGCCCCGCCGAACCAAATGTCATAGAGAGGCGGCGAGGGACGACAGCTGGGGGAGGACGGAATTCCATGGCGGGCATCCACGCGCTCGATCGGCTCATCGGCAACGAATATCCGGAGCTCTTGACGGACGAGGAGGTCCGGGTCTTCGAGCAGGTCCCTTACGCCGATCGCGTTGCGGCCGAGAGCACCTATGATGCCATCAAGCTCGGTGCTGCGCGCAATCCCGACGGCGCGGCGATCCAGTTTCTGCAAAATGCCGATCCGGCCGACGCGCCCGTTGTGGTCAGCTACCGCGACTTGATCGCGCGCGTGACGCAGGCCGCGAACATGTTTCACGCGCTCGGCGTCGAGAAGGGCGACGTCATCTCCTTCATGCTGCCGCTGCTGCCCGATGCCTTCGTGACGCTGTTCGGAGCGGAGGCCGCCGGCATCGCCAACCCCGTCAACCCGCTGCTCGAGCCGCACCAGATCGCGGAAATCCTGGAAGCGGCGAAGACGAAGATCCTGGTGGCCCTCGGGCCGATGCCGGGGACCGATATCTGGCAGAAGGTCGAGCAGATCCGCCCGCAACTCAAGCACCTCAAGGCGATTGTGCAGGTGGCAGGCCACGGTGATCCCGCGAACGGAATTTTCGCGTTCAACGATCTGATCAAGCAGCAACCGTCCGACCGGCTTGTCAGCGGGCGCAACATTCTCGGCAGCGACGTCGCCGCCTATTTCCACACCGGCGGCACCACCGGCACGCCGAAGCTGGTGCGGCACACCCATGCCAACCAGGTCTATCAGGCCTGGGCGCTGAACCTGCTGTTGAAGTCCAAGCCCGGTGGCAACATGCTGTTCGGCATGCCGCTGTTTCACGTTGGCGGATCGCTGACGCAGGTCCTGTTGACACTCTCTGCCGGCGGCTCGCTGGTGGTACTGTCGCCGAGCGGCTGGCGCAATCCGAACGCGGTGAAGAACATCTGGGCCCTGGTCGAGCGCTTCAGGGTCGAGGCACTGTCGAGCGTGCCGACGGTTCTGGCCGCAGCGCTCGCAGTGCCTCCAGGCAATGCCGACATCTCCAGCCTGAAATATGCGGCCGGCGGAGGCTCGGCGATCCCGGTTGCCGTCGGGTCTGCGATCCAAGAGAAATTGAAGCTGCCGGTGGTCGAGGTCTACGGCATGACCGAGACATCGAGCGTGCACACGCTCGCCTATCCGTCACGACCGATACGGCTCGGCTCGGTCGGCCTTCCCATGCCTTATGCCCGCGTCCGCATCGTGCAGCTCGACGCCGAGGGCAACCTGATCCGCGACTGCAAGCCTGACGAGATCGGCGTCGTCATCATGGCCGGGCCTGGCGTGTTCGGCGGCTATCTCAACGACGCCCACAACAAGGGTGCCTTCGTCGACGACGTCTGGGTCAATTCCGGCGATCTCGGGCGGCTCGATGCCGACGGCTATCTCTGGATCACCGGCCGCGCCAAGGACCTCGTGATCCGCGGCGGCCACAACATCGATCCGGCGCCGATCGAGGAGATCATGTTTCGCCATCCTGCGGTCGGCTTTGCCGCCGTGGTCGGCCAGCCCGATGCCTATGCCGGCGAGCTGCCGGTCGGCTATGTGCAGTTGAAGCCGGGCGCGTCCGTCGAGCCGGGCGAGCTGGAGACCTGGGTGCGCGAGCGCACGCCGGAACGCGCCGCCGTTCCGGTGCAGGTCATTCCGATCGACCCGATGCCGGTCACCGGCGTCGGCAAGGTGTTCAAGCCGCAACTGCGCTGGGACGCGGCGCAGCGCGTGTTCACCAAGGTGCTGACGCCGCTGATCGAGCGCGGCATCGACTGCAAGGTGAAGGTCGGTGCGCATGGCAGCCATGGCTCGATCGCGACCGTGACGCTGACAGGCTTGCCTGCTGATCAGCGCGAGGTCGTCGCCGGCGAAGTGCACGCGCTGCTCGCACCTTTCGTGATGCGGCATGAGATCGTTCACGCGTAGGTGAGGGCAGCGCCGGGCTCGCCAGCGCCTCAACTGCCGCGATAGGTCTCGCCGAGCGCCGCGACGAAATCCGCCCTGCTGGCCCGATTGAGGGTGTCGAGGGTGAGTTGTCCCGGCACGAAAATCTCCGTTCAGCGCATCTGCCGGGTCAGTCCGGCGAAGCGTTCGGCAAGCAGCATCAGGATCAGGGTGGCGATCACGATCGCGCCTGAGGCGGCTGCGGTGCGAACGTCGAGATTGGTCTCGATCTGTTGCCAGAGATGAATCGGCAGCATCTCGGTGCGCTCGTCGGCGAGGAACAGCGACACCGGAACGTTGTCGAAGGAGGCCATGAAGGCGAGAAAGGCGCCCGCGCCAATGCCGGGCCCGATCAGCGGCAGGGTGATGCGGCGAAACGTCGTCAGGCGATCGGCGCCGAGACTCTCGGAGGCCTCGAGCAAACTGGCATCGAGCTGCGACAGGGAGGCGAGGGTCGTTCTCAGTACGAAAGGCACGCAGACGATGCCATGGCCGAGCACAAGGAGGGGAATGCTCGGCGAGAGGCCGAGCCTGTTGATGAAGATCAGCGCGGCAAAGCCGAATGACAGCGCAGGCAGGAGCAGCGGTGACATGAACAGCAGGTCGGCTGCGCGCATCATCGGCGAGCGGCTGCGCGCGATCGCGAGCGCTGCGGCCGTGCCGCATATCGTCGACAGCAGCGTGGTCCAGAACGCCACGATCAGACTGTTCAGCCCTGCGCGCTGCATCTGGTCGGCGTCGAGCAGCGCGACATACCAGCGCAATGAGAATCCGGGCGGCGGAAATCGCAGGGATTGCGATGACGTGAGCGAGGTCAGCAGCACGACTGCGGTAGGCAACATCAGGAACAGCAAGGCGATGGCCGCAAGCAACCCGAAGACGAATTTGAGCGACAGGGCTTCCCAGCGGATTCGTCTAAGCCCGGCCATGAATCTCGCTCCTGCGGCCGATAGCGCCGAGCACGCCGACGACGATCATCACCGTGACCATGAAGATGATCGACAGCGCCGCGGCGAACGGCCAGTTATTGGCGCCGACCGCCTGCTGGTAGATATCGAGCGGCATGTAGATCAGCCGCGCCCCGCCGATCAGAGTCTGCGTGACGAAGGCCGTGATGCTCGCGGCATAGGTCAGGATGCAGCCGGCGATGATGCCGGGCAGCGACAGCGGCAGCGTGATGCGGAAGAAGGTGCGCCATTCGCCGGCCCCGAGCACGCGCGAGGCATCGCCAAAATTCGGGTCGAGCTTCGACAGCACGGTGAGGATCGGCAGCACCATCAGCGGCATCTGCACCTGGGCAAGCACCATCACGACACCAACCTCGGTATAGAGCAGTCGCAGCGGCTCGTTGCTGAGGCCGAGCCCCATGACGATTTGGTTGAGCAGGCCCTGCCGGCCCAAAATCACGATCCAGGAAAAGGTGCGGACCACCACTGAGGTCAGGATCGGAAGGATGACCAGGAACACCAGCACGCTCTGCCAACGTGCGCCGGCGCGTGCGCAGAGCCAGGCGACGGGGTAACCGAACAACAGGCACACTAACGTTGCCTTGACGCCGAGCAGGAGCGTATCGATCAGGATCGAGTAGCTGAAGGGATCGCTGAAGAACTTCGCGTAGTTGCCGAGTGTCCAGCCCTGCATGGCGATGTCGCCATGCAGGGACAGCAGGAGGAGGACCACGAGCGGCGCGACAAAGAATGCCGTGAAGAGGGCGGCAAGCGGCAGGACGAGCCTTGAATCGGCCTCCATCGCCAGGTCTCCCCCTTAAAGCTTGATCTCGCGGTTGAAACGATCGATCAGCGCGCCGCGCTGGGGGTTGATCTTTTCCCAGTTGATGGTGCGGATCTTGGCGACATCGTCGAGCGTCCTGGCCAGCGACTTCGTGATGGCGCCCCCGAGCTCGACCTTCGCATTGGTCGGAATGACGTCATAGGGCGGCTTCAGCAGCTTCTCCTGAGTCGCTGCGGCCAGATGCAGGTCGATATATCGGACTGCAAGCTCGGGCTCGGCGGCGCCTGCGACGATGTGCAGGCTGGTCGACCAGCCGACCGGGCCGGTCGCCGGGACCATGAATTCGACCGGCACGTCCTTCGCCTTGAGCGTCTGGACGAAGTTGAAATTGTAGGGAGCGATATCGATCTGCTCCTGCTGCCACAGCGTCGCGAACGCGCCGAGATTGGCGCCGATCGCACCGACATTCGGCAAGAGCTGCTTCAGGAACTTGAACGCCGGCTCGAAATCCTCGTCGGTGCCGCCCTTGAGGCGGTTGATCTCGGCAAGGAAGGCGATGCCGAGCTGGCTGTTGAGCGCGGTCAGGCCGACGCGGCCTTTGTATTTTGGATCGAGCAGATCGTCCCAGCTCGTCGGCGGAATCTTGATCTTGTCGGGATTGTAGCCGAGGCCGATCACCTGCATGGTGATCTTCGGGCCCCATTTGTCCTGGGCGGTCGGCAGCAAGTCCTTGTAGTTGGGCGACTGCGCGATGGGATATTCCACGATCAGGCCTTCGCGGACCGCATCGATCACCTGCGGTGCGTCGAAGAACGCAACGTCGAACGGCGGCTTATTGCCCTTGGCGGCAACGAGCCGCGATACCTGGTCGGTGCCGAGGATGATGGATTGCGTAACGGCGGCGCCGGTCAGCTGCTTGAACGCCGGTGCGATGACGTCGCGGTCCGCCTCGTTCCAGGTGCCGGGGAAGGTTGCCGCGATCAGCGACTTGTTTTGTGCGTGCGCGACGGGCGGCAGGCTCGCCGCGAGCGCGAGGCCGCCGGCGCTGCGCAACAGGCGCCGGCGATCGATCGTAACGGTTCTGAATGATGTCATGGCGGCGTTCTCTCCGGACTCAGGATGCGGGGAATACATGGCAGGCCGCCGGTGAGGCCGGTGCCAGATAAACGGTCGCGCCGACCGGGCGCAGCGCGCCCTCGGCATCGCGGGTCTCCGCGACCTTGAGCGAGGGGCCCGCGGTCAGCGCGACGTCGTAGACGACCTGCGCGCCGAGCGGCAGCACCGTGGTGATGATCGCGGTGAAGGCGCCATCGGACGGAGCTGGTCGGAAGCGCAACTGCTCAGGACGGATCGACACGACGACCGCGTGCCCCTGCTGAAGTGTTTTGTTCGGGCTGACGGGGAGAACGTGGCCGTTCTCGAGCCGAACGGCAGAACCTTCGATGAGTTCACCGCGCAGCACGTTGGTGGTTCCGACGAATTCGTTCACGAACAGCGTTTGCGGCGTGTCGTAGATGCCGGTCGGGGTCGAGATCTGCTCGATGCGCCCGCGCGACATCACCGCGATCCGGTCGGCCATCGACAGCGCCTCCTCCTGGTCGTGGGTGACCAGGATGGTGGTGATGCCGGATTGGCGCTGGAGGCGTTTGACCTCGATTTGCATGTCGAGGCGCAAATTCTTGTCGAGGGCTCCGAAGGGCTCGTCGAGCAGCAGGACTTTGGGATCGATGGCGAGGCAGCGGGCCAGCGCCACGCGCTGCTGCTGGCCACCGGACAGTTCTCGCGGCCTGCGGCTGGCGAATTCGCCCATATGGACGAGATCGAGCATCTCGGCGACGCGCTTGGCGATGCGCTCGCGCGGCCATTTGTGTGCCTGGAGGCCGTAAGCGACGTTCTCGCCGACGCTCATGTGCGGAAACAGCGCGTAGTTCTGGAAGACGATGCCGACGCCGCGCTCCGCGGGCGACAGGGCATCGGCTATGCTGTCGTCGAACAGGACGCGGCCTTCGCTCTGCCGGATGAAGCCGGAGATGATCCGCAGCAAGGTCGACTTGCCGCAGCCGGACGGGCCGAGCAGGGCGACGAGCTCGCCGCCGGCGATATCGAGGTTGATATCCCGCACGGCCGTGCTCGCGCCGAACCGGTGCGTGATGGCGTCCAGCCGGAGCCGATGCGAGCGAGACGCAGTCATGAACGTTTTGCCCCAAAACCTGCGACGGGCACCTCGCAGCGGTCGAAGGAAATCACCTCGGCGCACATGTTCGGCTCAATCACCCATTGCCGTCCAGCACAGAATAGGCAATTCTCCATACGCAAAATTAGAATGGGTGCGGGCAGGTGCAGGTCACGTGAGAGGGTCGCTCGTTCCGGCGGCATTGCGCTATGCCGACCAGGTGGCGCGGTCCGGATCAATCCAGAGCGCTGCCCGGGAAATGAATATCGCGGCGTCTGCCATCAACCGGCAGATCCTGCTTCTGGAGCGCGATCTCGGCGTCACCCTGTTCGAGCGCGTGACCGGCGGCATGCGGCTGACGCCGGCCGGCGATGCGCTGGTCGCGCTGACGCGCCGTTGGCGCTCGGACGAGCGGCGGGCCAATGCCGAGTTCAAGCAGCTGCAGGGCGTCAACCAGGGCCATGTGCGTCTCGTTGCGATGGACAGCCATGTCAACGGATTCCTGCCGCGGTTCGTGAGCGAGCTGAAGGGGCGCCATCCCCGTATCTCGCTCGAGATTCAGGTCGGCGGCACGGATGATGCGCAGACCGCGCTGCTGTCCGGAGCCGCCGATCTGATTGCCGCCTTCAATCTCAATCCGCACCGTGAGATCCATGTGCTGTGGCGCCGCGAGCTGCCCTTCGGCTGCGTAGTCGCGCCGAACCATCCGCTGGCCCAGCGCAAGACCACCAGCATGCAGGAAGTGGCAGGCTATCCCATCGTCCTGCAAAACAAGGCATTGGCGATCAGGCGCTACCTCGAGGCACGCCATGGCTGGCTGTTGTCGGAGGGGACGATCGAGACCAATTCGCTGCAACTGGTGAAGCGCCTCGCGGGGAGCGGCAACTACGTTGCTTTCACCTCCGAGCTCGATGCCGCCCCCGAGCTCGTCAGCGGCGCGCTGGTGTTCGTGCCCGTACGCGACAAGGGGGCCGATCCGCAGACCGTGAGTGTGGCCATCGATGCGCGCAAGCCGTTCCCGAAGATCGCGCGAATCGTCGCCGACGGGCTTGCCGCCGGCATGGATGCGGATCTGCAGGACGTGCGTCGCCGCACGTCCTGATGCTCGGCAAATCGGCGTATCTAGCCCGCCGGCATTGCCGTCTCGATCAGGCGCACCCAGAACGAGGCGCCGTGGCCGAGGATGTTGTCGTTGAAGACGTAGGCCGGGTGGTGGCACGCCGGGCTGTCGCCCATGCCGACCAGCACCATCGCGCCGGGGCGCTCCTCCAGCATGAACGAGAAGTCTTCCGCGCCCATCATCGGAATGATGCGGTCGTTGACGCGCTCGCTGCCCACGATGTCACGGGCCACGTCGGCGGCGACAACGGCTTCGCGCGGATGATTCATCGTCACTGGATACATCCGCGAGTATTTCGTCTCGGCAGTGCCGCCATAGGCGCGGGCGACGCTGTCGGCGACTTCGCCGATGCGGCGCTCGACCAGATCGCGCACCTCAGGGTCGAGCGTGCGCACGGTGCCGCTGAGCTCGGCGGTCTCCGGGATGATGTTGAAAGCGGTGCCGGCGTGGAATTGCGTCACCGAGATCACCGCCGATTTCAGCGGATCGACGTTGCGGGCGACGATCGATTGCAGCGCGTTCACGATCTGCGAGCCGATCAAGACGCTGTCGATCGCCTGGTGCGGCGTTGCGCCGGCATGACCGCCCTTGCCGCGGACGGTGATCTGGATGTTGTCGGAAGAGGCGAGCAGCGGGCCTGACGTGGTGGCGAAATGGCCTTCGGGCAGGCCCGGCATGTTGTGCATGCCGTAGACCTGCTCGATGTTCCAGCGCGTCATCAGGCCGTCCTCGACCATGGCCTTGCCGCCGCCACCGCCTTCCTCGGCGGGCTGGAAGATGAGGATTGCGGTGCCATCGAAATTGCGCGTCTCGGCGAGGTACTTTGCGGCGCCGAGCAGCATCGCGGTGTGGCCGTCATGGCCGCAGGCATGCATCTTGCCGGGGACCTTCGAGGCGTAGGGCACATCGGCGGCTTCCATGATCGGCAGCGCATCCATGTCGGCGCGCAGGCCGATCGCCTTGCCGGAGCCGGATTTGCGGCCGCGGATCACCCCGACGACGCCGGTGCGGCCGATGCCCGTCACCACCTCGTCGCAGCCGAACGCGCGCAACTTCTCGGCGACGATGCCGGCGGTCCGATGGACCTCGTAGAGCAACTCAGGGTTCTCGTGAAAGTCATGTCGCCAGGCGGCCATTTCGTCGGAGAGGGCGGCGATGCGGTTGACGATGGGCATGGGGGGTCCGCTTCTTGTGATGAGTTCTTGGGCGGGTGAGCGTAGCGTAAGCCACCGCTGTGTCACAGGCGCTTGTTGATCAGGCCCGCGGGTGGGCGGGAGCCCTCCTGATGGCAAAAGTTAACTGTCAATCACGTATCATTGACTGACAGATATTGAAATCTGTCAGCGAGACGTGTATATCCGTTCCCGGACGCTCCGATTGGGTGTCCCGTGGCCACCTCCGGGGGGAGCCCGACATCCGAAATCACTCGGATCGAGGGTCGTCATTCAAGGGCGAGGGTCGCGGACGAATGGAGACAAAGACAATGACGATCGAAATCATCAATCTCACCGGCACGATTGGGCACTGGCTCAATCTGCTGGTCGCGCGCCAGATCGCGGCGCAGGCTGCAAAACTGCCTCATTGAGGCGAGAGCTTTCCGAAACGACCAGGTGGGGCGCTTCGGAAGCAGCTCCATCGCCGGGTCAACCCTGAACGGGAACAAGGTGCTGGCATGAACGAAGCCGTTATCCTGACGCCGGAGCGGATCCTCGAAGTCACCGAGGACGTCTTGCGGCGCTACGGACTCGCCAAGGCCACCGTGGTCGATGTTGCCCGTGCGCTCGATGTGAGCCACGGCAGCGTCTACCGCCATTTCCCGAGCAAAGCCTCGCTGCGCGAAGCCGTCGCCAAACGTTGGCTCGACCGCATCGACGCGCCGCTTCTGGCAATCGCCAGGGAGCAGGGGCCCGCGGCCGATCGGCTCGACTGCTGGCTGCGCACGCTCTTTGCTGCAAAACGTTCGCGCGTGCTCGACGACCCTGAAATGTTCGAGACTTATCTGACCCTGGCGCGCGAGGCCTGTGCGGCCGTCAGGTGCCACAAGGATACCATGATTGACCAGATCGCGGCGATCCTGTCCGACGGCGTCAAGCAGGGCGTGTTCGCGGTTGACGACGTCAAGGTCACGGCACGCGCACTGTTCGATGCGACCTGTCGCTTCCATCATCCGGCGCATGCCGATGAGTGGAAGGATGCCGAGCTGCCGGCGCGTGTCGATGCGACGCTCGCGCTGGTGCTGCGCGGATTGAAGGCAGGCTAGGTCGCTACGCCCGACTCACCCTCTCGCCTTGTGAAGAGGTCCGTCCGCGCGAACCGCGGGCGAAGCTGCCGCATGCCTGCGCGCGTGGAGCCCGCCGTTGGATGCCGGCACGATCGGCGGACTCTCCGGATAGGCATTGATCGCGATTTCGACAGTGTCCTTCGACCGCTTTCGAAGGTGATAGAATGTCAGCTCCTGATTGAGCATGGGACACCGGAAGCGGACGACGGCGGTATCAGGCAGCCGACAGAGTTCGTCGATGAGCTCGCCTACCGTAATGATCGGAGGATGGGCGGTTTCCTTGTGATGACCCGTACTCATGAGGCCTACTCCTTCGCTCTGCCATTAACCGGAGCTGAACGGTCTTCGTTCCAATCACCTCGTCCCTGCAGCCATCCGAAATGCCGCCCAAGGACGAGCAATAGTCCCCATCGCCCCAGTGGGCGGCTGGTAAAGCGCCTCGCGCAGGCGCATCTTGTTGACTCCCTCGAATTGGCTCTATCAGCCCCCAGTAAGAGTTTGAGGGTGGAGGGTGGAGGGTGCGTGCTTCTCGCTGTCTTCTCGGATATCCATGGCAACCGGCAGGCATTCGAGGCGTGCCTGAAGGCGGCCCGCGCCAGGGGCGCGGAGCGGTTCGTCCTGCTCGGCGATTTCGTGGGCTATGGTGCCGACCCGGAATGGGTCGTGGATACCGTGATGGAGCTGGTCGCCCAGGGCGCCGTTGCCGTCCGCGGCAATCACGACCATGCGGTGAACTCCTCGTCCGAGACCATGAACAATGAAGCGCAGATCGCAATCGAATGGACGCGCGGACGGCTCGACCCCGCGCAGCGCCGGTTTCTCGCCGAACTGCCGATGCTCGTCGAGGACGGCGACCGTCTGTTCGTGCACTCGGAAGCCTCGCAGCCCCAGCGCTGGCACTACATCCGCTCGACGGCGGATGCCGCCAAGAGCCTGATATCGACGACGGCTCACGTGACCTTCTGCGGCCACATCCATCGTCCCGCGCTCTATTCGATGTCGGTGACGGCGAAGATGACGGGCCTCGTGCCCAAGACCGACGTTTCGGTGCCGCTGCTGCGCGGCCGGCAATGGCTCGCCGTGCTCGGTGCCGTGGGCCAGCCGCGCGACGGTGATCCGTCGGCGGCGTTCGCGCTGTTCGATACGGCATTATGCCAAATCACGTATTGTCGCGCGCCCTATGACATCGCGAGCGCGGCGAACCGGATCCGCGGGAACGGCCTGCCGCACTGGCTCGCCGACCGGCTGTCGGAGGGGCGGTAGAGACCGATGCCGATACCTCTCGTCAAGTCAGGCGCCGTCATCGACGGTTACACCATCGGCGAATGCGTGCATGCCGGCGGCATGGCGACGCTCTGGACCGTCACCCATGCCGATATCGACGTGCCGCTATTGATGAAGATCCCAAGGGCGTCCGAAGGCGAAGATCCCGCCGCGATCGTGTCCTTCGAGATGGAGATGATGATCCTGCCGCGGTTGACGGGACCCCATGTACCGCACTGCTACGGCACCGGTGATTTCGCGCATCAGGCCTATGCCGTGATCGAGCGCATTTCGGGAACGACCCTCTACAAGCGGCTGCCCGACCTGCCGCTGCCTTACGACGAAGTGCGGCTGCTCGTCGCAAAAATCGCGACCGCCCTTGCCGATTTGCACCGGCAGAACGTGATCCATCACGATATCAAGCCTAGCAGCATCATGTTCCGCGGGAGTGACGAGAAGGCGCGGGGCGAGGCCGTGCTGATCGACTTCGGCCTGTCTCATCACAATCATCTGCCCGATCTGTTGCAGGCGGAGTTCCGCCTGCCTTACGGCACTGCGCCCTATATGGCGCCGGAACGGCTTCGAGGGGTGCGCGACGATCCGCGCAGTGACCTGTTTTCCCTGGGCGTGCTGCTCTATTTCTTCACCACCGGCGAACGTCCCTTTGGCGAGGGCGAGACGCTGCGCGCGATGCGGCGTCGGCTGTGGCGCGATCCTTATCCGCCGCGCGCGCTGCGCAGCGACTATCCGCCCTGGCTCCAGGAGGTGGTGCTGCGGTGCCTGGAGATCGAGCCGGACTGGCGCTATCCGACGGCAGCTCAGCTGGCCTTCGATCTGACCCATCCGGACCAGGTCAAGCTCACCGCGCGCGCGGAACGCCTGAAGCGCGATCCTCTCAGTGTGGCCTGGCGGCGCCGCTTCAACCCCGACGTCAAGCCGCAGGGCGGGAGATCCGATGTTGCGACGCAAATTGCGATGAGCCCGATCGTCGCAGTCGCGCTGGATACGGCCGAGGGTGAGCCGGAACTGAACGAGTCGCTACGGGTCACCACGGAGCGCATCCTCGCGACCCTGCCGTCGGCACGGCTGGCCTGTGTCAACGTGCTGAAGCTCAACCGCATCGCCATCGACAAGACGCTGGATGAGCAGGGCTCCAACAAGCATATCGACCGCCTCGTCGCGCTCCGGCATTGGGCGACGCCGTTGAAGCTCGACGAAAGCCGGCTATCGGTTCATGTGCTGGAAGCCGTCGATCCTGCCGCCGCCGTGTTGGAATTTGCCGAGGTCAATCAGGTCGACCACGTCATCATCGGTGCCCGGCAAGGCTCGTTCAGGCGCACGTTGCTCGGAAGCGTCTCGGCCAAGGTGGCCGCGGAGGCGACCTGCACCGTCACCGTCGTGCGGCCGCCGCGAATGGCTCTGCCAGAACCGGATCCCGGCGTGGTGTGGGGCTAGGACAGATCAGGCGGCCTGGGCGGCGGGGACGGCACGTTTGCGGCGGATCGGCCAGGAGAACTGGGGAGCGGGTTCGCCGTAATCCACGCTGCCGCCAAAATACTGAATGATCTCGCGGCAGGGTTCGCAGCTGAAGAGGTTGCGCGAGGCGGCTGCCTTGTCCATTTCCTTGAAGCAATTCGGGCAGTGCGGTTTCATGGTTTCAATCCGGAAAAAGGGGTCTCAGTGTCGACGCTGTGAGGCGAACGAATGATCGAGGTCTCTATTGTCGGGGCGGGAATCATCGTCGAGCGTACCTTCGGCGCGTTCGAGGCGGCCGAAGAAATAATCGAGGTTCGGATGCGGACGACGCGGGATTCGGCAACGGCGCTTCGGCTGAAGCTTGGTGAGGGCGATCTGCATGGGATCAGGCCCTGTCGCGGCGGATGACAGGCGTGGAACGCGCCGGGACTTTGTCCGGGCCGGCCGATGGGCCAAACACGACGAACGCGCTGAAACCGATCCACAACGCCACGCCAGTCCAAACCAGGGTCGTCGTCATGATGTGCTCCCGTCAAAAGCAGACGGGAGTTAGTAGCGGTGATTTGCGCGAATCAGTGAAGCCCGGATGAGTACGGATCATAGTTGCAATTTTAAGCAATGCCCGCTGTGGCCTCCGTACAAGCCGCAGGTTTTCGGCGCTTTCCGAGCCTCGCTACAGCTCAGATCGCTTCGCCGCGTGCGCCCGCGGCGGCGTTGCGGATCGCCGCGATGTTGGTCTTGTAGGCCTCCTGCGTGCCGCCCCTGAACACGGACGTGCCGGCGACGAAGGCATTGGCGCCGGCCGCTGCGAGCGCGCCCGCGACGTCGGGGCCGACGCCCCCGTCGACCTCGATGTCGACGGGCCGTCCCGCGGTCATCGCGCGGATGTCGCGGATCTTGCCGATCGCGGCGGGAATGAAAGCCTGGCCGCCGAAGCCTGGATTGACCGACATCACCAGCACGAGGTCGACGAGGTCGAGCACGTATTCCAGTACGCTGATCGGCGTGCCCGGATTGAGCGAGACGCCGGCCTTCTTGCCGAGCGCGCGGATCGCCTGCAGCGAGCGGTGCAAATGCGGACCTGCCTCGGCATGTACGGTGATGTGGTCGCAGCCGGCCTTGGCGAAGGCTTCCAGATAGGGGTCGCAGGGCGCGATCATCAGATGCGCATCGAAGATCTTCTTGGTGTGCGGGCGCATCGCCTTGATGACGTCGGGGCCGTAGGAGATGTTCGGCACGAAGTGGCCGTCCATCACGTCGAGATGGATCCAATCGGCGCCGGCCGCGTCCACCGCGCGAACCTCCTCGCCGAGCCTGGAGAAATCCGAAGCCAGGATCGAGGGGGCGATGGCCAGGGGGCGGGGGGCGAAGGCTTGGGTCATGGCGCGGTTTCCCGTGGCAGCGGAAGGACGAACGGCCTCGCCTAACATGGGCCTCCCGGCCCGGCAATGCGCGGAGGATCAGCTTCCTGTGGGCGGAAAATTCTGCCGGTGGCGGCATGAATTGCCGATGTTCCCGGTGCCCATAAAGCGCGGCCGGGCTGGATTACATTGAGCTTTTCGCGCTGGCACGACGCTTGCTGACCTCAACGGCGGAACATTGGCGGCGGCATGCCGCATCGGTTGGAGTTGTGCAATGTTGTTCGCTCTTGGTGCGGTCTCGAGTGCGCTCGATGCCATTCAATCGTTGACGAACTCGAAATCGTCCGCGACGCAGCAGGCGGGCTCGTCGCAAAATGCGGCGAGCAATCCCTTCGCGATCGACGGCAGCAACAGCGGCACGTCCAGCAGTGCGGCTTCGTCGGCGAATGCGGGCTATTATCCGCAGATCTCGCCGGACACGATGAATGCGTTGTTCGCCGCGCAAAGCCGGTCGACGGACCCGGCCAGCTCGACCTCGACGGACCGCGACGCAGCGCTGAAAGACCTGTTCTCGCAACTCGACGCGAATGGCGATGGCCAGATCAGCAAGTCGGAGTTCGAGAATGCGCTGGGCGCGGGCGGCACCAATCTGGCGCAGGCCGACGACGTGTTCTCCAAGCTGGATACCGATTCCGACGGCAGCGTCAGCCTCGACGAGATGTCGAAGGCGCTGAAGGGCGCCGGCGGCCATCATGGCGGCCACCACCACGCGCAGGCGGCGAGCGGCTCGGGCGATGCGTCGGGCAGCGGCTCGGATTCCAAGTCGTCATCGTCGAGCGGCGGCTCGACCACGACCACCTCGACCAGCGCCGACGGCTCGACCACGACCACCGTCACCTACGCCGACGGTTTCAAGATGACGACGACCGTGCCGGGCGCCTCCAGCTCTTCGAATGGCTCCGGCGCCGGCAATACGCCCTATGACTGGTTTGCGCAGATGATGCAGAGCCAGGGACAGGGATCATCGGCGAACGCGGCCTCCTCCTCGATCTCGATAAGCGTCTGACGCGCTTTTCGAGACCTCAGCCGAACCGGTCCTTCCATGCCGGCTGCGCGCCCGGGAACGGCAGCGCGGTTGCGCTGTAAACGCCGCGGGCGATCGCGCGGGCGACCACGTTGGCGGCGACCATGCCGAGCTCGGTCAGGCCGACGACCGGATCGATCGGCTTGACACATGTCGCGGCGGCAAACAAAACGTCACCATCCGTCGGGGCATGAACCGGGTAGATCGCGCGCGCAAAGCCGGTATGCGCGATCATCGCCAGCCGCTTGGCCTGCGGCTTGGTCAACACCGCATCGGTGACGACGACGCCGATCGTGGTGTTCTCGCGCTCGTTTGCGGCGGGGCCGCCCTTGACGCGCATCTTGAGCATGTCGTCCGTGAACGCCTCGGGCAGCCCGCGGCCGCCGAACTCGCCATCGACCTCGAACGGCGCCGCCCAGAACCACGGTCCGTCGCCGACGGTGGCGCTACCGACCGCATTGACGGCGATGAGCGCCGCGACCGTGACCCCATTGCTGGTCACCGCGGAGGCCGAGCCGAGCCCGCCCTTGAATGTCGCGGTGGTGGCCCCCAGGCCGGCGCCGACGCTTCCGATCGCAAAGCCCGTTCCGGCGGCGACCGCCGCGGCGTAGCCGAGATCGCGATAGGGCGCGAAGCGGCCCCAGGCCTTGTCGCCGCCGTTGAGCAGATCGAACAGGATCGCGCCCGGCACGATCGGAATGAGCGCCTCGCGGACGCGGAAGCCGCGGCCCTGCTCGGCGAGCCAGGCCTGCACGCCGCCGCCGGTCTCGATACCGAAGGCGGAGCCGCCCGACAATGCGATCGCGTCGACGCGCTCGACCGTGTTGGCGAGGTCAAGCAACGCATCCTCACGGGTGCCGGGGCCGCCGCCGCGGACGTCGATCGCCGCCACCGCCGGCTGGTCGAACACGATGGCCGTGGCACCAGAGGCGAGCTTCGCGTCATGGGCATGGCCGACGCGAACGCCGGCGACGTCAGTGAGGAGGTTTTTCAAGGGCGGCACTCCATGCGGCTAGCATGGCTTCAGCGATAGCCCACGCCAGCGACAGGCTCAACTCGCCAGCGCCGTCCTGAGCATCCTGGCGAGTTCCGACTTGCGGTAGGGCTTCGCCAGCAGCAGCACGCCGGAATCGAGCCGGCCGTGATGGACGATGGCGTTTTCCGTGTAGCCCGAGGTGAACAGCGTCTTCAGCTCCGGGCGCCGCCGTGCCGCCTCGTCGGCGAGCTGGCGGCCGTTCATGTTGCCGGGCATGATGACGTCGGTGAAGAGCAGGTCGATGTCCTCGTCCGCATCGATGATGTCGAGGGCTTCGGCCGCGTTGGCCGCTTCCAGCGCGGCATAGCCGAGGCTCTTGACTTGGGTCACGACATACTGCCGCACCAGCGCGTCGTCCTCGACGATCAGGATCTTCTCGTTGCCGCCGGCGATGGGCACATTCTGCAGCACCTCGTATTCGGTCTCCTGCACGCCGGTGGAACGCGGCAAATAGATCTTCACGCTCGTGCCGTGGCCTTCCTCGCTGTAGATCTTGATGTGACCGCCGGACTGCTTGACAAAGCCGAACACCATGCTGAGGCCGAGGCCGGTGCCCTTGCCGACCTCCTTGGTGGTGAAGAAAGGATCGAACACCCGATCGAGCAGGGCGGCCGGAATTCCCGATCCCGTGTCGCTGACCGCGATCATCACGTATTTGCCGGCGACGACGTCGACATTCATGCTGGCATAGCCGTCGTCGAGGAAGATGTTGCGGGTTTCAAGCACCAGGGTGCCGCCGTCCGGCATGGCATCGCGTGCGTTCAGCGCGAGATTGAGGATCGCGGTGGAAAGCTGGCCCGGATCGACCAAAGCGGGCCAGGCATCCTCGGTGAGCTGCGGCATGATGGTGATCTGCTCGCCGAGCGTGGGGTGCAGCAGCTTGGTGGCCTCGAGGATCAGCGCATTGACGTCGATCTCGCGCGGCTGCAGCGGCTGCTTGCGGGCGAAGGCGAGCAGATGCTTGGTCAGCTGCGCGCCGCGCTCGGCGGCATCGTCGATCAGCTTGGTGATGGCGGCAAGCTCCGGCCGGTCGGCGACTGCGTCCGCCAGGATACCGATCGTGCCGGTGATGACGGTGAGCACGTTGTTGAAGTCGTGGGCGACGCCGCCGGTCAGATGGCCGATCGAATCCATCTTTTGGACCTGCCGGAGCTGGGCCTCCGCCGCCTGTTTGTCGGTGAGGTCGCGGCCGATGAAGAAATGGCGCTTCACCGGCTCCGACCAGGTGCCCATCCAGTTCAGCGTGACCTCGTGTCCGTCGTAATGATAGTAGCGCGCCTCGAAGCTGCGCTTGATATGACCGCGCCGGGCCGCGCGCATCTCCTCGCGCGTCCTCTCGAGATCGTCGGGGTGGATGAACTCTGTCGCGCTGTGCCCGATCATGTCTTCCGGAGTGAAGCCGAGAATCTCCTTCACGCTCGGGCTGACCTGGATGAAATTGCCGAATCCGTCGGTGACCAGGATCAGGTCCTGCGAGGTCTCGAAGATGCGCTGGCGCTCCTCGATCTCGCGGCGCAGCTTTTCTCGTGATTGCTTCTCCTCGGTGATATCGTGGGCAATCTTGGAGACGCCGATGATCTCACCACTGACTGATTTCAAGGGAGAGATATTGAGCACGAGGTCGATCGGGCGCCCGTCCTTTCGCACACGGACGGTCTCCTGCTGGGCGATCGTTTCGTTGTTGCTGACGCGGTTGAGAATGCTTCTGACCTCTGCCTTGCGATCCTGCGGCACGATCATCTCGATGGACTGGCCGATGGCCTCCGCTGCGGAATAGCCGAGCAGGCGCTCGGCGGCCTTGTTCCAGCCCGTGATGATGCCGTCGAGGGATTGGGTGATGATGGCATCGTTGGAGGACTCGACGACCGCACCGTAGAGTGCGAGGCGCTTGTCGTAGTAGTCGCGCTCCGAAGCCGATTGCTCGCGCAACCGGCCGAGGAGGCCCATCGTGGTGGCCTGGAGACGAACGTTCTCGATCAGGAGCACGGCGAGCACGAAGCTCGCAGCGCAAAGGCCGTAGAGCCGGCCGGCATAGAAGCCGAGATCGTAGCGCGCAACGTTGGCGATCGCCGACAATGCGATGTCGAACAGCCAGGCGCACATGGTGACCATCAGCCAGATGTCGATCACCGTATGCGGCTTGCGGAGCCACAACGTGATCAGCGCCGCGAAGCTCAAGGACCAGACGAATGATACCACCCCGATCATGGTGGTGGTGTAGCGACCGTCCTTCAACAGGACGGGCAGCAGATCGTGCTGCGCCGTGACGACCCAGGCGATGACGATCATCGCGGCGATCACGCCGAGGACGGCGACCACGATCGAGCGCCCGGTCGGTCCGTCGACCTTGGGGCCACCGTCGGCATCCTTCAGCCAGCCATAGGCCAGCACCAGCAATGGGAAACCGCCGTGCCAGATCATGTAGAGCCAGACCGTGGTCTGGGACCCGGCGCCCAGCAGTCCGGTCGGCGCGAACAGCCCTGGGAAGGTCAGGGCGTGGGTTACCGCCGACGCTGCGGTGAACAGATAACCGGTGGCCAGCAGCAGCAGTGCGCGGCTGCGCAGCACATAGAATTGCGACAGCAGCAGAACGGCCGTGATGATGTCGCTGACCGTGAGCGCCGATTGATAGCTCGCCACGAAGCCCGGTACCTGGGCCAGCGGCGTGCCCGCGAAGGGCACGGCGATTGCGAACAGGATCGCGGAAACCCCGACGATCGCCAATGCTCCAGCGCGATCGCGCTGCGTGGCCGGCAAGGTCGAAAGGAATGTGCTTCGGTCGTTCTTTGCGTGCACGTCAACCTCTCGCTAGGTCGATGGGTAGTCCACGTGGCTTCGTTGGCCGGCTGCCTTGGATTGTCGGCTCTCGCCTCCATGGTAGCCGGCTCCGGGCGCGTGTCCTGGGGGAACGTGCCCACGACTCAACCGAGGGTTACAGCTTACTTAACTCGGACAGGGAATCGGAATAGGAAGTCGGTAAGGTTGGCTTTACTGGACGGACCCCATACTGGCCGGGCGCCCCCCGCCGTTGAATTGAACCAGTTAATGATACGAATCCGGGAGTTGTTCCCATGCCCCGTGTCCTTGTTGTCGATGATCAAAAGGACGTCCGTGCCATGGTCTCGATTGTTCTTCGGGTCAACCAATACGACGTGGTCGAGGCGGAGAGTGGCGCGGCGGGCCTGAAGGCGTTCGGCGAGAACGTTTTCGATGCAGCGATCGTCGACATTTTCCTGACCGATGCCAGCGGGATCGAGGTCATGGCAGCTATTCGCGAACGGATTCCCGGATTTCCGATCGTGGCGATATCCGGGATGACGGCGCTGGATTTCATGGGCGAGGCACCCGGCCTCGACGGCGTGATATGCCTGCAAAAGCCGTTTCGGCCGAACGACCTGCTGCAGGCGCTCCGGAAGGCGCAGGAAGCGGCGGGCGACGAGCTTTTCGCAGCCGTCTGACGGCGTGCCGAAACAAAACGCCCCGGCGAGCCGGGGCGTTGACGCTGGTGGAGTTAAAAGGTCAGCAGTCCTGTCTCAAGTGCCGTTGCCCTTGATCTGGGCGTAGCCGCCCTTGGCGTCCCACTTGTAGACGACGTAGTCGAGCTGCTTGATGTCGCCCTTGGCATCATACTCGATCGGGCCGATCACGGTGTCCCACTTGCCGGCCTTCATCGTTTCCATGACCTTCTTGGGGTCGGTGGTGCCGGCCTTCTTGGCTGCCTGCGACCAGACCTGCATCGCCGCGTAGGTGTAGAGCGTATAGCCTTCGGGGTCGATATTCTTGGCCTTGAAGGCGTCGACGATCTTCTTCGCGGTCGGCTTCTCGCGCGGATCGGGACCGAAGGTGAACAGCGTGCCTTCGCCGGCGGGGCCGGTGATGGAGGCGTATTCCTTGTCGGCGAGCGCGTCGCCGGCCATCAGGATCGTCTTGAGGCCCTGGTCGCGCATCTGGCGCAGGATCAAGCCGCTTTCCTGGTGGTAACCGCCGACATAGACGAGATCGATGTTGTCCTTCTTCAGGCGCGAGACGATCGCGTTGAAGTCCTTGTCGCCCTTGTTGTAGGACTCGTACATCTTCTCGGTGATGCCGGCCTTGTTGAGCGCCTTCTTGGTCTCATCCGCCAGACCCTTGCCGTAGGTGGTCTTGTCGTTGAGGATCGCGATGTTCTTGCCCTTGAAGTTCTTGGCAATGTATTGCGCGGCGATCAGGCCCTGCTGATCGTCACGGCCGCAGACGCGCGCCACGTTCCAGAGCTTGCGCTCGGTGAACAGCGGGTTGGTCGAGGCAGGCGTGATCTCGAGCACGTTGCCGTCGGCATAGGCTTCGGACGCCGGGATGGACGACGACGAGCAATAGTGCCCGGCGACGAACGGAATCTTCGCGCTTGCAATCTTTTCCGCGACCGAGCGGGCCTGCTTGGGATCGCAGGCGTCGTCCTCGACATCGAGCGCGAGCTTCTTGCCGTTGACGCCGCCGGCGGCGTTGATGTCTGCCACGGCCATGTCGGCGCCGTTCTTCATCTGTCGGCCGAAGGCGGATTCAGTGCCGGTCATCGGACCTGCAACTGCGATGGTGACATCCTGCGCGAATGCCGCGCTCGACAGCGCGACCGACGCGCCGAATGCCAGACCGATGAGTTTCAGTGACTTCATGAGATACCTCGCGGGTGATCGCCTGTGGAAGTTGCCGGGTTGGCCCGGTTCAAACCGGCGCCATTCTTGAATGAATCCCGGGAGAAGTCACCGGCAAAATACGGGCATGAGCGCAGATATTTCGGCGCATTCGGCCGCGCCGAACCCGGCTCCACGAGGAGGCGGGCGGCCTCAGCCGTGGCGGCCACCTTCCAGATAGGCGGCGCGAATCTCGGGGCGCTGCAGCAACTCGGCACCGGTTCCGGCCAACGTGATCAGGCCATTGACCATGACGTAACCGCGGTGGGCGAGCTTGAGCGCATGATTGGCGTTCTGCTCGACGATCAGGACGGTCAGGCCGTCCTGCCGGTTCAGGACGCGGATGGCATCAAAGATCTGTCGGGCGATCAGCGGCGCCAGGCCCAGCGACGGCTCGTCGAGCAGGAGCAGGCGCGGGCGGCTCATCAGGGCACGGCCGATCGCCAGCATCTGCTGCTCGCCGCCCGAGAGCGTGCCGCCGCGCTGCGCATAGCGCTCTTTCAGGCGCGGAAACAACGTGAACACGCGCTCCAGCGTCGCCTCGCGCTCCGCATCGGTGCACTCCGTGGCGTCCGCGCCCATCTGGAGGTTCTCCGCCACGCTCATGCGCGGGAAGATACGGCGGCCCTCCGGCGACTGCGCGATGCGTAAGTGTGCGATCTCGTGGGTAGGGACGTCGGTGATGTCGCGGCCTTCGTACAGGATCTGCCCGGCGCGGGCACGCGGCCTGCCGAAGATCGTCATCATCAACGTCGATTTGCCGGCGCCGTTGGCGCCGATCAGCGCGACGATCTCGCCTGGATTGATCGCGACATCGACTCCCTTGAGCGCCTCGATCTTACCATAGGCGGCGCGCAGGCTGCGGATCGCGAGCAGGGGGGTGGGAGCGGACGTCACGTGCCGCCCTCCATTACGGCCGCAGCCTCTTCCTCGTCCGTGCCGAGATAGGCCGCGATCACCTTGGCATCGTCGCGCACCTCCCGCGGCGTGCCTTGCGCGATCTTCACACCATGATCCATCACCACGATGTGGTCTGAGATCTCCATCACCACCGACATGTCGTGCTCGATCAGCAGGATCGAGGTACCGTCACTGCGGATCGAGAGCAGCAGCTCGCTGAGCGCGGCGCTCTCGCGTGCATTGAGGCCGGCGGCGGGCTCGTCCAGGCACAGAAGCGCGGGCTCGGTGCACATCGCGCGCGCGATCTCGAGCCGGCGCTGGTCGCCATAGGCGAGATTGCCGGCGGCGTCGTCGGCGCGATCGAGCAGATTGATGCGCCTGAGCCAGTCGGTGGCGAGCGCGATCGCCCGTTTTTCGGCATCGCGGTAGGTGGGCACGCCGATCAGGCCGAGAAACGTAAAGCCCGACGCGCGCATCAATGCGTTATGCTGGGCCACCATCAGGTTCTCCAGCGCCGTCATGCCGGGAAACAGCCGGATGTTCTGGAAGGTGCGGGCGACCTTGGCGAGCTTGGCGATTCGGAAATCGTTGAGCCGCTCCAGCGCGATTTGCCGGCCATCATCATGGGAGAGGCGGATGGCGCCGCCGGTCGGCTTGTAGAAGCCGGTAATGCAGTTGAAGACGGTGGTCTTGCCGGCGCCGTTCGGTCCGATCAGCGCGGTGATCTTCTTGCGTTCGGCCGCAAACGACAGGTCCTGCACGGCGACGATGCCGCCGAAACGCATGGTGAGCCGGTCGACACTGAGAATTGTATCCTCGCTCATCCGTGCCCCTCCTTGACCAGGTCGGAGGAGATCGTTTGCGCCTTGGTCAGATACACGGTCGGCGCGCGATGGCCGATCAGGCCGCGCGGCCGCCAGATCATGATCAGCACCATGGCGACGCCGAACACCAGCATGCGGTAGGTCTCGAGGCTGCGGAACAGCTCGAAGCCGCCGATCATGGCGAGCGCCGCCAGCGCGACGCCGAGCTGCGAGCCCATGCCGCCGAGCACGACGATGGCGAGCACCAGCGCCGATTCCTGGAAGGTAAAGGATTCCGGGCTGATGAAGCCCTGGCGCGTCGCGAAGAACGCGCCCGCAAAGCCGCCGAACATGGCGCCGGTCGCGAACGCCGTGAGCTTCGTCGTCGTCGTGTTGATGCCGAGAGCGCGGCAGGCGACCTCATCCTCGCGCAACGCTTCCCAGGCGCGTCCGATCGGCAGGCGGCGCAGGCGGATCGTCACCCAGTTGGTCAAAAGCGCCAGCGCCAGGATCAGGTAGAACAGGAAGACGATGCGATGGGTCGGCGAATATTCGATGCCGAGTTTGGCAGCCAGCCCGTCGTCGCTGTTGTCGAGCGGAATGCCGAAGAAGGAGGGACGGGGAATGCCCGAGACGCCGTTGGGCCCGCCGGTGAGATCCTGCCAGTTGATGATGACGAGGCGGATGATCTCGCCGAAGGCGAGCGTCACGATTGCGAGATAGTCGCCGCGCAGGCGCAGCACGGGGAAACCGAGCAGCACGCCCCAGAACGCGGCAAGGATGCCGGCGAGCGGCAGGCAGACCCAGAACGACCAGCCGAAATTGGTGGCGAGCAGCCCGTAGGAATAGGCGCCGACTGCGTAGAAGGCGACGTAGCCGAGATCGAGCAGGCCGGCGAGCCCGACCACGACGTTGAGGCCCCAGCCCAGCATCACATAGGTGAGCACGAGGATCGCGAGGTCGAGGATGTAGCGCTGGTTATAAAAGATGACAGGCACCAGCAGCGTGAAGATCAGGAGCGCGGGCGCAAGGTAGCGGCCGATGAAGGAGACGCCGTTCTGCACCGAAGCGGGCACGAGCTTCTCGGCGCCGGTCGGGCCGATCCATTGCCGCAGCAGCTCGATCACGATCGAGCCGCCGAACACCGCGGCGACGAGCGAAGCGAGGTCGCCGAATCGCGTCCAATAGGTGAGCTGGCCGTCGGAGCCCGCCTCGGTGCGGATACCGACCATCAGCGAGAACAGCACCAGCGCAATCACCGCGTTGATGAATGCGGTCTTCAGCAGGAACGGGATGCCGGCGGTGCGACGTGTGTTGGTGGTCTCGTGCGAGCTGGCTGTCACGCGGGCGGTCCGTCAGACTTTTTCGACTTCGGGACGGCCGAGCAGGCCGGTCGGCATGAAGATCAGCACGACGATCAGGATCGAGAATGCGGCGACGTCCTTGTACTCGACCGAGAAATAGGCCGACCAGAACGTCTCGATCAGGCCGATCGCGAGACCGCCGAGCATGGCGCCGGGTAGCGAACCGATTCCGCCGAGCACGGCGGCGGTAAAGGCCTTGATGCCGGCGACGAAGCCCATGAAGAAATCGACCAGGCCGTAATAAAGCAGGTACATCAGGCCGGCGACCGCGGCGAGCGCGGCCCCGATCACGAAGGTCATGGAGATGGTGCGGTCGACGTCAACACCAAGCAGCGCCGCCATGGTCTGGTCCTGCTCGCAGGCACGCATGTCGCGCCCGAGCCTCGTGCGCGAAACAAGCCAGGTGAAGATGGCCAGCAGCACGATGGTGGTGAGGACCACCATGATCTGGATGTTCGAGAGCTGGATGACGAAGCCGTTGGCGCTCTCATGCAGTGTGTAGCCGCCTTTGATGAAGGGCGGGATCGGCTTGACCCGCGCCCCTTGCGCAACCTGCGAGTAGTTGGTCAGCACGAACGACATGCCGATCGCGGACAGCATCGGCGCAAGGCGGAAGGAGTGGCGTAGCGGCCGATACGCGATGCGCTCGATGGTCCAGCCATAAAGTGCGGTAATTGCCATCGAGACCAGCAGCACCACGAGAAGGATCACCGGGATCGCGGTCAACCCGAGCGAGATCAGGATCAGGAAGGTGATGAGTGCGATGAAGCCGCCGATCATGAAGATGTCGCCATGGGCGAAATTGATCATGCCGACTATGCCGTAGACCATCGTGTAGCCGATCGCGATCAGGCCGTAGATGGAACCAAGCACGAGGCCGTTGATGAGCTGCTGGGCGAAATAATCCATGCGCTGCCGTTACCAACCTGACGCGACTGAAAGGGAAGCCTTCGAGAGAGTGCTTACGCTTCTTCTCGGGCCCCGGCAGCCCCTCGAGCGTTCTTCCCGTTTTGTAACAGGAGGGAACTGGTGCCTGCAACTGCCCGGCCTCGGCATTGAGGGCTTGTACAGAGTCATTTCGGCGCCTGGTGCCAAAATCTGGTTCCCGCAACGAGGAACCGGCTCTGCAGGGCAACCAAATCAGCCCCAGGCCGTTATCCCGAGTGACGTCCAACAAGGGAGTTTCCCCCAATGACGAAGCAGCAGAACCAGAATCCGGGCCAGCAGAACCAGAGCCCTGGTCAGCAGCGCCCAAGTCAGCAACCAGGGCAGCAGCAGGGCGGAGGCCAGAAACCCGGACAGCAGCAGCAGGACCCGATGCGCCAGGGCGACAACAACAAGCCGGGCCGGCAGCAGGGTGGTCAGCAGGACAACAGATTGGATTGAAGGTCGAGGGAGTAGCAGGAAGGGGGCCCGCCGGAAGGCAGGGCCCCTTTTCTTTTGGGGAAACGGGCCAGTTAAGGTAAACAAAGGGTTTAAATTGCCGCTACACTCCGATGCGCGTTAGCTCCCGGCAAAGCCTTCTGTCCGAGGGCAATGACGAAACGGGAAGCGGCATGTTCAGGAATTGGCGGATCGGCTCGATCAACGGCGCGCTGCTGGCGGCCTATTTCATTCCGGCCTGGACCATGGTCGCCTTCAACATTTTCGTGGCGCCGGTGCACGGCCTCTACGAGCGGCCGAGCGTTGCCGTGGCGCTGTTCCTCAGCGACGAGCTTCAGATGTCGGGCATGAGCACCGTGCGCGCCGCCTGGCTGCTGGCGCTCGGGCGACTGACCGTCGTGGCGTTCTTCGCGATCTATCTTGCGCTGCTCGCCATTCCCCGCACCCGCAGGAGCGGGAGCAGCGACGAGGCGCTCGGCATCGCGCTTGCGATCGGGAGCCTGATCTCGTTTGCGAGCATGGTGATGGCATCGAAGGTGGGCGAGATGGCCGCGCTCCGGCTGCATGCAACCGAGCTACTGCTGCTGCTGGGTGCCGCGGTCGTGCTGGTGATCGAGCGGCCCGCGCCGGCGCCGAAGACCGTCGACGTCGCGAAGGCCGCGCCGCTAGCTCTCGAGCAAGCCGAGCTCCTGCACAACAGCTGAGGCCTCCTTGACGGCGTGGTTCGCCGCCGGAACACCGCAATAGATCGCCTGCTGCAACAGAATTTCCTTGATGTCGTCGGGGCTGAAGCCACCTTCGGCGAGTGCCGCGCGCACATGCAGGCGGAATTCATCCCATTGTCCGAGCGCGACCATGGTGCCGATCACGAGCACCCGGCGCGTGCGCTCGTCGAAATGCGGTCGCGTCCAGATCTCTCCCCAGGCGTAGCGGGTGATCATGTCCTGGAAGTCGGTGTTGAAGGCATTGCGGTTGGCGATCGATTTGTCGACCCAGGCATCGCCCAGCACCTTGCGGCGTACGGTCATGCCGGCATCGCGGCGCTTCTGGTCGTCCATGATTGTTTCCTCCTTCGTCATTGCGAGCGGAGCGAAGCTATCCAGACTGTCTCTGCGGAAAGATTCTGGTGCTTCGCTTCGCTCGCAATGATGGTCTTGGTCAGCGTTGCGTCAAGAATCCCACCACCGCGTCGGTGAACGCATGCGGCTGCTCGACATTGGAAATGTGGGCGGCGTCGATGATGGTCATGCTGGCGCCGGGAATGTTCGAGCGGATCAATTCGCCGGCCGAGATCGGCGTCGCCATGTCGTGGCGGCCGGCGATCACCAGCGTCGGGCTCTTGATCTCAGGCAGCATCGCGCGCTGGTCGAGCGTCGACAGTGCCTCGCAACAGGCGAGATAGCCTTCGACCGGCGTGGACAGCAGCATCGCCTTCATCCTGGCGGTGATGTCGGGCTCGCGCTCACGGAAATCCTGGGTGAGCCAGCCGGCGATCACGCCGTCGGCGACCGCAGCGAGGCCGCCCTTCTTCACGGCGTCGATGCGCTCCAGCCATTTGGTCGGCTCGGCATAGTAGCAGGAGGTGTTGGCGAGGATGAGCTTGCCGAACCGCTCGGGCGCGTTGGCGCCCAGCCATTGCCCGACCATGCCGCCCATCGACAGGCCGCACCAGTGCACCTTCTCGATGTTGAGATCGTCGAGGATTGCCAGCACGTCGCGGCCGAAGCGCTCCATCGTATAGGGCGGGGGCGGTACGCTGGACTTGCCATGGCCGCGCCGGTCATAGCGGATGACGCGGAACACCTGCGTCAGCGCCTTCATCTGCGGCTCCCACATCTGCAGCGTGCAGCCGAGCGAGTTGGAAAGCATCAGGGTCGGCCCGCCATCGCGGCCCTCGACGGAGACGTTGAGCAGGCAACCGTCGGCATCGATCATGGGCATCGTGGCGTCTCCGTTCTATTCGCGCTCAAGGCCGTCGAGCAGGCGATCAATCAGAGCCTGCGAGGCTCCTTGATAGGCCATTGGCTCGAACAATGCCGCAATTTTCTCAGGCGTCAGATGCGCGGTGACCTGCGAATCGGCCGAGAGCACCTCGCGCAGATGCCTCTTCTCGGCAACCGCTCGCTTGCTCGCGGCCTCGATCAGGTGATGCGCATCGCTCTTGCCGATCTTGTCGGCGAGCGCAAACGTGACGGCCTCCGCCATGATCAACCCATGCGTCGCATCGAGATTGCTGCGCATGCGCGCGGCATCGACGTCGAGCCCTTCGGCGATGTCGACGATGGCGGCAAGCGCGCCTGATGTGACCAGCATCAATTGCGGCAGCGTTGGCCATTCCGCGTGCCAGGGGCCGGCGCTGCGCTCGTGGTCCTGCACCTGGGCTGCAAAGATCGTCGCAGCGAGCTGTGGCGCCATGGTTGCGCAGCCGAGCGCGCTTGCGGCCGCGACAGGGTTACGCTTGTGCGGCATCGTCGAGGAGCCGCCGCGGCCTTCGCCGGCGGGCTCGAAGGCTTCGCCGACATCGGTCTGCATCATCAGCGAGACGTCGCGCGCGATCTTGCCGCAGCTGCCCGCGAGAATCGCAAACGCCGAAGCTGCCTCCGCGATGCGGTCGCGATGGGTGTGCCAGGGCGCTTCGGGCAGCGCCAGGTTCAGCTCCTGCGCCAGCCGTTCGGCCACTGCCAGCCCCTTGTCGCCGAGGGCGGCGAGCGTGCCGGCGGCACCGCCGAATTGCAGGGCGAGGCCCTCACGGCGCAGCCGCCGCAGGCGGCAGCGGGCGCGGGCGAGGCTTGCGGCATATCCAGCTGCCTTCAACCCGAACGGCATCGGCAGCGCATGCTGGAGCCAGGTCCGCGCCACCATCGCGCTGTTGCGATGGGTGCGAGCCAGCGCGGCAAACCCCTTGATGGCCCGGCTGAGGTCGGGGTCGAGCGCATCGATTGCTGCGCGCAAGGTCAGCATGGTCGCGGTGTCGATAACGTCCTGGCTCGTTGCGCCCCAATGCACGTAGCGCGCAGCCTCGGCGTCCGTCTTTGCAACATGGGCGGTCAGCATCTTGACCAGGGGGATGGCGAGATTGCCTGACCGGGTCGCGGCCTCGGCCAGGGCGCCGATGTCGAGGCTGTCGGCCCTGCAGGCGGTTTGGATCGGGCCCACCGCGGCTTCCGGAATCACACCCGCCGCAGCCTCGGCCCGGGCCAGGGGCTGTCTCGAAATCGAGCATGTTTTGCAGGGTGGCGCGGTCGTCGCAGACGGCGCGCATGGCGGCGCTCGACAGCATCGGCGCAAGCAGGGGAGAGAGGGGTGTACTCATGTTGCGCGGGACCTAACCACCATGACCCGGCTGTGCCAATCCCTGAGTGAGCGTACAAGGCTTTTTGCAGGTGCGAATATGCATTGCAAGTGAGCGGGTGCCGCTCTTTCCTTTGCGGCCTCCCTGCGTTACTTGAGCAATCTTGTTCTGATGCGATCCCCGGGAGGCGCCCATGGCCATGACGATGAACGGCGAAGTCCAGCTTGCGGCGCCGCGCGAGGCTGTGTGGGAAAAGCTCAACGACCCCGCGGTGCTGAAGGCCTGCATCCCCGGCTGCGAGGAGCTGGAGAAGACCGACGACGGCGGCTTTCGCGCCACGGCGAAAATGAAGGTCGGCCCGGTCTCGGCGCGCTTCAGGGGCAAGGTGACGCTCTCCGATCTCGATCCGCCGAACGGCTACAAGATCTCGGGCGAGGGCGAGGGCGGCGTGGCCGGCTTCGCCAAGGGCGGCGCGGCCGTGAAGCTCGCCGAGAAGGATGGCGGCACGCTGCTCTCCTACGAGGTCGAGGCGCAGATCGGCGGCAAGCTTGCGCAGCTCGGCCAGCGCCTGATCAACGGCACTGCCAAGAAGCTGGCCGACGAGTTTTTCGCGAATTTCGCCAAGGCGGTACAGGGCTGAACGCCCCCACTTTCGTCATGGCACCGTGCGCCCGGGGCGATGTTGCCCCCGGCCATAATGGCCCATATGATGGGTTGGAATAATTATAAGAAAGAACCGCTTCGACGGGACCCGTCGGGGCGCTGATAGAGAGTGCTTATGGCAAAAATCTCCCTCATCGTGAACGGCAATCCTGTCAACGGCAATGTCGACCCGCGTACGCTTCTGGTGCAGTTCCTGCGCGAGAATCTGCGGCTGACCGGTACGCATGTCGGCTGCGACACCTCGCAGTGCGGCGCCTGCGTCGTGCATCTCGACGGCAAGGCCGTGAAATCCTGCACCACGCTGGCCGTGATGGCCGACGGCCACGAGGTCAAGACCATCGAGGGACTGGCGGCCGATGGCGCGCCGCTGCATCCGATGCAGGAGGCCTTCCGTGAGCACCATGGCCTGCAGTGCGGCTTCTGCACGCCCGGCATGATCATGACCGCGATCGATATCGTGCATCGCAAGGGCCACGAGCTCGACGACCATACGATCCGGGAAGAACTTGAAGGCAATCTCTGCCGCTGCACCGGCTACCAGAACATCGTCGCCTCGATCGCCGCCGGCGCGAAGGCAATGGCGAAATCCGATCTCGCGTAACCGCGCGCCCTCCGCGATCAGGACATCCAGATGTACGAATTCAAATACCACCGCCCCGGCACCGTCCGGCAGGCCGCCAATCTTCTGGTCAAGAACGAAGACGCAAAGGTCATCGCCGGCGGCCACACGCTGATTCCGGTCATGAAGCAGCGCCTCGCAAGCCCGCCGCATCTGGTCGACCTCTCCCATATCGAGGGGCTCGACACGATCGAGATGAAGGGCCGTTCGCTGGTGATCGGCGCGACCGCCAAGCATGCCGAGGTCGCGACATCAGCCATCGTCGGCGAGGCCATTCCGGCGCTGGCCAGTCTCGCCAGCCAGATCGGCGATCCCGCGGTGCGCCACAAGGGCACGATCGGCGGCTCGCTCGCCAACAACGACCCGACCGCGGATTATCCGGCCGCCGTGCTCGCGCTCGGCGCCACCATCGTCACCAACAAGCGTCGCCTCAAGGCCGAAGAGTTTTTCCAGGGCCTGTTCTCGACCGCGCTCGAAGCCGACGAGATCATCACCAAGGTAATGTTCCCGCTGCCGAAGAAGGCCGCCTACGTCAAGTTCCGCAACCAGGCTTCGCGTTACGCGCTGGTCGGCGTGTTCGTGGCGCGGCGTCCCTCGGACGTGCGCGTCGCCGTCACCGGGGCCGGCTCGGACGGCGTGTTCCGCGTCGAGGCGTTCGAGGAGGCGCTGAAGAAGCGGTTCGCCTCAAAGGCGATCGAAGGCATCGAGGTGCCCGCGGAAGGGCTCAACAGCGACATCCACGGCAGCGCCGAATATCGTGCGCATCTCATCGGCGTACTGACGCGGCGCGCCCTTGATGCGGCTAACGCCAAGGGGTGAGTGAACCTCACGCCTCGGCCAAACTTGTCCCGGGTAGGGGCGTAGCGAGACTGGCTTTTTCATGACTTCAGCGACCCTGCCGGCATCGGTCGATGCGATGCTCGAACTCTTGACGTCGCGCGGCTATCTCGCCGAGCGGTCGCTGGCGACGGTGACGTATCTCTCGCTGCGCATGGGCCGGCCGCTGTTTCTTGAAGGCGAGGCCGGCGTCGGCAAGACCGAGATCGCAAAGGTGCTGTCGGCGGCGCTGGGACGAAAGCTGATTCGCCTGCAGTGCTACGAAGGCCTCGACGTCTCGTCCGCCGTCTACGAGTGGAACAGCGCCGCGCAGATGATCGCGATCCGGATGGCGGAAGCGGCGGGTGACACAGATCGCGAGCAGCTGTCGAGCGACATCTTCGCCGACCGCTATATGATCAAGCGGCCGCTGCTCCAGGCGCTCGAGCCTGACGTGGCAGGTCCCCCGGTGCTGCTGATCGACGAGCTCGACCGCGCCGACGAGGCGTTCGAAGCCTATCTGTTGGAAATCCTCAGCGACTTCCAGGTGACGATCCCCGAATTCGGTACCGTGAAGGCGCCGCATCCGCCGATCGTCATCATCACTTCCAACCGCACCCGTGAGATCCACGACGCGCTGAAGCGGCGCTGCCTTTATCACTGGGTCGATTATCCCGCCGCCGATCGGGAGCTTGCGATCGTGAAGTCGCGCGTGCCCGGCATCTCGGCGAAGCTGTCGCAGCAGGTGGTTCGCTTCGTGCAGGCGCTGCGCAACCAGGACTTCTACAAGTCGCCGGGCGTTGCCGAGACCATCGACTGGGCGACAGCCTTGTCCGAGCTCGATGCCCGCTCCCTGACCCCCCAGGTGGTCGGCGATACGCTGGGCGCGCTGCTCAAATACCAGGACGACATCACGCGGATGCAGGGCGACACCCTGCAAAAGGTGCTGAAGGAAGCGACGAGCGAGAATTGATGTCGCGTCTCCACTGAGCCCGTCATTCGGCGTGCCGCGACGGAATGACGAGCGGGAGTACCCAACCATGGCCGTCAACCACCTTGCACCCGAGCAAACCGAGCAATTCGCCGACAACATCGTCGGCTTTGCCCGCGCGCTCCGCGCGACCGGCATGCCGGTCGGTCCCGGTGCGGTGATCGACGCCATGAATGCGCTTCAGGTGATCGACATCGGCAGCCGCGCCGACGTCTTCACCACGCTGGAATCGATCTTCGTCATGCGCCACGAGCATGCGCAGATCTTCAAGCAGGCCTTCAACCTGTTCTTCCGCGCCTCGGAAGAGTGGAAGCACATGCTGGATTCGGTGCCGCTGCCGGAGCAGGCCAAGAAGAAGCCGCAGGCCGGCGCCCGGCGCGTGCAGGAAGCGATGTCGCAGCCGCGGATGACGGAGACGCCGCAGCACCAGGAGCAGGATCTGCGTCTCTCGGTGTCCGACCAGGAGATCCTTCAGAAGAAGGATTTTGCGCAGATGAGCGCAGCCGAGATCGCCGAGGCGCTCCGTGCCATCGAGATGATGCGGCTGCCGCAGGCGGAGCTGCTGACGCGCCGGCATCAGCCTGATGCGCGGGGCTTGCGGCTCGACATGCGCAGAACGCTGCGCGCATCCCTGCGCACCGGCGGCGATATCATCGACATCCATCGCCTCGGGCGGATCGAAAAGCCGGCCCCGATCGTCGCGCTGCTCGACATCTCGGGATCGATGAGCGAGTACACACGTCTGTTCCTTCATTTCCTGCATGCCATCGGCGATGCGCGCAAGCGGGTCTCGGTGTTCCTGTTCGGCACGCGTCTCACCAACGTCACCCGCGCGCTGCGGCAGCGCGATCCGGACGAGGCGCTGGCGAGCTGTTCGGCCGCGGTCGAGGATTGGGCGGGCGGCACGAGGATCTCGGCCTCGCTGCACAACTTCAACAAATTGTGGGCGCGGCGGGTGCTGAGCCAGGGCGCCATCGTGCTCTTGATCTCCGACGGGCTGGAGCGGGAGGCCGATTCCAGGCTCGCCTTCGAGATGGACCGGCTGCACCGCTCATGCCGGCGGCTGATCTGGCTCAACCCCTTGTTGCGGTTCGGCGGCTTCGAGGCCAAGGCCCAGGGCATCAAAATGATGCTCCCGCACGTTGACGAATTCCGGCCCGTGCATAATTTGAGTTCGATCCAGGAGTTGATCACCACGCTGTCCCGGCCGTTGCCGCCGCATCACCGCAGCCTTATCCGCCCCGCAGCCTGAGAGGCCAAGCCCATGCTCGATCGCGACGAGGATATCCTGAAGGCGGCGGAGGACTGGCAAAAGGCCGGCCGTGGCGTCGCGCTGGCCACCGTTGTTGAAACCTGGGGCTCGGCCCCGCGCCCGGCGGGCTCGAGCCTCGTCATCAACGACGAGGGCACGTTTCTTGGCTCCGTCTCGGGCGGCTGCGTCGAGGGGGCCGTGGTCACCGAGGCCATGGACGTGATCGAGAGCGGCAAGCCGAAGATGCTCGAGTTCGGCGTCGCCGACGAGACCGCCTGGAACGTCGGTCTGTCCTGCGGCGGCACCATCCGCGTGTTCGTCGAGAAGGTCGGCTAGCCGTGAAGCTCGCAATCCTGCACGAACTGAACACAGAGCGGGCCGCGCGCCGGCCCGTGATTTTGGTGACCGACACCGAGAGCGGCGAGCAGCGCCTGGTGAAAGCGGCTGACTTCGCCAGGGATCCGCTGCGCGCCGAGCTGGACAAGCAGCTTCGCATGGGCAAGAGCGCCAATGTCGAGTCCGGTGGCAAGAAGCTGTTCCTGAACGTCTACGCGCCGACCGCAAAGCTCGTCATCGTCGGCGCCGTCCATATCAGCCAAGCCCTGGCGCCGTTGGCGCGCTCGCTCGGCTATGACGTCACCGTGGTCGATCCGCGTACGGCGTTCGCGAGCCCCGAGCGCTTTCCCGATGTTCCGCTGGTCGCCGAATGGCCCGATACCGCGCTGCCGCCGCTCAATGTCGATGCCTACACCGCTTTCGTTGCGGTGACGCACGATCCCAAGATCGACGATCCCGCGCTGCTCCATGCCTTCGAGCGCAATTGCTTCTATATCGGTGCGCTCGGCTCGCGGAAGACCCATGCCAAGCGCGGCGACCGGTTGCGGGCGCAGGGCGCGAGGGATAGCGACATCGCGCGCATCCACGCGCCCATTGGGCTCCCGATCGGCGCAGTCTCGCCGTCCGAGATCGCCGTGGCGATCATGGCCGAGATCACGGCGGTGCTTCGGCTGCCACCCAAAGCAAAAGAAGAAGCGGCATGAAGTTTGGACCGGCGAGCCCCAGGGATGCGATCGGCGGGGTGACCGTCCACACCTTGCGCCAGGGTCCGCTGGTGCTGAAGAAGGGCACGACGATCGGGGCCGCCGAGGTCGAAACGCTGGAGCGTGCCGGCATCAAGGACATCGTCGTGGTGCGGATGGAGGAGGGGGACGTTTCCGAGGACGTCGCGGCCGCCAGCATCGCGCTTGCGATCGGCGGCGAGGGCATTCATGTCGAGCGCGCCTTCACCGGCCGCGCCAATTTGTTCGCCGCGCAGCCCGGCGTGCTGGTCATCGACCGCGCCGCCGTCGATCGTATCAACAATATCGACGAGGCCATCACTTTCGCGACCCTCTCGGCTTACAAGCCGGTGGTCGAGGGCGAAATGGTCGGCACCGTCAAGATCATCCCGTTCGGCGTTGAAGGCAGCTTGCGCGATGCCGCGGTGAAGGCGGCCGGCAAAAATGTGCTGAAGGTTGCGCCTTACGTCGTCAAGCGCGTCGGCGTGGTCTCGACGCTGCTGCCGGGCCTTTCTTCCAAGGTCGTCGACAAGACGCTGCGCGTCACCGCCGAGCGCCTCGCGCCGGCGGGCGCCGCGATCATCGCCGAGCGGCGCGTTCAGCATGACGAGCGCGCGTTGTCGGCTGCGATCAAGGAATTGCTCGCGCTTGGCGCCGAGCTCGTGATCGTGTTCGGGGCATCGGCGATCGCCGACCGCCGCGATGTGATTCCGGCTGCGGTTACCGGAATTGGCGGTGAGATCGAGCATTTCGGCATGCCTGTTGATCCCGGCAATCTGCTGCTGATCGCACGCGCCGGCAACGTGCCGGTGCTGGGTGCGCCGGGCTGCGCGCGTTCGCCGGTCGAAAACGGTTTTGACTGGGTGCTGATGCGGCTCCTGGCCGGCATCGAGGTGACGCGCTCCGAGCTGATGGGCATGGGCGTCGGTGGCCTCCTGATGGAAATCGTCACGCGCCCGCAGCCGCGCGCCAAACCCGAGACCGAGGGCAACAGCCAGGTCGCCGCCATCGTGCTCGCAGCGGGGCGCTCCACCCGCATGGGCGGGCCGAACAAGCTCCTCGCCGAGCTCGACGGCAAGAAGCTGGTGCGGATCGCGACCGAGCAGGCGCTGGCTTCGAAAGCATCCGAGGTGATCGTCGTTACCGGCCATCAAACCGAGCTGGTGGAGCAGGCGCTGCAAGGCCTGAAGGTGCGTTTCGTCAAGAACCCGGATTTCGCCGGCGGCATCGCGAGCTCGGTCAAAGCAGGCATCGCCGCGGTGTCCGACGCATGCGACGGCGCCGTGGTTTGCCTTGGCGACATGCCGCTGATCGATGCCGGCCTGATCGATCGCCTGATCGACGGCTTCGCGCCGGATCGTGGCAATCTCATCGTCGTGCCCGTGAGCGAAGGACGCCGCGGCAATCCCGTGTTGTGGTCGCGCCGTTTCTTCAAGGAGTTGATGACGCTCGACGGCGATGTCGGCGCGCGGCATCTGATCGCCAGGCACACCGAAGCGGTCGCTGAAGTGCCGGTGGACGGTGAGGGCGCGTTCCTCGACATCGACACGCCGCAGGCGCTGGAAGCGGCACGACGCGGATAGGCAGCGCCGTGATGCGATAGGTTGCGCACCACCTTCGCCGCTCGCCTACTTCTTCGTGTTCGACAGCTTCTCGCTGGCGGCCTTCAGGTCGACCCCACTCTTCGTCAGCAGGGCCTTGTCGCCGCTGCTGAACGTGAAGGTATCGGCGCCCGCGCTGATGCCGTTCCATGCGACGGCCTCTCCGAGCGACAGATACCACAGTCCCTGGAATCCAGATGAGTTATTGAGCTGTCCGGTCCAGACGGTGGTCGAGCCGCAGCCGAGGAAATTCACCGAGAAGCTGATCGCGGTGCCGGTGTTGCCGTAGGCCAGCCAGCCCGTCACGCCCTGCGGCTTGCCCTCGTCGCAGCTGCTTGTTGCGTTGTTGGTGTAGGTCCCCCTGATCGCACCCGTGTTCTGGTCGAAGCCAGTGATGGCCAGGATCGAGCCATATTGGTTGGTCCAGGTCCAGTTCACCGCCTGTGCATGCGCGGGCGAAAGTCCGATCAGACAGACCGACGCGATCATTCCCGGCAGCATCGTTTTGATCGGACGCATGGTCGCCTCCTGCGGCTCTGTTTGCAACTTGGCGACCGTAAATAACGCGATTTGAAAATACAACCAGAAAGTGTGTTGCCGAGATCGCTAGTCCCGCATCGCTTTTCAACCACTCGTTCACCAAGTGGAAACGACCGGCGCTTAAAGTCGCCCCACCTGCCTTGGGGGGAGGGGTTTTCCATGGGTTCTGATGTCGTCGCGCGCCGTTGCGCGATGTTTTTCTTTGTGCTGTCGGTTTGTATCGCCGGCGCCCGTTATATTACGCAAGCACATGCGGCCGGTGCTTTTGCCGTCGGCAAGTGCGGAGCCTATGGCCAGGCTTACGATTACGGCGCCGAGCACGAGGCGCGCGCCGCTGCGCAGAAACAGTGCAAGGGCGACTGCACGACCGTGACGATGAAGCGCGCCTGCGCGGCGATGTCGGTCGATATGGCCAATCCCTGTGGCGCCTATGGCTATGCGGTGAAGCCGAAGATCTCGGCGACGCTCAATGCCGCCACCCGCGAATGCTACAAATATGGCGGCAAGGAATGCGTGATCCGCGCCTGGGCGTGCGACGCCAAGGGGTGATCAAGTGTTGGGCTGCGATTAGCGCAGCCATCCCGCGTTGGTTTGCACCAGCTTGATCGGCTGCTCCGGCGCGTCGGTCGACCAGGGCACCTTGGCAACGGTGAATTCCGACCAGGCTTTCAGCAAGCGTGCTTCAACGGCGACTATGGCGTGGGCCTGCCAGCCCGCGATCGCCGCCGCCGCCGTGCCGCTGTCGGTCGTTTTGGCGCCGACCTCGGCTAGCAACGACGACGTTGTCGCCATGTCATTGTAGATTCCAAGCTCCTGTTGAAGGACGGCCAGCCTGCGCGAGAACCGCTTTGCGGATTTGCCGTGCCCGCAGAGCGGGAGCAGGAAGTCGGCGACGTAGCGCAGCTTCTTCGCGGCGAGACGGACGCGGTGACGCTCCTCCGTCGGCAGCGATTTGAACTTGCGGCCGCGCTTCAGCACCTTCGCATGCTGCGCCGACAGGACATTGCGGGCGAAGTTGACCGCCGGCTCGGCCAGTTGCCCCAGGCCTTCGGAAGCGACGTCGCTCCGCCAGCCGCGCGCTTCGATCCAGGCGCCAAGCCCGATCACGAAATACTGGCAGCGCCGGTCGGCGAGCGCGAGATGGGCCTGCTCGTAACAGGCCACGCGGCGTTCGTCGGCGAGCACGCCGAGCGCGTCGAAGCCTGCGACCGACGGGCAGCCATCCGCAACGGTGCGCAACGTGTCCTGCCGGAACACATCCCAGTCACGCGCGCCCGAGAGGCGTCCCGTAAGCCACTTTGCTTCGGCGCGCATCAGGTCGAGCTTGGCCACCGAGACCACCGACCGCATCAGGTCGAGCGCGGAGCGCAGGCGGCGCAGCGCGACGCGAAGCTGGTGCATCCCCTCGGGGTCGCGACCGTCCTCGGCCGCAGGCAACGACTGGAGCAAATGCAGAAAGCAGGATCGCAGGATCTCGGAGAAGGCCTCGTCGAGGGATATCGAGGGGTCCAGCCGAAGCTTCGGCGGCTTCGGCGCCCGTGGCGGCGCGTCGGCCGCGAGGTCAAATCCGCGCGCTGATTTGGTCCGGATCGAAGCTTTCACCTGGTCATGCTCGGCGAGCCGCCGCGCGAGCTCCCAGACGGCGGACGGGCTGCCGCTCTTGAGCTCGAGTTCGATCTCGCTGACGGGCAATGACCGGTCGCCAGACGTCAGTTGGCCCCGGTCGAAGGCAACTTCGACGGTGCCGGACGGCAAATCGACCAGGCGCTGATGCCGGTGGATGTCGCTGCTGAAGACGGCTTCGACCGGGTGGCGCGCCAGCTCGGCGCGCAGCTTGTCCGAAACCAGCGGCATGGCCAGCGCGATATCAGGCGCGATCGAAGGCACTGTTGCCTCCCATTCGCCGCGGCGCAGCGGATCGGTGCTGGGTTCCGTTTTTACGGTCTGCGTGAATCGCGTGCCGCTCTGGCGGACCCTGAAGCTGAATCCGGCACGCCGAAGCGCGCGTTTGGGCGTGTCGTAGTAGACGGCCTTGAGATGCTTGCGGGTTCCATTGTTGCGCGCATTCGCGGCGATGATCGGCGCATCGTTGAAGTCAGCCAGACGATCGGAAGCCACGAGCAGCTTGAGTTCGATTTCGGTCACGTGAGGCGCAACAGCGCTGGGCGAAACGGCTTCAGCTGTCGCCACCCCGGCGGGAGCGACGTCGGCCGGCAGGCCGGCGGATGCGGATTTGCTGTGCGGGAGCTCGTCACCGGAGATTTCGGAACCAGGTTTTTGTTCCGCGCCGGAAGCCGCAGTGTGCTTGGCCGCAATGTGTTGATTGTTTGACCCGGCGAGACGCCGCACCGGTTCAAGGGCTCGCTTGATGGCGTCGATTTCGGACATCAGCAGCTTTATGACAGTTCAGTGACAGAGCGCCGAGATATATCCGACTTGGCCTGCGGAGAGAAGCGCAGCCGATAGCAACTCTCATTGAATTTCCGCTCTGTGATCGATGGGGCAATCCGCGTTACATTCACGCCGACAGTCCAATGCTTGGAATTTTCTTTTCTTTCCAGGCGCTTGGACGAGTGTGGGAGAATTCATGAAATTCGATACCAAGATCGCCGTTGTCATTCGCAACGACCTCCAGGCTTGGCAGAAACTCAATGTCGCATCGTTCCTGACGAGCGGCGTCGCTGCCGCCTTTCCGGAGTGCATCGGTGATGCCTATGAGGACGCCTCCTCCACGAAATATCTTGCATTGATCGGCCAACCGATCCTGATCTATGGGGCCGACGGTCCGCAATTGTCGCGCGCACTCGATCGTGCGCTGACGCGCAGCGTCACGCCGGCGGTTTATACCGAGGACATGTTCAGGACCACGCATGACGCCGCCAATCGCGAGGCGGTGAGGGCGATTGCGCGTGCCGATCTCAATCTTGTCGGCATCGCGATGCGCGCCGAACGCAAGGTGATCGACAAGATCGTCGATGGATTGAAGTTTCATGGCTAGTGGGTGTGCCCGACGGCTCCCGCATCGTCATTGCGAGCGCAGCAATCCAGAATCTTTTTGCGGAGGCTTTCTGGATAGCTTCGTCGCTTCAGCGCAAAATTGCTTCGCAATTTTGTCGCGGGCTCCTCGCAAGGACCGACTGCCCAGCTACCCCGGCGGCATCCTCTCGAACTTCGTCAAACCAGGATCGAGCTGATCCCAGTCATACGCACGCATCGCGTAAGTGATCGCTTGCGGCTGGTAGCGGGCGGGCTCGTCGAGGCTCGCGGCGCGGATGGTGAAAATGCCGGGCATGGCCTTGAAGGTCATGTAAACACTCACGCCGCATTCGGCGCAGAAGGCGCGCGTCTTCAAATTGCCGCTGTCGCCAACCATGTCCCACGTCTTGGCTTCGCCCGTCACCGTCACGCCGGCGCGCGCGAAGGTGGCGTAGGAGCCATGTCCGGTGCCGCTTTCACGTTGGCAGTCCCGGCACTGGCAATGGTTGGCGAACAGGGGCTCGCCGGCAATCGAATAGCGGATTGCGCCGCAGGCGCAGCCGCCGGTGTAGGGCTTGTCCATCGTGATACGCCTTACTTGCTTTCGCCGCTGATCTCGTCGAGCTGCCGCACGACCTTCTTCCAGCCTCCGCTCATGCCGGTGAAGGCGGTCTCGTTCCTGGGCAGAACGAAGCCGGAATGAACCAGCCGGATTCGCGTGCCGGCTTCGACGGGGGTGAGGGACCACGTCACGATGGTGTCGAGCGGCGCGCCATAGCCGGTGTTGCGTTCGTCGCCGCCCTTCCAGGCGTAGACGAGGCGCCTGTTCGGCATCACCTCCAGCACGCTGCAATGGATGACGCCGTCCCAGTGGCCGCCCGGCGTGGTCTGGAACGTGAAGGCCTTGCCCTCGACAGCCTCGAAACCGGTCGGCTTCATCAGCCAGCGCGCGATCAGCTGCGCACTGGTCAGCACCTTCCAGACAGTCTCGGGCGCATGAGGAAGCACCTCGTCGATGACGATGTCTCTGACGTTTCCTCGGCTCTCGGCTTTCAGCTCGGCTGCACTCACGGGTCGATCTCCTTCAAGAGGTCACGCAGGTTCTGGAGGCGCTCGCGCCAGAAGACGCCGTAATGGTCCATCCAGGTGACCAGCGGCCCGAGTCCTTGGGGTGCAGCGCGGTAATAGACGTTGCGGCCCTCGGCACGCTCGGCGACAAGGCCCGCCTGCTTCAACGATTTCAGATGTTGCGAGATCGCGCCCTGCGTCACGCCGCTGCCGCGCGTCAGTTCGGCGACGCTGATCTCCTTGCCGTCGAAGACGCGCTCGAACACCGCGCGTCGGGTCGGGTCGGCGAGGGCACGCATCACGGCGGTGACGGGATTTGAGACGGCATCGATCATGCGAATAAATTAGTATACGCTAATGCATTAGTCAACACTAATTCGTCTTCATGTCGAGGCTGAGCCCTTGATTGACAATGACTGACTAGTCAGTCATTATGGAGAAATGACGAAGAAGCCCACCAGAGCGGCCGCCGCCAAGGCAGCAAGTCCGAAGCCCCAAGCCGGCGGAGAGATCACCCCGGCGTCGAACCGTGCGACGCGTGCTGCGGAGCGGCGCGATGCGATCGTCGAAGCAGCGATGGAGGAGTTCATCGCGCGCGGCTTTGCCGCGACGCGGCTCGACGACATTGCCAAGCGCGCCGGAGTCGCGAAGGGCACGATCTACCTGCACTTCAAGGACAAGGAATCGATGTTCGAGGAGCTGGTGCGCATCGTGATCGTGCCGGTGGTCGCGCGGCTCACTGCATTGCCGCCGCCGACGGGCTCAGTGCGCGATCTGATCGAGATGTTTGCCGGCAACTTCATCAAGGAGGTCATCGGCACCAAGCGTGGCGATCTCGTCCGCCTGATCGTGGCGGAAGGGCCGCGCTTTCCGGCCGTTGCCGACTTCTATTACCGCGAGGTCGTCTCGCGCGGGATGGCCGGCATGCGCGCGCTGATCGAGCTCGGCATTGCTCGTGGCGAGATCCGCGAGAAGGACCTCGCCCGTTATCCGCAGATCCTGGTCGCGCCCGCGATGATCGCAGTGATCTGGCAGAGCCTGTTTGCGCGCCACGCACCGCTCGACGCGCAGGACATGCTGCGCGTCCATCTCGATTTGATTTTTGGTGAACGGAGGACGACATGAGGTCGTCGCAAAGGATATTTGCAATCGCACTGGCCGTCGTGCTTGCCACCGGACTTGCCGGCTGCAAGGAGAAGCGCGATCCCGGTTTCCAGGGCTGGGTCGAGGCCGACATGATCTATGTCAGCCCGGACGAGGCCGGTCGCGTGACCAAGCTGGATGTCCGCGAGGGCGACGTCGTGAAGGTCGGCGATCCCCTCTATTCCGTCGACGACGATCTCCAGCTTGCCGATCTCAACCAGACCAAGGCGACGCTGGCCAACGCGCAGCAGGTATTTGATCGCGCGGATTCCCTGCGCAAGACCGGCTCGGGCACGCAAGCCGCGCTCGATTCCGCCGTCTCGGATCTGCGCGTCGCACAGGCGCGGGTGGTGACGTCACAGACGCGGTTGGCGCGGCGCAAGGGCTTTGCGCCTGTTGCCGGCACCATCCAGCAGATCTATTTCCGCGAGGGCGAGATGGTGGCGGCGCAGCGGCCGGTGCTCTCGATCATGCCGCCCGGCAACATGAAGCTGCGCTTCTTCGTGCCGGAGACGGAGTTGCCGAAACTGTCTGTTGGCGACGAGGTGCGGGTGGCCTGCGACAATTGCGCCGCCGACCTCACCGCAAAGATCTATTTCATCGCGACCTCTGCGGAATACACCCCGCCCGTGATCTACAGCCTCGATGAGCGCAACAAGCTCGTCTATCTGGTTCAGGCGCGGCCGTCGCGGCCCGATGCCTTGCGGGTGGGCCAACCGATCGACGTCTATCTCAACCCGAAGACCCCGGTGGCGGACAAGCGATGAACGCCGGCGACCACATTGCGATCGATGTCAAGGGCCTGACCAAATCGTTCGGCGGCCGCGAGGTCGTGCACGATCTGTCGATGCAGGTGAAGCGCGGCTCGATCTACGGCTTCCTCGGGCCGAACGGCTCGGGCAAGACCACCACCATCCGCATTCTCTGCGGCCTGCTGACGCCCGATAGCGGCGAGGGCACCTGTCTAGGCTACGACATTTTGACGGACGCCGACAAGATCAAGCGCCAGGTCGGCTATATGACCCAGCGCTTCAGCCTGTATCAGGACCTCTCCGTGCGCGAGAATCTCGAATTCGTCGCGCGGCTCTATGGCCTTGCCGATGCGCGCGGTGCGGCGCGCGACATGATCAAGCGGCTCGGCCTCTCCGGTCGCGAGGCGCAGCTCGCCGGCGAGCTCTCCGGTGGCTGGAAGCAACGGCTGGCGTTGGGCGCCTGCACGCTGCCCAGCCCAAAGCTGTTGTTGCTCGACGAGCCGACGGCCGGAGTCGATCCCAAGGCGCGGCGCGATTTCTGGAACGAGATCCATGCGCTCGCGGCGGAAGGGCTCACCGTGCTGGTTTCTACCCACTACATGGACGAAGCCGAGCGGTGCCACGAGATCGCTTACATCGCCTATGGCCATCTGTTGACCCACGGTACGGTGGAGGAGGTAATCGCGGGATCCAAGCTCACGACCTACACCGTAACAGGCGAGAACTTGAACGACCTCACGGCCGCGCTGTCAGGCAAGCCCGGAATCGACATGGTGGCACCGTTCGGCACCTCCCTGCATGTTTCGGGGCGCGACGTCGCCGCGTTAGAGACCAGCATCGCGCCGTGGCGCGACAACAGCGGTCTTCATTGGCAGAAGGCGGCGCCCTCGCTGGAGGACGTGTTCATCGAGCTGATGGGCCGCTCCAAGGACAATTTTCAGGGATGATTTCCAATGAGCGCCGTCGATCAGCTTACGCCCGCACATGAGATCAGGGAGCGCTTCGGCTTCTGGAAGCGCTCGTATGCGATGCTGATCAAGGAGTTCATCCAGCTCAGGCGCGACCGCGTTTCGTTCGCGATGATCGTGATGCTGCCGGTGATGCAGCTCCTGCTGTTCGGTTATGCCATCAACACCACGCCGCACAATCTGCCGAGCGCCGTGCTGCTCCAGGAGGATAGCGATCTCGCCCGCTCGGTCCTGAAAGCACTCGAAAACACGGCCTATTTCCACTTCATCTATGAGGTGCATGATGTCGACCAGTTCGACAATCTCCTGAAGTCGGGCAAGGTGCTGTTCGGGGTGGAGATCCCGCGCGGCTTCGAGCGCGCGGTGCGGCGCGGCGACAAGCCGGCGCTGCTGGTTGCGGCCGATGCCACCGATCCGGTCGCCGCGAGCGCGGCGCTCGGCTCGCTCGGTATGATCGTGCAGACCGCACTCGCGCATGATCTTTACATCGGCAATCCCCCGGACCTGCCGTTCGAGATCCGCGCCCATGCCCGTTATAATCCGGCAGCGAATTCCAGCCTCAACATCGTGCCGGGGCTGGTCGGCACCATCCTCACCATGACGATGCTGATCTTCACCGCGTTGTCAGTGACGCGCGAGGTCGAGCGCGGCACCATGGAGGCGCTGTTGTCGATGCCGATCAAGCCGGTCGAGGTCATGTTCGGCAAGATCATCCCTTACGTGCTGGTCGGCTTCGTCCAGGCCTTCCTCATCATCGGCATCGGCGTGGTCCTGTTCGGCGTGCCCGTGCTCGGCAATCTGTTTCTGCTGGCGCTGCTCTCGACCCTGTTCATCACCACCAATCTGGCCATCGGCTACACGATCTCGACGGTCGTGCAGAACCAGCTCCAGGCCATGCAGATGTCGATGATGTTCTTCCTGCCGAGCATCCTGCTGTCAGGCTTCATGTTTCCGTTCGCGGGCATGCCGACCTGGGCGCAATATGTCGGCGAATGCCTGCCCCTGACCCATTATTTGCGCATCGTCCGCGCCATCATGCTGAAGGGCGCGACCATGCAGAATCTGCAGTTCGACGCGCTGGCGCTGACGGCCCTGATGGCGCTTGCCATGGTCATCGCCGTGACGCGCTTCCGCCGCACGCTGGATTGAGGCAGACTGCCCCGGAATCGAGGGGGTGGAATGGTCAGATTTTTGAAAGCCAGGCGGAAAGCCGTCCTGTCGGAGGCGTTCGAACGGGAGCTGACGCGCGAGGTGCTGCGCACCGAGCTGTTGCGGGTGAAGGCGTTGATCGCCACGGGCTGCGTCATCCTGGTCCTGCTCACGGCAACCCTCGTGGTCGATCCTGCCATCGCAAGCCGGATCTGGCGCGGCACCGACGGCATGGTCCGCGAATATGCTCTCGTGACGGCCTTCATGCTGCTCGAGGTCTGGATCCACGGCCAGATCAGTCGAAATCTCGAGCTCGATCGCGATCTGCCCGTGATCAGGCGCTATGTCGGCGCCTTTATCGAGACGTCGCTGCCGACGCTCATCCTGATCCTCCAGATCCGCAGCATGGGCGCTGGGCCCGCGCTCGGTTTCGTGCTGCCGATGGTCTATTTCATCTTCGTCATTCTTTCGACGCTGCGGCTCGATTTCTGGCTGTCCGCTTTCACCGGATTTGTTGCCGCCGCCGAATTGCTGGCCGTTGCGCTGTATTACAATTCGACCAACGAGACCGGCGAACCTCTGATCTACTTCCACGCGGTACGCAGCATGGTGATCCTGGTCTGCGGCGTGCTGGCGGGCTCCGTCGGCGCGCAGTTGCGGCGGCAATTCGCGGCGAGCATCGCGGCGGCGACCGCGCGCGATCGGGTGACCAACCTGTTCGGCCAGCATGTTTCGCCGCAGGTGGTCGAACGGCTGATGACGCAGGGCACCAGTGCTGCCGGGGATCTCCGCCGCGTCGCCGTGATGTTCGTCGATTTCCGCGGCTTCACCGCCGGTGCGCGGTCGCGTACGCCGCAGGAGGTCGTCGACCGGCTCGACGGCGCGTTCGCGGTGCTGGTCGATATTCTCGATCGCAACGGCGGCATCGTGAACAAGTTTCTCGGCGACGGCTTTCTCGCGCTGTTCGGCGCGCCGCTGGAGGCGTCCGATGCCGCGCATCGATCTGTCGCGGCGGCCCGCGAGATGTTGAGTGCAATGGACCGCATCAATGCGCAGACGAACTGGCCGCTGCGAATCGGCATCGGCATCCATTTCGGCGAGGTCGTCGCCGGCAATATCGGCTCGCCCCGGCGCAAGGAATACACCGTGATCGGGGACACCGTGAACTTCGCCTCGCGGCTCGAGGCGCTCAACAAGGAGTTCGGCTCGCAACTGCTGATCTCCGCATCCGTGCGTGAGGCGCTCGGCGACGACGGCGAGGACGCCGTTGCGCTCGGCGAGGTCACCGTGCGCGGTTACGAGCAGCCGGTCCCGGTGTTTCAATTGGGGTGAAGGGGTCTGCTCGGGTTCGTTTGAAGATGCGCGCGGACATAGCCCTGCCGCTCTTCGAGCGGTCTTTCGCGGTAATATGGTAGCGCTTGACTTCCTTTTCATCTAGTCATCTATATGACTATATGAATTCCGATCCGCGCGACAGCCGCCTGCCACGCTACCAGCTTCTGCGCGACGACCTCGCCGCGCGGATCAACCGCAATGAATGGCGGCCGGGCGAGCCGATTCCGTCGGAAGCCGAGCTCGGCGCTCATTACGGCGTCGCCATCGGCACCGTGCGCAAGGCGATCGACCAGCTCGTCGCTGATGCCGCGCTGGAGCGCCAGCAGGGGCGCGGCACCTTCGTCCGCCGTGCGCGCTTCAACTCCTCGCTATTCCGCTTTTTCCGTTTCCAGTCCGAAAGCGGCGAGCGGCGCGTGCCGCAGAGCCGCATCCTCAGGCGCAAAAGCGTCCCGGCGACTTCTGCTGTCGCATCGGCGCTGCGCATTCCCGTTGGCGAGCCCGTGATCAGCCTGTCGCGCCTGCGGCTGATCGACGGCGTGCCGCTGCTCGCCGAGGAAATCTGGCTCCAGCAATCGCGTTTCGCCCAAATCCTCGAGATCGAGACCGCCGAGTTCGGTGACCTTCTGTATCCGCTCTATGAAGAGCGCTGCGGCGAAGTGGTGGTCTCCGCCGAGGAAATCCTGACGGTCGAGACCGCCAACCAGATGCAGGCGCGGCTGCTGCGGCTCGAAGCGCATGCACCCCTGATCGTGATCGAGCGTCTCGCGCTGGATCTGGAGCGGCGGCCGATCGAATGGCGTCGCTCGCGCGGGCCGGCGGATCGCTTCCGCTACCACGCCGAGATCCGATGACGGCCGTTTTCAACGACATCAAGCAATAACGCGTACAGGGATAGGAAACATGTCGAACTGGTACAGTGAGAGCTCGCCGCTGGAACGGCGCACGTTCTGGGCAAGCTTCGGCGGCTGGGCACTGGATGCGCTCGATGTCCAGATGTTCGGCCTCGCCATTCCCGCGCTCATCGCGGCCTTCGGTATCGGCAAGGCCGACGCCGGTCTGCTCGGCTCCGTCACATTGTTCTTCGGCGCGTTCGGCGGCTGGCTCGGCGGCGCGCTCGGCGACCGCTTCGGTCGCGTCAAGGCGCTTCAGATCACGGTCGCGACCTTTGCGCTCGCGACATTCGCATCAGCGTTTGCGATGAGCTACACCCAGCTTCTGGTACTCAAGGCGATCCAGGGCCTCGGCTTCGGCGCCGAATGGGCCTGCGGCGCAGTGCTGATGGCTGAGATCATCCGACCCCAACATCGCGGCAGGGCGCTCGGCACGGTGCAGAGTGCCTGGGCCGTCGGCTGGGGCGCGGCGGTGCTGCTGTCCGCGCTGGTCTTCACCTACGCGCCGGCGGACATCGCCTGGCGCATCCTGTTTGCGATCGGATTGTTGCCGGCGCTGCTCATCCTCTTTATCAGGCGCGGGCTGAAGGAGCCGCCGCGCGCCGTTGCAAAGGATCGAGATGCGCCGTTCCTCGCCACGCTCTCAGGCATCTTCCACCGCGACGTGCTGCGCTCGACCCTGGTCGGCGGCCTGTTCGGCATCGGCGCCCACGGTGGTTATGCTGCGCTGACGACATTCCTGCCGACCTATTTGCGCCAGGAGCGGCACCTGTCGGTGCTCGGCTCCAGCGGATATCTCGCCGTCATCATCGTCGCCTTCTTCTGCGGCTGCGTCGCGAGCGGGATCATCAGCGACCGCATCGGCCGCCGGGCCAATGTCGCGTTCTTTGCCAGCGCATGCATCGCCACCGTGCTGGTCTACATCTTCGCGCCGCTGACCAACAGCCAGATGCTGGTGCTGGGCTTCCCGCTCGGCTTCTTCTCGGCGGGCATTCCCGCCAGCATGGCGGCGCTGTTCAGCGAGCTCTATCCCGCCGGCGTCCGCGGCACGGGTGTTGGCTTCTGCTACAATTTCGGCCGTGTCGTCTCCGCCGCGTTTCCCTTCCTGGTCGGCTTCCTCGGTGACCGCATCGGCCTCGGTCCCGCGATCGGTATCGATGCGGCCTTTGCCTATGCGCTGGTGCTGATCGCGGTTCTGCTCCTGCCGGAAACCCGCGGCAAGGTGTTCGAGCAAACCGCGGCCACCCACGCCTGACCGAAAATGAGGAGTAACGATCATGACATTGTTCCAGCGCGGCCTGACGCGCCGCAGGTTTGGCGCGGGCCTCGCGTCGCTTGCCACAGTGGTCGCGACCACAGCCAGGAGTGAGGCGGCCTTGCCTGTGATCGACACCCACGCCCATGTCTTCCATCGCGGGCTGAAACTCGCACCGGGCCGCCGCTATGCGCCCGACTATGATGCGCCGCTCTCGCTCTATCTCGAGCAGCTCGATCAGAATGGCACGAGCAACGGCGTGCTGGTGCAGCCGAGCTTTCTCGGCACCGACAATTCCTACCTCGTCGATTGCCTGAAGCACACCGGCGGTCGCCTGCGTGGCATTGCGGTGGTCGATCCCGCCGTCTCCGCGGACGAGTTGCGTTCGCTCGATCGCGCCGGCGTGGTCGGCATTCGCCTCAATCTCGTCGGCCAGCCTTTGCCCGAGCTTGCTTCGGACGAATGGAAGAGATTGCTCGCAGACGTGAAGGCAATGGGCTGGCAGGTCGAGATCCAGCGCAACGCGGCCGATCTCGCCGTGCTCGTGCCGCACCTGCTCGATCATGGCGTCCCTGTCGTGCTCGATCATTACGCGCTGCCGGATCCCAAGCTCGGCGTCGCCGATCCCGGTTTTCAGTCGGTGCTGAAGCTGGGCGCGACCGGGAATGTGTGGGTCAAAGTCTCGGCGCCATATCGCAACGGGCCGGCCGGTGAGAGCTTTGCCAAGGAAGCGTATCCGCTGCTGCGCAGTGCTTACGGCCTCGATCGCCTGCTCTGGGGCAGCGACTGGCCGCACACGCAGTTCGAGGCAACGCAGACTTACGCCAAGAACCGGCAATTCCTCGACACGCTCGTCGTCGACGGGCGCGAGCGGGCGCAAGTGCTGGCCTCGCCGCGATCTCTCTTCCGTTTCTGACGCGCGTCGCGATTGCTCCGATTGCTCTCTATTTTGGGGCATGACGGGCGATGTTTTGGGCTTGTAGAGTGCTGCGCGAGGCGGTCGGCTTGCCGCCGCCATTTGCGTGAGGACTCGCCATGCAGCGCCGCTATGTCACCATCGATGTGTTCACCGATCGCGCTTTCGGCGGCAACCAGCTTGCCGTGGTGCTCGATGCAGGCGGGCTCTCCACACAGCAGATGCAGGCGATCGCGACCGAGTTCAATTATTCGGAGACGACGTTCGTGCTGCCGCCGCGCGACAAGGCCAACGACGCCGAGGTGCGCATCTTCACGCCGGTACTCGAGATTGCCTTTGCCGGCCACCCCAATGTCGGCACTGCGTTCGTACTTGCGTCAATGGCCAGACAGCCGAAGCCGCGTCTGCTGTTCGAAGAGAAGGCCGGGCTCGTGCCGGTGGAGATCGTTCGAGAGCATGGTCGGGTGATCAGGACGGAGCTTACCGCGCCGCAGCCGCTCCAGCGGTTTGCGCCGCTGTCACCTGCCGAGGCCGCGAGCTGCATTTCGCTGAGTGCGGACGACGTCAAGACCGACAACCATGCGCCGCATGTTGTCACCGTCGGAAACGCGTTTCTGGTGATGGAGCTGCATTCGCGCGAGGCGTTGAAGCGGGCCCGGCCCGATGCTGCGGCCTATGGTAAGCTCCTGCCGCGCGACGGCGCCCGCTCGGTGTGGTTCTATACGCGCGACGTGCCTCCGGAAGAGGCGCCGTGCGAGCGGCAGGCGCGCATGTTCATGCGCGGCGCCAGCGGCCTCACCGAGGATCCCGCCACCGGCAGCGCGACCGTCGCCGCCGCCGCGCTGTTCGCCGACCTCGATTCCGTCAGCGATGGCGAGTTGAGGCTCGCGGTTGGCCAGGGTTTTGATATGGGCCGCCCCAGCATGCTCCAGACGCGCGTCGTCAAGCGCGATGGCAAGATCGTATCGGCCCATGTCGGAGGCGCTTGCGTGCAGATGATGGAGGGGACGTTCAGGTTGGCGGGGGAGGGCTGACAGCTACGCCTGCCGCCCCGCCAAATTCTTCACCGCCACGCCATCGCGCTCCTCGATGAGTTCGGCGATGATCCGGCGGTGGCAATGGGTATGGTCGCGCTCGTAGCAGAGCAGGCAGACGGGCCCGGCTTTCATCACCAGCGCCGAGAGCTCGTCCATCTGCTCCCTGGCCTCCGGCGTCTTCAGATGCTCTAAGAAAATCTTCTCCAGCACGTCGTATTGCCCGCTGCGCGCGGCGAGCCGACCCTCCTTGGGCGTGCCGAGGCCTGCGAGATGAACATAGGCTATGCCGCGTTCGTCGAGACCTGCGGCGAGCTGCTTCTTGGAAAAGCCCGGCCGGCGCGACGACGTCACGGCGCGCACGTCGACCACCAGCTTGACGCCGGCCTGCTCCAGCTCGTCCAGCACGGCCTTGGGCGGCGTCTGCTCATAGCCGATGGTGAAGAGCTTTTTCGCCTTGGCCATCGCTCTCTTTCAGCTGACCCGCGCGATCAGTTCCATGGCGCCATGCGGTGCGCGCACCTTGCCTTCGTGGATCACATAGGCGAACACGTCGCGCGGCTCCTTCTTCGGCTTCGCCTTGTCAACCTTGGGCAGGTCGTCGGGTTCACGTCCCTCGGCCCAGGCGTGGAAGCGCTCAGCCCAGGCGTCGAGTTGCTTCGGCGGATAGCAGGTCTTGATCTCGTCATTACCCTTCTGCAGCCGGGCATAAACGAAGTCGCCGGCGACATCGGCGATGGCGGGGTATTTGCCGTGCTCGGCGAACACGACGGGCGTCCCGAATTCGCGGATCAGCGCTATGAATTCAGGCGCGCAGAAGCTGTCGTGACGCACTTCGACGACGTGACGCAGCGCGCGGCCATCGAGCCTGCGCGGCAATAGTTCCAGAAACTTGCCGAAATCGGCGCCGTCGAATTTCTTTGTCGGCGCGAACTGCCACAGCACCGGCCCGAGATGATCGCCGAGTTCCAGCACGCCGGAATCATAAAAGCGCTTGATGGAATCGCCGGCCTCGGCGAGCACGCGCCTGTTGGTGGCGAAGCGCGGTCCCTTCACCGAGAACACAAAGCCCTCGGGCACTTCGGCTGCCCATTTGCGAAAACTCTCCGGCTTCTGCGAGCCGTAATAGGTGCCGTTGATCTCGATCGAAGTCAGCTTCGAGGCGGCGTAGGAAAGCTCCTTCGCCTGCGTCAGCTTCTCCGGATAGAACACGCCGCGCCACGGCTCGAAGGTCCAGCCGCCGATACCGATGAAGATCTTGCCGGATTTTTTGGTCGCGGTTTTTGCTTTGGCCACGGAGGGATCTCGCATCGGCGGGAAGGGGAGGGCCGCATCCTATTCAAACCGGAAGTGATTGGCCAGTTCTCGCATCCTGTCTAGGCTCGCTGCGCCGTCTGCAAAAAAAGCGAGAAGATGCGGATGCAGTTGCCGGGAGCGGCGCTCGTGATGATGACATCTGCTGCCAGGACCTATTCGGCGATGGCGCAAGACGCCGACGCGAAGGGCGTACAGAAGCTCACCATGCACGGTAGCGACGATTGCTGGCATTGCCTCGCGCGGGAATATTCGCGCGACTCAAATCAGGCCGCCGGTGAAGTAAGAAGTGGCGAATGGCGAGTAGCGAATAGGGACGGCTACCGGCTTGCCGCCATTCGCCATTGACTATTCGCCTCGCGCCCCCTGGCCCTTCCGGCCGTGCGTTCATCCGTGGTATGATCGGACCTATCAGGAACAGGGGCGGGCTGGCATGTCGTCTGAGTCGGTGGGTGGCATTTTTGGCGCTGTTGTCGCGGCGGTGGCGCTGGCGGTTGCCGTCGTCTTTGGGCCGATCGGGCAGTACGGCAAGCCCCCCAAGCCGGCCAAGGTCGAGCCGGCCCCCGCCGTGGCGCCCGCAGCCCCGGCCGCGCCGGCGCCGCGGGGGCCGGTGATCCGGGAAGTCCCGAACCAGTAATGGCCTGAAAATGGGCGGTTTCGGCCTCTTGCGGAGCGGCTTCGCCGTCCCCATCTAGGCTCCAACGGCGACGTCGAGCGAATACTCCGTCGCTGGAACGACCTTGGAATAGCTTGGGCTGCGCCGGATGTACGCGCGGTTCGCCGTTCCGGGGTCGTTGGCATTTTAGGCCCTGCTTTGGGCCGTTCCCCCAAGACCCCGGCTTGGCATCGCAGGACGCGGCGGATATACGCTGCCGTCATGAATGAAGCGATCAGACCGGGCGTCGACTATCAGGCTCAAGAAGGGCCGGAATTGTCGGTTATCGTCCCGACCTTCAACGAACGTGACAACGTTACCGTGCTGTACCGGCGGCTGGAGGCGACGCTTGTCAACGTCGCCTGGGAAGTTGTGTTCGTCGACGACAATTCGCCTGACGGCACCTGGGACGTCGTGCGTGCGCTCGCTCTGAAGGACAGCCGCGTGCGCTGCATCCGCCGAATCGGCCGCCGCGGCCTGTCGGGCGCCTGTATCGAGGGCATCCTGGCTTCGAGCGCGCCTTACGCGGCCGTGATCGATGCCGACCTCCAGCATGACGAGACCCAGCTGCCGAAGATGCTGCTGCTGCTCGCAAGCGACAAGGCCGACCTCGTCGTCGGCAGCCGCTACATCGAGGGCTACAAGAGCGAAGGTTTCAACAAGCAGCGCGCCGGCGCCAGCGCGCTGGCGACCGAGGTCGCCCGGAAGATGCTGCGGGTCGAGATCGCCGATCCCATGAGCGGCTTCTTCATGGTGCGACGCGATCGCTTCGAGCAGCTTGCGCCAAAACTGTCGGTGCACGGCTTCAAGATCCTGCTCGACCTGGTCGCGACCGCGCATGGCGAATTGCGCGCGATCGAGATTCCCTACACGTTCGGCGCCCGCCAGCATGGCGAGAGCAAGCTCGATTCCATGGTCGCGCTCGACTTCCTCGGCCTTGTGCTTGCGAAGCTGACCAACGACATCGTCTCGCTGCGCTTCATCCTGTTCGCGATGGTCGGCGGCATCGGCCTGGTGGTGCATCTCACCACGCTGTTCGTCGCGCTCGAGCTGATCAAGGTGCCGTTCGCGGAGGCACAGGCCGCCGGCGCCGTCGTCGCCATGACCACCAACTTCGTCATGAACAACTTCCTCACCTATCGCGATCAGCGGCTGAAGGGCTTTGCGATCCTGCGCGGCCTGATCATGTTCTACATCGTCTGCAGCGTCGGCCTGCTCGCCAATGTCGGCGTCGCCTTCTCGGTCTACGACCAGGAACCGATCTGGTGGCTGGCGGGCCTCGCCGGCGCGCTGATGGGCGTGGTGTGGAATTACGCGATGTCCGGACTGTTCGTCTGGCGCAAGAAATAGCGCGCCAAGGATTCAGGTATGGGCGGGGCTGACGCGCGGATCGTCCGCAATACGGCGCTGGCGCTCCTCGCGCTGGTCGCGTTGCGGCTCGTTGCAGCCGCCTTCACGCCGCTTACCTTCGACGAAGCCTATTACTGGATGTGGTCGAAGAGCCTCGCTGGAGGCTATTACGACCATCCGCCGATGGTGGCTTACGTCATCCGCGCCGGCACCATGATCGCGGGCGATACCGAGCTCGGCGTCCGTCTGGTCTCGATCCTGCTCGCGCTGCCGATGAGCTATGCGATCTATCGCACGGCTGCGATCCTGTTCGGCGGGGCGCGGGTGGCCGCGACCAGCGCCATCCTGCTCAACGTGACCATGATGGCTTCGGTCGGCACGCTGATCGTGACGCCGGATGCGCCGCTGCTGGTCGCTTCCAGCTTCGTGCTGTTCTTCCTCGCAAAAGTGCTGGAGACCGGCCGCGGCGCCTGGTGGCTCGCGGTCGGCGCCGCCGTCGGCGCGGCGCTGCTGTCGAAGTACACCGCGATGTTCTTTGGCGCTGCGATCCTGATCTGGCTCGCGGCGGTGCCAAAACTGCGGCGCTGGTTCCTCTCGCCCTGGCCCTATCTCGGCGGCCTCGTCGCGCTTGCGCTGTTCTCGCCGGTGATCCTCTGGAATGCGGATCATCACTGGGTTTCTTTCGTCAAGCAGCTCGGGCGTGCCAAGGTCGAGGATTTCCGCCCGGTCTTCGTCGCGGAGCTGATCCCGACCCAGATCGCATTTGCGACGCCACTGGTGTTCATCCTCGGCGCGATGGGCCTGCACGCACTGACCTGGCGCCGGGCCGGCGCGCTGGCCTCGCGCGTGCTGATCGAGACGATGTTCTGGACCATCGTCGCCTATTTCGTCTGGCATTCGCTGCACGCCCGCGTCGAGGCCAACTGGTTCGCGCCGGTTTATCCGCCCTTCGTCGTCGCCGCAGCAGCCGCGGCCAACCTTGCGCAGTGGAAGCCGCGGGCGCAGCGCCTGGTGGATTTCTGCCTGCGCTGGGCTGCGCCGACCGGAATCGTGATGTTTGCCGCGCTGATCCTGCAAGCCAATACCGGCTGGCTGTCAGGCTATCGCCGCGATGCGACGGTGCGCAGCGTCGGCGTCGGCTGGCGTGAGCTCGCCGCGGCCATCGAAGCGGCGCGCGTCGCCAATGGCGCGAGCTGCGTGCTCGCGCCTGACTACGGCACCACGGGCTGGCTCGCCTTCTATCTGCCGCGCGGCTCCTGCGTGGTGCAGCAGGACCAGCGTATCCGCTGGGTCAACATGCCCGAGCCCGATCCAAAACTGCTCGCAGGCAAGCTGATCTATGTCGACGAGATCAGGCCCGATGGCCATCCCTTCCTCAACCATCTCTTCACGCAGGTGAGGCGCGTCGGCGAACTGCAGCGCAAGCGCGGCCCGCTGGTCGTGGAGACCTACGGCATCGATCTGCTCGAGGGCGCCAGGGGCGACGTGCTGGACCGTTCGCCGCCGCCCGAACTTCAGCCCTGAAGATCACGCCGCTCTCCGGCGCGGACTACGCCGTTCCGCGCCACGCAAGTTTGCGGCCTGCAGCTGCTTGACGATCAGCGCCTGGCCAGTGAGCGGCTCTCGGTTGTGAGATCCTGGGCGGGGCGGCGTTCCGTCCACAGTTGCACGCCGATGAACACCGCGACTGGCGGTATGGCAGCCGCAAGCGTGATCGCGGCATCGAGCCAGACGCCGTGCGTGAACGCGAACAGATTGAGCCCGGCCCAGGCCACCATCGCCGCCGCGGCCGCGACGTAGCCGAGCGCGCTGCGTCGCCAGGCGAGCAGGCCGACCAGCAGCATCGGCAGCAGGATCGCGACGAGGCCATCTGCGATGTGAACCCTGCGGTCGCGCAAGATGCCGTCGCCGGCGACCAGATGCGTGATCGCGGTCGACACCACCTCGACGCCGGGCATCAGGGAATCGAACGGCGTCGGAGCGAAATCGCTGCCGCCGGCAACGGCGGCGCCGATCACGACGATCCGGTTCTCGATCGCCTTGCGGTCGAGCGTGCCGTCGAAAATGCTCTGCGCGCTGACGGTGCGAATGGTGCGGCGCGGGCCGTAATAGGTGATGGGCAGCGAAAAGCCGCTATCGGTCGGCACCGTGCGATCACCGAGCATGAGATGATCGGGCGCGATCGTCAGCGGCTTGTCGAGCGCGCGGCTGGCGACCCGCAGCGGCAACGACAGTTCGATCCTGTCGCCGGTCCGGAACAGCATCGGCTCCGAGAGCGGCGAGCCGGATTGTCCGGTCGCGACGTTGACGATTCCGACATCGGCGTGGTCGGCGAAAGCTGGCAACGGCAGCAGAAAGCGCTCGGCCTGGGGAAGGGTGGCGAGCGGCCCGTCGCCGCCGGATGCCACCGTCTCGCTCGCGGCCGGAAAGATCGCAGCGCCTGCGAGCACCATCGGGCCGGTCGCAAGCGTGTGGGCCAGCGTGGCATCGCCGATCGCGGCGCTGCGGTCGACCAGCAACAGGTCGATTGCGACGATTTTCGGCTTGAACTGCACGATGGTGTCGACCACGCGGGCGAGGTCGGCGCGCGGCAGCGGATAGCTGCCGCCGCGTTTCACCACGGTGTCGTCGATCGCGACGATGGTGACGAGATCGGGCGGAGCCTGCACGCCACGAACCTGGGTTCGCCAATCGGTCAGCGTCGCCTCGAGCCGATCGAGAAAGAGCAGATGGCCGTTGGCGTGAGCGGCAAAAATGCCGCCGCCCCATAGGGCAGCGAGGACGAGGGCCAACACGATCTCGGTGCGTCTATTCATACCGTCGTACTGCAATCCGGTCTTGGTCCGCGTCGTTTGGCGCGAACCTCGTTTCAATGTCTGCGGACTTCGTGATCCAGCCTTCTTGGCCGGGCCGTGGTGACCCAACCCTGCCATCAGCACACCGACGCGCGGCAAAAGGCCGAGCACGTAGCTATTTTCTCGTCCGGGCCATTTCCAGATCGGTGCGATCAATTTTCAGTCAGGGAAAACCGTCTTTCCTCTCCCTTGTCCTCCCTGGAGAGGGAGGAGCCGGGCTGCGCCAGCGTGGCGCAATGCTTCCCCGCTTTCTTCCGGAAATCGATGACCACGAAAACGACTTGGTTGGTGCGTTTAGAGATGCGGCCGGAGGCCTCGGAATCGGCTGCGGAACCGGCCGAGAATTGTGGTTAACAGCGTGGCCTAAGTCAGTAGTTGTGCGGGCTTTTTTCTCGAAATGGCACAGCGTTAACGGGTTGCCCTGGATCTGCCAGAACTTAATCCGCATTTAACTAAAAGTCGCCTTAATGACGCTCCGACCTTCTGCGAGATGCCATTCCCGGATCGTGACCAGCGGCACTTCGGAGGGGGACTTAGTGACACCGTCCTGGACGCAAGGCGAATGAGTACGAGTATCGCTGCGCAAAGTTACGCGGCACGGAAGCCAAACAATTCTCGGAAGTCTTCCCGGAACATGACCAACCAAAACGTGCTTGGCGCCGCCGTGGCCGGCTGCGTCCTGCTTGCCGGCTGGACCGTCTACAACAACATCTTCGCAGCCAGCGTCTATCCGACCGTCGGCAGTTCCGGCTACGACGAGCCCGTGGTCAAGCGCGCGCCCAAGGTCGCGCTGCGCGAAGCGGGCGAGGCCATCAGGGAAACCTTTGCGCTGCTGCCCGACCGGCTGCAGGTGGCTGCACCGATCTCGCGCGAAATGTTCAATGAGCGCTTCGCCGCGGCAGCGACGCAAGGCGTGGACTCCAACGCCGCGAGCGCCGCGCCCGAGACCAAGGTCGCCGAAGTCAAGGATGCGCCGAAGCCGACCGTCGTCGCGAAGGTCGCGGACGTGCTGAAGAGCCCCGTCAAGGCCGTCGAGAGGATCGCGGATGCCGCGAAGACCAGGCGCTCGGAAGCGCCGGTGCAATTGGCTTCTGCTGATCCGGCCCAGATCGTGCCGGCGCCCGAGGCGAAGCCGAAGTCCTTTGCCGATCGTGCCAAGGCCGCGGTGATGTCGATCACCGGCCCGCGCCAGTCGATGGTGGAGAAGCTCTGGGGCAAGCGCGAGCCCTCCGGCGGCTTGCTCGCCTACGCCTCGGCCGACGCCAGCGTGACCTCGGCGATCGCGCCGAAGGAGCAGAACCCGATGTTCGGCGGTGCGCCGCCCTACGAACGCGACACCGCGGTCTACGACATCACCGCCAAGACGGTCTATCTGCCTGATGGCACCAAGCTCGAGGCGCATTCCGGCCTCGGCTCCAATCTCGACGATCCGCGCTCCTCGAAAGTCCGCATGCGCGGCGTGACCCCGCCGCACATCTACAATCTGAAGCCGCGCGAAGCGCTGTTCCACGGCGTGCCCGCGCTGCGTCTGACACCGATCGGCGGTGAGAACGCAATCTACGGCCGCGATGGCCTGCTCGCGCACACTTTCATGCTCGGGCCGAACGGCGATTCCAACGGCTGCGTGTCGTTCAAGGATTACTACGCGTTTCTCGACGCCTATCGCAACAAGGGCATCCGCAAGCTCGCGGTGCTGGCGCGCGTCGAGTGATCTCAGCCGCCTCCAGACAATAACAAGGGCCGCTTGCAGCGGCCCTTTTTCTTTTCGCCGCTTCCGCCTGTGACCTTGTCAGGCCGCGCTGGTTGCCATGGTCTTGCGCAGCGCCATCTCGGTCGCGATCGCCTCCCGCACGGTGGGGCGCGCCTGCAGGCGTTCGAGATAGGCTGCGAGCGGTGGCCATTGCGCGATGTCCACGCCTGCGGGACGAAGCAGCAGCAAGGCCCAGGTGAGATGCGCATCCGCGACGGTGAAGCTGTCAGCCACCAGGAACTCGCGGTCCGCCAGATGTGCCGATGGCACCGACAATGTCTGTCCGATCCGCGCGCGCGGCTTGGCGAGCGAGGCATCATCCTTGTACCAGAAGGTCGGAAACAGAAAGGCCTTGTGGATCTCGGCCCCGACGAAGCTCAGCCATTCCTGCAAGCGGTAGCGATTGACGTCGCCAGGCGGCGGTGCAAGACCGCGCTCGGGCTTCATGTCGGCAATGTATTGCAGCACCGCCGCGTTTTCCGTCAGGCGCTCGCCGTTCTCCAGCACCAGCACCGGCACCGCGCCCTTCGGCGAGATGTCGCGAAAATCGCCGCCGTCGTCCGCAATTTTCTTGGTCTGGAGATGCACCTGATGATAGCGCGCATCCAGACCGGCTTCCATCAGCGCGATGCGGCTCGCAAGCGAGCAGGCCATCGGCGAGAAATACAGCTCCAGCATCGCGTTTCTCCGTTATCTCAGCGCATCGCCGCGCGCGATGATCGCGAAGCGGTCGGAAAGTTCGGCCAGCGCAACCTCGTGAATGGTGCGGGCGTCGAGCGTGCCGCCGCGTCCATCCGGCAGGTCGCGCGTGGCGCAGGCATCGGCATCGACAGTGGTGCGAAGGCCGAGATCGAGTGCGGCCCGCGCGGTGGAGCTGACGCACATATGCGTCATGAAGCCGGCCAGCACGATGTTCTTCCTGCCGGTCTCGTCGAGGCGCGCCTTGAGGCCGGTGCCGGCGAAGGCATTGGGCAGCTCCTTCTCGATCACCAGCTCGCCGGAGCGCGGCTGAAGCTCCGCGACGATGGCGCCGCGCTCGGTGCTGCGATCGAACAGGCCGCCTGCCTTGCCGCGATGGGCGATGTGGAGGATCACAGTTCCCGCTTCGCGCGCCCGCGCCAACAGCGCGGCTGCGCGCGCGATCGCCGGCCGGGCGTCGGGCAAGGCAAGGGGCCCCGCGAGGTATTCGTTCTGGATATCGATCAGCACCAGCGCGGCGTCGCCAAGACGCGGCGGATTGAGGTCGGCGCCGGCGAGCTGGAGCAGGGTCGTTGCAGCAGTCATGGTCGTGGTCATCTCCGAGGGAAAGCCGAGGAAGGCCTGCCCAACCATAGCGCGGGGTGGGCCTGCCGATATGCAGGGATATCGCAGCCGCCGGCTGCGATATTGCAGGCGGACCCCGCGCGATGTAGCCTGACGCCATGAACTGGGACGATCTGCGCATCATCGCTGCCGTCAGGGACGAGGGCACCTATGCCGGCGCCAGTGCGCGACTGCGCATCGACGAGACCACGGTCGGGCGCAGATTGTCTCGCATCGAACGCGCGCTCGGCCTGCGCCTGTTCGAGGCCGCCGACGGCGTCCGCAAGCCAACGCGGCAATGCGAGGCGGTGCTGGCGCATGTCGAAGCGATGGCGGCGCATGCCGCCGAGATCGGCCGCGTCGGCGAGAGCCTGGCAGGTCCGGTGGGACGCCTGCGCATCGCCTCCACCAACACGGTCGCCGAAGAGGTGCTATCGCCGCGCGCGAGCGACTTCCTGCGGGCCAATCCCGGCCTGACATTGCAATTCCTGACCTCGAGCGAGAACGTCAAGTTCTCGCGCTGGGAGGCCGATCTCGCCATCCGACTGCGCAAGCCCGACAAGGGCGACTTTGCGATCTCGAAGCTCGGCGAGATCAAGCTCTATTATTTCGAGCCTGCCGCAATCGACGGCGAGGCGATGCTGTGCGCCTATCCGGATGAGCTCGGTGCCATTCCCGAGATGCAATTCCTGCGCACCAGGAAAGCCCGTGCGCGCTGCGTCGCCGACAATGTCCGCGTCATCCGCAACATGATCCGCGCGCATCAGGCCGCCGGCGTGTTGCCGGAATATGTTTGCGCGGATCTGCTCGCCGATCGTCGCCTGCGTGCCGCGCTGTTGCCGAAGCGGCGCGATGCCTGGCTGCTCGTGCAAAATCATCTCAAGCGCGACGCCGCAACGCGCGTGACGATCGATTGGGTGAGGGCGTGTTTTCAGGAGATGGCGCGCAGCTGAGGCGATGTCTCGATGTGACGATCCAAAATTGTTGTTGCAGCTCTTGGTTGAATGGTTCTCCGTCTGATCCTGACATTCGGTTGTCATTCCGGGGCGGCGCGAAGCGCCGAGCGACGGTGCGCAATTGCGCCTTCGTTCCGTCCGGCTTGCGACGACGAGCGCGTGTCCAAACAAAAACCCCGGCATTGCTGCCGGGGTTTCGCATTTGTGGAGCGAGGTCCCGGATCTGCGGTGCACCACTTCGCGCTGCACCGCGTCCGGGACGACTTCGTCGCCTTAGAAGTCCATGCCGCCCATGCCGCCGCCCGGGGGCATCGCGGGAGCCGCGCCGCCCTTCTTGGGCAGTTCGGCGACCATGGCTTCCGTGGTGATCAGCAGCGCCGCAACCGAAGCTGCGTTCTGGATCGCGGTACGGACCACCTTGGTCGGGTCGATGATGCCCTTCTTGACGAGGTCGCCATACTCGCCGGTCTGGGAGTCGAAGCCGTAAGCATAGGCCTTGTTCTCCAGGATCTTGCCGACGATCACCGAGCCGTCTTCACCGGCGTTGATCGCGATCTGGCGAGCGGGCGCCGACAGCGCCTTGCGCACGATCTCGACGCCGGTCTTCTGGTCGTCGTTCTTGGTGCGCAGGCCCTTGAGCTGCTCGGAGGCACGGAGCAGGGCGACGCCGCCGCCCGGGACGATGCCTTCCTCGACAGCCGCGCGGGTCGCATGCATCGCGTCATCAACGCGATCCTTGCGCTCCTTCACCTCGACCTCGGTCGCGCCGCCGACGCGGATCACCGCGACGCCGCCGGCGAGCTTGGCGAGACGCTCCTGGAGCTTCTCACGGTCGTAGTCCGAGGTGGTCTCCTCGATCTGCGCCTTGATCTGGGCCACGCGCGCCTCGATGTCGGCCTTCTTGCCGGCGCCGTTGACGATCGTGGTGTTCTCCTTGTCGATCATCACCTTCTTGGCGCGACCGAGCATGTTGAGCGTGACGTTCTCGAGCTTGATGCCGAGATCTTCCGAGATCGCCTGGCCGCCGGTCAGGATCGCGATGTCCTGCAGCATGGCCTTGCGGCGATCGCCGAACCCCGGAGCCTTGACGGCCGCGACCTTCAGGCCGCCGCGCAGACGGTTCACAACGAGCGTGGCCAAAGCCTCGCCTTCGACGTCTTCGGCGACGATGACCAGCGGCTTGCCGGTCTGCACCACGGCCTCGAGCAGCGGCAGCAGCTCGTTGAGCGAGGAGAGCTTCTTCTCGTTGATGAGGATGTAGGCGTCGTCCATCTCAACGCGCATCTTGTCCGCGTTGGTGACGAAGTAGGGCGAGATGTAGCCGCGGTCGAACTGCATGCCCTCGACGACGTCGAGCTCGGTCTCGAGCGACTTGGCTTCCTCGACGGTGATGACACCCTCGTTGCCGACCTTCTTCATGGCGTCGGACAGGAACTTGCCGATCTCCTGGTCGCCGTTCGCCGAGATGGTGCCGACCTGGGCGATCTCGTCGTTCGAGGTGACCTTCTTGGAGTTCTTCTGGAGGTCCGCAACGACGGCCTCGACCGCGAGGTCGATACCGCGCTTGAGGTCCATCGGGTTCATGCCGGCGGCAACCGACTTGGCGCCTTCCTTGACGATCGCCTGGGCAAGCACGGTGGCGGTGGTGGTGCCGTCGCCGGCCGCGTCAGCGGACTTCGAGGCGACTTCGCGCACCATCTGCGCGCCCATGTTCTCGAACTTGTCGTCGAGCTCGATCTCCTTGGCGACGGTGACGCCGTCCTTGGTGATGCGGGGAGCGCCGAACGACTTGTCGAGCACGACGTTGCGGCCCTTCGGACCGAGCGTGACCTTCACCGCGTTGGCGAGAACGTCGACGCCGCGCAGCATCTTGTCGCGCGCTTCAACCGAGAATTTGACTTCTTTGGCTGCCATCTGGAGTTTTCCTTGGATGTGTTTGACTGGAGGGAGCGAGGGGCCGTTAGGCCGCCTTCTTCTTGGAAGCGGGGACGTCGAGGACGCCCATGATGTCGCTTTCCTTCATGATCAGGAGATCGACGTTGTCGATCTTGACTTCAGTGCCAGACCACTTGCCGAACAGCACGCGGTCGCCGACCTTCAGGTCGATCGGGATCAGCTTGCCGGCTTCGTCGCGGCCACCCGGGCCAACGGCGACGACTTCGCCCTGGGAGGGCTTTTCCTTGGCAGTGTCGGGAATGATGATGCCGCCAGCGGTCTTCTCTTCTGCGTCGATGCGCTTGACCACGACGCGGTCGTGAAGCGGACGGAAATTCATGCAGTCCTCCTAAACATTTGCACGAGTTGAGGTTTTTAGCTTGTTAGCAATCTGTGCCCGCGAGTGCTAGCACAGGCGGGATTGAAATAGGACAGGAATTTTGCGGGAGCAAGGGTTTGTAGCAAAAAAATCAGCAGCCGGAAGTGCGGAGTGCCAACTTCGTGCGACCATCGTTAACCGCGTCGCGAGGGCCTCTCCAGGCTTCCTTGGGGGCCGTATTAGCACGGAGCTGCATCTGCTGCTAACGCGTTGAATTTCAACAGCTTGTTAAACTTTTAGGCTTGAGATGGATTGTCAGTTTGCGTCACATTTCTCTCATGTGAGCGCATCTCCACCGGGTGGCGCAACCAGTCGCGTACCGGATCAAGCCACCCCCTGAATGCGCTCCTGCAAAGGAGGTTGGCATGGGATTGCGGGTTGGAACCGTTTCCGAGGATTTCCGGAAACAGTTGCTGGGCTACGGGCTGACGACGGCCCAAATTCTCTACAGGATGCCGGATCATCGCTCGCTGCTGCAGACCTATGTCTGGCAGAACTACGACATGTTTCCGAAATTCCCGGCGCTGACCGACTTCCTGGCGTTCTGGCAGGAGAAGCTCGACGGCCCGCTGCATTCGGTGACGGTGGCGCATTCCAAGCTGATCAAGCCGGCCGAGCTGCGCGCCGTGGATGGCGTGTTCCGGCTGCATTGACGGTGTGCAGGGTGGATTAGCCTGCGGCTGGGCGAAGCGCGTCGCTGGCGTAATCACCTCTTGCTTTCCACGCGCCGAGAGAGAATCGGTGGATGACGCCTTCGGCTAATCCACCCTACGAGAGCTGTTTTCATGCTAGCCTCCGTCCATGACAACGGGAGGCCGGCCCATGGCCAAGAAAACAAAATCGGAAACAAAATCGGAAACAAAATCGAAAACGAAATCGCGCAGCGCAGCCCAGAGCGCAGTGAAAAAGCGCAGCGGCGCCAAAGCCGCAACCCGCTCCTCGGCGCGCAAGGCGGTGAGGGCGAAGGCGCGCACGACGACGGCAAATGCATCCGTCAAGAAGCCGGCGCGCCCCAGGCAGCGCATCGCCATCAGCCATCACCGCGAGGAAGATTTCAAAGCCGATGGCCTGCGTGCTTACGCAAAATACCGCGACCTCGGCATCGCCGCCGCAAGCCACGGCCTCGCGCAAGCGCACGTCATCCGCCTGCAAGGCCCCTGCGATCCCACTGAGGTCTCGAAGCTGCACTTCCACGACGTCGAGTTCCAGATGGTCTACGTGCTCAAGGGCTGGGTGAAGACCTACATGGACGGGCAGGGCGAGACCATGATGAAAGAAGGCAGCGCCTGGACCCAGCCGCCGAAGATCAAGCACATGATCCTGGACTATTCCGATGACGTGGAATTGCTGGAAGTGATCCTGCCGGCGGAGTTCAGGACGGTGGAATTGAAGGCGTAGGCCGATCTCGCATCACTTGTCATTGCGAGCGAAGCGAAGCAATCCAGGCCACCTTCGCTGATACATTCCTGGATTGCTTCGCTCCGCTCGCAATGACGGCGGAGAGACCGCGCTACGTCAACACTCCCACGATCGCGCCCATCAGGCAGGTCGTCAGCGTCCCCGACACGATAGACTTCAATCCCAGTGCGTTGATCTCCTCGCGCCGGTCCGGCGCCATCACACCCAGGCCGCCGATCATGATGCCGAGGCTGGCGAAATTGGCGAAGCCGCACATCGCGTAGAGCATGATCAGGCGCGAGCGCGCATCGAGTGTATCGGGTGGCATTTTCGAGAAGTCGACATAGGCGACGAGTTCGTTGAGCACGGTCTTGGTGCCCATCAGGCTGCCGGCGGTGATCGCCTGCTCCCACGGCAGTCCCATCAGCCAGCACACCGGTGCCATGATCAAACCCAGCACGCGCTGCAGCGAGATCGCGGCACCGCCGACGTTTGGCAGCAGCCCAAGCACCGCATTGACGAGATAGACCAGCGCCACCAGCACCAGGAGCATGGCCACGATGTTGATCAGCAGTTCGATCCCCGCACTGGTACCTTTCACGATGGCGTCCATGGTGCCCGAAACCTGCATCTCCGGATCCTCCAGCGCGCCGCCGGTGCGCTTGTCTGACGTCTCGGGGATCATGATCAGGCTGACGAGGATGGCAGCCGGCGCGCCCAGCACGGAGGCGATGACGAAATGCGCGGCCGCGTCGGGGATGAGGGGAGCCAGCAGCGTCGCATAGAGCACCAGCACGGTGCCGGCGATGCCGGCCATGCCGCCGGTCATCACCAGAAACAATTCACTGCGGCTCATCTGCGCCAGATACGGCCGCACGAACAGCGGCGCCTCGACCATCCCCAGGAAGATGTTGGCGGCGGTCGAGAGCCCGACCGCGCCGCCGACCCCTAAGGTGCGCTCCAGCAGCCAGGCCATGCCGCGCACAACAGGCGGCAGCACGCGCCAGTAGAACAGCAGCGTCGTCAGCACGCTCATCACAAGCACGATCGGCAGCGCCTGGAATGCCAGGATGAAATCGGCACCCGGCGCCTTCAGGTCGAACGGCAGGGGGCCACCGCCGACATAGCCGAACACGAAGGAGGAGCCGGCGCGCGAGGCGGCCGAGATGGCCCCGACCGCGTCGTTGATGGCGCCGAAGGCGTGCGCGACAACAGGCACCTTCAGCAGCACGATCGCGGTGACGAAGGTCACGACGAGGCCGATCAGCGCCTGGCGCAACGAGACCGCGCGGCGATTCTCCGCCAGCGCGAAGGCGATCAGCAGCAATGCGAAAACCCCGAGTGTCGATTGCAGCCGCAGCATGATGTCCCCAACCCCCCGATGATTATGGCTGTGCCTGCGTTGCAAACGCAATGCCGGGAATGTTGCTGGCAGGCCCGCTGTTGACAAGCTCGCCTGCGTCAGTCACGCGGGAAAGATTGACATCAGGGAGCGGCTCCGCATCAATCTCGCCTGCCAGATCCTGATGAGCGACGAGCAGGCCTCCATCGCCGACATCTGCTTCGAGGTCGGCTTCAATAATCTCTCCGACTTCAACCGCCAGTTTTTGGCGGGGAAGGGTATGCCGCCCTCGCGCTTCAGACGATTGCTGGCCAGTGCGCTGATCGCCGGACTGGATATGCGCTCGGACCTGGAGAGCTTGCTGGCTCTCTATCTCGCCGGCCTGTGCGGCCTCGGTTACGGCGCGCGGCAGATCGTGCGCGCCCAGCAGGACAAAGGCATCGACATCGAGACGATCGTCGTCAGCGGCGGCGCCGCACAGAGCCGTCCCGTGCGGCAGGTGCTCGCCGATGACGATTGTTGAGACAGCTCCACCCCCGCACCAGGCGTCGTTCGACGCCTACCGTGCATGGGGGTGTCTTCGCGTCTTGCTTCAGCCGCGTCCGACGAACGGCATCTTGGTGGCCATGACCGTCATCGTCAGCACATTGGCATCGAGCGGCAGGCCGGCCATGTAGGCGACGGCATCGCCGACCGCCTTCGCGTCCATGCGCGGCTCGTGCTTGGTGGTGCCGTCGGGCTGCAGCACGCCGGGGCCGTTGACCATGCGATCGGTCATCGGCGTCGCGGCATTGCCGATGTCGACCTGGCCGACCGCGATGTCGTACATGCGGCCGTCGAGGTTGGAGGCCTTGGTCAGGCCCGTGATGGCGTGCTTGGTCGAGGTGTAGGCCGCCGAGAACGGCCGGGGCGCGTGCGCCGAGATCGAGCCGTTGTTGATGATGCGTCCGCCGCGCGGGCTCTGGTCCTTCATGATGCGGAAGGCGTGCTGGGTGCACAGGAATGGGCCGGTGAGGTTGGTGTTCACCACCGCCTGCCACTGCTCGAGGCTGAGGTCCTCGAAATTCACGGCCGGCGCGCCCATGCCGGCATTGTTGAACAGCACGTCGAGCCGGCCATAGGTCGCCTTCACCTTGTCGAACAGCGCGGCGATGGATTCGGGCTTGGTCATGTCGGCGGTCACGCACAGGCTCTTGCCTGCGGGGCCGAGCTTCGCTGTCTCCTCGAGCATGTCGAGCCGGCGGCCGACCAGCACCACGGTGAAGCCGATGTTCATCAGCGCCAGCGATGCGGCGCGTCCGACCCCGGTGCCGGCGCCCGTCACCACTGCGATTTTTTTCGCTTCACTCATCGTTTCCTGCCTTTTCTTTGAGTTGTCAGATTTTGGGTTCTTTTTCGTTCTTGTAGGGCGGCCGCGGAATGTTCTGATGCGCCGCGCGCAAGGCGGCCGACCAGCGCGAGCGCAGATCGTGGAAATAGGGCTCGCCAGCCTCGATGCGGTGGTTGAGATCGGCCTCGCAGGCGTCGGCCCGCACCACGAGCACGTCGATCGGGAGGCCGACACCGAGGTTGGAGCGCATCGTCGAGTCCATCGAGATCAGGCCGGTCTTCAGCGCCTCGTAGAGCTCGACGTCGTAATGCATGGCGCGGTCGAGCACCGGCTTGCCGTATTTGTGCTCGCCGATCTGCAGGTAGGGCGTGTCGGTGGTGCACTCGATGAAATTGCCCGCGGTGTAGATCATGAACAGGCGCATGCGGGAGCCCTTGATCTGGCCACCGAACAGGAAGGAGACGTCGAAGGACACGTCCTCGGATCTCAGCGCCGGTCCCTCGGTCGCATGCACCGCCCGGATCGCCCGGCCGATGCGCTGGGCGGCCTGGAACATGGTCGGCGCGTTCATCAGCGTCTCGACCTCGCCCGTGTTGGGGTCTTCGAGGCCTTCGGTCAGCGTCGAGAGCACCGACTGGCTGATGGCGAGGTTGCCGGCGCTGGCGATCGCCATGATGCGGTCGCCGGGCTTGGAGAAGATGTGCAGCTTGCGGAAGGTCGAGACGTTGTCGAGACCGGCATTGGTGCGGGTATCGGCGATCATCACGAGCCCGTCCCGAACCAGGATTCCACAACAATAGGTCATTTCCAGTCCCCGAACGCGTTTGCGCGGAATTACTAGCCAATTTCGGAGGCCGCTCCAACCCCGATTCCCAGGGGTGACGCGGGACGACTAGCTCTGCCGCTGCGACTGCGATTGCGACTGGCCACCGCGGCCGGCCTGCTCGACCTTGACCGCAACCGTCAGCGTCTCCGTGCCGCCGCCATAGCGGGTGCCGCGCACGGGAGCCGCGCCGAGATAATCGAGACCGATCGCGACGCGGACATGGGCGTCGGTGGTGCAGATGCTGTTGGCGGGATCGAAACCGACCCAGCCGAGACCATCGACGTAGGCTTCCGCCCAGGCATGCCCGGCATCCTGATGCACCGTGCCGTCGGAGCGCAGGAAATGACCGGAGACGAAGCGCGCCGGCACGCCGCCGATCCGGGCGCAGGCGATGAAGATATGCGCATAGTCCTGGCAGACGCCCCGCTTGAGCGTGAAGGCTTCGGCGGCCGAGGTGCCGCTGTTGGTCGGGTCTTCGTCGAACGTCATGTGATCGCTGATTTGCGACATCAGCGTGTGCAGGAAGCCGAGCGTGTCGTTCTCGGCCTCGCTGCGCAGCTGGCGCGCAACTGCGGTCATCGCCGGATTGGCGGTCGTGAGGTCGGTTGTGCGCAGGAACATGTCGGCGGGAAACCGCTCGTCCGCGCCGCGCAGCACGCCGCCGGTATCATGGGTCTCGATCAGCCCTTCGGCGGTGATCTTGATGTCGCTCAGGGGCCCGCAGGACAGCACATGGGTGACATTGCCGAACGCGTCTTCGTGCATGTCGAGCTTGGTGTCTGTGGAGACGTCGATCTGCCATTCCGCCACATATTGCCCGTCATGGCTGCACGGCGTCATGCGCAGGATCTGGATCACGCTGGTTGCGGCCGGCTCGTAGCGATAGGTCGTGGTGTGCTGGATTCGCAGGCGCATGGTGGACCGTGCCGTTAATGGTTAAGCCCGACTGGCTGGCGTGAAGAAGGTCGTCATGCCCGGGCTTGTCCCGGGCATCCACGATCTTCGTCACCGCGCTGGAACAAGAACGTGTATGGCCGGGACAAGCCCGGCCATGACGAATGTCCCATATCGCCAGTGGGCGGGCATCAGATCAAATACTGCTTCGTGATGATTTCGCCCAGCCTGGAATTGTCAGCGATGAATTCCTGAATGAATTCATGCACGCCATGCTGGAAAATGTCGTTCATGTTGCTGTGTTCCAGCCGGTTGCGGATGCCGCGGGCGTGGCGCTGGGCCGGACCCTGACGGCCATAGGCGACGCCGATCTGGTCGAGGTTGCGCACGAGATTTTCGTAGCAGCTCGCCAGCGAGCGCGGCAGCGTCCCGTTGAGAATGAGCAGATCCGCAACCAGCCAGGGTTTCAGCGTCTCGCGGTAGACCCAATGATAGGCCGTCAGCGCCGATACCGAGCGCAGGATCGAGCTCCACTGATAGAAGTCCAGCGGACCGCCGACATGCTCCTCTTCGGGCAGCAGCACGTGATACTTCACGTCGAGAATGCGTGCCGTGTTGTCGGCGCGCTCCAGATGCAGGCCGAGCCGGGAGAACCAGTAGGCGTCGTTGCGCAGCATGGTCCGGTAGGCCGAGCCGTCGAATCGCAGCGACGTCTCCTGCACGAAGCGCAGGAATTTGGCGAGGTCCTCGCGGGTGGAGGTGCCCTTGCTCCAGACCGCCTGAAGTTCGATCCAGGCCGAATTGATCGTGTCCCACATCTCGCTCGTCAGCGCCGTGCGGACCGAGCGCGAGTTCAGCCGCGCGGCCTCGATGCAGTTCCTGATCGAGGACGGATTGTCGGCGGAGAACGAGAGGTAGTCGACGACATTGTGCTCGTTGGCTTCCTCATGGGTCTGATAGAAGCTTTCCGCGACGCCGGCGGTGAGCAGCGCCGAGGCCCATTCGTTGGTCTTGCCGATATAGGCGGCGGGAAGCGCGGTGACACGCAAGGTCGCATCGATGGTGCGTGCGAGATATTCGGCCCGTTCGACGTAGCGGGCGAGCCAGTAGAGATTTTCGGCGGTACGCGACAGCATCTGACTACTCGTCCAAAATCCAGGTGTCTTTGGTGCCGCCGCCCTGGCTCGAATTCACCACGAGCGAGCCTTCCTTCAGCGCGACGCGCGTCAGCCCGCCCGGCACGATCGTCGTGCTCTTGCTGCCGGTGAGCACGAAGGGCCGCAGGTCGACATGGCGCGGCGCGAGGCCCGAGGCCGTGCAGGTCGGGCAGGTCGAGAGCGCCAGCGTCGGCTGCGCGATGAAGCCTTCCGGCTCCCGCTTGAGCTTTTCGCGGAACGCCTCGATCGTGGCCTTGGTCGCGGCGGGGCCGATCAGCATGCCGTAACCGCCGGAGCCGTGCACCTCCTTGACCACGAGCTCGCCGATATGATCGAGCACATAGGCGAGATCTTTCGGCTCGCGGCAGCGCCAGGTCTGCACGTTCTTCAGGATAGGCTCCTCGCCGAGATAGAATTTCACGATGTCGGGCATGTAGGAGTAGATCGCCTTGTCGTCGGCGATGCCGGTGCCGACGGCGTTGGCGAGGGTGATGTTGCCGGCGGCATAGGCCGACATCAGCCCGGGCACGCCGAGCGCAGAATCGGGACGGAAGGTCAGGGGATCGAGGAAATCATCGTCGACACGGCGGTAGATCACGTCGACACGCTTCACGCCCTCGGTCGTTCGCATGAAGACTTCGTTGTTCTTGACGATGAGGTCGCGCCCCTCGACCAGTTCGATGCCGAGCTTGTCGGCAAGGAAAGAATGTTCGTAGTAGGCGGAATTGTAGACGCCCGGTGTCAACAGGGCGACCGTCGGCTCGCCCGAGGCGCTCTGCGGCGCGACCGAGCGGAGCGCGGCGAGCAACTCGTCCGGATAGCGCTCGACCGGCGCCACCCGGTGCCGGGCGAACAGATCGGGAAACAACCGCATCATGATCTCGCGGTTTTCCAGCATGTAGGACACGCCGGACGGCGTGCGCGCATTGTCCTCCAGCACGATGAAGTCGTTGGCATCGACCCTGATGATATCGATGCCGGCGATGTGCACGTAGACGTCGTGCGGTACCTGCTGGCCGTTCATCTCGGGACGAAAGACCGGGTTCTGGAAGATCAGATCGTCGGGTACGATCTCGGCGCGGAGGATGTCGCGGCCGTGATAGATGTCGCGCAGGAACATGTTCAGCGCCTTGACGCGCTGCTTCAGTCCCTTTTCCAGCACTGTCCATTCCCTGCCGGACATGATCCGCGGGATCACGTCGAACGGGATCAGGCGCTCGGTGGATTCCGAATCCCCATAGACCGCGAAGGTGATGCCGATGCGGCGGAACAGGAGCTCGGCCTCCTGGCGGCGATACTCGAGCGCCTCGGGAGGCGTCTCCTTGAGCCAGCGTGCCAGCTCCTGATAGGCGGGGCGAAGGTCCCCACCGGGAATATTCATTTCATCAAACGCGACTGCCATAGATGCCGACTGTTCTCCGTGGCCATGCGGCAAGAGTGCATGACTTTCATGTGGTAGCAAGGGGCGGGCCAGCGCGATAAGCATGGACCAGCAGCATTTGTCGGGGACGGCTGGCGGCCTGCCTGAAAAAATGGCTGAGGACTGCTTATTTCGGCAGCAAAACCGCGTGACTTCAACGCGTTACCTCGGCAAAGTCGGGACCACAGGTGAGGGACTTAAGGTATGAGCGAGATCGTCACGGCGGGCATTCTGGTCATCGGGGATGAAATCCTGTCCGGCCGGACCAAGGACAAGAATATCGGCTTCATCGCCGAATATTTGACCAATATCGGCATCGACCTGAAGGAGGTCCGGGTCGTCTCCGACGACGAGTCCGACATCATCGCCGCGTTGGATGCACTGCGGCATCGCTACACCTACGTGTTCACCACTGGCGGCATCGGGCCGACCCATGACGACATCACCGCCGACAGCGTGGCCAAGGCGTTCGGCGTCGGCATCGACCATCATCCCGAAGTGGTCGCCCGTTTCAGGGAGCGCTGGAGCGAGCAGGACCTCAACGAGGCCCGCCTGCGCATGGCCCGCATCCCCGATGGCGCCGAGCTGATCCAGAGCGCGACCATCCTCGCACCCGGCTTCAAGATCGGCAATGTCATCGTCATGGCGGGCGTGCCCTCGATCATGCAGGCGATGATGGACATCGTCTCGCCGAAGCTGAAATCGGGCGTGCGCATGCTCTCGGAATCGGTCCGCGCCAATGCGCGGGAGGGCGACATCGGCAGCCCCTTGCGCGCGATCGCCGCCGCCCATCCCGACACCATCATCGGCAGCTATCCTTTCATGGACGAGGAGCAGAAGCCAAACACCAATCTGGTGGTGCGCTCGCGCGACGCGGACAAGCTCGCAGCAGCGATGGCGGCGGTGAAGGACATGCTGGCGGGATTGAACATCACGCGCTAGCAACTAGCTGCCGACAGGCGAAGCAGGAGACGATAATGGCTGGTGAAACACCGCAATTGAGCGCAGAGGAACGGGCAGGCCGGCCCTTTCCTGTGTCGTGGGATCAGTTCCACCGGGATTGCCGGGCGCTGACCTGGCGGCTCAACGAGGTCGGTCCCTTCCATGCGGTGATCGCGATCACCCGCGGCGGCCTGGTGCCGGCCGCGATCGTGGCGCGCGAGCTCGGCGTGCGCGTGATCGATACCGTCTGCATCGCCAGCTACGACCATGACAAGCAGGGCGAGCTTCAGGTCCTCAAGGGCATTTCAGAACAGGCCATGAAGCTGGGCGGCGGCACCGGCAAGGGACTGTTGATCGTCGACGACCTCGTCGACACCGGCAAGACCGGCAAGCTGGTGCGCGAGATGCTGCCTGATGCGCATTTCGCCACCGTCTACGCCAAGCCGAAGGGGCGCCCGCTGGTCGACACGTTCATCACGGAAGTCTCGCAGGACACCTGGATCTTCTTCCCCTGGGACACCGCGCTGTCCTACCACCCGCCGCTGCGCGACGGCGCGGCGTGATCTTGCTTCACCTCGCCCCGCTCGCGGCGAGAGGCCGGAGTGCATCGAAGATGCAATCCGGGTGAGGGGGAGCCTCCGCGAGTCCTTCTCTCACCATATCTGCGGAGGCAGCCCCTCACCAAAACCCTCTCCCGGTAAGAATGGGGAGAGGGAGCAGAACCGCTCCCATGCCCCTGCAAAACCGCGTCACGCCGACTGGCGAGATCATCGCCACACCCTATCGCGGGATGTTCACCGGCAATCGCGGCATCATCCATGATCCCGCGACCAAGACGCTCCTGAAGAAGCGCTGGTCGTCGCCGGCCTGGCTCACCTGCACCTGCGAATTCCGCGGCCGCCGCCGCGAGGTGATGGCGCAGCGGAGCTGGACCGAACTGTTCTTCCTCGACGAGGCCACTGCGCTCGCTGCCGGCCATCGTCCCTGCTTCTATTGCCGCCGTGACGATGCCAATCGCTTCCGCGCCGCGTGGGAGAAGGGCAACCGCGTGCACGATGTCCGCATGCACGACATCGACGTCGTGCTGCATCACGAGCGGCTCGATCACGGCAAGAAGCGGCTGCACGTGATGCCGGTGCCGCTTGACCAGCTGCCCGATGGTGCGATGATTCAGCAGGGCGAGGACAGCTATCTGGTCACGCAGGGGAGAGCGCTAAAGTGGTCGCCGGCGGGATACGCCGCGGCGGAGGAAGTCCCCGGCGAGGCAACGCTGCTCACGCCGCCATCGACGCTCCGCACGCTGAACGCCGGCTATCGACCGGTGCTGCACCCCTCCGCGCCGCCCTAGCGCCGAATCCCCGCCGCTACCCCAGCTTCTCGCGCGCCAGCGCGGCGCCGGCGCCGAGGGCCATCAGCTTGGCTTCGGCGATCTCTCGCCGCATCGGCGCCATGCCGCAATTGGTGGTGGCGATGATGTTGCTTTTGGGTATGAATTTCGAGACAGTGTCGATCACCTGCACGACGTCCTCTGCCGTCTCGACCGTATCGCTGGCGACATCAATGACGCCGGCCTGCACGATTTTATTCTTGAGCAGCGCGAGCAGATCGAGAGGCACCTTCGAATTGCGGCACTCGATCGCGACCTGCTGGATCGGACTGGCGTCGATCGCCGGGAAGATCTGCTCGTATTGCCGCCATTGGGCGCCGAGCGTTTCCTTCCAGTCGGTGTTGGCCTTGATGCCGTAGCCGTAGCAGATGTGCACGGCGGTGGCGCAAGTGAGCCCCTGCGCGGCGCGCTCCAGCGCCTTGATGCCCCAGTCGTTGACCTCGTCCATGTAGACGTTGAAGGCCGGTTCGTCGAACTGCACGAGATCGACGCCGTCGGCCTGCAGCGCCCTGGCTTCCTCGTTCAACAGCTCGGCGAAGGCAAAGGCCATCTTGACGCGGTCGCCATAATGGCGGTCCGCAATCGTATCGATGATGGTCATCGGGCCGGGCAGGGTGAATTTCAGCTTCTTTTTGGTATGCGTGCGCGCCACTTGCGCCTCAAAGGCATGGACGCGGCCCTTCAGCCGGAGCGGAGCGACCACCTGCGGCACCATCGCCTTGTAGCGGTCCTTGCGGATGCCCATCTCGACCTTGTGCGCGAAGTCGATGCCCTCGATCTTCTCGAGAAAGCCGTGGACGAAATGCTGCCGGGCCTGTTCGCCCTCGGTGACGATGTCGAGGCCGGCGTCTTCCTGGATCTTCAGCCAGATCAGCGTCGCATCGCGCTTGGCACGCAGCAGCTCGTCGCCTTCCGACTTCCAGGGTGCCCAGAGCATGTTGGGCTCGGCAAGCCATTCCGGCTTGGGCAAGGAGCCGGCGATCGTCGTTGGAAACAGCATGGGTCCCTCCCGGCGGGTTGTGATTGCGCCTGTGTCTGCCATGTCTTAACGTCGAGGTACAGAACAACAAAAGTCGCCTTGAAACCGGCCATGCCGGAGCGGAAACGCCATGATCGAATTTTTCTTCGACTGCTCCAGTCCCTGGACCTATCTCGCCTTCCACAACATCCAGCCGCTGGCCAGGGAGCTCGGCTCCGAGATCGTCTGGAGGCCGATCCTCGTCGGCGGCATCTTCAACACGGTCAACCCCAGCGTCTACGCGCAGCGCGAGACGCCGGTGCCGCTGAAGGCGCGCTACATGAAGAAGGACCTCGCCGATTGGGCGCGCTCCGCCGGACTCGCCATCAAGATGCCGCCGACGGTGTTTCCGGTGAACAGCGTCAAGGCGATGCGCGGCTGCATCTGGCTCGGCAAGGACATGGTGCCGTTCGCGACATCAGTGTTCGAGGCCTATTGGGGCGGCGACGAGGACATCTCGCAGGATGCGGTGCTCGCGGCGATCTGCAGGAAGGCCGGTATCGACGAGCAGAAATTCTTTGCCGGAATCTCGCAGCAGGCCATCAAGGATCAGCTCAAGGCCAACACGGAGGAGGTTGTCGCGCGCGGCGGGTTCGGCTCACCGACGATTTTCGTCAACAAGACCGACATGTATTTTGGCAATGACCGTCTGCCGCTGATCCGCGAGGCGCTGCTGCGCAGCAAGGCGAGCGCGGCCTGATGGCTCGTGCTGTCGTCTGCCGCGCGCTCGGCGTACCCGAAACGTTGCGGCTGGAAGAGTTGCCGTCGCGTGCCCTGAATCCGGGCGAAGTTCGTGTCGCAATTCGTGCCGCCGGCCTTAATTTTCCTGACGTGCTGATGGCCGCAGGCGAATATCAGCTCAAGCCGGAGTTGCCGTTCACGCCCGGCATGGAAGCTGCCGGTGACGTGACCGAGGTCGGTGCGGAGGCGAGGGGCGTTTCCGTCGGCGACAAGGTCATCGTCAAGATGCGCCACGGCGCCTTCACGGACGAGGCGGTCGTCACGCCGGCGCAGCTGACGCCGTTGCCATCGAACTTCGATTACGCCGAGGGGGCGACCTATCTCGCCGGCCACGGCACCGCCTATCATGCGCTGATCGATCGCGGTCGGGTCGAGCCGGGCGAGGTGCTGCTGGTGCATGGCGCCGGCGGTGGGGTTGGCCTTGCTGCGGTGGAGATCGGCAAGATGCTCGGTGCGAACGTGATCGCGACCGCGTCCAGTGACGAGAAGCTGGCGGTCGCGAAATCACGCGGCGCCGATCATCTCGTGCGTTACGACCGCGAGCCGTTTCGCGATGCCGTCAAGCGCATCACCGACGGCCGCGGCGCCGACGTGGTGTTCGATCCCGTCGGCGGCGAGGTGTTCGAGAACTCGATGCGCTGCATCGCCTGGGGCGCAAGGCTGCTGGTGATCGGCTTCACCGGCGGCATCGGCTCGGCCAAGACCAATCTCTTGCTGATCAAGGGCGCCAGCGTGCTCGGCGTCCGCGCCGGCGAGGCCGTGCGCAAGAATCCCGCGCTCGGCGAGATCAGGCTGAAGGCGCTGCTCACATGGGCGGAAGAGGGCAGGCTGCGGCCGAACATCTCGCACCGGCTGCCGCTGGAAGATTGCGCCAAGGCGATGCGGCTGTTGCTCGACCGCAAGGCGATCGGCCGCGTGGCGTTGGTGATGGAGTGACCTCCATCACGCATCGCCTCACTCGTACTCCCGCTCCGTCCACCACGGAAAATAGTCCGGCATGTCGCTCGACACCTTGTTCTTGAACTGCGCCGGGCGCTTCTCCAGGAACGACACCACGCCTTCCTTCACGTCGTCCGAACGGCCGCGGGCGTAGATGCCGCGGCTGTCGACCTTGTGGGCTTCCATGGGGTCGTCGGCGCCCATCATGCGCCACATCATCTGGCGGATCAGCGCCACCGACACCGGCGCGGTCTTGGTCGCAAACTCCTTGGCGAGGGCGCGCGCGGTCGGCAAGAGATCATCGGGCGCGACGACCCTGCTGACGAGACGGCCGGCGAGCGCCTCCTGCGCCGGAAAGACGCGGCCCGAATAGCACCATTCCAGTGCCTGCGAGATGCCGACGATGCGCGGCAGGAACCAGCTCGAGGCGGCCTCCGGCACGATGCCGCGCTGGGAGAACACGAAGCCGAAGCGCGCGGCATCCGACGCGATGCGGATGTCCATCGCAAGCTGCATGGTGACGCCGATGCCGACGGCGGGGCCGTTCACCGCGGCGATGACGGGCTTGAGGCATTTGAAGATCCGCAAGGTGACCTGGCCGCCGCCGTCGCGCACCTGCGGATCGCTGTAATCGACCTTACCGTCCGCGAAACGCTTGACGGGCCCGCGCCGCGCGTCGCGATCGAAGGTGTTCGCGCCCGACGACAGATCGGCACCTGCGCAAAACCCGCGCCCTGCACCTGTGACGATGACGGCGCGGACATTGTCGTCCTTGTCGGCGGCGTCGAACGCGTCGATCAATTCGGCCTGCATCTGCGCATTGAAGGCGTTGAGCTTGTCGGGCCGGTTCAGCGTGATGGTGAGGATCTGCTCGGCGACCTCGTATTTGATCGTCTCATACGCCATGGGTGGTTTCCTTCCCTGTCATTCTTGAATCAATTCTGTCATTGCCGGGCTTGACCCGGCAATCCATCTTTTTCTGAAGACGAGGGATGCGCGGGTCGAGCCCGCGCATGACGAATTGTGCTGAGGCGCTAGATGCTCGCCTGATGCGCCGGCGGCTTCGGCCAAGGCCGCTGCGCGCCGCGCAGGCCTTCAAACGCCTTGGCGAGGCCGAGCACGCCGATATCATCGAAGCGGCGGCCGACGATCTGCACGCCGATCGGAAAACCTGTGGCATCGAAGCCGCCATTGAGGGAGATGGCGGGGTTCTCCGACATATTCCACGGGACGGTATAGCAGATGTGCTCGAACGGCCTCATCGGATCGTTGGTGGGCGACGCCCATTCCGCCGCAAAATTCACATTCGGGGCGGTCGGCGAGATCACGTAATCGAGCTCGCAGAACAGTTTTGACGCAGCCGCGCGGATCGCCATGGTCTGGTTGAAGCCGCGGATCACGTCGACCCCCGACAGCTTCGCGCCCGATACGCCCCACCTATGAATATAAGGCAGCACCTTGCCCTGTTCGGCCGCCGTCAGCTTCGTCAGATCGTCCCACATCCGCGCGCGCCAGAAATTGTCGAGGCCGTCGAGCATCTCGCGCGTGAGGATGCCGTCGACTTCGGTGACGACGCTGCCTGCGGATTCGAACGCCTTCGCGGCTTTCACCGCGACCTCGCGGACCGGCCTTTCCGCCGGCAGGCCGACGCCGGCATCGAGCATCAGGCCGATCCGCAATTTTCGTGGAGATTTCTCCAACCCCTTCCAATTGAGCGGTTCGGCGGGAAGGCTCATGCCATCGCGCCGGTCAGGCTTCGCGATCACGCTCATCATCAGCGCGCAATCATCGACCGTACGGGTCATGGGGCCGGCGACGCGGCCGACATAGGTGGGGTCGATCGGCACGCGGCCGAAGCTCGGCTTCAGGCCGACGAGGCCGCACCAAGCGGCGGGCAGGCGCACCGAGCCGCCAATGTCCGTGCCGAGATGTAAGGGACCATAGCCGGCCGCCGCAGCAGCGCCAGCACCGGCGCTGGAGCCGCCGGGATTCTTGGAGAGATCCCACGGATTGCGCGCGAGCGCATGGAACGAGGAGAGGCCCGAGGACAGCATGCCGTAATCGGGCATGGTGGTCTTGGCGAAGATGATCGCCCCTGCCTCACGCAGCCGGGCCGCGGGCGGTGCGTCCTTCTCGGCGGGCACGAGCCTGACGCTCGCGGCGCCAAGCGGCACCGGCACGCCCTTGGTCGCGATATTGTCCTTTATCGTGACGGGCACGCCGTCGAGCGGGCCGCAAGGCTCGCCGCCGGACCAGCGCGCGGTCGAGGCCTTGGCGACCTCGCGCGCGCTGTCAGGATCGAAGGCGTAGAGCGCCTTGAGATGCGGCTCCCACGCAGCGACATGCGTGAGCAAATCCTCCAGCACCTCGCTCGGCGAGAACTGTTTTGCCCGATAGCCCGCGATGAGATCGACCGCGGAGAGATCGTGCAGCGAGGTGACTGCATCTTCGACGCTCTGTTTCTGCATTGCTAACCCACCGGCATGCGCGTTTCGATGATCCGGGCGAACATGCTGGCGCCGATCGGCAGGATCTTGTCGTCGAGCACGAAGCCGGGATTGTGCACGGGCACCGAGCCGTCATGACCGACCCAGAAATAGGCGCCGGGAATGGTCTCCAGCATGTCGGCGAAATCCTCGCTGCCCATCTTCGGCTGGGTGCGGGTAATCACCTTGGCGGGATCGACGACGGTGCGCGCGACCTCCTCCACCACCCTGGACTGCTCGACCTGATTGACCAGCACGTTGAACGTGTCGCGGATGTCGACGTCGATCACGCATTGATAGGCGCTGGCGATGCCGGCGCAGATGGTGCGGATGCGCTCGCTGACCAGGGTGCGGACTTCCTTCGAGAAGGTGCGGATGGTGCCGCAAAGATGCGCGTCGCCGGGAATGACGTTGTAGGCGGAGCCCGCATGGATCTGGGTGATCGACACCACGGCTGCCTGCAGCGGCTCGACGTTGCGGCTGACGATGGTCTGGATCGCCTGCGCCAGCGTGGTTGCGATGATCACGGCGTCCTTGGAACGCTCGGGCATCGCGCCATGCGCGCCATAACCGGTGATGCGGAGGTCGAAGAAGTCGGCGCTGGCCATGGCCGGGCCCGGCAGGATGGCGATCTCGCCGTGATTCAAGTCAGGCGCGTTATGCAGGCCGTAAAGCTCGTCGCACGGAAACTTCTCGAACAGGCCGTCCTTGATCATGGCGCGAGCGCCGCCGAGGCCTTCCTCGGCCGGCTGGAAGATCAGGTGCACGGTACCGTCGAAGTTCCGGGTCTCGGCGAGGTAACGTGCAGTGCCGAGCAGCATGGTGGTGTGGCCGTCATGGCCGCAGCCGTGGAAGCGGCCGGGGATCTTCGAACTCCATTTCAGATTGGTGTTCTCCTCCATCGGCAGCGCGTCCATGTCGGCGCGCAGACCGATGCGCTTGCTGCCGGAACCCTTTCCCTTGATGACGCCGATCACGCCGGTGCCGCCGAGACCGCGATGCACCTCGATGCCCCAGCTCGTCAGCTTGTCGGCGACGATGCCTGACGTGCGAACCTCCTCGAAGCCGATCTCGGGATGGGCGTGCAGGTCGCGCCTGATGGCGGTGAGTTCGTCGGCGTAACCGTCGATGCGGTCGATGGTGGGCATGTGTCCTGTCCTGTTAGCGTGAAGGGGGCGTGAAAACGGGGCCGTTCGGCTTGATGCGGATGCCGGGACGCAGGCGCGTCCAGGGCAGGGACGCGGTATCGGCCGGCATCGCGCCCGGCGCGGCGCAGATCATCAGCTTCTCCGCGATCGGCTCGAAATCGGCGCGGAAGTGCACCGAGCTCTTGTTGACCAGAATTTTTTCTTTCGTCGGCTCGATCCCGACATAGCGATACATCGCCTGGTCGGCGAGCTGGGCCTTGTGCGAACTCACGACCACGCGGACGTCGCCGATGCGCAGGCACGCCGAGGGCCCCATCTCCATCTCGCGTCCGCCAAAATAGGGGCCGGGCGCGATGAACCGGCCGTCGGAGAGTTGTTCGACGACGAAGCTCTCGGTGTAGGGCTCGTCACCGGGAATGCCTGACTTGCCGCCGAGTGAGAGCGTGATCGTCGCGCCGACACCCGCCGCATGCGCGGCCTTGGCCGAGACGGGATCGTAGATCGCGCCGGTCGCCGCGCTCGCCCTGTTGCGCACCAGCGCGCGCAGCATGCCCGTGGTGTCGGAATCGCCGCCTGCACCGGGATTGTCCTGCGTGTCGGCGATGATGATCGGCTTGCTCGCGCTCTTCGCAAGGTCCATGGCGTGGCGCACGCCGTCGTCGGGAGTCCAGATCTTGCCGTCGAAATCGTCCTCGTGGCTTTCGATCAGCTTGACGAGCGCATCAGCGGCGCGGTCGGCGTCGTCCTGCGTCTTGCCATAGGCGAACACGCTCGGTCCGCAGTCGCGGAAATCGGCGGCGGGGAAGCCGGGCGCGAAGGACAACGTCGGAACCGTTTCACTCTCCAGCGCTGCCAATTTTTCGTAGATGCCCTTGGCAGGGAAGTCATTGGTGCATTGCCAGCTGATCGCGATCAGGAATGGCAACTGGCGGAACGATTTTGCGAAGCGTTCCGTCGTCTTCAGGAGCAGCGCGAGGTGCCTTGCCGAGGCGCGGCCGGTCTCGGCCATGTCGACATGCGGATAGGTGCGGTAGGCGATCAAGGCGTCCGCATGGTCCATCATCGCCGGCGTGACGTTGGCGTGCAGGTCGAGGCTCGCGACCAGCGGAATATTCTTGCCGATGATGCGGCGTACCCGCGCCAAAATCTCGCCTTCGCCGTCGTCGAGATGCTCGGTCACCATGGCACCGTGCAGATCGAGATAAACAGCGTCGATCGGGCCGGCGGCTTCGATGCCGTCCACCATCACCTTCACGATGCGCTCGAAGGCGTCCTTGGTGACATGCGCGGACGGGCTCGCGCCGCAGGCGATGGTCGGGACGAGTTCCCAGCCATTGGCTTCGGCGCTGTCGACGAACCCGGCGAGCCCGACATTGATGCGCCGCATCACCTTCAGCACGTCGGGTCCCACGGTCATCGCCGGCCAGCCGCCGCCATGCTGGAAGTCGGCATACGTCGCCTTCGTCGGAGCGAAGGTGTTGGTCTCGTGCAGGAAGCCGCCGACGGCGATACGTGTCATCAATGCTGGTCCCATGAGCTGGCGAGCGCGACGTTACCCGCCTTTGCGGCAAGAGCAAGCAAGGCAGACAATCGCGCCGCGCATGGCCTCAAGCCATTTTGGGAATGCTGCGGATAAGTGTTGTCTAGGAAGGCGCTTCAACATTCTCGGCGTCGTCCCGGCGAAGGCCGGGACCCATGACCCCGGGGAGGAGTTTTGCGAAGATCGGTCGTTCGGGACTCCCACTCGCAATCGAGAGATTCCGTGGTATGGGTCCCGGCGTTCGCCGGGACGACAGCGGAGGATGTCGCTACACCGCGGCCCCCACGCCCTCCGCCACCGGCCGGAAATTCGCAAAGTCCCAGTTGCGCCCCGGTGCCGCATCCAGCAGCGCTTTGGTGTAGGCCTGCTGCGGATGCGTCAGCACTTCGGCGGCCGGTCCCTGTTCGACAACGCGGCCGTGCTGCATCACCACCACCTCGTCGCAGATTTGTGCGGCGACGCGCAGATCGTGGGTGATGAACAGGATGGCGATGCCGAGCCGCTTCTGGATCTCATCGAGCAGTTTCAGCACCTGCGCTTGCACGGAGACATCGAGCGCGGAGACCGCTTCGTCCGCGACCAGCACGTCCGGGTCGAGTGCGAGCGCGCGCGCAATGGCGATGCGCTGGCGCTGGCCGCCGGAGAACTGGTGCGGATAGCGCGACACGGCGTCGGCCGGCAGGCCGACGAGCTCGAGCAGCTCGCGCGCCCGCTTCATCGCAGCAGCGTGCGAGGTGCCGTAGTTGATCGGGCCTTCCGCAATGCTCTCGCCGACGCTGATGCGCGGGTTGAGCGAACGGTAGGGATCCTGGAACACGATCTGGATCTTCTGCCGGTGCGGCTGCAGCAGACGACGCGAGATGTCGGCGATCTCGCGGCCGGCGAGGCGGACACCGCCGGAGGTCGGATCGATCAGACGGACAATGCAGCGCGCGACGGTGGACTTGCCCGAGCCGCTCTCGCCGACGATGCCGAGCGTGCGGCCCTTGCGCAGCGTCAGCGTCACCCTGTCGGCGGCAATGACCTCGCGTCCCTGGCCGAAGAACGTGCGCTCCTTGTAGATCTTGCTGAGGTCGTTGGCCTCGAGCACGACAGGTTCCTTGCTCGCCTGGCGCGGTGGCCGCGGCACCAGGCTCGGCACCGAGGCGAGCAGGTTGCGGGTGTATTCCATCGTGGGATTGCGCAACACGGTCTCGAGCGGACCGGTTTCGACCAGCCGGCCCTGTCGCATCACCGCGACGCGGTCGGCGATTTCCGCGACCACGCCCATGTCGTGGGTGATGAACAGCACGGCCGTGCCATGGTCGCGCTGGAGCTCGCGGATCAGCGACAGGATCTGCTTCTGCGTGGTGACGTCGAGCGCGGTGGTTGGCTCATCCGCGATCAAGAGCTTCGGCTCCAGCACCAGGGCCATCGCGATCATGATGCGCTGGCGCTGGCCGCCGGAGAGGCGGTGCGGGTAGGAGGCGAAGATGCGCTCGACCTGGGGCAGATGCACCTGCTCCATCATGTCGAGGATGCGCTTCCTCCGTGCCTTGCCGTCGAGCTTGGTGTGGGCGCGCAGGACCTCGTCGATCTGGCGGCCGACCGGCACCACCGGATTGAGCGCAGTCATCGGCTCCTGGAAGATCATCGCCATCCTGGTTGCGCGCAGCTGGCGTAGGCGGCGGTCGGTCGCGGTGAGGATCTCCTCGCCGACGAGCTTGACGCTGCCGCCTGATGGGACCAGCGTGCCCTTCGGCAAGAGACCCATGGTGGTCAGCGAGGTCACCGATTTGCCCGAGCCGCTTTCGCCGACGAGGCACAGTGTCTCGCCTTCGTGCGCCTGGATCGCGATGCCGTCGATGATCTTTGGCGCGCCCGGCTTGTTGCCGACGGAGACGACGAGGTTGTGGATGTCGAGAACGACGTCCTTGGTCATCACTTGATCGCTCATCACTTGCCCTCCCGCTGCTTCATGCGGGGATCGAGGGCATCGCGAGCGGCGTCGCCGATCAGGTTGATGCTGAGGATGGCGATCGAGAGCAGAAGGCCCGGCCAGAAGATCAGCGTCGGCTTGAGCTGAAAATACTGGCGGCCCTCGGCCATGATGTTGCCCCAGGTCGGCGTCTCCGGCGAGATGCCGGCGCCGAGGAAGGACAGGATCGCCTCGGTGAGGATCGCCGACGCGCAGACATAGGTGCCCTGGACGATCATCGGCGCGATCGTGTTTGGCATCAGGTGCCGCCACATGATTTTTGGCAGGCTGGAGCCGACGGAGATTGCGGCTTCGACGTAAGGCTCCTCGCGCGCGGACAGCACCACCGAGCGCACCAGGCGCGCCACGCGCGGGATTTCAGGAATGGTGATCGCGATCAGCACGGTCCAGATGCTGGCGCCCGACAGCGACACCACGGCGATCGCGAGCAAAATGCTCGGCATGGCCATCAGGCCGTCCATGACGCGCATCAGCACGGAATCGATCAGCTTGAAGAAGCCGGAGACGAGGCCGATCGCGAGGCCAATGACGACCGACAGAACCGCCGAGCCGATGCCGATCAGCAGGGAGATGCGGCCGCCATAGATGACGCGCGACAGCAGGTCACGGCCATAGGCGTCGGTGCCGAGCAGGAACTGCGCCGAGGCTGGCCTCAGCCGTTGCGACGGCGCAAGCTGGATCGGATCATGCGGCGCGATCAGCGGCGCCAGGATCGAGGTCAGCACGATCAGCGCGAGCAGGATCGTGGCCGCCGCGATGATCGGCGTCGAGGTGAGAAAGCCGAATCTGGGCCGCAGCGGCGACGTGATCGGAATGGAGGATTGGGGGAGGCTGTCGACGGTCATTTTGTTGTTGTCCCTAGCCTCAGTACCTGATCCGGGGATCGAGCAGCGTGTAGGCGACGTCGATCAGCAGATTGACGACGACGTAAATCAGCGAGGTCAAGAGGATCATCGCCTGGATCACCGGATAGTCGCGCGCCAGCACCGCGTCCACGGTGAGACGGCCGATGCCGGGGATGTTGAACACGCTTTCGGTGACGACGACGCCGGAAATCAGCAGCGCAAAGCCGGTGCCGATGACGGTGATCACGGGCACTGCGGCATTGCGCAACGCGTGCCGCATCATCACCGCGACCTCGTTGATGCCCTTGGCGCGCGCCGTCCGGACGTAGTCTTCGCCGAGCACGTCGAGCATCGCCGCGCGGGTCATGCGCGCGATCAGCGCGATGTAGATGAAGGAGAGCGCACAGGTCGGCAGGATGATGCGCTCGAGGAAGGGGCCGAAGCCGGCCGAGATGCTCTTGAAGCCCTGCACCGGCACCCAGCGCAGGTCGATCGCAAAGACTTCGATCAGGACATAACCGACCACGAACACCGGCACCGAGAAGCCGAGCACGGAAAGCCCCATGACGAAGCGGTCGATCCAGGTGCCGTGCTTCCAGGCCGCGACGACGCCCAGGGGCACGGCCACGATGACCGCGAGGATGATGGTCGAGAGCGCGATCGAGATCGACGGCTCGACGCGCTGGCCAATCATCTTCATGACCGGCAGGTTGGAGATCAGCGATGTTCCGAGATCGCCATGCAGCAGCTTGTTCACCCAGGTGATGAACTGCACGATCAGGGGCTCGTTGAGGCCGAGCGAGGTGCGGATGCGCTCGAGCCGTTCCGGCGTCGCGTTGTCGCCGGCGAGGATCGCGGCCGGATCGCCCGGCGTCAGCCGCAGCAGCAGGAACACAAACAGCGCGACGACGCCCATCACGGGCACCGCGGCGAAGATTCGGCGAATGAGATATCCGAGCAAGCGGGATCCGTTCAGATGAGAGTCAAATCGTCGACAGCGGTCGTTGTCCGTTCTGCCACCAACCTAACATTTCAGCAATTCCCGTGCCATCCAGCCGGAACTTCGTATGCCCGTCATGCCCGGGCTTGACCCGGGGCATGACGGCGGTGATCGCAGTAGCGTCACTCCAGCGTCGCGAGCAGCCCCGCCATCAGCCGGCCACGCTCAACGAGACTCTCGACCTCGATATACTCTTCCAGCGTGTGAGCATTGGCTCCACGCACGCCCAGGCCGTCGAGCGTCGGAATGCCCATCGCGCCGGTGAAATTGCCGTCTGAGCCGCCTCCGGAGCTCGCATGCGGTAATTCCGCGCCGAGAGATTTGGCGACGCCGCGCGCCTTTTCATACAGCGCCATCGTGCCGGCATCCGGTTCCCACACCGGCCGCGTCACCCCGCGCGTCACCCTGAACGTGATGTCATTGGCAGTGCCCGATAGTGCCAGCATGCGCTCCACGCCTCGGTCGAGATCGGCCTGGCGCTTCGCCATCGAAAGCGCTTCGCCGGTGGCAGTCGTGGCAACGCAGTTGACCCATTGGCCGCCATGCACGATTCCGACGGAGAAGGTGCAGTCCTCCGTCGTCATCGCGTCGATCGCGAGGATTTGCCGCGCCATTTCGCGGATCGCCGAGCGTCCTGCCGACAGCGTTGCGCCCGCGTGACTCGGCCGTCCCGTCGCTTCCAAATTGAATCGCGCGATGGCGTAACGTCCGGTCGTGACGCCGTTGTCCGCGCGGCCAGGCTCCGGCACCAGCACATATTTGTTGCGCGCCGCTTCCGCCTCGATGATGTCGCGTGTCGAGGGCGTGCCGACCTCCTCGTCCGGCGTGAACAGGATGGTGATCGGCAGGGGCGTGGTGAACGACGCCCGCGCAAGTTGCCGGATCGCTTCGAGCGCGAGATAGTTGCCGCCTTTCATATCGAAGATGCCGGGGCCGTAGCATCTGTTGCCCTCGCGCCGCCATTTCAGCTTCTCGATCGTGCCGACCGGGTGCACGGTATCCATGTGGCCGGCGATCAGGACGCCCGGCTCGCCTTGCCTGGGATGCGGGAAACGCGCGCGGATGACGCCGCCAAAGCCCTGACGGCCGGCGATGCGCTCGATGCTCGCACCCATGATCGCCATATCCCGCGCTGCGATATCGAGCATGCGGTTGACGGCACCGGCGTCCCATGTCGGGCTCTCGCATTCCACCCACTTGCGCAGGCCTTCGAGCATGGCCTCGGAATCGAAGGGAAGATTGGCTGGATTCATCTGAATGTCTCTCAAGCTTGAAGATGGAATGCGCATTGCATGAGCGTCGGCAGGACAAGCGGGAGAAGTTGTAGAGCCAAACCGATCCTTGTGGAGCCCGTGCGTGCGATGCCGGGGCCTGCATTGAAACCGGATTGACGCGCTCAAGACTGTCTGCAAGTCTCGGAAAGACAAAGGCATTGCGTGAGGTTGGTTCGCCCAAAGAACGAACCTCATGCTCAACGAATAACCTGCCTTTGAACAGTTTCACGTCAGGAGAAACTTTCTATGTTGAGCTTGATGCGCCGGGGGCGTCGCGCGTTCGCCTCCACCCTTGCACTGTCGGTGGTCGCGCTCGCAACGGCGATGGCATCGCCGGTGTTCGCAGCGGGCAAAACCGTCACCGCGGTGATGCATTCGGATTTGCGCATCATCGATCCGATCTTCACCACCGCCTACATCACGCGTGATCATGGCTACATGGTGTATGACACGCTGATCGCGACGGATTCGAACTTCAAGATCCAGCCGCAGATGGCCGACTGGAAGATCTCCGACGACAAGCTCACCTATACGTTCACGCTGCGCGACGGCCTGAAGTGGCATGATGGCACGCCCGTGACGGCTGAGGATTGCGTCGCCTCGCTGAAGCGCTGGGCCGCGGTCGACGGCATGGGCCAGCAGATGATGCAGTTCACTGCGAGCATCGAGGCGACCGACGCCAAGACCATCACGCTGAAGCTGAAGGAGCCCTACGGCCTCGTGCTGGACTCCATCGGAAAACCCTCTTCGCGCGTGGCTTTCATGATGCCGAAGCGCCTCGCCGAGACGCCGCCGGACAAGCAGATCCCCGAACAGATCGGCTCGGGCCCGTTCAAGTTCGTGCAGGGCGAATTCCAGCCCGGCGTGAAGGCGGTCTATGAAAAGAACACCGACTACGTGCCGCGCAAGGAGCCGGCGAGCTGGACTGCCGGCGGCAAGGTCGTGAAGGTAGACCGGGTCGAGTGGATCACCATGCCGGACTCGCAGACTGCGGTGAACGCGCTGCAATCCGGCGACATCGACTTCATGGAAGTGCCGCCGTGGGATCTCTTGCCGGTGCTCGAGGGCAATCCCGACCTCAAGGTCGAGACGCTGAACAAGTTCGGTTACCAGACGCTCGGCCGCATGAACTTCCTGTATCCGCCCTTCGATAACCAGAAGATCCGCCGCGCCGCCCTTCTGGCCATGAACCAGAAGGACGTGCTCGATGCGCTCGTCGGCAATCCCAAGTACTACAAGATCTGCGGCGCCTTCTTCATCTGCGACACGCCGTTCGCGACCGACGTCGGCTCCGAATCGCTGGTCAAGGGCAACGGCATGGCGGAAGCCAAGAAGCTGCTCGCCGAGTCCGGCTATGACGGCACGCCCGTTGTCGTCATGGTGCCCGGCGACGTCGTGACGCTGAAGGCGCAGCCGACGGTCGCGGTGCAGCTGCTCCGCGAAGCCGGCTTCAAGGTCGACGCGCAAGCGACCGACTGGCAGACGGTGGTGAGCCGCAGAGCCAGCCAGAAGCCGCCGAAGGAGGGCGGCTGGAACATGTTCTTCACCAACTGGGTCAGCGCCGACGTGTCCAACCCGATCGCCAATCTCTCGATCGGCGGCCAGGGCAAGAAGGGCGGCTGGTTCGGCTGGGCGGAAGACGCCAAGATCGAGAAGCTCAAGGACGACTTCGTGCGCGCGGCCTCGCTCGACGATCAGAAGAAGATCGCGACCGAGATCCAGAAGGAAGCCTATGACCAGGTGATCTACATCCCGCTCGGGCAGTACCTGGCACCGAGCGCGTGGCGGAAGTCGCTCACCGGCGTGCTCGACGGCCCGGCGACCCCGATCTTCTGGAACATCGACAAATCGGAGTAAGGCAAATCGGAGTAAGGAAAGTCGGTCGACGGAACGGTGCGTCTGCACCTTTCGTCTCTGACATCCGCGGCGCCGCTGTCATCAGCGGCGCCGTTTCTCTTGCCGCTGTCTCGTCGGCGGGCAGCCAGGGTTCCAGTTTCCAATCATTGCCATTTGTTTCTGATCTGAAATAGATGGTATGTCCCCGGACATCACTTTCCTCCCGTCGATTTGAAGAAGTTGCCACTCGATTTTGCATTCCAGGCGATGGCCGAACGGTCGGATCGCACGCCGGCGCGCTGGCGCCGTCCGCTGTTGCGCTGGCTCGATGGCGTGGAGGCGGGCTGGGCCGTGCCGCTTCTCATCGCGAGCTTCGTCGCGGTGTGGACTCTGTATCTCGCCGTGGCCTATGCCGGTGGCGGCCTGCACCCTGATACGCTCGAGGCCTGGACGCTGGGACGCAATTTCGCCTTCGGCTATCACAAGCACCCGCCGTTGATGGGCTGGGCCGCAGCAAGCTGGACCTTCCTGTTCCCGCTCAGCGATTTCTCGCTGCAACTCATGGCGATGGTGAATGCGGGGCTCGCGCTGTTCTTCGTCGATTGCGTGGCGCGGCAATTCGTCACCGGTCACAAGCGCGTCCTGGTGCTGCTGCTTCTGATGCTGACGCCGGTCTATCAGTTCCACGCCCAGCGATTTAATGCCAACACCGTGCTGCTCGCGGTCTGGCCGCTTGCCACGTGGTGCTTCCTGCGCGCCTTCGAGACTCGCCATGCGGGATGGGCGATTGCGGCCGGATGCACCGCGGCGCTCGCGATGGTCGGAAAATACTACTCGGTCTTCCTGGTCGCGAGCTTTGGATTTGCCGCGCTCGTGCATCCGGCGCGTCGCGCCTATTTCACCTCGGCCTCACCCTGGATTTCGGCCGTCACCGGGCTTGCGGTGCTGTCGCCGCACATCTATTGGCTCGCGACCACGGGCGCGTCGACCTTCAGTTACGCGCTGGCCCATGCCAACAGCGATACCGTGAGCTCGCTCGGCGACGCGAAGAATTTTCTGCTGGGCCTCATTGCGGCGATCAGCGTCGCCGCCGTCATCTGGGTGTTCATCGCGGGCACGCGGCTCAGACAGTTTCCGGCCGACTTCGCGGCTATGAGCCCGGGCCTCTGGCTTCTGTTCTATGTCGCCGTCGGCACCATCGTCCTGCCGATCCTGACATCGCTTGCGATGGGCACGGATCTGCCTTCGCTGTGGGCCTTGCAGGGATTGTTCCTGTTCGTCGTGCTGATCGTTTGCGGCGCGCGCTTTCCGGTGGAGCGCTTCTACACGGTCAACGTCACGGTCATTGCGGCAGGCGTTGCGCTCGTCGCCGTCCTGGTCGCAGCACCCATCCACGCCGTCTATCGCAATGTCCACGGTTACGAGGAGGGGCGGAATTTTTACGCGCAAGCCGCAAGCGAACTCACCCGGCAATGGCACGAACTGACCGGCGAGGCGCTCAGTGCGGTCAGCGGCGACGATTCACTTGCTTTCGCCACGGCCTTCTACAGTCCGGATCATCCGCCTTATGCACGGCCGTTCGCGCATCAACATAATTGGGGACTGCAGCGCAAGGCCACGGCCGGTCGCGGTTGGGCCGCACTCTGTTTCGAGGGCCAGCACGACTGCAGCCGCTGGATGGAATCCGTGTCCTCACGCGCCGGCAATTGTGTCAGGCGCGAATTTACCGTACAGGCCTCGCTGTGGGGGCGGTCCGGGGTGAGGCGTCATGTAATTGCGCTGATGGTGCCGCCCGACGCATCACCCGAGAGTGCCGCGCAGGACCTCAGTGCCAGCAAGCGCAGCCTGGATTAGAGCCGGTGTCTCAGCAATGGCTGTCGCGGACCTGCTCGAGCCCTTCGCTCGCAAAGGGCGGCTTGACCGCGGCTTGTTCGTCGCGCCTCGCCACACGTTCCGTGCGCTGCGGGTTTGACTCGTAACGTTCGTCGCGCTGTTCCAATTCCATTTGAATCCGCCTCTCGAATTTGCTGCAGGACAACATCGATGGGCGCACGAGGTTCCTCACACGATGGGGCGGTGCCGAGGCTTGAACAGCCGCCCCTTCTCGACCACCAGCACGATCGCGAGCGCGGCAAGCGTCGACAGGAAGAAGCCGACCGAGAACGGCAGCAGCGTGCCGTCGAAGCTCTGGCCGATCGCTGTTCCGACCACGATGCCGATCAGCGTGGTGATCGAACCGTAGAGCGAGGAGGCGGTGCCGGCGATGTGACCCTGCGGCTCCATCGCGAGCGCGGTGAAATTGGCGACCATCATGCCGAACGAGAACATCATCAGGGCCGACAGCACCATGAACAGGGACAACGGCAAGATGCCGAGGATTTCGCTCAGCAGCATTGCGGCCGCGACCAGAGTGTAGAGCGTCAGCGCGCCATGCGAGATCACGCGCATTCCGAGCCGCCCGACCAGCTTTGCATTGATGAAGCCGGCAAGCGCGGTGCCAGCCGCGATCGCGGCAAAGGCGAGCGGGAAATAGTGGCCGAGATGATAGATGCCGGTGAACACCTGCTGCGCCGAGAAGACGAAGGCGAACAGCGCGCCGATGACGCAACCGGCGGCCGTTGCATAGCCGATGGTCTGGCGGTGGGTGACGGTCTGCCGGAAGGCCGAGAACACGTCGGCGGGCGCGAGCGACCGGCGTTCCTGTTCGGGAAGGGTTTCAGGCAGCCGCAGCACGCTCCATGCCAGTGCGAGCAAGCCGTACAGCATCAGCACGACGAAGATGCCGCGCCATTGCGTGACCAGCAGCACCGCCTGTCCGAACGACGGCGCGATCACAGGCACGGCGATGAACACCATCATCGCAAGCGACATCACGCTTGCCATGCGACGTCCGGCATAGCAGTCGCGCACGATCGAGGTCGCGATCACGCGCGTTGCCGAGGTGCCGAGGCCCTGAAGCGCACGGGCGAGCAGCAGGGTTTCGAACGAGGGCGCCGCGACCGCCAGCACGCTTGCGACCACGTAGACTGCCATGCCGCCGAGCAGCACCGGCCGTCGTCCGAACCGGTCCGACAGCGGGCCCATGACGAACTGCCCCGCGCCGAAGCCGATCAGGAAGGTCGACAGCACGAGCTGGAGATGGTTGGCATTGGGAATGTCGAAGGCCGCGCCGATGTTGGGCAGCGCCGGCAGCATCATGTCCATCGCAAGCGGATTCAGCGCCATGATGGACGCGATCACGATGACGAATTCGGGAAACCCCATGGGGCGGTGTCCGGCGGACACCCAATCGTCGGCATTGACGTCGGACAAGCAGCTCACCTCTGATTTCAGAGGGTATATCTAAAGCCCGTGCTGCATCGCACAACCCATGTTTCGGGATGGCTGTCCGGCGGGGCTCCGGACGGACAACAAATGGTGAAGACGCGGTCGATGGAGGCGTTGAGCTCAGCCCAGCTACGGCTTGACGTAAACGCTCACATACTGGCCCGCATAGTCTTCGCGCCAGCCCCGTCTTTCCACCAGGAACTGGCGCAGCTGCTTGTGATCCTTCACCCAGAGCACCGCATCGATCCGATATTTGTCGATGATGGTGTCCCAGGCCGTCTCGTCGATGTCTTCTCGAACCAGCTTGAAATAGTCATGCAGCAGATCGTCGGGATAGGCCGTCGCCGCCCGACCGTCGACGAACAGGGGCACCGCGCCGCGGGTGTAATAGATCAAGAGCCCGCCAGCGTTCCAGTGGTTCAGGAGCCGCGCATGAGGCAGGTGCGCCTTGAGATGGTCGGCATCCTGTTCCGACACCATTTGCGGAAGTTCGAGCTCCGGCGCCACATGCAGGAAGATCATCGGCAGCGCGAGCGCCCCGGTCAGGCCTGCAATCAGCAGTGATTTCTGAATCTCGCGCGCCGGCGGGCTTCCCGGCAGGAACTGATCGATGTGGAGGGCCAGCGGGAGTGCAGAAAACAGGAAGAAGAAGGACATGTACCTGAATTGATAGAAGCCCAGCAGGAGGAAGAGCCAGGCGAGCAGTCTCGACTGCAAGGGAATGGGAGACTGCCGTCCGCGACACACCTCGAGCGCTACAAAGGCCGCCATGTAGATCATGCCGGGGATGCTTCCGGGCATTTCAACATTGTGGGAGTAGGGCAGCCATTCGCCGATGTTGGCCTGCACGAAGTGGCCCATCGTCGCCGTCACGCCGTCATAGATGCGCCAGCCCAGCGGATTGACGAGCACTGCGGCCGCGCAGCCTAGTCCCGCAAGGCCATATCGTTTGCAGCGCGGCCAATCCTGCTGAAGCAGAGCGGTGCCGCAGAACACGCCGATGACGAGGAATCCGATCAGGAAGCCGCCGTGCAAATTCACCCAAAGCACCATCATCGCGGGCAGCAACAGCAACGATTTGGTTCCCGCGAGGCACGCCCTGTAGAAGACCACGCAGAACAGCATCGTCGCGACGTTGGGCGAAGCGGCGAGATAGATGTTGGGGGCCGCCTCATAAGCGGGATAGAGCAGGCCCGCAGCGAAGACGGCGATGCAAACGGAGATCGCCGAAGCTCCGCGGCTCAGACAGGCGGATGCAAGACATCCGACGATCATTCCGCCGCACGCCACCACGAGCAGAACGAGACCCGTCAGGCCGGTCGATTGCACCAGCCGACTGGCGATCACGTCCCAAAGCCAGGAGAGATTGAACCACTGCTTGTCGCCGAGGGTGAACGACCAGGGGTCCTGGAAGGGAATGGCCGCGTGCGCTCGGATCAAGTCGCCGGCGGCGAGGTGCCATCCCAGGTCATAATGACCAAGCAGGAGCGATGCATTGGATAGGTAAAAGGCACAGGCAAAGGTGATCAGGAACGCATAGGTTCCGAAGGTTGACCTGGACTGGACGGTGCCGGAGCTGCCGTCTTGCCTGGAGGTGCTCCAGCTCGCGCGCGCATCCATCTCGGTCCCTTACGGTGGAAACGGACGGTCAAAGGTCCGCGATGCTTTTGGGCCTGCTCGTCCGGAAGCAGACTTGCTACGCTGTAGAGTGCAATAATCTAAGGTTGTGTAAATCGAAGCTGTGACAACGCGGTTCCACGACGGAAAGAAAGGTCGTTGGTTCATGATTTCCGCTGTGCCCCCCAGGTCGGCAACGGTCGATTCACCATAGGAGCAGGACCGCACCCCGGTGAGATGAATCCGCAATTGATCCCGGCCATTGTGCCCGGAGGGGCGCCACCCGGAGCGTCGGCGCAAACAGGCCATCAAGGCAAGCATCAAAGTGTCCGATATCACCAGTCCCGCACGATGGATGCGGTCATCCGAGAAGACCGCATGGCGGAAGACCTGGCTTGCCTGTCTCGTCGGCCTGGTCGCGTTCCTGGTGTTCGCCAATCTCGCCGGCGACGCTGCGCTGGATGTCAAATACGGCTGGGATATTCGCGTCAATTGCGCCGCGGTCGATGCGCATGTCGACGGGCTGGATCCGTACTACGTCAAGAATCTGAAGGGCACCAAGCTGTCCTATCCCTACCTGCCGCTGACGCTGGACGTTTTCCGTCCGCTCTGCGCGGGCGGCTTCTTCGTCGGTCACTACAGGAGCCTGTTTCTTGCGCTTGCCGCGCTCTGCGCGTTGCTCTTGCCAGGTCTTGGCCGGACGCGTCTGAGTGCACGCGATGTTGCACTGAGGGGGCTCTGCGCGCTCGGCGCATTCATCGGTTACGAATGGGTGCAAGCGACGGGAAATTTCGCGATTCTGAGCGGCCTGCTTACGGCGATCGCGTTGCAGCTTTTGCTTCGTCCCTCTGCTCGTGGAGCGACGCAGGATCCGAGCTATCGCCTGCGGCTCGCCGGCGCGGCGTTGCTCGGTCTCGTGACGTCGTTCAAGCTGGTGTTCTTGCCCGTGTTGGCCGCGCTCTATTTCCTGCCGCTGCGGCGTGGTCCGAAGCTTGCGTTGATCGCGGTGGCCGCTTTCGGTTTCGCATTGCCGATCCTCATCTCGCGGCTGCTGTACCCCGACCTGTTCGCGAGCTGGCAGCTTGCAATGGCGGGACAGATTCCCGACCAGCACGTGGTCGATCTCTTCGAGATCAATCCATCGTTGTTGCTGCTTGCGCGGGACCTCATGGATCATGCCGGCCTTGGCGGCAGCAAGACAGCGGCATTCGCGGTCTACGCGCTGTTTGCATCCGCTCTCGTGCTCGTGCCCTTCGTCGTGTCCGTCCTGCGCCTGGTCGACGGCCAACCGGCGCGGGAAGGCGGATCGCTGCTGGCGCGACTGGATCGCGGGCTGATCGATCATCCCCGCACGGCCATGCGTATCACTGTGCTGGCGATGTTTGCGCTTTATCTCAGCTCGCCGCGCCTGAAGGAATATGCCTATTTCGAGCTCGCGCTTTACGCTGCGATACTCGTCGTCGATCTTCCGGCCCTGGCACTCGCCGCATTTGTCGTCGTCGGCCTCGCCTTTCCGGCAGTGATCTCGCTCTTGGGAATGGCATTCGAGGGCAGCTTCATCCTCCTCATCATTGCCCTCCTTGGCTACTGGATCCTGTTGCTGGATTTCCGCGCCGACCCGAAGCGCCTCGAGACGGAAGGCGCGCAATCGTGACGAATCGCTGGTGCGGGCAGCCGGGGTCGAACCGGCACAGCGCTTGCGCACCGAGGGATTTTAAGTCCCTTGCGTCTACCAATTCCGCCATGCCCGCTTGATCCAACGAGATCAAACACTTAAGTCCCATCCGGCGATCTGGAATCGAGGCGTTGCGCCGGAGGCGTGTCTTCCTTAAGCGAGCCGGCGGCACAAGGCAAAGCCTCAATCCGGACATCTGGCCCTGCTTTAGGCATTCTCAATTCACGGGGACTATTTTTCTGCCCATGCCTGTTTCGCATTCCTTGTCCCTGCGCCTCGGTTGCGCGGCTGCCGCGCTGGTCGTGGCGGGCTTCGCACTGTCCGGCTGTGCCGGCGTGAGCGAGACGATCGCTCCGGCCTTTGCCGATCCCGCCAGATACGAATTGTACGACTGCAAGCAGCTCGAGGCGGAGCGAAAGTCGCTCGCCAACCGCACCGTGGAATTGCAGAAGCTGATGGACAAGGCCGAGACCGGCACCGGCGGCGCCGTGGTGTCCGAGCTCGCCTATCGCAACGACTACGTCGCGGTGCGCGGTTCGGCGCAAATGGCCGAGGACGCCTGGCGCCGCAACAGGTGCCGGGAGACGCCGCCTGACGCAACGCCTGCTGCCGCGACCCCGCAGCGGCCGGACATCAAGCCCGCTCCGAAACGCTAGGGCGCCAGCCGTAGATCCAGTCCTGCCGGGCCAGCATGCGGTCTGGGCCAAGCGCTCGGATCGCAAGATCGCGCGCGATCGCGAACGGGCCGCCCAGATGATAGATGCGGCCCTGCTGCCGCGCGGTGCGCTGCACCTTCCTGACACGCGCCTGACGCGCCTGACCAAACCGCTTCAGCGCCGCCGTGACGCCGGCCGCATCCTGCGCGTCCTCGAGGCTCAGATGCCGGGCCAGCACCGCGGCATCCTCGATCGCCATGCCCGCACCTTGGGCGGCGAACGGCAGCATCGCATGCACGGCGTCGCCCAGCAGCGCGACCGGGCCCTTGCTCCACGGGCAGCCCTCGGGCACGCCGAACAGCGCCCATTTGCGCCAGCTGTCGACGGCGGCCAGCATCATTCGCGCGGTCGGCGGCCAGCGCGGTGCGGCGAATGCCTCCATCACCTCCAAGGGATCGCCTGCCGCGCTCCAGCCCGGCCTGTTCCAGGTCCCCGGCAGCACCGCCACCACGTTGAGCTGGCGGCCGCCCGCGATCGGATAGGCGACGAGATGGGCGTTCGAGCCCATCCAGAGCTGCACCCGCCGCGCCGTAAACTCCTTCGGCAGCTGAGTGGCATCGAGCGTGCCGCGCCAGGCGATCAGCCCGGAGAAGCGCGGCTGCACCTCGGGAAAGAGATGCTGGCGGAGCGTGGACCAGATGCCATCGGCGCCGATCAGCGCGCTGGCGAGATCGCTGCGGCGGATGGTCCCGCTGCGATGGACCACCGTCAGTCCCTTGGCGTGGGGCGCGACATCTTCGAATGTGGCCCCTAATTTCAAATCGATATCGGGATGGTCTGCGACCGCGCCTGACAGCGCCGATTGCAGGTCGGCCCGATGCATCACCCAATAGGGAGCGCCGGCGCGCGCCGAGGCGGCCTCGCCGAGCGGCATCCGCAGCACTTCGCCGCCGGTGCGCGCACTCATGATCGAGACCGCTTCCGGGACGACCGCACGCAGCTTCAGCCGCTCCGTCAGGCCGAGTTCGACCAGCACGCGGCTGGCATTGGGGGAGAGTTGCAGGCCGGCGCCGATGTCCTCGAGCCGCTCGGCCTTTTCCAGCACGACGATGCGGAAACCGCGCTGCGCCAGTGCGAGCGCAGCCGTCAGTCCTCCGATACCGGCACCGGCAATGACGATCGTTCGCGGGAGGGCCACCCCTGACCGAAGCGAACGGTCAGGCCACCTTGTCCTTCAAGACGCATTCGGGGGGGCGGGCTTCGCCCGCCTTCAGGTCGGCGGCGAAGCGGTACAGCGTCGAGCAGTACGGGCAGATGATCTCGTTGTCGTTGCCGAGGTCCAGGAACACATGCGGATGATCGAACGGAGGATTGGCGCCGACGCACATGAACTCTTGCGAGCCGATCTCGATGACGGGGACACCGGCATCGTTATGGAAGTGCGGGACGACATGGTCGGACATCGTAGTTCATCCTGGAGTGGCAATGGCGGCAGACACAATCAGCGGTGACGCGGCATATTATTGACGCCGCGGACCATACTGATGGGTGCAGGTGATTGCTAGCCCGGCGGAACCGAAAGGTTCGCAATTGCCCCATGCTCATTTGCTCATGCAAATTCGACACAATCTTGTCGCCTCAGAGAAGCCCTTCTTTCGTCGGGGACGTTGTGTCGCAATTTTGGCATACCATGTCTGTGGACACGCGAAATCGTGACGAAAGACCACCATCGGGCGCAAAGATCCCGCGCAAGTGATCCAGCGAATGTCCAGGGCTTTCAGCATGAAGTGGCTGCGAATCAGCTCAGCATTGACGGGCATTGCTGCATGCAGCCTTGTACTCGCCCAGGTAGTGCCGCATGCCCGGCAGGCCGGCGCTGTTCTCGCCGCCCAGGATGATCCGGCGGCCCTGTCCGAACTCAAGCTCGATGCGGCCCTCGCAAACAACGACCGCCTGGTTCAGGACAATATCGAGGCGGCGCTTCACGCCGGTGACGCCGATCTCGCCGACAGCTTTGTCGCGCTCGCACGGGATCGCAACATCGCGCTGCCCGACGATCTTCTGAGCCGGGTCGCCGATGCCGTCAAAGTGGAAAATTCCTCCGCGCATTTCGCCAGGCGCTTTGCCACCGGGCTCGTCACCGGCAATGCCGACGACGTCGCGAGCCTGTCCGGGACGGTGGCCGGCGATCTCTTCGTGATCGGCGATATCAGGGACGTCGTGCGCGAGGGCAAGCATCTCGCCATGGGCGAGGACACCGACCGCCTGGTGCTTGGCCTCGCCACCGCAGGCCTCGCGGTGACAGCCGTGACCTACGTGTCGGCCGGCGGCGCGGCGCCTGTGCGCGCCGGGCTGACGCTGGTGAAGGATGCCCGCAAGGTCGGACGGCTCGGCGAAGGTCTCGCCGCATGGGCCGGCCGCTCCGCGCGCGAGGTGGTCGACGCGCCGATGCTGCAGAACGCGGTCGCCTCCGGTTCGGTGCTGCGGCCGGGAGAGACCATGAGCGCGATCAAGGCCGCGTTCCGCGTCGAGAAAGCCGGCGCGCTGGTCCGGCTCGGCAAGGATGTCACGCGTGTTGCCGAGAAATCAGGTGCGCGCGGCGCAATGGATACGCTGCGGATCGCCGAAGGGCCGAAGGATGTTTCGCGCGCGGCGCGGCTTGCGGAAGCGCAAGGCAGCAAGACGCGCGCGATCATGAAAGTGCTCGGCCGCGGTGCGCTGCTGCTCGTCGGCGGGGCGTTCGATCTCACGCTGTGGCTGTTCGGCGCTGCCCTGACGCTGTTCGGCCTGCTGTCCTCGATCAAGGCGACCGCCGAGCGCCTGACCCAGGCCTGGTGCGATCGCAGGCGGGCGCGGCGGCTCCGCCGGGCCCAGGCTGCGGCCGAGGCCGCTCTGGCCAGTGCGGCCGCAACGGCCTAAGATCAACTCTTCCTCCCAACAATCCGGAACTGCTGATGCCGAGCTTTCACAACGGCGCCGTTGAAATTGCCTATCTCGACGAAGGCGAGGGCGATCCGATCATCCTGGTGCACGGCTTTGCCTCGAGCAAGAACGTGAACTGGGTCTATCCGACCTGGGTCTCGGAGCTGCGCAAGAACGGCCGCCGCGTCATTGCACTGGATAATCGTGGCCATGGCGAGAGCGCAAAGCTTTACGATCCCGCGCAATACTCGATTCCCACCATGGCCGGCGACGTGCTGGCGTTGATGGATCATCTCGCCATCCCGCAGGCCGACATCATGGGCTATTCGATGGGCGGGCGGATGACGGCCTGGCTCGGCCTCAACGAGCCGCAGCGGCTGCGCTCGGCGATTCTCGGCGGCATCGGCATCGGCGGCCTGATCGAGGGCACGGGGCCCGGCGAGAACGTCGCGAAGGCGCTGGAGGCGCCCTCGCTCGGCGACGTCGGCGATCCGGTCGGCCGCACCTTTCGTGCGTTTGCAGACCAAACCCGTTCCGACCGGCGTGCGCTCGCCGCCTGCCTGCGCGGCACGCGCGAGCTCATGACCAGGCAAGAGGCCGCGCGGATCGACGTGCCGGTGCTGATCGCGGTCGGCTCGACCGACGATGTTGCGGGTTCGGCCAGCGCGCTTGGCGCGATCATCCCCGGGTCGGAAGTGCTCGATATACCGGGCCGCGATCACATGCGGGCCGTCGGCGACAAGGTCTACAAATCAGGCGTGCTCGACTTTCTCTCACGCCGCGGCTGATTCGTCGTCCGCTGGTTCACCGCCGATCGATCGAAACAGCGCCATCAGCACCACGAAGGTCGCCACCCACACCATCCGTGCGCCATAGCGGTCGTGCGGGCCCGAGATCACGCCGCAGATGAAGGCATTGCCCAGCAGCGCGAGCGTCACGGACGCCGCGAGCAGCGACAGGTCGTCGAGCCTGCGATGGGCGAGCGCATGTCCGAGCAGCGCGAGCAGTCCCAGCATCGAGACCAGCGCGACCGGGACGTGCAGCCAGTTGACGTAGTCGAAATTGAGGCCCCAATGCTGCTGGCGTGCCGCGCGCATCGGCGCGACCTGCCCCGGGATGTAGCGTTCGATGATGCCATAGGTGTGCGGGATCCAGACGCTGGCGCCTTCGCCGGTCGCCACGTGGAGCAATTGCTGGCCCATCGCCCGCAGCGCCGCGCCGGCCTGCCAGACCGGATAATCGGCGAGCGATCGCACGACGATGGTGCCCATCTCGTCATTGAGCCCGTCGAAGCGGCCGAGCGTGTTGAACATGCTGTTGCCCCACAGGAATTCGTCGGCCGTCGCCGGCAATTCATTGCGATAGGGACAAAGCTTGAAGTCTTCGCGCGCGCAATGGTCATCGAGGAAACGCGCCACGATGCCGTCCTGCATCATGCGGCCGAAGGCGACGCCGTAGCCGCCGGGTGTCCAGGCCCATTTCCCCGACAGAGCGTGGTTGGCCGACAGCAGCATCAGGCTGCCGGCTATGATGGTCATGCTCGCGTAGGCCAGCCCGGCGATCGGGACGCGACGTCCGAGCAACGGCCGCGCCATCCAGCCGGCCACGCAGAGCCCGAGCAGCACGCCGAGCGTGGCGCTGTGGGTTGCGGCGGCAAAGGCGGTGAAGACGAACAGCGAGATCTTTTCGAGCACCGATGTCCGCGGTCCGCCGATGACGAGCAGGAACAGCGACAGGATCGAAAGGCCCGCGAAGATGTCGGTGAGCAGCATGCTGGCGAGCCAGGGCAGGGCCGTCGACAGGATCAGTAACAAGCTGATCGCGACGAAGCGGAACGTCTGCATCATCGAGAGCACGCGCAGCGTCAGCTGCAGCAGCCACAGCGTCGCCAGCGACTGCACCGCGAGGTTGATCCAGAACCCGAAATTCTCGCCATAATGCAGATAAAGGCCGAAGACCGTGGAGCGGCTGGGAACGAGATAACCCTCGTACCAGCGCGCCAGATAGCCGCCGGTATCCCACTGCAGCAGCGGATAGCCATTCCAGAACGCCGGTGCGATCATGAGGAGGGGCAGAGCCACCGCCGCCAACCGCAGCCAAAGGGTACCCGCGGCGCGCGCGCGCAATTGATCGGTGGTGATGCTCAAGATTGCTCCGTCCTCGTGCCGACCATGCCCGCAATAGTGGTTGAGGCGAAATTCACCAATAGTTTGACGCCGCCCGGCTTGAATTTGGCGAAACTCTGACCACTTTGAGCCGACCTCGCCGCTCGGGGGCGTTCTGGGAAACCTTTGTGTTTCAAAGCGTTGGCATGCTTCTGCGGGGCAAGGTGCTGTTCACTCTCAGGCAAGCCCGTCAGGACTTTGTCGTCTAGACTATGCTATAGAGCCAGCCAAACGAGCCAATTCGAAAGAGCAGATTCCATGGCAGTGCATCAGGTCAATCCGGGAGGAAAGCTCGCGACGCTCGATCCGATCTGGGATCGGATCCGCGGCGAGGCCGAGGACATCGTCCACCGCGAGCCCGAGCTTGCGACCTTCATCTACTCGACCGTGCTGCATCACAGCCGCCTGGAAGATTCGGTGGTCCATCGGGTCGCCGACCGGCTCGATCACTCCGCGCTGTCGGGCGATCTGGTGCGGCAGACCTTCGACGAAGCCTTGCGCGACGATCCCGATTTGGGCAACGCCTTCCGCGCCGATCTCGTCGCCGTTTACGACCGTGATCCCGCCACCTCGCGCTTCATCGATCCCTTGCTCTATTTCAAGGGCTTTCACGCGCTCCAGACCCATCGCCTGGCGCACTGGCTCTACCTGAAGGGCCGCAAGGATTTCGCGTATTACCTGCAGAGCCGCGCGTCGGCGGTGTTCCAGACCGACATCAATCCGGCCGCGCGCATCGGCCGCGGCGTCTTCCTCGACCACGCCACCGGCTTCGTCTGCGGCGAGACCGCTGTGATCGAGGACGACGTCTCGATCCTGCATGGCGTCACGCTCGGCGGCACCGGCAAGGAGAACGAGGATCGCCATCCCAAGATTCGTCATGGCGTGTTGATCGGCGCCGGCGCAAAGATCCTCGGCAACATCGAGATCGGCCATTGCGCGCGCATCGCGGCCGGCTCGGTCGTGGTGAAGCCGGTGCCGCACAACGTCACGGTCGCCGGCGTGCCGGCCAAGATCGTCGGCGAGGCCGGCTGTGCCGAGCCGTCGCGCACCATGGACCAGATGATCAACGCGATGGGTCTTTGAATTCGTGAGCTCGAGGGCCGGATTCTCCGGCCTTTTCGTCCCCCAAATTCTTTGGCAATTCATGCTGGCGGTTCGTCGCGTCTCGTCCTAAAACCCGCCGACCAATTTTGATCGGAGACTTGCCGTGGACGTCAAAGAAGTCAGAAAGTTAGATGCGTATTTGAAGCGCGTATTCGGCAATCCCAAGATCCGCGTCGTGCCCCGGCCGAAGAAGGACGATTCCGCCGAAGTCTATATCGGCGAGGAGTTCATCGGCGTGTTGTTCGTCGACGACGAGGACGATGATCGCTCGTTCCAGTTTCAGATGGCGATCCTGGAAGACGATCTGGTCGATCAGGAATAGGTCGGCCGGTGACGTGACGCGGAACTCCGCAGTCATCATTTGGTGATTGACGCGGCGGTGTAATCGGTCGCCGCCTGTCCCATATTCCCTTCATGAAATCTGTGCTGATCTCCGGGGCGGGGATCGCGGGGCCGACATTGGCCTATTGGCTGCAGCGTACCGGCTACGTGCCGACGCTGGTCGAGCGTGCGCCCGCGCTTCGTCGCGGCGGCTACGTCATCGACTTCTGGGGACTGGGTTACGACATTGCAGAGCGCATGGGGCTGCTGCCGGCGATCAATCGCGCCGGCTATCACGTGCGCGAGATGCGCATCATCGACGATGACGGCGGGCGCATTGCCGGCTTCGGCACACGCGTATTCGACGAACTCACGGGTGGACGTTACGTCACGCTGGCGCGAAGCGATCTGTCGCGCTTGCTGTACGAGGCATCTGCCGATTCCATCGAGGTCCTCTTCGGCGACGAGATCGTCGCGCTCGAGGAGCGGGCCGACGAGGTCAGGGTTCGCCTGCGGCGTGGTGGAGAGCGCCACTTCGATCTCGTGGTCGGCGCCGACGGTCTACATTCACAGGTACGGCGTCTTGCCTTCGGGCCGCAACAGGCTTTCGAACGGCATCTCGGCTACGGTGTCGCCGCATTCGAGACCGACGGTTACGACAGGCGCGACGAGAACACGTACCTCATGTACGCCAAGCCGGGCCGCATGATCGGGCGCTTTACCCTGCGTGATGACCGAACGCTGTTCGTTTGCATTTTCACCGGTGACACCGATCGATGGCCCGCCACGGTTGCCGAGCAGAAGGCGAAGCTGCGTGACGTCTATCGCGCCGCGCGATGGGAGTGGCCGGCGATCGCCGGCGAACTGGATCGTGCGAACGAGTTGTATTTCGATCGTGTCAGCCAGATCGAGATGGACCGCTGGTCGCGAGGGCGCGTTGCCCTGATTGGCGATGCGGCCTTCTGCGTGTCGCTGGTCGCGGGGCAGGGCTCGGCGCTCGCCGTGATCTCCGCCTACGTGCTTGCCGGTGAGCTCGCACGCGCTGGCGGCAGCTACTGCGAAGCATTCAGCGCCTACGAGACGCGATTGCGGAGCTATATCTCCAGGAAGCAGCGCGGAGCGAAGCGCTTTGCCGCTGCCTTCGCGCCGAGGACGTCGCGCGGCCTGTGGTTTCGAAACCAGGTCGTCAGGGCGTTCTCGTTGCCCGGTGCGGCCAGACTTGTAGTTGGCCGCGACATCGCGGACAGGCTGGATCTGCCGGACTATCGCTGGGAGGAGCGCGACGAGGGAGCGACTGAACTGCGCGGGGGCCGGGGGATCGTGCGATGATGCCATCGTGCCCCTGTTTTGCCCGACGGGTCAAGTCATAATTCGGTAAATACGAACCGTCGCCGGCCCCGGCTACTGTGCATGGGGTTGTTTTCGACTTTTTGTTATCGAGGCCGCGCTTACGCCTTCGGCCCGCGCAACTGCGCGGTCAGCTTGTCCATGGCGTCCGCGACGTCGCGCCATTGCGACAGCCAGCTGCGCGGAAAGCGGAAGGTGAGGTCGGCGCCGTCGACGCGGCGCTCCGACAGGCACATCCCGGGTGTGGCTGCATCGCGCGTGCAGCGCGCAGTCAGCGCGGGGCTGGTGGCGGAATAGAGATCCTCGCTGCCATAGGGCGTGTCGCTGCGGAACGGGCGCATCGTCAATCCATCGGCAGGTGTCGTCACGGACTGGTCGAGATAGTGCGGATAGATGGTCGCGGTGCGTTGCTCGGGCGAAAGCGCATCGTGATGTGCCGCGATCGAGAGGAAGATGCGGTCGATCGGCTGCATGGCCGTGTTGACGGTATCGGCGGTCACATGCGTCGGGCCGCTCGGTGCGTCGAGCGAGGGATAGAGGAAATCGAGATCGATGCGCTCCTGCGGTCCGGAGTGCCGCTGGATCTTCATCCGGATCGCGGAGATCGGCAGGTTGAACAGCGTCCCGCCGACGCTGACGGGCAGCTTGTCCGGAGCATCAACGCCGCCCGGGCTCCAGGTCGGCCACAGCAGATAGGCGACCAGCGCGACCGCACCCGCCGCGAACACGCCCGTGAGCGCGAGCGGGACGAAATGCGCCCGCGGGCGCGTTCTTGCGCTTGCCTTGGGCGAGCGAGGGGAGGTTGCCGAAAACACCGTCATGACGTCACGCAAATGGGCCGGGTCGGCCGCTGGCCGACGAATCACCGGCGAATATGGCACGTGACGGCGATTTCGCGGAACGTTCCGATCCTGCCGGGAACAAGGCGGCTCTGCGTCGGGCGGGGGCGCCGTTAACCTTCGCTTAAGGATAATGTAGCGTTAACCGGCACGATTTGTCACAGGAAGGCTCCTCGCGTTGCGTATGGGCGGACTGTTCCGATGACACCTGAAGCTCTCAACACCTTGTTCGCGATCTGCATCGGCTTCGCGCTCGCGGGCGCGCTCGCCAATGGATACCAGGCGATGTCGCAGCGGCCCGCAGGTTTCGGGCTGTTGCAGGAGGGCGTCGCCCCCCGGACATTTGCAGCGGTGCCGTTCCTGGTGTTTGCCGCGCCCTTCATCATCATGCGCAACACGCTGCGCGGCATGCGGCTGGAAAGCCGCCGCTTCGAATTCGTGATGATGGCGACCGTCATTGCCGGCTTCTGGAGCATGATGAGCGGCACCTTCTTCCTGATGACGCTGCGCGCCACCGGCGTCCTGGGCTGACGTTTGCAGGGGTGCCGGCTGCGGCGACCTTTGCCTCCGCGCCGTCGTTTCGCTATGGCTGGGTTTGACGCGACAGGAGACCTCCATGGCGATCTACGAGCTCGACGGGCAGGCGCCCGATCTTCCCTCTGACGGCGATTATTTCATCGCGGAAACTGCGACCGTGATCGGCCGCGTGCGCTTGAAGCCGGGTGCGAGCGTCTGGTTCGGTGCGGTGCTGCGTGGCGACAATGAGTGGATCGAGATCGGCGAGGGCGCCAATGTGCAGGACGGCTCGACCTGCCACACCGATCTCGGCTTTCCGCTGGTCGTCGGCAGGAACTGCACCGTCGGTCACAACGTCATCCTGCATGGCTGCACCATCGAGGAGGGCGCGCTGATCGGCATGGGCTCGATCGTGATGAACGGCGCGAAGATCGGCCGCAACAGCATCGTCGGCGCCGGCTCCGTGATCACCGAGGGCAAGGAATTTCCCGAACGTTCGCTGATCATCGGCTCGCCCGCGCGCGTGATCCGCACACTCGACGAGCCCCAGGTGCAGAAGATGGGAAGTGCGGCGAGGTTTTACGTCGCCAACGGCCCGCGCTTCAAAAAGGGCCTCAAGCGGATCGGCTGAGGCCATGCCCGGTGATCGGGCCGGGCCCGAGTTGGTGCGGCCAAGCAGTTCGCCGATGGTCCGGTGCGCCGTCACCGTGAACTCGCCGAGGCCGTGGACGAGAACCGCTCGCCGCGGGCTATCTGTTCATACTTGAGCTCGTCGCGCCGGCTTGAACGTCGTCGTGATGCTGGCCTCGGTGTTGGCCCGCCTGTCCGACATTGTGCACCGAGCGCGACCAGTTCAACGACAAGTACCAGGCCAAGAACTGGCGGCTCGCCGCCGCGATCAACAGCATGCCGCAGGGCCTGATCATGCTCGACGGCAAGGCCGCCGTGGTCGCAATGAACGCCAACAAGAGCGGATTGTTCAGCGGCGACGTCGCGAAATATGTCGCGGCGGTCCTCGACCGCATCGCCAAGCGCGAGATGTCACCGCGGCTGCCGACGCTCGCGCGGAAGTGAGCCGGCGCGCCTATCATCAAATCCGGAGTGACACTAGCTTGCACCTGTTTTGAAGTGTGGAGCGTGTCCACGCGGAGGGTGAGTTGATGTTACGCAAGATGATCATGGCCGCGCTGGCCGTCGCGGCAGTCGGCCTCGCAGCGCCCGAGGCGGCGCAGGCGCGGGCTGGTTTCGGTGGCGGCGGCCATTGGGGTGGTGGTGGCCATTGGGGCGGCGGCTGGGGTCACGGCGGCTGGGGCCACGGCTGGCATGGCGGCGGTTTCTGGCCCGGTGTCGCCCTTGGTGCCGGTATCGCGGGCGCCGGCTATTTTGGTGGCTATGGCTATGGCTACCCGTACTACGGCGACCCCTATTATTACGGCGCGGGATATGACGATGGCGGCTATGGCTCGCAGTGCTACCTCGTGCGGCAGCGGGTCATGACGCAGTGGGGCTGGCGCGTTCGCCGCGTTCAGGTATGTGAATAAAGCCGGCCGATTGAGGCAGCAGAATACGGAGCCAAAAAACAAGGCCGTTGACGCAGTATACCGTCAACGACCTTGCCAGCCCCGGATATTGAAATCGGCTCACGCCATCCGGTATGGGCCAGCATCGCCCGGAATCATACGGGCGAATGTGATCCATTTCACATCTGACAAAAATAAAGCCCGTAGCGAGGGATCCAATCAGCCGCTTGCGCGTTTGCGGGCGCTGGCATGGACACGGTGGCGCGCCGGTTTCCTCGGGGTAACTGCGGGCGCGTCAGCCTCGTTGGCGCGAACACTGGCAAAGGATTGCCGCAACCCGTCGATGGCGTCGTTCAGATTGGCCACCTGTTCTGACAGGCGCTTGGTGTCGGCCTGTTGCGAGGCGAGCAGCCGCTTCATGGTCAAAAGCTGGTCCTGAACGACCTGGAGCTGGTCGATCGATTCCTGTTGGGTCGCCTCCAGCCCCTTGGTCTTCTCGACGAGTTGCTCGGAGGCTTGCGCCGCCCGCACCTGGAGCTGCCGCGACGCGACCGCCCGGTCCGTTTCGGGGGCAGCGCCGGTATAAGCCCGCCAGATCGCGATCGAGGTGACCCCGGCGATCAGCAGCAGCAGCGCGGCAGCCGTCAACGCGATCGGCTGGGCGCCGAGGCGGACGAATGGATTGGACGGTGTGTCCTCTGCGAGATCGATCATCGCTGACAAAACCCAAATTGAAACTTGGCGAGTGGCGAAGAGCGGCAGCACGAGAAACAGGGCGGCCGGGACGTCCCGAAAGGGTTACCGTTCAGCAACAAATGGGACGAAAAGGTGGCCGTCGGTGGAAAAAAAGGCGATTGACCAGAGGGACGGCTCCTGCGACCGAGGTCACCGGCCGAAGAAGAAAACGTGGGGACCTGTTGCTCTACCAGGTCGCGCGCTCCATGACATCGGTGGCAAAGACGAGTAGGCCGACGAGGCCGGTGCCGGTCACCGGCGGTCTTCGCCTGACGGACCGTCGGCGGGGCCAGGCTAGGGCTGGAATGGCGCGAATGGACCGGCATAGGGCTTCGGCCTCGGCGCCGCGTACGGGCCGAGCCGCGAGGTCTTCAACCCAAGCCGCACCAGTCCCTCGGCCAGCGTCACCGCAGCCGCGACGCCGTCGACCACGGGCAGGCCGTGTGTGTCGGCGAGTTCGGCGGCAAGATCGGCCATGCCGGCACAGCCGAGCACGATTGCTTCAGCACGATCGTTTCGGATCGCGGCGGTGATCTCCGCGGAGATCTTTCCAAGGGCGTCTGAGTTGCGCTCTTCGAGCGCGAGCACAGGGACCTCGGCGGCGCGGACGCGGGCGCAACGCTCGGCGAGGCCGTACTTCCGCAGATTATGTTCGATCGGCACGATGGAGACACCGAGCGTCGTCACCACGGCAAAGCGTGCGGCGATCAGGCTTGCGATGTGGAAGCCCGCTTCGCCGATACCGATGACAGGCGCTTGTGCCGCCGCGCGCGCGGCATCGAGGCCGGTGTCGTCGAAGCAGGCGATGATGTGGGCATTCGCGCCGTCGCGGTCGGCCTCGCGGATGCAGCCGAGCATGCCCGGGACGGCGAAGGCCTCGTCGTAGAATCCCTCGATCGAGACCGGGCCCATCGCCGGCTGGCGCGCGTCGATCACGGTATCGGGCAGCGCGACCGCCCGTGCCGCTGCGGCGATCTTCGCCGTCATCGACGCGGTGGTGTTGGGATTGACGACGTGAAGCCGCATCGCGATCAGAGGAGTCCTTTGCCGGCGTCCGAGCCCTTGGCCGCCTGGCGCTTGTTGAGCATGTGGATCGTGCCGAGCGCGAGCGCGATCACAGCGAAGGAGACCGCGGAGATGATCGTGCCGAGCGCATAGATGTCCGGGTTCGTCACTGTCGTGGTGAGGCCCTGGAGATCGAGCGGCAATGTATTGACCGCACCGATCGCCTGGCTGGAGCGCGCGAGTTCGTCCCAGGACAGCGTGAAGCCGAACAGACCGATACCGATCACCGACGGCAGGATGATCGGCAGCACGACATGGCGGAACGTTTGCCACGGCGTCGCGCCGAGATCGCGTGCGGCCTCCTCGAGCCGGGGATCGAAGCGGTTGAAGATCGCGAACATGATCAGCAGGCCGAACGGCAGCGTCCAGGTCAGATGCGCACCGAGCCCGGAGGTCAGCAGGCCCATCGATGTCTCGAAATTCTCGTTCCAATGCGCCTTGATCAGATCGTCGATGATACGGAATTCAAGCGAGATCCCGAGCGAGGTGATGATCGAGGGCACGATCAGGCTCGCAATCGCCGAATAGAACAGAATGCTCTGCGCCCTGAACTTCCTGCGGAAGGCCATGCCGGCGGCAATCGACAGCACGACCGTGACAGCCATCACGATGACGCCAAGCAACAGCGAGCGGCGGAAGGACGCGCCGAGATCGATGATGCCGGTGCCCTGGAACAGCTTTGTCAGCCAATAGGTCGACACGCCGTTCATCGGGAAGGTGAGGCCACCTTGGGGCCCCTGGAACGACAACACGTAGATCGCAATCATCGGTCCATAAAGAAACAGCACGTAGGCTGCGAAGAAGATCGCGAGAATATAGAAGCTGCGGGGGCGCCCTTCCTTCATCGCCTAGAGCTCCTTCTTGATGTCGACGATGCGCGACATCATGGTGATGATCAGGAACGTGATGACGAGCAGGATCACGGCGTTGGCGGCTGCGGCCGGGAATTGCAGCGCGTTCACCCGCGTCTCGATGATCTTGCCGGCCGCCGCGATCTGCTGGCCGCCCATCACGCCGATGGTGATGAAGTCGCCCATCACGATGGTGATGACGAAGATCGAGCCGATCACGATTCCGGGCTTCGCCAGGGGAACGATGACGTTGACCAGCGTCTGGAAGCCGGTGGCGCCGGCGTCATAGGCCGCCTCGATCAGCGATTTGTCGATGCGGATCATCGAATTGAAGATCGGCACGACCATGAAGAAGGTGAAGAGGTGCACCAGCGCCAGCACCACCGAGAATTCGGAGAACAGCAGCCACTCCAGCGGCTGGTTGATCAGGCCCGTCTTCATCAGTCCGGAATTCACCAGCCCGTTGCGCCCAAGCAGCGGGATCCAGGCAATCATGCGGATCACGTTGGAGGTCCAGAACGGGATCGTACAGAGCAGCGAGAGTCCCATCTGCCAGGTCTTGGATTTGACGTGGAAGGCGAGGAAATAGGCGACCCAGAAGCCGATGAAGAGCGTGATGGCCCAGACCAGGAAGCACAGCTTCAGCGTCTTCACATAGGTTTTTGCGATGGTGCAGAGATCGGGGAGCTGCGCGATGCAGCCTTCGAACGTGTCGGTGTAGCCGCGGCCCGAGAGCGCCGGCAGCAATTGGTATTCGTTGTAGTCCCAGAACGAGACAATGACGACGAAGACGAGCGGGATCAGGAAGAAAGCGACAAACACCAGCATCATCGGCCCGGCCTGTAGCCAGGAGACGAAGGAGGGCGACAGGCGCGCGGATTTGGCCGCGCGCCTCGTGTCGGTCCCCCGGACAATGTCCGGGGGCGCCTGTTGCAGGATGTCCTCCGACGTATCCATCACGCGGCGATGAACTCGTTCCACTTGCGGACCATGTAGTCGTTCTCGTCCATCACGGCGTTCCAGCACGCCACCCCGCCCATGCGGTCCTCGTAGGAGCCGCCGTCGCGCACGGAACCTGCCTTCTCCAGCAGCGAGCCGTCGGGCGCCTTGATGTCCTTCTCGGCGGGCTTGCCCTCCATCCAGTAGGCCCACTCGTACGGCTCCATGTTGGCCTTTGCGGTCGAGAGCACGGCCGAGTAGTAGCCTTGGCGATTGAGATAGGCGCCGGCATAGCCTGACAAGAACCAGTTGACGAACTCGTAGGCCCAATCGAGCTTCGGACCGGACACGCCCTTGGAGACGCAGAAGCCCGATGCCCAGGAGCGGTAGCCTTCCTTGAGCGGCTGGAAGGTGCAGGCGATGCCCATCGAACGCACCTTCGTCACCGCCGGCGACCACATCGACTGGATCACGGTCTCACCCGAAGCCATCAGGTTGACGCTTTCGTTGAAGTCCTTCCAGAACGCGCGGAACTGTCCGGCCTTCTTCGCCTCGGTCATCACCTTCATGGTGAGATCGATCTCTTCCTTGGTCATGTTGCCCTTGTCGGCATATTTGTACTTGCCGGTGGCTTCCACGACCATCGCGGCATCCATAATGCCGATCGAGGGGATGTTGAGGATCGAGGCCTTGCCCTTGAACTCGGGGTTGAGCAGCTCAGCCCAGGAGTTGATCGGGCGCTTGATGAGGTCGGGACGGATGCCAAGCGTGTCGGCGTTGTACACGGTCGGGATCAGCGTGACGTACTCGGTCGGCGACGTCGCGAATTTCTTGGAATCCTTGCCCTCGAGATAGAGCACTTTCCACGGCGCGGTGCCCTGGCCGCCGATCTTCTTGCCGCCGGGCGTCTCGCCCTTGGTGAAGACAGGCGTGATGTTGTCGAATTCCTTGATCTTCTTGGCGTCGAGGGCAAGGATGTTGCCCGACGGAACGATCTTCTTCAGCGAGAAATATTCGGTGTCCAGCACGTCGAAGGAGTTCGGCTGGGTCATCACGCGCTTGGTGACGTCGTCGGTGGTCGCGGTGATGTAGTCGATCTTGATGCCGGTGTCCTTCAGGCACTGCTTGGAGATGTCGTCGCCCTCGTTCACGGCGGTGCCGAGATAGCGCAGCACCTTCGGCTCGGCCGACATTACGTAGGGGAAGCCGGTGATGGCGCCGGAGCCGGCGGCGAGGCCCGCGAGACCCGCGGTGCCCTTGAGCAGCGTGCGGCGGCTGACGCCCGATGTCTTGGTGGTCTTTGTCATTCCAGTCACTCCTCTGTGTTGCGCATTTTCTGTGATGACGGCGCTATTGCAGACGTTGCGCCTTGGCGGGATCCCAGGTGGCCAGCACGCGATCGCCCGGCCGGAACGGATGGACATCGAAGGTGGCTTCGGGAACGTGGGAGAACAGGGCGGTGCCGTCGTCGAGCGTGAGCGAGACGGCGACATAAGAGCCCTGGTACTCGGTCTGGGTCAGCAGCGCCGGCGCGCCGAACGCGCCGTCAGTGACCGGCTTGATGCCGAGCTGATCGGCGCGCACGGCGATGAGTTTTCCGGCGTCGCTGAGGACGTTGTGACCGCCGATGAAGCGCGCCACGAATTCGGTGCGGGGATGGTGGAAGATGTCGCGGGCCGTGCCCTGCTGCTCGATCTTGCCCTGATTCATCACCACGATGTGGTCGGCAAGCGCCATCGCCTCCTCCTGGCCGTGGGTGACCTGGATGAAGCTGATGCCGAGCTCGCGCTGCAGCCGTTTGAGTTCGCCGCGCATCTTGACGCGCAGGAATGGATCGAGCGCGGACAGCGGCTCGTCGAGGAGGAGGATCTGCGGCTCGGTGATCAGTGCACGCGCGAGTGCGACGCGCTGCTGCTGGCCGCCGGAGAGCTGGGCGGGCAGGCGACCCGCGTAGGGGCTCATCGCCACCAGTTCCAGAAGCTCGCCGGCGCGCTTGTGCCTGGTCGCGCGGTCGATGCCGCGCATTTTCAGGGCAAAAGCAACATTGTCGAGCACGCTCAGATGCGGAAACAGCGCGTAGGACTGGAACATCATCGCCGTGCCGCGGCTGGCGGGCGCCAAATCGGTCACGTTCTGCGGGCCCAGGATGATGTCGCCCTCGCTGACTGCCTCATGGCCGGCAATCATGCGCAGCGTCGAGGTTTTGCCGCAGCCGGACGGGCCGAGCAGGCAGCAATAGGTGCCGGCGGGGATCTTCAGATTGACATTGTCGACCGCCAGCGTGGTGTCATAGCGCTTGGTGACGGCAACCAGTTCGAGAGCGGCGGGAGTGGCCATGGCATGTCCGCGAGAGAGGCGATGTTCTGCCCCTCTCCGCAAGGTCCGTGCCAACAGCGCCAAAATTGCCAAATTGGAAAACTGTGCAGCGAAGTCAGGTCGTTAGATCGAACTTCGGCACATTTGTGCGACGCAGGGGGCGGGCGGGGTGTGCACACGAAATGGGCGAAGATTGTATAAAGTTTCGCCTGTGATTGGATACAACTCATCGTTTACGATCCGAGACTGACCATCTCCGATCGAGTCCTCAAACCCAGACTTCGAACTAATGGCCGCCAAATCCCGCCCGAGATCCGACGCGCCCGACGTGGGCGATCGCGTTATCCGGATCAGGGAGGGTGTGACCGCGGCAATCCTCGAGCACCGTCTGTTGCCGGGCACCAAGCTCGGCGAGGACGAGATCGGCGAGATCTATGGCGCAAGCCGAACGCTGGTTCGCACCGCGCTCCAGCAGCTCGCGCACGAGGGCATCGTCAACATCGAGAAGAACCGCGGCGCCTTCGTCGCGCGCCCGACGCCGGCTGACGCGCGCGAGGTGTTCGAGGCGCGCCGCCTGATCGAGCCGACCATCGTCGACCACGCCGTCGACGCGGTGTCGCCGACGTGGATCGATCGCCTGCAGCAACACCTGACCGAGGAGCGCGAGGCCGAGGCGCGCGGCGATGCGCGCGCCTCGGTCCGGCTGTCCGGCGATTTTCATCGGCTTATCGCCGAGATGAGCGGCCACAGCATATATCTCGGTTTCCTGAAGGAGCTGATCGCGCGCTCGTCGCTGATCATCCTGCTCTATCGCCGCCACGACACGCCGGCTTGCGGCACCGATCATCATGCCGGGATCGTCACCGCGATCCGCAAGGGCGACGGAGAGACCGCGCGCGCCCAGATGCTGTCGCATCTGAACGAGATCGAGGCCGAGCTGTTCCTGAAAGATCCCGCTGCTGACGAACTGCGGCTCGCGGACGTGCTGGGTGCATAAGCGAGCCGCGCCGGCCCGCTATGGCAGCGACGATCCGTCGTTCCGCCTGATGATCTTCAGCACAAGCAAAACAGCGCCCGCCACCAGGAAGAGAACGCCTACGAAAGTCGTTCCACTGGATTCAAAGGTCACGCCGACCGCGGTCAGCAGGCATCCGATGATGATTGCGATGAGTCCGCCGAGCTTCTTGACCAGCAGGATACGTCCGTCACTCGTTTGCGCCACCATGTTACGCCTCGTCGTTCAGGTCTCGCCCCTCGCTTTCAACCCTTGTGCCGCCCATCCCCACGAGATCATGGTGGCGATCGTACTCCCACATGGCGGCGTTGCAACATCTGCTCGATCACTCCTGTCGCGCGAATGCCGGTCATTTGAGTGAGTCGAGTTCGACGCCAGCGCGACAGTCGTGCTTACCTGTCGGAGAAGAACAAGCGCTCTCGCAGGAAATGGCTGAAGTGCGAAAAGTCCTGCGGTTGCAAATTGGCTGGCTGCGGGTTCTGCACGCAAAATGCTCGGAGCGTATCGAGCTCTGGAACGGAGCCGACGTTGAGTTCTTCAGCCCAAGTCATCTTCTGTTGAGATCCGTTCCGCGGAGTGGTGCGATGGCCTCGACCTGCAGTCGCACGGCACCGGCTGGCTCACTCTGGCGTGGCGGTCAAAGGCTGCAATCGCGTAGCGGCTCAAACAAGCTCGGAGTGGTTGGGGAGGCGCGCTCGCCGATCTCCTGGTGGTCGACGGCAATCCGCGCGACGCCATCAGGCTGGTCGAAGATCCCATCAAGGCTGGCAGAACCTACAGGAACAGTCTGGCACCGCTGACCCGACCGCCCCAAAATTGTTGCGGCCAGGCTTTGGGGGAAGCCTGGCCGCGCGCGATCCGGTCTGGGACGGGGAGGGGTGGGGATGTGACCGGTCGCGTAACTCGTTTCTCTCTCAACTACTGATCTCTTGCGCTGGCGGTGGAGACCGCCGGCCTGGTATCGCCGAGCGAGACCCAGACATTGGGATCGGCCTGCGACTGGCGCTTGACGAAGCGGTAGCCGGTCTCCGTCCAGGCGACGACGTTCTCGTTCTGATTGTCGAGAACGAACTCGCCCTTGTCGGTCTTCACCGTCAGCACCGCATGTCCTTCGCCCTTCCTGTCGCGCACGACGGTGATGAGCAGAGCCTCACGCGGCCAACCGGCATCCATCAGCATCTTGCGCTTCAACAACACGTAGTCTTCGCAGTCGCCGTAACCGTCAGTCGGCAGCGACCATTTCTCCACGACGCCCCAGTGGTCCTGGTCGGTCAAAGGCTTGATCGTCTCGTTGACCCAGCGATTGACCTTGGTCAGGTCGCGCCACGCGGTCTGCGACATCACGATGTCGCGCGGCTGCGTCGGCCCGCCCTGACATTCGGCGGCATTCTCGGCACAAAACTCGACCCAGCCGATCGGCGCACGCGTGGTGTCGCCGAGGCTGGCGTAGAGCAGACGGCCTTCGCCGGCCTGCGCTGTCGCGCTGATCCCGAACAGCATGGCAACAAGTGCCAGTGCCTTCCCCTGTCCCGTGAAGTCCAACATTGCGGCCCCCGTTTCTTGTTGGGACCACATCTCGCACGGAGCTTTTGAGTTGCCGCTAAGTCAGTCAAGTCAAGTCGAGACGAATACAAGTAAAAGTCGCGGCCAAATCGATCTATACTTGAAGTGAATTCGACTAAAATTTGAAACGACTGCAATTGATTCAAATTGTAGCAATTAACGCGCGCACGCTGGCGGAACTGGGGTTTCTGCCGGGAGCAGGTCGCACGTTAACCCGCGTGCGGTCGCGTCAAGATACGAAAAAAGCGGCTTCCGCATCGCGGAGGCCGCCTTTGAGGCTGGAAAAGCCGGGGTTTTGCTGTGCTTTCGCTTTACCGCGCGGTAACGCTCTCTTCGAGAGTCTCGATCGGCTGCGAATGCAGGAACTCGAGTGCGAAGCCGTCTTCGAGGTTTCGGACCACGCGCCCCTGGACCCGGCCGAGCAATACGGTCGATCTCAGCGGTGGGCGGTTCTCCGCGGCAATGGCTGCGCCCGACAGCGACAGGTCGATGATGCGGCAGGTCATCTTGGTACCGTCCTCGAGCGTCAGAACCGCGATCGGGTTGCGCGGCACGATGCGGTCGTGGCGGCGGTCTTCCGGCAGATTGAGGATGTCGCGGTTGGCAAGCCAGGTCAGCTGGGCCGCGAGCTTGTCGCGCTTGCGCGGCGTCGCGCCCACCGTCATGGCGAAGCCGTTGTCGATGATCCTTGTGATCTTGCCCTCGACCCGGCCGATATGGTCGAGATAGGCGACCACGCGATCGCCGACATTGCCGATGCCGGGCGCCAGCAGCGCGAGCCCGCCGGGCGACATGTTGATCACCTGACAGGGGAATTCCCGGCGATCCGGCAGCATGTAACGGCCGAGCAGGTGCACCTTCACCCGCTGGAAACGCCGACGTTCCTCTGCGGCTGGAAGAAATTTTTTGTTCGCCAACGCCATTTTCACAACCCGACCCCCCGCCTGGCGGAGTCCAACACCACCCTAAGCTGCATAGGGTTAATGCCGCGTTATGATCTGGCGCGGCGAATACCGAGCGACACGACGCGTTGAAAAAGCCACATCAGGGGCGGACGGTATCGGGCTGCGCCCTAGGCTTTCCTGGTCGCCCGCCCGTAAAGCAGACACAGCAGCCCCAGCAGCGCGGCGGCCGAGAGTCCCAGCGACCAGTGAATGCCGATCGCCGCGCCAAACACGCCGACGGTGATGCCGCTGAAGGCCCGCATGCCGAGCCCGGCCATATTGTAGAGCCCGACGACGCGGCCGCGGATGTCAGAAGGCGCATTCAGCTGCACCAGCGCCTGCGCCATGGTGTTGAAGGACAGCTCGAAGAAGCCGGCGCCGAACAGCAGCGCGATCGCGACCGGATAGATCCGCACCGCCGCGAACCCGAGCAGGGCCAGGCTCCAGAAGGTCGCGAGCAGGATCGCGGTACGCGGCGTGCCCTTGAGGCGTCCCCAGGATTCCAGCGCAATGCCGGCGAGCAGTGCCCCGGCGGCGTCGGCTGCCAGCAGCACGCTGTAGGACACGCCGGGATCGCCATGGCCGAGATCGCCGGCAAAGCCCGGCATCTGGGCGTGATAGGCGTTGCCGATCATGAAGGAGGTGAGCCCGGCAAGCCATGTCATCGCGGTCAGCACCGGCTGGGTGCCGATGGCGCGGATGGTCAGCAGGATGTCGGCAAGGCCGCGCACCGCGAACCGCCTGACAGCGAGGCTGCTGTCGCGCACCGGCGCCCAGAACAGCCACAGCAGCATCGGCAGATAGAACAGCGTGTTGAAGATGATGCCGTGCGAGGCGCCGAGCGTCAGCATGATGATTCCGCCGACCGCAGGTCCGACCAGGATGCCGAGATAGCGCGCCATCGCGTTCAGCCGGACCGCGCTCGGAAGGTCTGCGGGGCCGACGAGGTCGTAGAGCAGCAGCTGGTTCGGTGTTTGCCAAAGGACACCCGCGCAGCCATGGATCACCAGCAGCAGCATCGCGTGCCACATCTGGATGGTGTCGGTGATGAAGTAGAAGCCCCATCCACTTGATGCCACGATGAACAGCAGCATGCCGCACTGGATGATGCGGCGCGGATCGAACCGGTCGGCCAGCCCGCCGACCGCGACCGAGAGCAGCAGGAAGGGCAGCCAGTGCGACAGCACCGCAAAGCCGCCCAGCGTCGGCGAGTGGAATTTCTGGAACACCACCCAATAGCTGATCACATGCTCGACATTGTCGGCCATCATCGCCAGCACATAGGCGATGAACTGCAGCCGATAAGGCACGGACTTCATCGCCGCGAACGATCCGGACGCGGCCATGGGGTTTTGCGGAAGGGGGTTCAAGCGGGCACCAGGAAAGGACTCTTGGGGCCTTACACGTTCGGTGTGGGCGGCTCAAGACAATTGGGTGTGCTCGAACAGCAGCCATGCACTGCCGCAACACACTCAACCGTCATCCCGCGCAACCGCGAAGCGGTTGTCGCTGGAGGTGCGAGCGAAGCGAGCCTCGAAGGATGACCCGCAAGCGCCCGCAGCCTATCCTTCGAGGCTCTCCTTGCGATGCTGACGCATCGCAAGGAGAGCACCTCAGGATGACGATGGAGCTTGTGGCAGGCGCCGTAGCCCGGATGGAGCGTAGCGCAATCCGGCACAGCGGTCTCCGCCTCGTTCATGCAAGCCCGTCAACTCTCATCGCCGGAGGAAGGTACGTTGCCTCCGCAGGCGATCACCCATAAGCGATCGTGCTCTTTGCCCACGACACCTCCCAGCACCGCCCCCATCGCCAGAGCGCCGCTGGGCTCTGCACGGATGCCATACATCTCTCGCAGAAGTCCCCTTGCCGCCCTCACAAGACCATCGTCGACGGCAGACACATGGACGTTTGATCTTTCAAGCACGTCGAATGCGAGGGCACCGATCTGACGCGATTGCAGCGCATCGCAGATGGTCTCTCCGGAGGGACTGATCGTGATCGGCTCCCCGGCTTCGCGGGCCTTGGCATAGCGCCGGTGCGTTTGCGGTTCGACGACGTAGATGGCTGCGTCGATCGATCGGGATCGCAAGGCAAGGGTGACACCTGCCGCCAGTCCGCCACCGCCACAAGCCACGACGATAGCATCCCTGCCTGCGCCTTTCTCTCGGATGGCGGCCGCGATCTCCGAGCCCAAAGTGTAACTCCCCATGACCATCTCTGTGCTTTCGAAAGCATGCAAGTTGCTCCAGCCCCGATGCTGGGCTTCCAATCGAGCGCGTGCCACGAGATCCGAGCGGTCCGTGAACGCTATCTCGGCTCCTGTTTCTATCACCTGCGCTCTCTTGAAGTCCGGCACGTCGTGGGGGACGACCAGGCATACAGGTTTGTCGAGCGCTCGAGCGGCCAAGCCGACAGCAATCGGAAAGTTGCCGGCTCCCGCTGCCACCACACCATGCGCTGCATTTTTGGCTCCGAGAATCGCCCCCCGAAACTTGAACGATCCTCCGTGTTGAACGGTTTCATCCTTGACGTAGATCGTTCGCCCCATCCGGGCGTCCAACGCAGGAGAAGACCGCATCGGTGTCGCGACCACTCGGCGGGTGGCGAATTCGAGATCGTCTGTAGACAGGTCGAGCACGCGACTGACTCTCTTTCCGGAATTGTGGCTCATGAGCCCAGCCACTATGAGGCGCGCGGAGATTAGCGTCCAATCAGCTCTTGTGACGGCTCGACCAATCCTGTGAACGTCGCCTCCGTCAGCCGCCGCAGCCCGGGCCGCTCCGGCAGATTGTGCGGCGTCCTGACATTCCAGACGAGCCCGACGGCTTCAAGCGCCCGGATCAGCCACCAGCCGGGATCGACCTGTCCCGGCAACAGCCCCATCTTCGCCGAGCCCGGAGAGGCATGATGGTTGTTGTGCCAGTTCTCGCCCATGCTGATCAGCGCGGCGAGGCGGACATTGTAGCCCTGGGCGGCGACGCCATCGATGATCCAGATTTGCTCGCCTCTGGTGTGGGAGAAGTGGCCGACCAGCCAGTGTCCGGTGACGCAGACGCTGACGCGCACGCAGATGCCCCAGACCAGCCAGTCCATGCCGCCGATCGCGAAGAAGAGGAGAGCCCACGGCAATTGCTGCAACATCCATGTGCGTTCGACGAAGGCATAGAACCGGTCACCGGCGAGCCTCGGCTCGAGCCGGAAGTCCGGCGGATGGCGCAACACCAGGCGGCAATGCAATTGCCACCATGCATCGCGCCAGAAGCCGGCGTGATGGCGGGAATAGTCGTGGCACGCGCCCTGGCGCTGCGCCCAGTCGCGAAAGTCGTGCAGGCGGATCATGCCGAACGGGCCGGCCATGCCGACAAGCGTGCCGAGATAGACGAAGAGATGTTCGAGCCAGAGCGGACAGTCGAAGCTCGCATGGATCAGCTTCCGATGCATGCCGACGGAATGCCCGGCGCAGAGCGTGATGGCGCCGGCCGCGAGGAAGAGCGTAAATGCCGACCAGGAGAAGCAGACCGGCGCAAGCACGATGGCGGCCATGGTCATGCCCGCCAGCCACAGCGATTTCTCCGGTGCCCATTGCACATGTCCGTCCAGCGGATCGGTGTCAGGCGCGACAAAGATTCGTTCCGAGCCCGGTCGCGTCTCCATCTGATGATCCCGGCTGAGAGCGGCGCAGGACGCCGCGAAAACCCGAAGCAGGCTTTGCCCCGGTGCACGCAACCTGCGGACACAACCGCGGCGTGTCAACATCTGCGTTGCTGTTTCCAACGTCGCGCGGCTGTCATAGGCTGATCGCGAGCCCGCAACCAATTAACCACAACAAGCGGGCCGCGAGGAAACTGCCATGGACCAGATCCGCGTATGCACCCACGCCGGACCGGGCACCGAGCCCGTGATCAAGACGGTGCCGTGGCCGAAGGTCGGCCGCAAGGGTGCGCTGATCAAGATCGGTGCGTGCGGCGTCTGCGGCACCGATCTGCATATCCTGAAGGGGCATTGGCCGAAACCGCTGCCGTGGCCGTTCACGCTCGGCCACGAGCTCGGCGGTGTCATCGTCGAATGCGGCGACGAGTTCACCGAAGACTTCATGAGCAAGCCGCTCGAGGTCGGATCGAAGGTGATGATCCCGCCGCTGATGCCGTGCGGGCGCTGCCATTACTGCATCCACTATCCGCTGACCGCCAACAAATGCCTGACGCCGGTCTATTACGGCCGCTATCTCGGCTTCGACAAGCCGCCGCACATGTGGGGCGGCTGGGCCGAGTATGTCTATGTCGATCTCGACATGCTGCCGGGCACCAAGATCTACAAGCTGCCCGACGACATGTCGCTGCGGCTCGGCGCATTGTCCGAGCCGCTGACCTCCTGCATCCGTGCCTTCAATCGGGCGACCCGCGCCGGCGGCTTCAGCTGGGCCGACACGGTGGTGATCCAGGGCTCCGGCCCGATCGGCATTCTGGCGGTGGCGGCAGCAAAGGAGATGGGAGCAGGGCGCGTGATCTGCGTCGGTGCGCCGGAAGAGCCGCGGCTCGAGCTCGCCCGTGAGTTCGGCGCGGAAGCGACAGTGAACATCGAGGCGATCAAATCGCCCGAGGCGCGCATCGCCCGTGTCCGCGAGATCGTCGGCGGCTTCGGCGCCGACCTCGTCATGGATTGCTCGGGCCATCCGAGCGCCGGCCCCGAAGGCATCGAGATGCTGCGCGACGGCGGCACCTACGTCGAGATGGGCCAGTTCACCGATGCCGGCTCGATCGAGACCTCATGGCACCGCATCTGCACCAAGGACCTCAACGTGCTGGGCTCGTGGGGTTTCACAGGCAATGATCTCCCGCTCGGCGTCGACATGCTCTACCGCACCCGCGACAAATATCCCTGGCTGAAGATGCAGACGATCTATCCGTTCACGGAAGCGGGCGTCTCGCAAGCCGTGAAGGACGCGATGGCGATGAAGACGGTGAAATCGACCATCGTGCCGTGGCCCGATCTGGTGGAGTAGGACTGTAGCCCGGATGCAGCGTGATCTGGGCGGCCGGTCCCGCGAACCGGCGATTGGAATAAAAGGCCACGATGACAAACGGACAACCATCCGGACCCAAGCGTCGCTCTGTCTTCAGCGCCATCCGCGCCATCGACTACACCGTCATCTTCGTGCGCGATATGGCGGCGATGCGCCGCTTCTATGAAGACGTGCTCGCTCTGTCTGTGCGGCGCGAGCTGTCGCCGAACTGGATCGAGTACGGGCTCGGCAGCAACACGCTCGCGTTGGCGCGACCAAGCCGCACAGCGGCCGACGCGCCGATACCGGCGGGGAGTGCCTCACTGCAACTGGCCTTCAAGGTCTCTCCAGCCGAGGTCGATGCCTGCGCCGACGAGCTCGTGCGGCAGGGCGTGGCGCTGTTGTCGCCGCCGACGAACCAGTCGTTTGGGCATCGGACGCTGTTTTTTCCGGGACCCCGACGGCAATCTTCTGGAAATCTATGCCGAGATCTGATCCGGCCGCGCCGAACGCCCCAAAAGTTCCGTCGAAAATCCCCGAGTTATTCACGCCGGGGTGAAACTTAGGCCCGAGTTCCGGCTTTCAGTTCACGGGAGAGGTACCGTGAAGCAAGTCCTGAAACCGGTCACTTACATCCTGGCGGCCATCTACTTCCTGGTGGATGCGGTGTTCATGGCCGTGGCAATGCCAATCTCCCGCTGGATTGCCCGGCATTTCGAATTCAAGCGGCTGCGCGCCTGGATCAGATCGCTGCCGCCATATCCGTCGCTCGCGCTGTTTTCCGTGCCGGTGATCATTCTGGAGCCGATCAAGCCGCTGGCGGCCTATCTCGTCGCAACGGGTCAGTTCCTGAGCGGCGTGGCGGCGTTCGTCGGCTGCGAGCTGCTCAAGCTGGTGCTGGTCGAGCGCCTGTTCCATCTCACCCGCGACAAGCTGATGCGAATTCCGGCGTTCGCATGGTGCTACGGCAAGTTCACCGAGATGAAGGCGTGGCTGGAGGCAACGGAAGCCTGGCGCGCCATCCGCGCCCTAAGCCGCGCCGCGAAGGACTCTCTCGTGCGGGTCAGGGCGCGGTTGGCCGGCAGCTTCAGCAGGCTCGTGACGTCAAGGGATTAGGGCTGCGCCCTCCATGCGAGCTTGCGCGCTGCGGCCGTGGCCTTGTCGCCCGTATTCGGCGTGCCCGTCGGCTCGATCAGCATGAGGTGAACCTCCTCGCGCGCCACCGGGCGATGCTCGACACCCTTCGGCACCACATAGAGCTCGCCCGGCCCGAGCGTGACAGTGCGGTCGCGCAGCTCGATATCCAACTGGCCCTTGAGAACGAGAAAGAAATCGTCGGTATCGTCGTGCTTGTGCCAGGTGAATTCGCCCTTCACCTTCACCACCATCACGTCGCAACCGTTGAAGGTCGTGATCGTGCGCGGCGACCAATAATCAGTGAAGGTAGCTAACTTGTCGGCAAGCGATATGCTGTCGGCCATGTTTGATCCGTATCCGTTTCCGTGAGGCAGAACCTGCGATCGGATGATCGGTGTGGCAAGACACCTATCCGTCAACTGGTCGATCTTGCTCCGCCGACCTCCGAAGTGGCATCAAGCTCACTCGCCCTCACCACCGTCGCGCCCACCACCTTGGTGCCCTCAAGCTCGCGCACGATGCGCTCATCCGGTCCCACGATGCCGAGATCGAATTCGTGCTCCGGCGTGACAAGGATCGTGCGCTGGCCGATGATCACGACAACCGTCATGTCGTTGCGCCCGCCTTCCGCGGCCCAGGCGCGGATCTCGGCTTTGTAGGGCTCCCTACGCCATGCATTGGGAAAGCCGGGGTCGCAGCGGATTTCGACGCCGTCCTCGGACGTGGTCAGGACCAGCTTGGAGCGGCTCGGCTTCCAGCGTTCGTCGAGGAGGCCATTAGCGAGCCAGAGGCAGGCGAACGCCTCGCATTCGGCGGGCCGATCGCCATAGATCGCGCAGCCGCGGCCGGGCTTGCAATGTGTGCACCAGCTGCCCACCGGCTTGGCGAGCGCCTCGATGGCCATCACCTTGCAGCAAAGCGTGCAGTCGCCGCACCGACGTTCGCCTGATGAGGCCATACGTGCATTCCTGGTCCGTGTGATCGCGCCCAATTTAGGCGAAATGGCCGCCAAAATCCGCCGTTCCGCGGCCAAAGCACCCCAAAATGGCCGGCCGAGCATCCCGGGCCTGTTCACCCTGTCGCCAATGCCATGCATCAAAGGCATGGTGATTTCGCCGCTGCTGGCGTAAAGAGCGTCCAAATCAAGATCATCATGGGTGTGACCGGGTCTTCTGCCGCGAGGGCAGCGCCAGGCCCACGGCTTTCCGTTCCGCGCCCGGACCAACCAAGGTTTTCATCCCGTGTCCTTTCCGGCCCTGACCCCGCCGCTCGCCCGTGCCCTGGCTGAGCGCAATTACGATTCTCCGACCCCCGTTCAGCTCGCCGTGCTCGGCGAAGATACTGTCGAACGCGATCTTCTGGTGTCGGCGCAAACAGGCTCCGGCAAAACCGTCGCTTACGGTTTGGCCATGGCCAGGGACCTGCTCGGCGATGCCGAGACGTTCGAACGGGCCGCAGCACCTTTGGCCCTGATCGTCGCGCCGACCCGCGAGCTCGCCTTGCAGGTTCAGCGCGAGCTCACCTGGCTCTATGCTCATGCCAGCGCGCGCGTCGTCTCCTGCGTCGGCGGCATGGACCCGCGCCGGGAGCAGCGCGAGCTGGCCGCTGGCGCCCACATCGTCGTCGGCACGCCCGGCCGCCTGTGCGATCACCTTCGGCGCAACCGCCTCGACATCTCGCAATTGAAGGTCGTCGTGCTCGACGAGGCCGACGAGATGCTCAATCTCGGTTTTCGCGAGGACATGGAGTTCATCCTCGAGACCACGCCGGAGACGCGCCGCACGCTGCTGTTCTCCGCGACCTTTCCACGCGGCATCGTGGCGCTGGCAAAACAATATCAGCAGGATGCGTTTCGCATCGAGGTCGCGGGCGACGAGGGCGGTCACGCCGATATCGAGTATCGTGCCATCCGGGTTGCTCCCGGTGATGTCGAGCATGCGGTCGTCAACGTGCTGCGCTTCTACGAGTCCCCGAGCGCGCTGGTGTTCTGCAACACGCGCGATGCCGTCAGGCACTTGCAGGCCGCGCTGCTGGAGCGTGGTTTCTCCGTGGTCGCATTGTCCGGCGAGCTGACCCAGAACGAGCGGACCCTGGCGCTCCAGTCGCTCCGGGACGGGCGCGCCCGCATTTGCGTCGCGACCGACGTTGCCGCCCGCGGCATCGACCTGCCGAGCCTCGACCTCGTCATTCACGCGGACCTGCCGAATGACCCCGAGGTGATGCAGCATCGCTCGGGCCGCACCGGGCGCGCGGGCCGGAAGGGTGTCAGCGTCCTGCTGGTGCCGCCGGTACGGCGGCGGCGTGCGGAGGTGCTGCTGAGCCTGTCCGGCATCGAGGCGAACTGGGGCATGGCGCCGCAGGCGGACGAGATCCGCAAGCTCGATCATCAGCGCATGAAGGACGTGCTGTTCACCGAGGAGACGACATCAGACGATCTGGAGCTGGCGAAGGCCTTGCTGGCCGAGCGGTCGGCCGAGGATATTGCAGCTGCGCTGGCGCGGCTTTATCGCGCGCGGCTGCCGTCGCCTGAAGACATCATCGATCCCGGCGAGCGCAGCAGCCGGCCACGTGACGATCGCACGCCGCGCGACGATCGCAAGCCGCGCGACGATCGCAAGCCGCGCGGTGATGACCGGTCTGAGCGGCGGCTTCCCGCCAAATCAGGGAAAAAGCACGTCATGGCGGAGCCCACCGTCTGGTTCCGGGCCGCCATCGGACGTCGCAAGAATGCGGAAGCCCGCTGGCTGTTGCCGATGATCTGCCGCCGCGGCGGCATCGACAAGCGCGACATCGGGGCGATCAAGATTTCGGACACCACCACCGAGTTCGAGATCTCCGAGAGGGTCGCGGAGTCCTTTGCCCTCAAGGTCAAGCGTCCGGACAAGGAAGACAGCATCCGCATCGAGGCGATGACGGGCGCGCCGCTTGAGCAGATGTCGCCGGAGAAGCGCTCTCGTGCGCCACGGCGCGATGAAGGTGACGACGATCGCGTCGTTCGCCGCAGCGACGATCCCTGGAATGCGAACGAGCGAAAGCAGCACGACAGGCCGCGCGGAAAGCCTGAGGCGAGGGACCAGGGCAAGCCGCACGCCAAGTCTGACGTCAAGCCCTACGACGGCGGCAAATTCGGCAAGCCGGCCTTCGGGAAGAAGAACAAGAAGTTCGGCAACAAATCCGGCGACGCCAAACATGCGCCGTCGGTCACTGAATGGCCCGGCGCCTCCGGGAAGAAGGGCAAGAAGAAGCACCGCGGCTGAACAGCGGCGGCTGGCGGCACGCACTTTGGGCCCGTCGATCGGGTTTCCATTCGACGTTGAAGCCGGTAGCCTGCACACCTCACAAGGTTTGCAGGTGTCATGCATACGTCATCCGATCGTCCCGATGTTTCGCTCGCGTCCCTGATCCCCGACATCGACCGGCTCGCCGCGGAAGCGATGGCGGTCTGGAAAGTGCCGGGCGCCGCACTCGCCATCGTGCAGGACGGCGAGGTCGTGCTCACACGCGGCTATGGCCAGCGCGACATCGAAGCGGATCTGCCGGTCACGCCGCAGACGCATTTCGTGATCTGCTCGATCACGAAATCATTCACCGCGACCGCGATCGCGCTGCTCCATAACGAGGGCGTGCTGGACTGGACCAAACCGGTCCGCGACTACTTGCCGGAGTTTCGCCTTTCCGATCCGGTGGCGGCCGAACGCGTCACCATTCGCGACCTGTTGAGCCATCAGTCGGGGCTGCCGCGGCACGATTGGCTTCACTTGCCGGGAGATCTCTCGCCGGCCGAGATGCTGCCGCTGATGCGCCATCTTGAACTCAGCCGCGATATTCGTGCGGCCTGGCAATACAACAATCTCTGCTACAACGCCGTTGGGCTCCTGATCGAGCGATTGAGCGGGCAGAGCTTTGACGCCTTCGTCCGCGGGCGGCTGACCAGCAGGCTCGGCATGAACGTCAGCTTCGCGCTGGACGAGCTCGAAGCGGGATCCGAGCCGGCGAAGCCCTACATGATCAACGTCGACACGCGATTGCCGGCGCTGCGGTTGCCGATCCGCACCACAGCGGCCGGCGCCATCAACACCTCGGTCGCTGATCTCGCCAACTGGATGCGGCTGCATCTCGGCAAGGGCGAATTTGCCGGCGAGCGCTTGCTGCCTGCGGCACTGGTCGAGCAGCTGCATGCGCCGCTGGCCCACATTCGCAAGTCGGAATTTTCCGAGTTCGGCGATGCGCATTATGGATTGGGTTTTCAGTCGAACACCTATCGCGGGGATCGCCACATCTCGCACGGTGGCGGATGGACCGGGTGGGGTTCGTTCATGACGCTGGTGCCCGATGCCGGCATCGGCGTCGCCGTGCTGACCAACCGCAGCCCGAGCGAAATCCCGCCGATCCTCACATGGTACATCATCGATCGGCTGCGCGGACGCGAGCCGGTCGACTGGCTCGCGCGCTTTCGCAAGATGCGCGACGACTTCATTGCCCACATCCCGGCCGACAAGGAGGCGCGCGAGAAATCGCGTCACAAGGACACCAGGCCGGCGCACGCCTTGTCGGCCTACGCCGGAGACTACGTCCATCCCGCCTACGGCGTGATATCGATCCGCGAGCAGGACGGCGTGCTGCACTGGTCGTGGCGCGGAATGGGGGCGCCGCTGTCGCACCGGCATTTCGAGACCTTCGTGACGCCGGAGATCATCGACAAGCTGCACCCGGACAATCTTCCGATCACGTTCCAGACCGACCGCGAAGGCAAGATCGTGCACCTTTCGGTTCCGCTGGAGCCGATGGTGAAGGACATCGTCTTCGAGCGTCGCGCCGCCGGCGACTGCCTCGATCCCGCATTCCGCGCCCGCTGTGTCGGGCACTTCAGGAGCGGCTCGATCAGCCATCGGATAACGCTGGACGATGAGGGGCGGCTGATCCTGAAGCCGGACTATCAGCCGGCCTATCGCCTGGAGCCTCAGCAGGGTCGTCGGTTTCGCATCATCGAGCTGGAAGGATTTGCCGTCGAGTTTCGCGGGGAGGGCGCGATTGTCGGCCAGATCATCTTCCATCAGCCGAACGGCACGTTCATCGCCGACCGCGTGGCGGAATAGCGCGCAGCATGTAGGTCGCGCCCGCGCCATATGACGAGAGCTTGTCGCGAAGCGCCGCATCCGCTGCGGCGGGCCGGAAGCCGAAACGCTGCCACATGCCGCGCGTGCCGTAGACCGAGACCAGCGCAATGGTCGTGATCTCTGACGCACGTGCGACCCCCTCGATCTCTGCAACATACGCGCGCGCCACGCCACCGCGGAAGCCGGGCAGCACGGCGATGTCGTGCAAATAGAGACAGTCCGCCGCCTCCGGCAATCGGATGAGGAAGCCGTCGAGCGGCGGAACGTGTCGCTGCATCCAGGGATGTGCAAGGCCGTAGCCTGCGATCTCGTCGCCAGCGGCGAGCACGCGACAACCGTCCGGACAAAGCCGCATCTTCTCCGAGAGCACTTCGGGACGCTCGGGGAGTTCAGGGTGAATCCGCGCTGCGATCGCGCTGATCGCGAGGAGGTCTCCGGCACGCGCGTGGCGCCAATGCGGCTCGGTCATCTCGGCTGCTCCGTATCATCAAGTGCATTTTATTCCGTCGCAATGCGGCGCCCCGCGATAATGCGCGCGCCGGGCATCGCCGCTGCAGGCGTCGCCCGGCGCGCGAACGCCGGTGCTGATCTCAAGTTGGCGCATACGATGGCAGCAACTTTAAAGAGGCGGAATGCGGTCATGCGCCGCCTCGTCGCATGATTCGAATAAAATCAAGCACAGAGTCTGAAAGCGAACCGAAGCGTCCACAGTCTTTGGCCATAGTTGGCTCAGGCAGGGATCGAGACCGGTGCATCCGCAGCGGCATCCCACAACGTGAAAGTAGGAGCACTGGCGTCCCGGTGCGGCAAGCATCCGGACGCCTCGGGGAGTCTTCAATCCATTATCTAGTTTCGCTTGAAAGGATGAAAGCCCGTGAGTGATGCCAATGTGAAAGCCGAAACGAACTCGGCTCCGCTGAATGGAATGCCCAACGGAAGCGCAAAGCTTCAATTCGACGTACCCTTTTTCAACATCCAGACGATCTTCGGCAATCTCACCGAGCCGGCCGCTGCGCGGGCCAAGGCAAATTTCGAGCAGATGAAGGCAACTTCCGAGGAAATCACCGGCGCTCTCTACGAAGCGTGTTCGACCAATGCCAAGAATGCCGCCGAATACGGCACCAAGGTCATCGCAATATCCAACGCCAGGACCACCTCCGCGCTGGATCTCCTCTCACAGCTCGCTGATGCGAGATCATTTGCGGATCTCGTGAACCTTTCCACCGCCCATGGTCGCAAGACCTTTGAAGCGGCTTCCGCCCAGAACCGGGAGCTTTGGGACCTGGCCCAAAAGGCCGCGATCGAGACGACCGAGCCGATCAAGAAGAGCTTCGACCGGGTTCTGCACAGAACTGCTTGAAAGCTATCGGCCGCGTGAAGCGGCTGGACGAGCGTCTCCGCCAGAAGAGACGCCGTCCAGCCGATGGCGGCCACCCTCGCCGTGAGGTGATGTAAATCTGGAGGAACCAAGATGGGTATGGTGATGATCAAGTGCCCGGAAACGGGAAGGGTCATTTCGACGGGTATCGAGATGGATCGCGAACGATTTAGGTGCAGCGCAGTGTTTTTTTCGCGGACATATTGCCGGATGTGCGCGGCAACGCACGAGTGGTTCGCCAAGGAGGCTTGGGTCTACGACTCGGCCTTGGTGAACGGGAAGTCCGGGGGCATGGAATCGTTCGGCGGCGGCGCGGCGTGAAGGAGCTTCAAGGCATCCTGCGAAACGATCCGATCTATCCTGCGGTGCATCACCTTGTAGCACTCGCATGCAACGGCCTCGAGTCGCTGCCTGTCGATCTCGAGGTGACCGCGCCGACTGGATTTCAGGGCCCTTGACGTTCGAAGTGCGCCTACGACGTGCGTGACCGTCGTGCGGCGGACGCCGAGCAATTCCGATAACGTCTCTTGCGTCAAGGGCAGAACGTCGCCGCCATCCGTCCGATCGTGAATGTGAAGCAGCCAGCGGGCCAGGCGGGCTTCGACGGAGTGCAACGCATTGCAGGCCGCGACGTGCTGGACTTGTGTCATCATCGCCCTGGCGAGAAGCTGAACCAAACTTCTGATAGCGGGACTGCGCTGGAGCGCCGCCTGAAATCTCGCGGGCGGAATTAGCAACGCGGTGCCGGCGACGCGGACAACCGCGGTCATGGGTGAGCGGAGCGGGCCGAGCGCCGTCAAGAGTCCGATGGCGCCGTCGTTGCCGATCACGGAGGTTGCGGCCGTCTGTCCGTTCGGCAGATCCATGATGAGCGCGACCGCGCCGCTGCAGGGAAAGTAGAGTTGATCGATCCGATCGCCCGATCGAACCAGGACTGCGTCGTGCGGGAGCGGTACCGTCCGCAAATGCGGTGCAAGCAAAGCGAAGTCGGCCGGCGGTAACGCAGCTAACAGGCGATTACCAACTCTGGTCGCGTGCTCCATCACGGGTAACCATCCCTCGACGGAAGCGGCCGGGAAACGGCATCGTCTCCAGCCGAGCCGCGTTGCCGTGCAGATACGCGCGCGGCAAACTGGCAAACGTGTTGTAGCAGGTAAGGTTCCGTTAACGGATCGCAAGCCCCAGCCCGGCGTGTCTGATCGCCATCCGATTCAGAAGGCGATGGTCGAGGCCGTTTTCACACCTTGCGCGGACGGCTGCTCTACCTGAGCCCCTCATACACCATCAGCCCGCGTGCGATTTGCAGCTTGCGGATCGCGCGCGGCAGCAATTTCTCGGGCTGGTGCAGATAGCGCCAGGACGTCACGGTGAAGGGCCCGAGCGCGCCGCATTCGTCGTCGAACGGCGCGAGCACGCCTGTTACGCTCACCGGCGTGTGCGGGCGGGCATTGAAGGGCAGCAGCAGCAGCTCGAGATGGGCCTTGCTGCCGTCCTCGCGCTCCGCGACGAGGCCGGCGATGGCCCCCAACGTCTCGTCGGCGACGATGGTGGTGATCTCCTCGATCTCGCGACGGCTTGCTTCCGCGAACAGCGCGGCAAAACCTTGGTCCTTGAGATCGCTGCCGGCAAGCGCGCAGACGCGGGTGCCGGCGACGCGGAACGGAAAGCCTGTTTTCGGCTCGCAGGACAGGACGAAGATATCGCCCAGCAGTTCGCGCACGGCGGCCGGGTCGATATCGGCCCGGTCAGGGGCCCGAGCGCTGCCGCGCTTCTTGTCCCAATACGCAAAGAACGCGCGGCTCGACGGATGTTTCATTGTTGACGCTCACCCCTCGGCGCAACCTCGTGGGACAAACCTGTCCCGCATCAGTGCACCTGAGATCCCTTTGATGTTGTGCAGGAGGGGAATTGCAGCGTCCATGCCGCGAGCGCGTTTTCGGTGCCCCGTGCGCTATCTTTGCGTCGTTAACGTTAAATTAACTATGCACTTTGCATCGGCTGCGCGCCTGCTATGGTGATCGCGGTCGCAAGCCTCGCGGTTTTTCCAGGTTCTCGGCGAGGCCTGTACACGGGCGTCAAACAGTTTGGTCGCTGATCGCGGGGAGGGGTAGGGATACACCTTGTTCATCCGTCGCGTCGGGAAGGCCGACACGGACAGGCAGGGCTTTCCCAGGGCCCTGCCTTTTCCTTTTGTGCACTTGCGCAAGGCCGGCAAAGGCGACTATCTCCAAGCTGTTGCCTCGATCGCGCCTGAAAGCGAAACCGCCTTGGATTCTCCGCCACAACTCCCGTCGAACCATCAGGTCGTCGTCGAAGAGGCCCCGCGCGAGCCGATCCTGACCTTGCCTTGGCCGCTGACGGTCTATGTCATCCTGCTGGCGTTGATCCATCTGCGGGTGCTGCTGCCGCCGGAGCTGGAGAACTGGACCATCGACGTGTTCGGGTTCATCCCGAAGCGCTACGATTCCTCGCTGGTGAATTTGCAGTTCGAGGGCGGCGCCGGTGCCAAGGTATGGACCTTCGTCACCTATTCGCTGTTGCACGCCAATCTCACCCATCTCGCCTTCAACGTGCTGTGGCTCCTGCCGTTCGGGAGCGCGCTGGCGCGCCGCTTCGGCGCGCTGCGCTTCTTCGTGTTCCTGGCGGTGACGGCGGCGGCCGGCGCGCTCGCCCATCTCGTCACCCACGAGCATGCCGTGGTGCCGATGATCGGTGCCTCGGCCTCGGTGTCGGGGGCGATGGCGGCCGCGATCCGGTTCGCCTTCGTGCGTGGCAGTTTCCTGTCGTTCAGCCGTTCGGATGCCGATACCGCCGCCAGGGTTCCGGCACTGCCACTGTTGCAGGCACTTCGCGACAAGCGGATCGTCGGCTTCCTGGGCGTTTGGTTCGTGCTCAACATCATCTTCGGTGTCGGCGCGATCGGCGTCGAGGGCGACAGCGCAGGCGTCGCATGGGAAGCGCATATCGGCGGCTTCTTCGCAGGCCTGGTGCTGTTCGCACTGTTCGATCCCGTGCCGCGCGTGCGAAGCGATGATGCTGCGGATGCGTCATCACAGGACATTTCGAGCGGTATTTGAAGCGGCGCTTGCGGCGCGGCCCGAATTCATCCATCATTCCCGAGAAGAATGTTCCGAAGCGACAAGCCCGTAGAGGCGATGCTTCGCAAAGCGCCTGAACGCAAAACCGGCGCCAAAACTGTTAGTTGAAGACTCGCGAACAAGTCCGGACCGCGCAAAGCGGACGGGATCCGATTCAGGGAGGCGACAATGACGGTACGTTCGATTCTCAATACCAAGGGCCACCAGATCATGAGCGTCGAGCCCGACGCCAAGCTCGCCGCCGCGGTCAAGCTGCTCGCCGAGAAGAAGATCGGCGCGGTGCTGGTGATGAACCAGAGCCGGCTCGAGGGTATCCTGTCCGAACGCGACATCGTGCGCGTGCTCGGCGAGCGCGGGGCCGGCGTGCTGGACGAGCCGGTCTCTCAGGTCATGACCCGCAAGGTCGTGAGTTGCAAGGAGACCGACACGGTCGCCGAACTGATGGAGATGATGACAACAGGCAAGTTCCGCCATCTGCCCGTCGTCGAGAACGGCAGAGTGGTCGGCCTCATTTCGATCGGCGACATCGTCAAATGGCGGGTGCGCGAATACGAGTCCGAGCAGGAAGCCCTGCGCGACTACATCAAGACGGCCTGAGCCAATCTTATTCGACCGCTTTCGGCACGGCGCCTTCGGGCGCCGGCGCCAGCACATCGATGGTCTCCTGGATCTGTTCCAGCACGCGTTCGGCGGCGCGAGTGCCGTGCGCGATCAATTCGTCGGCGCGGTGAAAATCGAACCAGCCGAACTGGCCGACCCGGGGCGTGATCAGGAGGTCCGGCGGATCGCCGGCGAGCCGCGCGCGGGTGATGCGGTCCTGCATGATGTTGAACGCATCCACCATCACCGAGGAAATGCCGGGCCGGCCGGCGGTCCCGAAGAACTCGCGCTTGACGGTTTTCTCCGGCGAGAAGATGCGCGGAAAACGCCGCTTGGCCGGGCTTTCCTCGGCGACCGGGGCTGCGACCGGGGTGCGCATGGCGCCGTGTGAATAGATCGTCGTGGAATGCGTGAAGATGTCGGTGGACAGATTGACCGCGATGACGATTTCGGCGCCGAGCGCCCGCGCGGCCGAAACCGGCACCGGGTTCACCAGCGCGCCGTCGACCAGCCAGCGGTCACCGATCATCACAGGCGCGAAGATGCCGGGCAGGGCATAGGAGGCGCGCATCGCCTCGACCAGGCGGCCGTGCGTCAGCCAGATCTCATGGCCGGTCCGCGATTTCGGTCGCGACCGAGGCATATTTCATCGGGAGATCCTCGATCATGGTCTGGCCGATCGATTCCTCCAGCCGGCTTGCGAGCTTCGCGCCGCCGATCAGGCCGGAGCCGTTGAGACGAATGTCGAGATAGCCGAGGATGTTGCGCACGCCCTGCAGGCTGCGGGCCCAGTCTTCCAGCGCATCAAGCCGTCCGGCCGCATAGGCGCCGCCGACCGCAGCCCCGATCGAGGTGCCGACCACGACGTCGGGCACGATGCCGTTGGCCAGCAGCGTTCTCATGATACCGATATGGGCAAAGCCGCGCGCCGCGCCGCCTCCGAGGGCGAGGCCCAGGACGGGTCGGCGGATGCTGCCAAGACCGACCTTCTCGCTGTTTACGCTCTTCACGCCCCGACCTCTCAACATATCCAGCACCGAAACTCTCCTACTCCGGGCCGTCCTCACTCCAGAGTAGGCACCGCGCTTCCGCTTCACCAGAACGATGGCAAAGCTTGGTTTACAGCGTTCGGGACGCAGGGGGCAGGAGTGTGGCAAGGGCCGCTTGCCTCTAATGTAATCACGCAGGCGTCAACCCGGTTCCAGAGAACCGTATTCCCCGGGGATTTCAGAGGCTTGAATTTGCCGCGTTTTCGGTGAAAAGCAGGTGGCATGACTCGAGGGGGTGACGGCATCATTCGATGGCGGCGCGGCGGGAAGCTGCTGCCGGCGCTGGTCCTGTCCGCATGGGTCGTTCTCCTGGGCCAGACCACTGCGCAGGCGCAGCTTTTCTCCGATCGTCCGCCGCCGGTACCCCCGGCTTCGGTGCCCGATCCCGGTGGCGCGGTCAGCCTGGCGCCGCCCTCCGGTTCAGGCGCCGGCCCTGCCAGCCTGCCGCCGACCCTGACCCAGCCCAATACGCCCAGCATGCCGCCCGCAGTGACCGGCGTCCCGTCGGCCGCGCCGCTCAATGCGGCCGCGCCCGGGCAGGCCGTGCTGTCGTTGATGGCGAAATACGGCAAGGACACGCCTGCGATCACCAGCGGCCTGGTGTGGCGGGTGTTTGCCGACCGGCCCGACGAGAACGGCACCTTCAAGCTGATCCGCGAGGATCGCAGCGCCACGCCCAACATCGTGTTGCCGCCGGGCAATTACGTCGTGCACGTCGCCTTCGGCCTCGTCAGTGCGGTGCGCACCGTCAGCCTGAAGGCCGAGACCGACCGCGAATCCTTCGTGCTGCCGGCCGGCGGCCTGCGCATCGAGGGCCGCGTCGGCACCAGCCGCATTCCTCAGAACCAGATCTCGTTCGCGATCTACAAGGGCAGCCAGTTCGAATCCGGCGAGCGCGCGTCGCTGGTACCGAACGTCGCCGCCGGCGACGTCGTGCTGCTGCCGGAGGGCACCTACTACATCATCTCCAACTACGGCGACGCCAACTCGGTGGTGCGCTCGGACATCCGCGTCCAGGCCGGCAAGCTCACCGACGTCACCATCACCCACCGCGCCGCCGTGATCACGCTCAAGCTCGTCAGTGACAAGGGCGGCGAGGCGCTCGCCAACACCGCCTGGTCGGTGCTGACGCCCGGCGGCGACGTCATCAAGGAATCGATCGGCGCTTTCCCGCGCGTCGTGCTCTCAGAAGGCGAATACCGCGCCATCGCCAAGAACGAGGGCAAGGTCTACGAGCGCGGCTTCAACGTCGTCAACGGTGTCGATGGCGAAGTCGAAGTCGTCGCGCGCTGACGCCGCGCGAGAGCCAGCGCCACTGCGTCAACATCGTCGTTGCGAGTTCAGCACCGGCCGGGAAGAGAGCCTTGCCGTGAAGATCGTACTGCGCTTCTCATCCAGTGCACGAAAGCCAGGCGCCGGTGGAGTCCGGTGAGCGTTTGCTTACCCTCCATTCGTGTCTTGCGTTTCGGTTTCGGAGACCTTTGCGAGCGCTACTAGACTGCGCGCCGGCTACGGAAACACCGGTGCCAGCGGCTAGCGGCTTGTTTGGACCTCAATTGCCGGTGCAAGATACGTAATTCCGATAATCAATTTCATTCGCTTTCCATTCTGCTGGGTTATATGTCGGGCATCTGTCCAATGGGGGACGCCGGCGCAGCCTTGTTGGTCTGCGAGACCGGCAAGGAGCAGGGGACCTAGCGCGTCGGCATGTTCGAAGTGATCCTCACCAGGCGCAAACGGTTCGGTTGGCGGTGGCAGGTCTGCGACCAGTCCGGCAAGATCTTTGCCGGTGGATTCGAGCGCACGCGGCCCTCAGCCAAATATCACGGCGAGCGCGCGCTGTTTTTCCTGCTGTCGCAGGCATACCTGCGCAACCGCTTCACGGCGTCCAGCGAAGACTAATCGCGGCCAGCGATGCACCTACAATCCCTTGCGTTGCCCGGCCGGCAAAACACGCTGGCTGGGGCAATTCGCTTCGTCAAAAATATTGCACTTTGCCGAAATTCAACGGCGCATGTGTCGCAAAGCTCGGGCGAGATGCCGCGAGGATGCGAAGGCGTTTCTACGATAAAGATGCGAATTGAAGGGAGCGGAATCATTGCCGCATACTTCGTCGTTGCGAGCGCAGCGAAGCAATCCAGAAATGTATCCGCGGAGGGATTCTGGATTGCTTCGCTGCGCTCGCAATGATGGTGTGGAAAAAGTTGTGCGCCGAAACTCCGCTCTCGTGCCTTGGACGCTGCGCAGCAACGCTCGCGCGCTGCAGCGCGTCCGGGACACGAGGGCAGCGCATTCAACCCACTGTCATAGTCTCTAAGACGCACTAACCATCGCCGGATTTAAAACTGTCATAATCACCGCACGGAACCCGCGCCTGCGTCCTTTTTACATGCCATTAAGCGGGCCGGTCTTTGGATGCAGCGGGATAGTGCGTTGGGGACTGCAATGAGTGCCGCGAAGAAGATGCCGGGCAAACCGGTCACCGAAATGTTTGACGACATCCGGGTGCTTCAGCGCAAATGGCATGCCGCGTTGAAGCCGGGCGACCGGCTGCCGCGCTATGAAGATGTCATGCTCGGGAGCCTGGGACGGCTCGCCGACCACATCGCGTTACTCAAGGACGACGGCACGCTCGAGCTGTCGCGGAGCGGACGCTACGTGCAAAAATGGCTCGGCGAGGAACGCTGGGACATTCCGCTGACGGAATTGCCGCCCGATTGCGCCACCGCGCTGTCGGAAGCAGCGGCGAGTGCGCTCGAGAATGGACGGCCGTACCAGGCCAGCGCCCATTGCGTGCGCGATGGCATGGTCCGGACCTACGATTTGCTGGCGCTGCCGACCGCCTCACGCTGGGGCGCCACGCTGGTCGGCGCCTACGTCAATGAGCGCGGCACCCAATACAATCTTCTTGATGCGATCTTCTCTGCGACCGAAGACGCGGTGGTCTCACTGGCGACGCTGCGCGATGCGAGCGGTCATCCGTCCGATTTCCAAGTCGTGCATCACAACAAGAGCGCCGAGCTGCTGCTGAATGTTGCAAGCGGTGGCCTGTTGTGGCGTCAGATCGGCCAGGGCACTACGTTGCTCGCCAGGACCGACGTCAGGGAGTTCCTGCTGAAAGCGGTGTCGGGCGGCCGCGGCGAGCAGCTCGAGATAGAGACCGATCGCCGCTATCTGCGCATGAGCGCGACGGCGTTCGCCGACGTCATTTCGCTGACTATCTCCGATGTCACCGCGATGAAGCGGCGCGACGCCTCGTTCCGCCTGCTGTTCGACAGCAACCCGATGCCGATGTGGGTGTTCGACGCCGAGACCAAAGAGTTTGTGAGCGTCAACGACGCCGCCGTCCAACATTACGGCTACAGCCGTGCCGCCTTCCTGCGCATGAAGCTTCACGAGATCTGGCCCGAGGACGAGTGGGACAGCCACGACGAGGCGCTCGATCGCGTCGGTGAAACCTACCACTCCTCGCGCAACTGGCGGCACCTGCGCGCCGACGGCAGCGAGATCGAGGTGCTCACCTTCGGCCGCCGCATCACCTTCAACGATCGCGACGGCTATCTGGTTGCGGTCGCCGACATCACCGAGCGGCGTAAGGCCGAGGCGCGGATCGCCTACATGGCGCATCACGACGGGCTCACCGACCTGCCGAACCGCGAACACTTCCAGGACCGCCTCAAGCAAGCGCTCGACCAGGCCGGCGGAAAACGCGTCGGTGTGCTCTATATCGACCTCGACCTGTTCAAGACCATCAACGACTCCTTCGGACATCCGGCGGGCGATCGCCTGCTCAAGGGAGTCGCCCAGCGTCTGACCACTGCGGTCCGGGGCGCCAATCTCGCTGCCCGCCTTGGCGGTGACGAGTTTGCGGTAATCCTCGCATCCGACGTCTCGCCGAACGAGGCGAGCGCCTGCGCGACGCTGCTGATCGACATGCTGAAGGCGCCCTACGAGATCGACGGCCAGGAGATGGTGATCGGCGCCAGCATCGGGATCGCGCTGTCGCCGGGCGACGGCATCACGTCAGAGGAGTTGATGCGCAACGCCGATATGGCACTGTACCGGGCAAAGTCCGACGGCGGCGGCATGCACCATTTCTTCGAGCGCGAGATGGATCTGCAGGCGCAAAAGCGCCGCGATATGGAGCTGGATCTCCGTCGCGCCTTTGCCAATGGCGAGTTCGAACTGCACTATCAGCCGCTGGTGGCGATCGCATCCGATCGCATCTCCGGCTTCGAGTCGCTGTTGCGCTGGCCTCATCCCGAGAAGGGAATGATCTCGCCCGCGGAATTCATTCCGGTCGCGGAAGACATCGGCCTGATCACCCAGCTCGGCGAATGGGTGCTGCGCGAAGCCTGTGCCGAGGCGGTGAAGTGGCCTGACGAAGTCAAAGTCGCGGTCAATCTGTCGCCGGCGCAATTCCGTAGCCGCAGTCTGGTTCAGGTCGTGGTCTCGGCACTGGCGCAATCCGGCCTCTCGCCGAAGCGGCTCGAGCTCGAGATCACCGAGTCGGTCTTCCTCGCGGAGACGGATGCCAATCTCGCGATCCTGCATCGATTGCGCGACCTCGGCGTGTCCATCTCAATGGATGATTTCGGCACCGGCTATTCCAGTCTCAGCTATCTCCGCAGTTTCCCGTTCGACAAGATCAAGATCGACCGCTCCTTCGTGAAGGATCTGGCGCGGCGGCCCGATTGCGGCGCGATCGTGCGTGCGATTTCGGGCCTTGGCCGCAGCCTCAACATCACCACGACTGCAGAGGGGGTCGAGACCGAGGATCAGCTCGACTGGCTGCGCGCGGAAGGCTGCAACGAAGTGCAGGGCTTCCTGTTCAGCGCCGCGAGGCCCGCCGCCGAGATCGCAAGACTTCTCGCCGATTTCGGCGAGCGTTCCTCACGGGCGGCGTAGCTCTTCCGGGTAGCAGTCGTAGACCAGCGCCTTGAACGCCGGCGTGATGCGGCCGCGCTCGTTCTGGGTCTGCTGCATCAGGACGTAGACCATATCGAGCTTGGGATCGACGCCGAAATAGGTGCCGCTGCCCGAGTCCCACTTCAATTCGCCGAGCGAGCCCGGCGGCGGCGGTTTGGCGTTGCCGGGATCGGTGCGCACCGCAAGGCCATAGCCATAACCGAAACCGTCGCCAGGGAAATAGAAATAGTCGCGATCAACGCCGGACTCTGGCCCGATCTGGTCCGTCGTCATGTCCTTGAAGGCGGCCGGCGAGAGATAGCGCTTGCCCTCGAGTTCTCCGCCGTTGAGCAGCATCTGCGAAAAGCGCTGATAGTCGATGATGGTCGAGAGCAGGCCGCCACCACCCGATTGCCATTCCGGATGTTCGAGACGCTCGCGCTCGGCATCGAGCAGGATCTGGTCGGTCGGCAGCGGCCGCGCCATCCGCTCGAATTCGTCAGGCGTCGACAGCACGAACTTGGTGCTGGTCATGCCGAGCGGATCGAAGATGCGTTGTTTCAACGCGTCGTACAGCGGCTGCCCCGTGATGATCTCGATGACGCTGCCGAGCACGTCGGTGGAATGGCCGTAGCGCCACAGCGTGCCCGGCTGCCGCGCCAGCGGCAGCCGGGCGATTCGCTCGGCGAACTCCCTGTTTTCGAAATGGCCCTGAAAAATGTTGGCCGCCTTGTAGGCGAGCTCGACCCATTTGCCGCCGATATAGTCGTAGCTGATGCCCGAGGTGTGCCGCATCAAATCCCTGATCGTCACCGGATGGAGCGGCGGCACCAGGTCGAGCGCCAGCGAGCCGTCGGGCTTGGTGATCTCCATTCCGACCTTCGTGCCGGCGAAGACGGGAATGTATTTCGAAACGGGATCGGTCAGCGCGAGCTTGCCCTCGTCGATCAGCATCATCGCAGCCAGGCTGGTGATCGGCTTGCTCATGGAATGGATCGCGAAGATCGTGTCAGGCGTCATCGACAGCCGCGTCCGGACATCGCGCACGCCGAACAGCTTGAAATAGACAGGCTTGCCATGCTGATGGATCAGGACGATGGCTCCCGGCAAGCGGCCGGTGGTGACCTCGTTCTCGAAGAACGAGGTGAGGCGCCTCAGCCCGTCGGCGGAAGGGGCGGGAATGTCGGACGCGCGGCTCCGCGTCATCGTGCCCGCCAGCATCGCGGCCCCGACCAGAAATTCACGACGCTTCATCCGGGCTTCCTCCCTGCACGGGAACAAAGCCGCAAGACATCAGAGGCGTCAACAAGACTTCGATTAGAAGCGCGTCACGATTTCGGAAAGGACCGGTCGCGGTCGATCCTCGCTCGGCCTGGTCGCCTTGCCGATATGAACGAAGCCCGCGAGCTTTTCGTCGGCCTTGAGCCCAAGGCCTTCAAGCACGTCGCGGTCGAAGGAGAACCAGCCGCTCAGCCAGCAGGCACCGTAGCCGAGAGCGGTTGCGGCCGTCACGATGTTCATGGCGCTGGCGGCGGCCGACATCTCCTGCTCCCAGGCCGGCACCTTCGGATGGGGCTTGGTGAAGGAGACGATCCCGATCACCAGCGGCGCATCGGATAGGCGCTTGCGCTCGGTCTCGATATCGGCCGCAGGCGCGCCGGGATTCTTGCGGGCAAAGACCTTCGCGATCACCTCGCCCGCGCGTTGGCGTGCGTCGCCCTCGAAAATGATGAACCGCCAGGGCGCGAGCTTGCCGTGGTCGGGCACGCGCGCGCCGATGGTGAGAATGGTTTCGAGCTCGGCCGGCGACGGGCCGGGTCCGGTCATCTCGCGCGGCTTGACCGAGCGACGGGTTTTCAGGAGTTCGATGGCGTCGGGCATTGCGATGGCCTCTTCAGATGGGCGACGGGCGTGCCATGCCGAGATAAGCATGCACGCCCGCAACCGAAAGCGAGTTTAGAGCGATTTCAGCGATCAGACCGCGCCGCGCGCGCGCCGGACGTCAGGCGGGGTCGCCTCGTCGACCAGGGCGGCGATGGCCTCCTCGGTCGTCATCACCTTTTGCCCGTCGCTACCCAGCCGGCGAACGGAGACCGAATGCGTCTCGGCCTCCTTCCTGCCGACCACGAGCAGCGCAGGGATCTTGGCCAGCGAGTGCTCGCGGACCTTGTAGTTGATCTTTTCGTTGCGCAGGTCGATCTCGACCCGAAGCCCTGCGCGCCGCGCCTGCTCCAGCACCACCTTCGCGTATTCGTCGCCTTCCGAGGTGATGGTGGTGACCACCGCCTGCACCGGCGCGAGCCAGAGCGGGAAGTTGCCGGCATAGTGCTCGATCAGGATGCCGATATAGCGCTCCATCGAGCCGCAGATCGCGCGATGCACCATGACAGGCGGCTTCTTGCCGCCGTCATGGTCGATGTAGAACGCACCGAACCGCTCCGGCAGGTTGAAGTCGACCTGCGTGGTGCCGCATTGCCAGTCGCGGCCGATGGCGTCGCGCAGCACGTACTCGAACTTCGGCCCGTAGAAGGCGCCTTCGCCTGGATTGATCTCGGTCTTGATGTGATTGTTCTGCGCCTGGATCTCGCGCAGCACCGTGGCCATCACGCGCTCGGCGTGATCCCACATCGCATCGGTGCCGACGCGCTTCTCCGGCCGGGTCGAGAGCTTGACCGTGAGTTCGCCGGTGAAGCCGAAATCCGAATAGGTCGACAGGATCAGTTCGTTGATCTTCAGGCACTCGTCGGCGAGCTGGTCCTCGGTGCAGAAGATATGCGCGTCGTCCTGGGTGAAGCCGCGCACGCGCATCAGGCCGTGCATGGCACCGGACGGCTCGTAGCGATGCACAACGCCGAACTCGGCGAGACGCAAGGGCAGGTCGCGGTAGCTCTTCAGGCCGTGCTTGAAGATTTGCACGTGGCCGGGGCAGTTCATTGGCTTGAGCGCAAACCAGCGCTTGTCCTCGGCTTCGTCGCCGGCCGACTGCGCTGCGAACATGTTTTCGCGATACCAGCCCCAATGGCCCGAGGTCTCCCAGAGGGACTTGTCGAGGATCTGTGGCGCGTTGACCTCGCTGTAATCGCCGGTCAGGCGTCGCCGCATATAGGCGATCAGCTGCTGGAAGATGGTCCAGCCCTTCGGGTGCCAGAACACGACTCCAGGACCTTCCTCCTGGAAGTGGAAGAGGTCGAGCTCGCGTCCGAGCTTGCGATGGTCGCGCTTCTCGGCTTCCTCGATCTGCTTGAGGTAAGCGTCGAGGTCCTCCTGCTTGGCGAAGGCGGTGCCGTAGATGCGGGTCAGCATCGGGTTGTTGCTGTCTCCGCGCCAATAGGCACCGGCCACCTTCATCAGCTTGAAGGCGCCTCCGACCTTGCCGGTCGAGGTCATGTGCGGACCGCGGCACAGATCGAACCAGTCGCCCTGGTAGTAGATCTTGATCGGCTCGTTGCCGGGAATGGCGTCGACCAGCTCGACCTTGAAGGCCTCGCCCTTGTCGCGGAACACCTGTTTTGTCTTTTCCCGGTCCCAGACTTCCTTGGTGAACGGTTTGTCGCGCGCGATGATCTCGCGCATCTTTTTCTCGATGGCGGCGAAATCTTCCGGCGTGAACGGCTCGTTGCGGAAGAAGTCGTAATAGAAACCATTCTCGATCACGGGGCCGATGGTGACCTGCGTGCCCGGCCACAGCGTCTGCACGGCTTCCGCCAGCACGTGCGCGCAGTCGTGGCGGATCAGCCCCAGCGCCTCCGGCTCGTCGCGCGAGATCAGCCTGAGCTTGGCGTCGGCCTCGATGGGATCGTTGAGATCGGTGAGCACGCCGTCGAGCATCATCGCCACGGTGCGCTTGGCGAGCGAGGGCGAGATGCCCTTGGCGATCTCGAGACCGGTGATGTTCTGGTCATATTGGCGCTGGGCGCCGTCGGGGAAGGTGAGTGTGACTTTGGCGGCGGGGGTCACGGGCTTCAGATTGCTGAGGGAATATTGGAAGCCGGATTCGGATTTGGGCTGGTCGGACATTGCTTTTCTCCTGAGGCTCACTCCTGCGAACGAGCGCAGGTAAGCGGGAACGAGCGATATATCAGGCGATTCGGCCTGCGCAATCCGGCATTTCCAAGAAAGTGGTGCGCAAAGCGCAGCCAATCCTCCAACTATTTCATGTCGCGCCCTTTAACTGGCGGCGGGCCTGCTCTACATGCAATTGCATGGAAAATCCGCGCGCCGGCCGCTTTACCGCAACCGCCCTGATGCTTGGCAATCTCGTCACAGGCTGCTCAGTGCTGGCGCCGGCGGGAATGCTGCCGGAGGTGTCGGCGGGGCTCGGGATCAGCATCCATGCAGCCGGGCTGCTCATCACCTTCGGCGCGATCACGCTGTGCATCGGCTCGCCGCTGACGGCGTGGCTGACCAGCCGCATCGAGCGGCGGGTCCTGCTCACGGCCACGCTGGCAGTGCTTGCATCAGGCAATCTCGCGTCGGCCTTTGCGCCCAGCTATGCAAGCCTCCTCGTCATCCGGCTGGTGATGCTCGCTGTCGGCGCGCTGTACACGCCGCAGGCGGCGGGCACCGCCGCGCTGATCGTGCCGCCGGAGCGCCGCGGCAGCACGATCGCCTATATCTTCCTTGGCTGGTCGCTGGCGGCCGCGGTCGGCCTCCCGCTGATCACCTTCATCGCCAGTCGCTACGGTTGGCGCGCCGCCTATGGCGGGATCGGCGCGCTCGGTTGCATCAGCTTCCTGTTGCTGCTGGTGCGCCTGCCGGCCGGATTGAAGGGCACGCCGGTCGATCTGAGGACCTGGAGCGAGGTCGGCCGCAACAAGACGATCCTGCTGCTGCTCGCGATCACGATGCTGCAGATGTCCGGCCAGTTCGTGGTGTTCACCTTCATGGGCCCGCTGCTCAACAAGATGACCGACGCAAGCCCGGACGCGATCGGAATGGTGTTCGCGATCTATGGTGTTTGCGGCTTCCTCGGCGTTGCCGTCGCAACCCGTATCGTCGACACATGGGGCCCGTACCAGACCTCTTTGTTGTTCACGAGCCTGTTATTGGCGGGCATTACCGGTTGGGCGCTCAGCGCGGGCACACTGGTATTAATGGCGATTGCGGTGGCCATGTGGGGGCTGGGCTTTGCCTCGACCAATTCGATGCAGCAGGTGCGGCTGGTCGCGGCAGCACCGCCGCTCGCGCCGGCAACAGTCGCGCTCAATACCTCCGTCCTCTACATCGGCCAGGCCATTGGCTCCGCGGTCGGAGGGGCGCTGTTTGCCCGCGAACTGCTGCACAGTACGGGCTTTGTGGCCGTCGGCTTCGTCGTGCTGGCCGTGGTCCTGGTGGTTGCGAGCCGGCCCCGGCCGGCGGCTGTCGCCCCGGGCTGATGGCCGTGTTTCCCGAACGCAAGACGCTTGGCAAACCGCGCGAGAGAGCGCTAGAAGGCCAGATATGGGGACCAAAGAGAGTTGACTGAAATGAGGATGATTCTGGCGGTTGCCGCGGTGCTCTATTCAGCCTCCGCGTTTGCGCAAACCGACACGCCACCGATGGTGGGGGACAAGCCGCTGGTGCAGGTCAAGCCCAAAGGGACCAAGGCCGGCACCAAGGAAGCAGCAGCCAAACCGGCTGTCGCTGCGCCAAAAGGCAAGCCGCAGTCGATCGCGCTGCGCCTCCAGGCCTGCCTTGATACCGACGACGGCACCAAGGACCGTCTCAATTGCTATGACGCGGTGCTTCCGCCGACGCCGAAGCCCAAGCCGCCGAAGGCCAAAGGTGTCTCCGACTGCCGCTTCCTCAAGGAAGAGGACGAGCGGCTGGCCTGCTTCAACGGCTTTGCCGAGAGCATTCCGAAACTGCCCAAGAGCTGAAACGGCTCGACCGCCCAAGAGTTGGAAGTGAGAGCTGAGTGGCCGGTCGTTGGCGCTCAGCTAGCGGCTCGATGTCGGTGATGCGGTGGCTGCGACGCGCGTCAGTGCGAGTGCCGGCGTTGCCGACATCTTCACCAGCACGTCCTTGAGCGGATATTGCGTCCAGGCGCGATTGACGTAGTCACGGTGGGTGATGCCGTCGCCGGTCTCGACGAACACGACGCTGCCGGGGCGCAGCGGTGCATCCATGTCCTCGGAAACGCCGATGCCCTTCTGCCTGAGCGTGCTCATCAGCTCGTGGTCGCGCCGCGCGGTGTAGTGGGTATAGGAGCTGACGAAGAAGCCAGAGCGGTGGCTCTCGATCCAGGATGCGAACTTGTCCATTTCGCCGTAGATCGCATCGAGCAGCACGACGCCGCGGACGCGATCGCTGATGCCGCCGACCTCGAGGCTCCATGCGGTCGGCAGGAAGCCGCCGCTATAGCCCACGATCACGATCGGCATGGTGGCGAAGGCACGCGCGCTGTTGGGATCGCCGGTCAGCTGCGCGAGGTGATTGGCCGATTCATCTATGAAGCGCTTGAGGCCGCCAGGCTGCCAGAACTTTCCGGCGCTGGAATCGGCGGCATCGACGGCCATCTGCGGCGCGAGCAGCACGGCGTTGGCGCCTGATGCGGTGATCTGCTGCGGCACCAGCTGCCGGTCGCGCACGTCGCGCTCGAGCGTCGCGCCATTGCCGTGGAAGAACACCACGATCACGCCAGGCTTGCGCACGTCGAAATGTTCGGGGACGTGCACCAGCACGCGGCTGTCATTGTAGGTCTCGTCCTGCCAGAAGACGCGCCCGGAATAGCTGCGGTGCCCGCGGCGGTCCCCCCTGGAGATGTTGAGGAAGGGCGCGTCGGAGGCGGGGTTGTTGCCGAAATAAGGGAAGGCCGACGATTTCATGCTGACAAGCGTTGTGAGGTCCTGGCGCGACGGACGCTGGTAAGGGACCTGCGGCGCAAGCGAGGCGACCTTGTAGGGCGCCTGTTCCGGGGGCTGCTGCTGCACGGCGCGCTTGGGCGAGAAGTCCGACATCTGCCGTTGCAGGAAACTCTCGCTCGCCGAAGGGAAGCGCTCCCTGAACTGCGAGGCTGGAAAGCGATCGTCGAACGTGTCGTCGCTTGCGACGTGTTGGTTGGAGACTTGCGGACTTGTCTTCGCAACCACCTGGACATTGGCTTGCGAACTCGCCGCCAGCGCAGCTGGATTGGGCGACTGGCCACATTGAACCAGCGTGAGCGACGACGGCACCAAGCCTGAGATCAGGGCGATCCGAAGTGCACGACGGCGCACGCCGGACGTCCTGGTCCGGTCAGCACGCATGTCTGCTTTCACTTTCGGAACGGCCCCGACCATCCACCCATGACCCCAAGCATGACCCAAGCCACGAACCATCGGCAATTATTAAGACAATTGAACCGACCCGCGTTTAGGCAACGTTAAGTGTCCGGAGAAACTTCCCCACATCCGGAGCGATCAAAAAGACCACGCAATCGTGTCGCGATTGTGGGGAGGCCGGACGCATTTCCGCTGAAGACCACGGGTTTATCGTCTGCAAAGCGGCATCGAAGGTGACCAATTACCTATCTTGGATCGCCTCATTTAACCCTTGTTAACCCTGCTTGAATTGACTGGACCAATCTGCACGAGGCGCGACGCCTGAGGCTCGAGGACCCCGATGACGGCATCAGATGCGGGAACCGCGCCCTGGAGCGGGCGGCTGACCGGAGGCGGTTCCGGGGTTTCCGTTCTGGTCGCGACCGCGATCGTCGTTGCCGACATGATCGGTGTCGGCGTGTTCACGAGCCTCGGCTTCCAGGTCAAGGACATTCCCTCGGGCTTCCCGATCGTGGCGTTGTGGACCGTGGGCGGCATTGTCGCGCTGTGCGGCGTGTTCTCCTACAGCGAGTTGGGGGCGATGTTTCCCCGCTCGAGCGGGGAATACAACTTCCTCGGCCGCGCCTATCATCCCGCTTTCGGCTTTCTCGCCGGATGGGTCTCGGCGACGGTCGGCTTCGCGGCGCCGGTGGCGCTGGCCGCCATGGCCTTCGGCGAATACGCCAAGTCGGTCATTCCCGATCTGCCGCCGATCCCGCTCGCGATTGGCGTGGTGTGGCTGGTCTCGATCGTGCAGTTGACCGGCGTCAGGCAATCGTCGACCTTTCAGTTGATCTCGACCATCCTCAAGGTCGTGCTGATCGTCGCTTTCCTCGCAGCCGGCTTCGTCATCGGCACGCCGCAGCCGATCTCGTTTGCGCCGCAAGCGGGCGATCTCGCCCATGTCGTGAGTGCGCCGTTCGCGATCGGGCTCGTCTTCGTGATGTACTCGTTCTCGGGCTGGAATGCCGCGACCTACATCATCGGCGAAATGAACACGCCGCAGCAGAGCCTGCCGCGCGCGTTGCTCGCGGGCACGCTGATCGTGCTGGTGCTGTATGTCGCGCTCAACGCGGTGTTCCTCTATTCGACCCCGATCAGCGCGCTGGCCGGCCAGCTCGATGTCGCGAGCGTCGCCGGCAGCGCCATCTTCGGACCTCTTGGCGGCCGGATCGTCGGTGCGATGATCTGTGTCGGGCTGATTTCCTCGATCAGTGCGATGATGTGGATCGGCCCGCGCGTGATGATGACGATGGGGGAGGACATCCCGGCGCTGGGCGTGTTCTCGAAGCGGTCGGTGAGCGGCGCGCCGGCTTACGCCATCCTGTTTCAGCTTGCGGTTGCCAATCTCCTGCTGTTCACGCGCAGCTTCGAGGCGGTGCTCGACTTCATCCAGTTCGCGCTGCTGTTCTGCTCGTTCTTCACGGTGGCGGGCGTCATCAAGCTGCGCATCACCGATCCCGATTTGCCAAGGCCGTATCGCGCCTGGGGATACCCGTTCACACCGCTCATTTTCCTGCTCGTGACCGCGTCCATGATGTACTACCTGTTGACCGAGCGGCCCGTGCAGTCGCTGTCGGGGATGCTCGTCATGCTCGCGGGCCTGTTCATTTATGCTGTTTTCCGCAGGCGGCCGGTCGCCGCTGCCACGTCACACCATCGCGAATAGACATGCTTCGACCCATGAGAATTGCGGCCGTCGGTCTCGCCCTTATGGCTGCGGCCATCTCGTCCGTGCGCGCGGCCGAGGTTACTTTCGACGATACCGCGCGCATCCTCGCAGGCATGCAGCCTTCGGCGGACTCGCCGCTGGTGGCGCTCACCAGGGATCCGGCCTGGCAGCACCACGCAAAATTCTTCGACGGCGCCTTCGCCCAGCTCGAGCAGCGGCAGCTATCGAAGATCCGGAGCTGGTCGGACGTCAATCTGGCCGCGCCGCGGCCGACCATGTTCTATTTTTTCAGCGGCCCGGATTTCCTTTACGCCAATGCCTTCTATTCCAAGGCCAGTACCTACGTGCTCGGTGCGCTGGAGCCGGTTGGCGCGGTACCCGATCTGACGAAGCTGTCGCGCGGCTCGGTTGACGCCGCGCTTTACAATGTCGAGCGTTCGCTCGGCTCGATCCTGAGTTTCTCCTTCTTCATCACCAAGCAGATGAAGGTCGACCTGCACAGCAACCAGGTCAACGGCACCTTGCCGATCCTCTACGTCTTCCTGGCGCGCTCCGGCAAAACGATCCGCAATGTCGAGATGGTCGCGCTCGATGACAAGGGCGGGGTGCATACCGGCAACGACAATCCGGGGCCGAACGCCACGCGGGGCGTCCGCATCACCTTCGCAGGTCCCGACGGCGAGTCGCGAACGCTGTATTATTTCTCGACCGATCTTTCCAATTCCGGCGCGCGTGCCGCCGGCTTCCTGAAATTCTGCGACGCGCTCGGGCCGGGCAACAGCCTGCTCAAGAGCGCGTCGTATCTCCTGCACGCGGGCAATTTCAGCGTTGCCCGCGACTGGCTGCTCGCCAACAGTGCGACCATCATCCAGGACGATTCCGGCATTCCGCTCGCCAATTACAATTCGCGGCAATGGCGTTTCTTCCCGTTCGGCCGCTATCTGGGGCCGATCAACGAATTCCCTGGTCGCTATCAGGATCGTTATGCCGAACTGTTCACGCGCGCTCAGCCGATCGATTTCGGCGTCGGTTATCGCTGGCGAATGCACGAGTCGAATCTGCTGCTGTCGGTGAAAATTCCGGGGAGTGAAGCACCTCCTGCGGAGACGGCCTCGTCCACCGAACCGGCGCCCAGGCCCGCGCGGCCCAGGCGACTGCGTCCGCCCGAGCCGATCCCGCCGCCGCCCGGACGTTTCTTCTGGTTCCGCTAATTTAGCTACCAGTGCACGCTCTGGCTCGGCACGATGAACGCCGTCGTGCTTGGCGGTGTGGCAAGGCTTGAGGCCAGATACCATCCGGAGCCGACGACGAGAACCAGCAGCGCGATGATCGCGAGCATGTCGATCGTCCTGGGATCGTGATCTCTCGGATTAAAACCGAGATGTGCACCAGGCCTGAAGTGAAAATGAGGGCTGATTTTCCAGCGCATTGTTGTTTCCTCCCGCGGGAGCATCACAACAACGCGAGGAGCGGAGTTCCTGTTCCGCTCGGGGCAGCGATGCGCAAAGCACCGCAGCAACCCTAACTAGTCGGCGTTGACGCCGCGCCAGCGCGCATAGCGCCACGGAAGGTACCAGCGCGCGCCCTGCGGTGCGGCAAGTGGCACGTTGTCGATGCCCGAGGTGCCGAACGGGTTGCAGCGCAACAGGCGCGCGAGCGTCATCCAGCCGCCGGCCCAAAGTCCGAACCGTTCGATCGCCTCATCGGCATACACGGAGCACGTTGGCAGATGGCGGCAATTGTAGCCGACCAGCGGTGACAGCGTGTGCCGGTAAAGCCAGATCAACGCGCGACCGAATCTGCGCGGCAGTCGCAGTGCGTCGGCCAGATGAGCGGAACATTGCTCGCAGGTTGAGTGCTTCATAGGCGCTGTGCCGAGATCCTGTGCGAGGTGCTGCACGGTTCCGGCGCAGGGAACAGCAAGCTGTTGTTTTCGCGCCATATTTTGCATGCTTTTTGGGAGCAGTGCAGCAAGTCTCTGTGGACGAGCTGTATTCCCCCGGATACCATTTTTAGGACAGTCATGAAAACATACGACTGTATGATCGACTCATCGAGCGCGAAGCGGGGATAATCGCGCCAATGGGCTTGGGGAAGGGATCATTTTGAAACTTCTGAAGTCGCTCAATCTTCGCGGCTGGTTGCTGGTTGGAACCGCCGCCTGTGGTGTCGTGCTGGCAAGCGCCGCCGCGACGTTCGGTTCCTCGGCCAGCGCCGGCGCCTCGCTCGAAGAGCGCAAGCTGCCGATGAAGTTCGGCTGGGTTGCCTGCGAGCCCAATTGCCGGGGCTGGGTTAGCGCGGTGGGCATCATCACCGCAGATACGCCGAAGGATTTCGACGACTTTGCCCGCGGGCGCCAGCTCGGCGGTGCGACGGTTGTCCTCGACTCCAGCGGCGGTTCCGTCAACGACGCGATCACGCTTGGGCGGCGCTTCCGCAATCTCGGCCTTCTCACCACCGTCGGCATCACGCAGCAGAAGAGTGGGCAGGGCGCCCGTCCCGCGGTCGGCTCGGAAGCCTATTGCGAATCCATGTGCGTGTTCCTGCTGCTGGCCGGCAAGAAGCGCTATGTGCCTGATGCGGCCCATGTCCGCGTCCATCAGATCTGGATGGGGGACCGCGCCGACGACGCCAAGGCAGCGAGCTACAGCGCGCAGGATTTGATGATCGTGGAACGCGATATCGGCCGGCTCGCCAAATACACCTTCGACATGGGCGGAGCGGGAGACCTGTTGTCGCTGGCGCTCAACGTGCCGCCGTGGGAAGATCTGCACGAGCTCGACACTGCTGAGTTGAAGCTGACCAATCTCGTGACGACGGACCTCGTGACTGACGTGTTGCCGCACGTGGATGTCACAGCGCCTGCGATTGCCGAGCTTGCGCCGAAGACGCAGGCGAGGTTCGGCGGAGAGCCGCAGCCGGCAAAGTCCACCCAAACGGCGGAAGCCATGGTCCCGACCGGCGGGGTGGCGGCACCACCTGCGGCGCCGCAGAAGTAAGAGCTTCAGCCTCGCTTTAGTCCTGCGCAGGGGCCGGCTGCTTCGGCTTGGCCTCGATCTGACCGATCGCATCCACCACGGCATCGAAGGTCAGGAGCGTCGAGGCGTGGCGCGCCTTGTAGTCGCGGACCGGCTCGAGGAACTTGATGTCTTCCCATTTGCCTTGAGGAGGCGCACCATTCTCCTTCAGCATCTTGCGAACGGTTTCGCGTAACTCACGGAGTTCGCTCGCAGTCGAGCCGACCACATGACTTGCCATGATGGATGAAGAGGCCTGGCCGAGCGCGCAGGCCTTTACGTCGTGTGCGAAATCGGTGACGGTGTCGCCCTCCATTTTGAGGTCGATCTTCACCGTCGAACCGCACAGCTTGGAGTGGGCGGTGGCGGTGGCATCGGCGTCGGCCAACCGTCCCAGGCGCGGAATATTGCCGGCCAGCTCAATGATCCGCTTGTTATAGATGTCGTTCAGCATGTGATCGCGCCCAGCACTTACCTGTCGGATCGGCCTTGGCGAGGGCCGTCCAGGGTCTTATATAGGTCGGAACTGGCGGAAAAACAGTCCGGCGGTGCGTCGGTGGGTGATCCAGATCCGCGCTGCCGGCGTGGGGATCCCTTTCGCCAAACACTGTTCTCTTCAGGCGCCCGGCGGTTGTCCGCCCCGTCTGCCGGTGACACTCCGGCCGTAAGGCCGTCGAACGGAGTAGACATGGACGCTGCAATCAAATCTATCCGCCCCGGCAAGCCCTCCGACCGGCAGCCCGAGAGCCGCCCGCCCGAGCTCGATCCGTCTGAGTTCCTCGCGGCCGCCGTCCGGGCCGACCAGCCGCGCCCCGCGCGTGCGGAGGCGGAAGCCGCCGTGAAGACGCTGCTCGCTTATATCGGCGAGAACACCGGGCGGGAGGGCCTGCTCGACACGCCGCGCCGCGTGGTCGAGGCTTTCGACGAGCTCTATCAGGGCTACCACCAGTGCCCGGCCGAGGTGCTCGATCGCACCTTCGGCGAGACTGCCGGCTATGATGACTTCGTGCTGGTCCGCGACATCGAATTCACGTCGCAATGCGAGCATCACATGATGCCGTTCTACGGCAAGGCGCACATCGCCTACACGCCGGTCGAACGTGTTGTCGGTCTGTCGAAGCTGGCGCGCCTGACCGACATCTTCGCCCGCCGGCTCCAGACCCAGGAGCATCTGACGGCGCAGATCGCAGCCGCGATCGACGAGATCCTGAAGCCGCGCGGCGTTGCCGTGCTGATCGAGGCCGAGCATACCTGCATGTCGGTACGCGGCGTCGCCAAGCACGGCGCCTCGACCTTCACCAGCCGCTACACCGGCATGTTCCGCGACAATCCCGCGGAGCAGGCCCGTTTCCTGTCCATGGTGCGAGGCATGCCGCGCTGACCTCGCGAACAACCGGCGAGATTTGTGGTGCCCGCCCACTCCCATGAGATCGAGGAAGGCCTCACCTTCCTTCCAAAGTTCGATTCCGGCGGCCTCGTGACCTGTGTGGCGACCGACGTCGTCACCGGGGACGTGCTCATGGTCGCCCACATGAACGACGAGGCGCTCCGCAAGACCATTGCAACCGGCGAAGCCTGGTACTTCAGCCGCTCACGCAACGCCTTGTGGCGAAAAGGTGAGACCTCGGGTCAGACCCAGCGCGTTGTCGAGATACGCACCGATTGCGACCAGGACGCGGTCTGGATTCGCGTCGAGCAGATCGGCGCGGCCTGCCACACCGGCCGCCGGTCCTGTTTCTATCGCAAGGTCGAGGCGGAGGGCGGCGGGTCGAAGCTCGTCTTCGTCGATGCGGACAGGCTGTTCGATCCGACCGCGGTCTACAAGAAATAGTTCGCATCTGCGGCGAGCCCCCGAAATGACGGCGGTCGTCGAGTTAACCCCGCATTAACCATAACTGTCCCACGGTGGGACCATCAGGCGTCCGAATTGCCGGCGCCGCTCATACGCCGCGCGGGCCGGTCACGCCATCATGTCGGTCGACAATTCCAGTGCCTCGCAGACGGCCGCAACCGAAGGTGCGCGGCGTGTTGCCGGCGCGATCAAGCAGGCCTCGAGCCAGACCGGCGTCAGCTTCGAATACATGCTGACCACCGCCAAGATGGAATCGGATTTCGATCCCTCGGCCAGCGCCACCACCTCGTCCGCCCACGGCCTTTATCAGTTCATCGACCAGACCTGGCTCGGCACGGTGAAAGAGGCAGGCACCCAGCTCGGTTATGGCAACTATTCCGACGCGATCACCAGGACGCCGTCAGGTGGTTACACCGTCGACGATCCCTTCATGAGGCGATCGATCATGAAGCTGCGTGATGATCCCGACGCCGCATCCAGCATGGCCGCGGCGCTGACGCAGTCCAACAGCTTCAAGCTCACCGGTCTGCTCGGCCGCAGGCCGTCCGACAGCGAACTCTACATGGCGCATTTCATGGGCGTCGCCGGTGCGGCGAAGCTGATCGCCAACGCGGAGGACAATCCGCAGGCTGTCGGTGCGCGGCTGTTTCCCAACGCCGCGTCCTCCAACCGGTCGATCTTCTACGCCAGGGATGGCCGCGCGCGCAGCGTCTCCGAAGTCTATTCGGTGCTGAATGCGCGCTACGTCAGCGCTGCCAATGGGAAGGCCACGCGCAGCGCCATGGCGATGTATGGCGATACGCCGTCGACAACGCAGGTCGCCGCCGCCAACGGCGTGCAGCCCACCGCGCCGGCGGTGGATAGCGCCGCCTATCTCCAGGCCTTGCCGGATGCACGTGGCGTGGCGGCTGTGAGCGCGACATCGTCCGCAACGGTCGCAGACAATACGCCGGCTGCGCCCGCATTCCGCTCGATCTATCAGCCCGGCGATGCGACCCAGCCGGTCTCGACGACGGTGCAAAAACTGTGGGGCAACAACGCCTCGCTCATGTCCGTTGCCTCGGCGACGCCCGAGGTGCGCCCGCCGCAACCGCTCGATCTCTTCAGCGATCGCAGCGGCACGTTCTCGAGCTAGCGCGTACCGCGCCGTTCGGCAGCTTCCAGCCCTTAACAAATCATCAATAAAACCAGCCAGTTATGGTGAACGCTTTGTTAAGCGTCGTGGTTTATTTTGTATTGCAGGTGACAAGCCGTCACCGCTTCGTTTTTCGTTGCGTAAGCCGGAAGCACCATGATTGTTCGGCAGTTCATTCATTGGATCAGGACCGCGCCAGCAGGTGAGCGGGCGGAGGCAACACGGGCATTGGCCCGGGCCTGGCTGATCTCTGACCTTTCCCACGACGATCGCGTCGCCGCCGAAGGGGCGCTGCTGATGCTGCTCGACGATCCCTCGCCGCTCGTGCGGCAGGCAATGGCCGAGGCTTTTGCGCGCAGCACCGATGCGCCGGCCTCGATCGTGCGGGCGTTGTCGGCGGACCAGCCGACCGTGGCGCTGCCCGTGCTCGAACATTCGCCGCTGCTGATCGATGCCGATCTCGTCGACATCGTCGCGACCGGTAACGACGACGTACAATGTGCGGTCGCCCGGCGCTTCGCGTTGCCGGTCTCGGTCTGCGCCGCCATCGCCGAAGTCGGCTGCGCGGCCGCCGCGCTGGAGCTGATCGAAAATCCCAACGCCGAGCTCGCACCGTTCTCCTGGAATCGCATCGTCGAGCGCCATGGCCATCTGGCGGCCATCCGCGAGGCGATGCTGGTGCTGGACGACATTCCGGCCGCCACGCGTGCCGCGCTGGTGGCAAAGCTCTCCGAGACGCTGGCGCAGTTCGTCGTGGCGCGGAACTGGCTGAGCGCCGACCGTGCCGAGCGCATGACATCAGAGGCGCGCGACCGCTCCACCATCAATATCGCGGCGCGCTCACGCGGCGACGATATGCAGGACCTCGTCAAACATCTGCGTATCACCGGCCAGCTCACCGCAGGCTTGATCCTGCGCGCGTTGCTGTCGAGCAATCTCGACCTGTTCGACGCCGCACTCGCCGAGCTCGCCCACCTGCCGCTCGCGCGTGTCTCCGCGCTGCTGCACGACCGCGGCGGCAACAGCCTGCACGCGCTGCTTCGCCGCGCCGGATTACCCGAGACGACGTTCGCAGCATTCCAGGTCGCGCTCGATGCCTGTCACGAGCAGGGCTTTGTCGACACCGACGATACGGCGGTCCGGCTGCGCCGGCGCATGGTCGAGCGCGTGCTCACCCATTGCGAGACCGATCGCGGCGCGACCGAGCCGCTGATGGTCCTGCTGCGCCGCTTCGCAACCGAGTCCGCGCGTGAAGAGGCGAGGCTGTTCTGCGACGAGCTGGTCGCGGATGACGCGATCGATCCCTTGTATGACGATCGGATTGCGGCGTAGCTCGAGCCGAACCTACAACCTCCGTCATTGCGAGCGCAGCGAAGCAATCCAGAATCTTTCCGCAGAAAGACTCTGGATTGCTTCGCGGCAATTGCTCCTCGCAATGACGGCAAGAGAGGGCAGTCGTTACTCCGTCGGCACGATGCTCGGCGCCATGATCACTTCGAGGTGCTCGGGGCGGTCGCGGTTGACGTCGGCGAGGTAATCGTCGGCGACCTTGCGCAGGCGACGGCTGAGCTCGGCGGAGACGCTGATGCTGTCGAGCTTGGTGTTTTCGTGCACGATGGCGAGGATCGCGGTGATGTGGTGCGTGAACAGCTCGGCAGGCACCTTCTCGATGTCAGGCGCGTGCTCGATGACGCGGCACAGGCTCTCGGCCACACCCGCCGCAGCCGGAAAGCCGAACGTGGCGGCGTCGCCCTTGATGTCGTGTGCGGCGTGAAACAGCTCGTCGCGCCGTGCCTTGGTGAAGCCGTCGTTGCGGATCGCGACATAGGCTGCCGAGAGCCGGTTGACCTCGGTCGCCATCCAGTCCTTGAACTGGCCGGCAAGGCCCGCCAGCGCCTGTTCGGCGCGGCCGACCGGATCGTCCATGTCTTTCGCTTCGACCCGGCGCAAAACTCGACGCAGCGGGTTGGGTTGCGTGATGACATGGTGCGTGGCGAAGGCCCTGACGTCGATGTCTTTCGCGCTGTTCTTCGCCATGATGCCTGCCTCGTCGTTGGAGACGTTGCGCTAGATGGAAGAGCGGGCCTTGTCGAGCAGAGAGGGCTGCTGCAGCACCTCGTGCTTTTCACCGACGCGGCGCTCCGGGCCCATATACGCGGAGTTGGTGTTGCGGCGCCGGTCCGGGCCGAAATAGGTCTTGGTCTTGATGAAGGGCCGGGGACTGGCGACGACGTTGAGGATACGTTGATAGAGGCCCTTGGCCGAGATCGGCTTGGCCAGGAATTCGGTGACACCGGCATCGCGCGCGACGGTGACGCGGCGCTTCTCGGAGTGACCCGTCAGCATGATGATCGGTGCGTAGGGGTTGCCCTTGGATTCCGGCTGCCGGATCATCTGGGCGAGTTCGAGCCCGTCGAAGATCGGCATCGCCCAGTCGGTGATGACGATGTCGGGCACGTAATGGCTGTACATTTCCAGCGCGGTGGCCCCGTCCTCGGCTTCGTAGACTTCGCGCGCGCCGAACGAATGCAGCAGCGTCCGCAGGATGCGGCGCATGTGCGGATTGTCGTCGCAGACGAGAAAGCGCAGCTTGTTGAAGTCGATGCGAAACATGACGCCCGGGCCAAAGCGGTCAACCTTCGTTAACCATATCGTGCCGAGGGTTAACGAAGCGTTGCACCGGGCCTTCGGCAAGGTGCCGGCCGACGGTTCAGGCGCCGAATTGCTCGCGCAGGATTCGCTCTTCCAGGCTGTGGCCTGGATCGAACAGCATCCGCATCGCAATCGTCCGGTCGGCAAGCACCTCGACGCGGCGGACATCGCGCACCTCGTCGTGGTCGGCGACCGCGGCCACCGGGCGCTTGTCGCCTTCCAGCACCTCGATCACGACGTAGGCCGTGTTGGGCAGCAGCGCGCCGCGCCAGCGCCGCGGGCGGAAAGCGCTGATCGGCGTCAGCGCCAGCAATGCGGCGTTGATCGGCAAGATCGGGCCCTGCGCAGACAGATTGTACGCTGTCGAGCCGGCCGGCGTCGCCACCATGATGCCGTCGGCGATCAGCTCGGCCATGCGTTCGCGCTCGTCGATCAGGATACGCAGGCGCGCCGCCTGGTAGGTCTGCCGGAACAGCGCGACCTCGTTGATGGCATGATGCAGATGAACGCGACCTTCGACGTCGGTCGCGCGCATCAGCAGCGGATTGATCTCGGATTCATGCGCAGCTTCGAGCCGGGCGCGCAGGTCGACCGTCGAGTATTCGTTCATGAGGAAGCCGACCGTGCCGCGGTGCATGCCGTAGATCGGCTTTCCCGTATGCATGTGCTGGTGCAGCGTCTGCAGCATCAATCCGTCCCCGCCGAGCGCCACCACGACGTCGGCTTCGTTCGGGGCGCAATTGCCATATTGCTTGGTGAGCTGGCCGAAGGCGGCCTGTGCTTCGCTGCCCGGGCTGGCGACGAAGGCGATCCGGTCGTATCGCGATGGCTTGGTCATGGCTTCCAGCAGGTGTCGCAGGCTCGAGAAAATTCCGCCGAGGTCGTCTATACGACCTTGGCCTGCATTGTCGAGGATCACGGCCCGACAAAGCAAACACTGATGTCGTGGAGGCGGCATGGTTCAGGACAAAAGCCGGGCCCAAGGACACGGGACGCCCGTCCAGGGCCTTCGATCCCCCAAACCGTCGTAATTGGCGGCTAAATCGGCGGCTGACGCGCCGCGAGCGGGGCAAGGGAGAACAGGCATGGCCATGAGGTTGAGACTGGTGCTGGCGCTGTCGCTTTTCGCGCTCGCAGGCCCAGCGCGCGCCGACGATCCGCCGCAGTCGCACAGCGAGGCGGCGGCGAACGCGGGACAAAAGGGCGGGCGCGCCGGCAGCGGACAGAATGCGACGCAGGTTTCGGCTTCCGATCGTCGTCTCCCCGGGGATTCGACGACCAAGCAGACCCTCAATCTGCCCGGTCGAACGCTCAACTTCGCCGCGACCGCTGGCTCAATCCGGGTGTTCGACGACAAGGGCGATCCGCTGGCCGACATCGCCACCACGTCTTACGAACTCGAAGGCGCCGATCGCGGCACGCGCCCGGTGACGTTCCTGTTCAACGGCGGGCCCGGCGCCTCGTCGGCGTGGCTTCAGTTCGGCGCTGTCGGGCCGTGGCGGCTGCCGCTGGATGGCGAGGGGCTGGCGCCATCGGCGTCGCCTGAGGTGAAGCCGAACGCGGAGACCTGGCTCGACTTCACCGACCTCGTTTTCATCGATCCCGTCGGCACCGGTTACAGCCGCGTCCTGGCGAGCGGCGAGGATGCGCGAAAACGGTTCTATTCGGTCGATGGTGACGTCAATTCAATCGCGCTCGTGATCCGCCGCTGGCTTGAGAAGCACGACCGGCTGACCTCGCCGAAATACGTTGCCGGCGAGAGCTATGGCGGCATTCGCGGGCCAAAGGTCGTGCGCCAGCTGCAGCTTCAGCATGGCGTCGGCGTCAGGGGATTGATCCTGGTGTCGCCATTGCTTGACTTCCGCGAGTTCACGGGGACGAGCCTCCTGCAATATGTCGCGACACTGCCGAGCTATGTGGCGGTGGCGCGCGAAGCCAAGGAACCGGTCAAGCGCGCGGATCTCGCCGATGTGGAGGCTTATGCGCGCGGCGAATTTTTAGCCGATCTCGTCAAGGGCGAAGCGGACAGGGATGCGACCAATCGCCTGGCCGACAGGGTCGCCGAGCTCACCGGCATCGACAAGGCGGTGAGCCGCAGGCTCGCCGGCCGCTTCGACGTCGGCGAATTCCGCCGCGAACTCGACCGCAAGAACGGCATGGTAACCGGACGCTACGATGCTTCGGTGCGCGGTCTCGATCCCTATCCGGATTCGAGTAGCTCGCGCTTCGGCGATCCGTCGGGCGATGCGTTGCAGGCGCCCCTGACGAGCGCGGCGGTCGATGTTCTGACGCGAAAACTCAACTGGCGGCCCGATGGCTCCTATGAGGTTCTCAACGGCTCCGTCGAGCACAACTGGGATTTCGGCGGCGGCATCAACCCGCCGCAATCGCTGTCGGAGCTGCGCCAGATCCTGGCGACCGACACGAAGCTGAACGTGCTGGTCGCTCACGGGCTATTTGATCTCGCCACGCCCTATTTCGGCACCCAGCGAGCGCTCGACCAACTGCCGGCGTTCGCGACGTCGCGCGTGAAGTTCGTCGTCTATCCCGGCGGTCACATGTTCTATTCGCGCGACGGCTCGCGGCAGGCGTTTCGCAGCGAGGTCGAGGCGTTGATCAGGGAGTAGGGCGTTTCCTGCGTGATCGATAGCGGCGCGCCATCTCGCGCGCCACGACGCTGGCTGGCTTGATGTTGGCGCCGGCAAGCCAGACATCGCTGACCTTGCCGCGCTTGTCGCGGACGCGGCGCACCGGTTCGCCATGGCTGGAATAGCCGGCGGCCCAGGCGAGCTTGCCGGTGTCGCGGCCTGTGACTTCGATTTCGCCGGCATCCATGAAGGGATTGTTGAACTGCGGATTGGCGACCAGCACGCGGTTTCCCGCGGGCACGAGATCAGTCGCGCCCCAGATCGTCCACCAGCGACCGGTCCAGTTGCGGACGCGGCTGTCAGGTGCGCCGCGGGTCTTGAACACGCGCAGGATCTGCATCGCGCCGTCCATCCAGAACGGTGCCGCGCCGTCGATGGAATTGCTGAAAATGCTGATTGATAGCTCGCATTCGGGAATCGAGCAGGTCCGCGAGATGTAGCCCTGGAAGCCGCCGCCATGGCCGAACCAGTCCCAGCCGTCGGTCTTTCCGGCGTTGACGCCGAGACCGTAATAGGCCTCGAAGCTCTGCGGGATGCGCCAATGGTTGCGCGTCATCTCGCGGCGGCTCGCGACCGACAGCACGCTCTTTCTGGCATTAGGCGCGAGCTGTGCGAAGAACCGTGCAGTGTCCGCCGCCGTGGCAACGAAGCCCGCGGCCGACGCCATTGCGTGGGCAGGATTATCGCCTGGGATCACGCAGCGTTCGCCCATCGGCAGCTTGCGCGTATGCCCGCGTGCAAACAATGCCTCCTTGGGAAGCGGGGCGCTCGGCTCTGTCTCGCGCAGGCCTGCAGGTACGATGATCTCGCGCTTGATCCAGGCAGCGTAGGGCTCCGCCGTGATCGCTTCAATGACGAGGCCCATCAGGCCAAAGCCGTGGTTGGAATATTTGAAGCGCGTGCCCGGCTCGATCGCGGTCGGCAGCTTCAACTCGGCGAGCAGCTCTTCGGCGTTGAGATAGGGACGGCTGTCGACGAACTGGCCGGAATCGGCGCCGTCGCGGGTCAGCCCGGCACTATGCGAGAGCACTTGCGCAATCGTCGTCTCGGCGATGCGTGGATGCAGGCCGCCGACATATTGGCCGACGGAATCGTCGAGCCTTAGCTTGCGCTGCTCGCGCAGCTTCATGATGCCGGCTGACGTAAAACTCTTAGAATGCGAGGCGATGCGGAAGCGGTGGCGCGGGGTGAGCTTCTCGCCGGTGTCGAGGTTGGCAAGCCCGAAGGCATGTTCGGCGACGACCTCGCCGCGATGGACGAATGCGACCATGACGCCGGGTTGCTCGAACGTGGTTTGCTGGAATTCAATCCAGGAGCCGATGTAGTCGATCGCGGATCGCAGCCAATTGTCCATTGCGCTACCGGTTGGCGAGGGGGATCGGTGAGCAAGGCTAGCCGAGAAAGCAGAACGGGCACAACCGTTAAGGTTGTGCCCGTTGGCGCCATGCCAAGATCCGGTTGTCTCAGTAGACCAGCGTCGCGCCGGTCGGCTTGTCGAGCGCAGCGGCGAGCGAGCGATACTCGGAGCTGTCGGTGCCGGCGAGCGAGGCGATCTTGTTCAGGTGGTACTGCGCCTGCTCGCGGTTGCCCTGCTCGAGCTGCCAGAGGCCGTAATACTGCCAGGTGCGAACGTGGTTCGGATCGTCCTTCAGCGCGATCTCGTAATAGATCTTCGACGACTGGTAGTCGCCGAGCTTGCGATACGAGTAGCCGATCAGGTTGGCAACGTCAGCGACGTCGTCGCGGTTGAGCGACTTCAGCTGGCCGATCGCGCTGGCATAGTCGTTCTTGTCGTAGATCGTGGTGTAGGCGGTGCGATAAGCCGCCAGGAATTTGGGATCGTTGACGGAGGAGCTCTTCTTCTTGCCCTTCTTGGTCGAGGTGTCCGACTTCGGTGGCGAGGAGGGCTCGTCACTCCCCGCGGCATAGGCGCTGGTCAGGGCCGGCCCGGCCGCCAAGCTCATGGCGACAAGTCCCGGCACAAGAAGCGTTGAGAGTTTGCGCATAAAAGTTCTCCCGTATGGAACGTGGCGATCCTACACGATTGCCCAAAGACCGGAACACCCGGCCGGCAAAAACATTCCCGGCCGTCCCCCGGCCGAATTCCCGGCAAAGATAACAAACTTGTCATCCAGATGAACGGAAGCTGGCCGTGCGCTTCAGAGCGGGTTCAGCACGCGCCATCTAGGCTCTCCTCCATGATCGAAGAGTTGGCGAGAGGGCGCCGCCTCAAGATCCTTCAAGAGGAGACCACCATGTTGAAGACCATTTCCGCAGCCTTGCTCGCAGCTTCCGTCATCGCAGCCCCGGCCTTCGCCGCTGAAGCCGGCAAGACCACGACGACAGCGCCGGTGATCAAGGCGGACCAGACCCAGAGCAAGGTCTCGACCACAGCCGTCAAGCCCGACGCGAAGACCGCCGACATCAAGTCGGGTGCAAAGGCCGATGTGAAGGCTGATGCCAAGCTCGATACCAAGACCAAGGCGATGAACGCGAACGCCGCCGTTACGCCCGACGAGCACAAGATGGTGCGGACGCATCGCCATCACCACAAGCATCTGTCAGTCAAGAAGTCGCTGAAGACGCAGTCGGGTCTCACCAAGCCGGTGACCACCGAGAAGCGCAGCTAACCACTGGTCCTGGCGAGACGGCATCCCTGGCATTGCCCCGTCGTCTCGCCTGGAGTTCAGGCCCGGCCCGTTCGTCATGCCTGGCGCGAAAGCGCGAGGAGCTGGCGGCGGGCCGGTGCGCTGTCTGCAGGCTGGCGGAAGCGAATTCCCTTTGCGCAACCTCGAGGCTAGAACATATTCTGAAGCGGGTGGCCGGAGAGTTTGATTCTTGGGGCGATTGGCGAAACGCGCGGCGATCCTGGTGCTGCCTTTGGCGCTCACCGCCTGTTTCGGCAGTGATGGCGACCGGCCGTCCCTGATGGAGGGGACCCAGGCTGGAGGGCCTCAGCCGTTTCCCGACAATTTTCGTGGCGATGCGCTGGCCCTGATGCGCAGCTATCTCAACAATCCCGTCGGTGTGCGCGACGCCAGCATGGCCGATCCGGTGCTGCGGGAAGTCGGTGGCCGGCAGTTCTATGTCAGCTGCCTGCACTTCACGCCCCGCGAGACCGACGGCAGCTACAAGACGATGCGCGAGCGCGCCATCATCTACGTCAATGGCCGGGCCGATCGCGTCATCGAGCGCGCAAGCGAGCTCTGCGCCGGTGCGGTTTACGCGCCCTTTCCGGAACTGGAAAAGATGACGCGATAGTGCAAAGCCCACCTTCATCGGGTGGTGCTAGAACAGCAGCCGCCGGAGCCGCTGCATCACATTTTGGCGAGCTTTGAACGGGCCGCTTTTGCCTCGCGACGAATTGTTGCCGCAAGACCCGCGCGGACGAAAATATCTGTCTGCGGTGGGGCGTGACGGAACAAAATCGCGATGTTGCCGCTCCGTCACAGTCACGAACGATCAACGTTCCGGCATCGCCGCGAAGCAACCCAATTCACGCCACGTTGTTTCCCGAGTGTCGTAAATGAAAGAACGGGGATAGCCATGAAGACGATTTTGCTCGGTGCAGCAGCTCTGCTCGCGCTGGCCGGACCGGCGGCCGCAGCCGACATGCAGCCGCGCACCTACACCAAGGCTCCGGCCTACACGCCGCCGCAGGTGATCTACAACTGGACCGGCTTCTACATCGGCGGCCATGTCGGCGGCGCCTTCGCCGGCGACACCACCTTCCGATCCAGCGACGCCCGCTTCATGGGCGGCGTGCAGGGCGGCTTCGATTATCAGTTCGCGCCCAATTGGGTCCTGGGTATCGAGGCCCAGTATTCCTGGCTGCCGACCAACAACAACGGTGTCACGTTCCCGCTGGGCACGCAGGTGACCTCCAACACCGACCAGCTCGGCTCGGTGACCGGGCGCATCGGCTACACCTGGGGTCCGACGCTGCTCTACGCCAAGGGCGGCTACGCCTGGCGCAATGGCGGCCTCGGCGTCAATATCGCCGGCGTCCCGCAGACCTTCACCGCCACCGGCAACAGCAAGGACGGCTACACCGTCGGCGCCGGCCTCGAATACATGTTCGCGCCGAACTGGTCGGCCAAGGCCGAATACCAGTATTATAATTTCGGCAGCACCACCTTCACGTCGGGTCCGGCCGACATCGTCGGCGTCCGCGGTCGGGACGACGAGCATACCGTCAAGGTCGGTGTGAACTACCGTTTCGGCTGGGGCGGTCCGGCGGCCTCGCGCTACTGAGCCGACCGGACGAGCACGACAACGATTGAAAGGCCGGCTTCCCGCCGGCCTTTCGTTTGGCCGGGTTGTTTGGATTATGTGAACCATCTGGCGCGTCATTTGCAAGCAAACAGTCCGGCACGCGCTTTCTCACTGGTGTCACGGGGATCGAGTAAAGCAAAAATAATTTTTGCGGCTTACGGAACTCGCGCTCTGGAAAGCGTTATTACTGAATTGCCGGCTGGTGGGACAACGAACATGCGTATGTTGGCGTCGGTGGTGGTGGTCTCATGCATGATCGCCGTGCCGTGTTCTGCCCAAACAATCCTCAAATCCGAGCCGCTGATGTTGGCACCTTACGAGGTCGCCTTCGTGAAGGACGCCTCCTGTGCGCCCGGCAAGGTGCTGAAGGTGACCGGGGCGATCCGCGGGCTGCACCGCCGCAAGGCCTGTGTCGCGATCGCGGGTGAGCAGGCCTCTCTGGCGATCGCGCCTCTGCCAGACCTTACGAATTGAGCTGAAGCTCCATGCCGGATTCCCGGTCAGCGTCCGCCTTGTTCTGGGCGGGGTCCTCGCCTTGGGCGGCCCGGCAGGATTTGATCTCGTAGTCGTTGTCGAGCACCCTTCGCGGACCCGGCCGCTCATCGTCGGTGCCGATGTCCACGACCAGGCCGCTGCGTTGCGCGAGCTTCCAGACGTCGCATTCATCCGGATAGGCTTTGCTGATCTGGCTGTCATTGCAGAACAGGGCGTAGGGCATGATCTCCGCTCCGGAAAGCGCGTTAACGGCTTCATGGGTCGAGCGGTTCCGGTTCGATCACGGGGCCGTGATGGGGCCGGTGATGCGGTTCAGTTTCAGCCGGGCCCTGAGTCCTTAACGAGTCCTGAATCCGGAGAAAAAGAAACTTTGGGACTCATTTGGCGGAATCAGCGGATGTTTCCGCCCATGACGACCGACCTGAAAACCTGCTGCGGGCACATGCTCCTGCCACTGACGCTGGGACTATTCAGCGCCTGCGCGGCCAATCTCTGGCTGGTTTGGTCTTGGCTGTAAGGTCTTGGCTGTAAGGTCTTGGCTGTAAGGTCTTGGCTCTAAGCTCTTTGGGCCGCGAGGCGGCAGCCTCACTTGTCGGCTTCCGGACGGAGAGAAGGGTCGTTGATCGCGGCGCGGACCCTGCTTAGGGTCGCCGCACAATATTCCTCCCGCTCGCGCTCGAAGCGCTCCTGATGCTGTCTGAAGCTGGCGATACGTGCCTGCATCTCGCTGCGGAAATCGCCACCGAGCCGGGGCGGAGGTACAGGATAGGGCTGCGGCGCTGCTTCGGCCTCTTGCGGCTTGACCGTGGCGGTGGCCGGCTCGACGGAGACGAACTTCGCCGCCAGGACCGGCGCAGCCGGAGCGTCATCCCGCTGACGGAGATCGTCCTTCTTGCCGGACACCGATTGCACGAAGGCCAGTGTTTGCGCGATCAGTGCGTCGCGCTCCCTGATCCACTTCATGATCCACCACCCTGTTGGCACTATTTCACCAAAGCCGGGGCCGCGAATCAAGCACGGTGCGCGCCAGGGGGGTTGCATATTTTTCCCGGACGTCTGACATTGCACCGATGGACACCACGGCCGACCCGTCAAACGAAGCGCAGGGCCTGCGGCTCGTGCGCGCCTTTCTGTCACTCCCGCCGGAGAAGCGGGCGCGGGTGATCGCCTTCGTCGAGGATCTGGTGCGCGCTCAAGCCCGGACCGATGACGGCCACGAGGTCTCCCGGGATCGCTAGCGCGGGCGCGAATTGCCGTTTGCGGATGCCGGAACGCCTTGAAAGTAGGCTCAAGCTTACGCCAGGCTTACTGACGCGCCCCATTGGGTATTTTCCCCTAACGGCATCCACGACATTTTCTATCAAATGTTAATTTTCTTCGGTTCCAATCGCGCAATGGGAGTTCCAGTGCTGGAACCAAGTGTTTGAAGGCGGCTGCGATGAGCATTCTGAATAATTTGAAGATCGTAATGAAAGTTGCGCTGATTGTGACGGTGATGGGCGTTGCCCTGCTTGCAGTTGCCGCGTTTGCCATTCGCGAATTGTCGGCGACGGTCGACGGCTTCAGCGAAGTCACAGCGATGCAGTCTGCTTCCCTCAACCTCATACGCGCCCAGCGCCGCATCGAGACCTATCACGCCGCGCTCTATGCCGTGTTCACCGAGTCGACCGAGGCCGGCAACGCCAATCGCCTCAGAATCGCGGACCAGAACCGCAATGAAATCGGCCAATATCTGACCGCTGCGGAGCAGGATGAGCCGGCGCGCGCGGCCGAAACGAGGAGCGTCGGCGAGCAGTTGAAGGGCGTCTTTGCAGGCTGCGATCCGGTGCTGCGGGCCGGCGCGGCTGCAACCAGCCCGGAGGACAATGCCAAGGCGGCTGATCGTGCTCACAAGGAGTGTGACCCGCTGATCGATGCGGCCCTTGAACGCGTTGCCAAGTTCACGCACACGGCCAAGGCCGTGACCCAGCGCAAGGAAGCCATCGAGGGCGAGGCCAAATCCGCGATCTGGACCGTATTGAGCGTCAGCGCCGGCGGCCTGATCATCGGCATCGCGATCGCGCTCTTCATCGGTCTCGTGGCGATGTCCCGTCCGATTGCACGGCTCAAGCTCGCCATGGAGGGCCTGGCGCGCAATGACCTGAAGACCGAAGTGCCCGAGAAGGACCGCCGCGACGAGATCGGCGAGATGGCCAAGACGGTCGAGGTGTTCAAGACCAACGCGCTCGAGGTCGAGCGGCTCAAGGCGGCGCAGGTGGAAGCCGAGAAGCAGGCCGCCGAGCAGCGCCGCCGCGACATGGTCAACCTCGCCGATGGCTTCGAGCGCGCGGTCGGCGAGATCATCGATACTGTCGGATCTGCCTCCACCGAGCTCGAGGCGTCGTCCTCAACGCTTGCCAGCACCGCGCAGCGCGCCCAGGAGCTGACCTCCGTGGTCGTGGTCGCCTCGGGCGAGGCCACCAGCAACGTCCAGTCGGTTGCGACCGCCACGGAGGAATTGTCGTCCTCGGTCAACGAGATCAGCCGGCAGGTGCAGGAATCCGCGCGGATGGCGAGCGAGGCCGTCAACCAGGCCCGCGCCACCACCGACCGCGTCAGCGAGCTCTCGATTGCGGCGACGCGGATCGGCGACGTCGTTGAGCTGATCAACACCATTGCGGGCCAAACCAATCTGCTCGCCCTGAATGCCACCATCGAGGCGGCGCGCGCCGGTGAGGCCGGCCGCGGCTTTGCCGTCGTCGCCTCCGAGGTGAAGACGCTGGCCGAGCAGACCGCAAAGGCGACCGGCGAGATCAGCCAGCAGATCTCCGGCATCCAGAACGCCACCCAGGAATCGGTGACGGCGATCCGCGACATCTCCGCCACCATCGAGCGGCTGTCGGAGGTGTCCTCGACCATTGCCGCAGCCGTCGAGGAGCAGGGCGCCGCGACCCAGGAAATCTCGCGCAACGTGCAGCAGGCCGCGCACGGCACCCAGCAGGTCTCGACCAACATTACGGACGTCCAGCGCGGCGCGACCGAGACCGGATCGGCGTCCTCGCAGGTGCTGTCGACCGCGAAGATGCTGGCGACGGACAGCACCCGGCTGAAGGACGAAGTCGGCAAATTCCTGCGGACCGTGCGCGCGGCCTGAGCCCGCTCGATGTCCAAAGTCCGGCGGCCTCGCGCCGCCGGGACGCCGCAGATCCTGTTGCGGCAGCAGCGCATGCTACCTCATGTTGTACTCTGATCCAATCTGTGGTCAGTAGCCGTCCCGCGATGCGGGCGGCCAACTCCCGAGGGTAGTGCGATGAGCGAGGATGTCAGCGACGGCTGGAGCGCCTCTGCGTCCGCCTGGATCGTCGAGCAAGGCGAGGATGGTGACTATGGCCGCCGCTGCGTGCTTGATGCGCCGATGCGCGCGCGCGTCGAGGGGCGCGGCTTCCTCCGTGCGTTGGACGTCGGCTGCGGCGAGGGCCGCTTTTGCCGTATCATGCAGCGCGCAGGCATCCGCACCACCGGTATTGATCCGACCGATGCACTGCTCATGCGCGCCAAAGAGCTCGACCCGAATGGCGATTACCGGCTCGGCCGTGCCGAGACGATGGAGGTCGATGCGAATTTCGATCTCGTGGTCAGCTATCTCAGCCTGATCGACATGCCCGATCTCGCGGCCGCGATCGCAAAGATGGCGGCGGCGCTGCGGCCGGGCGGCACATTGCTGATCGCCAACCTGACGAGCTTCAATACCGCAGGCCAGCCCGACGGCTGGACGCGCGACGGTGAAGGCGTCGCACGCTTTTCGATCGATCACTACATGGACGAGCGGCCGATCTGGGTCAGCTGGAGCGGCATCCGTGTCCAGAACTGGCACCGTCCACTCAGCACCTATATGACCCTGCTGCTCGATCAGGGCCTCCAGTTGCGCCTGTTCGTCGAACCACAGCCCACGGCAGGCGATCCCGCGAGGATCGCAAGTCATCGTCGCGTGCCGTATTTTCACATCATGGAGTGGCAGAAGCCGGCTTGAGCCGATCGATTCAGGCAGCGAGTTTGGCTTGGAAGAACCGCGTGACCCGACCGATCGCATCCGCCGTCGCCGGGTCGGTGTCGGCGAAATCGAAGCCGTGGGCCTTGCCGGGATACGGCACGAATTCGGTCTCGGCGCCGGCTGACTTCCCGAGCGCGACGAGTTGCCGACCTTCCTCGATTGGGACGTTCTTGTCCGCTTCGCCGTGCAGCGCGATCAGCGGCGGCATATGCCTGATCTTGGTGGTCATGTCCTGGGGCATGCCGCCATAGAGCACCGCGAGGGCTGCGACCCGGGTGTCGCGCACGGCGGCCTCAGCGGCGATGTAGCTGCCCAGCGAAAAGCCGAGCAGGCCGATGCGTCCCGAACTGTCGGATCGGGCGAGCACCGCCGTCACGGTGGCGGCGACCGTGTCGGCCCAGCCGTCAAACCGCGTCCTCTCATAGGCCTCACGGCTCGCATGGGAGGTGGATATCAATGCAGCCATATCGGCCGGCGTCATGTAGCGCAGAAAGTAAGTGTCGATGCCTCGCGCCGCCAGCGCATCGGCATATCGCTCATAGGCGCGGGCCCTGAGCTCAATGCCGCGGGCGCCGTGCAATGCGATTACGGCGGGACGCTTTCCCTCGGCCCTCGCTGCATAGCGGGACACCAGCAAGCTGTCCTGGCCGCTTGTGACCTCGAACTGCTCGCCCGGCGCGCCGCGTGCGGTGGCTGGGGACAAAAGTGCAGCGAAACCGGCCAGAGCCGCGCGTCGGCTGATCATCTGGGGCTCGCAGGAGAAACGTTGTCCGATGTGATGCATCGCGTCTATATTGCCCTAGCGACGGAATCTTGACGAGAGCCTTCCCCCGATAGTCTCACCGTCGTGACGCGGGAGGGGCAGGACCAGCACGCCTGTCACGCGTTGTCCGACGACACTCTCGACCTCCTCCTCACACACACGCCCGGACACCAAAGCGCCCGACGCAAGGAGCATGCTCGATGATCGATGCTAGATGCAGTTGTGGCGCCATTGCGCTGTCGCTACCGGGGCCGCCCAACGTGGTCGCGGCCTGTCATTGTCTCGCATGCCAGCGCCGGACCGGCGCGCCATTCGGCGTTGGTGCCTTCTATCCACTCGAAGCCGTCACGATCTCGGGGACGCCGAAGGAGTATGTTCGCTTCGGCGAGAGCGGCGGCAGGGTTCGCTGCTATTTTTGCCCTGATTGCGGCTCGACGGTTTGTTGGGCGCCCGACAAGCTCCCAGGGATGATCGGCGTTGCCGTCGGTGCGATCGCGGACCCGAATTTTCCGGCGCCGATCAAATCGGTGTTCGAGCGGTCGAAACACGCCTGGGTGGAGATTACGGGTCTTGATGTCGAGCATCTGCAACAGGGCAGCCTGCCGAAGGCATCAAGCTGAGCAATGCGCGATCGGGTGCTGGTGCCGGCTGAGGGGATTGAACCCCCGACCTTCGGTTTACAAAACCGCTGCTCTACCGCTGAGCTAAGCCGGCGACGCCTTGAGCAAGCGGGCAGGGGCCGGCATGCGCCGGGCTGCCCGCCCGGGCGTCGCAATACCAGACTTCATCGGAAAGTGCCAGAACCCGCCCGCTTCCTGCGGGCATGAAACAGGCAGCCCGGAGGCCGCCTGTTTGGGGTCGCTCGCTTCTGGATCGGCTTACTGGCAGATGTGGCGGCGGCCGTCATCGCCCTTGAACCAAGTCCCGGGCGTGCAGACGAAACCGTTGCGCTGGGCATAGGTGCGGTGATCCCAACCGCGATTGTCCCAGGAATTGTCGTAGGCGTAGCTGTTATCCATGGCGCGGAACGGGGCGGTTGCGATCGCGCCCGCGGTGCCGATTGCGGCGCCGGCCACATCGCCCGCGACGTCCGTCGGCCAGAATCCGGTGTGGGTCCTGTTCCAGTCGTTATTCCAGTCGCGATTAGTTTGTCGGTAGCTTACCCGGTGATGGCGATAGCCGTGGTCGGAGTAACCGAGATTCCTGCAGTTGGCGTTGGGAAATTGGGGATCGCAGCCGCCGGGACTCGCCACGACCGTTTGCGCCATCGCGGCGCCGGTCACCATGGTCGTCGCGATCGCGACTGCGCCGAGGAGCTTCATCTTCGTCATTGTTGTCTCCCTTTGAATTGACGGGGAGCTAAATGTCGGCGAACGGCGGACGTTCCGAGAGCAGGCCTGAATTGCAGTCAAACCGATGTGAGCGGGTGGAACCAGGCCGCTCGCGGCAGCAGCGCCGTTAACGCTTCGCTAGGACGAGCCGCAGGATTTGAGCGACGCGCGACGCTTACGCGTTAGGCTTACCGGAATTTGGCCGGCTGTCCTTAACCCTCTCGATGTCGCAATCCGATAGCTTGCAATCCGGACAACCGGGATATTTCCATGCGCGCTTTGGCGCTTGCAGCCTTTCTGATCGGACTGCCCGCAACGGCTTTGGCCGGCGGCGGCTTCGACATCGTGGTGCCTGGCCGTCCCGGCGTGCCTATCATCATCAATAATATCGATGCGTCCTACACCGTTGTCGAAGGTGTCTGGGGCCTTGGCAAGAACGTCCAGGTGCAGCCCACGATCTATGGCGGGCGCTACGTGGCCGAGCGGCAGCCCTCAGATGTCGGTCACTACTATCCAAGCATGGGCTTGCAGCCCGGCTATGGCCGCCTCGAAATCGAGCCGCCCGCAAACCGCAAATTGCCGAAGCCGGCCGAGAGCTACCATGAGAGCTTGGGCGTGCAGTCCGCGCCGCTGCCGCCGCAAATGGATGTGCCGGTCAACCCGCCGCCGGTGATCCTCGCGCCAGAGATCAACGACCATCCGCGCCGTGCTCGCCCGCGGCCGCATGCAGGAATACCCGGCAAACCGCCGGGTTGAGAACGCCAGAATCAAACAACACGAAAATCAACAGGAGAGAGTAATGCGTCAGATGATTTCGGGACTGGTCGCGGCGGCTGCCGTGATGTTCGTGGGCAGCGCGCCGGCCATGGCCTGCGGCTTCAATCCGTGCCAGCCGGTTGCGCCGGTGTTCTCCGGCTGCAACACTGGTTGCGGTGGTTATGGCTACGGCGCCGGCTATGGCTATGGTTATGGCTATGAGCGCCTGGCCGAGCCGACGACGCAGTACTACTACGTCAACCAGGGCCCGACCTATACCGGTCCGGGCGCTTTCGCTCCGTATCCGACCTACCAGGAAGACGCGGTCGTCGCGCCCGCCAATTATGGCTACGGCTATGGCTATCGCGCTGCCGCCCATCCCTACCATCATCGCCCGTACTACCGTCCGTATCGCTACGGCTACGGCCCCCGTTACGGCTACCTGCCGCGTCCGCATTACGGCTACGGTCCGCGCTACGGCTACGTCCATCGCTATCAGCCGTATTACGGCGGCCATCGCGTGCTGCGCCGCTATTACTGATCTCTGATCGGTTGAACTGATGAAGCGCCGGTTCGCGTCATGCGGACGGGCGCTTTCTCTTTCTAGCGCTTCATCAGCCCGAGCCTGACAGCGCCGACATAGAGCGAGAGCGCGGCAGCGTTCGAAACATTGAGGCTCTTAATTGCGCCGGGCATGTCGAGCCGCGCCACGACGCTGCACGTCTCGCGCGTCAACTGCCGAAGGCCCTTGCCTTCGGCGCCCAGCACCAGCACGAGCGGCTCGCGCAGGGAGACGTCGGAGAGATCCTCGCTGCCTTCGCTATCGAGGCCGACGGTCTGGAAGCCGCGCTCGTTCAACGCCGTCAGCGCACGCGCGAGGTTTTGCACTGAGACCATCGGCACCAGCTCCAGCGCGCCCGAGGCGGCTTTGGCGAGCACGCCAGTCGCTTCCGGGCTATGGCGCGCAGTGGTGACGATCGCCTTGACCGCGAACGCCGCGGCGGAGCGCAGGATGGCGCCGACATTGTGCGGATCGGTGATCTGGTCGAGCACCAGCACCATGCCTTCCTGCTTCAGCGTCTCGATATCAGGCGAGGGAAGGGGATCGGCTTCGGCCAACAGGCCCTGATGCACGGCGTCGGGGGAGAGCAGGCGATCGATCTCCTGGGGCCGGACGATCTCGGGTGCGATGCGGGTTTCGATGTTTTCGTCGGCCAGGCGCCGAGCGGCGTTCTCGGTCAGCGTCAGCTTGCGGATCCGCCGCTCGGGGTTGGCCAGCGCCATGGTGACGGTGTGCCAGCCATAGAGGATGACGGGGCCGTCGGGGTGCGAATCGCGCTCGCGCCACGCCGGCCGGCCGGCCGATTTTCCTGGTCTGTTGAAAGGCTTAGACCCGCCGCGGGGCCCTTTGGGCACGAATTTTCGATCCTTCATGGCCTCGCTTGTGTCACGGGTCCCGGAATATGGCAATTTGGGTGGCTGCGATCGCGATTTTAGCTGTTCGCCTCGGTTGACTTTGCCCCATCGCTTCGCCCATAAACGCGCCCGGTCGCGCCCCCATCCGGGCTGTCGCGGCCTTCACGTTCCATGGCCGTTTTCGGTCCGCCGGCAAGGTCCGGCCCGATTGTGCTGCCGTCGAGCGGGGGAGTGTCCCGAGTGGCAAAGGGAGCTGACTGTAAATCAGCCGCCTCATGGCTTCGCAGGTTCGAGTCCTGCCTCCCCCACCATCTTGATTTTGCACGATATTAGTGTCCCCGGCCCCTGGCTTTGATGGCAAAAGAAGCTTCTTATTTTGGCGTGGGTCACCGATGGGTCACTACGCTCTTGGTGGTGCCGGAGATCTGTTGCTTGCGTGTGCGTTTTGCATATGCCGGCAGTTGCCGCGCTAACCGATGACGGCCTCCAGCGCGCAATGCGCCCGCGCGAAATCTCGCAGTTGCGCTGCTGCAATATTTTGGATTTCCACGGCACCGGCCGAACGGTCCCGCAAGCTAATCTTGGCCACTCGCCGCAGGATCGACAGGTGGTCTATGGATCAGAGGCTGCAAGCGGTTCTCGCAAAACGCGCTGAGCAGTATAAGTGGTCATAGGGTCTAGCTGATTGCGCAAAGGTTCGATCCCAGCAAGAATGTGAGCTGCTGAGTTCGTTGAGTGGGCAACTCTGTTGCTGCCGAGTGTTTCGGCGCGTGCTCGCTTAGCGTTAGAACCGATGGACTTCTGCGCGAAGGCCAGAACTGCAGTTCCTTCGATCGACGGAGGGTTGGCCAGGGTTAGACGCTGTGAGCCGGTCACTCGGGCTTGATGGAAGCGACCATGTCGGCAAAGAGGTTGCCTCCGACGATGATGTGAGCGCGCATCGATTGCTGTGCGTCACTTTCGCTCCCTGTTTCAATCGCCCTGACTATCAGAGCGTGCTCGCCGAATGATGCCGCCAGGCGGGCCGGTCGCGACAAGCTCTGATGCCGGAAGAACCGCATCCGAAGGCGGGTTTCAGTCACGAGATCGGCCAACGGCGTGTTGCGCGCGCCAGCGTAGATGGCTTGGTGAAATGCGGTGTTGAGTTCGACGTAGCGCGCCGTGTTGCCGGTGTGCACGGCTTGTGCGCACTGCTCGTGTATCTCACGCAGGCCGGCTCGTTCGGCGACAGTCATTCGGCGCGCCGCCAGACCGGCAGCCTCCGCTTCGAGCGCAGTGAGAATTTCGACCATGCCGATCGCTCGCTGGGGTGTCATGCTCGCGACGGTTGCGCCTTGGCGCGACCTGAACTTGACGAGACCCTCATTGGCCAAGCGAAGCAGCGCTTCCCGCGCTGGCGTCCGCGAGACCGAAAAGCGTCTGGCGAGGCTCTGCTCGTCCAGCTTGTCGCCCGGGAGCAGCCGTCCCTCGGCGATATCGCTTTCGATCCGTCGACAAAGCTCATCGGAGACGCGAACCCGCATTGGCTGCCCTTATGTATACGCTTATGCCTTTATGTATACGTAGACGTCTTGAAAAAATACATATAATCCGGGCCCAGAACGAGGACAACAGGAAACGCCGATGACGACTTCCGTGGATTTGAGCGGCGCCCCTTTGCTGAAGACGGATGGGCCTATCGCGACGATCCAGCTCAATCGCCCGCGGCAGATGAACAAGATCACCGCAGCCGATCTCGCCGTGTTGTCGGGCCACTTCGCCGGCATCGAGAAGGCAGGTGCGAAAGTTCTCATCCTGACCGGCGAAGGACGCGCGTTCAGCGCCGGATACGACCTTGGAGACATCGCTGCGCGAACCTCGTCTGAGGAACATGTTCATGTTTCCGGCTTCGACAGCGTCGTCGATCAGCTCGAGGCTCTGGCGATACCGAGCATCTGCAGGCTGAACGGCGGAGTCTATGGCGGCGCGACTGATCTTGCGCTCGCCTGCGATTTCAGGATCGGCGTAGATAGTTGCGAGATGTTCATGCCGGCCGCGCGCCTCGGGCTTCACTATTACAGCAGCGGTCTCATGCGCTTTGCCTCGCGCCTCGGCGTAGCGGCGACAAAGAAGCTGTTCCTCACGGGCCTGAAACTGGACGCGGCCGAGATGCTGCGCATCGGCTATCTGGATGAAGCCGTTCCTGCGGGCAGCCTCGATGCGCGCGTGAAGGAGCTCGCCTCTGTTCTCGCTGCCAATGCGCCGGGTGCCATGCGTGGCATGAAACGCGCCATCAACGAGATCGCCAGAAACTCCTTCGATCGTGCTGCTGCCGATCAGCGTTACCGTGAGAGCCTCGTGGGCGCCGAGCTGCGCGAGGGCAGCGCGGCTTTCGCCGAAAAGCGACCCCCGCGCTTCGGCGCCGACCTGGAGGGCCGATGACTCGACCTCGCTCACAACGGGCGTCCGCGCTGAAGCCGCGGTCAAAGGGGCCACTCGCTGGACTGATCGTGATCGATCTCACCCGCGTGTTGGCGGGACCTTATTGCACCATGATGCTCGCGGATCTCGGCGCGCGGGTCAGAAAGGTCGAGATGCCGGGCATCGGTGACGACGCGCGGCACATCGGCCCCTTCATCTCGAACGCCGACGGCTTGCCGAGTTCAGGCTATTTCTTCTCGATCAATCGAAGCAAGGAATCGATCGCACTGAACCTCAAGGATGCTGCCGACCGCGCGATTTTCGAGCGACTATTGCTGGATGCCGATGTCCTCGCGGAAAATTTTACGCCCGGTACCATGGACCGTTTCGGCTACGGCTGGGAGGCGCTCAGCTCGCGCTTTCCCCGGCTGGTTCTGGCGTCGATATCTGGCTTTGGTCAGACGGGGCCCTACCGCGAACTGCCGGCTTACGACATGGTCGTGCAGGCCATGGGCGGTGTCATGAGCTTGACCGGCGAGGAGGGAGGCCCGCCGACGCGCGTCGGAGTATCGATCGGCGACATCGCCGCGGGCACTCATGCGGTGATCGGCGTTCAGGCGGCGTTGATCGAGCGCGCCCGCACCGGTCGCGGTAAGCACGTCGATATTTCCATGCTAGATACGCAGATATCTCTGCTCGAGAATGCCCTCGTCCGCTATCAAGTCGAGCAAGTCGTTCCTGGGCCCATCGGCTCCAGGCACCCCTCTATCACGCCATTTGGCGTCTACAAGAGCAAGGTCGGGCATCTCATCATCGCCGCCGGCAACGACCGGAAGTTCAGAGATCTTTGCGATGTGCTGCAGATGCGGGACGTCAAAGCCGATCCGCGATTCCTCTCCAATTCGTCGCGATGCGAACATCATCGTGCCCTCGCCGCGCGGATCGAAGAGGCGCTGGCAGCCAGAACCGCCGAGGAATGGCTCCCCATCCTGACGCAAGCCGGGATTCCCTGCGGACCGATGAACGACATCGCCGGCGTACTGCGTGATCCGCAGCTCAACGCGCGCGACATGTTCGTCCCGTTGGAGGTTCCGGGGGGCATGGTGTTGAAAACCGCGGCCTGTCCCATCCGGTTCGCCGGCGAGCAATTCGCAAACTATCGGCCTGCCCCAGAGCTCGATGCCGATCGCAACGCTCTCCTGCAAGAACTCGGACTTGTGTGACCGCTCTGGGAAGAGGAATTGACAATGAGACACGCCTGCTCCTTGACGTTCGTCGCCTTGAGCGTCGCTTTCCTTTCTTCGGCCGCATCCGCACAGAAGCAATATGATCCCGGCGCCAGCGATACCGAGATCAAGGTCGGCAACCTGATGCCCTATAGCGGGCCGGGATCGGCTTATTCCGTGATTGGGAAAGTCGAGGCGGCGTATTTCGAGATGATCAACAAGAACGGAGGCATCAACGGTCGAAAGATCAACTTCATCTCGTACGATCATGCCTACAGTCCGCCGAAAGCCGTCGAGCAAGTCCGCAAGCTGGTGGAGAGCGATGAGGTTCTGCTGACCTTCAACATCCTCGGCACGGCACACAATGCCGCTGTGCAGAAGTACCTCAACGGCAAAAAGGTGCCGCAATTGTTCGTGGCCAGTGGTGCGGAGCGATGGAACGACCCGGCGCGCTTTCCCTGGACGATGGGCTGGCAGCCAAGCTACCAAGCCGAAGGACAGATTTATGGCCGGTATGTCGCTCAAACGCTTTCCGATGCAAAGATAGGGATACTTTGGCAGAACGACGACTCCGGACGGGATTACGTCAAGGGTTTCGTCGCGGGGCTGGGCGGCAAATTCGAGCCTGTAACCAGATCGTCCTATGAGATCACGGACCCGACCATCGATCCCCAGATGTCGCAATTGAAGGCATCCGGCGCCAATGTGTTTTTCGACGTGACGTCGCCTAAATTTGCCGCGCAGGCCATTCGCAAGACGGGTGAGCTGCAATGGCGGCCGCTGCATATCCTGAACAACATCTCCACGTCGGTGGCCGCAGTCTTGAAGCCTGCGGGGCTCGACAACGCCAAGGGCGTGATCTCGACCGCATATTTGAAGGATCCGCTCGACCCGGCCTGGAGCGGCGACGAGGGCTACCGGCACTGGCTTACGTTCATGAACGAATACATGCCCGGAGCTGACAAAGCCGATTCCAACACGGTCTATGGATATTCGGTCGCGCAGACCTTGGCGGAGGTGCTCAAGATGTGCGGCGACGATCTCACGCGAGAGAACGTGATGAAGCAAGCGGCCAGCCTCAAGGATCTGAAGCTCGACATGCTTCTCCCGGGAATAACGATCAACACGTCACCGACGGACTTCGCGCCGATCAAACAGGAGCAACTCATTCGGTTCGACGGGGAAAAGTGGGAGCGATTTGGGCCGGCTGCGGAGAATATGAGGTGATCAAAAAAAGCGATCTGGGCGACGTCCAGGAAGAACGAAATGACGGATGGCGTTCATGCTCGCCTAATCGTGACAAGAGGCCGCAAAAAGACACCGACCAGCATCCTCGCTTCGCGCTAGGGAAGCCTACAATCGTGATTGTCGCCAAATACGAGGGCGCGACGTTGACCCCGGACCTTGAACTGCGGATCAAGAACAGCCTCCGCGTCATTTGCAGCCCGCGTCAACCTACATTCTGCTGCCAACGCCCAGCCACGGGTGCGATCAAGCTCATCAACGTCTGCAGCAAGCGCGGAGTAGACCGGACAACAATGAATTCCCTACCGTCCTCACGGCGTCAGGCCGGGTGCGCGGTCGACACGAGGGAGGTCTCGCGGTCTTTCGGGGTATCCCGTTCGCAGCGGCGCCCACCGGGGGAATCGATTCATGGCACCGCGGACCGCCGAGTGGAGCGTGGATCCTCGGTGAGCGGCTAGGACGCATCCGGGGAAGGCGTCAGATTTGCCAAGCGCACGTCTCTTGATAAGGTGATGGAATTGTCGGGGACGAGGCCGCTCTGCGAATGGTTAAAGGGGTAGACAAGGTCGGGCTCGAGAGCTCGATTCGCGCTGTCGAACGAGAGACTCTCAACGATCGCGTGTACCGCGAACTCCGGACGATGATCATGTCCGGAGGCTTCGCGCCCGGCTCGGAAATGAAGCTCCGAGCTCTGGCGCAAAGCCTACATGTTAGCCCGATGCCGGTTCGAGACGCCATTGGGCGCCTAGTCGTCGAACGTGCACTGAAAATGCTCGCCAACCATCGCGTCATCGTACCTGAAACGACGATCGATGAGTTCTTGGAGATTCGCAGAGTTCGGATTCTTCTGGAGGGCGAGGCCGCCGCCCTGGCATGTCAGCACGTTAGCCCTGACGTCATTGCTTCCCTCAAGCGCATCCACGAGAAGATTAAATCCTTGAGTGGAAATAAGCAGCGTCAATTTTGGGCGCTGAACCAGGAGTTCCATTTTACGGTGTATGAAGCGGCCAAGAGCCCGTTATTACTTTCCATGATCGAGTCGCTGTGGCTCCAGATCGGGCCTGTTTTCAACCATATTCCGATAAACTTGACCTCGGAAGGCGCCCGCGGCCATCGTCGAATTATCGCTGCGCTTGGTGCCGGCGATGCCAAGGCAGCAAGGGCGGCGCTAACAGAAGATCTCATGAAGGGTGGCGATCGCATCATCGCGGCCTTAATTCAGGACAAGCAGCCGGCCCACTAGCCGTCTCGTCCTGCCAAACCATCGAAATTCAAACACGAAGCTGGGAGTGCTGCGCTGCTGCTGGTTGCGCGTGCGTGCTCGGGCGCGCTCAAGGCTCTTGACTCTCATATTTGATTTGTTATCACAAATCACAATTAACGGGGCGCCCGCGGAGGATCGCTCGCTCGGGAGGAGATTTGCGATGAGGTGGCTAGGCGCGGTTTTCGCAGGTGCGTTGATGTGGGCGAGTTCGGCGCGCGCTGACGACGCACCCATCAAGATCGGCGTCATGAACGACATGTCGTCGGTTTATGCCGTGGCCGGCGGTCGCGAGACCGTTGAAGCCGTTCGCATGGCAATCGACGACGCGGGGCCGGTGCTGGGCAAGAAGGTCGAACTTATCTTTGCCGACCATCAGAACAAGCCGGACGTCGGCTCGGCCATCGCGCGCCGCTGGTATGACGTTGAGGGTGTCGATGCGGTCGTCGACGTACCGAATTCGGCGGTTGCTTTCGCGGTCCAAAGTCTTGCCAAGGAAAAGAAGAAGATTTCGCTATTTGTTGGCGCCCTGAGTTCCGACGTGACCGGCCCCAAATGCGATAATTACACGACGCAATGGGCCGTCGACACGTATTCGCTGGCGCACGTAATGGGAGCCGCTGTTCTCAAGCGGGGCGGCAACCGCTGGTTCTTCCTCGGCGCCGATTATGTATTCGGACGTGCCCTTGTGCGCGATACCAGTGCCGTAATCGAGGCCAACGGGGGCAAGGTCCTCGGCGCCGTCTACGCGCCGCTGAACACTCCCGACTTCTCCTCCTTCCTCTTGCAGGCGCAGCCGACCAATCCGAACGTGATCGGCCTTGCAAATTCCTCGGACGATACGGTCAACTCCATCAAACAGGCCGTCGAATTCGGTCTCACCTCAAACGGTGCGATCTTCGCGGCTTACGTGCTCTTTCTCGAGCATGTCCAAAGCATCACGCTCAAGACCGCCCACGGCTTGCTTCTGGCCAATCCCTTCTATTGGGACCTGAATGACGAGACGCGTGCCTGGTCGAAGCGCTTCGAAGAAAAGATAGGTCATCCGCCGGATTGGGATCCTGCGATGGCGTACAGCGCGGTGTTCCATTATCTCAAGGCAGTCAACGCCGCCGGATCGCGCGATGCGGACGCCGTCGCCGCAAAGATGCGCGAGCTACCGGTCAATGACTTCACAACCAAAAACGGGAAGGTGCGGATCGATGGCCGTGTGTTGCGCAATCTCTATCTTCTCCAAGTCAAGAAGCCCGAGGAGTCCAAAGGAAAGTGGGACCTCTACAACGTAGTGGCTACAGTACCTGGAGATGAAGCGTTCCGTCCGCTCCAAGATGGCGGATGCCCGTTGGTGAAAGCCGGTTCGGCCCAACCCTAATCGACACAGCAAATCTCGCGCGAAGCGGGGCTGCGGTCGTCAATGATCAAAACTGGATCGAGTCAATGGTGATGAAGAGTGGCGGCCAAGCCGTCGTTGACGTTCTCAAGGCGGAAGGCGTGAAGTTTATCTTCGGCATGCCTGGCGGCCATACAATCGGAATTTACGACGCTCTCTACGGACAACAGCAGATCTCCCACATTCTCGTGCGGCACGAGCAGCATGCTGCAAGCATGGCTGCCGGCTATGCGCAGCTTACCGGCGAGCCTGGCGTGTGCTGTGTGACTGCAGGGCCCGGCGCCACAAATCTGGTCACGAGCGTAGCGGAAGCTTATGTCGGTGCGTTGCCGATGATCATCATCGCGGGCCGTGGTGCCACTCGCAACGCACATCGTGGCGCAAGCCAAGAAATCGACCAAGTCAAGATTTTTGGCGCCATCACGAAATGGGGCGTCCGGGTCGATCGACCGGACCTCATTGTCGAATGCCTGCGTCAAGCGTTTACCATTGCCCGCTCGGGCAAGCCGGGTCCCGTGCTTATCGATATCCCCGCGGATATTCTTAGAATGCAGTTTGATGTCGGCGACTATCTTCCAGTCGGCAAACCCGCTGCGGTCCGCGGTGATAGCGATCGTATCAAGACCGCGGCGGCGGCTCTTCTCGCGGCTAGAAAGCCGCTAATTGTCGCCGGTGGCGGCGCCGTAGCCGCAAACGCGACGTCTGAAGTGCGTCAGCTCGCGGAGATGCTGGGTAGCCCCGTCGTCACGACGCTCGCAGGGCGCGGCATTTTGCCTGACGATCATGAACTCACGGCTGGCGGCATCGGTCATCATCGGCAGGAAGTCACAAAGTATCTTCTGCCAAATGCTGACGTTGTCATCGGCATCGGTGCTCGCTTTGAGGAGCAGGAAAACAACTGGAAGCCAGAATATATTCCGGCGCCGGCGGCCACCTATATCCAGATCGATATCGATCCGAACGAACTCGGCCGCTCGGTCGTTGCGACCATCGGCATCACGGGAGATGCGCGCCTGGTCCTCCAGGATCTTCTCACGGAGTTGAAAACAAAGGGTACTGGTCAGCGCACGGCCTCCAAGGAGTGGCTCGCCGAGTTGTCGAACCGGCGCGCTGCGCTCGAAACAGAGCGCGAAAGCATGGCGAGCTCTAATGCCACGCCAATTCATCCGATTCGGATCTTCGATCGCATCCAGCGCGTGTTCCCACGCAACGCGACCGTCGCCATCGACGTCGGCGTGCTCGCGCAGGGTATGGGTGGCGCATTCCCGTATTTTAAGATCTTTGAGCCACGCGCGACGATCGTGCCCTCGAGCTTCTATGGAATGGGCTTCGCGGCATCGGCTTTTCCCGTCGCACGCCTCGTCTATCCTGACCGGCCTGCCGTCTGCTTCGTCGGTGATGGATCCTTCCAGATGGTGATGAATATCCTTCCCGTTGCCGCCGAACTCAAGCTCGGTGTCACGTGGTGCATATTCAACGATCACGCCTTGGGCTCGATCCGCGACATCCAAGTGGAAGCGTTCAATGAGCGGTTCATTGGGACCGAATTCGTACTTGATCTCGACTACGCGGGCCTTGCAGTCGCCTCCGGCTGCTACGGCGAGCGTGTCACTGATCCCCACCAGGTCGAGGCCGCCCTAGAACGGGCGTTCGTGGCCAACGAAAGCGGTGAGCCCGCAGTTCTCGACTTCGTGGTCGCCAAGGAGCGCTTGGCGGGTAGTAGGGAGTTTTTTGCACGATGAAGCCACTCTCGTTCGGACAGCCGGTCGGCGGATTGGTGCAGGCAGCCTATACGGTCGAAAACATCGATCACACGATGATGCATCATGTGAAGGCGCTGAATATCGGGCCTTGGTTTGTGAGCGGTCCTTTCGTGCCTGCGAAGGGAGTGTATCGAGGCCAGCCGACCGACATCAGCCTGACTCTCGCCGTCGCCTTTACCGGCCACATGATGATCGAGCTCATTGAGCAGCACGACACCAAGCCGTCGGTCTATCAAGAGACGGTCAAGGTCAAAGGTCACGGTTTCCATCACTGGGCCGTCTGTTCCAAGGACTTCGATGCGGACGTCGCTCGCTACGAGGCTGCCGGCTACCCGGTCGTGTTCTCCGACCTCTCGCCGCGCGGCGTGCGGATCGTCTATGTCGATACCCGCCGCGACTTGCCGGGCATGCTTGAGGTGATCGAGACGACGGAGGCGCTCGAGGGCATCTATCACAGCTACTTCGCAGCGGCGCAGAACTGGGACGGCAAGGATCCCATCCGGCGTTGGTCACTCAAACAAGGTGCCTCGACGTGAAAACCCAGGATCTGTTCGACGTCACCGGCCTTTCTGTCGTTATTACCGGCGGTGCCAAAGGCCTGGGTCGGGCCTTCGCCGAGGCAATGCTCGACAATGATGCACGCGTCGTCTTGCTGGACAAAGACGAGTCTAGCCTCGACCAGGCCGTGTCCGAGCTCAAGGTGCGCGGCGATGTAGCCGGCGTTGCCGTCGATGTTACGGATCGCGATGCAGTCAAGGCCGCTGTCAACAAAGCGGTCGAACGAAACGGCCGTCTCGATGTCGTGTTCGCCAATGCGGGCATCGATGCCGGACCGGGATTTCTGTCGATGGCCGGCGAACGGGATCCGGAGGGGGCGATCGAGGCCGTCCCGGACAGGCTGTGGGACAAGGTCATCGATACGAATTTGACCTCGATCTTTTCGACCATTCGAGCCGCTGTTCCGCACATGAAGCGACAGAACGGCGGACGCATCATCCTGACCTCGTCGATTGCGAGCGTCAGGCCAGGTGCTATCGTCGGTATGCCCTATCAGATATCGAAGGCGGGTGTGTCGCACCTCGCCAAGCAGGCCGCACTTGAGCTCGCCCGCTACAACATTCTGGTCAACGCAATCTTGCCGGGTCCGTTTCTGACCCAGCTCACGCCGCCCGACCTCAAGAAGCGCTTCGAAGCTGGCAGCCCTATTCACCGCGTCGGTCGACCCGAGGAGATACAGGGGCTGGCGCTTTTCCTGGCTTCGCCAGCGTCGAGCTACGTCACCGGGACCCACATCGTCATCGATGGCGGCGCCTTGCTTGGTCGCGCTGACTAGGGCGTGTACTCATAAATGCGCGGACGTCGGTATCGTGTGGACAAGGAGAATTATGTGATCGACCAGAGGACCGCCGTTGATCAGCCAATGAGGACGTTCGATGAGCGTGCGGTTCGGAATTGCGCCTGGATTGTGTCGGTTGCCTCGAACGCGATGAAGATGCTGCGGGCGCGGCTGTATCATATCGCCTGTGAGTGGTTCGAAACCAGGAATGAGACCTTCTGGATCGTTGTCCCCGCCGTCGCGGTCACGTTGTTAATGGCCACGATAGCATTACTGATTGGAAGCTAAAGGCCGCCTTTGTCGGTAGTTTCGCTGATCTTGTGGCGCTGCTCTGATCTGTGAAAAGAATTATGAGTACACGGTCTAAACTGACCGAATGTTAAACGACGAGAGACACGATGAAGGCCGCTGAACTGTTTGACCTGTCCGGACATGTCGCCGTCGTTACAGGCGCTGCGTCTGGCCTTGGTCTCGCGATTGCGCAAGTGATCGCAGCCAATGGAGGGCGGGTCGCAATGCTTGACATCGACGAGGGCAAATTGAAGCAGGCGGCGGCTGCCATCGACGAAGCCGGTGGAGCCGTTGAGACCTTCAGCGTCGACATAGCCGAGGCCGGCAAAGTCGAAGCTGTCGTTGATGCTTACGTCGAAAGATACGGCCGGCTCGATTGTGTGTTTGCGAACGCGGGCGTAAGCGGTGGCCCCGGATACGGCAAGCCCGAAGGCGAGCTCAATGTGGCGTCCATGGAGCTTTGGGACGCCTGCCTTCGGGTCAATCTTGATGGCGCTTTTCGGACAATTCGCGTGGCGGCAAAACACATGAAGCCACGGCGGCAGGGATCGATCGTCGTGACGTCTTCCGTCGCGGCGCTGCGCGCGTCGGCGCTACCGAGTTACGGCTACCACGCGGCAAAGGCCGGCATTGCACAGGTGGTGCGCGTCGCGGCTCTCGAGCTCGGTCCTCACAATGTGCGTGTCAATGCCATCGCGCCGGGCCCTTTTCGCACGAATATCGGCAATGGCCGGATGCATACGCCCGAAGGTGCCGCGGCGTTTGCAGATACCGTGCCCTTAGGGCGACTTGCCGAACTGCATGAGATCAAGGGGCTCGCGCTGCTGTTGGCGTCGCCGGCTTCCACATACATGACCGGCGCGATCATTCCGATCGACGGCGGAACGCAGGCCTGAGGGCCGCGCAATTCGAAGCAGATTGGGAGGAGTTTGTAATGAAAACGACGACGACGCTCGCGCACATGGCGGCATTTGCTGCTCTGGCGGCGAGTTCGGTGCGGGCCGACGAGCTTCCGCCTCGCAGTCACTGACCCTCTTTCCGGGCCCAGCGCGACGACAGGCGAGTGGGACTGAAGAGCTGGCAGTTCCTGGCGGGTGAGATCAGCGAAGCGGGCGGCCTCAAGGTCAGAGAAATAAATGTTTTGAAAATCGGGAGAGTATCGATGGATATCGGATTGATCGTTGACGGTGGTGCGGTTGCGGCCGAGGGAGGCGGCACGTTCGAGCGCAAGGATCCCATGACCGGTAAGGTCGCGACACGCGCGCCGGCTGCGACGCTCGCAGACGTCGAGAAGGTCGTCGCTGCTGCGGCCAAGGCGTTCGAGACCTGGTCAGAGACAGGGCCCTCGCTGCGTCGCGGCCTCCTTCTGAAGGCGGCTGATCTTATGGAGAGCCGTACCAATGACTTTATCAAGTTGATGCTCGAGGAGACCGGGGCGACGGCGCCTTGGGCTGGCTTCAATGTCCATCTCGCCGCCGGCATCTTGCGCGAAGCTGCAGCTCTCACCACCCAAATCACAGGCGAAGTCATTCCATCCGATAAGCCCGGTATCTGGTCGATGGCGGTACGCCAGCCGGCCGGCGTCGTCCTCGGCATGGCGCCGTGGAACGCCCCGGTCATCCTCGGCACGCGGGCAATCGCGGCGGCGCTCGCCTGCGGCAACACGGTCATCTTGCGTTCGTCAGAAACCTGTCCCGGAACACATCATCTTATCGGCCAAGTTCTGAATGAGGCTGGCTTCCCCAAGGGAGTCGTCAACGTCCTGTCGAATGCACCTCCGGACGCGCCGAAGATCGTCGAGGCGTTGATTTCCAATCCTGCCGTACGCCGGGTCAATTTCACAGGCTCAACCAAAGTCGGTCGCATCATCGCCAAGCTCGCGGCGGAGCATCTCAAGCCTGCCCTGCTGGAACTTGGCGGCAAGGCGCCTTTGGTCGTTCTGGATGACGCCGATCTGGACCAAGCAGTCGATGCTGCGGCCTTCGGCGCTTTCATGAATCAGGGGCAGATCTGCATGTCCACGGAGCGCATTATTGTGGATCAGAAGATCGCCGATGCGTTCGTCGCCAAACTCGCGGCCAAGGCCTCGACATTGCCGGCTGGCGATCCGCGTGAGCACGTCGTCCTGGGATCATTGGTCGATCTGGCGCCCGCCGAGCGTATGGATGCGCTCATCAAGGACGCCACCGCAAAGGGAGCGAAGATCGTCGCGGGCGGCAAGCGCAACGGAACGGTCGTCGAAGCCACCTTGCTCGACCACGTGACGTCGGACATGAAAATCTACAACGAGGAATCGTTCGGACCCGTGAAATCGATCATTCGTGTCGCCGGCGTCGACGAGGCCGTGCGCGTCGCCAACGACACTGAATATGGACTGTCCGCCGCGATCTTCGGCCGCGATGTCTCCCGTGCCCTGACGATTGCGAAACGTATCCAGAGCGGTATCTGCCACATCAATGGGCCGACCGTCGCCGATGAGGCTCAGATGCCATTCGGCGGCACAAAGGCCAGCGGGTACGGCCGCTTCGGCGGAAAAGCCGTCATCAACGAATTCACCGAGCTTCGTTGGATAACGATAGAAGGTCCGCAGCACTACCCGTTCTAAGGAAAGACCAGGACGTCCAGCATGTTCATCGGCAAAGCTCTCGACAATATCCGGGTGCTGGACCCGCTTGCGCAAGACGATCAACCGTAGAGCGCGCTCCTTGGAGCGCCTCAGTACAAAGATGAGGCAGAGAATGTAGGCGCCTCATGCGGGTAATCGCAGTGCGACGCTGAAACAGGAAGTGGGTGCATGAGACGGCCGCTCGGACAAAAGACTGAGGATGATTGACGGGGGTTGCCATTGTCGGATCATCCCCGCGCAATCGGGCTGCTGTATGGTGGCTGGTTGCAGTCAGCGGGATTAGATGTCGTATTCGTCACCCGGCCGGGTTGGCAAGCCGCTATCACAGGCCGGAACTCCTCGAACTCGCCAAGCAGTCGATCCGCGAAGTTGCAAGCGTGGGCCGAGCCGAAGGCATTGCGATCACCGGCGATGCCGAAGAGGCGACCCTGAGAATCCTTCAAAGCTTGCCGCCGGCGAAGGCGCTGGCGTGCTTGCAGCATCGTGGTTATAATGAATCATTCTTGATCAACACGCGCGCATATTGCGTGGCAGTGGGCCCCGTCAGACGCACGCGGAGCACGAGATGGAAGCCAAGCGCGAGTTTAGAGGCTCCGATACTCACGGTGTTCTGCAACGATTCGGGGCCGACATCCGTGCAACGAGCGAGGGGCATGGGTGGTCGTCGATTTACGCGTCGATCCAAAGGGAGAATCCCTTCGAGGGGCGGTTCGAAGCTATCGCTGACGACCTCATTGTGTTGCACCGTAGCGGCCCCGTGCAGACGACCTTTGCATCCGGCGGGCACGTCACTTCACGTTGCATTCCGAAAGGAAGCATCTTTTTCTTGCCGGCAGGTCATGCGTGCGAGGTGGGATTGCATGGGGCGCTGGATACTCTGCATATTTATCTTCGTGCAAACTTGGTTTCTGTTCAGAACGTCACACCGCTGCTGGTGGAACGGGACGTGGTTATACAGCAACTGGCGCAGGCGGTTGAGCGGGCGGTTTGCGAGAATGTCTCGAATTCAGATCTCTTCATCGATCCGATAGCGCGGGCGCTCGCGGACAGGGTCTCCGCGATTAGCAGGAGTAGGGAACCGTGGCAGGTTCAGACCGCTGGGCTGCCGGACTACGAACTTCGGCGCCTTAACGATTTCATAGAAGCCAATCTTGAGGGTGAGATTACCCTTGCTGCGATGGCCAGCGTGTGCGGCATTGGCACAAAGTCTTTCGTTCGGGCTTTTGCGGCAACGACGGGCAAATCACCATACCAATATGTGATCGCGGCCCGTGTGGAACGGGCCAAGCGATTGATCGAGCAAGACCAGGAAGGCCTCGCTGAGATAGCACTACGGTGTGGCTTCTCCCATCAGGAACACTTGACGCGTGCCTTCCGCAGGCTGACGGGTCAAACGCCCGGTCGGTACCGTCGCAGCGTCAACTGACAAGCAGCTAGGGCCAATGCAGAAACGCTCCGATCCACCATCGCCAGCCGCAGCACGAAATGAGCATACCGTGCAGCCTTTCGACGGAGGCGAGGTCCATTCCGTGCTGCGACAGTTCGCGGTGAAACGCGAGGCGTCCAGTGCGGGGCTCGGCTGGTCGACTATGTTCGCATCGGTTCAGCGGGAAGAGCCGTTCAGCGGCCGCTTCGAAGCCAATGCCAACGCCCTGCTGGTGACTGGAGCTACCGGACCAGTCGATGTTACCTATCGGATCGATGGGCGCGTTGTATCCAGGCACTTGCAGGAGAAGGGAATCTTTTTCCTGCCGCCGCGCCGCGACTGTGAGGTGACGCTGAATACGCCGTTGGATTCGATCCATGTGTACCTGCGTCCTGAACTGTTTTCTGGCTCTGAAGATAAAGCGCAGAACTCCGATTTTGGCCTCTTGCCTTTGTTGGGCGAGCCGGAGCCCCTAACCAGCAATCTGCTTGCAGTGGTGGAAGAAATGGTGCGTGAGGGCGATACCTCGTGCTCCCTCCTGGCCGATTCGATTGCGCAGGCAATAGCCAATCGCCTTGTGGTGCTCAACGCACGGGAGCGGAAAGCGGTGTGTGCTGTGGAACGCCAGCTGAGTACACGTAGCGTCCGCTCGATTCGTGGCTTTGTCGAAGCCAATATCGCGGATTGCATCAAGCTGGACGATTTGGCTGCGATCTGCGGCGTGAGTCCCGAGTATTTCATACGGGTGTTCAAGTCTTCGCTGGGCGTGTCTCCTCACCGATACGTTGTTGGGGTACGAATTCATCATGCGAAGCTGCTCCTGACGGATCCAAACATTAGCCTCGCGGAAGTTGCGAGGCGATGCGGGTTTGCGCACCAGCAGCATTTCACGAACACGTTCCGTCGGATGACCGGCTTGTCGCCGGGCGCTTATCGACGGGCGATGAATTAAGAACTCCACGATCAGCCTTTCCGATCTGAACGCTGGCTCGTTTCCTGTAAACGAAGCGGACAGTTTGTGTCGGTTTCCTGCAAACCGGTCCGGTTTGTGCAGGCTTAGCCACCCGGCATGTCCTACTTTCACCTGACGTAGAGGCGCCAGACGCAATCATGGCGCCGACGATAGGGAGAGACGCGCATGGCATTGTTCGATGCCGGGCGAGGGTGCTCGCATATCCGAATTGGCCAGCATTCGCTTGAGGAGCCTTGGACCTCGGGTGATCGTGCTGCGCGGGGAAGTGGGCCGCTGCGATGAAAGACTGGTCACCCCTCGTCGTCGGACTCGGCGGAACGTTGCGTGACGGATCAACCTCGGAGAGGGCGCTCCGCCTGGCTTTGACGGAAGCCGCACGGCTCGGTGCGAAAACGCAGATCTTCGCCGGGCAATCGTTGAATCTCCCGCACTACGACAGCATTGAACGTACGGAGCGTGCGACGGCGTTGGTCGAAGCACTACGCGCAGCAGACGGGGTCATCATTGCCACCCCGAGCTATCATGGCTCGATCTCCGGCCTGGTCAAGAACGCAATAGACTACACCGAGGACCTCAGCGCCGATGCTCGCAGCTATCTTGCCGGACGCGCGGTCGGCGCCATCGTATGCGCGGGCGGAGCCCAAGCCATGGGCGCGACGCTGGGGACTCTGCGGACCATTGTTCACGCGCTGCGCGGTTGGCCGACTCCATTTTCAGCGGTGATTAACACCGCGCAGCGGCCATTTTCCGGAGACGGCGCGTGCAGCGATCCGATCATAGCGCAACAGCTTGCATTCGTGGCCGAGCAGGTCGTCGAGTTCGCGAGAATGCGGCGGCTATATGAGAGCCGGCGCAATGGACTGGCGCCTCAGGAAATATCAGAAGCCGCGCCGGCGCAATGCGCATAGAACGCGGCCACAAACAACCGTAACAAACACTAGGGAGAAATCATGAACAAGAATCGCATCTTTAGTTATGAAAATCTCGTTGTCGTCTTGATGGGAGCCGCGTTTGGCTTCGTATTCTTCGACCGTCTGGCGCTGAACTTTCTATCTCCATTTCTCGTGCCTGAGCTGCAGCTGAACAACACTCAGCTCGGTGCCCTCGCGGGTGGACTGGCGCTGACCTGGGCAATCGCCGGCTACGCCGTCGGCACTCTTTCGGACTATTTTCAAAATCGTAAAACACTCCTTGTCTGCGCGATACTGATTTTCTCGATCTGCTCGGTAGGATCCGGTCTCGCCAATTCGTTTCTGACGTTGCTTGCCGCTCGCCTCGTTATGGGATTTGCGGAAGGACCTGTACTTCCGATCGCGCAATCGATCATGGCTGCGGAATCGTCGGAGCACCGTCGCGGCTTCAACATGGGCGTTTTGCAGAATTTCTTCAGCGCGCTCCTAAGTAATTTTGCTGCTCCTCTGGTGCTCGTGGCGATTGGGCAGATCTACGGCTGGAGAAGTGCTTTCTACATTGCGGCGGTGCCTGGCTTTGTGGTGGCGGCCCTGATTGTCGCTTTTATCCGTGAACCTTCGTCGGGTGCCGCTCCGATATCGGCTGCGTCAGCGCGCAACACGATTCCGCTTTTGACGATGCTGAAACATCGCAACATCTGGGTTTGCGCGATCGTGAGCTGCCTGATGGTGTCTTGGCTCCTGATTCAGATAACCTTCCTTCCGATCTACCTGGTGCAGGTTCGCGGTCTGTCGCCCAGCGCAATGAGCGTTGCCGTGGCGGCGACCGGTATCGCAACGGCCGCGTCCTCAATCATCGTACCGGCGCTGTCGGATCGCTTTGGCCGCCGTCCGATTCTCATCCTGTCGGGCTTCGTTGCCGTGATTGCTCCGGTGACAACCGTAATGTTCGACGGACCGTTGCCTTTGATGGTGTTGCTCATGGGTGTCGGCAATCTCGCCATTGGCAGCTTCTCGTTGTTCATGGCCACTGTGCCGTCCGAGACAATCCCGCCGACCCATGTTGCTACTGCGCTTGGCTTCATCATGGGGGTTGGCGAGCTCGCGGGCGGCTTCGCGGGCCCGGCCCTCGCCGGGATCGCTTCCGACGTGTTCGGTCCGTCCAGCTCGATGTGGATCGCCGCTACGCTTTGTGTTTGTGCAGGCTTGCTTTGCCTGATGCTGGACGAAACTGCGCCGCGGGTGCTCGAGCGCCACAAAAGAATGATTGTGAGCTCGCCGGCATAAATGCCTATCGCCGGTTAGCTGCGACACGCTCAACGGAATTATCAGGAGATTGAAAATGAACGTTCAGGCCATGCGCAGGAGCCTGCCGGTACCGGAACCTCACCTCACTCCGCAGGATCTGGTGGACCGCGCGGCTTCGATGAGAACGCTGCTGCGGGAATCGCAGGACGAAACCGATGAGCGGGGACATTATTCGGACGAAATCCAGCAGAAGTTCATCGATGCCGGATTCTATCGGATCTTGCAGCCCAAAATGTTTGGTGGCTACGAGTTCGATTACGAAACATTTTTTCGCGTCATGGTGGAGATTTCGCGCGGTCATCCGTCCGCGGGGTGGTGCTTGACGTTGGCCGCTTCTCATGCGCCTGTCATAGCCTCGCACTGGTCGGAAGCTGCACAGATCGAAATCTTCGGTTCATCCGGTCATTTCGCGTCACCGCACCGGGCTGCCCCCGGGGGCACGTGCCTGCCGGTCGAGGGCGGCTACATCATCAATGGTGTGTGGCCGTATGCGTCGGGAATACCGCACAGCACGCACTTCCTCGGCGCAACGTTGCTTCAAACTTCGTTCCCGCCGCGAATCCTGAACTTCGTCGTGCCGCGGGGGCAATACACAATTCTGGGCGATTGGGGTGGAGACCGCACCTTGGGCATGCGCGGGTCCGGCTCGAACAGCGTCAAGCTGGACAATGTCTTCGTGCCCGAGCACATGACCGCGTTCTTCGACGCGCTGGGTGCAAAGCAGGATCTCTCCGAGGGCACACCGGGAACGCGCTTGCATGGTAACCCCATGTATGTCGGGGTTCTCATGGGTCCTTATCACGCGTCTCTGACATCGCCTATCATCGGTGCCGCGCGCGCGGCGATCGATGAGTATCGCGATATCCTGCTCTCGCAAAACACATTTGTTCCACCTTTCATCAAGCGCGCCTTCGAGACTGATTTCCAGGTCAACTATGGCCGCGCCATAGCCTTGACCGATGCGGCCGAAGGCGTGCTGCTGCAGGGTTTGCGCAAGCACATGGACTACTGCCAGCGGTGGGCGAGGACGGGCTTGCAAGCATCCGTGGAAGAAAACTTGCGACTGTGGGGAATGCTGCAGACCGGCGCACGTCTTGCCTGTGACGCCATCGAGCTCCTGTTTCAGACCGCCGGGTCGACCGCGGCGCGGAAGGGCTCAAGGATGCTTCGATACTTTGGCGACGCCCAGATGTACCGAGGACACATGTCCTCCCAATACATGACCTTCGCGAAGTACATTGGTCGCAGCAATCTTGGGCTGCCGACCGGTTTTCTGGATCTCTGAAGAAAGTCGGAGGGGGACGTGACCCAGACTGAAGCTAAAACTGCTCCCTTGGTGCTGGCAGATCAGGGATTCTTTTGGACCGGTTTGGTCCGCCAGAAGACACCGAATGGCACCATCGCTGCGGGCCAGATGTTCGTGCAGTATCAGATCCCGGAACACATCCGGCATCCATATCCCATCGTGATGGTGCATGGAGGTGGGGGGCAGGGAACGGATTTTCTCGGTACTCCCGACGGACGGCCGGGATGGGCCACTTACTTTCTGAAACAGGGTTACCCGGTCTATGTCGTCGACCGCCCAGGGCATGGTCGCTCACCCCTGCATCCGGAGGCTCTGGGTCCCATGACACCTCCGCTGACTTACGAATTTGCCATGACGTTGTTTACCGCGCCCGGCAAGCAGCCGAACAGCTGGCCGAATGCGCAGAAGCATGATCAGTGGCCTGGCTCTGGTGTCGTCGGCGATCCAGTTCTGGACCAATTCATCGCGACGCAAGGTCCATTCCTTGTCTCTTTGGCACAGACGCAACAGCTTATGCAGCGAGCCGGAGCCGAATTGCTGGATCGCATTGGTCCGGCGATCCTGCTCACCCATTCCATGGGAGCGCCCTTCGGTTGGCTCGTGGCAGATAGTCGACCGCACCTGGTGAAAGGCATCGTGGCGGTTGAGCCAATGGGGCCGCCTTTCGCCCAATTGCCGATGGGGCTGGGCGACCTCTCTTACGGACTCACTGCGATCCCGATGACGTTCGATCCGCCCCTCAAAGACCCAACTGAACTGCGGCGCGAAATCCGCAAGGCTTCGAAACCTGGGCTGGCGGACTGCTTCGTTCAGAAAGAGCCGGCGAGGCGCCTTCCCAACCTCGCATCGATGCCCGTTGCTGTCGTGACATCGGAGGCGTCGGCCTGGTCCATGCACGACCACGGCACCGTCGACTATCTCGTTCAGGCGGGCGTGCGAGCCGTCCACCTGCGGCTCGAGGACCATGGCCTGCGCGGCAACGGCCACCTGATGATGCAGGAAAGGAACAGCGATGACATCGCTGCTTTCCTGGAAAGATGGATCTCGGAATATGTGGGGTCACGGCCAACATAAATTCGATTCTTCCCGCCGCCGCATCTTGTGGTGAAGCAGCGGCTGGTAGGTGCCAGTGAGTGGTCCGGTTTGTCAGCAGACCGTTAGCGCAGGAGGAGTGCGAGATGGCGAAGAAGGGATATTGGGTTGGTCACATCAACGTCACGAGCCCGGAGCGCTACAAGGACTACATCGCGGCCAACGCCGTGCCATTGAAGAAGTACGGGGCGCGGTTCCTTGTCCGAAACGGCGCATGCGAAGTGCACGGCGACGCACTTCAAGGGCGTCGCCACGTCGTCATCGAGTTTGAAAGCTACGCAATGGCCAAGGCCTGCTACGACTCACCCGAGTATCAGGCGGCGGCCAAGATTCGCGACGAAGCCAGCACCTCCGATTTCGTCATGATCGAGGGCCACGAGGACTAACAGCGATCCGCGGCGGGGTCTGGCAACTTACGATTAAGAGCCTAGCCGGAGGTGGAGACGCTAATTCGTTCCACAGTATGCCGGTCGGTATCCGTGGCCGTAGTGGCGGGGATTGCACTCCACCTTCTCGCTCATGCTCGAGAAGGCGCGATGACGTCGAGGGGCGTGCGCAAGGATTCAGGAGCACCATCAAATGAAAGATATCGAAAATAAGGTCGCGTTCATCACGGGAGGCGCGAGTGGGATCGGGTTCGGAATGGCCCGCGCGTTCCTGCAACATGGGGTGAAGGTCGTTGTCGCGGACGTCCGTCAATCGCATCTCGATGCGGCGGCTTCCGCCCTCGATCGCTCCAACAAGAACTACCATCTGATCCGTCTGGACGTTGCCGACCGCGAGTCAATGGCACGAGCGGCGACGGAGACCGAGAAGGTATTCGGCAGGGTCCACATACTCTGCAACAATGCAGGCGTATCGAGCATGGTGCCCATGGAAGACGCGAGCTTCGCGGATTGGGATTTTGTGATGAACATCAACGTCGGGGGCGTCGTCAACGGCGTCGCGACGTTCGTTCCCCGGATTCGGGCGCATGGAGAAGGTGGTCACATCGTCAACACCTCCTCGATGGCCGGCATCCTCGCTCTTCCCAATCCCGGCGGCATTTACTCGACATCCAAATTCGCGGTGCGCGGCCTGACGGAGTCGTTGCGAATGGCACTCGGACCGCACAACATTGGCGTTTCGCTCCTTTGCCCCGGCCTGGTTCGCAGCAATCTCGTCGACACGACGCTTCACCTCAACACGTTCGGTTCTGCTCAATCGGCGGGCGGCCCGTTCGCGGCCGGCGGTTCGCCGTTGGAAGCCGGAATGGACCCTCTCGCCGTAGGCGAACGGGTGGTCGAAGGAATCGTCGGGAACGAGCCATACATTCTTCCGCACGGCGAATTCAAAGACGAAGTCGCAGAGTCGTTCGGAGAGATACTTCGGTCGTTCCCCACCGATCGAGACGTCGATCCGAAGCGGCAACAGTTCGAAGCGATGCGCCGGCAAGCGACGACGGAGGCCAAGCGCTTGGCTGCAAGCATTGGTTAGAACTTCGATCTGGCGCGCGAGGACCGCACCGATCTCCATTGGACGCCGTCCCGCCCTGCAACGAATCTCAGAGAGCTTCGAACTGTGTTGCCGGTGTTGACATTGCGCTGCAGCAACGATGGAAGCGATTGGATTGAAAATTGAGGGCCATTGGGTTTTACTCCGCGGCACCGAAGCCGCGAGCCCTTGGTCTGTCGGATGCAGGCGACGTCGAATTTTGGGGTGCAGGAGACGCACGGGATCCTGAACCGCTTCCAGGCCGAATTCCGCGGCTCGAGCGAAGGGCTCGGCTGGTCATCGGCGTTTGCCTCGGTCCAGCGCGAACGGCCGTTTGATGGGCACTTCCACGCACTTTCAGACAATCTGATGGTGCTACATCGGGGCGGCCCGGTCGACATCACGTATGTGATGGACGGCAAGTCGGTTGCTCGGCACATCCCGCGCGGTGGCGTTTTCTTCCTGCCGGCGGGCCATGCATGCAACGTGCTCCTGCGCGAGCCGCTGGAATCCACGCACATCTATCTGCGTTCCGACCTTTTCGCCGGCCCTGACGGGGCAGCCGGCGTGATCGGCGGCCTCGCGCCGATGCTCGGCGATCAGGACGCTGTGCTCGAGCATCTCGCCGCGGCGATCGGCGATACCATCACCGGCGGCCTGCCGGCCTCGTCGCTATTCGTCGATCCGATCGCGCAGGCGATTGCCAACCGCTTTGTCGCGATTAATTTCCACAAGCCGAGCGTGGAGGCCGGCAAGCATCCAAACCTGCTCAGCGTCAAGCAGATGGCGCGGATCCGCGAATTCGTTGATGCCAACATCGACAGCGATATCCGGCTCGACCAGCTGGCGCAGCTGTGTGGCCGCAGCACCGAGTATTTCGTGCGGCTTTTCAAGGCGACCAGCGGCGTCTCGCCTTATCAATACGTGCTCAATTTGCGCATAGAGCGCGCCAGGGCGCTGCTTGCCGACGAGACCCTGAGTCTGGCCGAGATCGCGCTGGCTTGCGGCTTCTCCCATCAAGAGCATTTCACGCGGATGTTCCGCCGCTTTACTGGCATAACACCCGGACGATACCGACACAGCCACTAGCTTCCGCTGATCGCGGCCCCGGCGGTCGAAGGTCCGATTCAGCCCTGCATTATTTTTCCGGTTTTGTGCAGATTTTCTTCGGTTTCGTGCAGGCCCGCCGCGCCAGCCCGCCCCTAGCTTCCTCCCAACGACATGAGATCGCCGGTTCGGCGGCTTGGGAGGATTGCCATGAGCATCGCGCTGGCCGATGCCGGAGCCGCGTCCGTTGTGATGGCCGGTGGTGCGGGGAAGGGCGCGTTTGCTTATTGCTCGCAGCAATATCGCGTCCTGTTCGGTACCGGCACCTCGGGGCGACTCGGCGAGGAGGCAGAGCGCCTCGGCATCAAGCGGGCGTTGGTGCTCACCACAAGCGAGCAGCACGACCTCGGGCGACGGCTCGGCACAGGCCTCGGCGACAGGCTCGCCGGACTGTTTACCGGCGCCCGCATGCATACGCCGGTTGAAGTCACCAACGAAGCGCTTCGGATTGTGGAGTCCCGCGACATCGACGGGCTGGTCGCGATCGGCGGCGGCTCGACGATCGGACTCGGCAAGGCGCTCTCGCTGCGCACGGGGTTGCCGCATATCGCGATGCCGACCACCTATGCCGGCTCCGAGATGACGCCGATTCTTGGCGAGACCAGCAACGGCATCAAGACCACGCAGCATTCCCAGGATCTGGTGCCTGATACCGTCATCTACGACGTCGATCTCACCGTCAGCCTGCCGCCGCACATCTCCGCTGCCAGCGGCCTGAACGCGATCGCCCACGCCGTCGAGGCGCTTTATGCGCCCGACGCCAATCCCCTGACCTCGCTGATGGCGGAGGATGGCATCGCCGCGCTCGCCCGCGCGCTGCCGCGCATCATGGTGGCGCCCGCCGATCCCGGCGCCCGTCGCGATGCGCTCTATGGTGCATGGCTGTGCGGCGTCTGCCTCGGCGCGGTCGGCATGTCGCTGCACCACAAGCTCTGCCACGTGCTGGGCGGCATGTTCAACCTGCCGCATGCCGAAACTCACGCGATCGTGCTGCCACACGCCGCCGCCTACAACGCCGCCGCCGCGCCCGAGGCCATGACTCGAGCCGCGCGGGCGCTGCACAGCGCCAATGCTCCGCAGGGCCTGTTTGACCTTGCTCGGAAGCTCGCGCTGCCACGCGCGCTCGCCGACATCGGAATGCCCGAGGACGGCATCGCACGCGCTGCGGAGATGGCGGTGCGCAAGCCATATGCCAATCCAAGACCGATTGATCGCGCCCCGATCGAGCAATTGATCGCGGCAGCTTGGCGCGGCGAAGCGCCCGCGCAGGACTGAACCTCAGGGATCAAGGACAACACGATGGCCAATTTCAACGAGCATGACCTCACTGACGAGGTGGTTCGCAGCTTCGCCAACACGCCGAACAAGCGGCTGAAGTTCCTCATCGAGGAGACGGTGAAATCGCTCCACGATCTGGTGCGCCGCACCGAACTCACCTTCGAGGAATGGAATCAGGCGATCGAGTTCCTGACCCGCACCGGTCGGACCTGCACGCCGCTGCGCCAGGAGTTCATCCTGCTCTCCGACGTGCTCGGCGTCTCGATGCTGGTCGACGCCGTCAATCACCGTGAGCGCGAGGGCGCAACCGAGACCACGGTGCTCGGCCCGTTCTATGTCGGCGAGCACCGCGTGACGCCGCACGGTGGTAATATCTCCGAGGGCATCGACGGTGAGGTGATGTTCGTGCAGAGCCGCGTCACCGACCTCGCCGGCAAGCCGCTTGCCGGTGCCGAGATCGACGTCTGGCATGCCGACGATGACGGCTTCTACGATTCGCAGAAGGCCGATTATGCGGCCCACGGGCCGTCGCTGCGCGCGCGCTTCGTCACCGATGCTGACGGCCGCTTCTCGTTCCGCACAATCTTGCCGTGCAGCTATCCGATCCCGACCGACGGCCCGGTCGGCGATCTCATCACCGCCACGCAGCGTCACCCGATGCGCCCCGCGCATGTGCACTTCCTGGTCAAGGCCGAAGGCTACGAGCCGCTGATCACCCACGTCTTCCTCGATGGCGACCAATATCTGCGCAGCGACGTGGTGTTCGGCGTCAAGGACGAACTCATCGCGCGCGTCGAGCCGCGCAACGAAGCAGCGCTGCCGAACGGCGAGCGGGTCTCCGGCCCGTGGCACCTGATGACCTACGACTTCCAGATGAAGCCCGGCGCAGGTTTGGTGCCCCGGCCGATGATGGCCGCGGAATGACGATCGCAACCAACAACACGACCAAGGAGAGCATGATGACCAGCAAACCTGTTGAGACCGATGTGCTTGTCGTCGGCAGCGGCCCGGCCGGCGCGACGGCGGCGGCCCTGCTCGGCATGTACGGCGTCAAGCACATCTTGGTGACGAAATATGGCTGGCTGGCTGACACGCCGCGCGCCCACATCACCAACCAGCGTGCGATGGAGGTTCTGCGCGATCTCGGCCTCGAGGACAAGGCGGTGGCGCAGGCGGTGCCGCAGCATCTGATGGCCAACAACGTGTTCTGTGAAAGTCTCGCCGGCGAGGAGTTCGGTCGGCTCTATTCCTGGGGCAATCATCCCTCGCGCAAGGCGGATTACGATCTCGCCAGCCCGACCCGGATCTGCGACCTGCCGCAGAATTTGCTCGAGCCGATCCTGATCGAGGCCGCCGGCCAGCGCGGCACTTCGCTCTGCTTCAACACCGAGTTCGTCGACCTGGTGCAGGATGCCGACGGCGTCACGGCAACGGTGAAGGATCGGCTATCCGGGGAGACCTACCAGATCCGCGCGAAGTATCTGATCGGCGCCGATGGCGGCCGCAGCCGGGTTGCCGAGGTGATCGGGCTGCCGATGGAGGGGCAGATGGGTCGCGCCGGCAGCATGAACATCATCGTGCAGGCCGACTTGAGCAAATACGTCGCACACCGGCCGAGCGTGCTGTACTGGGTGCTGCAGCCTGGCGCTGAGATTGGCGGCATCGGTGCCGGCCTGATCCGCATGGTGCGGCCGTGGAACGAATGGCTGATCATCTGGGGCTACGACATCGAGCAGGGCGAGCGCAAGCTCAGCAATGACGAGGCGATCTCGATCGTGCGCAATCTCGTCGGCGACGAGGCGCTGGAGGTCAAGGTCCGCTCCACCTCGACCTGGACCGTGAACGAGATGTATGCCGGCCACTATTCGTCCGGTCGCGTCTTCTGCGTCGGCGATGCCGTGCACCGCCATCCGCCGACCAACGGCCTCGGCTCCAACACCTCGATCCAGGATTCCTTTAATCTGTGCTGGAAGCTGAAGCTGGTGCTCGAGGGCCATGCGGCACCGTCGCTGCTCGAGACCTATTCGGCGGAGCGCCAGCCGGTCGGCAAGCAGATCGTGACCCGCGCCAACAAGAGTATCGGCGATTTCCCGCCGATCTTCGAGGCGGTGGGGCTGGTCGCCTCGACCGATCCAGCCGAGGCCCGCAAGGCGATCGCGGCACGTAAGGCGCCGACCACCGAGGGCAAGGCGCGGCGCAAGAAGCTCTATGAGGCCATCGCCAGGAAAAGCTACGAGTTCAACTGCCACGGCGTCGAGCTGAACCAGCGCTACGGCTCGACCGCCGTAGTGTCCGACGGCACGCCGATGCCGGCCTTCACCAGGGATCACGAACTGTATTATCAGGCAACGACCTGGCCCGGTGCGCATCTGCCGCATGTCTGGATCGAGCATCAGGGCCAGCGCAAGTCGACGCTCGATCTCACCGGAAAGGGCCGCTTCACGCTACTCACTGGGATCGGCGGCGATGGCTGGAAAGCCGCCGCCGCCGCGGTCGAGAAGGCCTACGGCCTGCCGGTCGATGTGGTGACGATCGGTCCACAGGGCTGCGACGCGCTCGACATCTATGCCGACTGGTATCGCCAGAGCGAAGTCGACGAGGACGGCTGCGTGCTGGTGCGTCCCGACATGTATGTCGCCTGGCGCGCCAGAGAGGCGGCAGTTAATGCCCCCGACGTGCTGCTCGACGTGTTCGGCCAGATCCTCGGCCGTAGCGCGAAGGCTCAGGCGAAGTCCGTCGCCGCCGCGTGATGCGACGCTGCGCGGATAATTGTTCAGAACGGAATGGACGGCAGCCGGCTTGAAAACCGGCTTGCCTCAAGGGAGGGGAAATGACCAAAAATCTATTGAACATGAAGTCTTTCGATCGTCGCCGCGTGCTGCAGGGCATCGCCGGTGGTCTCGCCGCCGCAGGCACGACGACATTGTTCGCGCCTTCCGTGCGCGCGGCCAACAAGCCGATCAAGATCGGCTATGTCTCGCCGAAGAGCGGTCCGTTGGCGGCCTTTGCCGAAGCTGACGATTTCGTGCTCGGCGAGTTCAGAAAGTTCATCAAGGATGGCGTCAAGGTCGGATCACAGACCTATCAGGTCGAGGTGGTGACAAAAGACAGCCAGTCGAACCCGAACCGCGCCGCCGAGGTCGCCAAGGAGCTGATCACCCGCGACAATGTCGGCCTGATCGTGGTCGGCGCCACGCCCGAAACCAACAATCCGGTGGCGACACAGTGCGAGCTCGAGCAGGTGCCGTGCATCTCTTCCGTCGCGCCGTGGCAGACCAACTTCATCGGCCGGCAGGCCAATCCGGGCGATCCCAAGAGCTGGAAGCCGTTCGACTATACCTTCCATTACTTCTGGGGGCTGGAAGACGTGATCGGCGTCTTCACCAGCATGTGGAGCCAGGTCGCGACGAACAAGTCGGTCGGCGCGCTGTTCCCCAACGATGCCGACGGCAACGCCTGGGGCGACACCACCATCGGCTTCCCGCCCGTGTTGGCCAAGCAGGGTTTCAAGCTCACCGATCCCGGCCGCTTCCAGAACCTCACCGACGATTTCAGCTCGCAGATCGCGGCGTTTCGTGGTGCCGATGCCGAGATCGTCACCGGCGTGATCATCCCGCCCGACTTCACTACGTTCTGGAACCAGGCGCGGCAGAAGGGGCTGAAACCGAAAGTCGTATCGGTCGCCAAGGCGCTGCTATTCCCGGCGTCGGTGCAGGCGCTCGGCAAGGGCGGCAACAACATCTCGACCGAGGTGTGGTGGACGCCGACGCATCCCTACAAATCGAGCCTCAGCGGCCTCAGCGCCGCCGATCTCGCCAAGGGATATGAGCAGACCTCCGGCAAGCAATGGACCCAGCCGATCGGCTTCGTGCATTCGCTGTTCGAGGTCGCGATCGACGCGATCAAGCGCTCCAGCGATCCGGGCGACGGCGCGGCGCTCGCGAAGGCGATCGGCGCCACCAAGCTCGAAACGATCGTCGGCCAGATCGAGTTCGGCTCCAGCGCCGTGCCGCCGTTCGCCGCGAAGAACATCGCCAAGACGCCGCTGGTCGGCGGCCAGTGGCGCCTCAGCGGCGACAAGTACAACATGGTCATCACGGACAACAAGCTGGCGCCTCAGATTCCGCTCGGCGGCGACATGCAGGCGTTGAGTTAGCGCAAGCCAGCTGCTTCATCGAAGGCAGAAGATGCGTGGCGTTGCTGCGCATCTCCTCTACGCCGAAACCGGATGTAGGCAACCATGCTCGCACTCCATGCCATCTCGAAGCGGTTCGGCGCCATCGTGGTTGCAGACGCGATCGACCTGACGCTGTCCTCCGGCGAGGCGCTGGGCGTGATCGGGCCGAACGGCGCCGGTAAATCGACCCTGTTCAACCTGATCACCGGGCTGCTGCGGCCCGACGCCGGCCGCATCGTTCTCGATGGCGCCGACATCACGGGTCTCTCGGCCGAGGCACGCTGTCGCGCCGGAATCGGGCGCTCGTTCCAGATCCCGCAACCGTTCGACCATCTTTCGGTGTTCGAGAACCTTGCGGTCGCCGCGCTGTTCGGCGGCGGCCTGTCGGAGGCGGATGCGATCCAGCATTGCGGCCGCATGCTCGATCTGACCGGCCTCGAAGCCAAGGCCAATCGGCTCGCTGGCAGCCTGCCGCTGCTCGATCGCAAGCGACTCGAGCTGGCGCGGGCGCTCGCCACCCGGCCGCGCACACTGTTGCTCGACGAGATCGCGGGCGGCCTCACCGATGCCGAATGCCACGAACTGGTCGAGACCATCCGCACCATCCATGCCGAAGGCGTCGGCATCATCTGGATCGAGCACGTGGTGCATGCGCTGCTCGCGGTGGTGCAGCGGCTGGTCGTCTTGAACTTTGGCAAAGTCGTCGCCGAGGGCGCACCAGTCGAGGTGATGCGCTCGCGCGAGGTCGAGACCATCTATATGGGCGTGCCGGCATGACCGTGCTGCTCAATGTCACGGCGCTCGATGCGTTCTACGGCGACTTCCAGGCGCTGTTCGGCATCGACTTCGAGCTGAACGAGGGCGAGGCGGTCGCTGTGATCGGCGCCAACGGCGCCGGCAAGTCGACCATGCTGAAATCGCTGGCCGGGCTGGTGAAGAACCGTCCCGATGCGATCCGCCTCGGGGGACGCGCGATCGGCGATGCGTCCGCCGCCAGCATCGTCCGGCTCGGCCTCGCGCTGGTGCCGGAGGGCCGCCAGCTGTTTCCCTCGCTCAGCGTCGAGGAGAACCTCTTGATCGGCGCATATGGCGGCGAACGCAGCGCGCCGTGGGATCTCGCTGCGGTCTACCGCATGTTCCCGGTGCTCAAGGAGCGGCGGCGCGGCGCCGTCACCGCGCTGTCGGGCGGGCAGCAGCAGATGGTGGCGATCGGCCGCGCTCTGATGTCCAACCCGACGGTCCTGCTGTGCGACGAGATCAGCCTCGGCCTCGCGCCGATCGTGGTGGAGGACATCTACCGCATGCTGCCGCAGATCCGCTCCGGCGGCACCGCCGTCGTGCTCGTCGAGCAGGACATCGCCCGCGCATTGCGGGCTTCGGATCGCTTCTACTGTTTGCAGGAGGGACGGGTGACACTGAGCGGACGGCCTGGGGATGTCGATCAAGACACGATCCGCGCGGCCTATTTCGGAGCATGAGGGAGCGATGAGCGGGTTCGACACCATCATCGAAGGCGTGCTGCTCGGCGGCGTCTATGCGCTGTTCGCGCTCGGCCTGTCGCTGATCTTCGGCATCATGCGCCTGGTCAATCTGGCGCATGGCGATCTGATCCTGCTTGCCGCCTATCTGGTGCTCAGCGCCACCAACGCGCTCGGTTTGCCGCTGGCAGTCGCATCCCTGCTGGTCGTCATCACGATGTTCGTGCTCGGTTTCGTGCTGCAGCGGCTGGTGCTGGAGCGGGTGCTCGGCGACGACATCCTGCCGCCGCTGCTCGTCACCTTCGGCCTGTCGATCGTGATCCAGAACGGACTGCTGCTCGGCTACGGCGCCGACAGCCGCAGGCTGCAGGCAGGCGCCTTCGAATCCTCGTCGGTGGCGCTCGCTCCTGGCCTGAGCGTCGGGCTGGCGCCGCTGACCGCGCTGCTGACGGCGGTTGCGGCCGTCGCGCTGCTCCAGCTCATCTTCTATCGCACCTCGCTCGGCCGCGCCTTCCGCGCCACTGCGGATAATCCCGCGATCGCGCAGTTGATGGGCATCAACGAGCGCAATGTCTACGCCATCGCGGTCGGACTGTCGCTCGCAGTGTCGGTGATCGCCGCTATTGTGCTCGGTATCCGAGCCAGCTTCGATCCGTCGATCGGACCGGCGCGGCTGCTCTACGCATTCGAGGCGGTGATCATCGGCGGGCTCGGCAGCCTGTGGGGGACGCTGGCGGGCGGCATCGTGCTTGGGCTGGCGCAGGCGATCGGAGGGCGGATCAATCCGGAATGGCAGATCCTGGCCGGCCATCTCGCCTTCCTTGCCGTGCTGATGGTGCGGCCGCGCGGGCTGTTCCCGGCGAGGCGGACATGAGCGTCGAAAGCATCCATATCCCGGCAAGCCGCGAGCAGCGCCCGGCGGAGGCGCCGGTGTGGCAGGTTCGGGTCGGCACACGGCTGTCGCGCGTCGCGGCGCTGGCCGGCATCGCGCTGATCGTGGCGCTGGCCGCCTTGCCCGCGATCGCCTCGCGCAACCTGATCCAGGATATGATCTTCGTCTTCACCATGCTGACCTTGGCACAGCTCTGGAACGTGCTGGCCGGGTGGGGCGGGCTGGTATCGGTCGGGCAGCAGGCGTTTGTCGGGCTCGGCGCCTATGCGCTGTTTGCCGGCATCGTGATGGCCGGGCTCGATCCCGTTGCGGCGATCCCGCTGGCCGGACTGTTCGCGGCGCTGGTCGCGGCGGTGCTCGGGCCGCTGCTATTCCGGCTGGAAGGGCCATATTTCGCGATCGGCAGCTGGGTCGCAGCCGAAGCGTTGCGGCTGATCTGCGCCCAGTTCAAGTCGCTCGGCGGCGGCACCGGGATGTCGATCTCGCCCGGCGAACTGTCGCAGATGATCGGGCTGAAGGCGGTGCAGGCGCTGCTTGGCCTGCGCCCGGCGGCCGCGCGTGACGTACTGGTTTACTGGCTGGCGCTGCTGCTCGCCGTGCTGGTCACGCTTGGCATCTACGCCTTCATGCGCTCGCACCACGGCCTTGCGCTGGCCGCAAGCCGTGACAACGCAGCGGCGGCGCGCAGCGTCGGCGTCCGCACCACGCGGACGCGCCACGTGCTGTGGATCGCGGTCGCGTTCGCCACCGGTATGGTCGGCGCCGTGGTGTATTTGCAGAAGGCGCGTATTTCGCCTGATGCGGCCTTCAGCGTCACCGACTGGACCGCCTATGTCATCTTCATCGTCGTGATCGGCGGGGTGCGCACCATCGAAGGTCCGATGGTCGGCGTGCTCCTGCTGTGGGGGCTCGTCTCCTATCTCGCCCAATTTGGCAGTCTCTATCTGGTCGTGCTCGGCACGCTCGCCATCCTGATCATGCTGTTCATGCCCACCGGCGTGTGGGGTGCGACCGCTCGACGCTGGCAATTGCAGCTGTTCCCGACCCAGCGCTGGCTCGGCCGCAGCGGGTAGTCTGGCCTGATGCCGTTATGACTGACCTCGTGCCGGGCACCCTCCTCAGATTGCCATTGCAGGAGTCGTCGGCTGGCACGGCAAACGTATTTCACGGGCGCGGCCACGCGTTCGACATCGTCCTGTGAGGATGCGTACCGGCCGTCCCGCAATGCTGATCTGTCTTGTAGCCGCATCTTTGGCAACAAGAACTGCTGTTGGTCGAAGACTAGTCTTACCGGCCGTTCGCCGGCCTGGCGGGCTGTCTCAGCCCACTACCCCATCATCTCCCGCACCATCGGCACCACCTTGCGCCCATAGAGCTCGATGCTCTTCATCAGCTTCTCATGCGGCAACGGTCCCGCCGAGTATTTCAGCTGAAACCGCACAACGCCGAGCGCCTTTGCCGTCTTGGTGATCTTGCGTGCGACGGTTTCGGGTGCACCGACATAGAGCGAGCCGTGCTCGGCTTCGCTGATGAACTCGTCGCGGCCCATCGGCGGCCAGCCGCGCTCACGGCCGATGCGGTCGCGCATCGCCTTGTAGTCGGGCCACAGCTCTTCGCGCGCCTGCTCATCGGTTTCGGCGACATAACCGGGGGAGTGCACGCCGATCGGCTGCGCGGGACGGCCGAACTCCTTGTAGGCGCGGTGATAGAGGTCGACGTAAGGCGCAAAGCGCTCGGGATCGCCGCCGATGATGGCGAGCATCAGCGGCAGGTCGTAATGCGCGGCGCGCACCACCGATTTCGGACTGCCGCCGACGCCGATCCAGGCTTTGAGCTGACCATTCTCGACCGGCGGATAGACCAGCTGATCCTTCAATGGCGGGCGCAGCTTGCCCTGCCACGTCACCGGCTTCTGCGACAGCAATGCGGCGAACAGGTCGAGCTTCTCCTCGAACAGTTCCTCGTATTTGCCCAAATCGAAGCCGAACAGCGGAAAGGATTCAGTGAACGAGCCGCGGCCGAGGATCACTTCGGCGCGGCCGTTCGAGAGCGCATCCAGCGTGCCAAAGCGCTGGAAGACGCGGATCGGATCGTCCGAGCTCAGCACCGTCACGGCGGAGCCGAGATGGATGCGCTTGGTGCGCGACGCGATGGCCGCGAGCACGGTCTCGGGCGAGGAGATCGCAAAATCGGAACGGTGATGCTCGCCGAGCCCGATGAAGTCGAGGCCGAGCTCGTCCGCCAGCACCGCTTCGTCGACGACGTTGCGGATCACCTGGGCATGCGCAAGCATGTTGCCGGTGGCGTCCTTGGTGACGTCGCCAAAGGTATCCAGTCCGAATTCGAGCGGTGCAGTCATCGATCAGGTCTCTGTGGGGAGGATCGGCCAGATTTAATGGACCGACGCCGCGCGACAAGGCGGCTTTCGGAAATGCTCGGTTTCCGTTTGTGAGGCCTATCCCGGCATACGCACCACCATCTTGCCGAGTGCTGCGCGCGTCTGCATCGTCTTGAAAGCCTCGCGAAACTCCTCGAGCGCGAACACGCGACCGACTGCGGGCTTCAGCTTGCCTTCGGCAAGCCAGCCGGTCAGCTGCGACATCAGTTGCCTCTGCACATCGGGCTCGCGCGTGGGGATCTGTGCGAGATCGACGCCAAGCAGGGCGCCGCCTTTCAGCAGCGGGAGATTGAACGGCAGGGCGGGGATCGCACCGCCGGCGAAGCCGACGACCAGATGGCGCCCGCGCCAGGCGATCGAGCGAAAGGCCTGCACCGAGATCTCGCCGCCGACGGGATCGAAGATCACGTCGGCGCCGTGTCCTCCGGTCGATTCCTTCAGCGTGTCGCGCCAGCCGGCCTGGGTGTAGTCGATCACGGCGTCGGCGCCGTGCGCCTGCGCGAATTCACGTTTCTCCGCTGTCGATGCCGCTGCGATCACGCGAGCGCCGAGCAGCTTGCCGATCTGCACGGCCGCGGTGCCGGTGCCGCCGGCAGCGCCCAGCACCAGCAACTGCTCGCCCGCAACGATCGTGGCACGCCCGCTCAGCGCATAGAGCGCGGTCAGGTAATTGGCGCGAAACGATGCGGCGACTTCGGCGGTGACGCCGTCCGGCAAGGGATGGAGCGCATCGGGCTTGACCACGATCTCCTCGGCGAGCGCGCCCGACCGCGTCATGCCCATTACGCGCATGCCGGGTTGATAGCCGCCCGGTGCGCCGGGCGCCTCCTGGACAACACCCGCGAATTCCGTCCCCGGAATGAAGGGCAGGGGATCCTTGGTTTGGTAGAGCCCTTGAACTTTCAAGCCATCGACAAAGCCGATACCGGCAGCTTCCACCCGGATACGCAACTGTCCGGACTCCACTGGCGGGTGCGGGATGTCCTTCAGTTCGATCTGATCGATAGGGGCGTACTGCTCGACGACGACGGCTTTCATGTCAGGACCTCTGTTGTTCCTGATATCCTGACAGGCCCTGAGACTGATCTCTTGCGTCTACCGCCACATCCCCCGCATCCGCGCCCCGATGTCGATCTTCGGTCCCTGCGATGCAGCGCGCGTGCCAGCCGCGGAGACCTTCGGCCAAGCGGTGCGCTCGAACAGATAGACCAGCTGCTCCGGGATGAAGCGGGTGCGCGAGGCGTAGACGTGGCGGTCGCCCTTGGCGGCCTGGCCGTGGACGAAGAAGCGCTGCGGCACCACGAGGTGCAGATCGTCCTTGGCGCGCGTCATCGCGACATAGAGCAGCCGGCGCTCCTCCTCGAGCTCGGCGCTGGTGCCGGCGCCGAGGTCGGAGGGCATGCAGCCGTCGACAACGTTGAGCACGAACACCGATTTCCATTCCTGGCCTTTGGCTGAATGGATGGTCGAGAGGATCAAATAATCCTCGTCACGCAAGGGCGGCCCTGATTTGTCGCTGGTCGCGTCAGGCGGATCGAGCGTGAGCTCGGTCAAAAATTTTTCGCGCGAGGAATAGCCGCTCGCGATCTGCTCGAGCTGCATCAGGTCGGCGCGGCGCGTCTCGGAGTCCTCGTGGAGGCGGTCGAGATGCGGCTCGTACCAGAGCCGCACGCGCTCGAGATCCGCAGGCCATTCCGAATAGCGCAGGTTTTCGACAGTACGGACGAAGTCGGTCCAATCAGCGCCGGTGCGCGGCGGCGCGGCAAGCTGGCCGAGCGCGTGCAGCGGGTCCATGCTCTCCGCCATCTGGTCGAGCACGCGCTGCGCGGTGGCGGGACCGATGCCCGGCAAGAGGTGCAGGATGCGAAAGCCTGCGACGCGGTCGCGCGGGTTCTCGGCGAAGCGCAGCAGCGCCAGCACGTCCTTGACGTGGGCGGCGTCGAGGAATTTCAGCCCGCCGAATTTCACGAACGGAATGTTGCGGCGGGCGAGCTCGATCTCGAGCGGACCCGAATGCGAGGACGTCCGGAACAGCACTGCCTGGTGCTTGAGCAGCGCGCCTTGCTCGCGATTGGCGAGCACCTGCTCGACGATGTAGCGGGCCTGGTCGGCCTCGTCGTGGACGGTGACGAGCTGCGGCTTCTGTGACGAGGTCCGGTCGGTCCAGAGGTTTTTTGTGAAGCGTTCGCGTGCCAGCCCAATGACGCCGTTGGCCGCCGCCAGCACTGACTGCGTCGAGCGATAGTTGCGGACGAGCGTGATCATTTCCGCGCGCGGCGAGAAGCTTTGCGGAAAATCCAGGATGTTGCGCACGGTGGCGGCGCGGAATGAATAGATCGACTGCGCGTCGTCGCCGACCACGGTGAGCCCGCGTCCGTCCGGCTTCAGCGCAAGCAGGATCGAGGATTGCAGGCGGTTGGTGTCCTGATATTCGTCGACCAGCACGTGATCGAAGCGTCCGCCGATCTCGTCAGCGATCAGTGCATCGCTCATCATCTGCGACCAGTAGAGCAGCAAATCGTCGTAATCGAGCACGTGTTGGGCCTGCTTTGCCTCGACGTAAGCGGCGAACAGCCCCTTCAGCTCGGCGGCCCAGCCAGCGCACCAGGGATAGTGCGTCCCCAACACCTTCTCGATTTCCATCTCGGCATTGACGCAGCGCGAGTAGATCGACAGGCAGGTGCCCTTGGCCGGGAAGCGGCTCTCGGTCTTGGACAGCCCGCGCTCGTGCCGGACCAGGTTCATCAGGTCGGCGGAATCCTCGCGGTCGTGGATGGTGAAGGCGGGATCGACGCCGATCCGCTCAGCATATTCGCGCAACATCCGCGCGCCGATGCCATGGAAGGTGCCGGCCCAGGTCAGCGCATCGCGCATGATCGCGGCGTTGTTCTCGCCGAGCACTTTGCGGGAGATGCGTTCGACGCGTCCGGCCATCTCGGCGGCGGCGCGGCGGGAGAACGTCATCAGCAGGATGCGCCGTGGATCGGCGCCCGCGACGATCAGGTGGGCGACGCGGTGGGCAAGCGTGTTGGTCTTGCCGGAGCCCGCGCCCGCAATGACCAGCAGGGGAGTGCCTACGGTCACGCCATCGGCCACGCCATGCTCCACGGCGCGGCGCTGCTCCGCATTGAGCGTGTCCAGATATGACGTCACGAATCGCCCCAGTGTGATGCCGCCAGAATCAACGATCCCCGGGCGAATCGCAATGCGGCTGGACGCAAGCCGCCTGAGGATTTAGGGGAGAGGGCAGCTCAAGTTCCAGCCCGGACGGATTTGCAGAGATGGCCGATCCCACGCCCGACCTTTTCGAGATGCGCCGGCTGGAATCGTTGAGCAACACCGTCTTTGGTGTCGCGATGACGCTGCTCGCCAATGATCTGCCCAAGGCGGGCGAGTTCAAGGCGATGCCGACATGGAGCGATCTCGGCCAACTCTACTCCGGGCGCCTCACCGGCCTGATCCTCAGCTTCATCATCGCCGGTGTGTTCTGGATCAGCCATCACCGCCGGCTCGCCCGCCAACCGGAAGCGGGCCGCCACGTCGTGCTGTTAAACCTGGTGTTCCTGCTGTCGATCGTCCTGCTGCCGGTGACCAACGGACTCTATGGCAATTACGACAGGAGCAGCGCCGTGGCCGTGCTGTATGGCCTGCATCTCTCCGTCATCGCCGGGCTGAATGCATGGTTGTGGTGGCTCGTGATGCGAGGCTTCCGTTCCCAGCTGATCGCGGCCCTGTTCCCGCTGGCTGCATTGGTTCCGGGGACCGTAGTGGCCGCGTTCGCCCCGCAATATGCGTCCTATTTCTGGTTTCTGGCCTTTGGCGCGCTGCTGATCCGCCGCCGCCTGGATACGGCGGCGGCGGGCGAGCCCTGAAGCGCCGCGCGATCCATCATCCTTTTGTCGCTGGCGCGCCGAACCCATCGGCCGGGACGTAAAGCTTGATCGGTCGGATTTCGTAAACCGCACTCGGATTGACCTCACGCAGCTTGCGCGCGGCCGCGATCGCCTCCTCATCCGTGTCGTAGTCGACGAGATGAAAGCCCAGAAGCTGCTCCTTGGTCTCGGCAAACGGCCCATCCAGGACGACTCCGGCGCCGGAGCCACGCAAGGTGTGGGCTTTCCTTGTGTCATCCAGACGGGCGGCCGGCCCAAGATTTCCGCTGGCCCTCAAGGGTTCCTGAACCTCGATGATTTTGGCGACGACGGCGGCGTCCTCCTGCGGCGTCCACGACAAAATCTCGCCTTCCACGTGGTAAGCCAGGATCGCGTAAAGCATCTCCACCTCTTCTGTTGGGCACGTAGCTCGAGGACGGTATCATCGTAGCCGCAGCCGACAATGGGGAGACTGAAAATATTGCGCCGGGTGAAACCGTCCCTGGAACCCGATTGCCGCCCTCGGGGTGAACGCTCGCCAATGTCGAGGCGACTGATGGCCACAACAGCAGCTGATCGCTCATCGGAGGCGCCCTGTGATGCGCGGCGAGCAGGGACGTCGCAGCCTGCCGATCTGCACGACCGGGCGGGCCATCATCGCAATTTAGAGTGGTAGCGAGCGCATCGTCGAAAGCTGCCGCGGCAAGCGCGCGTCTGTGCTCGCCGTCTTCGGCTTCTCAGCCGCGCGGATTGCGGCGTCGGCGTTGCGCGCGCGGTTTCGCGATCTCGAGGCCGCCATCGTCAGGGGGTGCTCAGCACCTGCTTGACGAGAGACTCGCGCAGCGCCGCCAGCTCGCCGCTTGCCTCCATCTGGGCGATCACCTGTCCAACCTTCGGCACGAGGTCGCGGTGGCTCTCGTGCAGGTAATGGAAGATGCGGATACGCTCGAGCGGCGGCGAGAGCGGATAGATTCTGCCCTGGAGATTAAGCTTGCGGACGGCGACCAGCCCGCTGAAGAGGTCGCTGACGATCACGTCGAAACGATCGGCATCGAGCATCCTGATCAAATTCTCGATGCCAATCGTCGCCGTGACCCTGTCCATGCCGCGCGTCCCGGCTTCCGACGAGCCGACGCCGCGGACGATTCCGATGCGGAACGCCCTGATCGAATTCCAGCCATCCACGTCGAAATGGAGCTTGGTCGTGAACACGGCGGGCTCGATGTAGTTGATCGCTGGCGTCACCTGCAGCAGCGTCGGGTATTCGGCCGACAACGTTCCGATCCGCTGGATTTCGCCGTCGACCGCGCCGGCGCTCGACAGCGCGAGCGCCCGCTTGCCGGGGACGTCCACGAATTCGAGCTTGATGTTCAGCTTGGCGTAGACGGCGCGCAGAAGCTCGCCGCCGACATATTGATCCGGAATGTCGGCGATCCGAGCCAGCCGGATGACCGACTGCGCGTGGGATGAACCGGCTACAAACAGCGAAAGGCAGATGATGATGATCTGCCACATGAGCGCTTCTCGGCCGTCCCTTGCTACCATTGAGTTCTGATGCGAGCGCCATCTACCGGAGATGGCCGTTCCGCGGAGCCACAAGCTCACCGCTCGGCCGCCATTATCCTTGATATCACCAATGTCATTGTAGCACGCGAGGTGATAGTTTGCGCCAAGATCCTGCCGCTGGGCGCAAGATATGACCCCGCCGACCCCAGATCGCCCAAGGGCCGGCAGGATTGCTGCGCGCGACGCGTGCTGAAAGAGAATCAAAACCGTTGAATTGTGTGCGGCTGCGACCGGCAGGCCGAAGAGGAATGTCGCCATTTTCCGGGACGGGGTGCATGGGCAAGGCAAGTGACGAGAATCCCGATCGCAGCCGCGCTGTTGCGCCGGCGGCTGCGGAGCGGGATTTGAGCACTATCGGGGTTGCGTTTACGCCCCCGGTGCTCGCGACGTTTTTGTCGCGAATATCCAAGGGGGCGCGCAGCGGTGTCGGGCCACGCCTGCTTGCGGCCGTGCTGCTGTTCTCCTCGGTCGTGACGCTGACCCTGACTGCGCTGCAGCTGTATCTGGACTACGATCGCGAAGTCGGCGTGATCGAGACAAGGCTCGACGAGGTCGGTCGCAGCACCACGGGCAGCCTCGGCGAGAGCCTGTGGAGTCTCGACGAGAACCAGCTCAAGCTCCAGCTCGAAGGAATCCTGCGGCTGCCCGGTCTCCGCGCCGCCGAGGTCCGCGAGATCGCCGATCGGCCGCATCCCATCCGTGTTGCCGTCGGCGAACCCGTTAGCCGCTCGGTCGTGACGCGCGACTATCCGCTGACCTACACCGTTCAAGGGACCGCGCGTCCAATCGGCGTGCTCCATGTCGAGGCGACGCTCAGCGACATCTATCAGCAACTGCTGAACCGGGCCCTCGTCATCCTGGCAAGTCAGGCGGCAAAGACGTTCCTCGTCTCGCTGTTCATCATCTACATGTTCCACATTCTGGTGACCCGGCACCTGGTCGCCATCGCCGAGTTCGTCAGCAAGTACACTCTGGCGCGGCCGCCTCCGCCATTAAGTCTGGAGCGCCGGCCTCCTGACGATCCCGACGAGCTGGATAAGGTGATCGACGCGTTCAACGCCATGTGTGCCAACCTGGAGCGTGCCTATGGCGAACTCCGCGAGGCCAATGCGAATCTCGATCGTGATCTGAAGATCCGCCGGCGCGCGGAAGACGACGCGCGCGCGAGCGAGCAGCGCTTTCGCGACTATGCCGAGACCGCCTCCGACTGGTTCTGGGAAACCGGTCCGGATCACGTGTTCACCTACATATCGGATCGGGCCGGTGCATTCGGCATGGACAGTAAGGCCGTGATCGGGAAACGACGTCCGGATGCTGCCTTCGATCAAAACTCCGAAGCGCAGAAATGGCGCGACCACATGGCGACGCTGGACCGCCACGAGCCGTTCCGCAAGTTCGAGTATCGCGGCCGCGATGCGGCCGGGCGTTTGCACTATTTCAGCGTCAACGGGCAGCCGGTGTTTGGCGACGACGGGCGTTTCATGGGCTATCGCGGCTCCGCTACCGATCTCACCGCGCAGCACGAGGCCGAGGAGCGGCTTCGCCAGTCACAGAAGATGGATGCGATCGGTCAGCTCACCGGCGGCGTCGCGCACGACTTCAACAACGTGCTGACCGTCATCATCGGAACCATCGAGATCATCCAGGAGGGGCTCGCGGACAAGCCCGAGCTCGCCTCGATCGCCGCGCTGATCGACGATGCGGCCTCCCGCGGCGCCGAGATCACGTCGCAGCTCCTGACCTTCGCCCGCCGCCAGCCGCTGGAGCCACGCGAGATCGATGTCAACGCGCTCGTCCTTGAGGCGGTGAAGCTGTTGCGGCCGATCCTTGGCGAGCATGTCGAGATCGTGACGCGACTTGCTGATGATGCATGGCCGGCCATGGCTGATCCGTCGCAACTTTCCTCTGCGATCGTCAATCTCGCCGTCAACGCGCGCGATGCGATGCCTGACGGCGGCAGGCTCACGCTCGAGACCGCCAACCGGGAGCTCGATGGCGCGGACAATGGCGACGGCGAAGCCGGCTCCTATGTCATGGTCGCGGTCGCCGACACCGGGCACGGCATTCCTGCCGAGATTCGCGACCGCGTGTTCGAGCCGTTCTTCACCACCAAGGGGGTCGGTCGCGGCACCGGCCTTGGACTGAGCATGGTTTACGGCTTCGCAAAGCAGACTGGCGGCACGGTGGCGATCGAGAGCGAAGAGGGACGCGGTACGGTGGTGAGGCTGTTGCTGCCGCGATCGGCGGGCGATGCGACCGCGGGAACCGGGCCGGCGCCGGCGCCCGCGCTGACGCATGGACACGAGACCATCCTCGTGGTCGAGGATGATCCGCTGGTGCAGGGCTACGTCATCGCGCAGCTCGGCAGCCTCGGCTATCGCACGCTGATCGCCAGCGATGGCGCAACCGCGCTGGCGTTGGTCGACCGGGGAGCGAGCTTCGATCTTCTGTTTACCGACATCATCATGCCAGGCGGCATGAACGGGCGGGAATTGGCAGACGCTGTCCGGCTCCGTCGGCCGGGCGTGCGGGTGCTCTACACCTCAGGCTATGCCGACAACACCATCGTTCACGAGGGGCACCTCGATCCCGGCGTGGCGTTGCTCCGCAAGCCGTACCGGAAGGCTGACCTGTCGCGGAAGATCCGGGAAATGCTCGGGGGCGAGGCGACGCTCTGAGGGATGCGCGCCATGTCGGCGAAATGGCCAGGCCAATGAAAAGGCGCGGCGGGAAGATCCCGTCGCGCCCGATTTCTTGCTCGCTGGTCCAGGGCTGAGAGCGCCCCGATGCCAAGCCTCTTTCAAAGCCTAGCGGGCGATCCCAGCGAGGTGACAGCGCTTGGTAAAAGACACTGGATCACCTCCTTTCGTTGATTGCGGGAGCTCTCAATATAGGCTGGATGGCCGTGCCTGTTAAGGGGAGGCGCCGCTGGGGAACCGGACCTGTGCGCAAGGCCGGAAAGCCTGCGAAAGCCGTGCCTCGGGTAGTTGAGGCCGCCGCCCGGCCGTGTTAGGGAGCCCCTGTCGCGGGTGTAGCTCAATGGTAGAGCAGCAGCCTTCCAAGCTGAATACGAGGGTTCGATTCCCTTCACCCGCTCCAATGATTTCAAGAACTTACGCGACCTTATTCGGACCGTGAATCCAGCGGGGCTGCCGTTCCATTCGGACCGAGATCACGCACTGTTCTCCTCCTTGTCGCGATAGGTGCGGCGTTTCTTAGCGCCACTGATGATTTGATTGGTGGTTCGCTTTCGATAATGCTCGACCATGAACGTCGCAAAGATATCTGTCTCACGCTGCAACCACTCCCAGCCGACGGCGCGATATTCCGCAAACACCCAATCCAATGTGCCAGTAACGGCGACCGCTGGTTGCAGCTTCGGCGCAACATTCGTATCGCCCGATCGAACGCAGGCAGCAGGATCGCTTCCGCGCGCCTGACCGCCGCGTCATCGTCGAGACCGGCTCGTGGCGCAGCGAGCAGCCTCGCTTCTTGACCGGGCAGACGTTCCGCACTGATGATGGGGACAGGTCCAATGGCAACTTGAGGATCAATTGGGGATCGGGATCGAATTAGTCGCTGAAGCCCGATAAGGGCATTACTGCCGACGCATGACGTAGGTGTCGAATGTCTCGCGCCATCGGACGATGTCCCGGACCTGACGAACTGCGACTTGATCGGCAGAGAGCGAAGAGCCCTGTAGATTCGGGGCATCCAATCCGAGCGGAGCGACCGCTTCGTAGTCGTATAGATCGGACGCTATGCTCGCGGCGTCCATGCACCCCGCGAGGAATTGCTCGTCCTGGCTGGCACTGAGAAGCATAATCTCTTCTCCTATCCGATAGTCCAACCCGGTAATCGTGCGCCATACTTCTGTCTGAACCTGGCGCATCGCAGCCCCCTTGATTGGGCGCGTTTGCCGCTCCGCTGCCAGGGTGATCAGCATGCCTAGGAGCCCGATCATATACGGCTCAAGCCAGATCGAACTCGGAATGTCGTCGAGACGGCATCTGCTTGCCTCAACCAATGGCTGGATCGTCGCGACTGCGGCATTGCGCACACGGGCCACGTCGATCATTGTAAAAAGCCACCTCAGCATCGAGCTTCCACCATTGCTAGCGGGCCGTCGGCGCGAACGAGCGTAGCGCGGTAGCGTCAAAGTAAGCTAGAATGCCAATGTTCGTCGGCTTGGCAAGGGATTGCTGGTCGTCGGGACGTCCACGCGGGGGTCAAGCCAATGACTGTGAGCAGACTACCTCCCAAACCGGATTTCAGCGCGCTTGAGGCGACCGCGCCGGAGTCTGCCGGCCATAGAACGAACGTTCTCGCGCTCATTGGCAATCTCATCTTCAATTGGTCGAACAATGAGAGCCTGTTCATTTACGTTCTGATGCTTTTGCTTAGTACGGACGAAGCCTCGGCTGCGTTGGTGTTTGCCACGTTGAACACGACGCGAGCCCGTCTCGATTTGATTCAACGGCTGGCCAAGATCAAGATTAGAGATCAAGCTCTTAATAGAGACTTGAACAAGCTCATCGACCGATTCAACGACACGACGCAGGTTCGTAACGAGCTCACGCATTGCATGTATGCGGTCGACGAGAGCGGCGAGATAGTCCAGACCCAATCCATGCGCGTCGTTCAGACCCGCGCAAGCCTCGCGTTTGGAGAAACGCGACCGGTCGATGAGGCTCGTCTAAAGTCGCTTTCCGAGACGGTCCGCGCGATGATCCGCATCAATCGGGATATTTGGGAGTTTCTGCCCAAGCTCGAGGCTCACCTGCAGCAATGAAGCATCCGGGATACCTCAATGGTAGTAGACGGATCACGCCGACTACTTCGGAAAGCCATTTGAACGCCTCTCAGGACTTGGACGATGCTAGCTGCGCGGACATCAGGCGATGTCTGCAGTCGGGAGAACCCGGCTCAACGCAGAGCAGTATCGAAAGACGTGAGAGGCCGCAGACGCAGAAGATCAGCGACCGCGAACGTTGACGATGCTCCAAACCCAAACAGGAGTATCTCATGTCCAAGAAACAGGGCCAACTACAGGGCCAAGCTCAGGGCCAGCTGAACTTGCAGGGACAGGGCCAGGGCCAGTTGAATCTGCAGGGACAAGGCCAAGGCCAGGGCCAGGGTCAGGGCCAAGGTCAGGATCAGACGCAGACTGCTTCGCAGGCGCTCTACAACTCAAGCGACAACTCGAGCGACAACAGCAACGACAACTGGAACGGCAACGGCAACCTGAATGCCAACGGCAATCTGAACGCCAACGGCAACTTCGACCACAACGACAACGACGTTCACAACAAAGTCGACAACGCTGTCGACAATAATGTCGAGAACACCGTCGAAAGCAAGGTCAACGTGGACGTCAAGGTCGACCTCGATCTGCATGCAACCGGCCTGAGCTCGCCGGTGATCGATATGCACGACATGAGCCACTTCAGCGATTCGTTGATCATGCCGCAGGTCGTGAACCAAACGCTGAACGGCGACGGCAACCAGTTCAACATCGATCAGGTGAATAACCTGGTGAACAATGGACATGTTGAGAACGCGAACGTCACCTTCACCGGTGGCGAGACCGAGCATGGCGGCGGGTTCAGCATGGAGGCCAAGGCCCTTGGCGGTGACTCCAGTGCCGACCACAGCCATGTCGGCGACGTCACCGGTACGTCCGCCAGCGGCATCGCCGCTCATGCCGACGCCGCCCTGACGCAGTCTGCCTTCACGCAGACGATCACGCTGGGTGCCAACATCCAGTTCAACAGCCTGACGATGCAGGTGGCAGGGAACGACCTGCACGACGCGCACGACATCACACATTAGTCGTCTCCATGGCCCGCGCGGCTTCGAGCCGCGCGGGCCTCGTCGTTTTGGCAGCAAGCGGTATTGCAACGTGCGCTTAAGCTCGCGGAGACGCAATCTGTCAGCGGAGATCGACAATGATTCCGGGCGGCTTGACGGAAGCAATCTCTTATTTTTCCGGTTACCTCCATCTCTTCGATGACATAGCACGCGATCGTGTGCAACTTGACGGAGGCCCCGGCGCGCGTGCCGCCGACGGGGACGATACGCCACGTCCGCTACAGAATAGCGCCCCACTGAGCTTCGACGATCTTCAGACCACCGCCGTAGAACCTCCAGGAAACCTGCCGGACGACACCCATCAATTCGTTCGGGTGCCACAGTCACATCTGCCAAAAATAATATGGCCTGAGGCAGACGTTCCCGACGCGCCAGATCGATTGCTGCCGCCGGCGCCGCCGCCGTTCTTCAGCGGTGGCGGTGGCGGTGGCGGAGGCGGTGCCGGCGCCAGCTTCGACGTAAAGGTTGTGTATCACCCCGGTGGCGAGCAAAGCGAGATTGAGACTCATCAAGTCAACGCGCTTTTCAATGACGGCAATGACCTGATCGGGACCACCTATCCCCCGATCATGAACCACCTCATCCAGATTTCGGATCAACTGCTTGGTACGATGATCCACCAAGTCAGTGATGCCATTCCGGAATCCTGGAAGCTTCCGCACGACACGTCCGCGATCGTTTCCGCACTGGGCGCGGCGGACAAGGACTGGAACAACAGCCATGGTGGTTCAGGCAATCCCCCGTCCGTCAAGGAGGGCTACCAATTGAACGGGCAGCCCGACGCGACCGAGCCGGATGCTCTTCATCAAAATCTGACATCGCCGCTCGACCATAAGCCCGGGGACACTGGTCACCAGCTCGGACAATGGGCCGATGTCGGAGACAATCACCTGACTAATGCCGCGCAGATCGTTGATCTCGGAAGCGCCTGCAAGACAATGATCGTGCTGGGAAACGATTACACCACGAACGCGATCTTCCAGGTCAACGCCAGTGCGAATAGAGATCATGTCGAAACGAGCGGCAGCGGCGAAACCTCCGGCGGCGTCCATTTTACGCCCGACGAGTCGACCAACGCTGCCGGGTTTGTCCAGCACGCGTCGGTTTATGCCGGATCTCCGGGAGCGCCTGGCGCAACGTGGGATATCGATGTCGTCAATGGAAATTACCACCAGGTCCATACGCTGACGCAGGTCAACTATCTCTCCAACAACGATGTCGTCGAGCAGAAGAGCTCGGACACGCACTACGAGGTTGTGGCTGGCGAGAATCAGCTGATGAACGTGGCTCAGCTCACGAACGGTGACTTCAAGTACGATATGATCATCGTGGGCGGATCGTACCACTCCGCCAATATGATCTATCAGTACAATATCCTGGTGAATAACGACATCATTCATTCCGCGAATAGCGCGGGCGGCGCCGACGGATTTGGTGAGCCGTCAATCAGTCTCGGCGGAAACCACCTCATCAATGCGGCGACGATCGATACATACGGAGGTCAGAGCGTCAAACCGCTCAATGGCGGCCTTCAGCAGATCGTCAACCAGATCGAAAATGGCCAGACCAGCATGGATCCATCGCTGGCATCTCAGATTCACGGCTACGGCGGAACGCTTCATGTCTTGTACGTGACTGGCGATTACTACGATGTCAACGCAATCTGGCAAACCAATCTGCTACAGGACAGCAACTACGTGCTGCAGGAGGAGACGTCGCCTGCGCCCGGTAATCCACTCATAGGGAATGGTGCGGCGGAGCAGTCAGTCATTGCCGGTCATGATATGGACCTCAACCTGGCGTCGATCGTCTCCGTGAAGCCCGATCAGGCCTTTGTCGATGGGCAGGTTTACTCCGATTCCGTGCTAATTCAGGCGAACATGCTCCCTCAGGGCGGATGCTCTGGTGGAAGCGGCGGGCACTGGAACGATCCTCACGCGCTTGCTCCGGAGATCGTCGCATTCCTCAACGACACGAAAATCGTGGATCCGACACCGCATCCCGTCGTTCACGTGACGACCACGGTGCATCACGATGATCCGATGTCACACATGATGCATTAGCAGATCAGCACAAACGGAAGAGCCGGGTGATGGACAGATGGGGCATCGGAAATTCATCGGACGCTGCGCGGGCCGGCGGGAATCCGCGCGCGCCGAGTGTCGTAAGGTTCGATGCGCACCATGGCCCCGTCGCCGCTCCTGAGGAACAGGGTCAGGTCCGGGCGTCACCCCGGGCAGACATGGGGGCGTCCAACCCGGTGTTCAGCCAACGGGCCGAGGCAAGGCATCCGCAGGTGCACTCGAAGGACCCGCAAGCGAGCCCTCCACTGGCGATGCGGGACGGATCGCGGGCGGCGGTCAATGCGACGGCCGAGGAACGAAAAGTATCGAACTCAGGCGGATCGAACGGCGGTGGAACCAGGAGCGGCGGAGGCGGTGGTGGCCGCGGATCGTCGCCATTGCAGAAAGCCACCGGGGGCGACGAATACCGGGAAACTCTTTCCAAAGGTCTAGCGTCGATCAAACGAAATTTTCTGACGATTGGGCTCTTCTCATTCGTGGTCAACTTGCTGGCGTTGTCGATTCCAATCTACCTCTTCAACATGTCCGATCGCGTGCTGACCAGCCGGAGCGTCGATACCCTGATCATGCTCACGACAATTGTCATATTTGCGATTGCAGCCCATGTGCTCATGGACATGATGCGTCGGTTCATTCTCATGCGAGTTGCCGTTGACACCGAGGCGCGGCTGGGCGGTCCTGTGCTCAGTGCGGCGGCGAAGGCGGCACAAAGCGGCTCGAGCCGGGAATTCCAGACACTTGCCGATCTGCAGCAGCTTCGGTCCTTCATAACCGGGCCGGTTTTGTTGACGATGTTCGATGCGCCAATTGCGCCCGTTTATTTGATCGTGGTGTTCCTCATTCACCCGCAGCTTGGAGTGATCGTCACCACCGCCGGTCTTGGCCTGACCGCGCTGGCCTTGCTGAACCAGCGTGTCACGGCCGATCCGTTTACCCGGGCGAGCGCCTTCGTAACTCGCGCCAACCTTCAGGCCGAAGCCATGGCACGCAACGCGCAAGTGATAAACGCCATGGGCATGATTCCTGAGGGCGTTCGAGTGTGGGGCCAGGAGACCGTTGAATCGCTCAAGGCGCAGGTGATCGCTCAGGACCGCAACATCTTCATGACCGGCCTCTCCAAATTCCTGAGGTTGGGGACGCAGATCGCAATCCTCGGTTGGGGCGCGGTCCTTGCGCTGGAGGCGCACCTTACAGGTGGCATGATCATTGCCGCCTCCATTGTGTCCAGCCGCGCGCTCGCCCCGCTTGAAGGCACGATCGAGGGCTGGCGGAGCTACGTTCACGCGCGGTCCGCCTATCAACGCATCAGGACGCTTCTGCAAAACACCCCGCTCAATCTGCGTCGGCTGCGACTGCCGAGACCGGAAGGACGTCTCAGCGTAGAGCGTATTCTCTACGTGCCGTCGGCCACGAAAAAGGTGATCCTGAACGGCGTGAGTTTTCAGCTCGAGCCCGGCGAATCCCTCGCGATTGTCGGCCCGTCCGGCACGGGCAAGACCATGCTCGCGAGAATGCTCGTCGGGTCCATCATGCCCACCGCCGGCAACGTAAGGCTCGACCTGATGGACCTGCGCAACTGGGATCCGCGCCAGTTCGGCGAGTGCGTCGGCTATCTACCGCAGGACGTTCAGCTCTTTCCAGCGTCCATCAAGGCCAATATTGCCCGTATGCGGGACGATGCACGCGACGCCGATATTTTCGATGCAGCGGAAACCGCTGATGTGCACGAGATGATTGCCGAGTTTCCTCAGGGTTACGAAACCGTCATCGGCATGGATGGCAGCCCCTTGTCAGGAGGCCAGCGACAACGGATCGGACTAGCTCGCGCGTTCTACGGTAGCCCGCGTCTCGTGGTGCTCGACGAACCGAACGCCAATCTCGATACGAGTGGAGAGATCGCGCTGGCCAAGGCGCTGTCCCGAGCCAAGCAGAAGGGCACGACCATCGTTGCGGTCACGCAGCGCCCCGCGCTGCTGCAGAGCGTCGACAAGATCTTGATCCTGCAGAATGGGTCGGTGCAAGCATTCGGAGCGCGAGAAGAAATGATCCATCTCCTTTCTGGCCGCAAGCCGCCGAATGGGAGCGGACCGTCTGCTGGCGGGCCGCCGATCCTCAATGCGTGACGTACGGTTTATCCTAGGGGCTTATTCATGAAGTTCCTTATTGACGCAGTCAGGCGAAAACGGGTCCAGGAAAGGCCATCCTGGGATGCGGATCTCCCGCGTTCGACGAAGGCAGCCACGCTCGGAGGGGTCCTGATCATCGCGTCGACCGTCATGGGCTTCGGCGTGTGGGGCAGCACGGCCCCTATCGCCGGTGCGGTGGTTGCCTCAGGCGTGTTCGTCGCCACGGGTGAAAACAAGACGATCCAGCATCTCGAGGGAGGCGTGATCCGAAAGATCGCCGTGCGGGAAGGCAATGTTGTGCAGGCCGGCCAGACATTGATGGAGCTCGATCCCACGACGCCGAAGGCTGAACTGCGACGGCTACAGATCCGACAGAGTCGCCTGGTTGCAGAGGACACGCGCCTGCAGGCCGAAATTCACGAACAGGATGCGGTCAGCTTTCCGGACGAGTTGACCGAAAGGGCCAGCGATCCGGAAATCCTCGAGATTCTGAATACTCAGCGAATGACGCTTGTTGCCCGCCGCAATAATTTGAAGAGCGATATCGCCGCGGTCGAGGCGAGCATCAAGGCGATTGAGGAGCGCATCGAGGGTTCGAAAGTGCAGCTCGACAGTGTCAAGCGTCAGATGGAGCTCCTCGATGAGGACATCGACACGAAGCAGCGTCTTCTCCAATCTGGTCTGGTGAAGAAGCCGGATGTCTTGCTTTTACAGCGGACCAAGGCGAACCTGGAGGGCGAAGTCGGACGGATCATGGCAGACATTGGTGACGCAAAGGAACGCATCGCCCGTTCGCTGGAGCAAATCACGGGGTTACGAAGGGACGCGGTGAAGAAGGCGGTCGACCAGTTGCGCGATGTCCGTGGCGAGCTTGCAGACGTCAACGAGCGGGTTCTCAGTGCAAAGGCGGTGCTCGATCGAATCAACATAGTCGCTCCGGTCGAAGGTATCGTGGTCAAGATGCGGTATCACACCGAAGGAGGCGTCGTCGAACCCGGCAAGCCAATCATGGAGATACTGCCGCTCAACGCTGAACTCATCATCGAGGCGCGCGTGAGGCCGCAAGATATCGATAGCGTGAGGCGAGGTCAGCACGCGATGGTGCGGCTTACCGCTCTCAGCCAACGCGTCACACCGATGATCAGCGGCGACGTTATCTATCTTTCGGCGGATTCCTTGCCGGATGAGCACAAGTCGATGCAAGTGGGTCCTACAGACGTCTACGTCGCGAGGGTCCGCCTGAACGCAGCAGAAGCTGCGAACCTGCCGAATTTCAGCCCGACGCCCGGAATGCCGGCCGAAGTCTTCATTAAGACCTCGGAGCGGACCTTCCTTCAGTACATCGCCAAGCCGCTTGAGGACAGTATGACACGGGCGTTTCGGGAACGGTAAGCCGAACGGATAGCGTCAATGAGTGGAAGCTCGAATCAAATGTCGGCGTGACCATGGCCATGCCGGTGGCTGCGGTTTGCTTGTGGGGGCGCCGTATGGCTGCTGGGCAAGCCGGGCCCGGGCCGCTCATCACTAGCGCAGTGACCATGGCCCATGCCGATGGTTGCGGTTGTCCCCCAGCCGCGGCAACCCCGCTTTCATCCCGCATGCCCATCTTCCAAAAGATCGCGACTGATGCCCCTGATGTGAACGCTAGACGTCCAACGACTTCCACAACCCAGCTTTGGTCACGGGGCGGCGCGGTTTCGGTGAAGTTGATGCTCAGCCATCAGTTCTGGAGGAGCTTGACGGTTGAAATCGGCCATTCACCTTCATGCCCGGCGATTGAAATCCGAAGTCCGTGCACTTCGTCGAGATGGACATGATCAATCGTTCCAGCTTTGCCGTCAGTCATGATAACCGTCTTACCGATCAACTCGTCTTCCGCAGCTTGCAATTCCCGGAGGATGCTAATGGCCCTTTCCTCACAAGTGCCCAACGTCGTCATGCGCTCGTCACGAAGCCAACGTGCCCCGAAACGGGCGTGCGAGCTTGTATCGTATGACAATGAGCCAAGCCCATAGCTTCGCGAACCAGTGAAGCTTCAGTAGCTTCGGCTTCACCAGCGCGAACAGTCGTTCCACAATGAGTAGACTGGCGGCATACGCTGCGATGATCATGGTTGTGCCGGTGATCCAGTGGCCTTCACCCGCCAACGCCACAGCAACGAGCTTCAAAGGCTCAACCAGACAGACCGGCACGGCTAACAGCGTGAGTGATTGGTAGGGACCAAGTTTGTCGATGGCTTGCCGCAAGCTGGTCAAGGTTTCGGCCTCCTTCCGGCCTAAGCGAATAGAACTCTCAGTTGCGCAGATGAGTTCCAGTGGCGGTTCGGATTGGTAAGAAGTGGCTGGGCCATGCTCCGCGTCCGTGCTCCCAGAACATTTCTCCCGTCGTAGCGTTAGCCGTCAGGAGCAAATCATGAATGATCAGGACTGGCGCTTTTACGGATTTGTGGGCGGATGCTTACTGGCCGCAGGCATCTTCCTCGCAGCGATTGTCGGCGGCCAGGTTGGTGGAACACGTGTGGCTGAGTTGCCTCAAAACCAGCACGGTGAGACAGGTCAGAAGCCGCGAATGTAAGTGATGGACTGCGGCCAATTAAGGCGCGGAGCGTGGCGGTGCGGCAGCCGTGCCCTTGTAGACTTGGCCGACTATGCGGTCCTGCTCTGCCGCTCGCATTTCCCGCGCAGTCTTTAGTGCCCGCCGAATGAAAGGGTCTTCTGTCTCTTTGGACAAAGTCATGAGCCTGTTGCAGTTGTGGCAGTTCACTTGCAGACCAGCACGGACGCGATTGGCTTTCTCTTGGAACACGCGTGTGCAGTTGAGGGGTACAGCATGCGGCATCGATCGGGCCAAACGACCCGATTGGACCCTGAGCGGATATTGGACACTAACTCCGAACGGCCTGCCATGCTTTGATGGGCGGTCTTCGGCCCGGGAGCCGTTTTGGCGGGCGATATGGTGGAGCGGCGGTTGGTTGGGCTTATTGATAATGCGCGTCGGCCACAAATTGCGAAGGGCGTGTCGTCGTTATGTCCGACCAACGCTCGTCACTTTGCCACTCGGGTCGTAAGTTATGGTGCATCCCAACATCGTAAATGAGCCGCCACGGGCATCAATAACTTCTGGATTTCTGTAGTTTTGGTCCCATTTCATACCGCCGCAAATTGCTTCGAGTTCTTCGGCAGTGAATTCGTGAACGATTTCCGCAAACTTGGTCATATATTCTGTCCCGTTATGAGATAACCACACTACGAAACTCACTCGGGAATATAGGCCGCATCGTTCGGTTCCACTGTGCGAAGGATCACGGTGGACTTGGGTGGCACAGGCCGTCCGGTCTTGGCCGGGACTAGACCGTTCCGCGATACGTGTACTGCACGACCTGCAAGGTCAGCTGGAAGCGCGGGTCGTTACCGTTCGTAATCGGGCATCGTTTGCCAGAGACGGCGGGGCGGCCAGTTCGTCATCGCGCAGCGGTGCAAAGTCAGTTTTAAGTTTTCGTCGAGATCGTGAGCCTCCTGTGAGACGTGCGGCATCTCTATCGCGAACTCATTGTCTCTGCTGTGAGTAACCCCACTCGGCTTTGGTGATCCTACGAAATCAGGCGCAAGGCCGCCGACGGCGCGGTCGCATCTCTCACACGTATCGCCGCCACCCAGGCGGGCGCAAACTCAGATCAACATGCGTGTCCGACGGGACGATCTTCTACGTTTCGAGCATCTAGCTCACAAGCGCGCGGTGGCCCGGAAGTGCTCACGGCGATATAGGCAACGGCGCAAGAGGGTGAGGATTTCCATGGGTGATATCATTAGCTATGCGCGGGTCTCGACCGACGGCCAGAGCGTCTCCGATCAGATCGTGCAGCTGAAGGCTGCAGGCGCGACCAAACTACTGTCCGAGAAGCTGAGCGGCGCGCTCGCAAAAATGGGCGGGCCCGCGTCTCTGCGGCTCGCATTCAAACATCGCCGTCCCCCGTTTTAACGGAGGACGGCAATTGGCATTCGTGCTATGCTGCGCGGCAGACCGATACCACCCAGTAACAGTACGACGGCATCGGCTGACGGAGGAGCGCGTATGACGAAGCACCGTCCAGGAGTCTTGCTGGCCTTCGCCGCATCTGTGCTGCTGCTGCTGCTGGGGGCCGTCAGCGCCGCCCACGCCGGCGGTCTCTGCGGTCCCGGCTGTCACTCAACCATGATGGGCGCCTGTGTGGTCGACGGCTGGGGCACCGGCGCGCGCGTCTGGAACGAATGCCCGGCGACGACGCGTCCACGCCCGCCTTGCGGCGGATCGGATTACGTCTGGAGCCAGCGCAAGCGGGCCTGCTTCCCGAAGGTGGCCGATTGGATCTAGCCTACCAGCCGCCGGAGTCACCGACGCGTCCAGCGGCAGCATGTCGCGATGAGGTTCGCAGAACCGCGAGAGCTTGTTGCTTCTGCGCTCCAGCGCCTTCTTGTCGACGACCGGCTTGTCGCTGCGACCGGCCTAACAGCCACTCAGCCAGATGTTCACGGTACGGCTGTGGGTGATGTACGGTGGTGATCTTGGACACATCGAGCATCACCTGGCCCTCGGCCCGCGGATGAAATAGGCGACGTCGACGCTCGTCAGCACTACGCCGGCGAAGCTGCCGTCGGGATGATTGAAGCGGCAGGACGCGGGGATTACCCACTGTCCGCCGGACCGGCTCTTGACCATCTTGCGGCCCCTGCAATGAGCATGGAAAGAAGTGCTCTGCGACCAAAGTACTTTCCGAGAAGCTGAGCGGCGCGCGTTTTGACCGACCGTAATTGCGAAAGGCAATCACTGCGCTTGGAAAAGGTGACGTGCTGCAGCCGCTGGATTGGCACTGCTGAGCCCATTCGCCGCCGACGCGGCCGATCTCGCGGTCAAGGCGCCGCCGAAGCGGGCAGGCGCAACTTGCGAGAGGTTTGGGCTATTCTCAAGGAGGCGGCAGGATGCCGCGAACTCTCATCACCTCAATGTCCTGCGCTGGAGGGATCATCGATGGTCCGCTGCGTCCTGCTAGGCGGCGCATCTTCAGCCTCGCGCCAACACCTCAACCGGTTTGGCCGAAGCCGGGGCGCGCCCGGATGGCGTGCTCTGCGGGCACCTTACCTTCTAGCAGCCTCGGCAGATCGTGAGATTGGACTTCAGCTTCTCAATTTCTGCTTGATCGCTCAGCGACTGTTTCGCCGATGGTCTCTCGGCAACGTCGGCCTTTTGCCTGACCTTGGACTGTTTTGGGCGAGTTGTAATGAGCGCCGGCTCGCCTGTCTGCTCGTCATCGTCGATACCTACTGTAAAGCCATCGGGACCGGTCTCCTGCGACGGAGACAGCTTGCCCGTGCGCGACTTGGGCAAAATGTCTATAGCCGGCGTTGCCAAAATGTTGCCGGTTGCCGGTGCCGGCGCGTCTTTGTCATTGGCAGGCGGTGGCGAGTGCTTGGTGGCTGCGGATCGTGCCGAACTTTTGGCGGCCGCTGTTGGCGCTGGAACGTCATCGATCGCCATTGGTCGAGAAGCGTTTTTGGCAGCCGGTGGCGACGCACCTTGGGTGGTCGCCGATGGCGGCGAGGCGAAGATAACGGGCGGCGGATACATCGGGACTTCTGGCGCCACTGTCGGCGGAGACGACGAACCTTTGGCTGTCGCCGGGTTGCGGCACAGACTGAGACCGCCCCACTGGCAGGTAGCCGGTGTTGGCGAAGCTTGTTGGGTCACCAAAGGTGGCGGGGCCAGCGAGGTTTGACATCGAGCGCCGCCGTGCAGCCAAAAACCTCCAAACAACAAACCGACGGCAAATAATGCAGCGCTTTTCAATCGCATTGTGCAATCCGCTGTGCTGTCGAAATCGCTGAGACCTTGGCTGCGCAATCTGGACTACTCACATCGCGATCAAAAGGTGACCAAAATACGGAGGATCACGAAGTACGCCTGATCATGCGCTATAACTAGACAGACCGCTATCCGAACCGCGTTTCGAATGCGGTGACTTTGGGCCCGATTTATTCCGCACAGCTTGCAACATAGGTCTGAAAGCGTCGTGACCGTCCTTATCAGGCAGGTCGGCAGAAGCACTGGATCAAGGTCAAGAACCGGCAACATCCTGCGATGGAACCGGGAGCCACAGCAGAAAGCCGAACCCCTTTCCGGCCAGTAAGCTGGCTAGAAGCGAAAAAGCGTCGGTGAGAAATGGCCATTTCCGGGCCCCCCAACCGAGAGCGCCGCTCCAACCGAGACCAGAAACGGGACGAGAGAGACGGCTATGACCCCAATCGCTTCGCGCGTGTCCATGAGGTTACCACCCGGATAGGGAGAGTATACACGTCAGTACAACGAGGCGCGAATCCTGCGCCCGTGTTAGCGAGTCCTTGTTTGATGAGCGGCTCGAGGTCGGCGTTCGAATCCGTGTGAGCACCGGCGGATTTCGACGCGCAATGCTCGCAAGACGAGGGCGCAGCCCTTCGCCTGTTATCACGCCGATGTTTGGCGTTCAGATGCTCTTCATCAGCGCACGCTTGGGGCGACCCACCCATGAATCCGCGGAATCGAGTACCCGCGGATGCTGGGCTTCGCGCCCTCGATCTCTTCGGTGTGAAGCGCGAACTTGCCATTTGCCCGGAATTTGACCGCACATTGCGCGGGCGATATCCTATGCCGACCGGGACCCTTGCAATTCTATGGGGTGCTCATGGAATGGTCGACCAGGCCGCGACGCGCGGATCAACCCTTTGGAAGCTGGGCGGACGACCTTGCCGCGGCATTTGTTCGGCTTGAGCCGCGCAGGATTGCGGACGAGCCGTTTGAAGGTGCCATTTCCAGAGCTGACGCTGCGCCAATCCAGGTCTCGCTGGTGACCGCGACGCGGCATACGGTACGTCGTCTTGCCTCACATATTTCCGGGAGCACCGACGATCTTTGTTTCTTCAATCTCCAGATCGAAGGGCTGGGGCGAACCACGCAACGGAACCACGAGCAGACCTGTGCGCCCGGCGATCTCGCCATCGCCGATACGACGGAGCCGTTCGAGATCGCCAACTGCCACAACTTCAAGCTCTTTTGCTTTGCCGTCCCGCGAAGGCTGCTGCCGAGTGGGCTGCTCGATCGTCCACGGCTCAACCTGTCTCGGACGGAGATGGGCCGTGCGCTGTCGAAGACCCTTGCCGGCTATGCCGAAATCTGTCTGGCGGACCATCGGCGCTCAATGACCTCGGCCACGGTCGGTGCGCATGTGGTCGATCTGATCGCACACGCGCCCGACGTGCTGAGCGATGTGTCCGCCGAGCGCGTGCACATCCCCGTCCTGCTGTCGATGATGATCGAACATATCGACCGTCACAGTGAGGATTCTGAACTCGGCGCGGTGGCGCTTGCCGCGAAGTTCCGTTGCTCCGAACGTTACGTGCATCGTCTCTTTGCCATGACGGATCGCTCTGTCAACGAACACGTCAACGACCGGCGGATTGCTGCCTGCACGCGCGTGCTGGTTGACCCCAAGTCCGCTCACAAGACCATAGCCGAAATCGCTTTCGCCGCGGGCTTTCGCGATATCTCGCATTTCAACCGTCTGTTCAAGCGCAGCCACGGTTTGGCTCCGCGCGAGTTTCGGCGCGCGAGCAGTGCACCCTGACTGATCCGGTTCACGCCACGCCAAGAAATCGGGCGCTGCCGGCCAAGATTTCTTCCCGAGCCAGGGATAGCCATGCCTGACGGCTGGCATCCGGGATCAGAGGACATCGCTATGGCGATCGATTTCACGCTCACGACGCAACAGCGGGATCTTCAGCGCGCTTCGCGCAAGTTCGCCAAGGAGGTGCTCAGCGAGGCTTGGCGGGCCGAACTGCTGGCAACTCCGGAAGAACGCTTTCTCGCGACCCGGCCCACCTATGAGGCGATGGTCGCGGCCGGCTATTTGCGCAAATGCATTCCGTCGCCGGCGGGGGGCGAAAATTCAGGCTTGATCGACATGGCGATCCTGGCCGAGGAATTCTACAGCGTGAACGCCAGCGTGACGCTGACGATGCTCGGCACCGTGCTCGGCTTGCTCCCGATTCTGCTCGGCGGCTCGCCGGACCAGTGCCGGCGCCTGCTTGTGCCGTTCCTGAGGACGAATGGCGCGCCGCTCGCCGGTTTCTGCTCCAGCGAGCCCGGCGGTAGCGCCAATTCCGGCTCGCCTCCGCCGGGCGAAGGGGTTCGCACCACCGCGAGACGCGAGGGCGACGATTGGGTGATCAACGGCCGCAAGAAATGGGTGTCCTCAGCCACCGGCTGGAATCGCGAGGGCGCCGACGTCCTGTGTGTCGTGTGCCGAACAGATTCCGCAGCGCCCCCCGGTGAAGCGATCTCGATCATTGCTGTCGAAGGTCCGGTGAAGGGCCTTGTCTTCGAATGCGCCATCGGCACGATCGGCCATCGCGCGCATCTCGTCCCGCAGTTCGGATTGCAGAATGTTGCAACACCGCATCGTAATCTGTTGGGTAAGGAGGGGGCGGGTCTCGCGCTGACGGCGGCCGCCTTCACGGGGACCGCGGCGCTCGTCGGCATCTTCGGCGTGGCACTGATGCGCGCGGCGTTTGAGTTCGCGCTGCATTTTGCCCGGACCGAAAAGCGCGGCGGCGTTCACCCGATCATCGAGCATCAGGCGGTCGGATATGCGCTGGCCGATGCCAAGACCACGATCGAGGCCGCGCGTTATCTCAGCTGGCGGGCGTGTCACGCGGTCGATACGCAGTCGCCGGGTGCGGATGAACTCGCCATCGAGGCAAAAATCTTCGGCTCGGAAGCGGCGGTGCGCGTGATTACCGATCTTATGCGGGTGGTTGGCGTCGACAGCTACGATCACGAAGCGCCGTTCGCTCGTCTGCTCCAGGATGCGCTGGCGCTGCCAATCTTTGACGGCGGCAATATGGGGGTGAGGCGACGGCAACTCCACATGATGCTTCGGCAAGACAGCTACGATCCACTTGCGGCAAGCGGCGCAGCTTGAGGGAGACGGTCATGGGCACAGAACGGAAAGTCGCCATCGTCACCGGGGCATCCCAGGGGATCGGCGCCGGAATTGCAAAGGCCCTTCGGCAGCGAAACTACGCGGTCGTCGCGACCTCCCGATCAATCAAATCAGGCGTTGATGCCGACATGCTGGTCGTGCCGGGCGACGTCGGTGATGCCCAAACGGCGCAGCGGGTGTTCAGCGCGGCGCGCGAGCGTTTCGGCCGGGTCGATACGCTGGTCAACAACGCCGGCATGTTCATGGCAAAGCCGTTCACCGCTTACACGCGGGCCGACTATGCAGCCTACGTCTCGACGAACGTTGAGGGGTTCTTTCACATGACCCAACGTGCGCTAGACATCATGGGTAAGCAGGGGGGCGGCCATGTCGTCACGATCACGACGAGTCTCGTTGATCAGCCGATGAACAGCGTCCCGGCCGCCCTGGCGTCGCTTACCAAAGGCGCCTTGAATGCCGCCACCAGGGCGCTCGCGATCGAGTATGCGAGCACTGGTGTCCGCGTCAACGCCGTCTCGCCCGGCATCATCAAAACGCCGATGCATCCGCCGGAGGCGCATCATGCCTTGGCTGCACTCCACCCCATGGGCCGGATGGGAGACATCTCCGACGTGGTCGATGCGGTGCTGTACCTCGATGGCGCGGGGTTCGTGACAGGCGAGATTCTCCATGTCGATGGAGGGCAGGCCGCTGGCCACCACCGCACAGTGGCGGCCTGAGCGTCGTTATCGTGTTCAGCTCGGATGATCCAGCGATATGGGCGGCGATCGCATCTCCGTTTAGCAGGCACCGTTCTGGCCGGCGAGGAACGGCCTGTTCGAGATGGACGCGCACGCGGTTGAAGGCGGCGCTAACGTGGGCGTTCTCCAGCGTCGGTGTTCCGGTTGTCGGTAGGGGACGGACGCCGAGTGCTAACGACTCGAATTGCCCTCGATTGCTGGTCGTGGCGATCGGAGCGTCACGCCAACGGCATCCCTACGTAGTTTTCGGCGAGAGTTGTCGCGGCCGCTTTGGATGAGGCCACGAGCTCAAGCTCAGCGAGTTGGCGCTTCAGGTCGAATTCGGTCCCCTCATGGAATCGATGGAGCATCGACGTCATCCACCAGGAGAAGTGCTGGGCGCGCCACACGCGCCGAAGCGCGGTGTGCGAATAGGAGTCCAAGAGCGTAGTCGATCGTTGGGCGTAATACGAGGACAGAGCCCGGGCGAGGACGTGCACGTCCGCCGCCGCCAGATTCAAGCCCTTGGCGCCGGTCGGGGGGACGGAGTGCGCCGCGTCGCCCGCAAGGAACAGTCGCCCATGCCGCATCGGTTCACAGACGAAGGAGCGGAGCGGAATGATCCCCTTCTGAAAGATCGGACCTGTCTTGAGCTCAAACCCGTCGCCGCCTACCCGGGCCTGCAGCTCATTCCAGATCCGATCATCGGACCAGTTATCGACGCTGTCGGTGGGGTCGCATTGGAAGTACATGCGCTGCACGTCCGGAGATCTCGTCGAGATCAGCGCGAAGCCGCGTTCGTGGTGAGTGTAGATCAACTCTTCAGACGATGGAGGCGCCTTGGCGAGGATCCCGAACCAGCCGAACGGGTAGACACGGAAGTAGTCGTGCCGGACCGAATGCTCCGGTATTGCGGCGCGACTTGCACCATAACCGCCATCGCATCCGGCGACGAAGTCGCAGGACAATTCGCGCGTCTCGCCCTGCTTGGTGCTGAAACGGATGACGGGCTGGTCGGAGGTGAGGCCGTCGATGCTGGTTGCCTTGGCCTCAAAATGAATCTGGCCGCCGGTACGCAAGCGAAGCGCGATCAGGTCCTTCAGAACTTCGTGCTGCGGGTAGACCGTGATCCTGCGGCCGTTTGCCAGGCTCTGGAGATCGATGCGATGCCCGCGGCCGCCGAAACGCAATTCGAAGCCGCCATGCACGAAGCCTTCGCGTTTCATGCGATCTCCGGCACCGATCTCGGTCATCAGATCTACGGTCGACTGTTCGAGCACGCCGGCCCGGATCGTCTGCTCGATCTGGTCCTGTGACCGGCTTTCAATGATGATCGACTCGATGCCGCTCAGATGCAGCATATGAGAGAGCATTAGCCCCGCCGGACCAGCTCCGACGATACCTACTTGTGTTCGCACTGAGGGTTCCTCCCGGAATGTTCCTGATGTGTCGGGCGGCTGCAACGACCTCTCGTCATGTTTTGCGCGCGGGGATATGACGACCGACGACAGCGAGCGAGAGGGTGAGGCCGATCATGGCGACGCCCAGCATCAGGAGATACCCGTCCTTGCCGCCGACCGTGATTACGGTTGCACCGGCAAAGGCACTGAGGATGGCTCCAAGCCGGCCGAAGGCGAGGGCGGAGGCCGTGCCCGTGGCCCGGACTGAGGTCGGGTAGACATACGCGCACACGGCATACATGGTCGACTGCACCGCGTTGGCGAAGAAGCCCTGCACACCGAATCCTGCTATCAGAATGCTTGCCTCCAGCGCGATGTTCACGCGGGTCAGGTAAAGCGCGGTGGCGGCGCCGAGGAGGCCGCACAGCAGGAGCGGCCAGCGGGAGCCGTACCGGGTGATGGCCATGGCGCACGTTAATGCGCCGAGCACGCCTCCGAAATTGTAGGCCGTCAAACCGGACCCCGCAATCGCGACGTCCAGCCCTTCGGACGTCAGCATCGTCGGCAGCCACGTGAAGGCGCTATAGACGGCAAGCAGGTTGAGAAAGAAGGCGCACCAGAGCGCGATCGTGTCGCGAGCCCGACCCTTTTCGAACAATGCGGGAAAACCCTCGCGTTTTTCGATTCTTTGCTCGCTTAGATCTGTGAACACGATGTCGGCTGTAACCGGTCGCGACATGCGCCCAACGAGCCGGCGCAGCTCGGCCCAACGCGCCGGCCGGCGCGCCAGAAAGCGCGGCGTCTCCGGGAGAATGAAGAGCAGAACGAAGCCCAGGAGCACGGCCAGAGTTCCGCCGAGAAAGAATAGGGCCCTCCAACCGAGGTTCGGCAGGACCACGCCGGCGAAAAGGCCGGCGAGCATGCCTCCAAGCGGGACGCAGACGATGGTCGCCGTAATGGCGAGCGTCCGCCGTCGTGCGGGTGTGAATTCCGCCGCAACGGTGGTGGAGCTCGGCAAGGCTCCGCCAATGCCGAGTCCCGCAACAAAGCGCAACGCGCCGATCTGCCAGAGGTTGGCGGCGAAGCCGATGCAGAAGGTAGCCAGCCCGAATACCATCACGCTGACGATCACGGCGCCGCGTCGTCCGAACCGGTCGGCGAGGAGGCCGGCGAAGGCGCTTCCTATTCCCATTCCGACCAGCCCGGCTGCAAGGGCGGGAGCAAAGTCGCCGCGGGTAACACCCCACTCCTTGATCAGAACTGGCACAGCGAAGCCGATCAGCTGTCCATCGAACCCGTCCATGATGATCGACAGGGCAGCGATGAAGACGACGATTTTCTGCACGACGGTCCAGGGGCCATCATCAAGGAACTGCCCGATGTCCAGTGAGGAATGTGCGCTGTCGCCGCTGCTTCTAACCTCACCAGGAATGCGAGTTGGTCCGGAGCCGGTTGCCGCGATGTGCGGAGCAGACAAGGGACCCATGGGGTACGACTCTGTCATGACTTCAGTTCCTCCTGTTGTTTTGCGCCCTGTGGTTGAACTGCCAACACGATCTTTCCTGTGCCCGCATCACTGCACAGGACTTTGCTGTTCAGGCATTGCGGGCGATCTTTGCGTCGATGTGCCGGATCAAGGCTAAAACAGTTTCTGTCATCGGCGTTGAGAGGCCGCGTTCCTTTGCGTGTCTCACGACGCCACCGCAGATCGCCTCGATCTCGGTGGGTTTTCCGGCGAGCACGTCTTGCAGCATCGAAGGCTTGTGGTGCGTGTGATGTTGCATGGCGGACGCCAGGGTCTGGTCGACGTGCGAACGATTGACGGCAAAGCCGCATGCAATAGCGGTGTTGCAGACTTCCGCAGCGATGGCGAACGCCAGGCCCCGCGTGGCGGCGTCAGTGCCGATCTGGCCAACCGTCGAGCGCGTGAGCGCGCAAAGCGTATTGAGAGCGGCGTTGAACGCGACCTTTTCCCAGATGGCGGTTTCGACCTGAGGATCGACGGTGGCGTTCAATCTTCCGCGTGCAAGGAGGTCGGGCAGCAGCTTCAGAATCGGCGTCGCAGGCTCGGCGGTCGTCGCCAGGCGGGCGATCCCCGCACCGTGCGACTCCACGTGACCCGGCGCGACGAGGTCTGCAGGATAGGTCGTGATGCCGATCAGGACGTTCTGGGGGCGAGCGAAGGCGGCCAACGCAAGCTTGTTATCGAGTCCGTTCTGAAGGCTCAGCAAGACCGTCTCCGGGCCGATGCAGGAGCGGACCGCCGAGAGGGCCGCCGTTGTGTGCATCGACTTGGTGAAGACGATGACGAGATCGAACACCGTCGCTACTTCGTGGGGAAATAGAACCGGCACGCGGATGGACCGCTCGCCCGCGTCTGTTTTCAGGACGAGACCGTGCTTTCGGATCGCCTCCACATGCGGGACATTCAGGTCGATCAGGGTGACGTCCGATCCGCCTTCGACAAGACAGCCGCCGAAAAAGGATCCCATCGCGCCGGAGCCGAGAATGGCAATCCCAGGGCGTTGTTGCTGCCGAACTGACATTCTGTGCTCCATCTGGACGAGCTTCCTCGCCCCTCCCCGAGGGAGGCGGCATCATTTCATTGGAGATCGAGATCGGGCTCGCGCCTGATCAGAACGGGTAATGTCGTTCGCTTGTCTGAATGGTCATCCAGCGGGTGTCCGTGAACTCGGCGATACCAGACTTGCCGCCAAATCGTCCGTACCCGCTGTCCTTGACCCCTCCGAACGGCATCTGAGCCTCGTCATGCACGGTGGGGCCATTGATGTGGCAGATCCCGGATTGAATGCGCGAGGCGACGCGCATGCCTCTCGCCGTATCCCTGGTGAACACGGCGGACGACAAGCCGTAGGCATTGTCGTTTGCGCAGGCGATCGCCGCGTCTTCGCCCCTGACCCGAACGATCGGCTTGATCGGTCCGAAGGACTCCTCGCTGTAGATTTTCATGTCCGATGTGACGCCATCAATCAGCGTTGCAGGCATCAGCGTGGTTTCAGCTTTCCCGCCGCAAAGCAGTTTCGCACCTTTCGCGAGTGCGTCATCGATGAGGTCGTTGCAGCGCTTGACAGTGGTCATGTCGACGACCGAGCCGAGAACGACGGGGCCCTTTCGCGGATCGCCAAGCGGCAGCTTGGACGCCTTGTCGGCAAGACGGCGCACGAACTCGTCCGCAATGCTCTCGTCGACGATGATCCGCTCCGTCGACATGCAGATCTGTCCCGAGTTCGCAAAGGCACCAAATGCCGCCGCGTTCACGGCAGCGTCGATGTCGGCGTCATCAAGAACGACGAGTGGCGCCTTGCCCCCGAGTTCGAGGACCGCCGGCTTGAGATACTTCGCGCATGCGGCGGCGATGATCTTTCCGACGCGTGTCGATCCCGTGAAATTGACCCGGCGCACGGCGGGATGCGCGATCATCGCTTCGACGACAGGTCCTGCGTCCGACGGAGCGTTGGTGACGTAGTTGACGACGCCCTTGGGAAAACCGGCTTCCTTGAACGCCTCGACGATCAGCCCGTGCGTCGCGGGGCACAGCTCGGACCCCTTCAGAACGACGGTGTTTCCGCAAGCCAGCGGAAGCGCGATGGCTCGCACGCCGAGGATCACAGGCGCATTCCAGGGCGCCATGCCCAGGACCACGCCTGCGGGTTGCCGCACCGCCATCGCGAAGCTGCCGGGTACGTCAGAGGGAATGATCTCGCCGTTGATCTGCGTTGTCATCGCCGCGGCTTCGAGCAGCATGCCGGCCGCGAGATGGACGTTGAACCCAGCCCATATCCCCGAGCCGCCGGTCTCGGCCGCGATCGATGCGGCAAATGCTGGGGCCTTGGCTTCCAGCGCGTGCGCGGCTTTGGTCAGAAGGGCACGGCGCTCCGAGGGACCTGTGGCAGACCACCTCGGGAAGGCTGCTGCGGCTGCTTCGACAGCTGCAACTGCATCGTGCGCTGTGGCTGCCGGTGCTCGCGTTGCAATCTGGCCATCGAGCGGATTGAGGCGCTCGAACGTGGCGTTTCCGGTGGCCGCTCGTTGCTCGCCGCCGATCAACATCGAAATCGTGTTCATGTCTGCTCCCTCGGTTTGTTCTATGTGTGCAGGTCTCTGTCCTCGACCTCGACTTCGATCAGGGTCGGTCGCTCGGACGAAAATGCCTTGGTCAAAGCGTCGTGGAGGCCCTTGGCGCTCCCGGCATGGACTGCAGAGCAGCCGAGGCCCTTTGCGATCGAGATGAAATCGAGGCCGGGAAGATCGGTGCCCTGGACGTGCTCTTGCGAACTGAAGCCGAACACGGGCGCGAAGTCCTGCAGCGCGGCGTAGCGCCCGTTCTTGAGAATGACGAAGGTGACGGGCAGACGAAGTTGTGCTGCGCTCCAGATGGCCTGGATCGAGTAGAGGCTCGAGCCGTCGCCCATCAGGGCAACCACACGGCGTCCCGGCTTTCCGAGGGCCACGCCGACGGCCGCCGGCATGCCGTAACCGAGGCCGCCGCTGTCCATCGTGTAGAAGGCTTCGCTCTGCGTGATGGGCAAGTGCGCCTGCATCACAGGCCTGGCGCCAGGCGCTTCCTCGACGATGATGCCGTCGGCGGGCTTTGTATCGGCGATGGTCTGCATCACGAATGCGGTTGACAGCGGTGCCGTCGGCTCCACGCGCCGCGCGATGATGCGAGCAGGAGGAGTGGCGCGCGTCGGTGGCCTGGCACGTGCCAGAAGATCCAGGAGGCCGAGCCGCACGCTGCCGATCGCAGCCATTCCCTCCGGCGTCCATGCGGCGGTCTGGGGATCGTCGGTCAACTGGACGAGCTCGGCTCCATCAGGCAGATGCGGACCGAACCCCTCGACATGATACGAGAATGCCGGCGCGCCGATCGCGAAGACGAGATCGTGTCCCTGCAGCAGCTGAACGATCTTCTCGCGGATTGCTGGCAGGAACCCGGCAAACAATCGATGGTTCTCGGGGAAGCCGCAGCGGCCGCTCATCGGCGCCGTGAAGACTCGCGCATTGTGCGCTTCGGCGAGCTGCCGGACCTCGTCGAAGGCTCCGTCGCGATCAACGGCCGCTCCGACGACGAAGGCCGGCCGCTTCGAACGATCGAGAGCGCTTCCGATCTGGTCGAGAATGGCTGGATCGGGGCGGACCTGCTGGCTGACCGTGCGTGTCGGCAGATACTCGGCGGGCCGATCCCAATCGTCCACGGGCACCGAGACAAGAACGGGCCCGCACGGCTGCGTCATCGCGATGTAGTAGGCACGCGCGATGGCATGGGGCACGTCCTCGGCGCGTGCCGGTTCGATGCTCCACTTCACATAGGGCTTCGGAAGCTCGGTAGCTTCTCTGGAAGCGAGAAACGGATCGAAAGGGAGGATGGAACGTGCCTGCTGGCCGGCCGTAATGACGAGGGGCGTCCGGTTCTTGAATGCGGTGAAGATGTTTCCCATCGCGTTGCCGACGCCGGCCGCCGAATGCAGGTTGACGAAGGCGGCGTTGCGCGTTGCCTGCGCAAAGCCGTCGGCCATGCCGACGACCACGGCCTCCTGAAGTCCGAGCACGTAGCGAAAATCGTCGGGGAAGTGCCGGAATAACGGCAATTCCGTCGATCCCGGGTTGGCGAAGACAGACGTCATGTTGAGACGACGCAGCAGGTCGACGACGGCATCGCGCACCGTCGGCGCAGTCACGCGTCGTTGCTCGAACGTATCCGTCCCAGTGGCCATGTCCGTTCCCATCCCGTTTTTGTCTTCGGCCGGAGACTAGGGGAGGGAGGTCATTGCAGAGAATTGAATAAATCAGGAAAAGCCATTACACTTGGTTATGGCCTTGAGCATCGAACAGCTGACGACCTTCACCACGATCGTCAAGGCGGGGAGCCTTGGCCGGGCGGCTGCCTTGTTGAACATGACGCAGCCCGCGCTGAGCCGGGCAATCAAACGGCTGGAGCAGCAAATCGGCGCGGAGCTCTTCGAGCGCCACTCCAAGGGCATGCAACTGACCGACATCGGAAAAGCCTTCTTGCCGCACGCGACTTCGCTGCATGTCGAGGCCACGCAGGCCTTGGAGGAAATCCAGGCGCTGCGCGGCGCAGCGAAGGGGACCGTCCGGGTCGGGGCGGTGGCGAGCATCGCGAGTTCGATCCTGCCGCCCGCGATCGAGCGTACCTTGACCAAATGGCCCGGTCTTCATTTCGAAGTCTTTGAAGGCGTCTGGGACTTATTGGCAGCGAGTTTGTCGAAGCACGAGATCGATCTCGCCTTGGGCGCGGAAGCGCCCGACACGGACGAAATCGTTGCGATCCGAGATTGCTGCTGGGAGGACACGAGCCACGTGATCGTTTCGTCCGGGCACCCTCTGAGGCGTCGTCGAAAGTTGACGCTCGCCGATACGCTTCACGAGAAATGGACGATCCCGCCGCCCGGCACCGGTCCGCATCAGCACGTCGAGCGTGTGTTCGCCGAACAAGGCCTCGGCATGCCCGACGTGATCGTCAGAACCCGCTCGATCACGGTGCTGAAGAGTCTCGTTGTCGATTCCGGCTTTCTGAGTTGGATGGCTGAGCCGATGTTCGAGCCGGAGCGGCGTGCCGGTCTCATTGCTCCCCTTTCGATCACCGGGGTCGATGGCAGGCGAAGGCTGGTGGCGTTTCGCCGCCGGCGAGGTCTCCTGGCCGTTCCGGCGGTGAAACTGCTGGACGAGTTGAGGCGGCTGACGTCGGCGGGAAGCCGCAAACGCTGATCGGAAGTCCCGCCATGATGGCCGGACCGTGTACTCTAGGAATGCATTGCCTTCCCATTTCGATAATCGCGCGGCGCCACGCCGAACTTGATCCGGAAGGCCTTGCTGAAATGGCTGAGATCGTTGAACCCGTTGTCCATTGCGATCTGTGACACGCCGCGCGCGCGCAAAGCAGGATCCTTCAGCTGTTCGGCGCAACGATCCAGCCGCCTCGACCATATGTAGCGCGACAACGAGGTCCCCTCGGCTTCGAGCAACTGGTTGATGTAGCGAGGCGACAGCTTGAGGTGGGCTGCGATCGTCGCCGGTGTCAGGTCGGGATCGTGAACGTTGCGCTCGACCGTATCCTTGACCCTCATCAGCGCCAGGCTCCGGTACTCCGTCAATGATGGGGGGAGCGCTTCGGCCAATTCCGCCAGCATGGCAAGGAGAAGATCCTTGAAGTTCTGCGATATCTTGAGACCTGCAGCGGGGCTGGTCAGATTTGGCGCGCGGTCGACGAGATGGGAGAGATAGCCGAAGACCATCGGCGCCAGTTCTCCGCGTTCGCTGAAGTTGCACGCGGCAAGGCGATGCAAGTGCGGAATTCGTCCAAGGCACTGCTCGCGTGGCAGGCGAACGGAGGCGACCTCGAAAGCTTCGTTTGATTGAAGCTTATAGGGTCTCGTAGCGTCACACAGTGCCCCATCACCGACCTGGAGGTGCGCCAAGCGCCCATCCTGCTCCGCGACCAACGAGCCCGACAGGACGAAGTTGAAGACCAGCATCGAGTGGTCTGCGCGGGAGATGCCTTCAGTGCTTCGCTGAGCCACATGGGGAGAAGCCTTGATGCGGCACAGGTCGAGACCATTGATGGGTGTGGAGTGGAAGCTCGCATCGAACTGAGCTTCGCCGATCAGCCGGTAGTCCAGGTCGACGAGATTGCGGCTCACAACGTCGTGCCAATAGTCGAAGCGCTCTCGCGGCGGAAGGCTCGCCGTCGAGGCGAAGCACGGCTGCATCGAAGCAGCTTTTGCGGCTTCCAGAAGCATCTCTTGATTCCCCTCGATCCGTTAAGATGGGGTTCTTGGGTGCCCCTTCGGCGGTCCATCACAGACAGGATCATCCGCCGGTGTGAAGTTTATTGCTCAATTTCGGGGCCGATCAAGCATGAAATATGCCAATTTCCCGGGTTGGCCCGGATTGCTTTCCGTTGGCACGGGCACCTCGTCCAGCCGTCTCAGACAAGTTTCTGTTCCGTCCGAACCAAGCCGCCTTCGACAGATCTGACCAATGTGGACCGTCAATTCGGTCAGCATCTTTGCATCGGAGAGCATTCATGGTTTCGAAGAATAACCCCAGTCTTGTCCCCGAGACCGGTATTGCCGACCCCGCGCGACGCGACTTTCTCAAGGCCGCCGCGGCGTTGACGGCGGGGGCGACGCTCGGCTCGACCGGTCGCGCGTGGGCTGCCGCGGACAAGAAAATTCGCGTCGGTTACATCAGTCCGAAGACCGGGCCGTTCGCGCCGTTTGCCGAGGCGGACGATTTCATTCTCGATCAGGTCAGAAAATCGCTCGCCGGCGGATTGACGGTGGGAGGGTCGAAATATGAGGTCGAGATCATCGCGCGCGACGATCAGAGTAGTCCGGATCGTCAGTCCAACCTCGCCGCCGAGCTGATCAACAAGGAGAATATCGACCTGATGCTTGCGCAGGTCTCGATCGGCCCGGCCGTATCGCAACAATGCGAGCTCAACGGCGTCCCCTGCATTTCGACCATGGGCCCGTGGCAGGCGTGGATGTTCCCGATGAAGGGCGATCCGGCCAAGGGCTTCAAGAACGTGTTTCATTTCTTCTGGGGGATCGAGGACATCGCCGCCGTCTATCTCGACATCTGGAAGGATGCGGGCACGAACAAGGTGGTCGGCTCCGTCTTTTCGAACGACGTTCCCGGCAATGCCATGGGCGATGCGAAGCTAGGCATGCCGGGCGCCTTCGCCAAGGCCGGCTACAAGATCATCGACGTCGGGCGCTTCCCGGTCGGAGCGGACGACTTCTCGACCCACATCCAGGCCTTCAAGAAGGAAGGCGTCGAGATCGTCACCGGCCTTTTCAATCCGCCCGAATGGGCGACCTTCCTGAATCAATCCGCTCAGATGGGATTCAAGCCGAAGGTTTGCACCATCGCCAAGGCCTTGCTCTTCCCAGGCGGTGTGGCGGCTCTCGGGCCGCGCGCGGAGGGCATGTCCACCGAGATCTGGTGGTTGCCGAGCTACCCGTTCCGCTCCAGCCTGACCGGGCAAACTGCCGCCGAGCTTGCCGCCTCCTACCGGGAAACCACGAAGCGGGAGTGGACGCAACCGATCGGCGTCGCGCACGCCTTGTTCGAGGCCGGCGTTCAAGCCTTGAAGGCAAGCGGCGATCCGAAATCCCCGGGCAAGGTCGTCGAGAGCCTGCGCAAGCTCAAGACCGATACGGTCATCGGAAATCTCGACTTCGGCGCGAGCGGAATCGCCAACGTCTCGAAGATCCGGGTCGTCGGCGGGCAATGGCATGTCGAGGAAGGCGGAAAGCCGCACCTGTTCATCACGAGCAACAGCACGGCGCCCGAAATCAAGATTGAGCGCAAGCTCGAGCTGCTGAAGAGCTGACGGCCATGACAGCATTGCTCGAACTGCGGGACGTCAGCAAGCGCTATCGCGATATGGTCGTGATTCCCGGCCTGACGCTTCAGGTCGGGGCAGGCGAATTCGTCGGAGTCATCGGGCCAAACGGAGCGGGTAAGACCACTCTGTTCGGCCTGATCTCCGGTAACCTCCGCTGCGATTCCGGAGCGGTTTACCTGGATGGGGAAGACGTCACCGCGCTCGGCGCCGATGCGCGTTGCCGCGCCGGCGTCGGCAGGACATTCCAGATCCCCCAACCATTCCAGGGCATGACCGTGTTCGAGAACGCGCTCGTGGCGGCCACCTTCGGGGCTGCTCTGCACGGCAAACGAGCTGAGCAGAAAGCACGCGAAGCACTCGTTCGTTGCGGCCTCGAGCGTCTCGGCGACACGGCAGCCGGCCGCCTGACCTTGCTCCAGCGCAAGCGGCTTGAACTGTCGCGGGCACTTGCCACCGAACCGCGGTTGCTGCTGCTCGACGAAGTCGCGGGTGGGTTGACGGACGCCGAAGTCGGCGAGCTTCTCGAACTCGTCACCGCGATCCATAGAGCCGGCGTGACCGTGATCTGGATCGAACATCTCGTCCATGCGCTGGTCTCGTCCGCCGATCGCCTGCTCGTGCTCTCGGAGGGAAGATTGCTCGGCGACGGGGCGCCCACCGCGGTCATGAGCAGTCGCGAAGTTCGTGACGTGTATCTCGGATCCGATCTCGACGAGCAGGCGTCCCATGCTGTGCACTGAGCATCTCGATGCCAACTACGGCATGTTCCAGGCCTTGTTCGGCATCAACTTCTCGATCGCACGCGGCGAGGTCGTTTCGCTGATCGGCGCGAACGGCGCCGGAAAATCGACGCTGCTTCGCGCCATCGTCGGTTCTGTCCCGGTTGCCGCTCCGAGCGTGCTGCTCGACGGAAAGCCGGTCGGCGGCTCCGCCGAGATCAATCAGCTGACGCGTGGAATTGCGCTGGTGCCGGAAGGTCGTCGGCTGTTTCCGAGCCTCACGGTCGAGGAGAATCTGCTTCTCGCCGCGAAAAACGGCCGTCGAGGTCCGTGGACGCCAGACCGTCTCTATAGGGAACTGCCGGCTCTTCAGAAGTTGCGCGCGCGCCCCGCTACGGCGCTTTCCGGCGGTCAGCAGCAACTCGTGGCGGTCGGCCGGGCGCTCGTCACGAATCCCGACTTCCTACTTTGCGACGAGATATCGCTCGGCCTTTCGCCTGTGGCGGTCGAGACGGTCTACGAGCTGCTCGGCACCGTCATCGGGGAGGGCATGGCGGTCGTCCTTGTCGAACAGAACGTGCGTCGCGCGCTCTCCAAATCGTCCAGGTACTACTGCATGCTGAAGGGAAACGTCGTGCTCGAGGGCATCTCGAAGACGGCCGATTACGCGCGCGTATCGGCCGCGTATTTCGGAGATTGATGATGCAGATCGCCGCGGAAACGTTGTTGAACGGGCTGATGCTGGGGGCGCTTTACGCGCTGTTCGGGCTTGGCCTGAGCTTGAGCGTCGGGGTCATGCGCATGATCAACATCGCCCATGGCGATCTGATCGTCGTCGGGGCCTATCTGACCAGTGTGGTCATGAGCGCAGCGGGCGTCGGTGCCTTGACCGCGCTGCTCGTGGTCATACCGGTGATGTTCGCGCTCGGTTGGATCCTTCAAATCATCCTGCTCAACCGTGTTGTCGGAAAGGATGCTCTGGCTCCGCTGCTGCTGACATTCGGCCTCTCCATCGTCTTGCAGAACGTCCTTCAGGAGATTTTCACCGCGGATACGCGAAGCCTGCAGGCCGGGGATCTCGCAGGTCTCGGGTTCAACGTTCTTGGCGTCTCCATTGGAGTCCTTCCCCTCGTCTCTGCGCTCGCGAGCATCGCACTGCTCGGTGCGACGCATTGGCTGGTCGGTCACAGCCATTTCGGGCGTCAGGCGCGGGCCGTATCGGATGATCCCGGCACCGCACGGCTGGTGGGCGTGAATGATCGCCGACTCTTCGGCATGGTGACCGGGGTCATCTTTTCAATGATCGGCGTGGCAGCCGTGCTCTACGCGCTCAGGACACCCTTCTCACCAACGGCGGGGCCCGAGCGGCTGCTCTATTCGTTCGAGGCAGTTGTGCTTGGCGGGCTCGGCAATATCTGGGGCACCTTGTTTGGTGGACTCGTGATCGGCGTCGCGCAGCTTTTCGGGGCGAAGATCGCCTCGGGTCTCGGTCCCTTCTTCGGTCACCTCGCGTTCCTCGTGGCTCTGCTCGCTCGCCCCCAGGGCTTGTTTGGAAAGGCGTCGTCATGACCACCGTCACCGTGTCGCGAGCGAATTCCAGGACGGCGTTGGCGCGGATGTCCGTCAGCGCGGGGCTCTTCATCGTCGCTGCGCTCGCAGTTTCGATGCCCTGGTTGTCGACGTTTGCCGTCCAGCGGCTGCTCGTCGAAGTCTTCACGCTGTTCGCTGTCGCGCTCGCCTGGAATCTGCTGGCAGGCTATGGCGGCCTGGTGGCTATCGGTTTGCACGTCTTCGTCGGCGCAGGCTCGTATTCACTCTTCGCGCTCTCGAACCAGTTGCATCTGAATCCGTTTCTGCTGCTGCCTGCCGCCGCGGTCTTCGCTGCCGTTTTCGCCCTCGTCTCGGCCTGGCCGATGTTCCGTCTGAGCGGCGCTTACTTCGCGGTTGGTACGTGGGTTCTTGCCGAGATGATGCGGATATTGATCTTGAATTCGCCATGGCTGGGCGCCGGAGGCGGCATGCCGCTGGAAGCGATGAGCGATATCGATCGGTGGACGCGCAATGCGGGAGTCTACTGGGCGGCGCTATTCGTCGGCGTCGGATCGCTGGTCGCAAGCAGACAAGTGCTGCGCGGCTCGCTGGGCCTTGCATTGATGAGCGTGCGTGACTCCGAACCCGCCGCGCTGGCGAGCGGTGTCCCAGTCGCTCGCGCGAAGATCGCGCTTTGGGTGCTGTGCGCCGTCATCTCAGGGCTTGCCGGCGCGGTCTCGTATATGAATACGCTTCAGGTCACGCCGGATGCCTCTTTCTCGTTGAACTGGACCGCTGCGGCGATCTTCATTGCCGTTCTCGGGGGTATCGGAACGCTGGAGGGCCCGATCGTCGGCACGATCGTCTATTTCCTGCTCCGAGAGACCTTCGCAGGCTATGGCGCCTGGTACTTCATCGGGGTCGGACTGCTCGCGATCTTGACCATGGTGGCCGCCCCGGGCGGCGCGGTTTCCCTCATTCCGGAAAAATGGCGGCTCGATCCGTTCCGGATACGCCGGCGCATGGCCGGGTCCGATCTCGACCGATCCGCTTCATTCCCCAAAACCTGAAAACTTGGCTCGGAGATCTCGCATGCAGGACACGAAATTCAAGGTCGCAGTCGTTCAGGCCGCGCCGGTATTCATGGATGCTTCAGCTTCCGTGGCCAAGGCGATTGGCTTCATCAAGGACGCGGGTGCAGCAGGGGCGAAGTTGCTGGCATTCCCCGAGGTCTGGATTCCAGGCTATCCTTGGTGGCTTTGGCTCGGGACGCCGGCTTGGGGAATGCAGTTTGTACCCCGCTATCACGCCAATTCGCTGCGCGCGGATGGACCCGAAATACTCGATCTCTGCGCGGCCGCCGCCGAAGCGAAAATCAATGTTGTGATGGGCTTCTCCGAAATCGACGGCGGGACGCTCTACCTGAGTCAGGTTTTGATCAGCGATGCGGGAAAGATCATCTTCAAGCGCCGAAAGCTCAAGCCGACCCACGTCGAACGTACGCTATTTGGTGAAGGAGATGGGTCTGATTTCCGCGTCGTCGAAAGCAGCGTCGGACGCCTCGGAGCCCTGTGCTGTGCCGAGCACATTCAGCCGTTGTCGAAATACGCCATGTACGCGATGAACGAGCAAGTTCACGTGGCGTCGTGGCCATCGTTCACGCTGTATCGCGGCAAAGCCTACGCGTTGGGCCATGAGGTGAATCTCGCCGCCAGCCAGATCTACGCGCTGGAGGGAGGTTGCTTCGTCCTGCATGCGTCGGCCATTACCGGTCAGGATATGTTCGACATGCTTTGCGATACGCCGGAAAGGGCAGATTTGCTGAACGCGGAGGGAGCAAAGCCAGGTGGCGGCTATTCGATGATTTTCGGTCCCGATGGTCAGCCGATGTGCGAGCATCTGCCTCAGGACGAGGAAGGCATCCTCTACGCTGACGTAGACCTTTCAATGATTGCAATCGCCAAAGCGGCCTATGACCCCACGGGGCACTACGCCCGCGGTGACGTCGTCCGTCTCATGGTCAATCGCAGCCCGCGTCGCACGAGCGTCGGCTTCAGCGAAGACGAGAACGCGGCGGTCACTTTCACCGAGACTTGAACGGTCCACGCGAAAATGCTTGAACGCAGGCACGACTAGCCGCGATGCGTCTCGCCAAGAACCGTGCGGGGTTGCCTCCATGATAAGAACGGCGTGGCTCGAGGGCTTACGGTGACCCCGATTAACGTAGATGACTATCGAAGCCTGGCTAAGCGTCGCCTTCCACGGATGGTGTTCGACTATCTTGATGGGGGAGCCGAAAGCGAACGTGGTTTGCACCGAAATCTCAAAGCTTTTGCTGCGATCAATTTTGCGCCTCGACGGCTTGTCGATGTCAGCCAGCGCAGCTCGTCCATATCTCTGTTCGGACGGACGCTTCCAACGCCCTTCGTGGTCGCACCGACAGGCCTGAATGGTGCTCTGTGGCCTGACGGTGATGTAGCGTTAGCCCGGGCTGCCCGCAGTGCAGGGATCCCGTTTGTACTTTCGACCGCATCAAACGCGACAATTGAGGACGTCGCGGAACGGGCGGGTGGCGACCTTTGGTTCCAGCTCTACGTCGTGCAGCGAGATCTGGCGCACCAGCTTGTCCGCAGGGCCAAGGACGCGGGTTACGGTGTGCTGGTTCTCACCGTTGATGTTGCGGTGAATGGCAAGAGGGAGCGCGATCTGCGAAACGGGTTTGCGATTCCATTCCGTCAAACCCCCCGATCTGTTCTCGACGCCTTAACTCATCCAAGGTGGGCGCTCAGCCAAATCCGCCATGGGCTGCCCCAGCTCGCAAATTTTGCCAGCCCCAACGCAACCGACGTGAACGCGCAAGCCGCCCTGATGCGTCGGCAGATGGATGCCAGCTTCGGCTGGCAGGATCTTCAGGCGCTCCGCGACGCCTGGCCGGGAATTCTCATGGTCAAGGGCATCATGACTCCGACCGACGCAAGTCGATGCCAGGAACTGGGCGTCGATGCCGTGGTTCTGTCCAATCATGGCGGAAGGCAGATCGAGGACGTTTCGGCACCGATAGATTTGTTGGCGGAAATCTCGAACCAGAAGGTGATGCCGCCGCTTCTCGTCGATGGCGGCATCCGCCGCGGAGCCGATGCGGTAAAGGCGTTGGCGCTCGGTGCCAAAGCGGTGTTGTTGGGACGTGCCATCCTTTACGGTCTCGCTGCTGCGGGCGAAGAAGGGGCCAGTCACGTGCTTGAAATCCTCAGTGCCGAGGTCGATACGACGCTGGCACTTGTCGGCTGTCCAGAGGCCGCCCGTCTTGATCGCCAGTTCATTCAATTGTGAGGAATCACACACCCGGCGCCGCGGGCAGCGCGCGAAGCATTTCTCCACCGCCGAACGGTCACGGGCGCAACAGTCAAAAGCGTAGCGAGCGACTATTCCGGCAGATTTGCTCAACACCGCATAAAATTGTCGATGCGGCCTGGGCTGTGGTCCGCCGGCTATTTACATCCGCCTTCACCGCCGAAAAACGCTCGCGCAAGCGTCCTTTAGCAGAGCCCGCCAGTATTCCGGCGGCAGATCGGCGTCAGGAGCCAATCCAGGGGCACAGCGGCCATCTTTTCCATCTGCTTCGGGTCCGGCATGCGCCAGCTCGCGGGTCGATCAGACATACACCAATCAGAACGTAACGGGAACGAAAGAGTCGATACCCCTTCCCTTAGAAATCATGCGGCAGGGCTTTCTGGGTTGTCGGAACCCGGTGCCCCCATTCGTCTTGAGTCAAGTACCCCAAGACCGGAGTTCTGCGTACATGGCACCGCGCGCCAATTGGAAAGGCTTTCTGCGATTGTCTCTGGTGACCTGCCCGGTCGCGCTCTATCCCGCCACCTCGGAGAGCGAGAAGATTTCCTTCAATCAGCTCAACCGGCAGACCGGCCATCGCATCAAGTACCTGAAGGTCGATGCGGACACCGGCGACGAGGTGCCGAACGAGGACATCGTCAAGGGCTATCAGCTCGAGAAAGATCAGTTCATCGAGGTCACGAAAGAGGAGCTAGAAGAGATCGCGCTGGAATCCACACGCACCATTGAGATTGATGAGTTCGTCGACAAGCGCGACATCGATCCGCGCTACCTGATCCGACCCTACTACATCCGCCCTGACGGCAAGGTCGGGCACGACGCCTTCGCCGTGATCCGAGAGACCATCCGCGAGATGAACAAGGTGGCCATCGGCCGGGTGGTGCTGACCAACCGCGAGCACGTCATTGCGCTCGAGCCGATGGACAAGGGTCTGGTCGGCACGCTGCTGCGCTATCCGTACGAGGTGCGTAGCGAGGCCGAGTATTTCGACGAGATCCAGGACGTGAAGGTCACCAAGGACATGCTCGATCTCGCCAAGCACATCGTGAACCAGAAGGCCGGGCGGTTCGAGCCTGAGAAATTCGAGGATCACTACGAGACCGCGCTGATCGATCTCATCAACCAGAAGCGCGCCGGCAAGCCCATCACGCCGAAGTCCAAGCCCGCGGCGACGAACGTCGTCGATCTCATGGAAGCCCTCCGTCGATCCGTTGGCAAGGAGGCCGCGCCGGCGAAGGGGCCCAAGCCGGCCAAGAAGCCGAAGAGGGCCTCCGCCGGGCAGAAGGAAATGCTGATGCCAATCGAAGGCAAGAAGCCGAAGGAGGCAGCGTCGAAGAAGCCGGCGGCTCGGCCGCAGCGAAAGTCGGCCTAATGGCCATCGTGTTCATCACCGGCAGCGCCGACGGACTAGGTCGCGCAGCGGCCGAGTCGCTTCTCCACGGCGGCCATCGCGTGGTGCTGCAACGATCGTAAGGCGGGCATCCGCGAACTAGCGTCAAGCGCAGCCGGAGTTGCGATCAGCGATCTCAGTCTCGCCGGCGTTGCGGCGCTCCAGCTTAAGCAATGACGCCATCACGGCGCTTGGTGCCGAACGAGCCGTAGCCGTCGGCAGCGGTCAGCCTAGTCGGTTCCGTGAGGTGCATAGGTCAGAATTTTAGTTGCGCACCTCAAAACTTGCAGGCAGGATCGCCTCCAACAATAAGAGCCTGTTGGGAGGATGTGATGAGGCTGCTCGCCAAGCTGGGACTCACCGCTGCCGCATGCCTGCTTTTGGCGAATTCCGCGTTGGCCGACACGACCGTTAAATGGCTGCACATCGAGGTCAATCCGGCCCAGGTGAAGATCTGGGAGGAGGTCGCGCGCGCCTATGAGGCGTCGCATCCCGGCGTGAAGGTCGAGATGCAGTTCCTGGAGAACGAGGCCTACAAGGCCAAGCTGCCGACCATCCTGCAATCCAAGGACAGGCCGAACATCATCTACAGCTGGGCTGGCGGCGTCTTGAAGACCCAGATCGAGGCAGGCGTGCTGGAAGATATCACTGATTCTGTGAAGAGCGACGGCTATAGCGACACGATCGCACCGGCGGCGCTTGCCGCCTTCACCCAGAACGGCCGCGTCTTCGGACTTCCGATCTCGCTCTCGCAGGTCGGCTTCCTCTACAACAAGGATTTGATGGCCAAGGCGAAGGTCGATTCCGCGGCGATCAAAACGTGGGATGATCTGCTTGCTGCAGTGAAGACGCTCAAGGCAGCCGGCGTTACGCCGATTGTGGTTGGCGGCGCCGATAAGTGGCCGCTGCATTTCTACTGGACCCACCTCGCCGTGCGCATTGGCGGCAAGCCGGCCTTCGATGCAGCGCTGAAGGGTGAAAACGGCGGCTTCGCAGGCGACACCTTCCAGAAATCCGGTGAGCTGTTCAAGCAGCTCGTCGATCTCCAGCCGTTCCAGAACGGCTTCCTCGGCTTCAAGAACCCGCAGGCCGTCGGCTATTTCGGTGACGGCAAGGCCGCGATGATCCTGGCGATCTCCTCCTTCTATCACACCCAGCGCGCGCTCGCCGCCGACAAGGTCGGTCTTTCCGACGACAAGCTTGGCTGGTTCGATTTTCCGGTCGTACCCGGCGGCAAGGGTGAGCCGTCAGACACCCTCGGCGGCATCACCGGCTGGCTGGTCACCAAGGACTCGCCCAAGGAGGCCGTCGACTTCCTGAAGTACTTCATCTCCAAGGACGTGCAGGCGAGGCTCGCCGCCGGCAACTTCATCGTTCCCGTCGTCAAGGGCGGCGAGGCGGGCCTCAAGAGCGACTTCATGAAGCTGATCGCGTCCAATCTCGCAAAGTCGAAGTACCACCAGAACTTCTATGACCAGAGCCTCGGCCCCTCCGTCGGCCGCGTCGTCAACGACGTCTCGGCGGAGATCGCCGGCGGCAGCATGAGCCCGCAGGACGCGGCGAAAGCGATCGAGGCGGCGTACAAGCAAGGTAACTGACCGTGGCGCGACGGATCGCGATGCCATCGCCGGTCGGCGTTGCTGGCGAGGCGGCCCCCCAGGCCGCCGTGCGCGGCCCGAGCTGGGACAATCGCTTCACTGTGCTGATCCTGTTCCTGCCGCCGGCACTGCTGCTGTTCACGCTGTTCGTGGTGCTGCCGATCGGCGAGGCGGCCTGGTACTCCGGCTTCAACTGGAACGGTTTCGGCAGGCCGACCCACTGGATCGGCTTCGACAATTATCGCTTCGTGCTGGAAACGCGCGCGTTCTGGCTCGCGCTGCGCAATAACGGGCTGATCATCGCAGTCTCGCTCGCGATCCAGCTGCCGCTCGCGCTGACCCTCGCCTTGATGCTGGCCGAGAAGTTTCGCGGCGCGGTGGCGCTGCGCATGCTGTTCTTCATGCCCTATATTTTGGCGGAGATCGCGACCGGGTTGATCTTCTCCTTCGTCTATGACGGCGATTACGGTCTCGTCGCATCGATCTGGCGCACCTTCGGCGCCGAGCCGCCGCATCTCCTGGCCTCGACCGATACGGCGATGCTGGCGGTGCTGATCGTGATCGTGTGGAAGTACTTTGGCTTCCACATGATGCTGTTCATCGCAGCGCTCCAGAGCCTCGACAAGAGCCTCGTCGAGGCGGCACGGATCGACGGTGCGACACGCTCGCAGGCGTTGCGCCATGTCGTGATCCCCTTGCTCTACCCGACGATCCGGCTCTCGGTGTTCTTCGCCATCGTCGGCTCGCTGCAGCTGTTCGATCTCGTCATGCCGCTGACGCGCGGGGGACCTGCGGATTCCTCCAACACCATGGTGAGCTTCCTCTACAACAACGGCATCTCGCGCATGCGGGTCGGCTATGGCAGCGCCATCGGCGTCATCCTGTTCGCGATCTGCGTAACCTTTGCCTTCACCTACAAGCGATGGTTCATGCGCGATGAGTAATGCCGAAACCAATCGCGCGCCGTTGGATCCCGCCGTACCGTTCAAGGCGGCGTTCCTCGCAGTCGTTGCCATCTTCGTGCTGGTGCCGCTGCTCGCGACCCTGCTCGGCGGCTTCAAATCGCTCGGCGAATTGCGCGTCAATCCCTTCGGCCTGCCGCAGCATTGGGAGTGGCAGAATTATGCGGGCATCCTGTTCTCGGGACGTTACTGGCAGCTCCTGCGCAACTCGCTGATCATCTCGACCCTCACGGTGACGTTGACCCTGATCGTGGCCTCGATGGCGGCGTTCACCTTCGCCCATATCAGGTTCTTCGGCAGCTCGATGCTGCTGAGCTATTTGACCCTCGGCCTGTTGTTTCCGGCCGCGACTGCCGTGCTGCCATTGTTCATCAAGGTGCGCGATCTCGGGCTGCTTGACACTTATTTCGGCGTCGCGCTGCCGCAGGTGGCCTTCAGCCTTGCCATGAGCGTCCTGCTGTTGCGGCGCTTCTTCAAGGACATTCCCCATGAGCTGCTGGAAGCGGCGCTGGTCGACGGCTGCAGCTACATCAAGTTCTTTCGCTACGTAACGCTGCCACTGTCGCGGCCGATTCTCGCGACGGTGGGCACCATCACCTTCGTCAACAGCTGGAACGCCTATCTGCTGCCGCTGGTGATGCTCAACACCGATGCGCTCTATCCCTGGCCGCTCGGCATCATGGTTTATCAGGGCGAATATTCGTCCGAATGGCACCTGATCCTGGCCTTCATCACGCTGACCATCCTGCCGACGATCATTCTGTTCCTGCTGGCGCAGAAGCACATCGTCGCCGGCCTCACCGCAGGCGCGGTCAAGGGATAGCCAAGAGACAGCCAAGAGACAGCCAGGACTTCACGGAGATCATCATGAGAAAAGTCGGGGTCGGAATCATCGGCTGCGGTGTGATCAGCACCGCCTACATCAAGGCGGCGCAGCGCTTCCCGGTGATGGAGGTGAGGGCGCTCGCCGACATGCGCAGCGATGTCGCCGAGCGCCAGGGCGCCGCTTTCGGGCTGCCGGCGATGCGGGTCGACCAGCTGCTTAAACGTGACGACGTCGAGATCGTCATCAATCTCACCGTCCCGCTCGCCCACACCGACGTCAGCCTCGCGGTGTTGAACGCCGGCAAGCATGTCCATTCCGAAAAGCCGCTCGGCATCAACGTCGCGGAGGCGCGCAAGGTGATGGATCTCGCCGCGCAGAAGGGACTTCGCGTCGGCTGTGCGCCCGACACGTTCCTCGGCGGCGGGCACCAGACCGCGCGCAAGCTGATCGATGACGGCGCGATCGGCACCCCCGTCGCAGGCAGCGCCTTCTTCGGCTGCCCCGGCCACGAGCGCTGGCATCCGGCGCCGGGATTCTACTACCTGCGCGGCGGCGGGCCGATGCTGGACATGGGCCCGTACTACATCACCGATCTCGTGCAGTTGCTCGGTCCAGTCGCAAGCGTGATGGGCTCGACCGCGCGCCCAAGATCCGAGCGTCTGGTCACCAGCCAGCCGATGAACGGCACGTTGATCCCGGTCGAGGTTTCGACCCACGTCGCAGGGACGCTCGAATTCGAGAGCGGGGCGGTGGTTTCGATCGCGATGAGCTTCGATGTGCCGAAGCACCGGCACGCGCCGATCGAGATCTACGGCGACAAGGGCAGCATGCTGGTGCCCGACCCGAACCGCTTCGGCGGCGAGGTGCAGGTCGCCAAGACCGGCGGCGAATGGGAAACCGTGCCGTTGACACACGGTCATGTCGAAGGCGAGTTCCGCTCCATCGGCGTCGCCGACATGGCGTCCGCGATCCTGCACGACCGGCCGCACCGCGCCAGCGGCGCGCTCGCTTTCCACGTGCTGGAGGTGATGGAGGCGTTCCAGACCTCCGCCGACGAAGGACGGCGCGTCAAGATCGAGAACCGCGTCGAGCGGCCGGCGATGCTGCCGGCCGGGCGTGAAACCGGGCAGATCGACTGAGGGAATGACCATGCGCAAGGCATTGATAGTCTGGGGCGGCTGGCCGGGACACGATCCCGATCTCTGTGCCTCGATGATCCGCGGCTGGCTGAAGGCGGAAGGCTTTGAGGTCCGGATCGAAACGACGACAGAGGCGTTCGGCGATCCCGCGATACACGATCTCTCGTTGATCATCCCGATCTACACCATGTCGAAGATCGAGAAGGCGGACGCGCTCAATCTCTGCGCGGCGGTGCGTGGCGGCGTCGGGCTCGCCGGTTACCATGGCGGCATGTGCGATGCGTTTCGCGAATCCGTGGACTACCAGTTCCTGTGCGGCGGGCAGTGGGTTGCCCATCCCGGCAACATCATCGACTACAAGGTCGATGTGACGAAGCCTGACGACCCCATCATGAAGGGCCTGCAGAGTTTCGAGCACCGTTCCGAGCAATATTACATGCATGTCGACCCCGCCATCGAGGTGTTGGCGACGACGACCTTTACCGGCGAGCACGCGTCCTGGATCGATGGCGTGGTGATGCCCGTGGTCTGGAAAAAACGATACGGCGCGGGCAGGGTGTTCTATTCCTCGCTCGGCCACCGCGCCTATGAGCTCGACGTCCCGGAGATCCGGACGTTGATGACCCGCGGCATGCTGTGGGCGGCGCGCGAATGAGTTCTGGTGCGGCGCAACCGGCGGTTCGCGCCACGCTTGAGGACGTCGCGCGTGCGGCGGGCGTTTCGCTCGCCACCGTTGATCGCGTCGTCAACCGGCGCCAGGGCGTGCGTGCCAAGACGGTCGCGCGTGTCGAGGCTGCAGTGGCCAAACTCGGCTACCATGCGGATGTTGCGGCCGCGCGGCTCGCGCGCGGGCAGAGCTTTCGCTTCGCATTCGTGCTGCCGTCCGGCAGCAACAGCTTCATGACCAATCTGACCGAGCAGGTCCAGCGCACCGCAGACTGGCTCGCCGGTCAGCGCGGCTTCATCGATATCGTCCATGTCGACGTGTTCGATCCTGACGTGCTGGCCGGCGTGCTGGAGGATCTGTCGCCGGCCTATCAGGGCGTCGCGGTCATTGCGCTCGACCATCCCAGGGTGCGGGCCGCGATCGACGAACTCAGCGGGCGTGGCGTTGCCGTGGTGACCCTTGTATCGGATGCGCCGAGCTCGCGCCGCCTGCACTATGTCGGTATCGACAATCCGGCCGCGGGGCGCACTGCATCGACGCTGATGGGGCGCTTCCTTGCCGGGCGTGAGGGGACGGTCGCCGTGATCGCCGGATCGCTGTCGCTGCGCGATCATACCGAGCGCCAGTTCGGCTTCCATCAGATCCTGTCGAGCGAGTATCCGAACCTGCGCGCGCTCCCTGTCATCGAGGGCCGCGACGACAGCGCGCGCACGCGAGAGCTCACCCTCGGGTTGCTCGCGCGCCATGCCGATCTCCGCGGCATTTATTGTTGCGGCGCCGGAAACCGCGGCATCGCCGATGCGCTCGAGGCGTCCGGCCGCGCCCGCGAGGTGGTGTGGATCACCCACGAGTTGACGCAGCACACGCGACGTTTCCTGGTCCGCGGCACGTGCGACGCCATCATCAATCAGGATCCCGGCCACGAGGCGCGCTCCGCCGCGCGGGTGCTGCTGGCGCATTGCATGGAAGAGCCGATCAGCCACGATCAGGAGCGAATCCGTATCGACATTTTCTTGCGGGACAATCTTCCGTAAGTTGAAGAAATCGATATTCGTCTCGCTGGGCTGGATTACATCGGGAGCGGCCTGAAGGCCACCGCGGCTCGTGTCCAATTCGGGAAGCAGTTCAGTCATGTATCTCGGCATCGATCTCGGGACCTCGGCGGTCAAGACCGTTCTGGTCGACCATACCCAGCGCGTGATTGCGAGCGAGAGCCGGGCGTTGACGATCGCCTCGCCGCATCAAGGCTATTTCGAGCAGGATCCCGCACAGTGGATCGAGGCGACCTTCGCCACGCTGGACGCGTTGAAGGCGTCGCATGGAAAAGAGCTGGCGGCGATCCAAGGCATCGGGTTATCAGGCCAGATGCACGGCGCGACGCTGCTCGACGCGCGCGACAGGCCGCTGCGGCCATGCATCCTCTGGAACGACGGACGTTCCGCCGCGGAGTGTCGGATCCTCGAACGGCGCTGGCCAGCTTTGCGTGCTACGACCGGCAACAAGGCGATGCCCGGATTCACGGCGCCAAAACTGCTCTGGATCGCCGCGCATGAGCCAGAGATTTTTGCGGCGACGGCAATTGTCCTGCAACCGAAGGCCTATCTGCGCCTGGTGCTGTCAGGCGAGGCGATCGAGGACGTCTCGGATGCATCGGGATCCCTCTGGCTCGACGCGGCGCGCCGGGACTGGTCGGATGCGGCATTGGCTGCGACGGGCCTGTCGCGCGCGCACATGCCGCGTCTGGTCGAGGGATGTGCGCCGGCGGCAACGCTGCGACCTGACCTGGCGCAGCGCTGGGGCATGGCGAGGTGCCCCATGATCGCGGGCGGGGCGGGCGACAATCCGGCGGGCGCCATCGGCATCGGCGCGATCAGGCCGGGAACTGGATTCATCTCGCTGGGCACCTCGGGGGCCTTGCTGGTGCCGACCGACCATATCGCTGCCAATCCGGACCGCGTGGTCCACACCTTTTGCCATGCGATTCCCGGCATGTGGATCCAGGCCGGCGCGATCCTGTCGGCGGCGTCCTGTCTGGCCTGGGCCGCGCGCCTGTTCGGCGTCGCCGAGGCCGAACTGCTGGCGCCGCTGGGGGCGCAGCCGCCGACGCCGTCTCCGGTGAGCTTCCTGCCTTATCTCGCGGGTGAGCGGACGCCGCATGATGACCCCCTCGTGCGCGGCATGCTCGACGGCTTGAGCCACGGCACCGACCGCACGGCGATCGTGCAGGCCGTGCTCGAGGGCGTCGCCTTCGCACTCGCGGATTGCCGGGACGCACTTGGCGATGCCGGCATCGTGGTCACGGAAGCCGACGTGATCGGCGGCGGTTCGCGGTCCCGGTTCTGGTTGTCGGTGCTGGCCAATGTGCTTGACGTGCCGATCCATCGCTTTGCCGACGGCGAAACCGGGGCTGCGTTCGGTGCGGCGAGATTAGGGCGGCTTGCTGTCACCGGCGAGGCAATCCCCGCCATCTGCACGCCCCCGCACCGCGTCGAGACGTTCGAGCCTGACCGCGTGCTGGTGGACGCGTATGCCGAGCGGCTTTCCGCCTGGCGCGAATTGTATCGGCCGCGCCATTAGCATCGCCTCGCGTCCCCAATTCTGTCTGTTCGCTGTTGCCCTGTGCAGCGGCGTTTTGTTTAATACGCCAACCGTGCTTGAAAAACCAAACGCGGACAGGGGAAACGTGCGCCGGGAGGCACGATGAACGATCCGATCCTCGAGATGCGGGGAGTGTCGAAATCCTTCTTCGGCATCAAGGCACTGCGCGCGGTTGACCTGACGGTCTATGCCGGCGAGATTCACGCCTTGATGGGTGAGAACGGCGCGGGCAAATCGACCCTGATGAAAATCCTGTCGGGGGCTTACCGGCCCGATCCGGGGGGTGAAATCCGGATCGAGGGCAAGCCGGCGCGGATCGAGGGGCCGCTCGGCGGGCGTGCGGCGGGCATCTCGATCATCTATCAGGAACTGTCTTTGGCCCCCAATCTGAGCGTGGCGGAGAATATTTATCTCGGTCGCGAGGTCTCGCGTTCAGGTTTGCTGGCGCGTGGCACCATGCGTGAGGGCGTTGGTCCAATTCTGCAGCGCCTGGGCGCCGACTTCCTGCCATCGACACTGGTGGCACATCTTTCCATGGGCCAGCGCCAGCTCGTCGAGATTGCGCGTGCGCTGCACACGCGCTCGAAAATCCTGATCATGGACGAGCCCACCACCGCGCTGTCGGCCGGCGAGAGCGAGCGACTGTTCGCGCTGATCCGGCAACTGCGCGCCGAAGGGCTCGCCATCATCTACATCTCGCACCGCATGGACGAGGTCTATGCGCTCGGTGACCGCGTCACCGTGCTGCGTGACGGCCGCCTGGTCGGCTCGCTCGACAAGCAGGATATCCGCGCCGATGCCATCGTCCGCATGATGGTCGGGCGCGACGTCTCCTCCTTCTACAAGAAGGATCACGATCCCGAGGCCGGGAAGGGGCACCCCGTGCTGACCGCCACCGACATGGCGGACGGGCACCGCGTCAAGGGCTGCTCGCTCACCGTGCATGCGGGCGAGGTGGTGGGCCTTGCCGGCCTGATCGGCGCCGGCCGCACCGAGCTTGCGCATCTCATCGTCGGTGCAGCACCGAAGATTTCGGGTCGTCTCGAACTTGAAGGCCAGCCGATCGACATCCGCACGCCCGGCGAGGCGCTCGCGGCCGGCATCGCCTATCTGACCGAGGACCGCAAGGCGCTGGGCCTGTTCCTCGACATGTCGTGCCTGGACAACATCAATCTCGCCGTGCTCGGTCGCGATGCCAGGCTCGGCTGGTTCCTGGATCGCGACAAGGCACGCGAGCGCGCCGACCGGGCTTTCGCAGGCCTCAGCATCCGCGCCGCCAATGTCGGTGTCCCCGCCGGTGGCCTCTCCGGCGGCAACCAGCAGAAGGTGCTGTTGTCGCGGCTGCTCGCCATTGCGCCGAAGGTGCTGATCCTCGACGAGCCGACGCGCGGCGTCGATGTCGGCGCCAAGTCCGAAATCTATTCGATCATCGACAATCTCGCGAAGGCGGGCACCGCGATCCTGGTCATTTCGTCGGATCTGCCCGAGATCATCGGTATCTGCGACCGTGTCATCGTGATGCGGTCCGGGCATATCGCGGGCGAAGTCAGACGAACAGAGACTGCGCCGTTAACTCAAGAGGATATCATGGCGCTTGCCACGGGGACGGAGCATCTCGATGCCTGACAACGGATCGACGCCGGCGAAGGCCGCCACGGCGGACGGACTTGCCGCCGCGCAAGCAACGAAGCGCCAGCGCGTCAGGCTGCTGATCCGCGCGGCCGGAATGCTGCCGGTGCTGCTGCTGCTCTGCGGCGGCTTTCATTATTTATCGGACGGCCGGTTCTTCACCGGGCAGAATCTCGGCATCGTGCTGCAGCAGGCCGCCGTGAACACCGTGCTCGCTGCGGGCATGACCTTCGTCATCCTCACCGGCGGCATCGACCTCTCGGTCGGCTCGATCCTGGCGGCGTCCGCAATGGCCGGCCTGACCATTTCCAAGCTGCCCGAGCTCGGTGCCCTGTGGCTGCCGGTCGCGGTGCTCACCGGTCTTGGCTTCGGCGTCATCAACGGCGCGCTGATCGCGCTGTTGCGCCTGCCGCCCTTCATCGTCACGCTGGGCTCGCTCACCGCCGTGCGCGGCCTGGCGCGGCTGCTCGGCGCCGACACCACCGTGTTCAATCCGTCGATCCCCTATGCCTTCATCGGCAATGGCTCGCTGACGCTCGTGCCCGGCGTGGCGTCGATCCCGTGGCTCTCGGTGATCGCGCTGCTCGTCATCCTCGTGTCATGGCTGGTGCTGCGCCGGACCGTGCTCGGCGTGCACATCTATGCGGTCGGGGGCAACGAGAGCGCGGCGCGGCTGGCCGGCATCAAGGTATGGGCCGTTCTGATCTTCGTTTATGGCGTGTCGGGCATGCTGGCCGGCCTCGGCGGCGGCATGCAGGCGGCGCGGCTCTATGCGGCCAACGGCTTGCAGCTTGGACAGAGCTACGAGCTCGACGCCATTACCGCGGTGATCCTCGGCGGCACGTCTTTCGTCGGCGGCATCGGCTCGATCTGGGGAACGCTGGTTGGTGCGCTGATCATCGCCGTTCTCTCGAACGGCCTGATCCTGACAGGCGTCTCTGATATCTGGCAATATGTGATCAAGGGACTGGTGATCATCGGCGCCGTGGCGCTGGATCGCTACCGGCTGCAAGGCTCGGCCAGAACCTAGAGATATGAGATTCGGTTGCGGCAACTGGTCTGCCGTGCCCGGGATGAAGACAGACCAGGGAGGAAGACAATGTTGAAGAAGACAATGCTCGCTGGCGCCGCGGTGGCGCTCGCACTGACCACCACGCCGTCCTTTGCCAAGGAGCTCAAATCGATCGGCGTCTCGCTGGGGTCCATGGGCAATCCGTTCTTCGTCGCCCTGTCGAAGGGCGCCGAGTTCGAGGCCAAGAAGACCAACCCCAATGTGAAGATCACCACCGTCGGCTTCGAATACGACCTCGGCAAGCAGGTCACCCAGATCGACAATTTCATCGCCGCCGGCGTCGACCTGATCCTGTTGAACCCCGGTGATCCCAAGGCGATCGGCCCCGCGATCAAGAAAGCCCAGGCGGCGGGCATCGTCGTCGTCGCGGTCGACACCGCAGCCGAAGGCGCCGATGCCACCGTGACCACCAACAACGTCCAGGCTGGCGAGATTGCCTGCCAATACATCGTCGACAAGCTGGGAGGCAAGGGCGACGTCATCATCGAGAATGGGCCGCAGGTCTCCGCCGTGATCGACCGTGTCACCGGTTGCAAAAACGTGTTCGGGAAGAACGCGGGGATCAAGGTTCTGTCCAGCGACCAGGACGGCAAGGGCTCGCGCGAAGGCGGCCTCACCGTCGCGCAGGGCTATCTGACGCGCTTCCCCAAGATCGATGCGATCTTCGCCATCAATGATCCGCAGGCGATCGGGACCGATCTCGCGGCGAAACAGCAAAACCGCAGCGGCATCATCATCACTTCCGTGGACGGTGCTCCCGACATCGAGGCTGCGCTGAAGGATCCGGCGTCGCCGCAGATCCAGGCATCCGCATCGCAGGATCCGTTCTTCATGGCGCGGCGCGCCGTGCAGATCGGCGTCGGCATTCTCAATGGGCAGAAGCCGGCCTCGACCGTCGAACTGCTGCCGTCGAAGCTTGTGACCCGAGATAACATCAAGGATTACAAGGGCTGGACCTCGGATCGCTCGCAGTAGGATCTCGCAATTATCGATGCCAGTGGCCGCATTCGAGCAGGACGCCCCGGGAAACCCGCCCGGGGCGAGCCTGCGAGGTTGACCCCGGCGACCGATATGTCAAAGAAGGGGAGTTTTTGACGTGGCGCTGACCGCGCCTGCCGCGGTGCCTTTGGGAGCAAGTCCATATTATGAGCGAACGGGTTGCTCTGATCACCGGCGTGACCGGGCAAGACGGCGCGTATCTCGCCGAGCATCTGCTGTCGCTCGGCTATATCGTCCATGGCATCAAGCGGCGCTCCTCGTCTTTCAACACCGGGCGCGTCGACCACCTCTACCAGGACCCGCATGTCGGCAACGTACCGTTCCTGATGCATTACGGTGACATGACGGATTCGACCAATCTGATCCGTCTCGTGCAGCAGGTCCGCCCGACCGAGATCTACAATCTCGCCGCGCAAAGCCACGTCGCCGTCAGCTTCGAGAGCCCGGAATATACCGCCAATGCGGACGCCATCGGCGTGCTGCGCCTCTTGGAAGCGATCCGCATCCTCGGCATGGAGAAGGAGACGCGGTTCTACCAGGCCTCGACCTCCGAGCTCTACGGTCTCGTGCAGGAGATCCCGCAGAGGGAGACCACGCCGTTCTACCCGCGCTCGCCTTACGGCGTGGCAAAACTCTACGGCTATTGGATCACGGTGAACTACCGCGAGGCCTATGGCATGTTTGCCTCGAACGGCATCCTGTTCAACCATGAGAGCCCGATCCGCGGCGAGACCTTCGTCACGCGCAAGATCACCCGCGCGGTCGCGCGCATCGAAGTCGGATTGGAGGAGACACTCTACCTCGGCAATCTCGAGGCCAAGCGCGACTGGGGCCATGCCAAGGATTACGTCGAGGGCATGCATATGATCCTCCAGGCCGACAAGCCCGACGATTTCGTGCTCGCCACCGGTGAGATGCACTCGGTGCGCGAGATGGTCGAGCTGTCTTTTGCGCAAGTCGGCCGCCGCGTCGAATGGCGCGGCGCAGGTGTCGACGAGACCGGGGTCGATGCCATCAGCGGCAAGGTCGTGGTGAAGATCGATCCGACCTATTTCCGCCCCACCGAGGTCGATCTCCTCATTGGCGATTCCAGCAAGGCGCGGCAGGTGCTTGGCTGGAAGCCGAAGCGGACCTTCACGCAGCTGGTCGAAGAGATGATGGCGAGCGATCTGGCTGATGCCAAGCGGGATGTCGCAAATGGCAAGCGCAGCGTTTGAGCTGACCGGCAAGAGCGTCTACGTCGCCGGCCATCGCGGCATGGTCGGCAGCGCGATCGTGCGCCGGCTGGCGCGGGAGAATGTGAACGTCGTGACCGTCGACCGGCGCGAGGTCGATCTCTGCAATCAGGCCGCCGTGTTCGACTGGTTCGCGAAGGCGCGGCCGCAGGTGATCTTCCTCGCCGCGGCCAAAGTCGGCGGCATCGTTGCCAACAACACGCTGCGCGCCGAGTTCATCTACGACAACATCGCGATCGCCGCGAACGTGATTCAGGCCGCGCATCAAAATGGCGCCGAGAAGCTGATGTTCCTCGGCTCGTCCTGCATCTATCCGAAGCTCGCACCGCAGCCGTTGCGCGAGGACAGCGTGCTGACGGGCCCGTTGGAGCCGACCAACGAGCCTTATGCGATTGCGAAAATCGCCGGCATCAAGATGGCGGAGGCCTATCGCAGCCAGTATGGCAGCGACTTCATCAGCGTGATGCCGACCAATCTCTATGGTCCCGGGGACAATTATCATCCTGAATTGAGCCACGTCGTGGCTGCACTGATCCGCCGCTTTCACGAAGCGAAGCTGTCGGGCGCGAAGAGCGTCGCGGTCTGGGGCACCGGCACGCCGCGGCGCGAGTTCCTCTATGTCGACGACATGGCGGATGCCTGCGTGCACCTGATGAAGACCTATTCCGGCGCGGAGTTGATCAACGTCGGCACCGGAGAGGACATCGCCATCGCCGAGTTCGCCCGCGTCGTCGCCGGGATCGTCGGCTATCGCGGCGATATCTCCTTCGATACTTCGCGCCCTGACGGCACACCGCGCAAGCTGCTTGATATCAGCCGCCTCGATAAGCTCGGCTGGCGCGCGACGACGTCGCTTCAGGATGGCCTGAAGCGCGCCTATGAAGCTTATCTTGCGGTCGGGCCGCTCCCTGCCTGATGAGCTTCGCGCCCTTCGGGAAGCGGCTATCTGCCCGATCTATTCTCGGTGATCGTCGATTTCGGCCGCGACCTGCCCGTAATTCAGCAGGGCGACCAGCGTCGTTCCGCCCAGGATGTTGCCCAGCAAGGTCGGCAGGAAGAAATCCGAGGCATATTGCGCCAGCGACGCACGACCGCTTTGCACCAGGAAGGCGCACTCGACCGAGCCCGCGACGATGTGCGCGAACTCGCCGAGCGCGACCACATAGGTCATCACGACAATGATGTGCGCGCCCGATCCCTTGGTGGCTGGAAGCAGCCAGGCCATCAGGGCGATCAGCCAGCCGGCAAAGATCCCGCGGACCAGCGTCGTCGCGAACGTCCCCTCGATGGTGTGGCGGCTGAGATCGACGAAAGCGTCCAAGATCCGCGGTTCGAAGATGCTGGTATGCGCGAGCACGGATCCGACCGCCCAGGTTCCGACGATGTTGGAAACGAGAACCAGGGCCCACAGCTTGAGCACGCTTGCCAGGGTGCCGAGATCCCGGTTGTGCAGCAGCGGCAGGATCGGCGTCAGCGTGTTCTCGGTGAAGAGCTGCTGCCGCCCCAGCACCACGATCAGGAAGCCGACGGTGTAGCCGAGCGGGGCGATCAGCCGGCGGCCGGCGTCGTCGGAGATCAGCGCGTGAAACTCACCCTGGACGATCAGGGACAATCCCATCGAAAGGCCGGCGGCGAGTCCGGACAGCAGGATGGCCCACCATCGCCGCTCCAGTTCCTGCTCGCCCTCGGCGCGGATCGTCTCGTGGATCAGTGCGGCGTTCGGCCGGCTCTGGGATTCGATCTGCTCGGTTTGGCGCCGCGAGACGCCGTCGAGCTTGGAGGCTGGGCTGAACGACGGGCCCTCGTCTCGCTGGTCCATGTGGCGGTCTCCGGATGCTGGTCGAACTCAAGGCTGCCAATAGCGGTGAGTTCCTCGCGGTCGCTCCGGTCGTCGTGTCAAGATCGCGCGCAAACGAGCCCAGGAACCATCACCGCGAGCACGAGTTGGCCGTTCGGGCGGGGCGACATGCCACACGAGGTCCTCGGTGCAAGATATCGTGCGCGCGCGCTCGACGGCGCAAATCGCAGGCCATCCGATTCATCCGATGCTGGTGCCGATCCCCATCGCGTGCTTCGTTGGCGCGCTGCTGACTGACATCACCTATCTCGTCTCAGCTGAAATGATGTGGGCGGATTTCTCCGCCTGGCTTCTGCTCGTCGGCGTCATCTTCGGCGTGCTGGCGGCGATTGCCGGCCTGACCGATTTCCTCGGCAACCGCCTGGTGCGCGCGCAGGCGCCGGCCTGGCCGCATCTGATCGGCAACGTCGTCGCCATGATCCTTGCCGTCATCAATCTGCTGATACACACGCGTGATGCCTGGACCTCGGTGTGGCCGTGGGGGCTCGTTCTTTCGGTGCTCACCGTGCTGATCCTGCCTGTGACCGGCTGGCTCGGATGGGCCATGGTGTATCGCCACGGCGTGGGAGTTGCGCGATGATGTCTTTCCCCACACGCGCGCTGCTGTGCGCCTCGCTCCTCGCTCTTCTCGCCGGCTGCAAGGACGGCAGCGGCGACCCCAAGGCGCAGATCGGCGCCAATCCTGTCCTCCCTGACATCCAGCAATATCTGCTGCCGCCGATGCACATTGCCCGCATCGTCGGCTGGAAGAAGGACGAGACGCCTGATGTCGCGCAAGGCTTGCAGGCCAAGGCATTCGCGACCGGCTTGCAGCACCCGCGCTCGCTCTACGTGCTGCCCAATGGCGACGTGCTGGTAGTGGAATCCAAGGCGCCGAAGGCTGCCGCGATCAAGCGGCCCAAGGAGATCGTGATGGGTTACGTCGAGTCCTGGGCGACCTCCGGGGGCGATACTGGACCCAGCAATCGCATCACGCTGTTGCGCGATACCAATGGCGACGGCGTGCCGGATACGCAGAGCGTCTTCCTCGACCATCTCAATTCCCCGTTCGGCGTCGCGCTCGTCGGCAACGATCTCTACGTCGCCAATACCGACGCGATCATGAAATATCCTTACGCCGAAGGCGACACCAAGATCACCAAGCCGGGCACGGTGCTGACGCCGCTGCCCGGCGGTCCGATCGACCACCACTGGACCAAAAGTCTGGTCGCGAGCCCTGACGGTTCAAAGCTCTATGTCGGCGTCGGATCCAACAGCAACATCACCGAGAACGGCATGGAGGCCGAGCACAATCGCGCCGACATCCTCGAGGTCGATCGCGCCAGCGGCCGCTGGCGGATTTTTGCCAGCGGCTTGCGCAATCCGAACGGTCTCAGCTTCGAGCCGCAGACCGGCGCGTTGTGGGCCGTGGTGAACGAGCGCGACGAACTCGGGCCCGATCTCGTGCCTGACTACATGACGTCGGTGAAGGAGGGGGCCTTCTACGGCTGGCCCTACAGCTATTACGGCCAGCACATCGATCCCCGCGTCAAGCCGCAACGGCCGGACCTCGTGGAAAAAGCCATCGTGCCCGACTATGCGTTGAGCTCGCATGTCGCGCCGCTCGGACTTGCTTTCTCCAGCGGCAGCAAGCTGCCGGACGCCTATCGCAGCGGCGCCTTCGTCGGGGAGCACGGCAGCTGGAACCGGCAGGTGCTGAATGGCTACAAGGTCGTCTACGTGCCGTTCACAGACGGCAAGCCGAGCGGGCCGGCGCAGGACGTCGTCACCGGTTTCCTCAACACCGACAATCAGGCGCGCGGCCGGCCCGTCGGCGTTGCGATCGATAAATCAGGCGCGCTGCTCGTCGCCGACGACAGCGGCAATACGGTGTGGCGGGTGACGGCGGCGCATCCGCAAGTGACGCAGCGATAGGCAAGCCGCGGCAGCGATAGGAGAGGGATAATGGGTCTTGCCCAATACGCGATCGTACCGGTCCAGGACGAGTGGGGCGTGCTGCACGACGGCACCGTTAGGAGCAGATACGCCACGAAGGAAGCCGCGTTCGAGTCGGCGGTCGCCGCAGCGTCCCTGGCGCTTCGTGAGGGCCACGAAGTCCATGTCAGCGTGCCCGGTCGCGAAGCAGGCGAGAACGCGCTGGGAATCTAGCCCGGTCAAACGATCAGCCGGCCGCGCCGCCTGGCAATTCCGATCGTGACCTCGGCGCCGGCGTTGAAATCGAGGCGGTCGGCTTCGACGCCGTCGCTGAAGATGACGCCATTCTCCGCCATCAGCGAGCGGATGCGCAGCTGCTCCTCGGACGCGAGGCGGCCGCAGACGAGATTGGTCTGGGAGTTGCGGCTCGGAAAGGGCTCGCGCACGGCGAAGCGCAGTTCGGGCGCGTCCCAAGGCAAGGCATCGTAGCCGCCCAGCGGCGGCGGCCGGCCAAAACTGCCGGCGATCGCAAGCGAGCCGGTGACGATGCTCTTGAACCATGCGGTCGATCCGAGCCCGGTCGAGACGATCAGCCCGCTCGAGGATTGCCGCTCCGTCGTCCCGCCGGCGGTAATCTCGTAGGTCGCCGAGACATGCGTGCGGGGGCCGATGAAGAGGTCGTTCACGGCGTGCAGCACCTGGCCCTCGCTGAGCCGCGCTTCCGCCATCGTCACGGCCTGGCTGCTGCGCTTGTCAGCGGCGACCTCCGGCAGCAGCTTTGCGAGGTCGCGCGGTGCGAAAGGAAGCAGGATGCCGTCGTAGCGCGCGGGGTGCGGATTGAGGCCGACAAGCGGATGGTCGTCGAGATATTTCATCGTGTTGGCGACCACGCCGTCCTGGCCCAGCGCGACGACGATGTCATCGGGCGCGAAGATGAAGCTGGCCAGGAAGCCGCGCTCGATCACCTGATACCGCCCCCATTGCTCCAGCGCCTGCAGCGTCGCATGCTTCTGCGCCTGATAGACCTCGTGCTCGTGCTCATAGTCGGAGAAGTCGGCGCCGAGATGCTCGACATGGAAGCGGGCCTGGGCCGCCGTCAGGTAACGCGCGACCAGGTCTTCCAGCCTGGTCTTGCGCGTCACCAGCACGATCTTGCGGTCATTGGCGGCGGGCATTGGCGGCCTCCGTCGGCTTCGGCTTCTCCAGCAGCTGGCTGAGCAGATCGGGCGAGACGTTGAGCTGGCCGATCTTCTCGGCCTTTTCGGCGATGCCGGAGAATGCCTGCGCGATCAGCTGGCCCGGCTGCATGCCCGCGGCTGCGAGCGCCTGGATCACGCGGGTGTCGACGCCCTCGAAGATTTTCATCAGCGCGCCGACCCGATAGGCCTCGGCATCGGCCAGCGTGCGGGTGTTCTCGGCGTTGAGGCCGACGAAGTCCTTGCGCTTGCCTTCCAGCACAATGTCCGCGGCCATGCCGGCCTGACGCAGCTCGTTGCGCTTGGCGGCGACGCTCGCCTCGGCGTCCATCTGAGTTTCGCGGATCGAGCGCTTCTTCTGCTCGACGGCGATCTCGGTGTCGAGCTCGCTCTCGCGAATGGCGCGCTCCTGCTCGACGGCGAAATTGCGCCGCGCGAAGATCGCCTCGTCCGCATTCTTCAAAATCGCTTCGCGCGCCTGTGCTTCCAGCGCCCTGGCTGTATCGGGCGTCGGCTTGACGGCGCGGATCGACACGCCGAGGATTTCGATGCCGAGGGCTTCGATGTCGGCGCGCGCCCGCAAGCCACCTGCGACGATGTCGGCGATGCGGTCGGAGGCCTGCAGCGCATCCTTCAGCGTCAGCTCCTTGATCGCCTGCTGCGCGAGCACCTCGACCGTGCCGAGAATGCGCTCCGGCAGCTTCTCGGGATCGTCGGTCTCGTAAGTCTTGCCGTCGGACTTCAGGGTGAAATTGAGCATCGAGGCCGCCTTCTTCGGCTCGCGGACGCGATAGGTGACGTGGCCTTGGACGGTGAGCGTCTGAAAGTCGCGCGCGATCTGCTGCAAGATGAAGGAGGCATCGCGGCTGCCGACCGGCACGGCGACGAGCGTGGTCACCGGCGCGTAGTAGAGCGCCGAGAGCCCGGTACCCTCGGCCACGACCGCGCCGGCGCGGTACTTCATCAAATAGGTGGTGGGCTGGGCCTTGATGAATCGGATGCCGAACATGGCTTTCTCCAGGAACTAGATAAGTTGGTCTGAGCAACTAACTAAGTTGGACTGTACAACTAAGTATGCTACTGTCAAGGCCGAACAGGGAGGTTACCAATGCGGGGCAAGGATCGGACCCAGGGGTCTGGACAAGGGCTTGGAAAGCCGGGACATCTGGACTTCCCGAGGCCGCTGACCACGGTCGACGTCGTGATTTTTGCGATTCTCGACGACAGGCTGCAGGTGTTGCTGGTGCAGCGCCCGGCCGGAGAGGATGAACCCTTTCCGCTGAGCCTGGCGCTGCCGGGCGGCTTCGTCGACGTCGCGAAGGACCGCGATCTTGCGGAATGTGCGGCGCGCAAGCTGAAGGAGAAGAGCGGCGTCAGCAGCCCTTACCTTGAGCAGCTCGGCAGCTGGGGAAGTGCGACGCGCGATCCGCGCGGCTGGTCGGCGACGCACGCTTATTTCGCGCTGATCCCGGCATACGCGAGCGTGCTCACGTCGGATGCGCGATGGTGTCCGATCGGCGGCGGGTTCAAGGAGAAGCTCGCTTTCGACCATGGCGACATCCTGGCCAGCGCAATCCAGCGGCTGCGCAACAAGGTGGAGTATACCTCGCTGCCCGCTTACCTTATGCCGGCGGAATTCACGCTGCCGGATTTGCAGCGTGTCTACGAGATCGTACTCGATCGTCCGCTGGAGAAGAGCGCCTTCCGGACCCGGATCCTGTCGGCCGACATGATCGAGCCGGTGGCCAACATGCGGCGTGGCCCGAACCGCCCGGCGCAGCTCTATCGTCTCAGGAAGGGCCGGGATCCCGTGTATTTCGTCCGGACGTTCAATCCGCCGGAATGAATTCCGCGGCGTCGTCAGCAGCATGCGGGATGGAGCTTGCCCCATAACATCATGTTAGGTTTATCGCATAACTGGGTAATTGTGTTAGGCCGGCGAATGCCTATTGTAGTACTCACTCAAGACACCGACCGGCAATGCCAGCGTTCGCGGACACCGCAGGAGCGCCCGGGGATTGCTGCCCAATTGTCCAACGAAGCCCGCTGACGGGACGACAACAAACGAACAGATCGGGAGGAACTTTGCTATGGCTACGACGCGCGCGATCCAACACATGAGCCAGTCCGGGAAGGCTGCTGCAAGCGGCTGGATCGGGTCGGCTCTCGAATATTATGACTTCTTCATCTACGCGACTGCGGCATCGCTGGTCTTCCCGCAGATCTTCTTCCCGTCCGACAATCCAACGGTTGCGATCGTCGCATCGCTTGCGACCTATGGCGTCGGCTATGTTGCGCGGCCGATCGGGGCCTTCGTGCTCGGTCATTGGGGCGACACCCACGGCCGCAAGACGGTTCTGCTCGTCTGCATGTTCTTGATGGGCATCTCGACCATGGCGGTCGGCATCCTGCCAACCTATCAGCAGGTCGGCATCCTGGCGCCGATTCTGCTGGTCCTTCTGCGCCTGGTGCAGGGCTTTGCCGTGGCCGGCGAAATCTCCGGCGCAAGCTCGATGATCCTGGAGCACGCACCGTTCGGTCGGCGCGGCTTCTACGCAAGCTTCGCCCTTCAGGGCGTGCAGGCCGGACAGATTCTGGCAGCTGCGGTCTTCCTGCCGCTGGCGGCCTATATGCCGACGGAGGCCTTCAACAGCTGGGGGTGGCGGATTCCGTTCCTGCTCAGCTTCTTCGTCATCGTCGCAGGCTACATCATTCGCCGCGAAGTCGACGAAACCCCCGCTTTTGACCGCGAGGGCGAACGGGGAGAAAAGCCGCAGGCGCCGATTGTCCAGGCAATCAAGCTGAGCTGGCCCGACATGCTCCGCGTCATCTGCATGGCGCTGATGAACGTCATTCCTGTCGTTGCGACCATCTTTGGCGCGGCCTACGCGGTCCAGCCGGCCTACGGCGTCGGCTTTGCCAAGGACGTCTACCTGTGGATCCCCGTGCTCGGCAACATGGTCGCCGTGTTCGTCATTCCCTTCGTCGGCAATCTCTCCGACAAGGTCGGTCGCAAGCCTCCGATCATCGTGGGTGCGCTGCTTTCGGGCGTGCTCGCCTTCTTCTATCTCTACGCCATCAGCATCAAGAACGTGCCTCTCGCGATCGTGATCTCGCTGTTGATGTGGGGCGTCGTCTATCAGGGCTACAACGCGATCTTTCCGAGCTTCTATCCGGAGCTGTTTCCGACGCGCACCCGCGTGTCGGCGATGGCGATCTCGCAGAACATCGGAACGACCATTACTGCGTTGCTTCCGGCGCTGTTTGCGAGCGTGGCCCCTCCCGGCTCGGCCAACATTCCCTTGACGGTGGGGGCGATCGCTTTCGGCATCACCGTCATCGCGGCGCTGGCGGCCCTCACGGCCCGGGAGACCTATCGCATTAGCATCGACGATCTCGGTAATCCCAAAGCCGTCCCGATGGCGCGGGCCGACTACGATCGTCGGCGCGAAGACACGCAGGACAGTGCTGCCGCCGTTCGGACCTGACGGTTGAAGTCAACGCCGCTGCGACGGATGATGTTCGCAGCGGCGAGGCTTCGTGGTATGGACTCACCGTCGATTGAAGCTTTGTGCGCGTGAGCGCGATGATGATGAGGTTAGCAGGATGAATCCCGCTGTTGTTGCGGTCGCAATCACCGGCTCCGTTCCGCGCAAGAAGGACAATCCCGCGGTGCCGATCTTGCCGGCAGAGCAGATCGAATCGACGCACCAGGCCTTCGAGGCCGGTGCCACGCTTGCGCACATCCACGTTCGCAACGACGACGAAACGCCGTCCTCAGACCCCGAGCGCTTTGCCCTGGTGCAGGAGGGCGTCAGGAAGCATTGTCCCGGGATGATCGTGCAGTTCTCGACCGGAGGGCGCGGCCGCGATCCTTCGGCGCGCGGATCCTCGCTCTATCTCAAGCCCGACATGGCCTCGCTTTCCACGGGCTCGGTGAACTTCCCGACCATCGTCTATGAGAACAGCGCCGCCCTGGTCGAGACTCTCGCCACCGGCATGAAGGCGAATGGCGTCCGTCCTGAGATCGAGATCTTCGATCTGTCGCATCTTCACGGCGCCCGTCGGTTGATCGAAGCGGGGTTGATGGACGCGCGCCCGCACGTACAATTCGTCATGGGCGTCAAGAACGCGATGCCGGCCGACGAGCATGTGCTCGACATCCTGCTGGGAGAGCTGAGACGCCTGATCCCGCAAGCGACCTGGACGGCGGCCGGGATCGGACGCCATCAGGCCGAGGTGATGGACTGGGCCCTGGCGCGCGGCGCCGACGCGGTTCGCACCGGGCTCGAGGACAACATCAGGGTCGACAAGACGCGCCTGGCCCGCAGCAATGCGGAACTCGTGAGCATCGCCTGTGAAGCTGTCAGGCGCCACGGCCGGCGCGTCGCGACTGCGGCCGAAGCGCGATCCCTGCTCGGGATCGCGGGGTAGGGACGATCATCCCGGGCCTGACGTCTGCCTGACATGCTCCCGGCTGCCTTCTGCCATTCGGCGGCCGGCGTTCCCGTGAGCGGACTCTCCGGGTAAGACAGGGCTCACAGGCGTAATCGACGCCTGCCGGGCAGGCGACGACTGGAATGCGGTTCTTGAAATCCGACAGCAGGCTGATCGGGGTCCTGCTGGTGCTTGCAATCACCCAGCTCATCGGATGGGGAACGATCGGCCTTCCGGCCGTGATCGGTCGCGATCTCGGAGCCGATCTCGGCATGAGCCTGTCGGCCGTGTTTGCGGGCAGCTCGGTCCTTTATGTCACGATGGGTCTGTGCGCCCCCTGGCTCGCCAAGGCCTTTGCGCAGCACGGTGCACGCGAGGTGATGATGGTGGGCACCGTCGTCTCCGTGCCGGGCTACGTCGTTCTGTCTTTCGCGCGTGAGCCGCTGCTCTATTTCGCCGGCTGGGTCATTCTCGGTATGGGCGGCAGCGCCACGCTGTCGACCGGCGCCTACATCATGCTGAACGAGGTCGCCGGACGCGGCGCCAAGAATGCCATCGGCGGCCTGATGTTGGTGACGGGTCTCTCCAGCAGCATCTTCTGGCCGACCACGTCGTTTCTCAGCGATTGGCTCGGCTGGCGCGGCACTTGTCTGGTCTATGCCGCGATGATGCTCGCCATCAACCTTCCGCTTTATGCGTTTGTCGCGCCGCGCCGGAAAATTGTGACTGACGATCGTGGCGACGCCGCCGAGGCTGCGCCGCCGCCTGTGATTCCGAAAAGTACCTTCGGTCTCGTTGTCGGCGTGATCACGATGAACGCCTTCGTCAATTTCGGCATCGGTGCCATTTTGCTCGAGTTGCTGAGGGCGGAGGGCCTTGCGCCGGCGCAGGCGCTCGCATTCGGATCGATGCTGGGCGTGATCCAGGTCAGCGCGCGCGGCCTCGACTTCCTCGGCGGCGGGCGATGGGACGGCATCACCACTGGCCTGGTCGCTGGCACCGCGCTTCCCGTTGCCATGGTGATCTTGATGCTGAGCGAGGGCGCGACCTGGGCGGTTGCGACCTTCATCTTGCTCTATGGCGCCGGCAGCGGCGCGATGGCCGTGGCGCGGGCGACGATTCCGCTCGTCTTCTACGACCAGGCCGAATTCGCCAAGGCGATGTCGATGATCGCATTGCCGCTCAATCTGGCCTCCGCAATCTCGCCCCCGCTTCTGGCAGGCTTGCTTACTCAGTTCGGCAGCCGCGGCGCGCTTGGCCTGACGCTGGTCATATCCTGCGCGACGGTGCTGATCCTGGTTTTGCTTGGACGGAGGCGTCCGCACTTGGCTGTGGCCGCCGCGACGTGAGGTCATCTGGTAATATTCGCAACGCGGAATCGCGCATCGCGGGCGACCTCCGCTGCGAGGCGGGGGGATGGCCGTATGTCCGGCGCGCAGGGCTCGGCGCCGCAAAATGGTGTATCCGCAGAGAGCGCGGCCCGCGATCTCGCCGCCGTGCCAATATCCAGTTCCCCGGAGGAAAGACATGTCGGCCCTGCCGCTCTCAGGCATCAAGATCCTTGATCTCACGCGTGTGCTCGCCGGGCCCTTGTCGGCCCAGATGCTGGGCGATCTCGGCGCGGACGTGATCAAGATCGAGCGGCCCGGCACCGGCGACGATGCGCGCGCCTTCGGCCCGCCATACCTGACCGACCCCGAGGGCAAGGCAAACAACAACAATTCGTTCTATCTCTGCGCCAACCGCAACAAGAAGTCGGTCACCGTCAACATCGCCAAGCCGGAGGGGCAGGCGATCATCCGCGAACTGGCCAAGGACGCCGACGTCTTCATGGAGAACTACAAGGTCGGCGATCTCAAGCGCTACGGCCTCGACTACGAGACGATCAAGGCGATCAATCCCAAGATCATCTATTGCTCGGTGACGGGCTTCGGCCAGACCGGCCCCTACGCGCCGCGTGCCGGCTACGACGCGATCCTCCAGGCGATGGGCGGCCTGATGAGCGTCACGGGTCATATCGACGGTGAACCCGGCGAAGGCCCGATGAAGGTCGGCCCGTCGATCGTCGACTACATGACCGGCATGAACACCTCGATCGGGCTGCTCGCGGCGTTGTACCATCGCGACGTCAATGGCGGGCAGGGACAGCACATCGACGTGTGCCTGTTCGACACCGTCATTGCCTCGCTGTCGCACTGGCTGCAGATATTCCTCGTCAATGGTAAGACGCCGCCCCGTCGCGGCACCTGGGGCAATGGCGGCATGCCCGCGGGCGTGTTCCGCTGCACCGACGGCGAGCTGATGCTGGTGGTCGGCAATGACGGCCAGTTCCAGCGCACCTGCGCCGTGCTCGGCCGGCCGGAGCTTGCCAACGACAAACGCTTCATCAAGAACAACGACCGCGTCGTGCACGGCAAGGAGATCATGGCGATCTTCGCCGGCCTGTTCCTGACCAAGCCGGTGGCCTACTGGCTGGACAAGCTCGAGGAGGCCGGCGTCCCGTCCGGCCCGATCAACGATTTCGAGCAGGTGTTCGCCGATCCGCACGTGCAGTCGCGCGGCATGCGGGTGAAGGTCGACCATCCCTTCGCGCCCGACCTGTCGCTGATCCGCAACGCGCTGACCTTCTCGGAGACCCCGATCAGGACCTACCGCGCGCCGCCGCTGCTCGGCGAGCACACCCAGGAAGTTCTTGGCGGTCAGCTCGGCTATGACGCGGGGAAGATCGAGGAGTTGAAGAAGCAGGGGATCATCTAGCGAGAGCGGCGGCAGTGTGACGCTTATGCGGCCTTACCTGGGCTTGCGCGCAATCCCCAGATAAGTCCGGTCCGTACTCACACAGGCTTTCGCTTTGCTCGCGACTCTGATTCGATCCCTCGAGGTGGGTACGGGAGGGAGTGCATCATGTCCTACACCATCGGGTTCCAAGCGAAAGACCAGAAGGCCATTCTGGCGACCGAGGCGGCGACGGCCAATCAGGCTGTGGCGATCATTGCCGCGCTGCGGCAAAGTGCCGAAGAGATCAAGTTCATCCGCTCGCCGCAGGAAGGCGACATGGGCATCGAGATGCTGCTGCTGCTCGCCAAGGAAGAGGCCGAGGAGATGCCGCAGCGCAGCTAGCTCTCCTCAGGGCGATCACACTTCGATCAGAAGCGAAGCATGTCGGCTGCATGATGATGTAGTCAGGCGACAGTCTCGCTCGTACCGAAGGTGGCCGCCCATGAAACGCGAAGCGCTCCGCGTCGAACCGATCTCGTCTTATCTGGATCGCTGGAAGGCGCCGACCTCACCCGTCACGCGCGCCGGCAACATGATCTTCGTCGCCGGCCTGCCGCCATTCGATCCGGCAACGGGCGAGCTTGCGGAAATGCCGATCGAGCGGCAGAGCGAGATCGTCATGGAGCAGATGAAGCTGTGCCTTCAGACGGCTGGCGCCTCGCTCGACAACGTCATGAAGTGCAACGTCTACTGCACCTCGACGAAACATTTCGCCGCCTTCAACACGGTCTATGCCCGCTACTTCCCGGTCGATCCGCCGGCGCGGATTTTCATCTGCACGCCGGAATGGTTCGGCCCGTTCGACGTCGAGATCGACTGCATCGCGATGATGTGAGCGCTACCGCGCAGCCACCTTCGACGGCGCCTTGGACTCCGTCCGTCCCGCCGTCAGCGCCATCGTCGCCACGCTGACGACGCGCGCGACCACGTCCTCGACGTCGTCGAGATCGCATTGGCCGTCCGACAGCTTGGTCAGGCGCTCGCTCTCGCGAATGGTGTGGTGCGCCATGGCAAGTGCGAAATTCAGGCCCCAATAGATATCGACATCGTTGCGATCGGGCAGGGCCCGTCGCATGGCGCCAGCGAATTTGCGCAGGTGATCAATCTCGCGGTTTTTGATGCGGCGGATCGGCGGCACGGATTCGATGGATGCGCGGATCATGAAGCGCGCCGCGGTGGAGCGCTGGTTCTCGGGGCCCAGGCAACCGCGCAGCGTCGGCCCCACCAGCGCGCGCAAGATCACCTCGATCGGCGCGTGTCCGCCGCCTGCTTCTTCGGCCGCCTTCAATTCGCGCAGGCGCTCGCGGTTGGTCGCGATCGACCGCGTGACGAATAATTCCGCGATCAGTTCGTCCTTCGAGCCGAAATGATAATTCACCGCAGCCAGATTGACGTTTGCCTCCGCGACGATGTCGCGCAGCGTGACGTCGCCGAAGCCGCGATCGGCGTAGAGCCGTTCGGCGGCGGCGAGAATGGCAGACCTCGTATGATCGCTGGCCATGGATTGCCCTCAGGGAGGGAGTTGCAATTCAAACAGTTGTATGAAACTATCGTTTGAAGATCGGAGAAAGTCAATCCGCAATCGCAACCGTTCGCATCGACCGAACCGGTTCCGGAAGCTCGCAAACGCGCATTCGCGCTTGCGGGCCGCACATTGCGGCAGGACAGTCCGCCACAAACGAGATCGCAAAGAGAGAACGAGGAGCGTCCCATGGACTTCGATATGTCGCCCAGGCAAAAGGAATGGCTCGAGCGCGTGCAATCCTTCATGGCCAAGCACGTGCGTCCGGCGGTGCCCATCTATGATCAGCAGGACAAGAGTGGCGATCGCTGGAAGGTCATCCCTGTTCTCGAAGACCTCAAGAAGAAGGCGAAGGCTGAAGGCCTCTGGAACATGTTCATGCCGCCGAGCGAGCATGAGGATGACGAATTCCGCGGTGCGGGATTGACCAATCTCGAATACGCGCTGCTGTCGGAAGAGATGGGGCGTATCACCTGGGCCTCCGAAGTGTTCAACTGCTCCGCGCCCGACACCGGCAACATGGAAGTGTTCATCCGCTACGGCTCCAGGGAGCAGAAGCGCAAATGGCTGCGCCCGTTGATGGACGGCGAGATCCGCTCCGCCTTCCTGATGACGGAACCGGCGGTCGCGTCCTCCGACGCCACCAACATCGAGACCCGCATCGAGAAGGACGGCGATCACTACGTCATCAACGGCCGCAAATGGTGGTCGTCGGGCGTCGGCGACCCCCGCTGCAAGATCGCGATCCTGATGGGCAAGACCGATTTCAACGCCGCCAAGCATCAGCAGCAGTCGCAGATCCTGGTGCCGCTCGACACGCCAGGCATCAAGGTCGAAAAGATGCTGCCTGTGTTCGGCTTTGACGACGCGCCGCACGGCCACGCCCAGGTGCTGCTCGAGAACGTGCGCGTGCCCAAGGAGAACATCCTGCTCGGCGAGGGCCGCGGCTTCGAGATCGCGCAGGGCCGCCTCGGGCCGGGCCGCATTCACCATTGCATGCGCACCATCGGCAAGGCCGAGGAAGCGCTGGAAAAGATGGTGAAGCGGCTTTCCTCGCGCACCGCCTTCGGCAAGAGGATCGTCGAGCACTCGGTGTGGGAGCAGCGCATCGGCGAAGCCCGCACCAATATCGAGATGACGCGTCTGCTCTGCCTCAAGGCCGCCGACATGATGGACAAGGTCGGCAACAAGACCGCGCAGGCCGAAATCGCGATGATCAAGGTCGCAGCACCGAACATGGCGCTGAAGATCATCGACGAGGCGATCCAGGCGTTCGGTGGCGCGGGCGTCTCTGACGATGCTGGCCTCGCCAAGGACTACGCCCACATCCGTACGCTGCGGCTCGCCGACGGCCCGGACGAGGTGCACAATCGCGCCATTGCAAGGTTGGAGGTTCGGAAGTATGCCAATTCTCCCAAGCATTAAGCGAGAGAGCGGGACGAAGCGCCCGCTCTGAAGAAACGGCAAGAGCATGACCCGCATTCGGTGACCGCTTGACGCAAGTGCGTCAGCGGTTACCGATTAGGATCATATCCGGACTGAAGAGGGAGCGTCACCGTGGCTGATGGCGTCAGGAAAGACGAAGAGTTCTCGGGCACCAAGCCGGTCGAGGAGCGTCATCGCTTCGACGAGCTCAGGCTCGAGGCCTGGATGCGCGACAACGTCGAAGGTTTTGCAGGCCCGCTGGTCGTGCTCCAGTTCAAGGGCGGCCAGTCCAATCCGACCTATCGCCTGAACACGCCGTCGCGCTCCTACGTGATGCGCCGCAAGCCGTTCGGCAAATTGCTGCCCTCGGCGCATGCGGTCGATCGCGAATATCGCGTCATCGCAGCCCTTGGAAAGCAGGGCTTTCCGGTCGCGCACGCCTACGCGCTGTGCCAGGACGACAGCATCATCGGCGCGGCCTTCTACATCATGTCGATGGAGGACGGCCGCGTGTTCTGGGATCCGACGCTGCCGAGCCAGGACAACGACGCGCGGCGAAAAATCTTCACCAGCAAGATCGAGACGCTGGCACAGCTCCACATGTACGATCCTGGCGCGATCGGCCTCGGCGATTTCGGCAAGCCGGGCAACTATTTCGCGCGCCAGATCGACCGCTGGACCAAGCAGTATCGCGCATCCGAAACCCAGCACATTCCGGAGTTCGAGAGGGTCGCCGAATGGCTGCCCAAGACCGTGCCGGAACAGGCGCGCGTCTCGATCGTCCACGGCGACTATCGCCTCGACAACATGATTTTCCATGCAACGGAACCGCGCGTGCAGGCGGTGCTCGACTGGGAGCTGTCGACGCTCGGTGATCCCATGGCCGATTTCACCTACCTGTTGATGCAGTGGATCATGCCGGGGCTCGACGGCGCCGACCTCAAGGCGCTCAACATCCCGAGCGTGGAGGAAGCCGCGCGGATCTATTGCAACGTCACCAAGATGACGGTGCCCGATCTCAACTGGTACTTCGCCTACAATCTGTTCCGCCTCGCCGGCATCACGCAGGGAATCGCCGGTCGTGTCCGCGACGGCACCGCCGCCAATGCCAAGGCACTGGAATCCGCCAAGCGCACCGTGCCGCTCTCAAAGGCGTCGTGGGAGTATGCGCAGAAGGCGGGCGCGGTGTAGGAATAACGAAGGCGCGGCTGATTGATCGCCGCGCTTTTTTTGTCTTGCTGCCTCGCCATGCCCGCGCGCTCCGACATTGCGAGCGCAGCGAAGCAATCCAGAATCTTTGCGCGGAGGCAGTCTGGATTGCTTCGTTGCATCTGCGCAAAATTGCTGCGCAATTTTGTCGCGAGCTCCTCGCGATGACGAGGAGGCGGCGCCTTTCGCAACCGAGCGGATCATTGTATTCTTGTGCACCCAAGCCACGCGAGATGACGGATGATCGATCACACGACTCTCATCACCTATATCCTCATCGTGCTCGGGTTCGTCTTCATTCCCGGTCCAGCGACATTGCTGACCATGGCGCGCGCGGCCAGTTCCGGAACGAGGGTCGGCATCGCGACAGGGGCGGGGATTGCCGCAGGCGATTTGATCCACACCGCGATGGCCATCGTGGGCCTGTCGGCGATCGTCGCAACCTCGGCACTGCTGTTCAGCATCGTCAAATATGCGGGCGCAGCGTTCCTGATCTATCTCGGCATTCGCGCCATGCTCGAGAAGGCGCCGATCGAGTTGCACAGTGCGCCTCCGATCAGCGCGGGCCGCGCCTTCCGCCAGGCTGTGCTGACCGAGGTGCTCAATCCGAAAACAGCGCTGTTCTTCCTCGCCTTCCTGCCGCAGTTTGTCCGACCGGAGCACGGCTCGATGGCACTTCAGCTCGCCACGCTCGGGGCTGTCTTCGTGCTGATCGGCCTCGTCAGTACGATCGTGTTCGCAGTCGGTGCCGGCCGACTTGGCAATCTGCTGCGCCGCCATCCCGCCGTGGTGAAGTGGCAGGGCAAGGTGGTCGGGACAATCTACTGCGCCGTCGGCGTGCGGCTGGCCTTGCAGGAGCGATGAGGCGCCGGCCCCTACGACGTCGCCTTCGCGCAATGCGCGATCAGCTTCTCCACGAACTCGGCGCACTTCTCAAGCTCGGCCATCTCCACGAACTCGTCAGGCGTATGCGCTTGCGCGATCGAGCCGGGACCGATCACCACCGAGGGGATGTCGGCCATGCTGGCGAACAGGCAGGCTTCGGTGCCGAACGCGACCTTGGCGTGGTCGTTGCGGCCGGCTAGCTGCTTTGCCAGCGTGACGATGGCGGCGTCGGCCTTGGTGTCGAGGGCGGGGTAGTCGAGGATCTCCTCGAACGCGATGCCGCATTCAGGGCTCTTCGCCTTCATCGCAGGCTCGAGTTCGGCCTTGGCCCAGGCGATGATCGCGTCCGTCACTTCCCTGGACTCGGTGATGCCGATGCCGCGGCATTCGAAGTCCACGGTGCAGGTATCAGGCACGATGTTCAGCGCCGCGCCGCCATGCACGATGCTGGTCAGCAGCGTCGAATGCGGCACGTCGTAGAGGCTGTTGCGCTCGGCCTCGCTTGCGAGCTTCACCGCACGGCGGCGGATCTCGGTGATCAGCTCGGCGGCATATTCGATGGCATTGACGCCATCGGGTGCGATCGAGGAGTGGCGGGCGAGGCCGTGGAAGGTCGCTCGCACGCCGTGCTTGCCTTTGTGGCCAATGATGACCTTCATCTCGGTCGGCTCGCCGATGAAGGCGCCGAGCGGTCTCACTTTCTTCTTCGCGACCACGGCCAGCATCGGCCGCACGCCGACGCAGCCGATCTCCTCGTCATAGGAGATCGCCAGATGGATCGGCGTCGTCAGCTTCGCGTCCAGCATCTCCGGCACCATGGCGAGGCACACCGCGACAAAACCCTTCATGTCGGTGGTGCCGCGGCCGTAGAGCCTGCCGTCGCGTTCGGCGAGCTTGAACGGATCATGGCTCCAGTCCTGGCCGACGACAGGCACGACGTCGGTATGGCCCGACAGCACGAGGCCGGGCTTGTCCTCCGGCCCGATCGTGACCCAGAGCGAAGCCTTCTGGCCGGTCTCGTCGGTGATGCGCTCGCCCTTGACGCCGAGGAAGGCGAGATAGCTCTCGATATGCGCGATCAGGGGCAGATTGGTGCGATCGCTGACCGTGTCGAAGGCAACAAGCTCGGCGAGCATGTTGCGGATGCGGTCGGCGCGCGAACTCGGGAAGATCGGATTGGGCATGGTCATTTCTTGTCGGAGCTGAACGGGCTGAGATTACTGCATGAACCATACCAATGTGACGGCCAGTCGGGCAAATCAACACAGGCTAGAAGGGCCTCGGAGCCCACAACAACAGCTTGCGTTGCCTGTCGGGCAAAACACCCCAGCCGTGGGACAAGCTGTGCATCCGAAAATATTCCACTTTACCGAAATTCGGAAACGGCGTATCTGTCGCGGCAACCCGGCCCATGGAAGAGGGGCGTATCGCGATCGTCACGACGCGGGCCGGACGGCGGTGGGCGTGGGCCGCATCGGCGCGAAGGGTTCTGCAGGGCGGGCAACCGTGAGCAAAGCGTCGCGCAAACGACCGGTGTGATCCGCGTACGGCAAAATCGTGTGGTCCTGGCGCCCGGAGTCTGTGCGTCAAGGCTCGTGGTGACGCGTGTGGCCCAACCGGGCCCTCGTGTCAGTCATCTGCGAGCCGACGGGGGCAATAGTGCATCGCTCCCCGGGGAGATCACGACATAAGCCGTCAAACCACTGCGCAGGGAAGGCCGGATGTTTGGGCTTCACCTGTATGCCGCTGTGCAGCCTCTTGTAGCGCAACTAGATCGCACAGTGGACCGCGGGTGCGAGGTCGGCACCCGGTCTTCCCTGCGCCCTCTTTCATCTGAGGGTAGGCGACGAAGCAAAGCTCGGGCGACGTGCCGCGAGGATGCGAAGCTGTGTCTGCAATGAAGATGCGAATCGAAGGAGCGAAGTCGTTGCCGCATACTCCGTCATTGCGAGCGCGAGGTGGAGAAAGTTGTGCGCCGAAACTTCGCTCTCGCGCCTCGGACGCAGCGCAGCAACGCTCGCGCGTTGCAGCGCGTCCGGGACACGAGACCGACGCTAAACCGGCTTCCCCGTATACGGCATCGAGGCCGTCAGCCCGCCATCCACCGGGAAGGCCTGGCCGTTCACATAGGACGCTTCGTCGCTCGCCAGGAACAATCCCATCGCGGCAAGTTCGTGCGGCTGGCCGGGGCGCTTGAGCGGATTGAGCTGGCCGATCTTGTCCTGGGTGCCGCGCTCCTTGGCGCGGTCGAAGATCGGCTTGGTCATGCCCGTCTCGATCAAGCCGGGGCACACTGCATTGATGCGCACGCCTGTGCCGGTGAGCGAATAAGCGGTGGTCTGCACCAGGCTGATTACGCCGGCTTTGCTCGCGGCATAGGGATGCCCGCTGGCGCCGGCCTTGAGTCCCGCAACCGATGCGGTCAGCACGATCGCGCCGGATTGCTGCTTCACCATGTGCGGCATCGCATGCTTCACCGCAAGGAACGGTCCGATCAGATTGACGCGCAGCACCTCCTGCCAATGTTCCACGGTCTGCTCGCCGAGTGGAACGAGTCCGCCGGAAATACCGGCATTGGCCCAGATCACGTCGAGCCGGCCGTGCGTGTTCACGGCCTTCTCGATCACGGCGATGACGTCCTTCTCGGAGCCGGCATCGGCGATCATGGCCTCGGCAACACCGCCGGCCTTCTTCACCTCGTCGACGGTCTCCTTCACTGCGTCGGTGCGATCGACCGCGATCAGCTTGGCGCCTTCCCTGGTGAACAGCAGCGCAGCTGCGCGACCGATGCCGCTGCCGGCGCCGGTGATGATGACGGATTTGCCTTGCAGACGGCCCATGCGTTCCTCCTTTGGTACTTGCGCGACGCTTGCCGCGCGACGGAATTTCAAACAGAATTTCAAACGGTAAAGTGTCTTGAGACACGTTCGCTACTCACGTACAGCGACATCACACGGGATGGAAGAGCTTCAATGGCAACCGCGGACAAGCCTGATGTAGTCACGACACGGTGGTGGTGGGTTCGCCACGCACCGGTGCGCAATGACGGCGGCAACATCTACGGGCAGAGCGATCTCCCCTGCGACACCAGCGACACCTATGTGTTCAATGCCGTTGCCAAGGTGCTGCCGCGCCAGGCGGTCTGGTATTCGAGCAATCTGATGCGCACGCATCAAACAGCCGAAGCGATCTGGGCGGCGGGCTACCCGAAGCCTGAATCGATGAAGTGGGAGGCTGACCTGGCCGAACAGAATCTCGGAAGATGGCAGGGCATGAACCGTGCCGCGTTCATCGCCAGCCGTCCCGTCGGCTCGAACTGGTTCGCCGACATCAACGAGCCCGCGCCCGGCGGCGAAAGTTTCATGGATCTTTATGTCAGGACGCGCCGAACGGTCGAACGGATCAACAATGAGGCGGCCGGGCAGGATGTGATCGCGGTCGCGCATGGCGGCACCATCAAGGCCGCGATCGGCCTCGCACTCGACGGCCAGGTCGAACGGGCGCTGTCGTTCGACATCGACAACGTCTCGATCACGCGGCTCGATTATTTCGCAAGCCCCGAGCGCAGCGTCTGGCGGCTGCCCATGGTGAACCAGCAGCCGTGGATCGCCGACGATGCACATGCCGAGATGCATCAGCCGGCGGGACCGGAAGTCAAGAAGCTCGCGTGACGTCGCTGTCCGTGCGCGGACGCGGCGTAGAATTTTAAGCCAAATCGAAATCGTACTCTGGGAGAGAAACATGACCTTGTTCGACATGAAGGGCAAAGTTGCCGTCATCACCGGCTCGACGCGCGGCATCGGGCTTGCGATCGCCGAGCGCATGGCCGAGCACGGAGCCAAGGTCGTGATCTCCTCGCGCAAGGCTGACGTCTGCGAAGAAGTCGCCGAGGGCATCAACGAGAAGTTCGGCAAGGGCACCGCGGTCGCGATCGCCGCCAACATCTCCTCCAAGGAAAATCTGCAGAACCTCGTCGACGAGAGCAACCGCGCCTTCGGCAAGATCGACGTGCTGGTCTGCAACGCCGCGTCGAACCCCTATTACGGTCCGCTCGCCGGCATTTCCGACGATCAGTTCAGGAAGATTCTGGACAACAATATCGTCGCCAACAATTGGCTGATCTCGATGGTGGTGCCGCAGATGATCGAGAGCAAGGACGGCTCTGTGATCATCGTCTCCTCGATCGGAGGCCTGAAAGGCTCGACCATCCTCGGCGCCTACGCGATCTCGAAAGCCGCCGACATGCAGCTCGCGCGCAACCTTGCCTGCGAATACGGCAAGCACAATATCCGCGTGAACTGCATAGCCCCCGGCCTGATCAAGACCGATTTCGCGAAAGCGCTGTGGGACAATCCGGAGAATTTGAAGGCCTCGACCTCGCGCTCGCCGCTGCTGCGCATCGGCATCCCCGACGAGATCGCTGGCGCCGCCGTCTTCCTGGGCTCAAAGGCCGGCGACTTCATGACCGGCCAGACCATGGTGATCGACGGCGGCGCGACGATCAGCTAGGGCCCTCTCGCGTCCGGGGCACGAGAGCGTCGCCTCAATCCACCGCCGCGTAAACCAGATCCCTGACCAGGGTCCGCGTAAAATCGCGCTGGCCCGGACCCTGGCTCATGAACACCGTGAACAGGTCCTCCTTGGGATCGATCCAGAAGAACGTGCCGGCGATGCCGCTCCAGAAAAACGTGCCGACGCTGCCCGGAAAGGGCGCGATGCCTGCGTCGCGGCGGACGGCGAAACCGAGGCCGAAACCATGGCCGGGCGAGAGCAGCGTGCCGTTGGCGACGACATCGGGTCCGAGGTGATCGGACGCCATCAGCTCGAGCGTCTTGCGCCCGATGATCCTCGCGCCGTCGAGCGTGCCGCCGTTGCGCAGCATCAGAGCGAAGCGGGCGTAGTCCATCGTGGTCGAGACCAGGCCGCCGCCGCCTGATTCCATGACCGGCCGTTCGAGCATGTTGAACAGCGCGACCTTGTCGCCGGTCCAGGGATCGGTTTCGAACGGCTGGGCGAGCCTGTGTGCATTGGCCGCGCAGGTGGAGAAGCCGGTCTCGGTCATCTGCAAGGGCGCGAGGATGCGTTCAGTCAGGAAGGTGCCGAGCGATTTGCCGCTGACGATTTCGATGATGCGGCCGAGGATGTCGGTGGAGCGGCTGTAGTTGAATTCATCGCCGGGGTGGCAGACGAGGGGGAAGCTCGCCACCAGCGCGGCGTGCTCGGCATTGCTGATCTTGCGGCTGCGGACGCGGGACTCCTGATAGAGCTTGTGCACGGGCCCGTCGCCCTGGTGCTCGTAGGTGAGGCCGGAGGTGTGGCGGAGCAGGTCTTGCACCGTCATCGGCCGCTTTGGCGGAACCAGTTCCAGCTTGTCGCCGCTGACGATGCCAACTTTCTGGTCGGCGAACTCCGGAATGAATTTGGCGACGGGATCGCCGAGGAGGAGGTGGCCGTCCTCGACCAGCGCCATGATGCCGACCGAAACGATCGGCTTGGTCATCGAGAAGAGCCGGAAGATCGAATCAAGCGCCATCGCCGGGCCCGCCGGGCTCTGCTTGCCGAGCGCCTCGAACCAGCCGACCTGGCCATGGCGGGCCACCAGCACAGTCACGCCGGGGACGGTTCCCTTGTCGATCTCGCGCTTGAACGCGCCCGACATCGCCAGCAGGCGGGAGCGGGACAGGCCCAGCGTCTCGGGCTTAGCTTCGGGAATCGGTGGGGTTTTCGGGGCGGTCGCGGCTTGGGTGGCTGTGGCAGTCATGGGCACTCCCGGTTGTTCTTGATTATCGGGATTGGAGAGTGGCCCAGAAGCTGCTGTACAAACAAGCGAAGCCAGCGCGCTTCACCCTTGCAATCCGTCCTTGCAATTTAGCCGTCCCCTGTGCTTGAAAGCGCCCCTGATCCGGCGGCGACGCAAGGGTCCGTAGGAGTGTAGCTCAATTGGTAGAGCACCGGTCTCCAAAACCGGGGGTCGCAGGTTCGAGCCCTGCCACTCCTGCCACGAAATCAAGGACTTAGCCGGAAGCTTGGTCGGTCGTTCAGCAGATTTGCTACCGATTTGCTACCCAACTGCCTTCGTGCCGAGGAATCCCGCCGTCAAATCGCTGATGGTCTCAGAGAGGCGCTGGTCAGCCAGTTTCAGCCGTTTCCTCTTGGTATAGTTCCGTAACAAGGTCGCCGGATCGTCGCCGATGCGCTGAGCGACGGTGTGCACAGGTATGCCGGCATCAAGCAGAGCAGTGCTGTGAATGCCGCGCAGGTCATGGAAGCGCGTCTTCCCGAAACCGAGTAGTTCGGCCTGGTCGGCGAAATCCCGCGAGAAATTCCGCGGCTGACGGGGTGCGGTAAACGACAGGCCCCTGTCCGGGCCAAAGAGGGCCGGGAACATCAATGCGCCGGCAGGCAGGCGAATGAGCGACAGGTCGGCATCTGCACCATCAGGGACGCCTGCTGCAAGCCTGAGGTGCCTTTCCTTGTGGGCCAACAGGACGTCCACTGTGGCCTGATCCAAATCGATCGTGCGCAGCCCGCGTTTCGTCTTGGGCGGCTTAATGCGGAGCTTGAACTTCTTTGTGTGCTCCAGGGCGCGCTCAATGCGAAGGGTTCGCTTTTCGGGATCGAGATCACTCCACCGCAATGCCAGGAGTTCGTTTCGCCGGGCCCCGGTGGCGGCGGCAAGCACCACGGTCGGGTAGATCGGGTGCGGCTGGAAGCCAGAAATCAACTCCCTCATCTCGGCCTCGCTGAGGCCCTCGCCGATATCGTCCGTCTCATCGGGCTGGTCCGATTGGTCACCTGCTTCGCCGTAGACCACGCTGTCCGGGTTGGGGATCTGCTCCACGCTAGCCATAGGATTGGTTGCCAGAAGGCCCTTGCGATGGGCTGTGGACAAGCATGCGCCGAAGACGACGTGGACGTGATGGGCGGTGCGGGGGGAAATCGCGCCCTTGGCTTCTATGTCAGCATAAAGCCGGTCAATTTCAGGGGCTCTCAGCTTCTGAAGAAGTCTGGCGCCAAGTGCCGGCTTCACGTGAGTGCGAAGAAGCTGCCCGTACCGCTCTAGTGTCCGTTGGCCCGGCTTCTTCCGCCGCCGGCCTGGCGCACCAGCCTCCAGCCACTGTTCGATCCAGTCGGCGACCGTTAGCTTCGATGGGTCTATGTAAGACCCGCCCTTCATCTCGGAAATCAGCCGCGCGCACTCAACTTGCGCCTCTCGCTTCGTCCCCTTGAAACTGTGCCATTTGCGCTTTCGCTTGCCACTGGCCGGATCGTGGCGGTCGAGAATGATCGCCCAGCGCCCGGGAGAGCGTTCGCGCAGATGGCCTTTCATGATCCGCCCCCCTCCAAGCACTCACGAACTGTCTCGCAGATGCGTTCGCTCATTTTAGCGGCAGCTTCTGAGAAGTCAGCGTCTGGGATAGGGGCAATCTCGAGGGTGAAGCGTCGCAACGCCTCAACTTTCTCTCGATTGCCGCCGAGCAGGACATTCAGCATGTCCTCGGCTCCTTGGATACGTGCACGTTGGTGCTGTCCGCCTTGGGGGGCTGCTGTCTGTTGGATATCTCCGTGCGCGGCGGACTGCTCGTGCAAAAGGCCCGTGTTTGGCCGGCCCTCTGGGTGCTCCTGAGTCGTGGCAATGCCCATCCCCTTCAGGACGGCAAACGCAATAAGCGCGGCAGGATCGGGCTCCCCGTCCTGTTCTTGCGGCTCCCACGGCACCGAAAGAGGTCCCTTGAAATAGGCCTCGCAGATCATCATCGTCGCCCGCGCCATAACGTCCGGCGAATATTCGCCGCCAGCAGCTGCGATAGCCTGCGCGATGGCCTTGGGTAAGCTGACCCGCACGCCGAGCCATGTTTCCAGATCGAACGATTGTTGTAAGCGCCCCTCGATTTCTTCGCTAATCGATTTCTGGTGCGCAGCTGCGGCGCTGGCCAGTCTTTCCCGCATGTCCCCTCTGGCGCGAAATGTCAGGTTGTGAGTTCGCTTCTCAGCAGCCGACAAAGCTGGCCTTCCTCGAGTTTTCTTGCCGTCCGTCATGCCGAGTACCTTCCAGTCATTTTAAGCACTGGATATCACGTGCGATAAATCTTGACAAGGGGGTACATGGCGCCCATTTATATTATTGCACTGATATTCACGTGCTTTAATTGGATGGAAAGTCATGAACCAGGAAGTTGAGATGTTGCTGTCAAGTCCTACGGCTTCGGTTGAAGAAGTGGGACGGATCATTTTTGGATTGAGTAGGAATGGGAGTTACGACGCTGCCAAGAGGGGAGATATTCCCACGATCAAAATTGGCAGATTGCTCAAGGTCCCCACCGCACCTCTGCGCAGACAACTCGGTCTCGACGCCGCTTGAAAGAGGCGGCGAAGCACGCCAGCAGCAAGATCGGCCCGACGGTTCGGTGTACGGCCGAAGTTCGTAGCGCCGCCTAATCATCAAACGAAAACCCAGCCGCACGATCCAGTCTTGCGAGGATCAGTCGTGCGTGCCGGGCTCAGAGAAAGACAGTCTATGTTCCATACCATACGCCCGGAAAAACTCAAACTCGAACCAGAGCGAGCCGAACAGAAGAGCAGCAAAACAAGCGAGAATTTGCTGCTCGACACGTTGCCGCCTCGCGTCGATCCGAAGAGTGGCATGAACGAGGACTCCGTAGCAGTAACGCTGCTGAGCCGTCAGGACACGACCACGGCGCGCCTGGATGAATGGGGCGATCTCATAATCGAGCAAATATGCTGGCCCAACGAGAACCAAATAGTTCTGATTGGCGCGTCGTGCATCGAGCAATTCGTTGATGGGCTGCTCGACCTACTCGGTGTGCCGAGTGTCGGGAGGCCGACACCATGAAGAGAGTCGATCCCGAGCAATTGGTTCGAGACCTTTGGGGGCTAAAGAAGACGCTGGGGTCCAAAGAAAAAGGCGGCGCGTCGGAAGATGCCGCCAAAGCAGTCGCGCCCCTTGCGGCTGATCAGCGTGGCAGGTTTGCCAAATTTTACTACGACACGTTCCCGTCCGGCTGGACAGCGGACGAAGTTGCCGCGCAGTTCAACGTCTCACCATTTTCGGCCAGGCCTAGAATTTCCGAGCTGCATCAGGTCGGTCTGATCAAGAAAACAAACGAGCGGAGACGCAATCGCAGTTGCCAGACCGCGACCGTTTGGGTTGCGACCGAGTTGCTAGTGGGGGAGCGCGCGGTTGCTGCGGCCGAAGGGCTTAACCCCGGGGTTATCCCCCCAGAATGAGCAAGACGGAGTCAGAGCGAGCCCAATTGAGATCCTTCACAGGCGATAAGCTGGATTGGCTTTCCGCCTTAAGCGGAGATCCACGCCTGGATGCGAGGGCATTCGAAGTGGGCTTTCAGATCGCCCAACACGTCAACGCTCAAACCGGCGTCGCGATTCTTTCCGACGACACCATAAGCGACAAGACTGGAATACCGAAGCGCTGGGTATTGCGAGTGCGAAATGCGCTTCGGTCTGCCGGTTGGATCAATTGGAAACGCACCAAGACGGCCAACATCTATTGGACTCTCGGCGGTCAGATAAACCAAGTCACTGATCGGCAAATCGTCCTCCGCGAAATGCGCCAAGAGCGCAGGTTGAAGCTTCGAAATGCGCAGCAAGAAACGCCACCCGTGGCGTATTTAAAACTGCAAGAAACGCCACCCGTGGCACTTCCAGAAACGCCACCCGTGGCACTTCCAGAAACGCCACCCGTGGCGAACATACACCTTAGTAGGAACACCTTGGATCTAACACCTTCAAAGATCTCTCCTCCAGTAGAGGATCCTCTATTAGGTATAGAAGGGCCCGCTGCTGAAATGTGGCTGCTCACAGAACTTGGTGGGGGCGATGCGGCGCTCGGCAATCAGATTGCCGATGCGATCGGAAGCCGGCGCTTTCTGACCCTGTTGGACGCACTGACCAACGGGTCGCTCTATCGTTCGCAGATCCAATCAGCATCTGACTTCGCGATAGCGCGGAGGAATGTCGATGCAGCATGATGTTAATGCGAAGGTGGACGATGTTTCGGACCAAAACCGACGCATCGCATTGGAGCGCGCAGATGCAGCTCGCCAAGCTTTCGAACTCGCGGCGTCGACACTGGAAGAATACAACACGAATGAGCTTTATCACAGAGCCCTCGTAAAGGGCGCGGGCCTCGTTAGAAAGTTGGCGTACGATTTTACTCTGCCGTTAAATGACAGCGGGGCGAATGTCAGTGTATTTCTTTCGACACATGCCGCGCATGACTGCGCGGTGAAAAAATTCGCTGAGATCGCGTATGACCCAACGAACCGTCAACCTGAACGTGATGCTGCAGGTAAGGGCGACCGAAAGCCTGACCGCTGCGCTTGATCGAGCCGCCGCTCAGAAGCTCACGAGCCGGGCTGATTATATTCGTCTTGCGATGCTCGACCGCCTTCAGCGCGACGGCATCGACGTGTTGCGTCTCGCGGAAGCGGGTTGACGCGATGAGGCCGGCAAACAGCGAAATGGTGCAGGGTTACATGGACGGCTACGACCTATCCGCGCCGGAGCCGTCCGCAAACCGCTCGGCATCTTACCGTCATGGCTTCATGGTCGGACGCGGCGAGAAAACCGACAGCCTCGCGGGAACTTTTGAAACACTCACTAGCGCGGCCGACGCCGCTATGGATGAGGATGATCGGAGAGCGCTGCAATGAGTATGAGCAGTGGCTCTTTCGCTCGCGTCTCGTCAGAAGCAGAACAGATTGCCCATGGCCGAGGGTTATCGGCCCAACGTTGGTGCCACGACGTAAGGCACTCAGGGAGAATGACCTGTGTTCATTTGTCAACCAAATCGACTTCCGATCCGCATCGGCTAGCTCCCGTAACTGAGCCTCGGCATCCCACACTTGGGCGCCGACGCAGGTCAGAGTCAAAAGCGTGGCCCGCAACGGAGCGCGCGATCCGTGGCACCATCCAATGGACCAATCAATGACTTTTATCCCTATCAACCGTTTCGGCGATGGCCAGCCAGGCGAAAGGCAATACGCCGTCATCGAGGGCGATCGGATCATTTCGATCACTGGCTATCTCGCTTCCGCACCTAGCGATCCCGGCCCGGGACGCAGAGTGCTGCCCGTTGAATTTGAAGACTCGGCTCCGTTCGATCCTGATTTGCACTATCGGCTCGGCCCGGTTGCCAGCATTGATGGCGATCGAGTCGTCCGCCTGTACGAAGTTGTCTCAAAAGGCGATCCCAGAGCATGAAGATCAAGAGTACATGGCTCTTCATTTGGGCCGCGGTGGTTGCGATTTCGGCGCTGTCGGTCGGAGCGTCGGCACAAGTGTGGCGTTGGTCGCAAACTGCCGGCAATAATGCGAACTCAGATCCGCACATTGACTGGCACATTGGAATGGCGCCGTCGTCGGTCGGATCATCCTCTCGAGCCGAGATGGCGGAAATTGCCAAGTATCGCGATGACATTTCAGGCCTGCTGACCACTGGCGGCACGTCTACCGCATTTACCGTTTCAACAAATCAAGGTCTGTGCACGTCGTCCACGACGCCACAGGACGGCCAAACACTGTCCGTCACCATGAACGCGACCAACGGAGCCTCAGCTACGTTCCAAGCTGATGGTTGCACGGCGTATCCGATCCAGAGTTCGTCGGGAACGGCGGTTGCATCCGGCACTCTGGTCTCAGGATCGCCGTACAAGCTGAAGTTCAGCGTCAGCAACAGCGCGTGGATGCTGTTTGACTTCTACGGATCGACCCTCAACGTTCCACTTGGTGGGTTGGTGCCCTACACTGGGTCAACTGTCCCCAGCTCAAACTTCGTTTTCCCCGCTGGTCAGTGCCTCTCAACAACGACCTATGCCGCGTATTGGGCTCTTCTTGGATCTCCAGCAAGCGGAGGCTGCCCTGGTGGTCAGTTCGCGGTTATCGATATGCGAGGTCGGGTGCCCGCCGCTTTGGATAATCTCAATGGGTCTTCCGCCAATCGCCTCACCGCGGCATTTAACGGATGCGGCGTAGCGATGACTGCGGTCGGCGCGGCATGCTCAACTGGATCAGAGAGTAAAACACTGAGTACGGCAAATCTTCCGCCCTATACGCCGTCAGGCTCCGTTACTACGAATCTTTTCGATAACGGGCATACCTTGTTGGTCAACGGCGGAGGAACCAGCTTAGGCCAAGGTGGTGGCGGCGCATTCGGTACCAATGGTTGGCAGAACACGCCCACCATTATTAATGGCAACATTGTCGCAGGGGTTTCTTCGTCGTTCGCCGGAAGCGCGCAGGGCGGCGTGAGCCAGGCATTCCCCTCGCTCCAGCCAACAATTGGTGTGACCTACCTTCTTAGGGTGCTCTAGCTCATGCCGACCTTCGATCCGTCAAAGCCGTACACCCCAATAGATGACTGGGAGGCGTTTCCACGTGCTAGTTCGTATGGCGCTTCGTCGGATTGGGAGCAATTCCCGCGCGTCGATAAGAAGCCCGAGCCGATCTCTGCAAACAACGTTGTTCGCTCCGCTGCTACTGGCGTTCCGGTTGTCGGTGGCGTCCTGAACAAATTGAACGCGGCGTCAAACGCAACGTTGGCTCCGGTGCTCAATCCCCTGTTCAAGGATGAGGATCAGCTTAAGGGCGACTGGTCCCAACGCTATGCTGACTCGCTCGCGCAGCAGGAAGGGATGGACCGCAAATTTGAGGCCGAGCATCCGCTGGTGGACACGGGGGCGAAGATCGCTGGCGGTGTAGCCTCTATGGCTCCCATCGCGGCGACTGCGGCGGGAGCAAGGGCTTTCGGGATGGTCGGCAAGAATCTTCTCTCTCGCGGGCTTGCTGGTGGGGCGAGCGGCGCGGGCATCGCCACTGCCGACGCGCTGGCACGGGGTGAAAGCCCGACGGCTCCCGCCGTTATCGGCGGGATCGTGGGAGCTGCGGCGCCTGGTGCAGGTAAACTGGCTGGCTCTGCGATCACAGGGCTGCGTAATCTGCGGCAGCCGCTGCCTGCTCCCGCCAACATGGTCGATATTGCTGGCGTGCCCGTCCGTCGATCTTTTGGTCAATTGAGCGGCGATCTTGATACACAGATGCTTGAGCAAGGCGCGCTCCGCAACACTGCCGGGCAGCGCGAGCAGCAGGTTGCTGAAGATTTCTTTAAGGGTCAGAACGAGGAATTAGGGAAGGCCCGCGAGGCGATCGGGGCCGGCTTCGATCCTACTGGCACTTCGGTACGCACAGACCCGCAAGATGCGGCGGAGCGGATCGCGGCGGAATTGATCGCCCAGGAGCAGGGTCGGCAAGCCTCTCAAAGCGGCGTGCATGCTGGTCCAATGTCTCCGGCCCAGCAAGGCGCCAACATGGCGCGGTTCTTCGGCGGTGGTCAGGTGCGGGCGGCAACTCCGTTTGATGCTGGCGAAGCGCTCTCTGATCGCCTGGCGGCGGCTCGTGATGCGTCGAAAGCAGATTACCGCGCGAAGTATAAGACTGTTAGCGAGCAGCCTGGCGAGTTTGCGCCGGGCTCTGCGGCAGGCTTCCGCAACGATGTCGAAAGCGGGTTGGCGGCCGGTGAAAACCCGGTCTCTCTCGATGAGACCAACACGCCGAAGGCGCTCCAAGCGCTGAAGATCATCGACAACAAGATGAATGCGGCTGGTCCTGGACGGGTGGAGGCTGCGGCTGAACTCGGGCCGGAGCATGCGCAAAACGTCTCGGATATTCGCGAGAAATTCGGCGATCAGGTTGCAGCGGCTTACGATCGGCAGAAGCAGGCGGCTGCGGCTCCGAAGGCTCAAAGCCTTCTGGAATTTCTCGCGTCAAAGGGTGGCTTGGGGCCGGATGCCGAATTGGAGGCGATCGGCGCGCACGGTCACACTGTCAACGTTGAGGGCGCGGGCCGTCGCAAGCTAGTTAAGCAGGGCGGTTGGCCGCTTGATTATGCGCGCGAGGCGGCGGAAGAGGCCGGATATCTCCGCGGAGATCACAACGGAACATCTACCGTCAACGATCTGCTTGACGCGATTGACGCCGAAATGCGCGGCCAAAAGCGCTATCCGGAGGGGTTCGAGGGGCACGTCGGCAAGCGCGAATCTGCTGCAATGTCGGAACGTGAGCGGGCCGAATTTGATCGGCACATGCAGGGCCTCGAGGATGACTTGCATGCTGCGGGCCATGGTGAGCTGGGCGGCGACGTCAAGCAGCGCGCTCTTAAGCTGATGTCGAACGATGGCATGGATGCCGATACGGCTGTTGAACATGCCTTCCGGCAGTTGGAACAAGAAGATAACGCAGTTCATAGCGCTGGCTTCCCTGGTGATCGCCCGGTTGCGGCGGCCGAAAGGCTCGCTGCGCAGGTGGAGAAGCCCGGTTCTGGCTTTACGATGCGCGATGTGGAGCAGGTGCGGAAGCAACTATCCACACTTTACGGCGACGCTCGGCGGGCGATGCTCGGCGGTGGCTCGGGTTCTGATTTGCGGGCTCTCGAGCATATCATCGATCATTTCGACTCGCGCGTTGAGCAGATGATCGAACAAGGCAAGTTCTCGGGCGAGGGGCCCGCGGTCTTACAGATGCAGCGTGAGGCGCGGGCTTCATTTGCTGATTACAAGCAGAAATTCACGCGCCGCGGTTCGGGTGACACGGTCGGGGCGGCAGTTGAAAAGATCCTTGGCAAGTTCTCTGATACCAAGGCAACGCCTGATGAGGTTGTGAGGCTGGCCTATGGCTCAGCCTCGGCGCCCGGTGGTCAGATGCCGGTGCAGGTTGCGCAGCGCATCGCCAAGATTTTTGGGCGCGATTCGGCGGAGTTCTCGACCTATAAGCAGGGGCTTTTTCAGCAACTCACGACCGGAGAGCCGGGAAAGGTTGCCGCCCGGATCGATGAATTTCTAACCGGGACCAAGGGCAAGCTCCTGGCGCAAACCGCGTTCGACGCCAGCGAGCGGAAATCACTCGCGCGCTATGCGGAGCGGTTACGCTCGACCAGCGCGCCACAAGAAGTTGAAAAGGGGCCTGCCGCTGCGGCGATCCGCCGAATTGTCGGTGCCGATGGCGCTCCTCCTGCGGCGCCGAACGATATTGTTAATAGGCTATTTGGCGCAACTGGCACGGGCAATGGAGTGGCCGCGGTGCCCCTCGCGCAGGAGCTAAAGCGGTCGCTCTCGCCCGAAGGATGGACAACCGTACGGCAGGGCATGTGGTCGAAGTTGACGCAAGCGGCCGAAGGCCGAACCGAATGGGGGCCGCAGAAGGAATCGGAGCGCATCTTCGAATTTCTGAACGGTAACGGCAAGGCTCTCGCTCAAGTCATGTTCTCCGATTCGGAGCGCAATCTAATCGGAGAGTATGGGAAGCTACTGAAGCAACTCGTGCCCAAACCCGGCGCCGTAAATTACTCAAACACGGCCACCCATCTTGCAAAGATGATGCGCGGCGCCGTCGATGGGTTGTTTGCCGCCGGGGGCCTTCATTTGGCCGGCCCTGCAGGGCTAGGGGCAGGGATGGCCGGCCATGGAGCGCAAAAAGCGATTGCGGACGTGGTGAAGGCATCCAAGGTAGCGCGGGCACTTTATGGGACGCCCAGCGGCGTTGCGGCCGAACAGAGGATGAGAGATGCGATTGAGCGGCTCACGACGCTCGGTATCCGCGGCACGACCGCCTCAGCCGCCTAGCTGCGGCGATCAACGATAGCGTAGGCGCCGAGGATTAACGCAATGACGGCGATGCCGGCGATGGGGCCAAAGTTGGTAACAAGGCTCGTTGCACCCAGCTTTACCAAACCCATGATAACCGCAAACAGCACAATGGCGGCGGCTAGAGGATACTTCCTGACGATCGCTAACAACATGGAATGGCCTCCCAGAGAGCGCGCGTTTGTACCACGGCACCAGGGGCTCGCCTAATGGATGAACCACGAAAAAACGCCCCTAAAACGCGCGGGCGTCCTTTCGGGCCTGGCAATCCGGGGCGACCAAAGGGATCGCGGCACAAGACCACTTTGGCTGTGGAGGCATTGTTGGACGGTGAAGCCGAGGGACTGACCCGTAAGGCTATCGAGCTGGCGTTGGAGGGAGATCTGACCGCTCTCCGTCTTTGCCTTGAGCGCGTCTGTCCGCCACGGAAAGACCGACCGGTCCCCTTTGCGTCGCCCGCGATCAGCACCGCCGCTGATGCCGTGCAGGCGGTTGGCGCCATCGTTCAGGCCGTTGCGGCTGGTGAGTTGACGCCGTCTGAAGCAGGCGAGCTGACGAAGATCATTGAGGGCTACGCAAGGATACTTGAGGTTGCGGACCACGAGCAACGGCTGAAGAAGCTCGAAGAAAGCCTGAACGGAGGCAAGGTATGATTTCGCACGCGCGCCGTCTCGAAAAGCTGGAGATCGCTCTGGCGCCTCGCGGAAGGCCGTTCATGATATGGGGAATGACGGGCTCTAACCAGCTTAAGGGAGCCCAGGAAATTGGAGCAGAGATCGCTGCAGCACGGTTTTCCGGCCACATGGCTCCTAGTGATCAGCCAGTCGTGGTCACTTGGCGCACGGAGGGCGAAGCATGAGCCGGGCGAACGATTTGCGTCTGCGAAAGCTGGAGGCCAAGCAGTTCGGGCGCGATGAGGAGCGGACGTTTGATGAACTCGCTGTGTTCGCCTACGAGTGCGCGCTTGCAGTGCTCGGCGACGCTGCGACGCCCGAGGCCGATAAAGAAACTGCGAAGAATATGAAGTGCGATATTGAGGAGCGGATCATCTCTCAGGTCCGCAAGCTCCAAGATCCGGAGTACCAGGCTTGGCTGAAGCAATTTGAAAGAGGCAATAGCCCAGCATGGGGACATTGGTCGCCCTATGTCCCTGCGGTGACAGGGCACGGCAACGGGATGAGCGAATATTCCGACCTGGACAAGCCAAACATCATGGAGCGGAGGAGGGCGCTTTGGGCCAGAGAGTCCGTACTAGGTTTGGTGGCTGATTTGACGCAGTGCGGCGTCTTTGGGCACGATCAAGGGGCTAGGGCGCTCTAACCGTGGTGGACGACAGGGGGGGCTTATCGGCCCGGAATGTCAGGCACCTGGGAATTACAGTCGGGGAGGTCGCGGCGGAGGTGGCAAAGCGCCTGACCAGGCGGATACGGCTAATGGTGCGGGGCGACGATCGGGGCGGGTTCAATCGGTCGTTGGCGTATCCGAAGGTGGAGGTGGCGTGACAGTGCGAGATGGCAGAAATCAGCGGACCGTGTACGGAGGGCTTAAAATGTCATTCATCTCTTTTGATTTACTGTGCGTTAGGAATTTGCTAGCGCGTTACCGGGGACCGGACACGAGAAATGGATTTTGAGCCAATAAATGCAGATCATGCCGTACAATCCGCGGCTTTTTCTGTCATTTTGGACGGTCCGGTATCGCAGGGGGCCGTCCAGGCCTTGGGCCGCCGCCGGGATCTGACGTCTGAGCTACCTGCGGTACAAACGCCTGAAGCGATCGAATTGAACTTGCCCGGTCCGTCTGGAGCCCCCGTTCCGCGCCGGATGCTCGGTGTTCAGCTCGCTCATCTGAGGCCAGATGGCACACCAGCCTGGGCCTTGCGCCTCATGGGGCAGGAACTAGCTGTTGAATGTACACGATACACGCGATGGGCTCGGGTTTGGGAGACCGCTAGGCGGTATCTGACGACGGGGCTTGAAGTCATCCCGCCGGGCGACCGGGCGCGCAGAATCGCCAACCTGGCTCACGTTGTCGTGGATCAGTTCGTGGCGAATCGGGAGACCTACAATTTGTTGAGCCTCCTTAAAGAGAGCCGTTTTATCGCCGGTGTTGCCTTTCGCGCCGGCCCCACCTGGCACAACCATGTAGGATGGTTCGAAAAAGCTGCCGATGATTCGCATCTTTGGCTGAATCAACTTAACATTGATGCTGTTCGAGACCCAAATAATGGGCAGCTACTTGTTCAAATTACGCATAATCAGGACGTGAGATTTCATACAGCGATCGAATTAGCGGCGGTCGATGGGATCTTGGATGAAACTATGAATAGGCTCCATAATCAGAATAAGTCTATACTTTACGAGCTTCTTAACGACGAGATGGCACAGAAAATTGGTATCAGCGGATGAGCAATAATACGCTGCACGCATTTCGGGACGCTCAAGCTGCTTCTGACTATTTGGCAGCGGACGAGCTCTACGAGGAATACGCTCAGATCTACAACGATGCCGTGGTTGAGACGACCGCACGAGCTCTGAGAGGTTTTGGTTGGGCTCGTGCCGGCTCTCTGAGCGTGTCTTCTTCCACCTGCACTCATACGCTCGCGAAGCCTGCTAGGGGTTTTGCCCGTTATTTCAGTTCGGTGGGAACCGAACAGCTGCTTATCATTGATCAGAAGGATGAGAAGCCGTCGCTCATTGCGGCTGAGACGGTAGCTGATAGAGTTGTTCGCGAACTCGGTCGAATTAAAGATGACTGGGCTGGTCCAGGTACGGTTGCTCCATCAAAGCGAGTGCTTTCGGATGTGGAGGCCGTTGCTATGCGGTTGCCATCCAATCTGAAAATGCCGGCTATCGATGTTGATGAAGAGGACGGATCGGTAGCGATCCGTTGGGTTGCAGAGAATAGGTCCCGCTCCTTTTCCCTTGTTTTCCGCGGCAATGGGAAAGTTTCGGGCGTGCTCGCAACGATTGAGCCTCCTCGCTCCAGCTCTTGGAGCTTGGGCGTGGGCGAAGAAATCAAGATCGCCCTCAAACTAGAGGACTCTTTGGTTCGACAGCTTATTGCGAGCTGAGCATGCCTTGTGCGCCGGTCTGTGCTCGCGAGCTCGTTTCGAGAGATCCCGGGGTATCGCCCGGAGTGGTTATGTCAGTAGAACATATCCACAGGGGAGTATTCCCATCTCAGATCAAAGAGGGCCTTAAGTCTTCGGTCGTGACGGCCTCTCATTTGTGGAATGGGCAACTTTCGGTCTGGCGATTGGGCGAGGCCGTTTCGCTTGATTTGCAACAATTGGTCGCTCTCTTGGAGCCACTAATGGTTCGCTCCAACGGCGAGAAATTCAATCAGCTTCGTCCCGCGAGCGTCTCGACAATTCGAGACTATCAAATCAATGACGAGCGTGGTTTTTCCGTTTTGGACGAGTGTGATTTGGACGATGACGGCACGAAACATCCCGCTCACGCCCACATCGCTATTTGTGAAAGATTGAAGGAAAAGATCGATCGCGAGGACGAGGTTTTCGCGGGCCTGCAAGAGTGGCTGAAGCTTCTCTTTGAGAGGAATGCTCCGATCTGGGAGAGGGCATAAGAAGCTCACCAAGCCGGAGTTGAATAATCCAACGCGACTCGGCGCCCCTTATAGTGGCCCCAATCGTTCGGCTTTGGCTCGAACGGACAGCTGTCTTCGCCCGGAAGAGCGTCCCAAATCTCAGCAAATTCCAGGTAGTCCTCAAGCGGCATGATCTCCTGCAAGGGTTTTGCTGCGATCATGATTTGCAGCCAGCCGCGCGGTGATACCCACAACGATGGACAGAGGAGGGCGCGGCGGTGCGGACTCGAGGTACGGTATAGCTTGGCCTCATACAGATTGCTCGCGCGACCGCGATCATCCCGCGCGAATTTGAAAGCAAGAGGTCCAAAGACAACAACCGGGCTGCGCATAGATCCTCGCGTTGAAATGGAGATCATTTTCGCTTGCTACGTTTTGCAAGCCTCACTCCGGCCCCGCCGCCGTTCTCCGGAATGAACTCGACGCCGGCCTTTTCAAGTGCCTTTGAGATGGCGTCGATAGTTCGGTCTTGAGCCGAGAGCGCTCCGGGCTGCGTTTCGAGTCGCTTGATGCTTGGCAGTGAAACCCCCGATGCATCAGCAAGATCTTTCTGCTCCCAACGCAACAGCATCCGAGCAGCACGCACCTGTTCGCTTGTAATACTCACAATTTTAATACCTCAGGTATTGACTTCGATTGAGCTTCGTTTAATACTCTGGGTATCACGAACCAACCCTTAGGGGCAACCCAGATGTCAATGAACACCTTCCCGGTGAAAGGCGGAGCCATGCCTGCTCTCACCATCCGCAACCTGATCGACGAGGAAACCGGTGAGGTGAAGCTGTGGGTCCTCAAGGGGCTCACCCGCCGAGAAGCGATGCTGACCTGGGGGGAGATGACGCCGCGCTCCCTGAGGGCCTCTGTGCGCGTGGTCGCCGACATGATCCCGGAAATGCAGTGCGCTTGGCGCCAGCGGCATGGGCTGCCGGTCGCAACCACGCTCGTTTCCGCCTTCGGCACCGCCCGCGGGGGCGTTCGCCGGTCGGCTTTCTGAGGAGCGCGGCATGCTAACCAACACCGCTACACTGGCGCTGAACCGTGTCCAAGCCCGGGCTACACCGGCACTGATCCGTGTCCAAGCCCGGCATTTGCTCCGGGGCGACGTCACGGGATCAGGCGAAACCGTCCGCGGCGTCAGCGCTGGAGCACGCACACCCCGCGGCAAGGTCGAGGTGAGCCTGGAGAAGGGGAGCCGCCAGAGGACGGCCCTTTGGAACGCTCACACCATCATTGGCGTGCGCCGGGAGCCACCGCAGAAACCGACCGAAGCAGACATTCCTCTGTCCGACCGGCTTCCGACCTTCCACGAACTCGCCAGCTTTGACGCGGGCAGGGCCTGGGACGCTCTCTCACCCGAGCAACAGCGCACCATCGGAATGCTTGCCCTCGGGTTCGGCACTGTCGGGCAGTGCGAGGGCTATTTCCACGAAACCATCGAGGCCGTCCGCAAGGGCTTCTCTTCGAGCCATTGGACGCCTCAAGTGCAGGAGACGGCTGTCTGGCCTCGTCTGCATATCGAATTGATCGAGAGCGCAGCACGGGCTGCATTTGAAGCCTTATGCGAGCACTTCGATCCGCTCTGGCCCCAACTGTTTAACTGGCAAGCCGGGAAGGAGGTGAAGCAACCTTAGGCTTGCCTGCCTTCCCACAGACTGAGCACGGGCGGTCCTTGGTCAATATCACAGCCTCAAAATCGAGATCTGACATGAGCAACGCGGTAACTAAGGGCGCCACGGGCGCCGAACAATTGTCTTCACCTCAACTGATTCCAGCCAGCCCAACCAGTGCAGGGCAGGGAGCCAAAAACAAGCCAGAACTTTCTCACGCGGGAGCGATTCCATCGAGCGGGGCTCAGATAAGTAGGAGATCAATCATGAATTTGTTTGTTGGCGCCGCGGCGCTCGCTGGTGCAGCTATTCCGAGGCGTTCGGAGGCAGGGCCCTCGCCAACCGTTAGCGCCGTTTCCTTGCCTCCGGCCCATCCCGATGCCGCATTGTTTGACCTCGTCGACAAATGCGTTGCAGCGGAAAAGCGCCTCTTAAACGCTGACATCGCCTTAGATCAACTGGAGCGACCGTTGCCGCCGGAGGTGCTCCGGATACGTCCACGAGACCTCGAGCTCGGGTGTAAGCCCTGGGAGCTTGCCCAGGAGTTTTGGACGGCGCCCTGCGACATCGCGCAATGGCGGCAGGTCGACAAGTGGCAGACGAAAATTCAGCAGCGTATTCCGGCAACCGAGGAGCTGTCTACGCGCGGCCAAGAAATCGTTGAGGCATTCGACTCTTGGCACGAGCGTCGGCCAAGAGGATACGTCAAGCTTGACCGTGAGAGGAAACGTGCTGAACGCGCCTGGCGCATAGCGAACAGAGCCGTCTGCGCGACACCGGCGGCCACGCTCGAAGGCCTCCGAGCGAAGCTGCGCTGTGTTGAGATCGAGGGTGGCCTCGATGACCTTAGCGTTGGCGAGCCTATTATCGTCTCGTTGTTGTATGACCTCCAGCGGATCTCTGAGAGCTGACAAAGCATGATCCGGCATCAAACTGGCGAGCCCATTTCGCTCGCCGCATTCTGAGCGAGTTAAAGAGCCGCCGCTCTGCATCGCTTCGTGGGGCGACAGCCGCCACGACTCAGCGATCTGTCCTCTGCAACTGCGTCACCCTGATGGCATGGGGTGCCACTGACAAGCCGCGACTCAGGACCCCCATGCATTCGTCGGTGATCTGCCGATCTCCGATCACGAGAAAGGATTGGCCATGAACAGCGAACAGCAAACAAGCGTGGCGAGTGTGGTGAACACATCAAAGCAACAAAAAGGTGGACCGATCGCATCCATTCCTGATCATGATGGCAATGCCGCCAAGATCACGGCACATCTTGATGCTGGCGGCACTCTGTTCAATTGTGGTGTCAGTTGGCACTTCCGGAAACTCCTGAAGCAGGAGCGTCCTGACTTTTGGGCTGACGCGCTGTTGCGCTCCGCTGAAAACGCTCGACAAGGAAAGATTAGGGCTGCGCACAGGAATATGATGCTGCGCACCCATTGCAAAAGAGGGCACTTACTCACACCAGAGACCTCTCGGATTATAACGGTCAAACATCACGTTCAGACACGTGGGACTTGGCAGCACCGCGAGTGTCAGATCTGCCGGCGGGAGTTCAACAAAACCTCCAAGTTCACTACTGAGCAAGTTGACGCTCTCCTAAAAGGCGCGGAGGCTGGCCTAACGCTCAGTCGACTGACAAGTTACCGCCACCCGGACACGCGGGTGATGCGCGTAAACCAATACAACACCGCGATGTGTGCCGATCCGAAAATAGCTGCAATGCTTCGACCGATCTTCGCTAGAAACCGCTCGATCGCTCATCAACTCGTCCATCCTCGCAAGCTCATCCTGCCTAAGCGGATCGATCGCAGGCCCGTACTGACCGGTATCATCGCCGCGCCCTCGAATGAGATATTCACGGCTGTCGATAGCGCCGTGCCTCGTTATCTCGATTGCGAAACACGGAAGGAAGTACTGAGCGCGATGATGCTCGCGATTCTTGAGGGGACGCTTGCAATCGAGGATGCGCCCCAGCGATGGCGCGAATTTCAACGAGCCGCTTATCGCATGTTTCCCACGAAGTACGGCCCCGTTTCCCTCGACGGTCCAGCATTCCGGGACAGCGAAACGCCGCTTGTAGAAAGGATCAGTGTTGGACTTTGGAACTGAGAGTCTAGGGCGACTGTCGTGCAGCCCGCCGGTTCACGCTGGCGGGCCGTTCTTTTGATCTCGCAGCTTAGCGCTGATGTCCTAGTCCAATTCCGAGTGTGCGGGCCTTCTGCCTCAGAGACCCCTCAGACCGCTTCATCAGCTTTGCAAGCTTTACCACGGGTGTGCGGGCTTTCGAATGTGCTTTCAGAAGCTTGACGTCATCCTTCGTGTACTCTTTGCGCTTCCTTGTCGTCTTTTTCGCCAATTGATGTTCTCCATATATCGCGCGCGGGCTTAAAGCGATCACCCTAATGCGTCAAGCGGTGGCGTGCTGAAGCGGCGGGGGGCTTAAGCGACCAAAGGGGTTCTTCAGCCCGCAACCTCATTAAAGATCCGGTGGGCTTTTTTCAGCCGGGTACCGTTGTTAAGATGCCGGCATGGCAGAGCAAGTGACGGTTTTCTTCTACGGTCTGTTCATGGACCCGGACGCTCTCGAAGCTAAAGGGCTGCGGCCATTGGACGTCAGGCGGGCTTGTGTGGAAGGCTTCGAATTGAGACTGGGTGAGCGCGCTACGCTGGTTCCAGCCAAGGAGGGTAGGGTTCACGGGATGGTCATGCGTCTGACACATGCTGAGATCGACCAACTGTATTCGGAGCCAAGCGTGCTTGAGTATCGGGCCGAGCCAGTTCTCGTAGAACTGGGTGACGGCAGCGCCGAACCCGCCTTGTGTTTTAATCTGCCGAGGCCGCCCAATCGGTCAAGCGGCAATCCGCAGTATGCCGCCGCATTACAAATCGTGGTGAGAAAGATGGGCTTGCCGGAATCGTATGTTGCGAAACTGAGTTGAGGGGGCCATCCCCCAATCGCTATTTTTCGATGATTAATCGGGCAGGGTGCGCCGGCTCCGCCGCTGATCCTGGGATCATCAGTCGGATCATTCTGTGGCCTTCAGACCCTGCTCTGTGGGCTCATGCCGCTGGCCGTGCTTCACCAGCCAGCCGCCTTCAACCATATTGCGTGCCAATTCCATCGAGCACGATGGTTGACTGCCGCCCGGTGATAAAGGCCGTCCTTGCGCTCGACTAAAAACCCGTAGAGCCGCGCCAGCCGTAGCCGCTTCAGCATGCCGGGAACGAGAATGATGGAGTTGGTCATTGCCGACGCGTCCAAACTACCAATGGCAGAGAGCGGCCCGGCTCGTAGGAAGCTGGCGGTATGGCCGGGTGCGTTCCGCCAGCTCCGCGTTGACCGGCGACACTCAGAAGCTGGTGTGACGACCATTGTTCCTCGCCTAGTAACGCCAGTTGGCCGAGGTGACCCGGGGCATCCCGCCATCGAACCCCGGTCAAGACGGGAGTCAAATTCTCAATCACTAAAGCGTGATGGCATTAAGTTCGATAGCCTGAGTTTTTGAGGTAGTTGGCACATTCCTCGGAGGTGAAGGCGTCGAGGGCGTGGCCGATTGCGGCGCAGACTGCGTCGACGGTTCGCGCGGCGGCTTTGCGGAGCAGATGCTTGAGCTTGGCAAAGACCTGTTCGATCGGGTTCAGGTCGGGCGAGTATTTTGGCAGGAAAAACAGCTTGGCACCGACCGAACGGATGAGCTGGCGAACTGCCTTGCTCCTGTGGCTGCCGAGGTTATCCAGGATGACGATATCGCCGGGTCGAAGGACGGGCAGAAGAACCTTCTCGACATAGATGCGAAAGCTCACGCCGTCGATCGGCCCCTCGATGAACCATGGCGCCTCGATCCGGTCGTGGCGCAGGGCCGCCAGGAAGGTCATGGTCTTCCAGCGGCCGTGGGGAACCTTGGTGTGTAGTCTGTGCCCGCGCGGCGCCCATCCCCGCAAGGGTGCCATATCGGTCCTGGTCCAGGTCTCGTCGATGAAGACCAGCCGCTCAGCTTCGACGCGATCTTGATACTTTGTCCACTGGGCTCGCCGCCGCGCGACCTCAGGTCGATCGCGCTCGCCAGCCGCCACGCTTTTTTTTGAAGCTGAGCTTCTCGGCATGTACGAAGTCCCACACCGAGTGGTAGTCGACCTTCAGGCCACGTCCGGCAAGCTCGGCAACGAGACCGCGTATGGTGAAATCGCCATCCTTGATCCGTTGTGACAGCCAGACCGCGTGCTTGCCCGAAATTGCCTTCGGCTTGTAGCCGCCGATCTGGCTAGGCTCAACGCTGCCGGTCTTCTCGACCCGCTGCATCCAGCCGATGGCCGTGCTGATCGCCACCCCAAACTGCTTGGCGGCTCGATTGCGCGACATCCCGCCCTCGATCGCGGCTACGACACGTTTACGGAGATCCAGAGAGTAAGGCTTGCCCATCCATGCTGGCCTCCTATCCAGCCAGCATGGTGAATCAGAAACAAACTGATTTGGGAATCCCAAATCGATTCAGACTAAAGCCATCCCGCTTTAGTCGCTTGGAATGCTGAAGAGGCCCTGCCTATCGTGGGTGTGAACAATCGCCTCCGAAACACATATGCTGATCTTCCGAAATCCAGCTTGCTCCGTCGGGCAAAACAGTGGTTCATAGGGCGCTCTTGATCGAATGAGGAGCGGGGCGAATGGCGGAAGAATCCCAAAACTCGTCTGAGTTGTCAAAAATTGCCAAGCTCAATGGAGACTTCCGGAGGAATTATGGAACTCTGATCGGAGCTTTTCTGTATCTGAGATCCATCAGCGCGGCGGGCGGCCGTTCTTGGCTGTGGGGCGGCTTGGCCTCGCTTGCCTGTTCAATGTTGTTGTCTTGGCTCGCGCGGCACGGTTATGCATTGCCCCTCTCGCCTTGATCTCGCGCACGAGCGCCTCGAACGTCTGAACGCGAACTGCACGGAGGCGCGGGAGAGCGGTGTCTGAGACAATCACATAACGCCTATAAGGTCGCGGTGTTGGCAAAAGCACGTAGTCGTGAATAGCCTTGGTCACATCGTCCACCCGCAGCACTGCGAGAAACTCTACTGAAGTCTTCTTGAAATAGGCTCTCCACTCGTTTGGCTTATTCTTTTTCGATCGAGCGGTTCGAAATAGGATTCTGCAATTGTCAGTTATCGATAAACCCAAGCCATCGTCCGTGCAGCGAGTAAGATCGATCCTCAATGCGGTGGCAAGCTGCCTAACGTAACTAATCAGAATCTCGTCCCAGTGACGACGGGCATCCATGGCGCGGCAGTCGTGCGATGTTGTGTATCCAATTATGGCATAGGTCTTTCGGATTGAACCGAAATGGTTGCAATACACATTGACGCTCGGAAGGCCCGGCGTGCTGTTGATGATGCGCTCGCTGAGTCTTCCCTTTTTGTTGAGGACGACCCGCAACCGCTTCAGCATTTCATCTTCCGGAATCGAAACATATCGATCGGCTATGACCTTTTGCGCGCGATCGAAGAGCTGTCGTTCGACTATTGAACCTGCACCGCTATCGCTGCGAACCCAGGCCTCTGGCGGATTCTTGATCTCCTTCTGCCCAAGGCGCCGCGACGTTCTGTTGTAGACCAGGTTTCCAACATAGTTCTCATTGCGGAGGATCGTGTCGACCATCTTGGCGGACCAGGGAATCCCCCAGCCGTTCGCCATACGCATCTGATTGAGTCGGCGCGCGATCTCCGCTTCCGAGTGACGTTCAATTGCGAATTGTCGGAAGATCCAGCGCACGACCTCGGCTTCTTCGTCAGTGCCTCTTCGGAGGCGCACGTGGTCGGTCTTCAGGGATTTGTGCTCGCCTTTGTTGAGATGGCCCTTCGGCCAACCTTTTTCGTCGACCATTTCCCTGCGCAGGCCAAATCCGAGTGGGCCGCCTACGCGAAAGCCCAACCCTGCGAGACGACACTGGCCGGTGTGAACCTTGACCGATAGCTCTCGACTGAACTCTGCCGCCATGACGCGCTTGATGTTTTTCACGACACTCGCGACCAGGCTGCCATCATTGTCGAATTGCTCTGCGCAATACGCTACCCGGACGCCGTTCTTCTTGCACACAAACTCGTAGTGCGCGCTCTCGTCGGCGTCCTGAAAACGACCCCACCGGCTTACATCGTATACGAGGACGTGGTCGAAATCGGCGCGTCCCGATTCGATATCGTCGATTAGCTCAATCAGACCTGCCCGGCCTTTGATCTTCAGCCCGCTGCGCCCGTCATCGCGGTAAGTTCGAACAATGGTGAGGTTCTTGTCCTGCGCGTAAGCGGCAATTGCTGCTGCCTGGTTCTCAATGGAATACCGCTGAAGTTCGGTCGACATGCGAACATATTGCGCGGCACGAAGGGCCCGGCTGCGCTTCTCTAGGTTCGTTCCTTTGCGTATGACAAGCGAGTTAGCCATCGGCGGACGTCCGCAGGCATGACACTCTAGCAAATCTATTTGGGTTGGTCGCCATCCCCAGCGGCAAATACTCCATAGAATCGTCCCGGCATGGTCTCAGCCCTTACAGGTATTGGGCCGCATGCCCGGCGCCCGTTTTCATGCTTGCAGTTCCCGCGGTGGTTGAGTAGCCTGCGCTGGGGCTGAGAAATGCATAGTCATGCGCGCTTTTTGTGCGCGGGCATCTTTGGGGTGCTCGCGTCGTATTTTTTGATTTGGCCGGTCTGGCGGGCACAATTCCCGATCGAGATTTGGTTTACAGAATCGTGGAATGCCTTTCACCAGGATTCCGCAGCTGCCGGTCTGCCTCTCTATCCAGGTCCCGATCAGCTCATCGTTAATAATTACCCGCCGCTTTCGTTCTTTGTCATCGGCGAGCTCGGGAGGCTGTTTGGCGACAGTCTCTATGTTGGTCGCGCGCTATCATTCGCCGGGCTTCTGGTGCTCGCTGTGGAAATCGCGCTGGCCGTGAGGATCTTGGCTGGGTCGCTTTCTGCCGGCGTCGTCGGGGGGCTGTGGTTCGTCGCTCTGATGGCGCACAACGCCACCTCCTATGTCGGCGCAAACGATCCTCAGATTGCCGGACAGGCAATCATGGGCGTGGGCTTCGTTTGGTTTCTCGCCCGAGACAAGGCCGGCCGCTCACCGCACGCGCCGCTCTTGCTGATGGTTCTGGCGGGCTTCTGGAAACACAACATAGTGGCGATGCCCGTGACGGTCGTTCTATGGCTCTCCTTGCGCGACTGGCGATCAGCGGTGCGGCCGGCGCTGATCAGCATCGGCGTTGCTGCTGCGGGACTCGCCTTCTGCGGCGTGATCTTTGGCCATCAGTTCTTCGCCAACCTGTTCACCGCTCGCGCCTATTCGGTGGCGCATCTAGTGAGCCAAGTAGGGCATCTGCAATGGCTGGCGCTCGCCGCCATCCTGTGGGGCTCTTCCGCCTGGTTCGATCGCGCCAGCTACGCTGCGCGCTTTACAGCGCTGCATGCGGCTGTTGCGTTGGTCTCCTGCCTCACGCAATGGCTCGGCGATGGCGTCTTTGGGAACGCTGAATTTGACCTGACAATAGCACTCGCGATCGGCACAGGCGCGGCGTTGGCGCGAATTGCCTCTTCTCCGATAGCTTTAGCGATTGGTCCAAACCGCTCGCGAGTGATGGTAGTTGTCCTGCTGGCGCTGCGCTTGGTCCTGTCTGGCCGGCAGGAGAGCGCCGAAGTGCTGCTCGATCCGCAATTCCGTGCTCGATATGCGGCATCCGCCGCTATCATGGCGGCGGCTGCTGCGAGCGTGGCCAAGATTCCCGGCGACGTCTACTGCAAACAGAATAACCTCATCTGCCGAGCTGCCGGCAAGGCCTTCGTGGTGGACGATTTTAAGACGGATCAGCTTTTGAATACGGGGAAAGCTACCGAGTCCGATCTCACGGCAATGTTCCAAGAGCGAGGAATCACTGTGGTCGAAGGCAAGGCGCTGCTGTTCGCTGCCGCGCCATCCGCGAAGAGCCCGTAAGGTTGCCCGAAACCCGCATCATAGCCGGATGCGTCCGGTTTTTCACTTTGATCCAATGCTTCTGCCGACCGCCTCGGTACGGCCGATCGCGATGCTTGGAGACTAATCCTTCGAGACCCATGCGGCACGCCGCTCGGAATAGGTCCGGGCCGATCTGGCCGCGCTCGAAGGGCGCCACCGTGATGCCCTCTGGACGGCGCGCCAAAAGCCTTTCCAAGTTGGTCTTGCGCAGGTGCAAGGGCAGGGCGCGCAGATCATCGCCGCCCATGGCCAGGATATCGAAGGCGTAAAGCTGCACCTCATGCTCGTGCTTGCGAGAGTGCAGCGCGTTGAAATCGGAAATGCCATCCGCGCCGAGCACCACGGCTTCGCCATCGATGACGAACTGCTTCTGCCGATTCTTCAGCGCGGCCTCAGCAATCCAGGGATAGCGCTTGGTCCAGTCGGTGCCATTGCGCGAGAGCAGGCGCACGCGCTCATGCTCCCGGATAACCAGCATCCGGTAGCCATCATGCTTAACTTCGTGAATCCAGTCCGGCCCCTCGGGCACCTGCTTGCCAGCGGTAGCCAGGCAGAGCTCGTACGCGGTACGCATGAAAGCGCAGATATGCACTCACACGCAAATTTGCGAATCCGAAACGACAGGGCGAGTTCCTAAGCTGAAGTTCCAAGTTACGAGGCCCTCGTCCAGTCGTGGCCGTAGGGGTGCGACCCGACGGACTTATCCGTCGATTCGGATCCCGGATTAGCTGTTGAGCAAGGTCCGGCTGGACGTCCGCTCACCTCCGGGCTGCTGGCGTTTATCCTTGCCTACATATTTGTTTCCGACGGCCGTCGAGGCGGGACAGAATGTTCACTTCGGCACATAACGAGGATTGCCTTTAACCTTGGCGAGACGATCCGCTGTCGCAATCTCCCGACACGGTTTAGCCTCGCTCCGTCATCACTCATTGAGGATGGAGCATGGATCAATTTCCCGACAGGGTTAAAGCGAACATGGAGGTCGTCTTGGAGGAGGTCTGCACTGAATTACCTAATGGCGGTGATCACGACAGCCGAAGGTATATCGCCGAACAACTCATCCGGGCAGCGCGTGACGGAAAGACTTCTCTCGGCGAGCTGACCTACACCGGTCGTCGCGCCCTCATTCACCTGCAGAACACACCAAAGTCAGCCTAGCTGTTCGCATGCGGGGAGCGCCACGGTTCCACGGAACATGTCGGCGCGGTAATGCATTGCTGGCCAATGCGGAAGTACTACTTTCATTTTGAGGGAAGTCGCCCACACACGGATGAGGCGGGCGAGTTCCTGAAGAGCGACGAAGCCGCCTGGCAGGCTGCACTCCACCTAGTGCGCGACGTCGAGAACGGGTTGCGACCTGGTGAACAGTGGACCTTGCGGGTGTTCAGCGACGACACGTCCGTATTTGTCTTGAGGATGACGACAGAGCGCTGCCGCTGATCGCAGGGCGATCGATGGTCACTCGCCCGCAGTAATTTCGGGCCGCGCGAGAACCTCAGCGAAGTGCTTCTTGACCCACGTGTTGCACGAGCAAGATCTGTGGTGAAGCGCCTCTAGGTCGGAGACAGTGATCGTGCCACGCGCGGTCTCGAGAACACCGGCAGCTCTGAAGTCTTGAAGGACCCGGCTGGCATAGCTTCGTCCCACTCCGAGTATCCCTGCAAACTGCTCATGGGTGAGGGGGACAAAGTTCTCGCCAGTATGCTCAACAAGATCGATTAGCCACTTCGCTGCGCGTTGCTCGATAGAATGCGCCGCGTTGCAGGCGACTGATTGAAAGGTCTGCGCTACAAAGCAATCGGCATATCTTGCGAGCAGTTGGCGAAGTCCGCGCGATTCTTGCTGCGCGTCATGCAGCTTGCGGGCAGATAGCCTGATCAATGGTCCGGCCAGCTTTACTGTGATGCGAGAGTAGGCCGGCAACAGGCCGTGACTGACCGCGCCGCCGGCGGCGCCTTCGCGGCCGACCAAGAGAACTTCAATTTCTCGATCGTCATCACTTGCAACGGCAAATGCAACCAAAGTGGGTCCGCATGGCAAATAGACGTTCTCAACGGTATCGCCTGGATGGTAGAGGGTCTGCCCCGAATGCCCGTGGATCTCATCCATGAAGGGTCGTAAAAGTTTGAAATCTTTCGGGCTAAGCGCCCGTAGCAAATCGTTTGCCGGCGCACCTGTTTTCCCTTCTTCCGAACGCATCGCCTACCCGCTGATAGTGAGCGCCCGCTTTAGCGTTCCGGGTCAGGAACTTACGGTATCAAAGTGCACACAAAGAGTACGTACCCACCATTTATTTTGCGGGGTTACGGAGAGCTTGCCCGTCTGCAGATGACAGGCAGCGGCAGTTGCGGGCAACAGTGCGGCTCGCATTGGCCTGGACGACAGCCTCAAGCGCGGGCGAGATCGAGCCTTTCATGAGCAGCGCGTTCGGCGAGCGCTTCGGCGATGTCCTCTGTGGCGTCGCGGGACCAGCCCTCGATCGCGTTGAAGGCGACGATCCGCACGGGATAGGCGTACTGGCCCGAGATCAGGTTCCCGTAGTACGTGCCGGTATTGCCGCGCACGTAAACGGCTTTCGCTGATGCATTATGGCCGATGCTTGCCCCGGGGCGTTGGCCGAGCGACAGAGCGCGTTCCCTGCTGCGCAGGGAGGTCGTCCATCAGCTTCTGCTTTAGCTGTTCGGCCTCTTCCTTGGTCAACCTCTCACCGAAGTGACCATCTTTTCCCAACTGCGCTGGCCTCTTGAGTTCTCGATCGTAGACCATCCAATCAACGCTTCCCTTCCGAACGATGAACCTGGGGCCTGGCGGCGGTGTGTTGTTGGCCACGTTAGCCTCCCACTTTCTCGTGCCGCTGGCTCAAATTTACACACCATGCGGCAGTTTATCCTCGAACTGGGACACCGAAAGTCTCAGCACCGTCTAAACTGCAACCTCTATGCCGGTCGGTACCTCGGCGCGTTTCAGACGTGCTCAAACTGAGCGCTGGTAGCACCCCTCGAAGTGGCTCCGAGCTTCGTTCTCGATGCTGCTGCTACTCTTGTTCGAGGTCATCCAAGAAGAGGAGGCGAAAGAGTAAAGTCCTTGGTTGGGGGCTGAGAGATTATCCTAGTTCAATGCACGCCCTTGGAACGCGCTATTAAGCGTCGTCTCTGACAGACAGGGGAATGACGATGCCCCATCGTAAGTACCGCGCATTGGAGCGCGAATGCCATCTACAGGCCGCCATCACGGGGCACAAAGAAACCAGATTTGAACTCCAAAAAATGGAGCGCGAGTACAAGGCTCTCGCTGATTGGTTAGAGGCGCGTCAGCGAACGGACCAGCAACCGCCCTCCCGAGAGTAAGGCCGCCTCAGTTGGCGGTCTCTCTCTCTCTCCAGGGCGCGGGCTTCCTTCCCGGGTTTTAGCCCCCGATTCACGCTGGCGGGACGACATACTAGGGCAGCATCATCGGTCGATGCCTGCCGATTGCCAACAATCTCGATCAAACTCGCGCCGGCGCACAAGGTCGGCGGGTTTCTTTTAGGGGGTAGCCGTCTCGGCAACGAACGCCAAAGTCGCCGCAGGTGATCGCGAAAACCTCTTTCGCCTTCGCGTCTTCAAAACAGAAGCGGGTGCCTACTTCGGTCCGATCGGTCCACCAGTTGATCTGTTTTCCTCTTGCGATGCGAGAAGCTTCTCCGCGAAGCAGATCCAATTGTCTTCCGGCCGCGTGGACGATCAGGCAATGTTCGTTGGTCATGAAACTTGACCTCTTCAAAGAACACGTAGGCCGCAGCAGCGAACTGCCGCGGCCCGCGCCTTGTCAAAAAATCCGGGTGAAAAACGATCTAAGTGAAATATGCAGCCAGCCCCGGTTTCCCGAACTTTCCCGACATCCTCGGTTCCCGCCACAACAAATGTGAGTCTCAGAGCCGGGTCCTATCAGCGCAGATCATTTCCTATCCCCAGAGGCTTAAGTTGAATTGAGGGTGTCCTAATCCGCTTTTCAGCCGTTCAGCCAGTGGTATAATCGTTCCGCTGAGGAGCGACTGCCATGGACTACCGCGCTTACATCCTTGATGAGGACGGGCGTATTACCGGCGTGCATGAGCTGGATTGCGCCAACGACGAAGAAGCCAAAGAGAAGGCGGCCCAATTACTCGACGGGCACGACCTTGATGTCTGGAGACGAGAACGGCACATCACGCGATTGAAGCGCCACACACGACAGTAAGACTGGGCTTTGATCTAGCTCAAGGAAGCCCCAGCGCACCAGCGTTCCCTGCCGAGGAACACCGGGGCACGCGCCATGCGACCTTGGATGCTGCACACGCTGACTTGGACACTGACCGCGATCGCTCTCGCCGTCATCGTTGCGATGGCGATCGAGTAAGGCCGCCAACTAAGGCGGCCTCTTGGTTTTTCGCGTCTTCCTTTAGCCAAAACGCGCGGGGAGGTATTTGGGGGCGTCGCCCTTCTGCTGATCGCGTTCTGGGGCTTGCACAAACAAGTATAAGCTGTCCCGAGAATCGTTTTATCTTCAGCTTAGCCAAACCTCACGGGGGAAGCGGGGAATGGTTAGGCCCGGCGCGCGATCACCGGACGAGAACCGCGCCGGGCCACGAGCGCTTGATTGCATCCGGCCGGTTCACGCTGGTGGGCCTACAACTCTCGGCTCAGGTATGACCCCTAAAAATCACGCAGCGGCAGCAGAAGCTGCACGCCGATCGGCCTTCCTGTGAAGCGCTCGATGAACTCCCGAACCGGCTCGGTGACCTCAAATCCCTCGGCGACGCGCTGCTCCAGTGCCTGGGCCACGTCCTCAGAGGCGTCTCGCGACCAACCCTCCAGGGGATTGAGTGCGACGACGCGAATTGGTGGGAGTACTGGCCGCTCAGGAGGTCGCTGATCAGGGTTCGGAAGTCGGTGCTGTCCTCGTCGGTCTCTCTCCATGCAGGCCCGCTGCTGAAGTCCTCCAGCACGAAGTGCATGTCTCGGTCGAGACGATCGGTGGGGACGATCGAGGGGGATTTACGCATACGCAACTCCGGACTGACCGAGTCCAAGGTAGGTTGCCTTCGATCTAATTGCGAATCGATTCACCTGGTTTATTGCGCACGCCCTCAGGCTCGCTACAAGGCTGCCCAGACCTACCTCCCGCTGGGGGTGACTGGCGGCCCCGGCCCCTCGTTCAGCCCCAGCCAAAGGTCGGGGTCGCTATTTTTTCCAGCAGATCTTCGCTTCCGTTGAGCCGGATGTAAGTTCCGATCTCGTTATAGAAGATCACCTTGCGATCCTTGAGGAGCTGCAAGCCGCGGCAAAAAAGGGGCCGCTGCCCCCTACCGGCAGCGGCCCAATCAGGGTTTTCAGACATTCAAACCCAAACGTCCTTGTTCCCGGACTGTCGCGAGATTTTCCGATCCATTCGGTTCCCGCTAGAACATTTGTGAGTCGGCGGCACGGGCAATGTCCAGCACGTCACGCACGGCCGGGATGGCTTCGTATTCCGCCTCTGTGCGCGATACTTGGGGAACCAAGAAGCTGGCCAACCCACGGCTGCTGCGCTGCTGCTCAATGCAGCCTGCAAAGCTCTGGGGAAGCATCGATAAGATTCTTGATCGCGCTTACGGTTCCGGTGGCCGGGGCGGCATCTCGACGCCCTGCATTATGGCCGACGCTTGGCCGGGCTGCTGCCTGTCGGTGACGCCGGGTTCAGCGGCACGGTGGCGCGATCCGATATCCTGCGTACTCTGGCCGGTGTCGGACGCCACCAGTTGGCCCTATGCGAGAAGAGCGAGGGCAATAGACGAAGAAGGGGCCCGCCTCTACGGAGCGGGGAGGGATATCTCCGCCTTGAAGTTTTGCGTGTTTATTCCTGTGCCAAAATCCGCCAGCGCAATTGGTCCGACCGCAGATTGTGAGCGATTTAGGACCTTAACAACGGGCCCGTTATCAATCGAGTAGTAGGCCTCGAACGACGGGAAGTCGCCCGTTGATCCCGAGATTAATATCTTCTGGGCCACGACGTTAAATGCAAAAGCAACCTCAAAGTCTATTCTAGGTGCACCAGTTACGCGTGTTCCCACTACCGGTACAGAGGGTATGTAATCCTTCACCCAATCATAGTACGGATTGGGCGTCGACGCGCGTACATTGAACACCTGCATCAATCCTCTTTGTGAAGACTTCACGTCGCTGATTGACACGTCCGAATCTGGTGCCGACCGAGGAGCTTGGAGGTCGGCTCCTGTCTTGCAGTCAACATTGTGACTTTCACCAATTCTGGCCCGCCTCCTTCCGTCGTAGGTGTCTACCTTCATGTCACGATCCGTGACGACAAGATCGGCCTCAAAGGTCACGCGCGCGGAGCTAAGGGGGTCGATGCTGAAATCGCGGTCATCGATGCTAAAGCAGCCGACTGGCAGCACCAGATTTAAGACGGGAACACCTGCGAGGGGCGCCTTCACGACCCACTTGCCGGCCTCGGTTTTTGTAAAGTCGGTCGATGCGTTCCCAGCAGGATTGGCGATGAACGCCTTCATCCAAAAGTGGACGTTTCTGACAGAGACGTCAGCCCTAGCAGGGTCCGAGTTGATGACCAGAAAACCGACCATTACGACACACAAATAATAAACGGCTTTGCCCATATAATGTCTCGTTCAGCTTAGGCATTTTCGACCATCGCAGTCTTTCTTCTGCTCTGACTCACTGATCCGCAGACCTCGACTGCCTCAGTTCACTCCACTTTCGTGAGTTCACTCGCCGTGATCACCCCCGGCATCGTCACGATCGGCGCCACTTCCGTCGTCGCGGTCGATTGTCATGTCCCGGCTGTCCACAGTGCCGACATCGTTGTCCCGATCCATGTCGATGGAGATCGTGTTGCCGTCGCGCTCTTGGCTTGTAGGTGTATCGCGGCCTGTCACTTCGACTGAAACGTGACCGTCAGTTGAAAGGACGGAGAGCTCGCGATCGGGCGTATAGCCGCTAGTGGAAACAGCATCGCTAGCAATGGCTGGGGCGTCAGCAACGCTGGCCAGAATCGCTAATCCCAATATAAGGCCGATCTTCCGCATTCTATTTACCCGTAAATCTTCGATGTGCCGTGCCGTAACAAACACAGCTTGCAATTTCTTTGTTTCAAGAGTGCTTCGTCGGATAAGCAAACGCGTTTCTCCGATGGAGAAATGCGCTTCGCGGGGCTTTTCGCCATAGCACGATCTAGCCGAAGCGAAAAAGCTTCTGGAGAACTTCTACTCGTGCCAGGTTCTGCACGTTCAGCATCGGGGCCGCATCCTCAAAGAGTTGGAACAGTAAGGCCGCCCCAGTTGGCGGCCTCTGCGGCCCTACGTGGCGCAGCATTGCAAGCCGCGCATCGCCCGCTCAAAGTCAAGCCCGCTTGCCTTAGCCAGGCGGAAGGTAACCGCCCTTAGGCAGCTGCTTCACCGTTTCAAGATTCTTATCGATCGACGCAAATAGCTTATCGAACGTACCCGCTGGAACAGTGAGGGTCGGAGAACCTCCCGAAATCGCTTCCAGCTCGGCGGCTGACAGTTCACGATCGCTAGTCGTCTTCATCTGCGTTCTCCTTGTTCCGTGTGGCTTGATCGCCATCGGATGCGAATGTACGCGCTGCCAGGGATGCTCGCTGTGACGCGTGTCACGTTGCCACCGTATTCCGATTAGGCTTATTCCGATTGAAGTCCCGTCGAACGTCGCTCCGCGGCTGCCGCAGCCCGGACATTGGGAAACTTACGGGTGCGCCGGTTCACGCTGGCAGGCCATTTCGCTACCCCTCCTGGATATCTTGCGGACCAACTCCGACGAACTACGATGCAATTTATTTTAGAGCTCTGTGTCGGAGCAACCCATTGCCAACCCCCATGGAATCGATCGTTTCCGCTCATGTACGTTTGAACAACCGGAAAGCGCTGGAGGATATGCGAGACCTTCGCCGCCACTTGCTAGAAACACTACAGAGCGCATCCAGCATTAACCCGGCTGTGTCGCGAGATTCCATACTTGATGACCTTCGAGTGATCGAGAATGGACTGGAGCAACTTCGCAAACGAGACCATGACTGAAGCGGTGACAAGAGGTCCGGCGGTTCACGCTGGCGGGCCTGGTTCGTTTGACAATCGAGTGCCCAAGCGCGAAGCTTGCTTTCATTAAAACGGTGAAGTCTTTGAACTCTCTAATTTGTCCCGTCGAATAGATTTCTGTCCTTCATACGGAGGCCCCGTGACCGACGAGATAATCGCCCGTCTTCGCGCCCACGACCACAACATCGGCCGATACCGACGCCTGCTTAAAACCAATCTGTCAGATCTGGAGCGACGATTTTTGGAACGGCGCCTGAGCGAGGAAACGTCGGCGGTCGAGAGCCTGGCCCATCCTGGCTCGAATGGCTTCAAGCATGACGAATCAAGCTCCGACCAAAGCAGCGGCAGCGTTACTGGTCCTAATCAAGGGATTCGAAATTAGGCCTGACCTCAGCTCCGCGGTTGCCGCGGCCGCCGCAGACGAAGCGCGGCTCGATATCAAACAGGCGCATATGGTCGGGCCAGCGATCGACCCTCAGCGCGACGTGATGCCCGCAGTGGCAATAGACCAGGATGCCGCGGAGACCCATCTCGCGCATCTCGCCGAAGGTGATCTTGAGCGAGCGGCCGTCGGCGTGCGTGGGCGTGTGACGTCGAGGGCGGGGCATAGCGCCATCCACGCGCGATGCCGGCGAGAGTCAAATCGTCGATTACTGGTGGGTCGGAACGCGCGCGAGCTACTGTGGGTCGCGAGTCTGCTAAGGGAGGTTTGTCGGACTCCAGAGCTGGTTACTGTAAGGTCGTGGGCCGGCTGGACAGTAATGCTCGAGTGACCGCCTCGAGATGCGCAACTGCCGCCGCCATTCGCTTTGCGGCATCCCCCACTGCAACGGCATCAACACTCTTTGCGCTTACCAATTCCTTCAATTCTGCTTGGACGGCTTCGAGCTGGGCTTTGCACCGGTTCAATTCGGCGAGGAGCATCTCTTCGCGAGCTTGATCAGGTTCGCTCGACATGACTATCATTCCAGCGACAGAGCATCGCGTCGAGCAACAACTGCATCCTTGCCATAAAAGCTCGCGATACAGTCGTTGGGTAGCCGCGTCGGATCATCCGTTACGTCACTGCTAGTCAACACCGACGGCACGGCACGATATTTGGGGATCGCAAGGTTTCGTTCCGTCGAAAGGGTTAGGTGGACATGACGGCCCATCGCCTCGAGCCAGAATGCCCGAAAGGAGGGTTGTTCCACCGCTAATCTCCTCGCGTTTGGGCTCAGCTGAAGGGGCGCCAAGGCAAAAAGCGCGATCACGGCAGGGAGTAGCGCCACAGCGAGGGGGCGCGTCACCAGGGCCTGAATCCGATGACGAATGGGATCGCGAACGCTGCGGACGAGAAGGACGAGGCTCATCGTCAATCCCGACAGAACAAAGACCAGCGCCTCGTTTTGAGCCCGCTCGACCAGGCGAATGCCTGTCGCGAATTGATGCACGAAGTACTCAAAATATCCGCACGACAGAGAGGTCAAAGCAACTCCGGCTGCCAGCAATAGTCTCGTTCTGGGGGGTGCATCGGTTTGCTTAGGCTGCGCGACCGTAGCGAGGGCCGCGACGGCGAGCCAGGTCAGCGTGAGCGGCTGCCTCAACAGGCGCCCCAGTCCTGTCAACGAGTACTTCAGTGCGTCCCCGAGGGAGGTGATGAAGGACCCAGCGCCAGAGAATTGACCTATACGCACCGCATTTCCCGGCGCCAGCAGAAGAACCGCAAATCCGGCAATTGCTGCCAATCCGATCAATGCGTGGCTGCGCAATTCCAGTCGGTGGCCCAAGACTTTGCGTGCCGACAGCGAAAAGACAACGGTTCCGATAAGCCAAACCGGCGTGAACTCGTTGCATAGAGAGGCGAGAAAGCATCCGATCGCCAACATGCAAGTTGCCCGCGTCGAGAATCCCGCGCCGTTTTCCGCGGCATTGATGAGCTCAACAAAGACCACGACCGCAATGGCTGCGGGCACCATGTAACAGCTCACACCGGGCAACCAGTAGAGCATCTCGCGAAGGCTCGGCGCTTCACCGGCCATCGTCGCGGCGAGAGCTGCCGCCATCGCAATCCATTGTGGAAAGCTTGCCAGCGGCCATATCCTGCTGACGACAAAGATCGTCGCGCCCGCGAACACGATTTCGAGCAGCGCCAAGGTCAGCACGTTTCCGATAAAATAGTCGATGAAGGTCAAGCGGCTGATCGCTGCCGGGACCTGCATCAAGAGCACGGGGACCACGCGCCCAATCAATACATGATAGTAGTGCGACAGCGTGCCGCCGAAGCCATTCTGTAGGTGCAGATATGCGAAGCAAAAATCATCGGATTCCGGCACGCTGTAGAGGGTCAACGCGAATAGCTTGAGGAGAAAAGAGGTCGGAACGAGGATTGCAATGATCCATGCGCCCAAGCGCACAAACCCGACAAGACGACTCTCTCGCCTGACTCCAGCGATCTTGTGCATACAACCCCCAGCCGCCGGGTATCCAAGCACAACCAATCAATGCTGGCAATGCAGGGTTGGACAGCCTGTCTCGTTCAACTGGGTTTGACGGAGGCTCCTCGACTAAGCCAACAATCAGGGCCACTGGGACCCCTGTCATTTTCGACAGGTGTGGCCACCCCGAGAAGGACGCATGACCGCCCAAACCACGAGGGCTATCGCTATGCAGCGCTACTATTTTCCGATCATTCACAACGGGCAATTACAGGTCGACGATGAGGGCGAGCAATTTAGCTCGGCCGATCTGGCGAGCGACTACGGCGCCCGCATCGCTCGGGACATCGGGAGCGATCCCGAGTACGATCCCGTTAGCGGCACGATCGTTATTGTTGTCGACGGGGACGGTTCAGAGATCGCGCGGCACGTGGTCGATGCGCGAACCGAGAACGCCGGCACGGCTTTCGCCGCCACGGGCTTGCACTCGAATTTACGCATGCCGCTCAAATAGGAGCGGCCTAGACCAACCGCAACGCCAGCTGCCTGTGAGGATCTTGGTGCCCCTAGTCAGACTCGTTGCCCTCTTTGGTATTGAAGGTAGGGCCATCGCCGGGACCAACCAAGCGATAATGCGTGACGTGTGGGTATCCGTAACGCAATTCCCCATAGAGGTAGATCGCGGCCTTGCCGCTTTGAATGCTGGCGAGCTCCTCTGTTGTCATCACTCGACCGTTCATTCCGGATCGGCCACAGAATCCTGGATGCAGGACGTTCCTGATCTCCTGCGGAGCAACGGTGCGTGCAGGAGCGGTGTTGTCACTGAAGGGTGGTTCGGGAAAATTAGCTTCATTGGTTTCGATCGTGAGCGCGCCATCGGCGTCGTTTTCAAATCTGTTCACGACCACGCAATGCCAGCCTCTGAGCCTATACGCGGGCGTCGATCCATAATTTTTGAAGACAAGCTCTATCTTCAAATTTGGGGCCGTGTTGGAGATGAAAACTTTAACATGTTGGCTGAGGACATACGCACGCAATTGACGGTATTCGGTATCGCGCTGAGTGCACCACATGAAGATCGTAATGACAGTGTAGGCGCCAACGAAAAGCAGAGTGGCAAAACTCACCTTGTTTTCCGGCTTGTTGAGATAGCTCTCCTTTCGTGGATCGCCTTGCGGTTGTTCAAGCGGAGGCTCCCCGATATCAGCGCCAGAGGCTTCGCTATTTCTGCCGGAGTCACCCTGATCTACATGCTGGGCTCCGCGCTTTATTTGTCGGTCGTCCCGAATGGCGTCGCTCAAAACTAACCCCAACAAAAACGTGAATCCTAAGCCGATGATGATCCAAATCACTTAGTGCGCTCCCCGCTTGCACTGATTCCGCGCTGAACGTATGGATGTGCTGCTCGCCGCAGGCAACTGGAATGCGCTCACCGCAGAAGCAGGTTGGCCAGCCGTCGAGGCTCTAGGTTGGCATCCGGCAGCCGCAATCCCACATCCAACATTTCCGCTTGTGGGAGGTCTCGGCTGCACCGCCAAGCCTCGTCATTAGCAGAACGGACGGTGAAAGTTCAGAATGCGCGTTGATATCGCTAGGCGGCTGGCCGGATTTCGATTCCGAGGGGCGGGACGTTAAGAGCGCGCCGTTCAGATCCGGATGCCTCGCGCGGGGAAGCATAGGCCGGTGAGCATTGAAGTATCCAAGTGATCGCAAACCTTCCACCGATCTCATGCGTCTCGGTCAGCAGCAAGGATCTCCTTTGAACGAACAAGACGAGAACGTCATGCTACCATTTTGCTACCCGATGCGGGGTGACCGACAGGTACTGGCGAGAACAGCTGGGAGAGCGAAGTCGGAAAATCCCGACAGATCAGCACAGCGAATTACAGAACAAAACGAGGAGGCACGAAAGAACCCCGTACTCCAAAACCGGGGGTCGCAGGTTCGAGCCCTGCCACTCCTGCCAGCTGATCCCAACGATCGACAGGCAGGACATTGACGGGCCGAAAGCTCGGAGCATGGTTCATCGGCACCCGGTAAAGCCTTGATCCGCATCAATTCCCAGAGCCGGGCTTGTGTGCATTCGGCCCCGCCCACATCTTGACGTTTGGCCCCAACCGCAGTAGATACCCCGCACTCGCAGCAGGCCCGTTAAACGCGGATTTCCGGCGCGGCTTAGAAATTCCCCGAACATCAGAGCCCGGTTTCCGGCTCATCCTTCGAGACAGAGGGCTGGGCCACATCAGGCTGTTCGGATCCCTGAAATCTTAATGGCGTCTCAAACGATGGCAGTCAGCCCGTTCAAGTTCTTGCAGGAAGTGCGCTCGGAGACCGCCAAGGTCACCTGGCCGACCCGTCGTGAGACCACGATCACCACCATCATGGTGTTCGTGATGGTCGCCGTGGCCTCGATCTTCTTCTTCGCCGCCGACCAGATCATCCGTTATCTCATCACCTTCCTTTTGGGCATTCACTGATGGCTACAGCAACGGCTCAACTGTCCGACAAGCGCTGGTACATCGTCCACGCCTATTCGAACTTCGAGAAAAAGGTCGCCGAATCGATCCGCGAGCAGGCCAAGCAGCGCGGGCTCGAGGAGCTGTTCGAGCTGGTGCTGGTTCCGACCGAGAAGGTCACGGAAGTGCGCCGCGGCCGCAAGATCGACGCCGAGCGCAAGTTTTTCCCCGGCTACGTGCTCGTGAAGATGAAGCTGACCGACGAGGCGTTTCATCTGATCAAGAACACGCCGAAGGTCACCGGCTTCCTCGGCGCCGAGAACAAGCCGATGCCGATCTCGGAGAACGAGGCCATGCGCATCCTGCACCAGGTGCAGGAAGGCGTGGAGCGGCCGAAGGCGTCGGTGTCGTTCGAGATCGGCGAGAACGTGCGCGTGGCCGACGGTCCGTTCGCCTCGTTCTCGGGTGTCGTCGAGGAAATCGACGAGGCGCGCTCGCGCGTGAAGGTCGCGGTGTCGATCTTCGGTCGCGCAACGCCGGTCGAATTGGAATTCGGTCAGGTCGAGAAGGTCTGATCGGACGAGGCGTGAGGCTATAGGCCTCGCGCGACAAGAGGCCGTGGGAGGGAGAGGGCGGTTGCCAGCCGCATCCGACCCAGACCACGAACCTGAAACCGCCGGCTTAAGGCCGGCACAACAGGAGTGATACATGGCAAAGAAAGTGACCGGATACCTGAAGCTTCAGGTCCCGGCCGGTGCGGCGAATCCTTCGCCCCCGATCGGTCCCGCGCTCGGTCAGCGCGGTCTCAACATCATGGAGTTCTGCAAGGCGTTCAACGCCCAGACCCAGAAGGAAGAGAAGAACACCCCGATTCCCGTCGTGATCACGATCTACGCCGATCGTTCGTTCACGTTCGAGATGAAGACCCCTCCGATGTCCTTCTTCCTCAAGCAGGCCGCAAAAATCCAGTCCGGCTCGAAGGCGCCGGGCCGTGACAAGGCCGGCAAGGTGACCAAGGCGCAAGTGCGCGAGATCGCCGAGAAGAAGATGAAGGATCTCAATTGCGACACCATCGAATCGGCCATGAAGATGGTCGAGGGCTCTGCCCGCTCGATGGGTCTGGAAGTGGCGGGGTAAGCGGTCATGGCAATCGGAAAGCGTTTGAACAAAGCCCGCGAAGGTGTTGACCGCGAAAAGCTTTACCCGCTCGCGGACGCCATCAAGATGGTCAAGGAACGCGCCAAGGCGAAGTTCGACGAGACCATCGAGGTCGCGATCAATCTCGGCGTCGATCCGCGTCACGCCGACCAGATGGTCCGCGGCGTCGTGACCCTGCCGAACGGCACCGGCCGTACGCTCCGCGTCGGCGTGTTCGCCCGCGGCGCCAAGGCTGACGAAGCCAGGGCCGCCGGTGCCGACGTCGTCGGCGCCGAAGACCTGGTCGAGAAGGTGCAGAACGGCGCGATCGATTTCGACCGCTGCATCGCCACCCCCGACATGATGCCGCTGGTCGGCCGTCTCGGTAAGGTGCTCGGCCCGCGCGGCCTGATGCCGAACCCGAAGATCGGCACCGTGACCATGGACGTGACCGGTGCGGTGAAGGGTGCCAAGGGTGGCTCGGTCGAGTTCCGCGTCGAGAAGGCCGGCATCCTGCAGGCCGGCGTCGGCAAGGCCTCGTTCTCCGAGGAGAAGCTGGTCGAGAACATCAAGGCGCTCGCCGATGCTGTCTCGAAGGCGAAGCCGGCTGGCTCCAAGGGGACCTACATCCAGCGCGTTGCGGTGTCCTCGACGATGGGCCCGGGCGTGAAGGTCGAGCCGGGCACCATTCTCGGCTAAGCCTGGGATTGCATGAGGCGAGGGGCGGAATTGGGCAACCGATTCCGCCCCTCGTCGCTTGTGCGCGTCACTCACCGGAAACCAGAGCAATGGCCGACAAGGTCCTGATCTACTCGCGCTTTCCCAAGACGATGATGGCGCGGTTCGCCGAGCGCTTCGAGTTGCTCGACACCGCCGGCAAGCCCGCACGGGAGGTGTTTTCGGCGGACGAGCTGGCAGGCATCCGCGCGCTGCTGACCGCGGGCGGCACGCCGCTCGGCGCCGAGGCGATGGACCTGTTTCCAAAACTTGGCGCGATCGTCTGCTATGGCACCGGCTATGACGGCGTCGACCTGAAGGCGGCAGCTGCCCGCAACATCGCCGTCGGCCACAGCCCCGGCGCCAATGCGGCCTCAGTGGCCGACCTCGCGATGATCCTGATGCTGGCGGCGACGCGGCGGATATTGGTCGCGGACCAATATGTTCGCAGCGGCGATTGGGCGGCGTCGAAACAGTCTCCGATGATGCGCCCGCAGGCCGGCATGGCCGGCCGTCGCATCGGTATCTACGGCATGGGCGAGATCGGCCGCAAGATCGCGGCGCGCTGTGCCGCCTTCGAGGCCGAAATCGGCTATTGCAGCCGCAGCAAGTACAACTTGCCCTATCAATATTTTCCCGCCTTGGAGGCGCTGGCCGATTGGTGCAGCGTGCTGATGGTCGCGGTCCGCGCCGGGACCGAGACCCAGCACGTCGTTAATGCCGACATTCTCAAGCGCCTCGGCGCGGACGGCTATGTCGTCAACATCTCCCGCGGCTCGGTCGTCGACGAGAAGGCGCTGGTTGCTGCACTCACCGACAAGACCATCGCGGGCGCCGGCCTCGACGTCTTCGATAAGGAACCGCACGCGCCCGACGCGTTGACGGTGCTGCCCAATGTGGTGCTCGCCCCTCATATCGGCGGCCATACCCTCGAATCGCACGTCGCCATGCAGGACTGCGTGCTGGCGAACTTGAGCGCGTTCTTCGAGGGCAAGCCGCTGCCTTTTGGGGTCAAACCGGCCTGAATCGGCCCGTTTCAGGCCCTATGGCAACGGATTGGAACTGGTGTGAATTTTGCTCTTGGCAATCCGGCAAAGAGCGGTTAAAGAACCGCTTCCGGACGTGCCGGCCCTGGCTGGCGCGTTCGTGCACGCATTCCGAAAACCCGACACGCAGGAGATCATTCCTTTTCAGGACGTCCGCAAGGATTTGCCCGGAAAGGAAGGAAAATCCATCGGCCGGTGGGATGCGGGCAGAGGTCAGGCGGTTCGCCGGCTGGCCTTGTCCTGTCCAAGACTGCAGGCGCCCGCGGGATATTTCGATTTCTCAACGGCTTAATCGCATGGCCTGCATAGACGGGTGAAGACCGGATTTCACTTCGCGTCCCACCTCGGGGTGGTCGCGGAAGAAGTTTGGTTCGGACCTCGACACGCCGTGGGCCCATGGGCTCCCGGAGGGCAGGCTTTGAATTGTCGTCTCGCCCGGCGCGTGTCCGATGGGTTTTGGCCCTGAGGTTCAGGTTCTGGGTGGGGCGATGGGTGCAACCCGGCGGTCCCGCTTTTCGCGATGACCGCCAACCGGAAAGAGCTTGCTGTGGAACGAGCGGCAAAAAAGGAAGCGGTCGAACAGCTCAACGGGGTCTTCAAGACCACGAGCGTCGCGATCGTTGCCCAATATTCCGGCCTGACCGTTGCCCAGATGCAGAAGCTGCGCATGCAGATGAAGCAGGCTGGTGCCTCGGTGAAGGTCTCGAAGAACCGTCTCGCCAAAATTGCTCTTGAAGGCACTGACGTCGTTGCCATCGGCCCCATGCTGAAGGGGCCGACCGTGATCGCCACTTCGAACGATCCGGTAGCGGCGCCGAAGGTCGCCGTCGAATTCGCCAAGGCGAACGAAAAGTTCGTCATCATTGGCGGCTCGATGGGAAAGACCGTCCTGAATGTCGACAGCGTGAAGGCGCTTGCCTCGCTGCCGTCGCTTGATGAATTGCGCGGCAAGATCGTCGGCCTGCTTGTGGCCCCGGCGACCAAGCTCGCTCAGCTCGCCAACGCGCCCGCGGGCAAGCTCGCGCGCGTCATCCAGGCTCATGCCTCTAAGGGCGAAGCGGCCTGACGCCCTTCGCAAAACTCAAACCCGAACCAGACTTACACTCAAGGAAACTGAACAATGGCTGACTTGCAGAAGATCGTTGACGACCTCTCGAGCCTCACCGTGCTCGAAGCTGCCGAACTCGCGAAGCTCCTCGAAGAGAAGTGGGGCGTTTCGGCTGCCGCGGCTGTCGCCGTGGCCGGCCCGGCTGGCGGCGGCGCTGCTGCCGCTCCGGCGGAAGAGAAGACCGAGTTCACGGTCGTTCTCGCCTCTGCCGGCGACAAGAAGATCGAGGTCATCAAGGAAGTCCGCGCCATCACCGGCCTGGGCCTGAAGGAAGCAAAGGACCTCGTCGAGGGCGCGCCGAAGCCTGTCAAGGAAGGCGTGAACAAGGACGAGGCCGAGAAGATCAAGGTCCAGCTCGAGAAGGCTGGCGCCAAGGTCGAGCTCAAGTAAGCAACGCTTTCTGGCGAGATCCCGGGCTGCGGTCCGGGATCTTGGTCCTGCCCCCTAAGGGCTGCGCCAGATGCAAAAGGCGTGCGACGGATGGTCCCGACGCAGGCTGAACACGAAAATGTGTGGGGATTTGAGGGTTAACCTCTCGAATCTTCATTATTGTCGCCCCATATCGGTTCGACAGCACGAAAGCGCGGTGGGCAGGGATACCGGATTTCCCTGTAGGCCGTTGGGAGAGCAGGCTATTTCGGGCTTTTTCAGTCCGTGAAGACGATCGTTGTGACGGGCGGGCGCGCGCTAGCGCCCCGCGCGTCGTTTTGCGTTTTGAAGGTCTGAAGAACAGATTCAGGACATTCCCGCCTGAAACCTGAGTCTCCGGCCCCAAAGCGGGTTCGAAAAATTCAACCCGGGGAGCGGTGGCAGCCGCGTTCCGGACGGTTCGCCCGGAGCGGGCGACGAAAATGAGAGGCCACGATGGCGCAGCAGACATTCACCGGTCGCAAACGCGTTCGCAAGTTCTTCGGACACATCAAGGAAGTCGCCGAGATGCCGAACCTCATCGAGGTTCAGAAGGCGTCCTATGACCAGTTCCTGATGGTCGACGAACCCGCCGGCGGGCGCCTCGACGAGGGCCTGCAGGCCGTGTTCCGTTCCGTGTTCCCGATCTCCGACTTCTCGGGCACCTCGATGCTGGAATTCGTCCGCTACGAGTTCGAGCAGCCGAAGTATGACGTCGACGAGTGCCGCCAGCGCGGCATGACCTTCGCGGCACCCCTCAAGGTGACGCTGCGCCTCATCGTGTTCGATATCGACGAAGAAACCGGTGCGAAGTCGGTCAAGGACATCAAGGAGCAGGACGTCTACATGGGCGATATTCCGCTCATGACGATGAACGGCACCTTCATCGTGAACGGTACCGAGCGCGTCATCGTCTCGCAGATGCACCGTTCGCCTGGCGTGTTCTTCGATCACGACAAGGGCAAGACCCATTCGTCGGGCAAGCTGCTGTTCGCTGCCCGCGTGATCCCGTATCGCGGCTCCTGGCTCGATATCGAGTTCGACGCCAAGGATATCGTCTATGCGCGTATCGACCGTCGCCGCAAAATTCCGGTGACGTCGCTGATGTTCGCCCTCGGCCTCGACGGCGAGGCGATCCTGTCCACGTTCTACAAGAAGATCCTCTACAAGCGGACCAAGGAAGGCTGGCGCGTTCCGTTCGACGCCAACCGTTTCCGCGGCTACTCGACCATCAACGACCTGATCGACGCCGATACCGGCAAGGTCGTGCTCGAGGCCGGCAAGAAGCTCACCGTCCGCGCCGCCCGCCAGCTCCAGGAGAAGGGGCTCAAGGCGCTGCGTCTGTCGGATGAGGAACTCGTCGGCAACTACCTCGCCGAGGACCTCGTCAACCCGAAGACCGGTGAGATCCATGCCGAAGCCGGTGAGGAAATCACCGACAAGTCGATGAAGGCTCTCAACGAGCACGGCTACAAGGAACTGCCGCTGCTCGACATCGACCACGTCAATGTCGGCGCCTACATCCGCAACACGCTCGCGGCCGACAAGAACATGACGCGTGAGGACGCGCTGTTCGACATCTACCGCGTGATGCGTCCGGGCGAGCCGCCGACGCTGGATTCGGCGCAGGCGATGTTCCAGTCGCTGTTCTTCGACGCCGAGCGTTACGACCTCTCCGCGGTCGGCCGCGTCAAGATGAACATGCGCCTCGACCTCGATGCGCCCGACACCCAGCGCACGCTGCGCAAGGAAGACATCCTTTGCGTCATCAAGACGCTGGTGGACCTGCGCGACGGCAAGGGCGAGATCGACGACATCGACCATCTCGGCAACCGCCGTGTGCGCTCGGTCGGCGAGCTCATGGAGAACCAGTACCGTATCGGCCTCCTGCGCATGGAGCGCGCGATCAAGGAGCGCATGTCCTCGGTCGACATCGACACGGTCATGCCGCAGGACCTGATCAACGCGAAGCCGGCGGCCGCCGCCGTCCGCGAGTTCTTCGGCTCCTCGCAGCTCTCGCAGTTCATGGACCAGACCAACCCGCTCAGCGAGATCACCCACAAGCGCCGTCTCTCGGCGCTCGGACCGGGCGGCCTGACCCGCGAGCGCGCCGGCTTCGAGGTGCGCGACGTGCATCCGACGCATTACGGCCGTATCTGCCCGATCGAGACGCCGGAAGGTCCGAACATCGGCCTGATCAACTCGCTCGCCACCTTTGCGCGCGTCAACAAGTACGGTTTCGTCGAGACGCCGTATCGCAAGGTCAAGGACGGCCGCGTCACCGACGAGGTCGTGTACCTGTCGGCGATGGAGGAGGGCCGCTATTCGGTCGCTCAGGCCAACGTGCCTGTCGACGCCAAGGGCCGCTTCACCGAAGACCTGGTGGTCTGCCGCGCGAGCGGCACCCGCGACGTCGTGCCGCTGACGCCCGACAAGGTCGACTACATGGACGTGTCGCCGAAGCAGCTCGTTTCGGTGGCCGCGGCCTTGATCCCGTTCCTCGAGAACGACGACGCCAATCGCGCGCTGATGGGCTCGAACATGCAACGCCAGGCGGTGCCGCTGGTTCGCGCCGAGGCGCCGTTCGTCGGCACCGGCATGGAAGGCGTGGTTGCGCGTGACTCGGGCGCCGCGATCGCGGCGCGCCGCTCGGGCGTGATCGACCAGATCGACGCGACCCGCGTCGTCATCCGTGCGACGGAAGATCTCGATCCGACCAAGTCGGGCGTCGATATCTACCGTCTGATGAAGTACCAGCGCTCCAACCAGTCGACCTGCATCAACCAGCGTCCGCTGGTGAAGGTCGGCGACATCGTCAAGAAGGGCGACATCATCGCTGACGGTCCGTCGACCGATCTCGGCGAGCTCGCGCTCGGCCGCAACGTGCTGGTCGCGTTCATGCCGTGGAACGGCTACAACTTCGAAGACTCGATCCTGCTCTCCGAGCGGATCGTGAAGGAAGACGTCTTCACCTCGATCCATATCGAAGAATTCGAGGTGATGGCCCGCGACACCAAGCTCGGACCCGAGGAAATCACCCGCGACATTCCGAACGTTTCGGAAGAAGCGCTGAAGAACCTCGACGAAGCCGGTATCGTCTACATCGGCGCTGAAGTGCGCGCCGGCGACATCCTGGTCGGCAAGATCACGCCGAAGGGCGAGAGCCCGATGACGCCGGAAGAAAAGCTCCTGCGCGCCATCTTCGGCGAAAAGGCCTCCGACGTGCGCGACACCTCGCTGCGCGTTCCCCCGGGCGTGCAGGGCACGATCGTGGAAGTCCGCGTGTTCAACCGCCACGGCGTCGACAAGGACGAGCGTGCGCTGGCGATCGAGCGGGAAGAGATCGAGCGTCTGGCCAAGGACCGCGACGACGAGCAGGCGATCCTGGACCGCAACGTCTACAACCGTCTGGCCGAGCTGCTCGAGGGGCGGCAGGGCATTGCCGGTCCGAAGGGCTTCAAGAAGGACACCAAGATCACCCGTGCGGTGCTCGAGGAATACCCGAAGTCGCAGTGGTGGCTGTTCGCGTCTCCGAACGACAAGCTGATGGCCGAGATCGAGGCCATGCGGAAGCAGTACGACGAGTCGAAGAAGGGGCTTGAACAGCGCTTCCTCGACAAGGTCGAGAAGCTTCAGCGCGGCGACGAATTGCCGCCCGGCGTGATGAAGATGGTCAAGGTCTTCGTTGCGGTGAAGCGCAAGATCCAGCCCGGCGACAAGATGGCCGGCCGCCATGGCAACAAGGGCGTGGTGTCGAAGATCGTGCCGATCGAGGACATGCCGTTCCTCGAAGACGGTACGCATGCCGACATCGTGCTCAACCCGCTCGGCGTGCCCTCGCGCATGAACGTCGGACAGATCCTCGAGACGCATCTCGGCTGGGCTTGCGCCGGTCTGGGCAAGCGCATCGGCCAGACCGTCGATGCCTATCTGTCGAAGCAGGACATCAAGCCGCTGAAGGAAACCTTGAAGAAGGTCTATGGCGAGGACGAGACGATCAAGACGCTCAACGACAACGAGCTGCTTGAACTCGGTCACAATCTGAGCCGCGGCGTACCGATCGCGACGCCGGTGTTCGACGGTGCCAAGGAAAGCGACATCGAGGAGATGCTGAAGCTTGCCGGTCTGGATGCTTCGGGTCAGTCGACCGTCTATGACGGCCGCACCGGCGACGCCTTCGATCGCAAGGTGACGGTCGGCTACATCTACATGCTCAAGCTGCACCATCTCGTGGACGACAAGATCCACGCGCGTTCGATCGGTCCGTACTCGCTCGTGACCCAGCAACCGCTGGGTGGCAAGGCGCAGTTCGGCGGCCAGCGCTTCGGCGAAATGGAGGTGTGGGCGCTCGAAGCTTACGGCGCGGCCTACACGCTGCAGGAAATGCTGACCGTGAAGTCGGACGACGTGGCCGGCCGTACCAAGGTGTACGAGGCGATCGTGCGTGGCGACGACACCTTCGAGGCCGGCATTCCGGAATCGTTCAACGTGCTGGTCAAGGAAATGCGCTCGCTCGGCCTCAACGTCGACCTGCACAATTCCAAGATGGGACCGGCGCCGACGTCGGAAGCAGCCGAGTAATACGACGTTTCATGCCCGGCCTGCACGGCCGGGCATTGGCGCCCCTCCCGATGCCTTGAGGGCAGGGCGCCCCGCTCGAGTGATTTTCGAATTTGCGGCCGGAGGCGACCGGTACGCGAGGAGAAGACGATGAACCAAGAAATTATGAATCTCTTTAACCCGACGACGCCGGCGCAGGTCTTCGACCAGATCCGGATCTCGATCGCGTCTCCAGAGAAGATTCTGTCCTGGTCCTACGGCGAGATCAAGAAGCCGGAGACCATCAACTACCGTACCTTCAAGCCCGAGCGCGACGGCCTGTTCTGCGCCCGCATCTTCGGGCCGATCAAGGACTACGAGTGCTTGTGCGGCAAGTACAAGCGCATGAAGTACAAGGGCATCATCTGCGAGAAGTGCTCGGTCGAGGTCACGCTGTCGCGCGTCCGGCGCGAGCGCATGGGCCATATCGAGCTCGCGGCCCCGGTCGCCCACATCTGGTTCTTGAAGTCGCTGCCTTCGCGCATCGGCTTGCTGCTGGACATGACGCTGAAGGATCTCGAACGGATCCTCTACTTCGAATATTACGTCGTTCTCGAGCCGGGCCTGACCGCGCTGAAGGACCGTCAGCTGCTGTCGGAAGACGAATATCTGAAGGCGCAGGACGAGTACGGCCAGGATTCCTTCACCGCGATGATCGGCGCCGAGGCGATCCGCGAGCTGCTCAAGGGCATGGACCTCGAGAAGCTCGAGCTGACCTTGCGTGCGGAAATGCAGGAGACCGACTCCGACATCAAGCACAAGAAGCTCGCCAAGCGCCTGAAGATCGTGGAAGCGTTCCGCCACTCCGGCAACAAGCCGGAATGGATGATCCTGACCGTCGTTCCCGTGATCCCGCCGGACCTGCGTCCGCTGGTGCCGCTGGACGGCGGCCGCTTCGCGACCTCGGACCTCAACGACCTCTATCGCCGCGTCATCAACCGCAACAACCGCTTGAAGCGGCTGATGGAGCTGCGTGCGCCTGACATCATCATCCGCAACGAGAAGCGCATGCTTCAGGAAGCGGTCGATGCGCTGTTCGACAACGGCCGTCGCGGCCGCGTCATCACGGGTGCCAACAAGCGCCCGCTGAAGTCGCTCGCCGACATGTTGAAGGGCAAGCAGGGCCGTTTCCGCCAGAACCTGCTCGGCAAGCGCGTCGACTATTCGGGCCGTTCGGTGATCGTGGTCGGTCCCGAGCTGCGCCTGCATCAGTGCGGTCTGCCGAAGAAGATGGCGCTCGAGCTGTTCAAGCCGTTCATCTATTCGCGGCTTGACGCCAAGGGCCTGTCCACCACCGTCAAGCAGGCCAAGAAGCTGGTCGAGAAGGAGCGGCCCGAGGTCTGGGACATCCTTGACGAGGTGATCCGCGAGCATCCCGTGCTGCTCAACCGCGCGCCGACGCTGCATCGTCTGGGCATCCAGGCGTTCGAGCCGGTGCTGATCGAGGGCAAGGCGATCCAGCTTCACCCGCTGGTCTGCTCGGCGTTCAACGCCGACTTCGATGGTGACCAGATGGCCGTGCACGTCCCGCTGTCGCTCGAAGCGCAGCTGGAAGCGCGCGTGCTGATGATGTCGACCAACAACATCCTGCATCCCGCGAATGGTCAGCCGATCATCGTGCCGTCGCAGGACATCGTCCTGGGTCTCTACTACGTCTCGATCATGCGCGAAGGCCTGCCCGGCGAGGGCAAGCTGTTCGGCGAGATGGCCGAGCTCGAGCACGCCCTGCATGCGAAGGTCATCCACCTCCACACCAAGATCAAGTATCGCTGGGAAGGCATGGACGAGACCGGCAAGGTCTCCAAGCGCTGGATCGAGACCACCGCCGGCCGCGTCATGCTCGGCAATTTGCTGCCGCGCAACCCGCGCATCTCGTACGAGATCATCAACAAGCTGATGACCAAGCGCGAGATCTCGGGCGTCATCGATCAGGTCTACCGCCACTGCGGCCAGAAGGAGACCGTGATCTTCTGCGACCGCATCATGGCGCTCGGCTTCTACAACGCGTTCAAGGCCGGCATCTCGTTCGGCAAGGACGACATGGTCGTGCCGAACTCCAAGTGGAAGATCGTCGACACCACGCGTACGCTGGCGAAGGATTTCGAGCAGCAGTACAACGACGGCCTGATCACGCATGGCGAGAAGTACAACAAGGTCGTCGACGCCTGGTCGAAGGCCACGGAAGAAATCGCCAAGGCGATGATGAAGGAGATCTCCTCCACCAAGAAGACGGCGGCCGGCGCCGATGCCGACATCAATTCGATCTACATGATGGCTCATTCCGGCGCCCGCGGTTCGCCGGCCCAGATGCGCCAGCTCGCCGGCATGCGCGGCCTGATGGCCAAGCCGTCGGGTGAGATCATCGAGACGCCGATCATCTCGAACTTCAAGGAGGGCCTCTCGGTTCTCGAGTACTTCAACTCGACCCACGGCGCCCGTAAGGGCCTCGCGGACACCGCGTTGAAGACCGCGAACTCCGGCTACCTGACCCGTCGTCTGGTCGACGTCGCGCAGGATTGCATCATCACGCAGTCCGACTGCGGCACCAAGCTCGGCATCAAGATGCGCGCCATCGTCGATGCCGGCACCGTGGTCGCTTCGCTCGGTTCGCGCATCCTCGGACGCACGGCCTGCGAAGACGTGCGCGACAGCTCGGGCAAGGTGATCATCAAGCGCGACACGCTGATGGAAGAGAGCCATCTGGACGCCATTCAGCAGGGTGGTGTGCAGGAGGTGAAGATCCGCTCGGCGCTGACCTGCGAACTCGTCAACGGCATCTGCGGCAAGTGCTACGGCCGCGACCTCGCCCGCGGCACGCCGGTCAACCACGGCGAAGCGGTCGGCGTCATCGCGGCGCAGTCGATCGGCGAGCCGGGCACGCAGCTCACCATGCGTACCTTCCACATCGGCGGCGCGGCGCAGCTCAACGAGCAGTCTTTCGTCGAAGCCAATTTCGACGGCAAGATCGTGATCCGGAACAAGGCCATCGCCCGCAACAGCGAAGGTCATTTGGTCGCGATGGTGCGCAACATGGTGGTGGCGGTGGTCGATGCCGACGGCACCGAGCGTGCGACGCACCGTATTCAGTACGGCTCGCGCCTGCATGTCGATGAAGGCGACATGGTCAAGCGTGGCCAGCGCATCGTCGAGTGGGACCCGTACACCCGTCCGCTCCTCACCGAAGTGGAAGGCACCATCGGGTTCGAGGATCTGGTCGAGGGCCAGTCGATCTCGGAAACGCTGGACGAGGCGACCGGTATCGCCAAGCGCGTCGTCATCGATTGGCGCTCGACCCGCGGCGGCTCGGACCTGCGTCCGGCCATCGTGGTGAAGGGCAAGGACGGCAAGGTGCTCAAGCTCGCCCGTGGCGGCGATGCCCGCTACATGCTGTCGGTCGACGCCATTCTCTCGGTCGACGTCGGAGCCAAGGTCAACCCGGGCGACATCCTCGCCCGTGTCTCGACCGAGAGCGCCAAGACGCGTGACATCACCGGCGGTCTGCCGCGGGTGGCGGAACTGTTCGAGGCACGGCGTCCGAAGGATGCGGCGATCATCGCCGAGATCGCGGGCACCATCCGGTTCGGGCGCGACTACAAGAACAAGCGTCGCATCTCGATCGAGCCGATGGACAAGACCGACGAGGCGCGCGAGTACCTGATCCCGAAGGGCAAGCACATCCACCTTCAGGACGGAGACGTCGTCGAAAAGGGCGACTTCATCGTGGAAGGCAACCCGGCGCCGCACGACATCCTTGCGGTCAAGGGCATCGAGGAGCTCGCGGCCTATCTGGTCAATGAAATCCAGGAGGTCTACCGGCTCCAGGGCGTGCTCATCAACGACAAGCACATCGAGGTGATTGTCCGTCAGATGCTCCAGAAGGTGGAAGTCACCGATCAGGGCGACACGGACATGATCTCCGGCGAGCAGGTCGACAAGATCGAGTTCGACGCGCTGAACATGAAGGCCAAGGAAGAGGGCAAGAAGCCCGCCACGGGAACGCCGGTTCTTCTCGGCATCACCAAGGCGAGCCTGCAGACCCGCTCGTTCTTCTCGGCGGCCTCGTTCCAGGAGACCACCCGGGTCCTCACGGAAGCGGCGGTCAACGGCAAGGTCGATCCGCTCGAAGGCCTCAAGGAGAACGTCATCGTCGGCCGGCTGATCCCGGCGGGCACCGGCGCCTCCATGGCCAAGATCCGCGAAGTCGCCATGAAGCGCGACAAGCTGATTCTCGACGAGCGCGAGAAGCAGGCGGCCGTCGTGTCGCCCGCTCCGGAAGCCGAGCTTCCTGCGCTGCCGCCCGCGGAATAGTGCTTCATCCGTAAGAATACGAGGATAACGAAAAGGCCGGCGAAAGCCGGCCTTTTTGCTGCTTTGTTTGCCTGTTGCGATGCGGGATCAACCTTTGTTCATCTTTCCTTCAGGCGCAAAAGTGCTTCTGCTAAGGGAGCTTAGACCGGTGGTCCCGTGACGGGGGCAGGGCCGGAGACCACGGAACTCACATGCTTGATCTCGCAATCGTAGGCGGCGGCCCCGGCGGGCTGATGAGCGCCTGGTACTTGAAGCGTAAGCTCGGCGACCTCTGTCGCATCACCATCTTCGAGGCCTCCGATCGCCTCGGCGGCAAGATCGTCACGCGCAAATTCGATTCCGCGCCGGCGATGTACGAGGCCGGCGTCGCGGAGATCTACGACTATTCGATGACGGGTCCTGATCCGCTGCGCGAGCTGATCCAGCATTTCGGCCTGCAGACGATTCCGATGGACGCCGAGCAGGTGCAGTTCGGCGGCGAGTTGCTCGACGACGTCGCCGGCATGCGCCGCAAATACGGCGCCAAGACCGCGGATGCGATCGAGCAGTTCCGCAAGCGTTGCGCCGAGCAGATGTCGCCGATCGAATATTACGAAGGCGTCGGCGCGCACGACAACGAGAACCCCTGGGCCTACAAGACCGCCGAGCAGGTGCTCGACGAAGAGGTCGAGGACGAGACCGCAAAGCGCTTCTTCAAGGTGATGGCGCGCTCCGACATCGCGACCGAAAGCCACAACACCAACGGCCTCAACGCGCTCAAGAACTACCTGATGGATGTCGATGGCTATATCGGCCTCTATTCCATCCAGAACGGCAACGAGCAGCTGGTCGAATGCCTGCAGTCGGAGGTCAGCGCCGACATCCAGCTCAATCACCGCGTGCTCACCGTCGGCAAGGCGCCGACCGGCCGCTATCAGCTGAAGATGATGAACGGCAAGGGGCCGGAGACGCGCGACTTCGATCTCGTACTGATGTGCCTGCCGCACTCCTGGCTCTCGACGATGGGGTGGGAAGGCGAGCAGCTGCGCAAGTCCATGGTCAAGCACGTCTCGTATTTCGATCGCCCCGCGCATTATCTGCGCGTCTCGATCCTGTTCGACGCTCCGTTCTGGGGCGACAAGATTCCAGGCGCCTGGTTCATGTCGGAAGCTTTCGGCGGCTGCTGCGTCTACAATGAGGGCGCGCGTCACGACGTCGGCAGGTACGGCGTCCTGAACTGGCTGATTCCCGGCTCCGATGCGCTGGCGTTCGCAAATCTGTCGGACCAGGAGCTGATCGACGCCGCGCTGAAGTCGCTGCCGGCCTCGCTTGGGGATGCGCGTGCGCATTTCATGGAAGGCAAAATCCACCGTTGGCTGTCGTCGGTGAATGCGATTCCTGGCGGCCTGCCCGTTCGCGATGTCATGTCCAATCATCGACCCGAGCCGAAGGAGCATCCCGGTATCGTGGTGGTAGGCGACTATCTGTTCGATTCCACGCTGAACGGTCTCCTCGACTCCTCGGATGCGGCGACCGACATCATTCTGACCGAGATGATGCGGCTGCGCCGCGCGCGTGCGCAGGAGGATGGCGAGCCGGTTTCCGACAAGATCGACCGCGACTATTTCGAGAATTATCGCGGCCTCGGACCTTACGGCGAGGTGTGGAGGCAGTTCACAGATCCGGATTATCTGTCCAAGCTGATCACCATCGTCTGGGGCAAGGCCAAGGGCGCCAAGCTCCTGGTCGCGGGCTCCGCCAGCGGCGAGCTGGTCGGCGCATTGCGCGAGCGCGGCGTCGACGCCTGGGGCATCGAGAACAACCGTGCCATCCATGCCAAGACGCCGAAGGCGCTGAAGAAGTTCAACAAGCTCGGTTCGATCACCGACCTGCCGTTCAAGGACGGCACGTTCGACTACGTCTTCGAGACCAGCCTATGCCACGTTGCGCCCAGGCAGGTGGTTCGCGCGATCCGCGAGTTGAACCGTGTGGTCAAGACCGGCCTCGTGTTCGGCTCGATCACCTCGGACATGGCTTCGGCCGTGATCGACCGCTACGACCTGCTGCGCGGGGTCAAGAAGCTCGGCACCTGGTGGGAATGGTCGGAGCTGTTCTTCGGCAACGGCTTCGATCTGTCGATGCACCGCAAGGACTGCACCGACGCGCTATGGACTGCGACGCTCGCCGCCAACAAAGGGCCGGGCCAATGGTATGCCGACGCCGACAGCTTGCGTTACTCCTTCTTCGACAAGATCGAGGACGAAGACGAGGACTAACATCACCAGGCGCGGATGAATTCGCCAATTGCTTTGCCGAACTCGTCCTGATCGCATAGAATCGGCGGAGTAGCGGTGGTCCGCTATTTCCTGCTCTCTCTGCGGTCATGCCGGCCGTCAGCATCGGTTGGTTTCATGGCGTCCAGGCCCCTCTCTCCCGACAAACAGAAGCTCGCTGCGCAAGAGGCGGCCGAGCTCGAGGACAAGCTTGCGCCCGGCGCCGCGCCCGAGCTGCAAGACGACGAAGACGAGGATGACGACGAGCTTGAGCTCGATGACGATGATGATGAGGACCTCGTCGTCTTTACCGCCCGCGAAGCTGCCGGCGCGCTCGCGACGATCTTGGGATTCGTCAAGCCCTTCCTGTCCAACTACAAGCGCATCCTGGGTTATGTGGCGTTCGGCGTCCTGGTTGAGACACTGTTCAACGTCATCATGCCGCTCAGCCTGAAATACCTGATCGACGACGCGCTCGGCGAAGAGGATTTCCAGGCGCTGTACAAGATCCTCGGCGTGCTGGCGGCTGCCGGCATCTCAACCTCGATCGTCGCGGTCTGGTACGAGCGCTGGGATGCGCGGTTGGCGGCTTGCGTCATCACCGACGTCCGCAAGCGCCTGTTCGAGCATGTCCAGGACCTGCCGGCGGCTTATTTCGGCCGCACGAAGCGTGGCGAGATCCTGTCGCGCTTCTCGGTCGATCTCTCGGCCTTCGAAGGTTCGGTCAAGTCCTTCGTCAACAGCGCCGCGCTGCCGTTCTTTGAGTTGATCGCCGGCATCATCCTGATGCTATTCCTGAACTGGCAGCTCGCGGTGGTCGCGCTGCTGGTATTCCCGATCACGTTGATCGGCCCGCGCATCCTGACGCCGAAGGCGGTGCAGGCCAACTACGAGCAGAAGCTGAACGAGAGCGCGCTGCTCGGAATGGTGCAGGAGAACGTGGCGGCGCAGGCCGTGATCAAGGCGTTCAGCCTGCAACGCAAGATGTTCGGCTTCTTCACCTTCCGCAACGATGCGACCCGCGACAGGATTGCGGCAGCGGGGTTCCTGTCCACGATGGTGGAGCGGACGGTCACCATCTCCGTGCTGCTGTTGCACCTCGTCGTGCTCGCGATCGGCGCCTATCTCGCGACCAAGGGCCAGATCACCATCGGCACCTTCGTCACCTTCGAGAGCGCGTTCTGGGAGGTCTCCTACAACATCGCCCACGTGATGCATTTCATCCCGGTGTCGATCTCCTCGGCCGCCGCGATCCGTCACATCCAGGAACTGCTCGACGAGCCGACGCGCGGGGCGGATCGTCCCGGCGCGCCCGATCTGCCGCGCATCACCCACGACATCACCTTCGAGCATGTTAGCTTCCAGTATGAAGGCGGCCAGACGCCGGTGCTGGACAATCTCAGCCTCAAGCTCGACGCCGGCAAGCGCATCGCCATCGTTGGTCCGTCAGGCTCCGGCAAGAGCACGCTGCTCAATCTGATCCTTCGCCTCTACGTGCCCGATGAGGGGCGCGTCACCATCGACGGTGTCGACGTCCGCAAGGTGACGCTGGATTCGCTGCGCCGGAGCATGGCGGTGGTGTTCCAGGAGAACATGCTGTTCAACATGTCGATCCGCGAGAACATCCGGCTCGGCAAGGAAGGCGCCACCGACGAGGAGGTGGAGGAGGCTGCCAAGAAGGCCGAGATTCACCGCTACATCATGGGCCTGCGGCAGCGCTACGACACCCCGGTCGGCGAACGCGGCGACACGCTGTCGGGCGGCCAGCGCCAGCGCATCGCGATCGCACGCGCGATCATCCGCAATCCCTCCGTGCTGCTGCTCGACGAAGCGACCTCGGCTCTGGACCAGACCACGGAGGCCGCGATCAACCGCACCTTGCTCAAGGTCGCCAAGGGTCGCACCATGATTTGGTCGACACATCGTCTGACCTCGGTGGTCGAGATGGACGAGATCATCGTGATCTCAGGGGGCAGGGCAATCGAGCGCGGCTCGCATGCCGAGCTGCTTGCCAGGAACGGTATCTATCGCAAGCTGTGGAACGACCAGATCCATCAGCCGCACGGCGCGACCGCTCAGGCCGACGATGAGAGCGATGATGACGAAGACGCGGATGAGGACGACCTCGACGAGGGTGATGAGGACGAGGACGAGGAGTGACCGAGGAAGTTCGGCTCCAGGTGGAACGCGCCTCCAAGCCTGCGCAGTAATCCCTGGGTCGACCACGCCATGAAGCGTGCCCAGCGCTGAGCGGTCCAGTAGGGGCTCGTCGCAATCGAGACCGAGCGGAAGTCGAAGGCTTTCGCGGCCGACCATTCATCACAGGCCCGCTTGACCGGGTCGGCATAGAAGGTGGCAATCTTGTCCGCATTCATCCCGTCGCTGGCGAGCCATTGCGGGATGTGGACGTTGCAGAGCCGCTCGATGTCGGTGAACACCTTGTCGCAGCCGGTGCCGGCGACCGGGCAGGAGGTGGCGAAAGCGTCGCCCGCCAGCACCACGCCCGGCTGATGGCCGGCGTCGTTCACGTAGAGATCGACCGGACGAACCTTCAACTCGCCGGGAATGTCGAAGGCGCCGGTGATGCGCTTCAGCCGCGGCAGCGCGGCGTTCAATGTCTCGGCCGGAGCGCGGCGCAGCTCGCGCAGCCAGGGATCGTCGAAGCCGCGATACACGAACAGATTGGCGCGCATCCGCGTGCCGATCGGAAACAGCGAGATGTAGGGGATGCGGTCGCTCGGCCGCTCCGAGAAATAGGTGAGCGCCGGGAAGTCGAACGCATTCCGCCCGGCCGGCACCACGTCGAAGCCGATCGAGATCGAATGGCAGGGGCTGATGACGTTCCTGATGATGCCGAGCTGGTGGCGCAGGCCGACATTCAGGCCGTTGGCGAGCAACACCAGGCGGGCCGAGATGGTCTCATCATTGGCGAGGGCTACCGTTTGCCGCTCGGCACTGGTCGCGACCGACACCGCCTTGGTCCAGATACGTCCGACCGTGTCGGGAATCTCGTCGCGGATCGCGTTAACAAGCGAATCGTAGAGGATGTTGAACTGTCGGCTCGGCGCCCTGTCGAGCATGTGGCCGAATCGCGCGATCCAGTTCTCGCCCGAGAAGGTCGCGCGACGCAGGACCGAGTCGGCGATGCCCGTTTGGTGGAATCGCTCGACCTGACCGTGACCGCTCAGCTTCTCGACGCGAAAATCGGCCGGATAGGTCTCATGCGGGTCGATCAGAATCGCTGAAATGCCGGCACGCCCGAGCATTGCGGCGGCGGTCGAGCCTGCTAGTCCTCCGCCAATGATGGCAACGTCGGTGTACCGCATGGCGCCTGTCTCTGCCGAAGGCGGCAGATTGACGCATCAAGAGGAAAAAAAGCCTTAGCGGCCGACATAAAACTATATTTTATACGGGTGTTAATCGATGGAAGGTTGGCGGAGCCGGGATATCGTTCCCATATCGGGGAGGCGCGTCAGGGGACGACCGGGCAATTTCCGAAGCTGCCAGAAGCGCTTTGCGACTGTCGTTTCGCCTTGACTTGATCGATTCTCACTTATAGAAAGCGCCTCACTTAACGACAGGCGGTGAGCATTGCCAACGTCGGAACGGGCCACCCGTTGATCCCCAGGGGTCGCTAAGCGGGCACCAACCTCGACGAATGCCGCTCAAACGCTGTCGATAATAGCTAGGCAATGCCAGTGCGATTTTAGGCCTCTGGGGCGCGTTCTCCTGTGGTCGAATTCGGATGCATGACCTCAGTGCGCGGGCCGCGGCTTATGCTGATCGGCCTTAATACTGCGGTCCTCTGTGGCGTCGAAGCGCTTTCCACTCAGCAATGAGCGGTTGGCGCGATTTCGCTTTGTGTGGATTGTTCCGCGCGGGCGGGCCCGATCGAGCGGGTGGCTCGAGAGAATTTGCGGTCCCGGCAACGGGCCGCGGCAAGACAGCGGGCCTGCAAGGGGCCGCGATAACAAAGGGTAAGGCCAGGATGCCGACGATCAACCAGCTGATCGCTCAACCGCGTGAAGTGCAGAAGTCGCGCAAGAAGGTGCCGGCGCTGCAGCAGTCGCCGCAGAAGCGTGGTGTTTGCACGCGCGTCTACACCACGACCCCGAAGAAGCCGAACTCGGCGCTTCGTAAGGTCGCCAAGGTGCGTCTGACCAACGGTTTCGAGGTGATCGGCTACATCCCGGGTGAGGGCCATAACCTCCAGGAGCACTCGGTGGTCATGATCCGCGGCGGCCGCGTCAAGGATTTGCCCGGCGTGCGCTACCACATCCTCCGCGGCGTTCTGGATACTCAGGGCGTCAAGAACCGTAAGCAGCGTCGTTCGAAGTACGGCGCGAAGCGTCCGAAGTAAGCGGGAACCAGCTCCATGTCTCGTCGCCACTCAGCGGAAAAGCGCGAAGTTCTTCCCGATCCGAAGTTCGGGAACATCATCGTCACGAAATTCATGAACTCGGTGATGTACGCCGGCAAGAAGTCGGTCGCCGAAGGCATCGTCTACGGTGCATTCAGCCTCATCGAAGGCAAGACCAAGCAGAACCCGCTCGGCGTGTTCGAGCAGGCGCTCGAGAATGTCATGCCGACGATCGAAGTGCGCTCCCGCCGCGTCGGTGGCGCGACCTACCAGGTGCCGGTCGAAGTTCGCTCGACCCGCCGCCAGGCGTTGGGTATCCGCTGGCTGATCTCGGCCGCGCGCGAGCGTAACGAAAAGACGATGACGGAGCGTCTCTCGGCGGAGCTCCTGGATGCATCGAACAACCGTGGGAACGCCGTCAAGAAGCGCGAAGACGTGCACCGGATGGCGGAAGCCAACCGCGCCTTCTCGCACTATCGCTGGTAACGGCGAAACAAACGGACTCGCAAGGAACACCCCATGCCCCGCCAACATGCCATCGAGGACTACCGTAACTTCGGTATCATGGCGCATATCGACGCCGGTAAGACGACGACGACCGAGCGCATCCTCTACTACACCGGCAAGAGCCACAAGATCGGCGAAGTGCACGAAGGTGCCGCGACGATGGATTGGATGGAGCAGGAGCAGGAGCGCGGCATCACGATCACCTCGGCCGCGACCACTGCGTTCTGGGCCGGCAAGCGCCTGAACATCATCGACACCCCCGGCCACGTCGACTTCACCATCGAAGTCGAGCGTTCGCTGCGCGTGCTCGACGGTGCCGTCTGTGTGCTCGATTCGAACCAGGGTGTTGAGCCCCAGACCGAGACCGTCTGGCGCCAGGGCGACAAGTACAAGGTTCCCCGCATCGTTTTCGCCAACAAGATGGACAAGATCGGCGCCGACTTCTTCAAGTGTCTGGCCGACATCGTTGACCGTCTGGGTGCCAAGCCCGTCGCGATCCAGCTTCCGATCGGTGCCGAGAACAACTTCAAGGGTCTCGTCGACCTCGTGAAGATGAAAGGCGTTGTCTGGAACGACGAGTCGCTCGGCGCGAAGTTCGACTATGTCGACATTCCCGAAGACCTCGTCGACCAGGCCAAGGAATACCGCGAGAAGATGGTGGAAGCCGCCGTCGAGCTCGACGACGACGCCATGGCCGCTTACCTCGACGGCAAGGAGCCGGACGAGGCGACCCTGAAGCGCCTGATCCGCAAGGCGGTGCTGACCGGCGCGTTCTATCCCGTGCTGTGCGGCTCGGCCTTCAAGAACAAGGGCGTGCAGCCGCTGCTCGACGCCGTCGTCGACTACCTGCCGTCGCCGCTCGACGTGCCTGCGATCAAGGGGACCGACGACAAGGGCAACGAAGTCGTGCGCAAGGCGGACGACAAGGAGCCGCTGGCGCTGCTCGCGTTCAAGATCATGGACGACCCGTTCGTCGGCACCATCACCTTCTGCCGCATCTACTCCGGCGTTCTCCAGAGCGGCACCGGCGTCGTGAACTCGACCCGTGAGAAGAAGGAGCGCATCGGGCGCATGCTCTTGATGCATGCGAACAACCGCGAAGACATCAAGGAAGCCTATGCCGGCGACATCGTCGCTCTGGCTGGCCTGAAGGAAGCGCGCACCGGCGACACGCTGTGCGATCCCGACAAGCAGGTGATCCTGGAAAAGATGGAATTCCCCGAGCCGGTCATCGAGATCGCGATCGAGCCGAAGTCCAAGGCCGACCAGGAGAAGCTGGGCGTGGCGCTGGCCAAGCTCGCCGCGGAGGATCCGTCCTTCCGCGTGTCGACCGACCACGAGTCCGGCCAGACCATCCTGAAGGGCATGGGCGAACTCCACCTCGACATCAAGGTCGACATCCTCAAGCGCACCTACAAGGTCGACGCCAACATCGGCGCACCGCAGGTGGCGTTCCGGGAGCGTGTCACCAAGCGCGTCGAGCATAGCTACACCCACAAGAAGCAGACCGGCGGTACCGGCCAGTTCGCTGCGGTGTCGTTCATCGTCGAGCCGAACGAGCCCGGCAAGGGCTACGAGTTCGAATCGAAGATCGTCGGCGGCGCCGTGCCGAAGGAATACATCCCCGGCGTCGAAAAGGGCCTCGAGAGCGTGCTGTCGTCCGGCGTGGTCGCGGGCTTCCCCGTGGTCGACGTCAAGGTGCAGCTCGTCGACGGCAAGTATCACGACGTCGACTCGTCGGCACTCGCCTTCGAAATCGCCTCGCGCGCCTGCTTCCGCGAAGCGCTCCAGATGGGCAAGTCCGTCCTGCTCGAGCCGATCATGAAGGTCGAAGTGGTGACCCCGGAAGACTACACCGGTTCGGTCATCGGCGACCTGAATTCCCGGCGCGGTCAGATCCAGGGGCAGGACATGCGCGGCAACGCCAACGTCATCAACGCGATGGTGCCGCTCATGAACATGTTCGGGTACGTGAATAATCTGCGCTCGATGAGCCAGGGTCGCGCCACCTTCACCATGCAGTTCGACCACTACGCAGAAGCGCCGGCCAACGTGTCGGCAGAAGTCCAGAAGAAGTTTGCCTGATTGTCGTCGGTCACGAACTGACGATTGAACGGAGAGTCAAATGGCCAAAGCTAAGTTTGAACGTACCAAGCCGCACTGCAACATCGGGACCATCGGTCACGTCGACCATGGCAAGACGTCGCTGACCGCGGCGATCACCAAGGTTCTCGCCGAAGCCGGCGGTGCGACGTTCACCGCGTACGACCAGATCGACAAGGCGCCGGAAGAGAAGGCGCGCGGCATCACCATCTCGACCGCGCACGTCGAGTACGAGACGCCGAACCGCCACTACGCGCACGTCGACTGCCCCGGCCACGCCGACTACGTGAAGAACATGATCACCGGCGCTGCCCAGATGGACGGTGCGATCCTGGTCGTGTCGGCTGCTGACGGCCCGATGCCGCAGACCCGCGAGCACATCCTGCTCGCCCGCCAGGTCGGCGTGCCCGCGCTCGTCGTGTTCCTCAACAAGTGCGACATGGTCGACGATCCGGAGCTCCTCGAGCTCGTCGAGCTCGAAGTCCGCGAGCTGCTCTCGAAGTATGAATTCCCGGGCGACAAGATTCCGATCATCAAGGGTTCGGCTCTCGCCGCTCTCGAAGATTCGGACAAGAAGCTCGGCCACGACGCCATCATCGAGCTGATGAAGAACGTCGACAGCTACATCCCGCAGCCGGAGCGTCCGATCGACCAGCCGTTCCTGATGCCGGTTGAAGACGTGTTCTCGATCTCGGGCCGCGGCACCGTCGTGACCGGCCGTGTTGAGCGCGGTATCGTCAAGGTCGGCGAGGAAATCGAGATCGTCGGTCTCCGCGCCACCCAGAAGACCACCGTCACCGGCGTCGAAATGTTCCGCAAGCTGCTCGATCAGGGCCAGGCCGGCGACAACATCGGTGCGCTGCTCCGCGGTACCAAGCGCGAGGACGTCGAGCGCGGCCAGGTTCTGGCCAAGCCGGGTTCGGTCAAGCCGCACACCAAGTTCAAGGCCGAGGCTTACATCCTCACCAAGGAAGAGGGCGGTCGCCACACCCCGTTCTTCACCAACTACCGTCCGCAGTTCTACTTCCGCACCACCGACGTGACCGGTGTCGTGCACCTGCCGGAAGGCACCGAGATGGTGATGCCGGGCGACAACATCGCGATGGAAGTGCACCTGATCGTGCCGATCGCGATGGAAGAGAAGCTCCGCTTCGCGATCCGCGAAGGTGGCCGCACCGTCGGTGCCGGCGTCGTCGCTTCGATCATCGAGTAATCACGCGAATAGGGAATGGCGGGTGGCGAGTGGATGAAATCCATTCGCTGTTCGCTACTCGCCACTCACTAAGAAAGACACGGCAATGAACGGCCAGAATATTCGCATCCGTCTCAAGGCGTTCGACCATCGTATCCTCGATACGTCGACCCGGGAGATCGTGAACACGGCGAAGCGCACCGGTGCGCAGGTCCGCGGACCCATTCCGCTGCCCACCCGCATCGAGAAGTTCACCGTCAACCGTTCGCCCCACGTCGACAAGAAGAGCCGCGAACAGTTCGAGATGCGCACTCACAAGCGTCTGCTCGACATCGTCGATCCGACCCCGCAGACCGTCGATGCTTTGATGAAGCTCGACCTGGCCGCCGGTGTCGACGTCGAGATCAAGCTCTAAGATTTTTGGATCACGTTCGCCACTAGCGGACAGAAAGAACAGGAAGCACGCCGATGCGCTCCGGAGTGATCGCACAAAAGGTCGGGATGACGCGGGTCTTTACAGAGGCCGGCGAGCACATCCCCGTGACCGTGCTGAAGCTCGGCAATTGCCAGGTCGTAGGCCACCGCACTGAAGAGAAGAACGGTTATGTTGCGCTCCAGCTTGGTTCTGGCAGCCGCAAGACCGTGTACATGCCCAAGGCAGAGCGCGGCCAGTTCGCGGTCGCCAAGGTCGAGCCGAAGCGGCAGGTCGAGGAATTCCGCGTCTCCGCGGATGCCATGATCCCCGTGGGCGCCGAGATCCTCGCCGACCACTTCGTCGTGGGCCAGTTCGTCGACGTCACCGGCACCTCGGTCGGTAAGGGCTTCGCCGGCGGTATGAAGCGCTGGAACTTCGGTGGTCTGCGCGCGACGCACGGCGTGTCGATCTCGCATCGTTCGATCGGCTCGACCGGTGGTCGTCAGGACCCCGGCAAGACCTGGAAGAACAAGAAGATGCCCGGCCACATGGGTGTCGACCGCATCACCACGCTCAACCTCCGCGTTGTTCAGCTCGACGTCGAGCGTGGCCTGATCCTCGTCGAAGGCGCCGTTCCCGGCTCCAAGGGCGGCTGGATCCGCGTGCGCGATGCCGTCAAGAAGCCGCTGCCGAAGGAAGCTCCGAAGCCCGGCAAGTTCAAGGTTGCGGGCGGCGAAGCCGAAGCCGCGGCCCAGCAAGAGGGTGCGTGAGATGGAATTGAAGGTCACCACCCTCGAGGGCAAGGAAGCGGGCTCGGTCCAGCTGTCCGACGCCATTTTCGGCCTTGAGCCGCGCCAGGACATCATTGCGCGTTGCGTGCAGTGGCAGCTGAACAAGCGTCAGGCCGGCACGCACAAGGCCAAGGGCCGCGCCGAGATCTGGCGCACCGGCAAGAAGATGTACAAGCAGAAGGGCACCGGCGGTGCTCGTCACGGCTCGGCCCGCGTGCCGCAGTTCCGCGGCGGCGGTCGTGCCTTCGGTCCGGTCGTGCGTTCGCACGCCACCGACCTGCCGAAGAAGGTCCGCGCGCTTGCTCTCAAGCATGCGCTCTCGGCCAAGGCCAAGGACGGCGATCTGCTCGTGATCGACAAGGCCGCGCTGGAAGCTGCCAAGACCAAGGCGTTGCTCGGTCATTTCTCGGGCCTGGGGCTGACCAACGCGCTGATCATCGACGGCGCCGAGCTCAACAACGGATTTGCCGCCGCGGCCCGCAACATCCCCAACATGGATGTGCTGCCGATCCAGGGCATCAACGTCTATGACATCCTGCGCCGTCAGAAGCTGGTTCTGACCAAGGCCGCCATCGATGCGCTGGAGGCGCGCTTCAAATGACGAAGAACATCGAGGCTCGCCATTACGACGTGATCGTCGCCCCTGTTGTCACCGAAAAGGCGACGCTGGCGTCCGAGCACAACAAGGTCCTGTTCAAGGTGGCCGCCAAGGCGACCAAGCCGCAGATCAAGGAAGCGATCGAGAAGCTGTTTGACGTCAAGGTCAAGAGCGTCAACACGCTGGTCCGCAAGGGCAAGACCAAGGTCTTCCGCGGCAATCTCGGCTCGCAGTCGAACACCAAGCGCGCGATCGTGACCCTCGAAGAGGGCCACCGGATCGACGTCACCACCGGTCTGTAAGGTCGTACGACGATGGCACTGAAGACATTCAATCCCACGACGCCGGGCCAGCGCCAGCTGGTCATGGTCGATCGTTCGGCGCTCTACAAGGGCAAGCCGGTCAAGGCGCTCACCGAAGGCAAGAAGTCCTCGGGCGGCCGCAACAACACCGGTCGCATCACCGTGCGCTTCCGCGGCGGTGGCCACAAGCAGACGCTGCGTACCGTCGACTTCAAGCGTGAGAAGATCGACGTTCCCGCTGTTGTCGAGCGGCTGGAATACGATCCGAACCGCACCGGCTTCATCGCGCTGATCAAGTATCAGGACGGCGAGCAGGCCTACATCCTGGCGCCGCAGCGCCTGGCGGTGGGTGACACCATCGTCGCCGGCAACTATGTCGACGTGAAGCCGGGCAACGTCATGCCGCTCGGCAACATGCCGGTCGGCACGATCATCCACAACATCGAGGTCAAGATCGGGAAGGGCGGTCAGCTCGCTCGCTCGGCTGGTACCTACGCCCAGCTCGTCGGCCGCGATCAGGACTACGTCATCATCCGCCTGAACTCGGGCGAGCAGCGCCTGGTGCACGGCCGTTGCCGCGGCACGATCGGCGCGGTGTCGAACCCGGATCACATGAACACCTCGATCGGCAAGGCCGGTCGCAAGCGTTGGATGGGCCGTCGCCCGCACAACCGCGGTGTTGCCATGAACCCGATCGACCATCCGCACGGCGGTGGTGAAGGTCGTACCTCGGGCGGTCGTCACCCGGTCACTCCGTGGGGCAAGCCGACCAAGGGCAAGAAGACCCGTACCAACAAGTCGACCAACAAATTCATTCTCCTAAGCCGCCACAAGCGGAAGAAGTAAGGAACGACGGACATGGTTCGTTCAGTCTGGAAAGGCCCGTTCGTCGAGGGTTCTCTGCTCAAGAAGGCAGATGCCGCGCGTGCGTCCGGCCGTCACGACGTCATCAAGATCTGGAGCCGTCGCTCGACGATCCTGCCGCAGTTCGTGGGCCTGACCTTCGGCGTCTACAATGGTCAGAAGCACGTGCCGGTGGCCGTCAACGAGGAAATGGTCGGTCACAAGTTCGGCGAGTTCTCGCCGACCCGGACCTTCCATGGCCACTCCGGCGACAAGAAAGCCAAGAAGGCTTGAGGATTAAACGATGAGCAAACCTAAGCGCGAACGGAGCCTCGCCGAGAACGAGGCCAAGGCGGTCGCCCGGATGCTGCGGGTGAGCCCGCAGAAGCTCAACCTGGTCGCCCAGCTCATTCGCGGCCGGAAGGCTTCCGCCGCGCTCGCCGACCTGCAGTTTTCGCGCAAGCGGATCGCGGTCGACGTGAAGAAGTGCCTGGAATCGGCTATCGCCAATGCCGAGAACAACCACGACCTCGACGTCGATGATCTCGTCGTGTCGCAGGCCTTCGTCGGCAATGGTCTCGTGATGAAGCGCTTTGCTGCTCGCGGCCGTGGTCGGTCGGGCCGTGTCTACAAACCATTTTCGCAGCTGACGATCATCGTTCGTCAGGTCGAAGCCGAAGCAGCGGCCTAAGGGACGCAGGAGAACACGATGGGTCAAAAGATCAATCCGATCGGTCTGCGCCTCGGCATCAACCGGACCTGGGATTCGCGCTGGTTCGCCGGCAAGCAGGAATACGGCAAGCTGCTGCATGAGGACGTCAAGATCCGTGAGATCCTGCACAAGGAGCTCAAGCAGGCGGCCGTCGCCCGCATCGTGATCGAGCGTCCGCACAAGAAGTGCCGCGTCACCATCCACTCGGCTCGCCCGGGCGTGGTGATCGGCAAGAAGGGCGCTGATATCGACAAGCTGCGCAAGAAGGTCGCGGACATCACCTCGTCGGACGTCGTCATCAACATCGTCGAAATCCGCAAGCCGGAGCTCGATGCGACGCTGGTGGCCGAATCGATCGCGCAGCAGCTCGAGCGGCGCGTCGCGTTCCGCCGCGCCATGAAGCGCGCCGTTCAGTCGGCGATGCGGCTCGGCGCGGAAGGCATCCGCATCAACTGCTCGGGTCGCCTGGGCGGTGCGGAAATCGCGCGCATGGAGTGGTACCGCGAAGGTCGCGTGCCGCTGCACACGCTGCGCGCGGACATCGACTACGGCGTTGCGACCGCGTTCACGACCTTCGGCACTTGCGGTGTCAAGGTCTGGATCTTCAAGGGCGAGATCCTCGAGCACGATCCGATGGCCCAGGACAAGAGAATGGCCGAAGGCGAGACGGGCGGTAGCAGCGATCGTGGTGGCCGTCAGCGCCGCGATACGGCTGCGGCCTGATCCAGCACAGGAATTTGAGGGCTTAAAGCCATGATGCAACCTAAGAAAACGAAGTTCCGGAAGGCGCATAAGGGCCGCATTCACGGCGTTGCGACTTCGGGCGCGACGTTGGCGTTCGGCCAGTTCGGCCTGAAGGCGACCGAGCCGGAGCGCGTCACCGCGCGCCAGATCGAAGCCGCCCGCCGCGCGCTGACCCGCCACATGAAGCGCGCCGGCCGCGTCTGGATCCGCGTATTCCCGGACGTTCCGGTGTCGAAGAAGCCGGCCGAAGTCCGCATGGGCTCCGGCAAGGGTTCGCCGGAACTGTGGGTCGCCCGCGTCAAGCCGGGCCGGGTGCTGTTCGAGATCGACGGCGTCAACACCCAGACGGCGCGTGAAGCGCTGACCCTGGCGGCCGCCAAGCTGCCGATCAAGACGCGCTTCGTCGAGCGCATTGCGGAGTAACGGCCATGGCCCAGATGAAGATCGAAGACATCCGCGCGATGAGCCCCGACCAGCAGGACGACGCCGTCCTGAATCTCAAGAAGGAGCGCTTCAACCTGCGCTTCCAGCGTGCCACCGGGCAGCTCGAGAACACCTCGCGCCTGCGCGAGGCTCGCCGTGACATTGCCCGGATCAAGACCGTCGCCGCGCAGACGCGCGCCAAGAAGAAGTAAGGGGCTAACGGATATGCCGAAACGTACTTTGCAAGGCGTGGTCGTCAGCGACAAGACTGCCAAGACCGTCGTGGTGCGCGTTGACCGCCGCTTCACGCATCCGATCTACAAGAAGACGATCCGCCGTTCGAAGAACTACCACGCGCACGACGAGAACAACGAGTTCAAGCCGGGCGACATGGTGTGGATCGAGGAATCGAAGCCGATTTCGAAGTTGAAGTCCTGGATCGTGATCCGGGGTGAGCACAAGAAAACCGCCTGATCTGTCGGCCTTGGCCGACCGACTTCAGGGAAATGTTGAGCGCCGGCTAGGCTGGCGCAAAGAGAAAGAGGACGAGGTGCATCAATGATTCAGATGCAGACCAACCTCGACGTGGCCGACAATTCTGGCGCACGCCGTGTCATGTGTATCAAGGTGCTCGGGGGCTCCAAGCGCCGCTACGCCACCATCGGCGACATCATCGTCGTCTCGATCAAGGAAGCCATTCCGCGTGGCAAGGTGAAGAAGGGCGACGTGATGAAGGCCGTCGTGGTGCGTGTCCGCAAGGACATCCGCCGCGCTGACGGTTCGGTCATCCGCTTCGACCGCAACGCCGCCGTTCTGATCAACAACCAGTCCGAGCCGGTCGGCACCCGTATCTTCGGGCCCGTGCCGCGCGAGCTGCGCGCCAAGAACCACATGAAGATCATTTCGCTCGCGCCGGAGGTGCTGTGATGGCTGCGAAGATCCGCAAGGGCGACAAGGTCGTCGTGCTGACAGGCCGCGACAAGGGCCGCAGCGGCGAGGTGTTCGAGGTTCGCCCGGACGCCGGCACCGCACTCGTGCGCGGCATCAACATGGTCAAGCGTCACCAGAAGCAGACGCAGGCCCAGGAGGGCGGCATCATCTCGAAAGAGGCGCCGATCCAACTGTCCAACATCGCGTATGTCGGCAAGGATGGAAAGCCGACCCGCGTCGGATTCAAGATTCTGGCGGACGGCAAGAAGGTCCGCATCGCCAAGCGCTCGGGAGCTGAGATCGATGGCTGAGGCCGCTTACACCCCGCGCCTGCGCGCGGAATACGACGCGAAGATCCGCACGGCCATGACCGAGAAGTTCGGTTATGAGAACGTGATGCAGGTTCCGCGCCTGGACAAGGTCGTGCTGAACATGGGCGTTGGCGATTCCGTCAACGATCGCAAGAAGGCCGAGACCGCCGCTGCCGAGTTGACTCAGATTGCCGGCCAGAAGGCGATCGTGACCTATTCGCGTATCGCGATCGCGACCTTCAAGCTGCGTGAGAACCAGCCGATCGGCTGCAAGGTCACGCTGCGCAAGGCCCGCATGTACGAGTTCATCGATCGCCTGGTGACGGTCGCGCTGCCGCGCGTCCGCGACTTCCGCGGCTTGAACCCGAAGAGCTTTGACGGCCGCGGCAACTACTCGCTCGGCATCAAGGAACACATCATTTTCCCCGAGATCGACTTCGACAAGGTCACGGAAGCCCGCGGTATGGACATCACCGTCTGCACCACGGCCAGGACCGACGAAGAGGCGAGGGCCTTGTTGACCGCTTTCAATTTCCCGTTCCGGCAGTGAGACGCTGACCTAAAGCCTCTCAAACGCGGATACCCAGGAGCCAAGCATGGCAAAGAAGAGTTCAGTCGAGAAGAACAACCGGCGCAAGCGGATGGTGAAGAACGCCGCCCCGAAGCGCGAGCGGTTGAAGGCGATCATCGCCGACAAGACGCTGCCGATGGAAGAGCGGTTCGCCGCCACCCTGAAGCTTGCGGAAATGCCGCGCAATTCGTCGGCCACCCGCATCCGTCTGCGTTGCGAGCTGTCGGGTCGCCCGCGCTCCAACTATCGCAAGAACAAGCTGTCCCGTATCGCGCTGCGCGACCTTGGCTCCAAGGGCATGGTCCCGGGCCTCGTCAAGTCGAGCTGGTAAGGAGGGTCGTTTAGATGTCTACGCACGATCCAATCAGCGATCTGATCACCCGTATCCGCAACGCGCAGATGCGTTCCAAGAACAAGGTCTCCACCCCTGGTTCGAAGATGCGCGAGAACGTCCTCGAAGTGCTGAAGAGCGAGGGCTACATCCGCGGTTACGCGACCCTCGAGCACTCCTCGGGCCGCAGCGAGATCGAGATCGAGCTGAAGTATTTCGACGGCGAGCCCGTCATCCGCGAGATCGAACGTGTTTCCAAGCCCGGGCGTCGCGTTTACGCCTCGGTGAAGAACCTGCCGCGGGTCAATAACGGACTCGGTATTTCGGTGTTGTCGACGCCGAAGGGGATCATGGCCGACCACAGTGCGCGCGAAGCGAACGTGGGCGGTGAAGTCCTCTTCACGGTGTTCTGAGAAGGATTTTTGATCCATGTCACGTGTTGGCAAAAAGCCTGTGGCGGTGCCGTCCGGTGTGACCGCGACCGTCGATGGGCAGACCGTCAAGATGAAGGGGCCGAAGGGCCAGCTTCAGTTCGTCGTTCATGACGACGTCGAGGTGAAGCTCGAGAGCGGCCAGATCAAGGTCAAGCCGCGGGCTGAGACCAACCGCGCGCGGGCGCTGTACGGTACCGCTCGCGCCCAGGTCGCGAATCTGGTCGAAGGCGTCACCAAGGGGTTCGAGAAGAAGCTCGAAATCACCGGCGTCGGTTACCGCGCCGCGATGCAGGGCAAGAACCTGCAGCTGGCGCTCGGTTACAGCCACGACGTGATCTACACGATCCCGGAAGGGATCACGATCACCGTGCCGAAGCCGACCGAGATCACGGTGGCGGGCAGCGACATCCAGCGCGTCGGCCAGGTCGCCGCTGAGATCCGCTCCTATCGCCCGCCGGAGCCCTACAAGGGCAAGGGCGTGAAGTATGTTGGCGAATTCATCTTCCGCAAGGAAGGCAAGAAGAAGTAACGGAGCCGGTCATGTCCAAAGCCAAGGTTACGAATGCCCGGCGCAAGCGGAGTGTGCGGCTGAAGCTGCGCCGCTCCGGTGGTGGCCGTCCGCGTCTGTCGGTGTTCCGCTCGTCCAAGCACATCTACGCCCAGGTCATCGACGACTTGAAGGGCGAGACGTTGGCCTCTGCCTCCTCGCTCGAGAAGTCGATGCGGGACGGCGGCAAGACGGGCGCCGACATCGATGCGGCGAAGGCGGTCGGCAAGCTGCTGGCCGAGCGCGCTGCCGAGAAGGGTGTCAAGGAAGTCGTGTTCGATCGCGGCAGCTATCTCTACCACGGGCGCGTCAAGGCTCTTGCCGACGCTGCGCGCGAGAGCGGGCTGAGCTTCTAACAGAATTTGAGGATTGAGGCGCAAGCCTCTGAAGGATTGGAAAAATGGCAGAACGCGAACAACGTGGTGGACGCGATCAACGCGGCGGCGGCGGACGTGAACGCAGGGAGCGCGAGGAGCGCGACAGCGAGTTCGTCGACAAGCTCGTGCACATCAACCGCGTCGCCAAGGTCGTGAAGGGCGGCAAGCGCTTCGGTTTCGCCGCGCTGGTCGTGATCGGCGATCAGAAGGGCCGCGCCGGCTTCGGTCACGGCAAGGCGCGCGAAGTTCCCGAGGCGATCCGCAAGGCCACCGAGTCCGCCAAGCGCAACCTGACCCGCGTCTCGCTGCGTGAGGGCCGTACGCTGCATCACGACATTGCCGGCCGTCATGGCGCGGGCCGTGTCTACCTGCGTGCAGCTCCTGCCGGTACCGGCATCATCGCCGGCGGCCCGATGCGCGCCGTGTTCGAGACGCTCGGCGTCCAGGACGTGGTGGCCAAGTCGATCGGCTCGTCGAACCCGTACAACATGGTTCGCGCGACCTTTGACGCGCTGAAGCATCAGGATAGCCCGCGTTCGGTCGCGGCGCGCCGCAACATCAAGGTGTCCACCCTCCAGGGTCGTCGCGTCGGCGGCGATGCCGAGGCGGCTGCGGACTAACCAACGCTTTTCGGAGTAGACCACGATGGCCAAGGACGCCGCTAAGTCCGCAAAGACGATCAAGCTCGAGCAGACCGGCAGCGCGATCCGCCGCCATCACTCGCAGCGTTCGACGCTGATCGGACTCAAGCTCAACAAGATCGGCCGCACCAGCGAACTGCCGGATACCCCGGCGGTCCGCGGCATGATCGAGAAGGTTCACCATCTCGTCCGCATCGTCGGCGAGAAGTAAAACAGGGCGCATGATCCCGAAAAGTGGATACCGGTTTTCGGGCCAGATCATGCGCAAGACACAAGGAGCAGGGCGATGAAGCTCAGCGATATCGCCGACAACGCCGGCTCGCGCAAGAAGCGCATGCGCGTTGGCCGTGGCATTGGTTCGGGCAAGGGCAAGCAGTCCGGCCGCGGCGGCAAGGGCCAGACCGCACGTTCGGGCGTGCGCATCAAGGGCTTCGAAGGCGGTCAGATGCCGTTGCATCGCCGTCTGCCCAAGCGCGGCTTCAACAACATCTTCCGCGTCGAGTACGCCGAGATCAATCTCGACCGTCTGCAGGACGCGATCGATGCCAAGAAGCTCGAGGCCGGCAGCGTCGTCAACGTCGAGGCCCTGGTAAAGGCGGGCGTGCTGCGCCGCGCCAAGGCCGGCCTGCGGCTGCTCGGCCGCGGTGAGCTCAAGGCGAAGCTGAACATCGAGGTCCACGGCGCCACGAAGTCCGCGATCGAAGCGGTCGAGAAGGCCGGCGGTTCGGTGAAGATCCTCGCCCCTGCCAAGGAAGAAGGCGAGGCGGCGTAACAACTGCGTCATTGGCCCGCGCCTCGCGGGCCTTTACGCATGCGGGACGATGGACTTATCGAAGCCGAAGCCCCAGATAATGTCCGGCGTCCGCTAAATAGCCCGGCCGCGGGTATGACGGCGCAAAAGGCGGCGGGAGAAAGTCCAATATGGCCTCTGCAGCGGAACAACTGGCAGCCAACCTCAATTTCGGCGCGTTCGCCAAGGCCGACGAACTGAAGAAGCGCATCTGGTTCACCCTGGGTGCGCTACTCGTTTATCGGCTGGGAACCTACATCCCGCTGCCCGGCATCGATCCGAACATCTGGGAGCAGGTGTTCAAGTCGCAGGCAGGCGGCATCCTCGGCATGTTCAACATGTTCGCCGGTGGCGGCATCCACCGCATGGCGATCTTCGCGCTGAACATCATGCCGTACATCTCGGCATCGATCATCATCCAGCTCCTCACGACCGTCTCGCCGCAGCTCGAGGCGCTGAAGAAGGAAGGTGAGGCGGGCCGCAAGACGCTGAATCAGTACACCCGCTATCTCACGGTGATCCTGGCCGCGTTCCAGTCGTACGGCATCGCGGTCGGCCTCGAAGGTGCCGGCAACGTCGTCAGCGACCCCGGCATGTTCTTCCGTCTCTCCACCGCGATCACGCTGACCGGCGGCACCATGTTCCTGATGTGGCTGGGTGAGCAGATCACCTCGCGCGGCATCGGCAACGGTATCTCGCTGATCATTCTCTCCGGCATCGTCGCCGAGCTGCCGGCGGCGCTCGCCAACATGCTCGAGCTCGGCCGTCAGGGCGCGATGTCGACCGGCCTGATCCTGGTCGTGATCGTGATGGCCGTGGCCGTCATCGCCTTCATCGTGTTCATGGAGCGCGCCCAGCGCCGGCTCCTGATCCAGTATCCGAAGCGCCAGGTCGGCAACAAGATGTTCGAGGGCCAGTCCTCGCATCTGCCGCTCAAGCTCAACACCTCGGGCGTGATCCCGCCGATCTTCGCGTCCTCGCTGCTGCTGCTGCCGACCACGGTCGCGAACTTCAACGCGGGCAAGGGGCCGGAATGGTTCCAGTGGATCACCACCCAGCTCGGCCACGGCCGTCCGCTGTTCCTGGTGCTCTATCTCGCGCTGATCGTGTTCTTCGCGTTCTTCTACACCGCGATCGTGTTCAACCCGACCGAGACCGCGGACAATCTGAAGAAGCACGGTGGCTTCATCCCGGGCATCCGTCCGGGCGAGCGCACGGCGGAATATATCGACTACGTGCTGTCGCGCATCACCGTGCTCGGTGCGATTTACCTGGCGATCGTCTGCTTGATCCCGGAAATCCTGATCTCCTATGCCTCGGTGCCGTTCTATTTCGGCGGCACTTCGCTGCTGATCGTCGTCAGCGTCACCATGGATACCGTGGCGCAGGTGCAGGGCTATCTGCTGGCTCATCAGTATGAAGGCCTGATCCGCAAGTCGAAGCTGCGGGGCCGGCGCCGCTAAGGCGCGGCGTCCTCTCCAGGCGGCGCATCTGCGCCGCCGATTCGCTGCGCAAGCAACGCGCGGCCCGCCAGGGCGATCAGCCAGCCGTTCGGCGACATCGGCAGGGCTGCTCTCGCGGCAGCGCAATCCCTGGTTTCAAAGGCCTTCTTGGCGTCCGGGCATTGGCTCCCCTATGATATGGGTAGCGGTGCGGCGCTGATTATGATTTGCACTGTTGCTGAGTTTCAAACACGGGTGCGCGACATATCGCTCACCCAATGGGGGGCGTACGCCAATGAGAATTATACTTCTGGGACCGCCAGGATCGGGCAAGGGCACCCAGGCGCAGCTGCTGGTGCAGCGCTATGGCATCGTCCAGCTCTCGACCGGTGAGATGTTGCGTGCAGCCGTTGCGGCGGGGACGCCGGTCGGACTGAAGGCCAAGGAAATCATGGCCAGCGGCGGGCTCGTGCCTGACGAGGTTGTGGTGGGAATCATCTCCGACCGTATCGACCAGCCGGACGCCAAGCATGGCTTCATCCTCGACGGCTTCCCGCGCACCGTGCCGCAGGCCGAGGCTCTGGATGATCTGCTCCGGCACAAGCACCTCAAGCTGGACGCCGTGATCGAGCTTCGCGTCAACGAGAGCGCGCTGCTGAGCCGGGTCGAGACCCGCGTCGCCCAGATGCGGGAGCGCGGGGAGGAGGTCCGCCTTGACGACACCCCGGAGGTCCTGACCAAGCGGTTGGCCAGCTACCGCAGCCAGACGGAACCGCTGATTCACTACTATTCCGAGCGCCGGAAGCTGTCGACCATCGACGGCATGATGGCCATCGACGAGGTGACCCGTGCCATCCATCGCCAGCTGCTGGCGCTGGGCGCGGTCGAGCCCAAGACGCATGGGAAGTCGCATGGGAAGACGCATGGGAAGTCGCGTGCGCGCAGTGCAGCCAGGGCGGCGCCCGCCAACAGGGCGGCCGAAAAGACCAAGTCCGCCAAGAAAGCAGCCAAAAAGCCGGCGAAAGCGGCTCCAAAGACAGCCAAATCGGCCAAATCCGCCAAAAAGGCCGTGAAGGGCACCAAAAAGGCAGGAAAGAAGACAGCCAAGAAAACGGCTAAAAAGGCCGCCAAGAAGACCGTCAAAAAGGGTGCCAGAAAGGCCGCAAAAAAGGTCACGAAAAAGCGAGCCAGGCGCTAGCGGCGGTTGACGAAAGCCCCCTGAATCCCTTAATAAGCCCCGCATCCAAGTCGGATAGTTTCAAACGATGCCGGGCCCCAGGAAGACCAGGGGTGGGCGTCGTGTTCGCGTTTGTGAACACCTGCCCGAGAAACATAAGCACTTAAAGCCCGATTCCTGACGAGGGATCGGCAACAGGAGAGAAGGCCGTGGCCCGTATTGCCGGCGTGAACATTCCGACCAACAAGCGCGTGCTGATCGCGCTCCAGTACATCCATGGCATCGGCCAGAAGATCGCTGGTGAGATCCTCGAAAAGGTGAAGATCCCCGAGGATCGTCGGGTCAATCAGCTCAGCGACGCTGAAGTGCTCCAGATCCGCGAAGTCATCGACCGCGACTATCTCGTCGAGGGCGATCTGCGTCGCGAAGTCGGCATCAACATCAAGCGTCTGATGGACCTCGGCTGCTATCGTGGCCTGCGTCATCGTCGCGGTCTGCCGGTGCGCGGCCAGCGCACCCACACCAATGCGCGTACGCGCAAGGGTCCGGCCAAGGCCATCGCCGGCAAGAAGAAGTAATTCGACGCGAATGGCGAATGGGGAGCAGCGAATGGATGCGTTCGCCGCTCGCCATTCGCCACTCGCATTTTCACAGGTGTAGCCGCTGGCATTACGGCGGCGTTTGAGATCTCCAGGAAAGGTAGTCTATGGGCAAGGAAGCCACCCGCGTTCGTCGTCGTGAGCGCAAGAACATCGCCTCCGGCGTCGCGCACGTGAACTCGTCGTTCAACAACACGACCATCACCATCACCGACGCGCAGGGCAACACGATTGCCTGGTCTTCCGCCGGCACGATGGGCTTCAAGGGCTCGCGCAAGTCGACCCCGTACGCCGCGCAGGTGGCTGCCGAGGACGTGTCGAAGAAGGCGCAGGAGCACGGCATGCGCACGCTGGAAGTCGAAGTCGCCGGTCCGGGTTCGGGCCGTGAGTCGGCGCTCCGTGCATTGCAGGCCGCGGGTTTCACCGTCACCTCCATCCGCGATGTGACCACGATCCCGCACAACGGTTGCCGTCCGCGCAAGCGTCGGCGCGTCTGATACGACGTTGCGGGCGCTTGTCGCCCGCGATGGTTTTTTAAGGAGCCGCGGGACTGATCCGCGGCCTTTCTCCAACGCCAGTATTTGAACCTTCAAATCGACTGGCCTGTATGGGTGAAACAGTGACGATCCAGAAAAATTGGCAAGAACTGATTCGGCCGAACAAGCTCCAGATTCAGCCCGGTAGCGATTCGACCCGCTTTGCGACCATCGTCGCCGAGCCGCTCGAGCGTGGCTTCGGCCAGACGCTCGGCAACGCGCTACGCCGCATCCTGCTCTCCTCGCTGCAGGGCGCCGCGGTGCAGTCGGTGCACATCGACGGCGTGCTGCACGAGTTCTCCTCGATCGCCGGCGTCCGCGAGGACGTCACCGACATCGTGCTGAACATCAAGGACATCGCGATCAAGATGCAGGGCGAGGGCCCCAAGCGCATGGTCGTGAAGAAGCAGGGCCCGGGTGCCGTCACCGCGGGTGACATCCAGACGGTCGGCGACGTCGTGGTGCTCAATCCGGAGCTGCAGATCTGCACGCTGGACGAGGGCGCCGAGATCCGCATGGAGTTCACGGTCTCCACCGGCAAGGGCTACGTGCCCGCCGAGCGCAACCGTCCCGAGGACGCGCCGATCGGCCTGATCCCGGTCGACAGCCTGTACTCGCCGGTTCGCAAGGTCTCCTACAAGGTCGAGAATACCCGCGAGGGCCAGATCCTCGACTACGACAAGCTGACCATGACGATCGAGACCAACGGCGCGCTGACGCCGGATGATTCCGTGGCCTACGCCGCGCGCATCCTGCAGGATCAGCTCAACGTGTTCGTCAACTTCGAAGAGCCGCGCAAGGAAGTCGCCCAGGAGATCATCCCGGACCTCGCCTTCAACCCGGCCTTCCTCAAGAAGGTGGACGAGCTCGAGCTCTCGGTGCGTTCGGCCAACTGCTTGAAGAACGACAACATCGTCTATATCGGCGACCTCGTGCAGAAGTCGGAAGCGGAAATGCTCCGCACCCCGAACTTCGGCCGCAAGTCGCTGAACGAGATCAAGGAAGTGCTGGCCCAGATGGGGCTGCATCTCGGCATGGAAGTGCCGGGCTGGCCGCCGGAGAACATCGACGAGCTCGCCAAGCGCTTCGAAGATCACTACTGAGTTTGGCGAATTGGGAGTGGCGAATAGCGAACGACAATTCGCTCCTCGCCGTTCACCACTCGCTATCTGGGCGAACGCAGGCAGCCCACCTGAGCAACATGTCCGACGAACCGTCGCGGCAGTTTCAAGTAAGGACACTACACATGCGTCACGGCAAGGTTCATCGGAAGCTCAACCGCACGGCCGAGCATCGCCGCGCGATGTTCGCCAACATGGCGGCCGCGCTGATCAAGCACGAGCAGATCGTCACCACTCTGCCCAAGGCCAAGGAGCTTCGCCCCATCGTCGAGAAGCTCGTCACCCTCGGCAAGAAAGGCGGCCTGTCCATGCGCCGCCAGGCGATCTCCGAGATGCGCGACAAGGACCAGGTCAAGAAGCTGTTCGACGTGCTGGCGCCGCGCTACAAGGACCGCCAGGGCGGCTACACCCGCATCATCAAGGCGGGCTTCCGTTACGGCGACAACGCCGCGATGGCGGTGATCGAGTTCGTCGACCGCGACGTCGATGCCAAGGGCCAGGACTCCGGTCCGGTGCAGGCGAAGGAAGCCGAGGCGGCGTAAGCCAGCCGGTATCGGGATTTCAGAAAGGCGGCGCCCCTGGGCGCCGCTTTTTTGTATGGCGCGGCGACGTCTCATGAGGACACCGGCATGACGCCGCAGGACCTCGATGCCATCGTCGTCTTTGTCCGGACACTGCCCATCGCGCAGGTAAATCTCACGCATCGGTGAGCGGCGATTGCAGCCGCCCATGCGGGGTACGATATCCCCGTCACCACCGATGGAGATTGCGTATGAAGATCGACCTGTCCGGAAAGACTGCCCTCGTCACCGGCTCGACCGCCGGGATCGGACACGCCATCGCCAAGGGCCTCGCCGGCTCGGGCGCGAGCGTCGTCATCAACGGACGCGGCCGGGACAAGGTCGATGCGGCCGTGCGCAAGCTGGAGGGGGCGGGCGCCAAGGTGCGCGGCATCGCCGCCGACGTCTCGACCGCGGCGGGATGCAAGGCGCTCGTGGCTGATCTGCCCGAGGTCGACATCCTCATCAACAACGCCGGCATCTTCGAGCCGAAAGACTTCTTCGAGATCCCGGACGAAGACTGGAGCCGATTCTTCGAAGTCAACGTGATGAGCGGCGTGCGGCTGTCGCGCGCCTATATGAAGGGCATGCTTGGGCGCAACTGGGGCCGCATCGTTTTCATCTCCTCGGAATCCGGGCTCAACATTCCCGTCGAGATGATGCACTACGGAATGAGCAAGACGGCCCAGCTCGCGGTCGCGCGTGGCCTCGCGCAGCTCACCCGGGGGACCGGCGTCACCGTGAACTCGGTGCTGCCTGGTCCGACCATGTCCGAGGGCGTCGAGACCTTCGTGAAGGATCTCGCCAAGAAGAACGGGCAATCGGTCGACGAGGCCGCTGCCAATTTCGTCAGGCAGCATCGCCCGAGCTCTTTGATTCAACGCTTCGCCAGCGTCGATGAGATCGCGAACATGGTGGTCTACGTCGCCTCGAAGCAGGCGTCAGCGACCAATGGCGCGGCGCTGCGCGCCGAAGGCGGCATCGTCAACACGATCGCCTAAAGCGGGATGGCTTTAGTCTGAATCGATTTGGGATTCCCAAATCAGTTTGTTTCTGATTCACCATGCTGGCTGGATAGGAGGCCAGCATGGATGGGCAAGCCTTACTCTCTGGATCTCCGTAAACGTGTCGTAGCCGCGATCGAGGGCGGGATGTCGCGCAATCGAGCCGCCAAGCAGTTTGGGGTGGCGATCAGCACGGCCATCGGCTGGATGCAGCGGGTCGAGAAGACCGGCAGCGTTGAGCCTAGCCAGATCGGCGGCTACAAGCCGAAGGCAATTTCGGGCAAGCACGCGGTCTGGCTGTCACAACGGATCAAGGATGGCGATTTCACCATACGCGGTCTCGTTGCCGAGCTTGCCGGACGTGGCCTGAAGGTCGACTACCACTCGGTGTGGGACTTCGTACATGCCGAGAAGCTCAGCTTCAAAAAAAAGCGTGGCGGCTGGCGAGCGCGATCGACCTGAGGTCGCGCGGCGGCGAGCCCAGTGGACAAAGTATCAAGATCGCGTCGAAGCTGAGCGGCTGGTCTTCATCGACGAGACCTGGACCAGGACCGATATGGCACCCTTGCGGGGATGGGCGCCGCGCGGGCACAGACTACACACCAAGGTTCCCCACGGCCGCTGGAAGACCATGACCTTCCTGGCGGCCCTGCGCCACGACCGGATCGAGGCGCCATGGTTCATCGAGGGGCCGATCGACGGCGTGAGCTTTCGCATCTATGTCGAGAAGGTTCTTCTGCCCGTCCTTCGACCCGGCGATATCGTCATCCTGGATAACCTCGGCAGCCACAGGAGCAAGGCAGTTCGCCAGCTCATCCGTTCGGTCGGTGCCAAGCTGTTTTTCCTGCCAAAATACTCGCCCGACCTGAACCCGATCGAACAGGTCTTTGCCAAGCTCAAGCATCTGCTCCGCAAAGCCGCCGCGCGAACCGTCGACGCAGTCTGCGCCGCAATCGGCCACGCCCTCGACGCCTTCACCTCCGAGGAATGTGCCAACTACCTCAAAAACTCAGGCTATCGAACTTAATGCCATCACGCTTTAGGCCGGGCGCAAGGGTGGGTTAGCCGCAGGCGTAACCCACCCCACCCCAACGACATGTCCTACCACCCCTCCAGCACGATCTTGCCGCGCGACTTGCCGCTCTCCAGCAGCGCATGCGCGCGCTTGAGATTGGCTGCGTTGATCGTGCCGAAGGTCTGGTCGAGCGTGGTGCGCAGAACGCCCTTGTCGATGAGATCGGCGACGTCGTTCAGCAGATGATGCTGCGCGATCATGTCGGGTGTCTGGAATGAGGAGCGCGTGAACATCGATTCCCAGTGCACCGAGATCGCCTTGCCCTTGAACGTGCTCATGGTGAATTCCGGCGGATCGTCGATCAGGCCGAACCGGCCCTGCGGCGCCATGAACTCGGCGATCGACTTGTAGTGCTGGTCGGTGAAGGTGAGGCTCGCCACCAGCGCGACCGGCGGCACCTTGAGCTCTTCGATCTGCTCCTTCATCGGCTTGCCGTGATCGATCACCGCATGCGCGCCGAGATCGAGGCACCATTTCTGCGACTCCGGCCGCGTTGCAGTCGCAACCACGGTAAGGCCGGTGAGACGGCGTGCCAGCTGGATCAGGATCGAGCCGACACCGCCGGCGCCGCCGGTGATCAAGAGCGTTCGCGGATCGACGCTCTTGCCGGGCACCGCGCCGAGACGATCGAACAGCAATTCCCAGGCGGTGATGGAGGTGAGGGGAAGCGCGGCGGCCTGCGCGAACGACAGCGACTTCGGCTTGTTGCCGACGATGCGCTCGTCGACCAGATGGAATTCGGAATTGGTGCCCTGGCGCAGGATCGAGCCGGCGTAAAACACCTCGTCGCCCGGCTTGAACAGCCTGACCTCGGGGCCGACGGCGTCGACCACGCCGGCCGCATCATAGCCGAGAATTTTGGTCTCGCCCTCCGGCGGGGCGGCGCGCTTGCGCACCTTGTAATCCACAGGATTGGCCGAGATCGCCTTCACGGCGACGCGGATGTCGCGTCCCCTGGGCTCCGGCTTTGCGGTTTCGAAATCGATCAGCGCATCCTGATCCTCGATCGGTAGCGACTTCCTGTAGCCGACGGCCTTCATGGCTTGTCTCCATCAGATGGCGTATTCGCCTGCCGCTCTAACTGTCGCCCCGGCTTCAATTTGGCAAGTACTGTAAATTCGGGGATATAGTGCCCGTTTGGATACTATCGGGGAAATAAGCATGAAACGGCGCGATTTTGCCCGTCGTCCCGGCTGCTCGGTCGAGGCGACGCTGGACCTGATCGATGGCAAATGGAAGGGCGTGATCCTCTATCACCTCCAGAGCGGCACAAGGCGCTTCGGCGAATTGCGACGCATGATGCCCAGCGTCACCCAGCGCATGCTGACCAAGCAGCTTCGCGCACTGGAGGAGGACCAGCTCGTCATCCGCAAGGTCTATGCCGAAGTCCCGCCGCGGGTGGAGTATTGCCTTTCCGAGCTCGGCGAGAGCCTGCGGCCGGTGATCGACATCCTGAAAGCCTGGGGCGAGAGCCACCAGCAGCGGCTCGCCTGCGCGCCGCCGCCGGTCGCGGCGAACAAGCCGAAGCGGGCGGCGTGATCGTCCGGGAGCAGCTCGCGCCGCTCCCGGACGAGATCGTCTCAGAATGCGAACTGCGTACGCATCGCCACGGCGTCGAAGCCCGAGCCCGTATTCGCGAACGCGCTCGGCGGCAGCGTCTGCTTGGAGACGGTGCCGTGCAGGTAGTCGAGCATGAACCGGACGTTGCCGTTGACGTACCAGTTGAGCGCCAGCGTGTAGACGTTCTGGCGTCCGCCCGCGACGCCGTTGGCGCTCGCAAGCTGATCGTTGAGGTCGATCGTCGAGAAGCGTCCCGCGATTTCCCATGCGCCCCAGCCGCCGCCATCGAGCGAGAACGGGTGCGCCGGCTTGACGCCGTTATAGGCCGCGTTTGCCGCATTGTAAGTCCGACCCTCTCCGGTCAGCACGTAGCCGGCTTGCGCATAGCCGCCCTGGAACTTCAGGCTCGGCGCGCCGACCAGCGGCACGCCGGTATTGGCGGTGCGGTCGACGTTGTACCAGAAGTACTCACCCTGGACGATGAACGAACCGTAGGTCGCAGCCGCTTCGACGCTGTAGACTTGGGCGCCCGAGACATTTGCGATCGCCCCCGTCGACACCAGCGTCGTCGGGTCGAGCCGCAATTCCGGACGATCGCTCAGCGTGACGGTCTGCGTATTGGCGATGAGGTTGCGCGGCGGCTGGATCAGCCATTGTGCGTCAGCACCGATATGCACCGAGTAGTCCTTGCCGCTGATGGGATTGCCGGCAACGCGCGCCACCGCGCCGTATTGCTCGCTCGTGCCCGCCGGCGCCGCGCTCGAAGCGGAGTGGATGGCGCCCGTCGAAGGTCCGGTGACATAGCCGCCGATCCAGAGCTGATCGTCGAACCAGCGCGTGCCGGCTGCCGAGCGGAAATCTCCGGCGGCGATGTTGGTGGCGATCACGCCGGCCGAGGCGCGCTCCATGAACATGATGTCGTTGGAACTCGTGGCCTCGTCCATGGTGTAGGGCAGGTCCATGATGCCGGCTTCGACGGCCATGCGGCCGCCGAACGGTTTTAGTCCGGTGTAGCTGAGATAGGCGTTCTCGACGCCGGAGACCCCGCCACCGGGCAGCGATCCCGGCGCTGCGCCGCCGAACCCGTCCGACGAGCCGCCGAAATCATAGACAAGCGCGAAGTTCCAGTCGTCGAAGAATTTGCCGGCGAGGCCGATGCGCGCGCGGCGGACGTTCTCGCCGCTGTCCAGCCTCTGCGGCACGGTGGCCGCCGTGTTGGGACGATAGTCGTAACCGCCGACGTCCCAATGCACGCGGCCGGTGATCGCGACGCAGTTCGCTTGATCGGCGGTGCAAATGGTCGGCCGGTTGTTCGGCATGGTCACGATCACGCCGGCCGTTGGGGGGGCGCCTTTGACCGGGAATGCCGCATTGGCGTTGGCGACGACGGCCTTCGCCTCCGAGCGCGCTTCGGCTTTGGCCTCGGCCTTCGCTTCGGCCCTGGTCTTTGCTGCTGCCGCCGTGTTCGCCGCGGTCTGGTTCTGCAGCTTGTCGAGCTTCCGCTCCAGCAACTTCAGTTGCTGCTTCAGGAGCGCGATCTCCTGTTCGCTGTTGCTTGCCGATTGGGCCTGGGCCTGCGAGGCCGCCAGCGCGCCGGCGAGACCAATCGCCGTGGCCGCTATTCTTGTCCTGCTCATGTCGTGACTCCATCCTTTGACGAACTTCCCCAAGTCGAGAACGCGAGAGCCTAAGACTGATCGATGACTGCCCCGCGACGGTGAACGCCGGTTGCCCAGTTCCCATTGACGCCGATTCGCCGCAGCCGAATCTGCCCAGCACGAGCATGCAAGCTGACGCACATCATGCCAATCCACCAAGCCAAGCAAATTGCGATTTCGCACGCGAGGCTTGTATGCCCGTGACGCCGGGCGAGGACTGAATATTGCCGTCGGGCGCCCTTCTATTGGGAGACGAACGCGCCTATATTCCGGCGTCTTTTCCGAGAGGTAGGAATGTTTCGAGCGAACTGGACCGCCGTCGTCACGGCTCTGTGCATAGCCTTTTCGGCCCACTTCAATCCGGCTGCCGCGCAGGACCGTCGCGTTCCGTCCTCGCCAGCCGAACTGCGGCTGTCCTATGCGCCGATCGTGCAGCGGGTGCAGCCTGCGGTCGTCAACGTCTATGCCGCCAAGGTGGTGCAGAACCGCAATCCGCTGCTGGACGACCCGATTTTCCGCCGTTTCTTCGGCGGCGGCGAGCAGCAGGAGCAGGTGCAGCGCTCGCTGGGTTCGGGCGTGATCGTCGATTCCTCCGGACTCATCGTCACCAACGTCCACGTCATCGAAGGCGCCGACCAGGTGAAGGTGTCGCTGGCGGACAAGCGCGAGTTCGAGGCGGAGATCGTGCTGAAGGATTCCCGCAGCGATCTTGCGGTGTTGCGCCTGAAGGACACCAAGGAAAAATTTCCGGCGCTCGAATTCACCAATTCGGACGAGCTGATGGTCGGCGACGTCGTGCTCGCGATCGGCAATCCCTTCGGCGTCGGTCAGACCGTGACCCACGGCATCATCTCGGCGCTGGCGCGCACGCAGGTCGGCATCACCGACTACCAGTTCTTCATCCAGACCGACGCTGCGATCAATCCCGGCAATTCCGGCGGTGCGCTGGTCGACATGAACGGCCGGCTTGCCGGCATCAACACCGCGATCTACTCGCGCTCGGGCGGCTCGCAGGGCATCGGCTTTGCGATTCCCGCCAACATGGCGCGCGTCGTCGTCGCCTCCGCCAAGAGCGGCGGCACGGCCGTGAAGCGGCCTTGGCTCGGCGCGAAGCTGCAGGCGGTGACGGCAGAGATCGCCGAGAGCCTCGGCCTGCGCTCGCCGACCGGTGCGCTGGTCGCGAGCGTCGTCCCCAACGGCCCCGCGGCGCGGGCCGGGTTGAAATCCTCCGACCTCATCACCGGAATCGATGGCCAGGCCGTAGACGACCCCAACGCGTTCGACTACCGCTTCGCCACCCGTCCGCTCGGCGGCACCGCGCAGATCGACGTGCAGCGCGGCAGCAAGCCGCTCAAGCTGACGATCGCGCTCGAGACGGCGCCGGACAGCGGCCGTAATGAACTCGTCATCACCACGCGTTCGCCGTTCCAGGGTGCAAGGATCTCCACCATCACGCCGGCGGTGGCCGACGAGCTGCATCTCGATGCCGACACCGAGGGCGTCGTCGTCACCGACATCGGCGATGGCACGGCTGCGCAAAATGTCGGCTTCCAGAAGGGCGACATCATCCTGTCCGTGAACAGCCAGAAGATCGCCAGGACCAGCGACCTCGAGAAGGCCGCGAAGGAGCAGCCGCGACTCTGGCGCATTGCGCTGGTGCGCGGCGGCCAGCAGATCAACGTCACGCTGGGCGGATGAGTCCGAAGCGACCACGGGAGACCCCAACTCTCTTCGCCGCGGCGGGGCTCGATCAAGAAGCGCCGCATCCGCTGCCTGACAGGCTGCGGCCGCGTGCACTGTCGGAGGTCGTCGGCCAGGATCACATCCTCGGCCCCGACGGCGCGCTGACGCGCATGCTGGAGACGCGCACGCTGGGATCGTTGGTGTTCTGGGGCCCGCCCGGCACCGGCAAGACCACGGTGGCCCGGCTGCTCGCGGACGCGACGGACCTGCATTTCGAGCAGATCTCGGCGGTGTTCTCCGGCGTTGCCGATCTGAAGAAGGCCTTCGACGCCGCGCGGGCTCGCCGCGAGATGGGCAAGGGTACGCTGCTGTTCGTCGACGAGGTGCATCGCTTCAACCGCGCGCAGCAGGATTCGTTTCTGCCGGTCATGGAAGACGGCACGGTGGTGATGGTCGGCGCCACCACCGAGAACCCGTCATTCGAACTCAACGCGGCGTTGCTCTCTCGCGCGCGCGTCCTGGTATTTCGCGCGCTCGATGCCGATGCGATCGAAAAGTTGTTCGCGCATGCCGAAGAGGTCGAGGGCCGCAAGCTGCCGCTCGATGCCGAGGCGAGGTCCGTGCTGGTGCGTATGGCCGATGGTGACGGCCGCGCCTCGCTGACGCTGGCCGAAGAGGTCTGGCGCTCGGCACGGGCCGACGAGATTTTCAATGCCGCGCAATTGCAGGACATCCTGCAGCGCCGCGCGCCGATCTACGACAAATCGGCCGATGGCCACTACAATCTGATCTCGGCGCTGCATAAATCGGTGCGCGGCTCTGATCCTGACGCCGCGCTCTACTATCTCGCGCGCATGCTCGATGCCGGCGAAGACCCGCTGTTCCTGGCCCGCCGCGTCGTGCGCATGGCGGTGGAGGACATCGGGCTCGCCGATCCGCAGGCGCTCGTCATCGCAAATGCAGCGAAAGACGCTTTCGACTTCCTCGGTCACCCCGAAGGAGAGCTCGCGATCGCGCAGGCCGTGGTCTATCTCGCCACCGCGCCGAAATCGAACGCGGTCTATACGGCCTTCGGGGCGGCGATGCAGGTGGCAAAACAGGCCGGCTCGCTGCTGCCGCCCAAGCACATCCTCAATTCCCCGACCAAGCTGATGAAGTCTGAGGGCTACGGCGCCGCCTACGAATACGACCACGACGCCCCCGACGCCTTCTCCGGCCAGGACTACTTTCCGGAAGCCCTGGGCCGCCAGACCTTCTACGACCCGCCCGAGCGCGGTTTCGAGCGGGAGATCCGGAAGCGGCTGGATTACTGGGCCAAGCTGCGCAAGGAGCGGGGTGGGAAGGGCTGAAAACGGCCATTTCGCCGTGACGGGGGCCGGCTTTTAGGGTACGCAGACGACCATGAGCCGCCGTATCAAGAGAATGAACCCAAAGCCCCGCGAACGCGACGAGCGCAAGGAATCGCGCCCGTTGAAGGCACGAAGCGCGAAGGCCGGACCGCGTCCGGGCGGCAAGCCCGGCAGCAAGCCGCCGCGTTTCGCCGGCGAGCGCGCCGAGCGGCGTCCGCCGAAGGCTGAAGCGGAGCGAGCCGCGCCGGCAAAACCCGTCGAGGCGCTGCTGCCGACCAAGGTGCAGACCGTCACTGTCACGGCGGACGAGAACAACATGCGCGTCGATCGCTTTCTCGAGGCGCGCTTTCCCGGCCTGTCGTTTTCCCATATCCAGCGCGTCGTGCGCAAAGGCGAGCTGCGCGTTGACGGCAAGCGCGTCGACAGCAAGGACCGCCTGGAGGAAGGGCAGAGCGTCCGCATTCCGCCGCTGAAGCTCGACACGCCGAAGGCCGCAGGTGAACTCTCGGAGGGCGCGCAAAAGACGCTGGCCGCGCTAAAGGAGATGACGATCTACGAGGACGACGACGTTCTCGTCCTGAACAAGCCCGCCGGCCTTGCCGTGCAGGGCGGCTCGGGCATGACGCGGCACATCGACCAGATGCTGGAGGTGATGCGCGATTCCAAGGGCCAGAAGCCACGCCTCGTGCACCGCATCGACAGGGAAACGTCGGGCTGTCTTTTGATCGCCAAGACGCGGTTTGCCGCCTCGCATCTGACCGGCGCCTTCCGCTCGCGGTCGGCTCGCAAGACCTATTGGGCGCTGGTGCCGGGACTTCCGAAGCCGAAGCAGGGCCGCATCTCGACCTTCCTTGCGAAGGAGGAGAGCGAGGACGACACCATCATGCGCATCGCCCAGCATGGCGACGAGGGCGCCAGTCACGCGGTGACGTACTATGCCGTGGTCGAGACCGCCGGCAACAAGCTGACCTGGGTGTCGCTGAAGCCGGTGACGGGGCGCACCCACCAGCTGCGCGCCCACATGGAGCACATCGGCCATCCCATCGTCGGCGATCCCAAATATTTCAACATCGAGAATTGGCAGCTGCCGGGCGGCCTGCAAAACCGGCTGCACCTGCTCGCAAGGCGTATCGTCATTCCGCATCCGCGCGGCGGCTTTATCGACGCCATCGCGCCGCTGCCGCAGCATATGCAGCAGTCGTGGAATTTGCTCGGGTTGGACGCCAGCCGGTTCGACCCGATCGAGAACGCGCCGGAGGAGTAGTTGAGCCTGCGCTGTTAGCCCCGTCGTTGCGGGGAGGCCGCGACAAAATGCCGAAGCCTTCGCAGCTACCAAGAGCAGCGCGATCCAATCAGCGAATTAGTGAACATCGACAGCAATGACGGTGTGGAGACAGCGCAAGTTCCCTCATCCCCGCCGCTCGCTTTATCGGCCATAGGTCTTATCTTAAAAGCCCAGCATTGAGCGACCGGGACCGAATACTCACATGCGCGAATTGTTCGAAGAAGCAGCCAGCCAGCCCCCGCCGGACCCGCGGGAATCGGCGCGTGCCTCCGCGCGCACGCCGCTGCGCAAACGCTTCTACAAGGAGGTGGGCGTCCTCGAGGCCGAGGGCGGCTTTGCCATCACGCTCGACGGCAGGCCGATCCGAACCCCTTCCACGCGCCAGGTGGTGATCCCGGCGCGGGCGCTCGCCGACGCCGTGGCCGCGGAATGGGCCGCCCAAACCGAGACGATCGATCCGGTGACGATGCCGCTGACGCGGATCGCCAACAGTGTGGTCGAGGGCGTCGTCGACCGCGTCGAGCTCGTCGCGGATGACCTCGCAAAATACTTCGAGACCGACCTGCTGTTCTATCGCGCCGGCCACCCCGAGGGGCTGGTCGCCCGCGAGGCCGCGCATTGGGATCCCGTGCTGTTCTGGGCCGCGGAGGCGCTGGGCGCGCATTTCATCCTGTCCGAGGGCATCATGCATGTGAAGCAGCCGGACGAGGCGCTCCGGGTCGCCGGCGCGGCGCTGCCTGATGATCCCTGGTCGGTGGCTGCCCTCCACATCGTGACGACCCTGACCGGCTCGGCGCTGCTGGCGCTGGCGCTGGCGCATGGCGTGCGCGACGCCGATCAGGTCTGGGCCGCCGCCCATGTCGATGAGGACTGGAACATCGACCAATGGGGCGTGGACGAGGAGGCCGCCGCCCGGCGGGCCAGCCGCTTGAGGGATTTCGAAGCCGCCGTAGCGGTTTTGACGGCCGTGAATCCGCCCGGGGTCAAAGGTCCTTAACGAGAGGTTTACGCCGCGGCCTTAGGGTGGGAGCACGTTCTCTCGGGCCCCCTAGATGGCGACGCCGATAAGCTCGATCATTCCCGTCAGTGCCGCCAGCCTCGTGGCTGATGCGGCCACGCCGGATCTTGTGCTTCAGGCCGGCAGCGTCGTCGACGCCAAGGTCGTCAGCGTGCTCGCGGACAATCTGGTGCGGATCGCGATCGCCAACCTCTCGATGGACGTGATGTCCGAGGTGTCGCTGACCCCGGGTCAACATCTCCAGCTCGCGGTATCGCGGAACGACGGCACCATCAGGCTGGCTGTCGTCAATGGGGCGGGCGAGGCGAGCGCCGATCAGGTCACGCTGACGCCGACGGCCGCCTCGCTGGCCGACAGCCCGTCGCTTGCGCCGTCAATGACCTCAGTCCGCAATTCCTTGACCCCGACCGAGCAGGTCGCCGTCACAGTCGCATCGGCCGAGGCCGCGACCAAACAGGGCAGCCAGGCGCCATTGTTTGCCAATCTGGCGTCGGTCGTCAGCGGCAGCGATCTGCCTGCTGGCCTGAAGCAGGCGGTGCTGGAGGTGCTGGCGCAACAGACGCCGCTCGACACTGCGCTGGATGGCGGCGATATCGAATCCGCCTTCCAGAAATCCGGCCTGTTTCTCGAAGCCTCGCTGGCCGCGGGGGGGACGCCATCGTCAGGTGCGGTACCGGATTTGAAGGCCGCGCTGCTGGTGCTGCGCCAGACGCTGGCCGTGACCTCAGCCACGCTCGAGCCCGCCGCGCCGCCGACGCAGGCCCTTGCGATTGCGACGAATGCCGTCACGCCGCAGCAGAATGCAGCTCCGGCGCTGCAGGTGGCCGGCGAAGCTGTGCAGACGGCGTTGCCAGGGCCCGAGGCGGGGGGCGCTCAACTCACGCAAATGCCGCGCGACGCCGCGCTTGCGGTTGCCGTGCTGAAAGACATGGCCGGCGAAACGGCGCAGGCAGCACTGCCGCGGGCCATCTCCGCAGGCCTTGCCGCAAGCTTGCTGCAGGAGGTCACGCAAAACCTGCCGCGCATGACCGGCAATGTGCCTGGCACGAACAAGGTGCTGCCTGACGGGCATGTCTTCGAAGCGGCCGGGCGTACGCCGCCGCCGCCGCCGTTCCGCGGCGCGCTTCCGTCGCCGCAGGCAATCGCCTCACCATCACTGACGCTGAATGCGCCGCTCGCTGCGACCGTGCATCGCCTGCTCGACGATACCGATGCCGCGCTCGCGCGGCAGACCCTCCTGCAAGTCGCTTCACTGCCCGACCGCGTCGATGCCGGCGGCCATCGCATCGATCCGAGCCTACCGCAGTGGAATTTCGAGATTCCGTTTGCGACGCCGCAGGGCACCGCGATGGCCCAGTTCGAGATATCGCGCGACGGCGGCAACGAAACGCCAGACACCGCCAAGCGCGCCTGGCGCGCGCGCTTCACGCTCAATGTCGAGCCGGCGGGCCCCGTGCATGCGCTGGTCACGCTCAACGGCGACAAGACCTTTGTGCGGATGTGGGCCGAGCGGCCGGCGACGGCGCAGCAACTCCGCGCCGGCATCGGTGAGCTCAATCAGGCGCTGACCAAGGCCGAGCTCAAGCCCGGCGACATCGTCGTGCGCGACGGCACCCCGCCGCAACCCGCGCCGGCCCGCGCCGGGCATTTCCTGGATCGCGCCACATGAGCGAGGAGTCCAAGCTCGCTATCGCGCTGCATTACGAGAAGGGCAGCGGCGCGCCCGTGGTCGTCGCCAAGGGCAAAGGTACGATCGGCGCCAAGATCGTCGAGATCGCCAGGGCCAACGACATCCCGATCGAGGAGAACGAGATCCTGGCCGGCGCGCTTTCGAAGGTCGAGCTCGGCGAAGAGATTCCGCCGGACCTCTACAAGGCCGTCGCCGAAGTGCTGGTGTTCGTGCTGCGGCTGTCGGGCCGCGCGCGCTAGCGCATCAGGTTGATCGGGCTCGTCATTGCGAGGAGCTCTTGCGACGAAGCAATCCAGGCTGTCACCCTGGAAAGACTCTGGATTGCTTCGCTACGCTCGCAATGACGGAGAATTTGGCACCGACGCGGGCCTATCCCAGCTTGAACAACGTCTGCAAAAATTCCACCAACGCTTTTCGCGAGGCCTCGGCCGTGGCGGGATTGCCGCCGACATGTGGATTGAGCTCGACGCAGGGGTCCTTGTAGGTGAAGGGCGCGTTGGTATCGCCGTTCATCAGCACGCCGCCGTCGCCCTCCCTGATGTGGCAATTGCGCACGGTCTGGGCATTGGCCGACACGGTGACCGAGGCGACGCCGAGCAGGCCGCTGTCAAAACCGTGCGCGCTGCGGCGAACTGCACGCCTGACTTGTTCCAGAGCTTGTGGAAGCGGTCGAGGCTCGCATAGAGCGTCGCCCGGCCGCCGCGCGATCCGTCGTCTTCTTCGCCGTCAGCGCCTGATCGGATCTGGAGCAAGCCTGGATCGGCTGGTCCGGTCAACTGATCAGCGCGGGCAAATCGCGCTCATCCCGCCGCGCGTGCACGGGGATCAGGCGCTTTTCTGGCGGCCGATCCGCCCCAGATGGGTGAAGCCGAAGCCGGCGTCATATTTCAGGCCGTAGCCCAGGGCCCGGTCGATGCCGATATGGGCGAGCCAGATCAAGGCGATGGACAGGGTCAACGGCGAGGAGAACCCTAAGCCCAGCGTCATCAGCGCCACCGGCGCCATGTAGCTGTGGGCGGCGTTGTAGACCAGCGCGCCGAGTCTGGCGTCCGACAGGTACGCCAGGAAGCTCAGATCCGGCACCAGGAAGAGCAGGGCGTAGAGCCACCAGGAGCCGCCCCAGGTCGCATAGAGCGCGGTCATGGCCGCGAACAGCGCGAGCCCCTCGAGCCGCAGCAGGATCCTGACGCCTCCGGTCACGGCACCCGTGCCAACTGCGCTCTCGTCCATGGTTCACCTCTCAGCAAAACTCTGGAATTCCTTGCGCCTTCAGGCTACCTCAAGGCAGCCCTGCGGCGCCGAAAGCCGCTTTCCGGCGCGCAAAATGCCGTGTTAGAACCCGCTTCACTTAAGGCTTAAGAACTGGCGGGAGCAAATGAAACATATCCTGGACGCCCTCGAAGACCGTCGCGCCGGCGCAAAGCTCGGCGGCGGGGAGAAGCGCATCGAGGCGCAGCACGCCCGCGGCAAGCTGACCGCCCGCGAGCGCATCGAGCTCTTGCTCGACAAGGGATCGTTCGAGGAGTTCGACATGTTCGTCGAGCACCGCTCCACCGAGTTCGGCATGGAGAAGAACAAGATCCCCGGCGACGGCGTCGTCACGGGGTGGGGCACCGTCAACGGCCGAAAGACCTTCGTCTTCGCCAAGGATTTTACGGTGTTCGGCGGCTCGTTGTCGGAAACGCATGCGCTGAAAATCACAAAACTCCAGGACATGGCGATGAAGGCGAGGGCGCCCATCATCGGCCTCTATGATGCGGGCGGCGCCCGCATCCAGGAAGGCGTCGCAGCGCTCGCCGGCTATTCCTACGTGTTCCGCCGCAACGTGCTTGCCTCGGGCGTGATCCCGCAGATCTCGGTCATCATGGGCCCATGCGCCGGCGGCGACGTCTATTCGCCTGCGATGACGGACTTCATCTTCATGGTGAAGAACACCAGCTACATGTTCGTCACCGGCCCCGACGTGGTGAAGACCGTCACCAACGAGGTCGTCACCGCGGAAGAGCTCGGCGGCGCCTCGGTGCACGCCACGCGCTCTTCGATCGCGGATGGCGCCTTCGAGAACGACGTCGAGACGCTGCTGCAGATGCGGCGCCTGATCGACTTCCTGCCGGCTAACAACACCGACGGCGTGCCGGAATGGCCGAGCTTCGACGACACCGCCCGTATCGACATGTCGCTCGATACGCTGATCCCCGACAATCCGAACAAGCCCTACGACATGAAGGAGCTGATCCTGAAGGTCGTGGACGAGGGCGACTTCTTCGAGATCGCGGAGAGCTTCGCCAAGAACATCGTCACCGGCTTCGGCCGTATCGCCGGCCGCACCGTCGGCTTCGTCGCCAACCAGCCGATGGTGCTGGCAGGCGTGCTCGACAGTGACGCCTCGCGCAAGGCCGCGCGCTTCGTTCGTTTTTGTGATGCCTTCAACATCCCGATCGTGACCTTCGTCGACGTTCCGGGCTTCCTGCCGGGCACCGCGCAGGAGTATGGCGGCCTGATCAAGCACGGCGCAAAGCTCTTGTTCGCGTACTCGCAATGCACCGTGCCGCTGGTGACGGTCATCACCCGCAAGGCCTATGGCGGCGCCTTCGACGTCATGGCCTCCAAGGAAATCGGCGCCGACATGAATTACGCCTGGCCGACCGCCCAGATCGCGGTCATGGGCGCCAAGGGTGCGGTCGAGATCATCTTCCGCTCCGACATCGGCGATGCCGACAAGATCGCCGCCCGCACCAAGGAATACGAGGACCGCTTCCTGTCGCCGTTCATTGCCGCCGAGCGCGGCTACATCGACGACGTCATCATGCCGCATTCGACCCGGAAGCGGATCGCGCGGGCACTGGCGATGCTGAAGGACAAGAAGGTCGAAGCGCCGGCGAAGAAGCACGACAATCTGCCGTTGTAGAATCCGCTTTGCAATCGGGATCTGGTAACCGCAATCCCATGACCGACGACGATCTGATCGACGAAATCTCCGACATCGAGGATCGGATCGAGCGGCTCGCCGGGATCGCCGAGCGTTGCCGGAAGTACATCCTGGCGTCCAAGATCGCGATCGGGGGCGGCGCGGTATTACTCCTGGTCACCATCCTCGGGTTGTTTGGATTGGGTCAGACCGCCGCGCTCGGCTCGATCGCGCTGGTGCTCGGCGGCATCGTCTCGCTCGGCTCGAACGTCAGCACGCTGCGGCAGTCGGAGGATGCGATCGGTGCTGCCGAGGCGCGCCGCGCGGCACTCATCGGCGGGATCGATTTGCGCGTGGTGGCCGATACGCCGATGAAGCTGGTGTGAGGCGCCGCCTTATGCAGCAGTCCTGACGGTCAAGAGCTCCAGCTCCGCGCGACATTCGGCGGCGAAGGCTCGCAGCCGTTCCGCGGTTTGCGGATCGAGGATCGCCTTCGCCAGGCGCTCGGCGCGGGCTACCTGCTCTCTGAGATAGTCGATGCGGGTCATGGGTCACCTTCCACCCCGACAATTTGAAGCAAATTGCTTCGTTCCAGCGGCCGTGAGCCTATGGCTAACATCGGGTTAACGATGTGCGGCAGGTCACATCCCGCGCGCCTTATCCGCTGCGGCGAAGTGCGCCATCTGATCGGCGTGGGCCTTTGCGAACGCCGGACGGCCTATCGCGCGCGCGACGTAGGCGCGGCAGGCGGGGCTGTCGGCCAGCCCGTCGAATTGATCGACGACGCGCAGGACGTCCGACATCAGGATGTCGGCGGCGGAGAACGATCCGGCCAGCCATTCGCGGCCGGCCAGCACCGGCTCGAGATGCTTGAGGCGGAGCTTCAGGAAGTCGTCGACGAATTTCCATGCCGCCGTATCGGTTGGGTGGCGCATGAACTTCGACATCGTCCACGGCAGGCTTGCCATCTCGACCGAGTTGAGCGCGGCGAACAGCCATTCCGTGGCTTCGCTGCGGCCGCGCCGATCTGATGGCATCAATTTCGGGCTGAGCCCGCCGAGATGCAGCAGGATCGCGCCGCTCTCGAAGATCGAAAGGTCGCCATCGGTCAGCCATGGCACCTGGCCGAACGGCTGGTGCACAAGATGTTCTGCGCCGCGGTCGTTGAATGGCGTGCTGGCAACGCGATAGGGCAGTCCAGCCTCTTCGAGCGCCCAGCGGACCCTGAGATCGCGCACATAGCCGCGCGGTGGCGGGGGAACCCAGTCGTAGGTGATCAACGTGAGGTCGACCATGCAGTGTCTCCATGCTGTCTCGAGCCTAGGACGGATGGAGCCGGCGCGTTCCGACAGGCCTGCGATGTTTTTTCGCCAAGCGAGACGCGTCGAATCTGAACGGTTGATTCAGCCGCAGTTCATGTCGGCGCCGCGACAATTCCTCTGCATCACTTGATCGATGAATCAGAGGATTGAGTCATGGAGCGCCGGAACTTTTTGAAACTTGCATTCGGTGTCGCGGCGGCAACTGCCGCGTTCACCGCCGCCGCACAGGCCGCGCCGCTGGCGCCGCGGGCGCTGGGGAACGGCAGCATGCCATCAGCCAATCCGGACGCTCATCCCGCCGTCACCACCAGTGAGGAACTAGCAGAGCTCAAGCCCGAGCAGGTGCGCTGGGGGCACGGCCACTGGTATCACCGTCACTGGGGCTGGCATCACCGTCACTGGGGCTGGCGTCACCGGCACTGGGGTTGGCATCACCGGCACTGGGGTTGGCGCCGTCGCTGGCACCGTCGCCATTGGCGCCACTGGTAAGGGCAGCGCCTGGACTGAAAAAGGGGATCGCGATTGCGATCCCCTTTTGGTTTGGGCCATTCACCGATATTGACCGCGCGAAAGATCAGAACGGACGGCAGCGGCCGGCGTACCAGCGGAAGCCGTAGGGGCAGACGCGCGGACGCACCACGACAACAGGCGGGGCGACCACAACAGGCGCGGGGGCGACGACGACGGGACCGCGCATGGGACGGCAGCCGCCATAGGGGCCACGGTACCAGCCTGGGCCGCAACCACCGGCGGCGCTGGCCGCCTCGCTGAAGCCGACGACCGCACTGGCGAGCATCACGGCGGCAAAGAGATATTTCATCCGATCTTCCTTCTGGTCCTCGGGAGCAAGTTCTCGGGCAGGGTTTTGCGCTTGCGGCGCACAAGGACGCGATTTGACACATTGATTTGGACACGTGCCGTCACGTTGCGATCCAAGCCTGCCAATCATGACGTGAATGCGGCATGAACATTCCCCGCGTGCTGCCTGAAGCGACAATTCGGCGTCGCTAGCGACCGAGAAAGCCCAGCACCAATTCCTTGTACTTCCCGGGCGCTTCCAGGAAGACGAGGTGACCGGTATCCGGAATAATCTCGGCGCGCGCATTCGGCATCTTCGCAGCAAACGCCGTTGCGAGCTCGGCATTCTGCCCCATCTTTGCGCGCAAGGCTTCCGGCGCCTTCGGCCGGCCCGGCGCGTTGTGGTCGTCGGCGCCCATGATGAACAGCGTCGGTTCGGTGATCTCAGCAATCTCGTGCGCAACCGGCTCGCGATAGATCATCTGCCCGGAAGAGACGAAGGCGCGCAGCCAGCGCGGGTAATCGGGGCTGCCCTTGATGTTGAAGCGGGCATCGATGAACGGCGTGATCGCCTCTGATGGCAGCTTGATCGCGTAGTTGGTCTGCAGCTGCTTGCGATAGCCGTCGGCGGTGAGCTTGTCCTCGCTCTCGATGATCTTCTCGGTCGGCGTTGGCGGCACGTAGAGGCGGTAATCTTCGAGCCCGATCGGCGCGGTCAGCACGAGATGGGAGACGCGGTCGGGATAGGCGCGGGCGATGCGTACCCCCAGCATGCCGCCGAGTGAATGCGCGATGATGTCGGCCTTGTCGATTTTGAGGTGATCGAGCAGTGCGATGGAGTTGCGCGCCAGATTATCGAAATGCAGTTCGCCTACAGGCTTGGACGATTTGCCGAAGCCGATCTGGTCGGGCACCACGACGCGGTAGCCGGCCTCGTTCAGCATCTTGATGACATCGGCCCAATAGCTCGACGGAAAATTGCGACCGTGCAGCAGCACCACGGTGCGCCCGTTCGGCTGCTCCGGCGCGATGTCCATGTAGGCCATGCTGAGCTGCTCGCCGTCGTTGACGACAGGCAGCAGATGCACGGGGTAGGGATAGGCAAAGCCCTCGAGCGAGATGCCATAGGGTTCGCGTTGCGGCGTGTCGGCGGCGCGGGCGGTGAGGGGAAAAGCGAGCAGGGCGGCGATGAGCGCGGCCGGCAGGATGGGGAACATGGGGGTCTCCGTTCACACGCGGTCGTGTGCTGCCACGCCAGGCCGTGATCAGTCCTTGCCGTTGCCGAACAGCACCGCAAACTGCTTCTCGCCGGTGCGGGTGAAATTCACCACGCGGCTGCCGGGCGTGGCGTCGCGCGCGGCCCATTTCAGCTCGGCAAAGCGCTGCATCATCGCGGCACCCAGGGTTCCGGCGAGATGGTGGCGCCGCTCGCTCCAGTCGAGACAGGCTTTGCAGACCGGGCGGCGCGGATGGCTGAGCATCTCCGATGAAATCTGCAAATTCTTGGCGAGGAAGCGCTCGCCTTCCGCCGTCAGCTCGATCTCCTGCTTCTTCTGCTTCACCAGGTTTCGTGCACGCAGGCTGTCGAGCATCTGCACGCCGAGATCGCCGGCGAGGTGGTCGTAGCAGATCCGCGCGCGCCGCAGCGCCGGATCCTTCGGCCCGGTGCGCACGCGCATATGGCCGGTGCGCGCAGCAAGCCCCGCAAGCCCTTCGAGCACGCCGGCGACATCGTCGTCGGTGAGGCGGTAGTAGCGGTGGCGGCCCTGCTTCTCCGGCTCGACCAGCCCGCCGGCCTCCAGCTTCGAGAGATGCGAGCTCGCCGTCTGTGGGGTGATGCCGGCCTCCTGCGCGAGCTCGCTCGCGGTGAGCGCGCGTCCGTTCATCAGCGCCGTGAGCATGTTGGCGCGGGCGGGATCGCCGACCAGCGCGGCGACCATGGCAATGTCGGGTCCTGATTTCATGCTTCGATCGTAGCCGAAGCATTGTAGCCGGGCAAGCGCGTAGTTTCTCGCCATCTCGCCATTTGCGAGGAACCCGTGACGAATTGCGAAGCAATTTGCACTGGTGCCGATGCAATCCAAACTCTCCCCGCGGAGGGATTCCCGGATTGCTTCGCTGCGCTCGCAATGACGGAGGAAACAGGAGAGCCCATGTCCGTCACAGTTTTCATCCGCTATCAGCTTGATCCCTTCAAGCGTGCGCAGTTCGAGGATTATTCGAAGCGCTGGCTCGCGATCATCCCGAAATGCGGCGGCGACCTGATCGGCTATTTCATGCCGCATGAGGGTACCAACAACATCGCGTTCGCGCTGGTCACCTTTCAAAGCCTCGCCGCCTACGAAGCTTATCGCGCGCGGCTGCGGCACGATGCCGAGGCGATGGCGAACTTCCATTTTGCCGAGGACAACAAATTCATCCTCGCGGAGGAGCGCACCTTCCTGCGCAAGGTGGTAATGTAGGTTACCAACATCAAGGAGACTGCCATGATCGCCGTGATCTTCGAAGTCTGGCCCAAGCCCGAGCACTGCCAGACTTATTTCGACCTCGCGGCCGATCTGAAGCCGATCCTGCAGGCCATCGACGGCTTCATCTCGGTTGAGCGGTTCGAAAGCCTGACTGAGAAGGGCAAGTTCCTGTCGTTATCGTTCTGGCGCGATGAGGCCGCAGTGCAGGCCTGGCGCAACACAATGGAGCACAGGCGCACCCAGGCCAAAGGCAGGGCGACGATCTTCGCCGACTATCACCTGCGCATCGCCACCGTCGTCAGGGACTACGGCATGAATGATCGCGAGCAGGCGCCGAAGGACAGCCGCGCGGTGCACGACGCGCACTAGCGCTGTCGAGCGCGCAACCCCATCTCTGCGCAGCCAACACGGGAGAGAAACATGCATGTGACAACTGCAGACAAGCGCGCAACATTCAGGAAGATGCACGAGAGCGGATGCTTCATTCTGCCCAATCCCGTCGATGTCGGGAGCGCCAAGGCGTTGCAGCATCTCGGTTTCAAGGCCATTGCGTCGTCGAGCGCGGGCTTTGCCTGGACCATCGGCAAGGCCGACAACCGCGTCACCGTCGAGGACGTGTGTCAGCATCTGGCAGCATTGAGCTCGTCTGTCGACATTCCCGTGAACGCGGATTTCGAGGGCGGCTTCGCGGTCGAGCCGGACAAGGTCGCGGAAAATGTCGCGCGCGGCGTGCGCACCGGCGTCGCGGGCCTGTCGATCGAGGATTCCACCGGCGACAAGGACAAGCCGATCTATGAGCGCGCGCTCGCGGTCGAGCGCATCAAGGCCTCGCGCAAGGCGATCGGCGACAGCGGTACGCTGCTGGTCGGCCGCTGCGAGGCGTATCTCTGGGGCGTGACCGATCTCAAGCTCGTCATCGACCGGCTGACCGCTTACGCGGATGCCGGCGCCGACTGTCTCTATGCGCCGGGCCTGAAGACGCGCGAGGACATCGCCGCCGTGGTGAAGGCCGTCGCACCCAAGCCGTTCAACCTGCTGATCGGCACGGCTGGCCTGTCGTTGAAGGAAGCCGAGGATCTCGGCGTGCGCCGCATCAGTGTCGGCGGCTCGCTCGCCCGCGCCGCCTGGGGCGGCTTCATGCGCGCGGCGAAGGAGATGGCGGAGAAGGGCACCTTCACCGAGCTCGGCACCGGCTATTCCGGCGGCGAGCTCAACAAGATGTTCGGATAGATCCATACGGAAGCGGCGGGACCTTTCGATCCCGCCGCTGTCGCTTCGTGTTGCAAATTGTTACTTCGCGCCGTCGGACGGGGTCTGCGTATCCGGTGCCGCCTTTGCCGCAGGCGTATCCGGGGCCGGTGCGGCCGGCTTGCTGGAGGCGGCGCCCGTGGTCACGCCCGGTGCGGTGTTGTTACGCGGGGTCACGTCCCGCATGCCGGGAGGCGCGGCCGGGTTGGCCGGAGCCGTCTGCTGCGCGGTCTGCGTCGCAGGCGTATTGCTCGCCTGGTTGCCCGTGCTGGAGTTGTTCAAGCCATAGAACACGGCACCCAGCACCAGGGCGATCGCCACCGCGAACAGCGCAACCTTGCCGCTGGAGGCGGGGCCTTCGCCGAGCTCAGGATCGACCTGAAGGTCGGCATCCCGGCGCGCCGCGCGAAGATACTCATCGTCGGCGAGGTTCGGGCGGTACGGATCGTTGGGAAAACGGTCGTCTGCCATCGATTGGGTCTCCTCGTTGTTACGCCGTGACAACCCTCGGCTGCGAGATTCTGTTCCGCCCCTCTTATGCTTTCGTCGGATGTTGCCCTCTCATGAGGAATCGGGAACCTGTTCCTCAAGAGCCGGTGGACCTGGGTTCCATGGCCGCAACGAGGGAACTGACCGATGTGGAGCTTGCCGCCAACCGACAGCGTGCTGCATCTTCTCGCGTATATCGCCATCTCGGCGGAGGGCATGACGGCAGCATTGGCGGCCGGCAGACGCAGCATGGACTATGTGGGTGTCTGCCTTCTCGCCTGTGTCACAGCGCTTGGCGGGGGCACGCTGCGCGACTTGTTTCTCGGTCACTACCCGCTGGTCTGGGTTGCAAATCCGGTCTACCTGGCGCTACCGGGCGGTTCGGCGCTCGTGACGATCCTGATGGCGCGACTCGTGCATCGGCTGCACGTCGCCTTCATCGTGCTGGATGCCATCGGCCTCGTCGTCTTCACCATGATCGGCTGCAACGTCGCCTGGCAGATGGATGCCTCGCTGCCGATCGTCATCGTTTCAGGCATGGTGACCGGCTGCGCCGGCGGTGTGTTGCGCGACGTGCTCTGCAACGATGTCCCGCTGCTGTTTCGCTCCGAGCTCTATGCCAGCGTTTCAGTCGTGACGGGACTATTCTACGCGACTGCATTCGGCCTCGAGCTCAACGCCGAGCTCTGGACGATCCTGACCTTCGTGCTCGGCCTCGGCTTCCGTCTGCTTGCGGTGCGCTACAAATGGGAGATGCCGAAATTCGTGTTCACGGGAGATGAGGAGCGGTGAGCGCTGTCGCGCGCGAATGGCGAATTGCGAATGGATCCGCCGTTCGCCGTTCACTTTTCCCATTCGTTCCTCAATTGCGCGCCTTCGCGACCTGCTCCGGCGTCACCAGCGGGCCGGCATTGCCCCAGGAGTTGCGGATGTAGTTCACCACAGCCGCGATCTCCTCATCCGACAATTGCCTGGCATAGGCCGGCATCTCGCCGGTGTTCGGCGCCCGCGGCGTCGTCACGGTGTGCGCGCCGTCGAGAATGACGCGCAAGGTGGAGGATGGATTGATCGATTGCAGCAGCGCGTTGCCCGGCAGCGGCGGATAGATGCGCGGCGCTCCGGTGCCGTCGGCTTCGTGGCAGGCGATGCAGAACTTTGCATAGACCGCCTGGCCGGCTTTCATCTCGCTCTCGTCAGGCGGCGTCACGATGGTCTCGCGGCGCGCCGGCGGCAGGCCCTTCAGGTAAACCGCGATGGCACGCACATCGGCATCGCTCATCTTCGAGGTCGAATTGACGATCACCTCGGCCATCGGGCCGCCGGCATGGCTCCGGGCATTGCGGCCGCTCTGTAGATATTCGGTGATGTCCTCGGCGCTCCACGATTGCAGCCCGCTGCGCGCGGCGCCATCGAGACGCGGCGCGTACCAGCCGTCGAGCTCGCTGCCGGTCAGCGCCTGCGCGCTCTTGTCCGCACCGAAGTAGTTCTTCGGCGTGTGACAGGCGCCGCAATGTCCGGGCCCGGTGACGAGATAGCCGCCCCTGTTCCACGTCGCGCTCTTGCTCTGGTCCGGCTCGAACAGGCCGGGCGTGAAGAACAGCAAGTTCCAGCCGCGCATCAGGACGCGATAATTGAGGGGCCAACGCAGCTCCGGCGGCTTGTTGCGGCTGACGACAGGTGCGAGCGTGCCGAGATAGGCGCGGATTGCCAGCGTGTCGTCCTTGGTCATCTTCGTGAAGTAGGGGTAGGGGAAGGCCGGGTAGTAAAGCGAGCCGTCCGGCGCGGTGCCGGTGCGCAGGGCGCGGGTGAAATTATCGTCGCTCCAGGCGCCGATCCCGGTCTCGCGATCAGGTGTCAGGTTCGGCGCATAGATCGCGCCGAACGGCGTGTCGATGCGTTTGCCCCCGGCGAACGGCTTTGCCGGATCGGCTGTGTGGCAGCCCGCGCAGTCGCCGGCCTCGACCAGCGTCTTGCCGGCGGCGATCAGCTCGGGCGACGGCTCGGCGGCAACTGCCGCGCGCGCAATCGCACTGCACAAGATCAGGCCCGCCAGAATCCCCCGCATCCTCGACCCTTCTTGCTGCGACTCATCGCCCATTCGCATCATACGGGCGTCACGTCATTTCGCGACGGCGGGCTATGGTGACACAAATTGAAAATCGCCAATGCCTTTCCGGCCACGAAATTGCGTTTTTTTCCCGCCGCCGCGGCAGGCCCAGATTTGTGATGCTTTGCGTTGAATATCCGACATAGAGTGGCGGCGATGGTCGGCGCGCCCTAGCTAAAAACAACGGGCAGGCAACGGCTTAAGCAGCCAACGCTCAAAAGGGCGGAAGAGGACAACGATGGGCATCAACCAGGGTCCGATCAGTCTCGATCAGAAATACACCCAGGACACCGGCCATATTTTCACGACGGGCATCCAGGCGCTGGTCCGTTTGCCGATGGCCCAGATTCGCCGCGACCGCGCCGCCGGCCTGAACACCGCGGGCTTCATCTCCGGCTATCGCGGCTCGCCGCTCGGCGGCTACGATCAGCAGCTCTTCGCCGCTCGCAAGCACCTCGAGCAGTACAACATCAAATTCCAGCCCGGCGTGAACGAGGATCTGGCGGCAACCGCGGTCTGGGGCTCGCAGCAGCTCAACCTCTCGCCCGGTGCGAAGTATGATGGTGTCGTGGGCATCTGGTACGGCAAGGGTCCGGGCGTCGACCGCTGCGGCGACGTCTTCCGCCACGGCAACGCGGCGGGCTCCGCCAAGAACGGCGGCGTGCTGTGCCTCGCCGGCGACGACCACGGCGCGAAATCCTCGACCGTCCCGCACCAGTCCGACCATGCCTTCATCTCGGCGCTGATGCCGTATCTCTATCCCTCGAGCATTCACGAGATGATCGAGATGGGCCTGCTCGGCATCGCGATGTCGCGCTATTCGGGCTGCTGGGTCGGCATGAAGGTGATCACGGAGACGGTGGAGACCACCGCCGAGATCGATCTCACCGACGAAATGAAGCCTTTCATCATCCCCCCGGATTTCGAGCTGCCGCCCGGCGGCCTCAATCTGCGCTGGCCCGACGATCGCTTCGAGCAGGACCGCCGCCTGCAGGACTACAAGGGCTTTGCCGCGATCGCCTTTGCGCGCGCCAACAAGGTCAACCGCATCACCATGGATTCGCCGAACGCCCGATTCGGCATCATGGCCTCGGGCAAGAGCTACGAGGACGTCCGCCAGGCGCTGCGCGAGCTTGGGATTACCGAGCAGGTCGCCGCCAAGATAGGCCTTCGCCTCTACAAGATCGGCATGCCCTGGCCGCTGGAGCCGGAAGGCGTGCGCCAGTTCGCTGTCGGGCTGGAAGAGATCTTCATTGTCGAAGAGCGCCGCGAGATCGTCGAGAACCAGGTGAAGCAGGAGCTGTTCAACTGGCGGGACGACGTGCGCCCGCGCATCGTCGGCAAGATGGACGAGCACGACAAGCGCTTCCTGACCTTCGCCGCCGAGCTCAGCGTTGCCTCGCTTGCGACCTCGCTGACCGAGCGACTGCTTCGACTTGATCTCAACCCCGAGATCGCGGAGATGCTCCGCGCCAAGGCCGACTGGTTCAACGGCCGCCAGGCGTCCCAGATGATCCCCACGGCGCCTGTCTCCCGCACGCCGTATTTCTGCTCCGGCTGTCCTCACAACACATCGACAAAAGTCCCCGAAGGCAGCCGCGCCATGGCCGGCATCGGCTGTCACTTCATGGCGCTGTGGATGGACCGCTCGACCGAGACGTTCACCCATATGGGCGGCGAGGGCGTGCCGTGGGTCGGGATCGCGCCTTTCACCAACGAGAACCACATTTTCGCGAACCTCGGCGACGGGACCTATTTCCATTCGGGCATTCTGGCGATCCGGCAGGCGATCGCCTCCAAGGCCAACATCACCTACAAGATCCTCTACAACGATGCGGTGGCCATGACCGGCGGCCAGCGCCACGACGGCGATCTGTCGCCGCAGAAGATCATGGCCCAGCTGCACGCCGAGGGCATCAGCGAGATCTATCTCGTCTCGGAGAACCCCGATGCCTATCCGGCCGACACGATCGCGCCCGGCGTCAAGAAATTTCACCGTGACGAACTGCAGAACGTCATGAAGATGTGCCGCGAGTACAAGGGCACTTCGGCGATCGTGTTCGTGCAGACCTGCGCCGCCGAAAAGCGCCGCCGCCGCAAGCGCGGCCTGATGGAAGATCCGGCGCGCCGGGTCATGATCAACCCGGCCGTTTGCGAGGGCTGCGGCGATTGCTCGGTGCAATCGAATTGCATCTCGGTCGAGCCGCTGGAGACCGAGTTCGGCCGCAAGCGCGCCATCAACCAGTCGTCCTGCAACAAGGATTATTCCTGCCTGAAGGGTTTTTGCCCGTCCTTCGTCACCATCGACGGCGGCGCGCCACGGCACCGAGCGCCGGCCGATCTCGGCGATATCGGCGCGATTCCCGAGCCGGCGTCGCGGCCGGCGCTCGACAAGCCCTACAACATCGCGGTCGGCGGCGTCGGCGGCACCGGTGTGCTCACCATCGGTGCGCTGCTCGGAATGGCCGCGCACATCGAAGGCAAGGCCTCGATGATCCTCGACATGTCCGGCCTTGCGCAGAAGGGCGGCGCGGTGCTGAGCCACGTGCGCCTCTCCGATCACCCGGCCGAGGTGACCTGCTCGCGCATCGTCACCGGTACGGCCGATGTCGTGCTCGCCGCCGACGAGGTGGTCGCAGTCGCCAAGGACACGATCTCGCTCTGCGATAGCACCCGCACCCGCGGCATCATAAACAGCCACCTGATCCCGACCGCCGACTTCGTCCTCAACCGCGACTTCGATTTCCAGACCCGCAAGCTGAACGGACTGTTAGAGACGGCGCTGCACAAGGATTCCGTGTTCTTCGACTTCACCAAGCCCGCGGAGCGGCTGCTCGGCGACAGCATCGCCACCAACATGATGATGATGGGCTATGCCTATCAGAAGGGACTGTTCCCGCTGTCGGCGGAAGCGATCGAGCAGGCAATCGAGGTCAACGGCGTCGCGATCAAGATGAACAAGGAAGCCTTCCGCCTCGGCCGCCTCGCGGTCGCGGATCCGGCACGCCTCGCCGAGATGCTGAAGGGCACGGACGAGGTCGCAGCGCCCAAGACACTGGATGCCATGACGCTCGACGAAGTCATCGAGCATCGCGTCAAGCATCTCACCGCCTACCAGAACGGCCGCCTGGCCAAGCGCTATCGCAAGTTGGTTGACCAGGTCCGTGATGCCGCGGTGAAGGGCGGCTACGGCGATGCGCTGCCGCGCGCAGTCGCGATCAACTATGCAAAGCTGCTCGCTTACAAGGACGAGTACGAAGTCGCGCGCCTCTTCACCGACGGCGCTTTCGCAAAACAGCTCAGCGACCAGTTCGAGGGCGACTACAAGTTCAGCTTCAACCTGGCCCCACCGATCTTGGCGAGCGGCGTCGATGCGCTGGGTCGTCCGAAGAAGCGCGCCTTCGGCCCGTGGATGCTGAAGGTGTTCGGTGTGCTGGCGAAGCTCAAATTCCTCCGCGGCACGCCGCTCGACTTCTTCGGCCGCAGCGCCGACCGCAAGCTCGAGCGCGATCTGATCGTCGGCTACGAGAAGGACGTCGCCACCGTGCTCGGCCTGTTGTCGCCGGTCACGATCGATACCTCGGTCGAACTGCTCTCGCTGCCCGACCGCATCCGCGGCTACGGCCCGGTGAAGGAGAAGGCCGTCGCCGACGCCAAGGCCCGTTACGCCCAGCTCGCCGCCGATTTGGCGAGCCCGCCGCCAGCGCCAAGGCAGATTGCCGCGGAGTAGGGCGGTCTGGTGGGGCGGATTAGCCAAGCGTGATCCGCCACCCCAGCTGCCGCGGAGGCCAAATCGGCGAATTACGCCTCCGGCTAATCCGCGCTGCGATTTATCCTTTTAAATCAACCACTGCTCTACTGTGCATGGGGTTGTTTTTCGAACGCGGGCCCATTTTTCGATCAAACGAAAATTGCTTGTGCCGTCGGGCTGAACACCGTTGGGATTTCCGCTGCCTCTTCCGTCATTGCGGGCGCAGCGAAGCAATCCGGAAATACACCCGCGGAGAAAGTCCTGGATTGCTTCGCTGCGCTCGCAGGACGGCGCGGGAGCAGAGCGGCCCTCCATGACCGACCTCGCTTGCGCCCACCCGCTGTCCTCTCGCCCGACGGAATATTTCCGCGCTTGCCAATCCGCCCGGTGCGGTTCAGAAAAAAGAGCCAAGAAGAAACGCGAGCGGAGACCTCTGTTTTGACCATCAAGGGCAAGGCCTACATTGCCGGGATCTACGAGCACCCGACCCGGCATGCGCCGGACAAATCCACCGCCCAGCTCCACGCCGAGGTCGCCAAGGGGGCGATCGAGGATGCCGGGATCAGCAAGGACGATGTCGACGGCTATTTCTGCGCGGGCGATGCGCCCGGGGGCGCCTGGCCGATGGTCGATTATCTCGGTCTCAACACGAAAAAACTTCGTCACGTCGATTCCACGGAGACCGGTGGTTGTTCCTACATCATCCACCTTGGCCATGCGGCTGAAGCAATCGCGGCGGGCAAGTGCTCGATCGCGCTGATCACGCTCGCCGGCAAGCCGCGCTCTGGCGTGATGCCGCCGCGGGCCGCCGGGGCCGAGCTCGATTTCGAATCCGCTTACGGCGCGACCACGCACAATGCCTATGGCATGTGTGCCATGCGCCACATGCACGACTATGGCACGACGAGCGAACAGCTCGCCTGGATCAAGGTCGCGGCCTCGCACCACGCGCAATACAATCCCCATGCGATGCTCAAGGACGTTGTGACCGTCGAGGATGTCCTGAACTCGCCGATGATCTCCGATCCCCTGCATCGCATGGACTGCTGCGTCGTCTCCGATGGCGGCGGCGCGCTGATCGTGACGACGCCCGAGATCGCCAGGAGCCTGAAGAAGCCGCTGGTCAAGCTGATCGGCCATGGCGAGGCGATGAAGGGCCCGCGCGGCGGCAAGGACCTCGATCTCACATACTCGGCCGGCATCTGGTCCGGCCCGCGCGCGTTCGAGGAAGCCGGTATCACGCCGAAGGACATCAAATACGCCTCGATCTACGACAGCTTCACCATCACGGTGCTGATGCAGCTCGAGGACCTCGGTTTCTGCAAGAAGGGCGAGGGCGGCAAGTTCGTCGCCGACGGCAATCTGATTTCCGGGGTCGGCAAGCTGCCATTCAACACCGACGGTGGCGGCCTTTGCAGCAACCATCCCGTCAATCGCGGCGGCATGACCAAGATCATCGAGGCCGTCAGGCAGCTGCGCGGCGAGGCGCATCCGAAGGTGCAGGTCAGGAACTGCGATCTCGCCATCGCCCACGGCACCGGCGGTCTCTTGGGTGTCCGCCACGCCGCCTCGACGGCCATTCTGGAGCGCGTGTGATGAGCGAAGCTAGGAAGTATCCGGCCCCGGTGACCAATCCGGAAACCGCGGCGTTCTGGGACGCGGCCAGGCAGGGCAAGTTCATGATCAAGCGCTGCACCGCCTGCGGCGAAGCGCACTACTTCCCGCGCTCGATCTGTCCGTTCTGCTACTCCGACAAGACGGTATGGGAAGAGGCGTCGGGCGAGGGCACGATCTACACCTGGAGCCTGATGCGGAAGTCGCCGAGCGGTCCTTATGCCATCGGCTACGTCACGCTGAAGGAGGGCCCGTCGGTGCAAACCAATTTCGTCGACTGCGATCTCGAGAAGCTGAAGATCGGTCAGAAGGTGAAGGTGGTGTTCAAGCCGACCGATGGGGCACCGCTGCCGTTCTTCACGCCGGTGTAGTTCTTACTTCCCTTCTCCCCTTGCGGGAGAAGGTGGCGCGAAGCGCCGGATGAAGGGTTCTCTCCACAGAGACTTTTGCCGAGGAAGCAACCCCTCACCCAAACGAGTTTGCCGCACGGCTCTCGTCGCCCTCTCTCACAAGGGGAGAGGGCACATTAACGAGCGCCGCTGCTCGCTGAGACAGACGCCGGGAGGAACACAAACAAATGTCCGCCAGATACGAAGAGCTCAAAGCCCTCAAAAACCTCGGCCAGAAATATGCCTATGGCGATCGCGAGGTGATGCTCTACGCCTGCGGCATCGGTCTCGGTGCCGATCCCTTGGACGAGAACGAACTCGCCTTCGTCAATGAAGGTACCTTCACGCCGCGGCCGCTGAAGGTGGTGCCGACCTTTGCCTCCGTCGCGGCCTGGGGCTCGGGCCCGGGCGAGATGAACCTCAACCGCGTCATGGTGGTCGATGGCGAGCGCGACATCACCTTTCACCAGCCGCTGCCCGTGGCCGCGAACATCACCGCCGATTCTTCCGTCGTCGAGGTCTACGACAAGGGCAAGGACAAGGGCGTCGTCATCTCGCACCAGACCGTGCTGAAGAACGAGAAGGGCGAGAAGCTCGCCACGCTGGTCGCCTCCCGCTTTGCCCGCGGTGATGGCGGCTTCGGCGGGCCGAACCTGGCTCAGCCCGATCCGCACAAGATGCCTTCGCGCGCACCCGACAAGACCATCGACATCGTCACGCGCCCTGACCAGGCGCTCGTCTATCGCCTCTGCGGCGATCGCAACCCGCTCCACAGCGATCCCGAATTCGCCAGGAAGGCCGGCTTCCCGCGCCCCATCCTGCACGGCATGTGCACCTACGGCATCACCTGCCGTGGTGTGCTGCAGACCTATGCCGACTACGACGCATCAGCCTTCCGCCAGCACGTCGCGCGGTTCTCCTCGCCTGTTTATCCGGGTGAGACGGTGACCATGGACCTCTGGAAGGACGGCAATGTGATCTCGTTCGAAGCCAAGGTGAATTCGCGCGGCGTTACGGTGATCAAGAACGGCAAGACGGTGCTGGGCTAGGGAGATCTCGTGTCCCGGACGCAGCCTTTCACGCTGCATCGCGTTTCGGACAGGGAACAGCAAAACAGGGAGAAACCATCATGGGATTACTCGACGGCAAGGTCGCGCTGATCACCGGCGCGGGCGGGGGGCTCGGTGAGGCCTACGCAAAGCTGTTCGCGCGGGAAGGGGCCTCGGTCGTCGTCAACGATCTCGGCGGGCCCCGCGACGGCTCCGGCGCCGACACCTCGATGGCGCAGCTCGTGGTGGACGCGATCAAGGCCGAGGGCGGCAAGGCGGTCGCGAACGGCGCCGACATCTCGACCATGGAAGGCGGCCAGTCGGTGTTCGACGACGCCATCAAGCATTTTGGCCGCGCCGACATCCTGGTCAACAATGCCGGCATTTTGCGCGACCAGACCTTTCACAAGGCCTCCGAGGCCGACTGGGACAGGGTCATCAAGGTGCATCTGAAAGGCACCTTCTGTTGCACGATGCCGGTGTTTCGCTGGATGCGGGAGAACGGCGGCGGCGTCATCGTCAACACCTCATCGACCTCAGGGCTGATCGGCAATTTCGGCCAGACCAATTACGGGGCCGCCAAGGGCGGCATCTGGGGCCTCTCCAACGTGCTGGCGATCGAGGGCCGGAAGTACAACATCCGGATCTGGACGCTCGCCCCGGGCGCACTGACCCGCATGACCGCAGACCTGCCCCGCTACAAGGAGAACCCCTCGGCGGCGCTTGGGCCGGACGGCATTGCGCCGGCCGTGCTATACATGGTCAGCGATTTGTCCGGCGATCAGACCGGCAAGGTGCTGGGCGTGTCCGGGCCCCGTGGTGTGCGCGAAATGCGGATGATGGAGATGGAAGGCTGGAAGCCGCCGCACACGGGCTGGAACGCCCAGGACATCGTTGAGCATGCCCGGGAGATCTTCTTCTCCGAAGAGCAGATCAAGATGGGCGCGCGGCGGTTTTAGGCTGATTGTGTCATTCCGGCTTCGCGCTTCCGCGCGTCCGGGAATGACGGAGAAAGAGAGAGACTGATGAGACTCACCGCCGACGCTAAGGGCACCTTCGCAATCGCGCCGACGCCGTTCCACGACGACGGCCGCATCGACGAGCGCTCGATCGATCGCCTGACCGATTTCTACGAGGAGGTCGGCTGCGACGGCGTCACGGTGCTCGGGATTCTCGGCGAGGCTCCGAAGTTGGACGCCGCCGAAGCCGAGCAGGTGGCGGTGCGCTACGTCAAGCGCGCCAAGAAGATGCAGGTGATCGTCGGGGTCTCGGCGCCCGGCTTTGCCACCATGCGCTCGCTGGCCAGGGCCTCGATGGACGCGGGCGCCGCCGGCGTCATGATCGCGCCGCCGCCCTCGCTTCGCACCGACGACCAGATCGTCGGGTATTTCAAGCAGGCGGCCGAGGCGATCGGCCCCGACGTGCCATGGGTGCTCCAAGATTATCCACTGACGCTCACGGTGGTGTTCACTCCCGCCGTGATCCGCAAGATCGTCATGGACAATCCGAACTGCGTGATGCTCAAGCACGAGGACTGGCCGGGCCTGGAGAAGATCACGACGTTGCGCGGCTTCCAGAAGGATGGCTCGCTCCGTCCGCTCTCGATCCTCTGCGGCAATGGCGGCACGTTCCTGGACTTCGAGTTGGAGCGCGGCGCCGACGGTGCCATGACCGGCTACGCTTTCCCCGAGCTTCTGATCGACGTCGTCAACCTTTCCAAGGCCGGCAAGCGCGATGCCGCGCATGACATCTTCGACGCGCATCTGCCGCTGATCCGCTACGAGCAGCAGCCCGGCGTCGGCCTCACCGTGCGCAAATACGTGCTGCAGAAGCGCGGCATCATCGCCTCCAGCGCACAGCGCAAGCCGGGGGCAACGATAACGGCAACGGCAAAGGCGGAAGTCGATTATCTCTTGTCGCGCGTCGCTCGTTTCGACAAGCGCGCCAATCTCGGCCCGCAATCCAGCGCCGCAGGTTAGTTGAATGCCCGAGATATCAGCATCACGCCCGGCCTCGACGATCCTTCTGCTTCGTGACGGAGCGAAGGAAGTCGAGATCTTCATGATGGTGCGCCATCATCAGATCGAGTTCAACTCGGGCGCGCTGGTGTTTCCCGGGGGAAGCGTGGATGCCGGCGATCAGGAGATCGTCAAGCGTTCCGATCTCTACTCGGGCGGTGAAGCCTTGAGCGAAGCGGACCGCGGTTTTCGGATCGCCGCGATCCGCGAAACGTTCGAAGAGAGCGGCATCCTGCTGGCGCGTTCCAATGGTTCGAACACGCCTATCGACGCGAAGCGCGCCGGCGAGATCGCCGACGCGCATCGCGTCGCGCTCAACGAGCACAAGATCAGCTTTCTCAGCATTCTCGCCGATAACGATCTCCAGCTCGCGCTCGACACGCTCGTGCCCTATGCGCACTGGATCACGCCGGAGGGGATGCCCAAGCGCTTCGACACCTGGTTCTTCCTCGCCGCGGCACCGCCCGACCAGCTCGGCGCGCATGATGGACGCGAGTCCACCGATTCGATCTGGTTGTCGGCGCGCGAGGCAGTGGAGGGCGGTGAGAGCGGTCGCTTCAAGTTGCCGTTCCCGACCACGCGCAATCTGATCCGGCTCGCCAAGCAGCCGAACGTGAAGGCGGCACTCGAGCATGCCAAAGGCATGTCCATTGTCACGGTGATGCCGGTCATGACCAAGACCGAAACCGGCCGCCAGCTCCGCATCCCCCGCGAAGCAGGCTATGACGGTGAGGTGTTCGAGGTCGGCGCGGTCGGCTAGAATACTTCGATATCAAACGAAGTATTGGGGAGCGCCGAGGCCCTGAAGTTCGTCCATGGCAGCGTGGACCGATCGCCATGGACCTCAGGTTTCCGGCCCGGCGGCCCAGCCGTCGCTAAACCATCATGAAAAACAACCCGTTCCGCCTCGCGGAGGCATGTTCCCCCGGAGGGGCGATACGGCGTATATAGGGCGGGTATGGAGTCCGGTTCAGCCCCAATGTCCGTCGAAACGCCACCGAATCCGCCGCAGAAGCGATCGTTTTCGCTGTCGATCGGCCAGATGACGTTCGGCAGCTTCATCCTGGTGCTGGCGGTGATCATCGTCACCTCGACTGCCAGCGTGATCGCGATCCGGCATATCGACGCCACCTTCGCCGAACTCCAGCGGCTGCAAAGCGTCGGCGACCTCGCAGAGGACATCGACCGCCGCATGAACGATTTGCGGCTCGCCGCGCGTGACTTCGTCACCGATCCCGGCGCCGGCATCCAGTTCAAACAGGTCGGCGAGGCGGCCTCGACGCTGAGCGACATCCTCAAGAAGACCCGAATCGAGCTGGCGCCCGAACAGCAGGACATGATCGACGGCGTCTCCGAGCGGCTTGCGACCTACCGGAGCGGGCTGGACCGGATATCGACCTTGATCGATCGCCGTGCGCAACTGCTAGCCGGGCTGCCCCCGCTGCGCGACCAATTCGACGCCGCGGTCTCCGAAAGCGGCGACCGTGATCTCGCCGCGCGCCTGTCGGAGGCCCAGAGCCGGATCGCGCTTGGATTGCTCGCGCGCAATCCCTCCGCAGCCGAACAGGCCGCGCTGGGCATGCGGACAATGGACATTGCCGATGGCAAGCTGAAGACCGCGGTGAACAATTACGCCGATGCCATCATCGCAGTCGCGGTGCGCGAACGGCAGATCGCCGATATCGATCGTGAGGTGCTGGGAACCGAGGGCCGGTTGATCGGCCGCGTCACCGAATTGCTCCGTGACGTCAGCGACCGCCGCGGCCATGTGCTGTCGCGCGACTTCGCCCGGACGCTTGCGGAAGCGCGCTGGCAGAGCATCGTGCTCGGCAGCATGGGCGTGTTGATCGGCATCCTCGCCGCCGTTTTCGTCGTGGGGCGGACGGTGCGTCCGTTGGCCCAGATCGCGCGCTCCATTCGTGCCCTCGCGGCGGGCGAGAAAAGGACCTCGATCCCGTCGGCCGATCTCAACAACGAGATCGGCGATATTGCCCGCGCGGCGGAGGTGTTCCGCCGCGCGCTGGAGGAGGCCGACACGGCACGCGAAGCGGCGGTGCGGGCGCTCACCGAGCAGCGGCTGGCGGAAGAGAGCTATCGCAAGCTATTCGAGGGGTCGGTCGACGGCATTTACGTGACGACGCCGGCAGGCGATCTCCTCAACGCCAATCCGGCGCTGGCACGGATGATGGGCTATGACAGCCCGCAGCACCTGATCGACAGCATCAACGATATCGCCCACACCATCTATGTCGATCCCGAGGCCCGCGTGGAGTACCAGCGGCTGATGCATCGCGACGGCATTGTGCGCGAGTTCGAGTACCAGGTCCGCCAACGCAGCGGCAACATCCTCTGGCTCTCCGACAGTGCGACGGGGGTACGGGACGAGCAGGGCACGATCGTCCGCTACGAGGGTACGTTACGCGACATCACCGACCAGAAGCGGGCGGAAGATGCCATCGCCGAAGGCCGGCGCCTGCTCCAGCAGGTCATCGACACCGTGCCCGCCGTCATCAACGTCAAGGACCGCGACCTCCGTTACGTGCTGATGAACCGCTATATGGCAGGCATCTTCGGTATCGAACCCGGCGATGCGCTCGGCCGCACCACCGCCGATCTGATGTCCCGCTACGGCGCCGCCAAGACCGACGAGAACGACAAGCGCGTGCTGGCCTTGCGAAAGGGGCTCGGATTCTACGAGGAGGAGTACAAGGACGCCTCCGGCAACATGCGGCAATGGCTGGTCAACAAGCTGCCGCTGCTCGATGCCGAGGGTGAGATCGAGCGGATCGTCACCGTGGCGCTCGACATCGGCGAGCGCAAGCGCGGTGAACAGGAAATGCGGAAGGCCAAGGACTCCGCTGAGACCGCGCTGCGCAATCTGCGCGAGACCCAGGCCTCGCTGATCGAGGCCGAAAAGCTCGCGGCCCTCGGACGCCTGGTCGCCGGCGTGGCGCACGAGGTCAACAACCCCGTCGGCATCAGCCTGACTGTCGCCTCGGCGCTGGAGCGCAAGACCGCGATGTTCACTGCCGAGGTCGAGCGCGGCGAGCTTCGCCGCTCGACCCTCAACGATTACCTCAACACCAGCCGCGACGCCTCCTCGCAGTTGGTCTCCAATCTCAACCGCGCCGCCGAGCTGATCCAGTCCTTCAAACAGGTCGCGGCCGACCGCAACTACTCTGACCAGCGCAGCTTCGACCTCGCCGACCTCACCGAGCAGGTGGTGATGAGCCTGCGCCCGGGGCTGCGCAAGCAGAATCTCACGCTCAACGTCGAGTGCCAGCCTAACCTGACCATGAACAGCTATCCCGGCCCGTACGGCCAGGTGCTGACCAATCTGTTCCTGAATTCGGTCGCGCATGCTTTTCCGAACGGACGTCCTGGCATCATCGACATCCAGGTGCGCGAATCCGGCAAGGACAATGTCGAGATTATCGTCTCAGACAATGGCTGCGGCATGTCGCTCGACGTGCGCCGCCGTGCCTTCGATCCGTTTTTCACGACGCGGCGCGACCAAGGCGGCACCGGTTTGGGGCTGCACATCGTCTACAGCATCGTCACCAACCGGCTCGGCGGGCGACTCGATCTCGTTTCCGAGCCGGGCAGCGGTACGCGGATCCAGATCATCCTGCCGCGCACGGCGCCGCTGGAGCAGGCTGCCGAATAGACCTGTGGCTAGTCGGCGTCTACAAGCTTGTGCAGGGTGGCGCCGAAAATCAGGCTGGCCTTGCCAACCAGCGCCGTGCCGGTCATCTCCGCGCGGGTTTCCGTGTAGGTGCCGCTGACGCCGATGCCAACGGGGGCAGGGCCGCCGAACAGCGGATTGTCGTCGCCGCGCGGCGAGGTGTGCCGTTGCACCAGCACCTCGCCCTTGAACGTGTGGTCGTCCTTCACCACGTAGCTGCCGGTGTAGTAGAGGTAGGCATCGCCGCCAAGGATCTTGCCGTCGCGAAAAAGAATCACGCCGCTACCCTTGCCGGCTCGGCCATCGAGCAGGCTCACATGGATCGAATAGAGGCCGTTCTTCATTGCGCCCCGTCGGCCGGACGCCATCGCCCAATGGCTAAACCGGTGAGGCTTTTATGCCAAAGCGCAACCCCTCGCGCAACGCGGCAGTTTCGCTTGGCTGCCCGCCCGTTGTATCTGTGACACTGAAATGACGGGCAACGCCCTTAGGCCCTGAGGAATCACGTGTATTTCTTGTCGCGCTCGAGCAGCTCGATGGAGATGCCTTCGGGACCGCGGATGAAGCAGACGCGGACGCCGGGCCGGATCGTGGTCGGCTCGCGCGTGAAGGTCACACCCTTGGCCTTGATCTCGGCGGCGACGAGATCGATGTCCTTCACCGTGAGCCCGAAATGGTCGAGGCCCTGATGAGGGTGAGGAGGCGGCGGGCTGACGGCGCTGTCGCCTTCCAGCGGCGCGATGAAGATCCTTGCGCCGCCGAGGTTCACATCGATGCGCCCTGGCGCGCGCACGATCTCGCCGCCGAGGATATCCTGCAGCCACGTCGCGGTCGCTTCCGGATCGGGGCTGCGCAGATGGACGTGATCCCAGGTGACGATGATTGGCATTTCAATTCCTCTCGGCAGGGCGTTAGCGATGTCGCAGCGCATGTTAGGCGATGGACACTATGGCTCCTATCCGAAATTCGCATGGATGCGGGAACCTGAATTCGTCTCACCGGTTGAAAGAGGAGGCGAGTGACGCACCCATGAGCGAAGGGTTTGCTCCGATCGGACCGGGAAGCTTCGTCAGGAATGGCGAGGGTACGCCGCGGACGAAGTCCGCAAACGTCCGGGTCGAGCGCGGCCTCTTAATGGCTGCACTCGTGGTTGGCGGTGCCCTCGGGCTGACGACGCATCCTTCCCAAGGCAATGTCGCTGAAACCGAACCGGTGAAATCGACCTTGGTGAGCTTCGCCTTGGCGGGCGACAATCCGGCTCCCCCGGCGGCGGCCTCCGATACCCCCGCTGCGGGGGACGCCGAGCTCGACCGAATGAGGATCTCCTCGCAGACCTGGAGGCGCGGCGGCCTTGGCTCGAAGGCGCTGGTGACCTTCACCGTGCGGAATGACAATGATTATGCTGTAAAGGATGTCGAGATCGTCTGCGCTTTTGCGCGGCGCGACGGCAGCCATCTGACGGACCGCAGCCGCGTGCTGGCCGATACCGTTGGCATGAAGAGCCGCAAGACCTTTGCCCACGTCCCGGTCGGATTCGTCAACGTGAACGCCGACCAGGCGAAGTGCTCGCTCGTGACGGCGCGGCGCGCCTAAGGGCTGCACATTCCGCTAGCGGAAAAGTTACCTTGCACGCCCCTTGGCCGAAAATCTTGGCGTTGCCATTTGAACCTAAGGCTGGGCCCAGGAACCAATTAAAGGATCGCCGGTTAAGGCGAAAAGCCCACGCGCGGATGCGGGGGGCGGAGCGCGGTCAATGCCCATCTTTCGGTACTTCCTGTTCGTCGGTGGAGCGTTGCTCGCACTGTTATTCGCAGCTGATTTCGTTTGGCCGACGTTGCCGGCTGTGCAGACCGTTGCAGCTGCAAGCTACGACCAGCCGCTGATCCGAATCCGGTCCGACCGTCATCTGCCTGAACGTGTCGTGCTCGACACCAGGCAGCCGACCATCGCCGCGCCGGTGATGAAGACCGCGGCCGCCGTACCTCAGCCGACCGCGCAGGCAGACCCATTGGCTGACGCCTCCGCGAAGGCGCGGGTGCGCGAGACATTTGCCCAATTCACGCCGAAGGCCGAGGGGAAGCCGCAGGCGCAGGTTCAGGCCCCAGTTCAGCCCAAGCGCAAGGTGGCTCGGGCGCATTCGGCGCCGCGGCGCGGCCAGCCGATGATGCAGGTGGCACAGCAGCCGCATTTCGGTCTTTTCGACACGACCTGGTAAGAATGGTCTGATCCCCCCTGGATGAAGGCGGGAAGGGCTTTTTATTGTCCGACCTCTCTGCTAATTCGAACCGATCCGAACGCCGTCGGTGCGCCGGCCCACCAGCGTACGACCGAGGCAGTCGGTTTGTGGCCCCTCACCCGGGTCAGGGCGCTCGTAGCTCAGCTGGATAGAGCATCGGATTTCGATTCCGAGGGTCGGGAGTTCGAATCTCTCCGAGCGCGCCATTCACCCTGATGACTATCAAGCGCTTTTGGCTGTCTCAGGATTGTCATTCTGAACGCCATCAGATGCCGCATTCTGAATGGATGTCGCCGTTGCGTTCGCCAGACGATGGGTCAATTGCCAACCTCTGCGCGCGCTGCGCGAAGTGACTGTGAGTCGCTGGCAGTGACGCTAGTTTCGTCTCCTCTGCAACGAATGTTCGAGAAAGAAACGCAGCATCTCCCTCGTCGCATCCGGTCCGTCCGGATCGGTGTAGGAGCCGGCAGGGCTGCCTCCCGACCATGCGTGTCCGGCTCCGTGGATTTCCCAGTGTTCGAGGATTCCCCGCCCGCCGACGTCGGTGTGGACCGTGCGGGTGTAGGCATGCCCTCCAGGTACCCGCCCGCGGTGCACCTTCGCCTTCGTGCGGGATGCGCCGATCGACTGTCGGACGATCCGAGTGCCGTTTTTGGAATGCACCGTGGTGTCGCGATCGCCGTGGAAGACGATTGTCGGCACGGGCGGGCCGTCGCCCGGCATTGCCTCAGGTCCGCCGCCTTGCTTCATGGCCATCAGCGCGGAGGGAAGGTCGCTGGCTGCTCCGCAGGCCAGTCCGGAATGAATGCCGATCGCCGCGTACAGATCGCCGTACGTCGATCCCATGACGGCCGCGGCTGCGGCCCCGGCGGACAGTCCGGCGACGTAGACGCGTTCCCGATCGACCGAATAGTCGCGCATGATCTGGCGGGAGATGCCGGCGATGAGCGAAGGCTCGCCCCCAACGCGCTGCTGGTCGGCTGGACGAAACCAGTTCCAGCATTTCGCCTGGTTCGCTTCGGCCCGTTGCGCGGGATAGGCCACGAAGCAGGTCTGTTCTTCGGCGATGAAGTTCATTCGCGTGCCGGCGGCGAAATCCTCCGGCGACTGCGTGCAACCGTGCAGCATGATCACGAGCGGAATGGCCTGTCCATGATAGCCGCTGGGGATGAAGAGCCGGTAGGAGCGGCTTCCCGCAGCGTTGCAGTAGCTACCTTCGACGAACCGGGTGCCGTCCGGCACGATGTCCGCCATGGACGGCGGGGCGCGCCGCAGCGGTCCTCCGAGGCCAAGCCCAGGGAGATTCTTGGCGAGATCCACCGGCGCACGGGCTGTGCGACGCGGACTCCTCGTCGCGGCCACGTGTGGCTTGGCGTCGATGATCGGCGGCTTTCTTTCTGTCGCGGGAGAGCGGCGTGTGCCGGGAGCGGTGACGTCCGGCGCGCTCTCACCCCTAAGCACGCGTTGGATCAGCGCGGTGGCCTCAACGAGCTGGCCCGACCGCGTCAGGCGTGTGGCTTCGCGAACCATATCCAGTTTCAGCATGGCCTTACCTCGTTCTGTCAGCGAGGGCGGATTTGACGGCCGGACTCGCGTGCAGAGCTCCTAATACGGAGATCGAGGCGATCGTCGCGCGGGCAAGCTCGGGCGTGACGTCCTGGGCGATAGTCGCGAGGCCCAGAACATTGATATGCAGCATCTCGCCCGCCCGCCGCGCCGCCTCGAGATCCTCGCGGCTGTAGTTTCGCAAGCCCAGGTCCAGGCTCTTTCGCGCCGTGGACTGCTTGACCACGTCGGCATGGCGTTCGAGCTGGTTGCGGATCGCGGTCCGGATGAAATCCGTGCGGTTCGAGTAGAACCCTTCCTGCACCATCAAGTCGACCTGACCGAGATCGACAAAACCAAGATTGATCGTGATTTTTTCCGTGTCGGACGGCTTTGGTCGGATTTCGTGAACGTTACTCGGCATCACATAGCATCCCCTTGGCATCCACATGGATGGTATATGGATGGAAAGACTCGGGCGTCAAGGGGGCGTCCCCACACGCATTCGCGATAACGGGGGCGGCGGGATATCCGGAGCCGCCATTGCGGACCTGCGCTTGAGGCGTGCGGCACCGGCGTGGCGCTCAAGCGTCCGGCCGGATCGCTTCGCCGAGCATTCAGACCTACCCAACAATCTGGTCGATGAGCACGCAGGAGAGAGACGCAACTCCGCGGCAAGGCGACGAAACATCCACTCTAACTGCTTGCGGACTGAGCGGATTTCGATTCCGAGGGTCGGAGGCTTGGAATCCTTCCGAGCGCGCCATTCGTAAGCTGCCCAGGGTCTTCCCTCCGTCCAGGCCGGCTTGTTGCCCATCCACCTCTCAGTACAGTGAAGATGTCAGTTCGCCGGAAAACCGGTTTGCCGGGCTCGCGCCAGCGTGTCCGAGGGCGCTTCGTGGAAGGTCGCGCGGTAAGCTGCGGCAAACTCGCCGAGATGGTGGAAGCCTTGGGCGCGCGCGCACGAGGCCACCGAGGCGGCACCGCTTCTGAGGAGCTGTGAGCGGGTTGCCCAGAGCCGCTTCAGCCGGATGTATTGATGCAGGCTCATCCCGCGCACCTTGGCCACCGCACCGCCCAGGGTGCGGATCGAGACGCCAAATTCATCGGCGAGATCGGCTGTGTAGATCGGAGCGGTTGGATAGGCTGTGACGTAGTCGTCGATCTGCTGCACGAGCCTGGCTGAGCGTGCGCCCGCACGTGGAGCGCCGCGATCGCGCGACGGGTTGATCCGGAACAACTCGTCGAAGGCGAGCAACAGGCCCTCCTGAAGGTGCGCGGCGACCTCCGGCGTTTCGAACCTATCCGGCTGTATGGACGCGGTCTGCAAGATATCTTGCACAAGCTGCCGCGCGTACAGATGCGCAGCGGGGTCCGCGATACGAACCCACAAAGTGTCGGGGCGATCGAACCAGCCGCGATCCCCGAGTGCGGGGGAGAACATGATCAGCGCATGGTGATTGATCCGCGGTTCGACAAAATGGCAATGGTGGTTGCCGCGCAAGGCGATGAAGAAGCGCGAGTCGATATCCACCCCGCTCGAACTGGCCCGCAGATCGTCGGTCATCGGCAGAATCACCATGCCGCCTGGCGCGCGGTAAACGCTATCGAGAATGCGTGCGAATGACCTCGCCACAATGATCCGACACCCCGGCAGGTTCACGATGGCGCGCGCCGCTGCGAAATTGGCGACATCAAGCGGAATGCTCCGGGCGTCCTCCAGGGACTCGGCCGGTCGAAACGCGTCGACATCGGTAAACCGGGTCAGCTGGAGCGCGGAGGAGGGGGCAAGAGCGTCGAAGAACATGCGTCTGGCCGAATGCTGCAATGTGACAACGAAATGAACGTCGATGCGCCGATCAATGGCGAAACGCGACGATTCAGTAAACAGGATTCCCCGCGCTGATATTGCGGACACGGGGACCGGATGCGTGGCTACGTCAAACCTCTCCGGTTCATCCGCTGCGCGGGCAGCAGGGTCATGAAATGGAGGCGCCTGCAGGCGAAGGATGCAAAGCTTCGTCCTTCCCGGCTTGGCTGCTTTTCAAGATGTGCTTGCAGATTCTGCCCGCCCGCGGGCACCGGAATACTATCAAATCGGTCATCCGCGCAGCATGACGGCACGGCAAACTTCATCTTTGATCTAGATCAGTCTTGGAGTTGCTTCAGCTGCAGCGGACTCCAGCGCCATCTCGCAAAAGCGAAGGGGCCCAGAGGGCCCCTTCAAAACTCACCAGCGGCGGCCATAATATCCATAATAGCGCGGCCGATAGTAGCGCGGGCCGTAATAGCGTGGTGGCGCATAATATCCGGGGCCGTAACCGTAGCCGTAATAGACGTTCGGCTGCCACCAGCAGCGTCCCCAGGCATTGCAGACCGTGCGGGCCTGCTCGACGTCTGAGAGCTGCGGGGGCGCAGGTGCTGGCGCAACCGGCATGGCCGATGCGACCGACGACGATGCCGCGAGTGCACCGAGCAGGAACACGGCGACAAGGCCGATTTTAAGCTTCATATGTCTTCCTCCGCTTACGCGACACAGGGTATCGAAGTTGTTCTGATCAAATTGTGGCAGAACCGAAATGGAGTGCTGAGAGCAGATCCTCAGCTAGCCGCCCGCTTGGCTGTGGCCACGCCCCTCAGAAGCAGGGGTGGCGCCGCCTGTCCTGGCCGACATAGGCGGCAGCGCTCTGATAGCAGTGGTTGGTCGATGGGCCGTCGTAGAAGGCGAAGGTACCGGGCGTGATACCCGGGCCGTAATTGTGCAGATAGCTGATCGGGTAGGGCAGCGGACTCGCGTAATAGCGGTGATGGCCCCTGGCCTCCGCGAGGCTGGGGACTAGAATTGCGGCCGACAAGGCAGCAACCGCGGCTACAAGCTTGAATTGGCTCATGTCGATTCTCCGGACCCACGCAAATCGGTCACCCATCTATAGCCATTTCGGACCGCCAGGGCACCCATCCGGGGCCCGGAAAGCGGGGTTAATCCCGCAGATTCCCGGGTGGGTGTGACAGAATTGCCGGAAGCGCGGTCGGGCCTGCCCATTTTTGGCCTTTTCGGGATGCTTAACGAATTCCCCACACAAGTATGGCCAAAGAGAATCCGGTCAAAGATTCCGCCCCCGGCTCCTTTGGGGATTTTCATTGAGGTCCTCTTCGAGGGGCCGGTACGTTCCTGCAAGGTTTTCATCGCAACCTGCCATGCGCATCACGCTCTTCAGCCTGCTGTTGCTCTTCGTCGCCGCCGCGCCCGCACGGGCTGAACTGCACATCACCCGCGACCACGGAGGCTACGTCGAAGAGTACAAGGCTAAGTACAAGCGCGTCCGCGACACCGGCGAGCGCGTGATCATCGACGGGATCTGCAACTCGGCCTGCACGCTCGTGCTCGGCATCGTGCCGCTGAACAAGATCTGCGTGACACCAAAGGCGAGTCTCGGCTTCCACCAGGCCTATTACGACAAGGCATTCACCTTTGGAATCAAGGTCACCAGCGCAGCGGGGACCTCCGACCTGATGTCCTACTACCCTGACACGGTGAAGGACTGGATTCGCCGCAATGGCGGGCTGACCACCGACATGAAGAAGATCAAGAACGGGGTCGAGCTCTGGAAGATCATCGATCCCTGTCCGGAAGAGTGGTGATGGGCTGAGCTGAGCGGCTGTGCACCGTCGCAGCGCAGCATCAGAAATTCACATTGCCGCACCGTCGCCGCTCGGGCAATGAGGCGGCAAATGAATCATCATCACGATCATCTGGCCGCGCGCGCAGCGCCTGTCCTGTTCGTCCTGCTCTGGAGCACCGGCTTCATCGGCACCAAATACGTCATCAACAACGCCGATCCCTTGACCTATCTCGCCATCCGTATGGCGGTGGTGGTCGGGTTGATGGCGATCATCGCCGGCATTACCCGCCCGAAATGGCCTGATCGAGTCGGTATCGCGCACAGCGCGGTCGCCGGCATACTCGTCCACGGCTTCTATCTCGGCGGCACCGCGATCGCGATCGCGCATTCGATTCCGGCAGGCCTCTCCGCGCTCATTCCGGGCCTGCAGCCGATTCTGACCTCGACCATCGCCAATCGCTGGCTCGGCGAGAAGGTGACGCCGGTGCAGTGGGCAGGTCTCGTGTTCGGGCTCGGCGGCGTGGCCCTGATTCTGCGCGAGCGCCCGATGATTGGCGAAGCCGGACTCGGCTGGCTCGCCTCAGTGGTGTCGCTGGTCAGCATCACGCTCGGCACGCTGTATCAGCGCCGCTTCTGCAGTCACATCGACTGGCGGGCCGGCAATCTCGTGCAATATGTGGCGGTCACCATCTTCTTCACAGCCGGCGCCCTTTTGTTCGAGGACCGGGTCGTGCACTGGACGCGCGAGTTCGTGCTCGCGCTCAGTTGGCTCGCGATCGCACTTTCGATCGGATCGATCAGCCTTTTGTACTGGCTCATCCGTCACGCTGCGGCGACATCGGTTGCGAGCCTGTTTTATCTGGTGCCCGCCGTGACCGCGCTGATGGCTTATGTGCTGTTCGGCGAGAAGCTCGATGCTCTGGCGATCGCCGGGATGACGATGTGCGCGGCCGCGGTGTTCGTGGTCAACCGACGCTTCGGCTCCTGAGCCACGCCGCCGGAATACATCCCTGGCGTGCCGAGGGCATCGTGATAGGCTGATCGCAATTCAGCTGAACTCTCACGCGGTGATTTCCATGAAGAAGAAGGCGAAGCGAGCACTGCTCGGCCGTTCCCTGAAGCCGGTCCGGATTGCCTGCATCAACCACGCTGACGAGACGATCGACAGCGGCATGATGGGTAAACTCACCGCGGCGCTGCAAAAATGCTATGATGAGCACTTCCTGCCGGTCTGGGGCTATCCCGTCGATCTCTACGTGACGCGCAAACCGAAACACACCGACTGGCAGCTCGTCTATTTCGACGACGCCTCCGACAAGAACATGCTCGGGCGGCACGAGCTGACGTATCAGGGCCAGCCGATCTCGAAGATCTTCGTCAAGGCGCTCGGCGACGAGCCGGTCAGCATGGCGGCGTCACACGAGTTGTTCGAGATGGTGCTCGATCCCCTGGCCAATCTCTGGGCCGACAAGGACCGGAACACCCAATACGCCTACGAGGTCTGCGACGCCGTGGAGGAGGATGGCTTCCTCGTCAGCGGTTTCCCGATGTCGAACTTCGTCTATCCGTCCTGGTTCGAACCCATCAAGCATCCCCGCGGTACCAGGTTCGACCACAACGGTACGCTGAAGGCGCCGTTCTCGATGACCGAAGGCGGCTACGTCATCAAGAAGGTCAAGGGCAGGAAGGTGATCAAGGCGTTCGGCTCACCTGCGAAGCGGCGGCGTTTCAACGCTGAAGACCGGCGCGGCCATCGCAGCGAGTTTCGCGATCCGAAAGGGAAGCATCATCCGGGCAGGCGCGCAGCCAAAAAGCAGGGATAGAGGTTCGCAGGAGCGGTCTCCGGGCGGGCCCGCACCCGGAGACATCATCCAAGCGCTGTGATCAGCGCTTGGCCTTCTTGGCCTTCTTTTTCGACTTGGCCGCGGCCTTCTTCGCGGATTTCTTCACCGCCTTCTTGGTCGCTTTCTTCGAGGACTTCTTGGCGGCCTTCTTCTTGGACGCCTTCTTCGGCGCGACTTTCTTTGCGACCTTCTTGGTTGCCTTCTTCACCTTCTTCACGGCGGCGACGGCGGCGTCCTTGGTCGCTTCCACTGCGGTGGTGATCGTCTCCATGGCCTGCTCGGAGATCGGCTTGTCGTCGTCCATATCGTGTCCCCCACGGTTTGCATGGAGCGATGACGATAGCGGGTTTCATGATTGTGTCAAAGCAAGGCTCAACCTTTGCGGATCGTTGCGTAAGCGGCGAGCGCTCGCTCGCGTCCCTTGGCGTGGTCGATGATCGGGCGCGGATAGGTCTTGCCGAGCGTCACGCCAGCGCTCGCAAGCTCGATGGGCGTCGCCTGCCAAGGCCGATGGATCAACTTCGCCGGCAGGTCTTTCAGCTCCGGCACCCAGCGCCGGACATAGGTTCCGTCAGGGTCGAACTTCTCGCCTTGAAGCACCGGATTGAACACGCGGAAATAGGGGGCGGCGTCGGCACCGCAGCCGGCGACCCATTGCCAGTTGGCAGGGTTGCTGCCGGCATCCGCATCGACCAGCGTGTCCCAGAACCACGCCTCGCCGTCGCGCCAGTCGATCAGCAGATGCTTGACCAGGAACGAGGCGACCACCATCCGCACGCGGTTGTGCATGACGCCGGTGTGCCAGAGCTCGCGCATGCCGGCATCGACGAGGGGATAACCGGTGCGGCCGCGCTGCCAGGCGGCGAGCGCCTTGTTATCGGGCTTCCAGGGAAAGTTGTCGAAGTTGGTTTGCAGGCTCTCGGTGGCGAGGTTCGGGTGATCGTGGAGGAGGTGGCGGCAGAACTCGCGCCAGCCGAGCTCGCTCAGAAACTTGTCGATACCCAAGCTGAGCGCCGGATTCTCGGCCGCGGCGAAGCGCGCGGCGTGGAAGACCTGGCGCGGGCTGAGCTCGCCGAATCGCAAATGCGGCGACAGGCCTGAGGTGCCCTCGCGATCCGGGCGGTCGCGGTCGCCCCTATAGGTGCGCGCGGTGTGCTTGAGGAAGTCGCGCAGGCGGGCGCGGGCCGACGCCTCACCCGGCGTCCTGCTCTCACGCAGGCCGCCGGCCCAGTCCGGCTTGCTCGGCTCGAGCATCCAGCTCTCCAGCCTGTCGCTCGCGATCTTCGCTCCGGGGCGAAGCTGCTTCGGTGCGGGCAAGGGCTTGGGCGGATCGCCGAGCGACAGCACCCGCTGCCAGAACGGCGTGAACACACGCAAGCCCCGGCCTTCCTTGTTGCGGATGGCCGATGGCGGGACGAGCAGGTCGCCGGGGAAACTTTGCGAGCCCACGCCGAGCTTTGCCAGCGCCGCCTCGAGCTGTTTCTCGACCGCCTGATGCGGGGACTGAGCGATGATATTCCAATGGACCGAACCGGCGCCGCTGTCGCGAGCCACTTCCGGGATCACCCTGGCCGCCGGTCCCTTGCGCAGGACAAGCGATCCGCCACGGGCCGCGATGTCCGTGCCGAGCGCCCGGAGTGACTGGGCCAGCCACCATCGCGCCGCGCCGCCGGGCGCACGGCCGGCCGCATCGTCCAGCACATAGAGGCAGATTACCGGCGCGCCGGATTTGGCGGCGGCGTGGAGGGCGGGGTGATCCGACAGGCGAAGGTCGTCGCGAAACCAGACGATGACAGGCGGGGGGCTTGGCGGGATCAGAGCGTGTCCTTGTTTACGTCTTGGAAATCGTCGAGCGTACGGGCTGTGAACCACCGCTAAAGGGGCGCCAGCGGGCGGCGTAAGGTCTAACTCGTCGTTCCGGGGCCGATGCTGACGCATCGCCCCGGAATGACAGGTAGTTATTTCGGCTGCGGCACGATGCGGATGTAGGGCTTCGGCTCCTTCCAGCCCTGCGGGTAGATCGTCTTGGCCTCGTCGTTGGAGACCGAGCCCGCGATGATGACGTCCTCACCTTGCTTCCAGTCCGAAGGCGTCGCGACGCGATGCTTGGCGGTGAGCTGGAGCGAGTCGATCACGCGCAGGATCTCCTGGAAGTTTCGGCCTGTGGTCATCGGATAGACCAGCACCAGCTTGATCTTCTTGTCCGGCCCGATGATGAAGACGTTGCGGACGGTCTGGTTGTCGGCGGCGGTGCGGGTGAGGGGATCGCCCGAGATCGCGGCCGGCAGCATGCCGTACAGCTTCGAGACGTTGTAATCGGTATCGCCGATCATCGGGTAGTTCGGGGCAGCGCCTTGCGTCTCCTTGATGTCTTCAGACCATTTCGAGTGGCGATCGACCGGGTCGACCGAGAGGCCCATCAATTTGACGCCGCGCTTGTCGAACTCCGGCTTCAATTTGGCGAGGGCGCCGAGCTCGGTGGTGCAAACCGGCGTGAAGTCCTTCGGGTGCGAGAACAGCAGCGCCCAGCTGTTGCCGATCCAGTCATGGAACTTGATCTTCCCTTCGGTGGTCTCAGCTTCGAAGTCGGGTGCGGTGGCGCCGATCGGAAGTGTCATGGTTCTACCTCATCGCTTTGAATTTACTCAAAAATTCTGGCTTGCCGTAATTCCCCATTATATGGACTTGACGATCCCAAGTGAACGCCAACTGAACTGCTTCAAGTAAAATGTGAATTCCTGCTCTGAAGGGCTGATTTCTCAGCACAATTTTGTTACGGCGCTCCCTGCGGCGAAACATCTCCACCGGGGCTTCACGGTCTCGATTGCCCCGATAAAGCCGTTTATGACCCGCATCACGCCCGCCCGACGCTCTTCGGAACCGAAATGGTCCTCGCAGCGACCAATCGGCAACCATTGAGAAATGTCGCGATCCGCATATCGAATCATTAACCACCCCTTTACGCCCGCATGAAAATGCTGGTCGATCAGAAGAAATCTGGAAGTGAACTATGTCTGCCGCACTGCTGAAGTCCGTTGAGTCGCCCTCCCTCGAACCGTCCTGCCGCGATACCGCGGCCCATGCGCTTTCCGTCGTGCGCGATGGCGTGATCACGGGCGAAGGTCCGACCACCAAGGGAAGGGTGCACTTTTCCCGGTCGCTCGATTCCGATGATGCCGCCTGGTGCGCCCGCATCCTGACCGCCACCGCCGTCAACGACCAGCCGATCAGCCGCGCCGAAGCCGAGGCGCTGTTCGAGATCAACGAAGCCGCGACCGAACGTGCCGATGGCGGCCGGTTCGACGATTTGCTCACCAAGGCCGTTGCCCATTATGCAGCGAGCGCCTCAGGGCTGAAGGTGCCCCCGCGCAGCGTCGCGCTGGCTCAGGACACCGACATCGAGAGCTGGGCGCCATCCTATGCCTCCAAGGTCAACAGCGAGATGCTGGAATGGATCGCCGGCCAGATGCGCGGCAAGCGCCACAACAATCGTCGCCTGATGGCGATGGTGGCGACCTTCCTGGGCGCCACCGCGCTGCCTCTGGCGGGCCAATTGCCTAACGTCTTCGACATTGGCATGTGATTGAAGCTTTCGCGCCCTCATTGAGGGCGCGAATGAAGCGGCGGGCTATTGCCCCGCCGTTTTTTGTTTGCCGGCTTCAGGCTCGAGGCCCAGCGTGCGGCCCGGGAATCCGGCGGCGTCGAAATAGCGCTGGCTTCCGACGCGCTGGACGTTGAGCACGGTCTCCAGACCATTCTCGGACTTCTTCTTCGACTTCTCGACCGCCTTGTACGCCTTCGGCACGAGGCCGTTGGGCAGTGCTTCCGACATTACCCGGCCGACCAGGCCGCCATTCTGCGAGCCGCGCAGGCCGAGAAGCTGGGCCGCGGTCATGCCGACGTCGGCATTGCTGACCGGCAGCTCGTCGACGAACCCGGCTTTAAAGTCCGGACCGATCGCAGCCATGAAGTTGTAGGTGTCGCCGCGGCTGAAGCTGCCGTGCATGCCCTGGCCCTGGCGCAGCACGGTATCGGCCACCTGCACGGAGCAATTGGTCGGCGCCTCGCCGCATTCGCTGGCATAGGAGCGGAAGTTGACCACGATCGCAGGCGTCGGCGTCGCCGCCTTGCCGCGCAGATTGATGCTCGACAGCGGCAGGGTGCCGGGGATGCGGCCGAGCTGGTCGTCGACGAACAGGCCCGAGACGTAGTCCTGCTCCAGCAGCGCCTTCACCGTCCTGGCGGCCAGCTTCTTGTCCTTGTTCGGGAGGTAGATCAGGTCCGAGCCGCCATTGGTGGCGACGACGAGATCGGGCCTGGTCGGATCCTTGCCGAGCACGCCGTTGCCGGCCTTCGGATGGGCGTTGCCGGTGACGGCCGCGTTCTTGTCGTTGGGGTCGAACAGCGGCAGGTCGAGCGCTTTCGCAAGATCGATCGCCAGGAAGCCCATCGGCAAGAAGTCCTTCGGCGTGTCGTCATAGCTGATCCTGGCCGAGGGGCTGGTGTTGCTCTCTTTCGAGATGGTCGAGAAGCCGTGGTCGGCCTGGATCATGATGTTGGTGTTGGCGGCGAGCCCAAGCTCGTCCAGCGCCTTGCGGATCTGGGCGAGGTTGTTGTCGGCGTTCTTGATGCTCGCCATCGTGCTCGGGCCGTTGATGCCGGGCAGGATCTGGTTGAGGCTGTCGCCCTGGTTGTGCTGGGTGCCGTCAGGGTCGCGCGACCAGAACACCAGCACGAACGGCTTGTTGCGCGCCTTGAACATCGGCAGCACCACCTTGGTGGCGACGTCGGCGAAATAGGCCTGCTGCACCAAATTGGCCGTGGTGGTGCCGGGCGTCCTGGCATCGCCCGCCTTGCCGTTGTCGCCGCGGCCGGGAGCGGTGAGGGCGAGACCTGCCTTGGTCAGCGCGTCCTTCATCTCGTCCGACAGCGCGACGCCGGCCTTGCCTCCGGTGGAATCGTCGATGATGATCGAGTGCTTGCCCGTCTTCTCCGGATGATCGGTGTGGTCCCACTGATAGGTGGGGCCGACCTTGCCGATCGCCGCGGTGCTGAGGCCCTTGTCGCGGGCCATCTTCAAAACGGTCTCTTCGTTGAGATAGTTGCCCTTGAAATGCTCGTCGATGTCGCCGAGGACGGCGTCGTTCTCGATGAAGGGGACCACGGTGTCGCCGGCCGGACCTGAGATGTAGTTGGCCCAGATCGTATTGGAGTACACGCCGGTGTCGCCGAGATAATGGCCGGTCGACATCGCCGAGCCGTTGGCCATGGTGAAGGTCGGGAACAGCGAGTGCGAGTTCTTGAAGTTCACGCCCTTGTCGCGCACCTCGGCCATGGCGGGTGCGGTTTCGGGGGTGATCTTCAGCGCGCGCAGCCCGTCGGGAATGAACAGGATCAGGTTGCGGGGCGTGTTGTTCTCGGCGAAGGCAAATCCGGTGGACAGCACTGTCAGTCCGGCTGACAGCAACACCAGTGAACGGCGCATCAAAATCTCCTAGCGACGAAGCGGCTCGGCCGCCGAACCGCGGCCCCCGAGCAATCGTTTAGTTTTGCAGTACGACAGTTTTGTTACAGGAGCGGATCGGCACGCCAGAAGTGGTGGGGGAGGTGGGGAGAGGTCAGCGGATTTGTCATTGCGGGGTAGGGAGGCTCTCGTGTCCCGGACGCGCTTGCAATGCGTAGCATTGCTGCGCAGAGCCGGGACCCAGGAAAGCCATCGAGTTCGCTGCCGCACGGGCCCGGGCTGTGCAGCGCATCACTTCGTGCTGCGCAGCGTCCGGGGGCACGAGCGCGGAGTTTCGGCCCACATCTGCTTCCACATCGTTGCGAGCGCAGCGAAGCAATCCAGAATCCCTCCGCGGATACATTTCTGGATTGCTTCGCTGCGCTCGCAACGACGGAGTATGCGGCAACGACTTCGCTCCTTCGATTCGCACCTTCATTGCAGACACAGCTTCGCATCCTCGCGGCATCTCGCCCGAGCTTTGCTTTGTCGCCTACCCTCAGATGAAAGAGGGCGCAGGGAAGACCGGGTGCTGACCTCGCACCCGCGGTCCACTGTGCGATGGGTTGCGCTACAAGAGGCTGCACAGCGGCATACAGGTGAAGCCCAAACATCCGGCCTTCCCTGCGCAGTGGTTTGACGGCTTATGTCGTGATCTCCCCGGGGAGCGATGCACTATTGCCCCCGTCGGCTCGCAGATGACTGACACGAGGGCCCGGTTGGGCCACACGCGTCACCACGAGCCTTGACGCACAGACTCCGGGCGCCAGGACCACACGATTTTGCCGTACGCGGATCACACCGGTCGTTTGCGCGACGCTTTGCTCACGGTTGCCCGCCCTGCAGAACCCTTCGCGCCGATGCGGCCCACGCCCACCGCCGTCCGGCCCGCGTCGTGACGATCGCGATACGCCCCTCTTCCATGGGCCGGGTTGCCGCGACACATACGCCGTTTCCGAATTTCGGTAAAGTGGAATATTTTCGGATGCGCGGATTGCCCCACGGCTGGCGTGTTTTGCCCGACAGGCAACACCGGATCTTGAGCCATGGTCGCCGAATATCCCTGGCGTTCCGCCGCACCCGGTTCCCCGTTAATCCCGTGCCTTAACCAATAATTAATTATAGGTTTGCGGGCGGATGACGGACCGGCCTAGCGTGCAATGGGGAGCGCGAAGCCAAACGAGTGTGGTGCGTATCATGATGTCGAGATCACACGGGGCCTTGCTCGCCTCGTTCAGCACAGCCGCGCTGCTCCTTGGCGCCGGCGACAGTTTTGCACGACCGGGCGGTGTCGCCCCCCACGGGTTCGCCGCAGTGCGGTCCGGCGCGATGGCGCATCCGCCGATCGGGCCGGGCGCGCGGTTCCGCGGCCGCAACTTCAACAATCCCTGGGTCTACTGGCCGGGCGGCGGCGGCTTCTTCAACGACGGTGCGGCGTACAGCGAACCGTTCGCCGGTGCCGGGCCCGTCGCCAACGACGTTCGCTACACCTACACCTACGACGTTCCCTGGGACTGGGCGCATCGTTTCCCGCCGAACGTCGTGCCCTCCGACCGGCCCTATGTATCGAGTTGTCCGACGGAGCAGGTGACGGTACCCGGCCGTGGTGGTGCCGAGCACACCGTCAACATCACGCGCTGCTACTAGGCAACGCACGGTTTTTCACGGCTCGCTACGGAATGCCTGCCGCTGCCGCCTGGTCGCGGTCGGACTGCTTTCGCCTGACATTCGCGAGCTCGCGGCTGCAAGCCGCAAATGCGCTCGTCTCCGACCGCAGCCCGAATTGCCCGCAGACATCCCGATCCTCATCGGCAATGACACGTGCGAGCTCCGCCCTGGCGGCCTCCCGCATCGCAGGCGCTGAGACGAGCGTATGAAGCCCGAGGGCGGTCACGACGGCAAGCACCAACGCGGCCGCGATCCCGAGGCGCTGTGTGTCATCGGCCGTGGGCTGAGAAAAACGAGCCTTGGTTCTGGATTCGGGCATGAATGCTCCCGCATAAAATATCGACGATAAAATGATGATCGAGCCGTCCGACAAAATCGGCGGATGCAACACGATACACGGCACGTCGCCGCGGGGACGTGAAGCAGATTACAAATTTCAAGCCGGAACGGACTAACTCAAAATGGGTACTACCCTAGTTCAAAACTGGTTACTCCGAACACGCGGTCGAGCCGCAGTGACGCGATCGGTCCAGTGTACATTCGTGCCGTTTCGAATGTCGGCTTCAGCTTGAGCGATTCCGCAAGCGCTATAGCATCGCGGTTCACAGCGGGTGTGTCGAGCACAATCTCGTTGCTTCCGGGGCTCGCCAGCAAAGCCTGCAACACAGCCTCCGCAGCGGCGCGGTCATCGGCTACCAGCGGGCCGATCTTGCGGCCGGTCCGGCAGGGCCGGATCACGCCCCACGCGGTAAGCTTGCCGTCCCGCATGAGTGCGCGGCCAACGTGTCCAGGTGAGTTGATCCAGGCGCGCAGGAAGGCCGGGCGCGGGGCAGGGAAGACGGTGGCGTCGACGGCTTGCACAAGCCCGAATGGGATCGTGTCGAGCGCAACAATCCCGGCGGGCGGCTTCGCCGGCGCGGCAACGGTGCCGCTGTAGCGGATATTGGCGTAAGCCAGCTGGAAGCCGGACTTCCTGTAATTGTCCTGCTGTGCCACGACCCCGTCCAGACCCATCACGCGTGAGCCCGCGTGCGCAATCGCGGCATTCCAGATTCGAAGGCCGTGGCCCCTGCCGCGAAAGCCTGGCCGCACGATGTAGAAACCGAGGAAGGCGAAGCTGTCGTCGTAGGTGACGCAGGAGACGGTTGCGACCGGCGCGCCGTCGATCTCGCCGACGAAGAAACCTCGCGCATCAGGGATTGCGAAACAGGCCGCATCGGCAAAGCCGGGATTCCAGCCCTCGGCCGCAGCCCAGTCGATCGCGACGGAGATCTCGTCGGGCCGCAAATTGCGGATCTGCAAATCGCTCATGTCGCGTGGCCTCGCGGCAATGGACCTTTGGACAAGTCCGGCTGTAGAAGGTCTGATGATTGGCTGAGCCATAGCGACTGAACCTTGGGCTCGCCTCAACGCTATCACAGGGATATCAGGTCATGGCAGCAGAGAAAGTCGCACTCGTCACCGCAGGCGGCAGCGGCATGGGAGCTGGGGCCGCGCGGCGGCTCGCAGCCGACGGCTTCCGCATCGCGATCCTGTCGTCCTCCGGCAAGGGCGAGGCGCTCGCGGCCGAACTCGGCGGGTTCGGTGTAACCGGCTCGAACAAGTCCAATGACGATCTGAAACGCCTCGTCGACGGGGCGCTGGGAAAATGGGGGCGAATCGACGTGCTGGTCAACAGCGCCGGTCATGGGCCGCGCGCCGCCATCACCGAAATTACCGACGAGCAGTGGCATCTCGGCCTCGACACCTATCTGCTTAACGTCATCCGTCCGGTCAGGCTGGTGCTGCCGGTGATGCAGGCGCAGAAGGGCGGCGCCATCATCAATATCTCGTCCGCCTGGGCGTTCGAACCCAGTTCGATGTTTCCGACCTCCGCCGTGTTCCGTGCAGGCCTTGCTGCCTTCACGAAGATCTTCACCGACACCCATGCGGCCGACAACATCCGCATGAACAACGTGCTGCCGGGCTGGATCGACAGCCTGCCGCAGACCGACGCGCGCCGCGACAGCGTGCCGCTGAAACGCTACGGCAAGGTGGAGGAGATCGCGGCGACGATCTCGTTCCTGGCTTCCGACGCCGCGGCCTACATCACAGGGCAGAACATCCGCGTCGACGGCGGACTGACGCGCTCGGTGTAACGCGGGTGATTCACTGCGCTGCCACCAGCCGGGCGAGCGCGGGCAGGATCTTGTAGCGGGCGATCTCGTGCGGATAATCGCCACGATTGGCGAGCAGCACGATGCCGATCCGGTGTGCGGGTACGAGGCCCATATAGCCCGACGCATTGTTGAGGCCGCCGGGCTTGTCGACGACGGTGACACCGGGCAGATGTACGGTCTCCCACGCCATGGCTTGCCCGAACGTAGCCTGCTCAAATGTCTGGTCGACGCGGAAACTTTCGCGCTGTGTCAACCGCAGCGCCTCGCGCAAGTGTGGATCGATCGAGCGGCCGTCGACGCTCGCCGCGACGAAGGTGGAGAGGTCCCGCGCGGACGAGAACATCTGGCCGGTGCCGGGGAAATCGAAATAGCTCTGCTGGTTGCCGATCGGGCCGATGGCGGTGCCCTGGTGGGAATAGCCCTGCGCTATCAGCCGCATCGCAGCCTCGTCCATGATCGCGCGATTGTCCGCTCCGCGCTCGGGTAGGAACGTCGCGTGCATGCCGAGCGGCGTGAGGACGCGGCTCTCGATCAGCTTCGCGATCGGCGTGCGGTAGCAGCGCTCGAGCACCAGCTGAAGCAGCACATAGCCGGCATGGCTGTAGATGCGCTGCTTGCCGGGCGTGATGCCCGGGGGCGGCACGAAGGCGTTGAGCATCTCGATGAATTGCGCCTGCGAGTAGGAATCATCAGGCCAGGGCGGGTGATCGGTCGGCAGCAACAGTCCTGACGTATGCGTGGCGAGCTCGCCGACGGTGATGTGTCGGACGTAGTCGCCCGTGAGCTCCGGCAGGTATTTCGGCAGGGGATCGTCGCGCCGCAGCTCGCCGCAGAGGATGCCTGATGCCGCCAGCGCCGCCTCGAACGGTTTTCGCAAGGAGGCGAGGTTGAACAGCGTGTCCGGCGTCACCGGCCGCTTGGTGGCATCGTCGGCAAAGCCGTAGGTGAAGAATTCGACGTGTCCGCCGGCGTACAGCGCGGCGGCGAGGCCGCCCGGATGGTCCGGGGTCGCTGTGGGCGCGAGCTCGGCGGCGACGATATCGCGCATCTGCGCGATCATGTCCGAAGTCGCCGAGGCGCGACGCGGCCCGGCGAAAGTTGCCGCAAAGGGCAGAAGAGCGGCGCGGGCGAGGGATCGCCTGGTGATTTGCGGTGAGATGACAACGGACGTCACGTTCTCTCTGATGATGCGATTGGGCCCCGGTGACGATCTTAGCGGGGCGGGCTTGGCGTCCAATTCACGATTGCGCGTTGTCGGTTCCACTTGGTGCAACCCATAAAACTTAGCCTGTCGGCTAACAATTCTTGACGCCGGATCGCGATGGTCCTATAGTTAGCTGCATGGCTAACCAAACATCCCAGCTCGATCAGGTTTTCGCAGCACTTGCCGACCCCACGCGGCGGGCCATCGTGATGCGGCTGTGTGCGGGCGAGGCCTCGGTCGGTGAGCTCGCCGGACCCTTCGACATGGCGCTTCCGAGCCTCATGAAGCACATCCACGTGCTGGAGACGTGCGGTCTCGTGTTGTCGGAGAAGGAGGGTCGCGTGCGCACCTGCCGCCTCAGCCCGGACGCGCTCCTCAGTGCGGAAGACTGGTTCCAGCACCAGCGCGCGATCTGGGAGGCAAGGCTCGATCGGTTCGAGGCCTATGTGATGAAGCTCAGAAAGGAGAGGGCGGCTGCCAAGCGGCCGTCGAAGACGACCGAGAAGACCAACAACAAGCCAAGCAAACGGAAAGGTACCTGACAATGACGAATGCTGCCAATGCCGCCCTGTCGCAATGGTCGATGGACCGCGAGATCGTGATGTCGCGCGTGATCGACGCGCCGCGCGACTTGGTGTTCGAGGCATGGTCCGATCCCAAGCACCTGCCGCAATGGTTCGGACCGAAGGGATTCAAGATCGAGACCTTCGAGATCGACGTGCGGGTCGGCGGCGTCTGGCGCTTCAACATGATCGGCCCCGACGGCACCGTGTATCCGAACCGCATGCGCTTCCGTCGGATCGAGCGGCCATCCTTCATGGAGATGGACCACGGCGGCGACCAGGACGACGACCCCGGCATGTTCCGCTTCACCATCACCTTTGCCGAGCAGGCCAACGGCAAGACCGTGCTGATGATGCGGCAGCTGGCGGCGAGCACCGAGCAGCGCGACGGCATGATCGGCTTTGGCGCCGTCGAATATGGCTACCAGACGCTGGACAAGCTCGCGGCCTATGTCGGCGGGCTGAGGAGATAGGAACGCGTGAGTCCGGTGGGCCCGCGACGCAGCGCCCCCGGCATCTTCTCGGAAACGCCGAAACGTCGTCGCGTTCGCGATTATGACAACGCGCGGGCGAATTATGACAGTGGCGTCACGCAGATTTTTGTCGCGTGGAACGATGGATATATGACAGAATTGCTACCGTTGGATGTCATCTCGACGACAGCGGAGCTCATCATGTTGCAGTGGCAGGCGCGGTCAAATCCCCTCGCATGGTGGTGGGGGTCCCTGACGCTTGTCAGTGCGGCGAATATCCTCGTCTGGTTCATGCTGTACCGCGAGTTCTATCCGAGCGTGGCCGGCAGTGTCGGCGGCGGTTCGGATATCGGGCTGATGTTCCTGCTGTGCGCGGGCTATGTGTTCGGCTGCGCCTTCCGTTCGGTGCTGCCGCGCGCCGACGTGCAGCGCATTTGCCTGTTCGACACCTGGTTGTCGAGCGTGTTCATCGGCCGCACCGTCGCGACCGTGGCCGAGGTCTGCTTCGCCGCGCAATGGGCGATCATCCTGCATCAGCTCGGCCGCATGGCGGGCGCGGAGACCGCGGTGAACATCGCGCTCGTGATCGTGCCTGTCATCATCATCGCGGAGTGTTTCTCCTGGTACGCGGTGGTGACCACCAACTTCCTGTTCAACGCGATCGAGAACTCCCTGTGGGCGGTGACCTTCTTCCTCGCCGGCATCGCGCTGTGCCGGCTGATGCCGGAATTCCAGGGGCCGGTGCGCTGGGCGCTGATCGCGGGAATCGTCGGCATCGCCTGCTTCCTCGCCTTCCTCGTCACCGTCGACGTGCCGATGTATCTCAGCCGCTGGCGGGCAGGGCATCAAGAGGGCGGCAGGTTCCTCGGCTTGCTCGAGGGCCTGCATGACGTCTCGACGCGCTGGGTGGTGACCCACGACATCGCGCATTGGAAGGGCGAGCTGACCTGGATGTTCCTGTACTTCAGCGCCGCCGTGTGGTCGAGCCTCGCGCTCTGCGCGCTCTATGCGATGGAAGGCTATCTCACGCGCTATCTCGCCTGACGCTCACGCGTCGGCGAGATCGAGCTGCGTCAAATTCCCTGGCTCAGCGCCCGGCGGACCAGTTCGATGTCGGAGCCGGGAGCGCGTCGAGATCTTCGTCTCCCGCGAGGTCATGACGGCTTTCGCCCCGCTGTGAGGCCGGCCGACCTCAGAACGTCAGCTGCACCTTCATCGATTGCGAGCGATCGCTGGCCAGTTCAAAGGCTGCGACTGCGTTCTCGAACGGCATGGTCGCCGTGATCAGCGGCTTGACGTCGATCAGGCCTTCGCCCATCAGCCGCACCGCCAGCTCGAACTCGGGATCGAAGCGGAAGGTGCCGCGAAGCTGCAATTCCTTGGCGACGATCGCGTTGATCGGCAGCGTCATCTCGCCGCCGAGCCCAAGCTGCACCAGCGTCGCACCGGGCCGGAGCACGTCGAGCGCGGTGCGCAGCGCGGCCTGGTTGCCGGAGGCCTCGAACAGCGTGTCGAACACGCCCTTGCCGGCGCGCCAGGGATCGAGCGCGGTGGCATCGGTCGCGACATTGATGGCGTGCGTGGCGCCGAGCTTCCTGGCGACCGCGAGCGGCGCGTCGGCCACATCGGTCACGGCGATTTCAGAGGCGCCGCCGAAGCGCGCGACCAGAATCATCAGAGCGCCGATCGGGCCGCAGCCGGTGATCAGCACGCGCTTGCCGAGCAGGGGGCCGGCCTGCTTGCCGGCATGCAGGCACACCGCGAGCGGCTCGGCGACCGCGGCTTCCGCCAGCGAGAGCTTGTCTGCGATCGGCACGGCCTGCGTGGCATCGATCGTGATGAACTCGCGAAAGCCGCCCTGCACATGCGGGAAGCGCATCGCGCTGCCGAGGAAGCGCATGTCGAGGCACTGGTTGCGCATGCCTTCCCGGCAGTGCAGGCACTGGCCACACGGCTTGCTCGGATTGACCGCGACGCGCGTGCCGGCCTTGACCGCGGTCACGCCGTCGCCGACCGCCGCGACCACACCGGCGATCTCGTGCCCCAGCGCCATCGGCTGCCGGATGCGGACGACGCCGAAGCCGCCGTGATGGTAGTAGTGCAGGTCGGAGCCGCAGATCCCGCCATTGGCAATCTTGACGCGGACCTCACCCGGGCCGGGGGCCGTGTCGGGATAGGTGTCGATCCGCAGATCCTTGGGGGCGTGAATGACGACTGCGCGCATGGTCTCGTTCCTCTTTTCGCGATTACATCGCGGCGATCATGCCGCCATCGACGTAGATGATCTGGCCGTTGACATAGGTGGAAGCGTTTGAAGCCAGGAAGATCGCCGCGCCCACCAGCTCGTCCGGCTTGCCCCAGCGCCTGGAGGGGATGCGGCCCATGAGCCAGGTGTTGAAATCGGTGTTGTTGACCAGCGCCTCGTTCATGTCAGTCAGCATGTAGCCGGGGCCGATCGCATTGGCCTGGATGCCGTGCTGGGCCCATTCCACCGCCATCGAGCGGGTCAGGTTCTTGATGCCGCCCTTGGCCGCGGTGTAGGGCGCGATGGTGGGACGCGCCAGCTCGCTGGCGAGCGAGCCGATGTTGATGATCTTGCCGTGCTTGCGCGCAATCATGCGCTTGGCCGCCTCGCGGCCGATCACGAAGGCGCTGGTGAGGTTGGTCTCGATCACCTTGCGCCATTCGTCCGTTGTGAACTCGACCAGCGGCTTGCGATGCTGGATGCCGGCATTGTTGACCACGATGTCGACGGCAATGCCCTTGTTGTCGAAGTCGTTGAAGGCCGCGACGATCGCGGGCTCGTCGGTGACGTTGAACGCCGCGCCTTCGGCCGGATGGCCGGCGGCGCGAAATTCGGCCACCGCCTGCTCCACGCGCTCGGCATCGACGCCGTTGACGATGATTTTGGCGCCGGCCTTGGCCATGCCCTCGGCAATGGCGCGCCCGAGCCCGCGCGAGGAGCCGGTCACGAGCGCGGTGCGGCCGGAAAGGTCGAAGAGGGCGGTGCTCATCCTGGAATCCTCAGACGTTGGAGCGGCGCACGGTCAGATCGGAGCGGTCGAAAACGGCAGGCAGAAGGTCGACACCGAGGCCGGGGCCTTCCATCGGGAAGACATAGCCGTCCTTGATGGTGGGCATCGTGGTGACGAGCTCATTGTACCAGCCCCTGTAGAAAGCGCGCACGGATTCCTGAATCAGCGTGTTGGGCTGGCTGAACGACATGTGGATGGCGGCGATGAAGCCGATCGGGCCGATGCAATCATGCGGCGCAAAGGGACGGTGATAGGTCTCGGCCATCGCTGCGATCTTGCGACCTTCGGTGAGGCCGCCGGTCCAGCACAGGTCCGCCATCACCACATGCATGGCGTCGCGGTCGAGCATGTCCTTGTAGGGGAAGCGCGAGCCCAGCGTCTCGCTGGCGCAGACCCAGACGTCGGTCGAGCGGGCGTATTCGGCCAGCGCCTGCGGCGAGTTCATGCGGATCGGGTCTTCGTACCAGGTCGGCTTGTAGGGCTCGAGCGCGCGGGCGATCTGTTTGGCGGTCGGCAGATTCCACAGCGAGTGGAGCTCGACCATGATCTCCATCTTGTCGCCGACGGCTTTGCGGATTTTCTCGAACGGCTCGGTCGCCTGCTTCATCTGCGCAGCGGTGATGTAGAGACCCTTGTTCTCCTGCGCCGCCGGATCGAACGGCCAGATCTTCATTGCCGAAATGCCGCTCTCCAGCAGGTTTTCGGCCAGCGCATCGGCGCGGTTCATGAAGCCGTCGAGGTCCTCATAGGGACCTTTGTTCGCACCGAGATTCCAGTTTGCGACCGGGCTGATATTCGTGGAGCGGACATATTGCGTGCCGGCGCAGGTGTTGTAGATGCGCTGCTTGTCGCGGCAGAGCCCGCCGAGCATCTGATGCACCGGTTGATCGCAGACCTTGCCGAACAAATCCCACAGCGCGATGTCGATCGCGGATGCCGCGCGATATTCGACGCCGGTCGACGACTGCGCCATCGGCAGGTTCAGCATGTCGCGGTGGATCGCTTCGATGTGCAGGGGATCGCGGCCGAGCAGGCGGCCGGCAAAGGTGTCGTGGATCTGCGCTTCGACTGCACCTGCGCCGTAGAAGGTTTCGCCGAGACCGATCACGCCCGCGTCGGTGTGGACGCGGACCCAGATGACGTTGGAGAATTCCTCGGTGCGCAGCGTCTCGATCGACGTGATCTTCACGGCAACTCTCCTCCCCTAACAGGCGCCTCTCGCCGGGTATTTTCATTCCGCATTGCAGCATGCGGCGAATTGATCGAAGTCTTACGCCTGCTTGTAATATATCACAACATGTTTTAAGGGTGCCACAAACAAGGCGCCGACCTGCAAGCGAACGCGCGGGCCGACGGGAGGCAAACATGGCACGGCGCAAACGCGCGCTCGAGGTGGTGAGATCGGAGGGCGACCGCGAGGGCAGGCCCTCGCGGCGCAACCGTCTCAATTTCTTCGAGCTGGCCTACCAGAAGATCGAGGAGCTCCTCGTTCATTGCGAGCTCAAGCCCGGCCAGTTCATGACCATGCTGGAATTGCAGCACATCACCGGCTTCGGCCGTACGCCGGTGCATCACGCCGTCAACAGGCTCTCCGCCGACACGCTCATCATCATCCGTCCGCGCCACGGCCTGCACATCGCCCCGATCGATCTCGCGCGTGAGCGCATGCTGTTGGCCTTGCGCCGCGACATGGAGCGCTTCGTGATCCGGCTTGCGGCCGATCGCGCCAGCCTCTCGCATCGCAATCAGGCGCTGCATATCGAGCGCGTGCTGCGCGAGCGCCGCGCCACGCTGACCCTCGATGAATTCAACAGCATCGACCGGCGCATCGACGCGCTGGTCTTGGACGCGGCGGGTGAGCCCTTCCTGGTGCATACGCTGCGGCCGCTGCACACGCTGTATCGCCGCATCGGCTACATCCATCACCGCTTCATGCCGGGACAGGCCGATCTTTCAGGAACGATCGACCATCACCTTGGTATTCTCAATGCGATTGCGAACCGCCGTGTCGAGGAGGCCGTCAAGGCGAGCGATGCCTTGATCGACTACATGGGCCAGATGTTCACGGGCATGGAGACGGGGATCGACCCGCGCCTGCTCGATTGCAGCATCGAGCCTCTGCTCGGCGCCTGAAAGAGTTTTGAAAAGAGGATCAAACATGTCAACGATGGCCGTGCCACAACCGACCACGAGCGAAGCCGCGGTCCGCTACCTCATTACCAATTACAGTCCCAAGGGCAACAAGGTCGGCTGGCTGATGATGGCCTCGATCCTGGTCGAGGCCTGGGATCTCTATTCGATCGCCTTCGTCCTGATCTTCATCAAGGAGCAGTACAATCCCGATCCGCTGATGCTCGGTCTCGCCGCAGCCGGCACGCAAGGCGGCGCGCTGATCGGTGCGCTGCTCGGCGGCTGGCTGTCCGACATGATCGGCCGCCGCGTCATGTTCCTGGTCACGATGGTGATGTTCATCGTGCTGGCGCTGGCGCAGGCCTTCGTGCCCAGCGTCTTCTGGCTCGTCGTCGTCCGCTTCTTTCTCGGCATTCCGCTCGGCTCCGACATCTCGACCGGCTACACCTACATCATGGAATCCATGGCCAAGGGTGAGCGCGAGGTCATGGGTAATCGCTGGCAGTTCATGTTCGCCGTCGGCGAAGTGCTGACCATCGGCGTCATCGTGATCTTCCTGCTGCTGGATATCCAGCACGAGATGCTGTGGCGCGTGACGCTCGGTCTCGGCGCGGTGCCCGCGCTGATCATCCTGCTGTTGCGCCACGACGTGCCGGAGACGGCGGTGTGGCTGGTGCAGAAGGGACGTTATCGCGAAGCCAAGCAGGTCGCGCGCGAGATGTTCAACGACGATCTCGCCATGCTGCCGGACAGGGATGTGGTGGTGCCGAAGGTCTCGACCCGCGCCTTCCTCGCCGACCTCAGGAAGGATCCGATCCGCTGGCGCGCGACGATCTACGGCTGGATCGCCTGCTTCGCGCAAGGCAGCGAGTTCTCGACCTTCGCGTTCTACTTGCCGGTGCTGTTCGTGATGGTCGGCGTGTCGAGCGTGCTCGGTATCAACCTGGTGACCATGGCGCTGTTCTGCTTCGCGGCTCTGTCCGGCTGGGTCGGCCCGCTGCTGACGCCGAAGATCGGCCACCGCGGCATCGCGATCGCCGGCTTTGCGATCGTGCTGGCTTCGCTGCTGGTCGCCGCTTTCGCGCTCTACACCGACAACAAGATCCTGCTGCCGTTTGCGGCGGCTGCCATGTTGTGGGGCCATTATTGGGATGCGTCGAACTGCATGACGATCCCGACCATGGTCGCCAAGCCGAAGTACCGCGGCACGGCGAGCGGCTTCGCCTACATGTTCGTGAAGCTGCCGTCGTTCCTGGCCATCTTCCTGTTCCCGACGGTGTTCGCTGCGGTCGGGCAGGCGAATGCCACGCTGATGGTCGCGATCTTCCCGCTGATCGGATTGCTCGCCGCGCTCTTCATCCTGCCGGAGGTCTACGGTTACGAGAACGACTGAGGATACGAACTACCTGATCGCGGCGGCCAGTGCCGCGATCAGGGCCGGCGGCGTCACCAGCAGGCCGAGCTTGAGGAAGGGCCAGGCGCCGACCTCGATCTTCTCCCGCCGCAGCGCGACGAGCCAGAGGATGGTGGCCAGCGAGCCCGTGACTGACAGGTTGGGCCCGAGATCGACGCCGATCAGGATAGCGCTGAGAACCGGCGCGGGCAGATGATCGCTCGCGGCGACCGACCCGGCGACAAGGCCGACCGGCAGATTGTTGGCGACGTTGGTCGCGACCCCGGTCGCGATGCCGACGCTCCAGGCGGCCTGTGTCACGGATTGCGCGACGGCTTCATGCAAGAGCGCGCTGAGCTGGCCGATCACGCCCGTCTTGATCAGCGTCTCCACCATGACGAAGAGCCCGCCGACGAGCGGCAGCACGCTCCAGGAGACGCCCTTCAGCACGGGGAGAGGCGATTGCCGGCTGATCAGCAGCACGATCGCGGCGGTCACGACGCCGCAGATGAAGGTCGGCAATCCGAGCTGCTTGTCGAGCGCCGACGCCGTGACCAGCACGACGCCGATGGCGACGATGCCGACCGCCGTGAGCTTGCCGCCGCGGCCGAGCTTTGGATGCGGTACGCTGGGTGCGATCTTGTCCTCCTTCAGCGCGCGACGCTGGGTGAGGCGCAGCACGACATAGGTCAGCACGATCGAGGCTATCGAGGGCAGGGCGAAGAGGCGCAGCCATTCCGTCAGCTGCGGCATGCGCGCGCCGAACACGACGAGGTTGGCGGGGTTTGAGATCGGCAGCACGAAGCTCGCGGCATTGGCGATGAAGGCGCAGACGAACAGATAAGGCAGCGGTTTGGCGCCGGCTGCGCGCGTTGCGGCGTAGACTGCGGGCGTCAGCACGATGGCGGTGGCGTCGTTCGAGAGCAGCACGGTGACGACCGTGCCGACGATGTAGATCAACAGGAACAGCCGCCGCGGCGAGCCGGCGGCATATTCCACCGCAAGCGCTGCAAGATAGTCGAACAGGCCTTCGAGCCGGGCGAGCTCGGCGATCAGCATCATGCCGATCAGGAAGAGGTAGACGTCGACGCCTTTCTCGATGCCGAGAAGCGCGTCCTGCCACGGCAGGAAGCCGAGCAGCACCAGAGCGCCGGCGCCGAGCACGGCCCAGATCGCCTCGGGCAGGCGGAAAGGGCGGATGATGACGCAAGCGGTCGCGGCGACGATGATGCTCCAGGCCCAGATGGCGTGAGACGGCACGTTCAATCCTTGTGCAATGGATTCATTTCGCAGCGATAGCGGAAGCTCGCGCCGCTGTCTTCCCCCGCGGGCGCGGACCGACATCGACGATTTGCCGCGTCTCGGGCAGGGCGAGGAGGCAGATGACGACGCCGATCGCGGCGATCGCGCCGAGGGTCATGAAGGCTGCGCTGTAGCCAGCTTCGACCACGACGAAACCGGCGAGCGTCGTCGACAGCGCAGCTCCGATGCTCTGGGCTGTGATGACAACGCCCTGCGCGACGTTGAAGCGGCCGCTGTTACGCATCAGATCGGCAACGATGACGGGGAAGATCGCGCCAAAGATGCCGGCACCGACGCCGTCCAGCAGCTGCACGCCGACCAGCCAGGATGGATTGTCGGAGAAGGTGTAGAGCGCGCCTCGAATTGGGAGGATCAGGAGCGCGGCAAGGAAGAAGCGCTTGTGGCCCCAGCGGTCGGCCCGGGCGCCGACCAGGATGGCGAACGGCACCATCACGATCTGCGCCGCCACGATGCAGGCGGACATCAGGCTGGTGCCCAGCTTCTTGTCTTGAAGCGCGAGCTTTTGCCCGACCAACGGCAGCATCGCGGCGTTGGAGAGGTGAAAGAGCAGGACGCAGATCGCGAAGGCGAGCAGGGGCCGACACGTGAGCAGCACGCCGAGCCCGGACGGCGGTTCGTGCTGCCCATCCGGAGCGGTTTCGTGCAGGCCGCGGGCAAGCTCGTGGTCGATGGCGCGTTCCGGGATCGCGAGGATGCTGACGAGGCTCGCGAGGGCCATGGCGCCGAGAAGGCAGAACACGACTGTCGGGCCGAACCAGTAAGCGGACACGCCTGCGAGCCCGGCCGCGACCGCGTTGCCGGCGTGATTAAAGGTCTCGTTGCGGCCGATCCGCCGAGTGAAGGCGGCACGGCCGAAGATGCCGAGCGAGACGGCCGCGATTGCCGGCGGGAAGACCACGGCGGCGGCTTGCGCGATACCTTGGGAGATCGCGACCGGCAAGAAGCTTGGAAACAGCGGCACGGACAGCGAGGCGATGGTCACCATGATGGCGGCGGCCGCCATCGCGGTCCGCTTCGCGCGCGTCGCATCGACCAGAGCGCCGGCCGGCGTCTGCGCCACGATGCCGGCGATGGTTGCCATCGACATCACGAGGCCGATGCGCGCTTCGTCCCAGTGCTGCTCGGTGAGGAGGTAGACGGCAAGATAGGGGCCGAGCCCGTCACGGACGTCGGCGAGGAAGAAATTCGCTGCATCCAGCGCGTGGCCGGCCTGCCTTGCCTGACTGCGGTGTTCGCTCGACATCGGTGTCTCGATCGAGGCAGGGAAGCGCCCCGGCAGAAACCGAACTCCCGCCAACTTTGTTCCCGACCTAGAACTTCACAGCCAGGAGAACCGCGCCGGCGCCAATCATCGTGATCCCGACCCAGCCTTGCGCCGTCGGACGCTCACCGAGAAAGGCGAAAGCGAAAACGGCAACCAGCACGACGCTGAGCTTGTCAATCGGTGCGACCAGCGTGGCGGGTCCGAGCTTCAGCGCTCGGAAGTAACACAGCCAAGACGCGCCGGTGGCGAGGCCCGACAGCACCAGGAACAGCCACGTCCGCGACGAGACCGCCGAGGGCACCGCGAACTGCCCGGTGAAGAACAACAGCACCGAGAAAGCCAGCAGCACCACGATCGTGCGGATGAATGTCGCGAAATCAGGATTGATGTTCTCGACGCCGATCTTGGCGAAGATCGCAGTCAATGCGGCAAAGCAGGCGGACAGCAGCGCCCAGGTCTGCCAGGCGGAGAAGAAAGCGGGTTTCATGTCATCGATATCCGTTGGACGACGCGCCAGCGTCGTTTGTGGTGGCTTCCTGCGCTCATGTCTACCTTGCCACCGACAGCTTCTCGGTAATGGCCTTGCGCAGGATGCGCGACAGCGACTCCACCGAATACGGCTTCTGAATCAATTCGAACCCGCGGTGGGCGTTTTCGGCGAGCACGTTGCTGTAGCCAGAGGTGAGCACCACCGGCAGGCCCGGATAGCGCTCGCGGATGATGCCGGCGAGCTCGACGCCGTTCATGCCGGGCATGATGACGTCGGAGAACACGAGGTCGACGGCGAATTCGTTCTCCGCGAGAATGGCGAGTGCTGCACTGGCGTTGGCGACGCGGCGGGTGACGTAGCCGAGATCCTCCAGGAGCTCAGTCGAGAACTGGCCGACATCGTCATTGTCCTCGACCACGAGGACGCGGTAACCGCGCCCGGTGGTCGCGCTTTCGCTGGTCAGCGATGTGGCTTCCTTTTCGGTCGCGGGGCTCTGCGCCTGCGGCAAATAGATCGTGAAGGTCGCGCCCTGTCCGTGCGTGCTCGTCACCGCGATGTCACCCTCGGACTGCTTGGCGAAGCCGAACGCCTGACTGAGGCCGAGCCCGGTACCTTTGCCGACCTCCTTGGTGGTGAAGAACGGCTCGAAGATGGCGTCGATGTTCTCGGGTGCGATGCCGCTGCCGGTGTCCGCCACGGAGATTGCGACATAGTCGCCGCCGCGCGCCGATTGCGCACGCAGGTTCGGAATGCCCTGAACCTTGCGCACGGCGATGGTGAGGCGGCCTTCGCCGTCCATGGCGTCGCGGGCGTTGATGGCGAGGTTGATCAGCGCGGTCTCGAACTGGGCGACGTCGGCCACGGTAAAGCAATCGGAATCGTCGATCTGGACGGCGATTTCGATGCGACCGCCGACCAGCGGTCGGACCAGCTGCGCCACGCCTTCGACCTGGCTGCCGACATTGAAGATCTGCGGCTTCAGCGGCTGCCGCCGCGCAAAGGCGAGGAGCTGCGCGGTCAGCTTGGAGGCGCGCTCGACGGTGTCGGAGATGGCATCGACATAGCGGCGGCGGCGCTCCTCCGGCAGCTCGCGCCGGCGCAGGAAGTCGGTCGCCGAGCGGATGATCGTGAGCAGATTATTGAAGTCATGTGCGACGCCGCCGGTGAGCTGGCCGATCGCCTCCATCTTCTGCGACTGCCGCAGCGCTTCCTCGCCGCGACGTCGCTCGGTGATGTCGACCGCCTCCGGCACTGCGCCGGTGATGTTGCCATGGCGGTCGAGCACGGGCCGCATGCCGAAATCGAAGTCGCGCTCGCCGACCGGGAGGCGCAGCCGCATCTCCATCCGCACCGCCTGGCCTTTCAACACGCTCTCGAAGGCCTCGTGCACGGCGGCACTCATACCGTGTGTGCCGGTGAACCACGGCGTTTCCCAGAACGGCCTGCCGATCACATCCTCACTGCGGGCCTTGATGCCGTCGAGCGCAGTGTTGTTGGCGTAGAGCAGTTCGCCCTTGAGGTCGACCAGGCCCTGATATTGGTTGCTGGTCGCCAGGATGGCGCGCAGCCGGGATTCGTTGGATTCAAGCTCGGCAGTGCGCTCGGCGATGCGCTCTTCCAGCGTCTCGTTGAGTCTGCGCAGCTCAATCTCGGCCTGCTTGGCGGCGGTGATGTCGTGGGCGACGCCGATGAAGCCGATATGCTTGCCGGTCGGATCCCAGCGCGGCTGCGATTCCGAGCGCAGCCAGCGCCATTCGCCAGAAGCATCCCTGTAGCGCGCCTCCAGCACGAACGGTTTGAGCGAGGCCTCGCCCTGGACGGATTGCTGCAGCACGCGGGGCAGGTCGTCGGGATGCAGCACCTTGCGCCAGTCGAAGGCGATGGCCTGCTCGTAGGGCAGCCCGACGAAGTCGACATAGGCCTGATTGGCGAAGGAGCGCGTGCGGTCGAGCTTCGTCACCCAGATCGGCACCGGCGCGCTGTCGGCGATCAGCCGAAACCGCTCCTCGCTCTCCCGCAGCGTCTCGCGCGCCAGCGCCTGGTCGGTGATGTCGATATGGGCGCCGACGAGGCGGACGGCGCGGCCGTCGCTGTCGCGCTCGATCTTGGCGACGACCCGGATCCAGCGCGTCTCGCGGTCGCTCGGGCGGATGATGCGGTACTCGGCGGTGTAGTCCTCGCCGGTTGCGGCCAACGCATCGAAGAAGTGTTTGACCGTGGCGTGGCGGTCGTCAGGATGGATACGGCTGACCCAGTCCTCATGCGTCTCGTCGACGGCCTCGGGCGGCAGCCCATGGATCATCAGATATTCCGGCGAACGGCGGTTCTTGAAACCTTCGCGGAAGTCGACCTCGAGGCCGCCGACCTTGCCGATGCGCTGGATGCGTGCGAGCTCCGCCTCGCGCTCCTGGAGCGCATGATAGGCATTGTCGCGCTCGCGCGCGATCTCTTCGAGGTGCTGGCGCAGCCGCTCGGCGGCGGTGGTTTCGGGCGCTGGATCGTTCAAGGCGTCGGCCGTTGTGATGCGGGAGCAGACGTCCCGGTCCGATATTCACACAGACAAAGCGTGATATCCATTGCTCAAAGGGAATACGCAGGGGTGGCGGGCATGAACGAACGTCGGGTCTGGCAATTTGTTCCAAACTTTGGAACGACGAGCCGTCGGCGCGCGTATCTGCTAAGCGCCATATCCGATAGTGATAAGAATTCCCCCCGAGAGGCTAAATCTTGAAGCTCTTCGTCTGCCAGGACTGCGGCAACATTCTCTATTTCGAGAACCGCGCTTGCGAGCGCTGCGGTCACAGGGTCGCCTTCCTGCCGGAGAAGGAGACAATGTCGGCGATCGAGCCGGATGGGGAGGGCTGGGCCACGCTGGCCGACAAGGGCAAGGGGCGGATGCTGTGCCGCAATGCCGAGTATGATGCTTGCAACTGGCTGACGGATGCCGGCGATACCACCGGCTATTGCCGTGCCTGCCGCCACAACGGCATCGTGCCCGATCTCTCCGACCCCGCGCAGCTCGCCGGTTGGCGCGAGCTGGAGGTGGCGAAGCACCGGCTGTTCTATTCCCTGATCCGCTGGAAGCTGCCGGTCCAGACCCGGCAGGACGACCCGGAGCACGGCCTGCTCTTCAATTTCCTCGCCGACGATCCGAACAGTGGCGAGAGGATCATGACCGGCCATGACAACGGCCTGATCACGATCGCGCTGACCGAGACCGATGCCATCGAGCGCGAGCGGCGCAGGCTCGAAATGGGCGAGCCGTATCGCACGCTGCTCGGGCATTTCCGCCACGAGGTCGGACATTACTTTTGGGACGTGCTGGTGCGCGACGGCGGCAGACTGGACGAATGCCGCGCCGTGTTCGGCGACGATTCCACCGATTACGGCGAGGCCCTGCGACGCCATTATGCCGATGGCGCGCCGCTGGACTGGCAGCAGAATTACGTCTCGGCCTATGCGACAACGCATCCTTGGGAGGACTTCGCCGAGACCTGGGCGCACTATCTCCACATCGTCGATACTCTGGAGATGGCAGGCGAGTTCGGCATGGAGGTTCGTCCCAAGGTCGATCGCGACGGGGAGTTGTCGACACGGATTCGGTTCAACCCCTACGAGGCAAGGGACGTCGAGGCGATCGTCAACGCATGGCTGCCCTTCACCTTCGCGATGAACAGCGTCAACCGCGCCATGGGTCTGCGCGACCTCTACCCCTTCATCCTGTCGCCGGCCGTCGTCACCAAGTTGGGCTTCATTCATGGCCTCGTCCGGGACGTGGCCAAGGATACCACCACGGACACGATCAAGGCCCCGAAGCCATAGGCCCTCCAGCGGCTCACCTGGCCCGATCAGGTCTTGCGCTGGTACGCCAGAGGCATGGCGGATTTAGACCGTTGCCTCCGGCCGATTTTGCTGTACCACGACAGGGTACGGCCCCGTCCGCTCGGCCTACCGCCGGCCCGGGAGGGGTCCCGCCCAAGGGACGAAGCTCAAGAAAAACATGTTCAAACGCATCCTGATCGCCAACCGCGGCGAAATCGCCTGCCGGGTCATCAAGTCCGCCCGCAAGATGGGAATTCAGACGGTTGCCGTGTATTCCGAGGCCGACCGCGACGCTCTCCATGTCGAGATGGCCGACGAGGCCGTCCTGATCGGCCCGCCTGCTGCGGCCGAGAGCTATCTGGTGATCGAGAAGATCGTCGAAGCATGTAGAAAAACCGGCGCCGAGGCGGTCCATCCCGGCTACGGCTTCCTGTCCGAGCGCGAGGCGTTTCCGCGGGCGCTGGAAGCAGCCGGCATCGTCTTCATCGGTCCCAACCCCGGCGCGATCGCCGCGATGGGCGACAAGATCGAATCCAAGAAGGCGGCGGCCAAAGCCAAGGTCTCGACCGTGCCGGGCTATCTCGGCGTCATCGAGGACGACAAGCACGCGGTGAGGATCGCCGACGAGATCGGCTATCCCGTGATGATCAAGGCCTCGGCCGGCGGTGGCGGCAAGGGCATGCGCATTGCGCATTCCAAAGCCGAGGTCGCCGAGGGCTTCAATCTCGCCAAGGCCGAAGCCAAGGCCTCGTTCGGCGACGACCGCGTCTTCGTCGAAAAATTCATCGTCGATCCCCGCCATATCGAGATCCAGGTGCTCGGCGACAAGCATGGCAACGTGATCTATCTCGGCGAGCGCGAATGCTCGATCCAGCGCCGCAATCAGAAGGTCATCGAAGAGGCGCCATCGCCGCTGCTCGATGAAGCCACCCGCCGCAAGATGGGTGAGCAGGCCGTCGCGCTGGCCAAGGCCGTGAACTACGATTCCGCCGGCACCGTCGAGTTCGTCGCTGGCCAGGACAAGAGCTTCTACTTCCTGGAGATGAACACGCGCCTCCAGGTCGAGCATCCCGTCACCGAGCTCGTCACCGGCGTCGACCTCGTCGAGCAGATGATCCGCGTGGCTGCGGGCGAGAAGCTGGCGCTGACTCAGAAGGACGTCACGCTGACCGGCTGGGCGGTGGAATCGCGTCTCTATGCGGAGGACCCGTTCCGCAACTTCCTGCCATCGATCGGTCGCCTCGTGAAGTATCGCCCGCCCGCGGAAGTGAGCCAGGATGGCATCACCGTGCGCAACGACACCGGCGTGCAGGAGGGCGGCGAGATCTCGATCCATTACGATCCGATGATCGCCAAGCTCGTCACACACGCGCCGTCGCGCGCCGCGGCGATCGAGGCGCAGGCGACCGCGCTCGACTCGTTCTATGTCGACGGGATCAGGCACAACATCCCGTTCCTGTCGGCACTGATGCATCATCCGCGCTGGCGCGAGGGAAATCTGTCGACCGGTTTCATCGCCGAGGAATTCCCCAAGGGATTTGCCGCGCGCGTGCCCGAGGGCGAGGTCGCGCGGCGGATCGCAGCGGTCGGTGCGGCAGTTGATCATGTGCTCGGCGAACGCAAGCGGCAGATCTCGGGCCAGCTGGGCGGCCGCGTGGTGCAGCGCGAGCGCCGCCGCGCGGTGTGGCTCGATCGCCAGGAGATTTTGCTGGAGGTCAGTCGCGAGGGTGAGGCGATCGCGATCCGGTTCATCGATGCCGAGGGCAAGGCCGGAAACGCGCATCTGTTGCAGTCCGCATGGAAGCCGGGCGATCCGGTCTGGCAGGGCACGATCGACGGTCACTTCATCGCGGTGCAGGCGCGCCCGATCGCCAACGGCATCCGTCTGGCGCATCAGGGCGTCGAGGTGCCGGTCTATGTCTGGACGGAAGCGGAAGCGGCCTCCGCGCGGCTGATGCCGGTGACGACCGCTTCCGACAGCGGCAAGAAATTGCTGTGCCCGATGCCCGGCCTCATCGTCTCGATCGCCGTGACCGAAGGGCAGGAGGTCAAGGCCGGCGAGACGCTGGCCGTGGTCGAAGCCATGAAGATGCAGAACGTGCTGCGTGCCGAACAGGACGGCACCGTGAAGAAGGTCCACGCCAGCGCCGGCGCGACGCTGGCGGTGGACGCGCTGATCCTGGAGTTTGCGTAAAGCGTGCACTTGGGGCCCTTAGCCGGGCCCCACGACATCGTCATTGCGAGCGCAGCGAAGCAATCCAGACTGCCTCCGCGGAAAGATTCTGGATTGCTTCGCTACGCTCGCAATGACGGAGTATGTTGCGGCTGCGTCGCAACAGTTGAGAGGGCACCATGGCCTTTCGTTCCCGCCGCGAAAAACTCCGATCGATTTTGTCGGGCCACGCTTGCGTCCATCCCGGCTCGGTCTATGACGCGATCTCGATCCGCATTGCCGAGGATCTCGGCTTTCCACTCGGCATGTTCGGCGGCTCTGTGGCCTCACTCGCCGTGCTCGGCGATCCTGACGTCACCCTGATCACGCTCACCGAGCTCGCCGAGCAGATGCGGCGGATGTCGCGCGCGGCAAGCCTGCCGGTGCTGGTCGACGCTGATCACGGCTATGGCAATGCGCTCAACGTGCGCCGCACGGTGCAGGAGCTGGAGACGGCGGGTGCTGCCGGCCTGACCATCGAGGACACGCTGCTGCCGGCCGCTTTTGGCGAGGCAAGAACGCAGCTGATCTCGCTGGACGAGGGCGTCGGCAAGATGAAAGCCGCGCTCGACGCCCGCGGCGATCCCGCGCTGGTCATCATGGGCCGCACCGGCGCGGCCTCGATCACTGCGATCGAGGACGCGATCAGGCGTGCCAAGGCTTATGAGGCCGCCGGAGTCGATGCGCTGTTCTTCACCGGCGTCAGGTCGCGGGCAGAGCTCGAGGCGATCGTGAGCGCAACCCATCTGCCGATCGTGCTTGGTGGTGCGCCGGACGAATTGAATGCGACCGATTACCTGGCGAACCAGCGCGTCCGCATCGCGCTTCAGGGCCATGCGCCGATCGCGGCGGCCACGCGGGCGGTGTACGAGGTGCAGAAGGCGTTGCGAGAGGGGGCGTCGCCGACAGCGCTGAAGGGATTGCCGCCGGCGGAGTTGACCAGCCGCGTCATGCGCGATGCCGAGGTAAAAGAGCGCAGCGCTGACTTTCTCGGACTGAAAAAATGAGCCGGGCAATCCTTCAGCTGATGATCCGCGGCCGCGTCCAGGGCGTCGGTTACCGGGCCTGGGTCGAGCATCAGGCGACCGCGAGCGGCCTCGAAGGCTGGGTGCGCAACCGCCGCGACGGCAGCGTCGAAGCGCTGTTCGCAGGTCCGCCGAAACTCGTTGCGGACATGGTCGCGCTGTGCCGCCACGGCCCGCCGTCCTCGCATGTCGACAACGTGACCAGCGAAACGGCGAGCGTGGATGAGTTGAACCTGCGCCGGCCAGGGGAGGCGTTCTCGGTGTTGCCGACGGTTTAGGGGCACGATCGGCGATCGCAGTGTCACTCTCCCTTCGGGAGAGGTGAAGAAACCATCACCGCGGCAGCTTCGAAATCGCCTCGCTCAGCTCGTGGATCTCATACGGCTTGCGCAGGATCGGAAAATCGCCGCGGACACCGGCGGCGGCTTCGCTATAGCCGGTGGCGAGCAGCACCGGCAGGTTGGGGCGGATCTGGCGAAGGCGGTGAGCGAGGCCGAGCCCGTCCATTTTGCCGGGCATCACGATGTCGGAGAACACGAAGTCGACACCGTTGGTCTCGATCTCCCGCAACGCGGATTCGGCATCTGCAACCCGATGCACGCGGTAGCCGAGCTGCTCCAGCAGGCCGATGCTGACGAGGGCTACGTCGGGATTGTCCTCGACCAGCAGCACCGTGCCGCTGCCGCGCACCGGCCCCGGTTCGAGCGCTTCGACCGGTGCTGTCGCGGTTTCACGCGGCAGCAGGATCGTGAAGGTCGTGCCCTTGCCGAGCTCGCTTGCGACCTTGACCGTGCCGCCGGCCTGATGCGCAAAGCCGTGCACCTGCGACAGACCGAGCCCGGTGCCTTTGCCGACCGGCTTCGTCGTGAAGAACGGTTCGAAAATCTTGTCGACGACGTCGGAGGGAATGCCGAGCCCGGTGTCGGCGACGGTGATCGCGACGTATTCGCCGCTATGAAGGGGATCATTCAGGACGATGTTGTGCGCGCCGATCGTCACCGTGCCGCCGTCGGGCATGGCGTCACGCGCATTGATGACCAGGTTGAGCAGCCCCGTCTCGAGCTCGGAGACGTCAGCCCTGACCGGCCAGAGGTCACGCTCGATCTCGAAGGCGAGACGAACGGCGCTGCCGACGCCCGCGTGAAGCACCTCGCGGATCGCCTCCACGCGGTCGCCGAACCGGATCGGCTGCGGATTGACGCTCTGCCGCCGCGCGAAGCTCAAGAGCTGTCCCGTCAGCGCAGCGCCGCGTCTCGTGGCCGTGTCGATCGCCAGGATGGCGCGCTGAAACTTCGAATCGTCGGGGGCGCCCTTCCTGAGGATATGGAGGCTGCCGCTGATGATCATCAGGAGGTTGTTGAAGTCGTGCGCTACTCCGCCGGTGAGCTGGCCGAGCGCATCGAACTTCTGCGACTCCGCAAGCTGCGTCTGCATCGCCTCGAGCTTCAGCTGCGTCTCGCGGCGCTCGGTGATGTCGCGGGTGATCTTGGCGAAGCCGACGAGGTTACCGTCCTCGTAGATCGGGTCGATGACGACGCTCGCCCAGAAGAAGGTGCCGTCCTTGCGGACGCGCCAGCCTTCCTCCTCGTAGCGGCCCTGCTCCCTGGCGATGCCGAGCGCGCGCGCAGGCTTGCCGTTGGTGCGATCGGTCTCGGTGTAGAAGCGCGAAAAATGCTGGCCGAGGATCTCCTGGGGCGAATAGCCCTTGATCCGCTCGCCGCCGATATTCCAGCTGGTGATGATCCCATTGGGATCGAGCATATAGAGCGCGTAGTCCGCAACTCCCTCAACCAACAGCCGAAAGCTTCGTTCACTTTCGAATAAGTCTCTCTGTTGACTGGACTTTTTGACCATTCCTAACCCCGCCTCGACCGGGACAAACGTCTCAGGGGGCGTTTGGTTCCCGTTCGCTGGGATGTTTTAAGGCAAATCGAGGGGCCGGTGTGCAAGCACGCGACGCCGCCAAACGTCCCTTGACAGGCAGTCGCATCTGTCAGATATTTCTGTTATGACAGAAATAACAGGAAAGAAGAAACTCCCTGCCGCCGTCGAGCGCTTCATCCTGCATTGGGGCGACATGGGGGACCAGTGGGGCGTCAACCGCTCGGTCAGCCAGATCCACGGGCTCTTGTATCTGGCCGAGGCACCGATGACGGCCGAGGACATCGCCGACACGCTCGGCATGGCCCGCTCCAACGTCTCCAACTCGCTGAAGGAGCTGCTGGCCTGGAATTTGATCCGGCGAGTGCCGATCCTCGGCGACCGCCGCGATCATTACGAGGCCGAGACCGACATCTGGGAGGTCGCAGCGCGGATCGCAGCAAGGCGCAAGGAGCGCGAGCTCGATCCTGCGATCACCGCGCTCAGGGCCTGCGTGACCGACGCCGCCGACGATCCGACGATCAATCCGGTCGCGAGCAAACGTCTCAAGGAGATGCTCGCCTTCACCGAGCTCGCCGACCACTGGTTCATGCAGATGCTGAAAGTGCCGCGGCCGCGCCTCGTCGCCTTGATGCGGCTTGGCGAGAAGATCGGCAACCTGTTGCCGCTCGGCAAGGCCAAATAGTTCTGAGGAGGTTGTGATGACGTCGGCGAGATTATCAGGCTCCAACGCACCAACCACCGCTCACATCAAGCTGCTCGACGACCGCCGCTTTCGCGCATTGCTGTCGGATGAGGATTGGGGCCGCCTGCCGCTCGCAACGTGGCGGCGCTTCTCCAAGCGTGTCGCCGACGGCGACAGCGTGGTCTATGTCGGAATCGTCGACGAGCTCTCGTTCAGCGATATCGGCTGGTGGTTTGCGCAAGCCGCGCGCCTGATTGGGGGCCCGCTGCCCACGGGGCGCGACACAGGCGTGCCCATGATCGTCACCGTCACCGAGGACGGTGCGACCGGCGGCCAGACCTGGACCCGCATCTGCGCGCGCAAGCGCGGCTTTCCGCAGGTGATCCACTCGGCAAAACGCTTTGCTGGCCCGACCGGGCTCGAGGAATATGTCGGCTTCGGCGTCTCGATGGCGCTCCGTATCGCGGTCGAAGGCGAGACGTTGACCTTCCGCAGTGCCGCCTATGGCCTGCAGTTCGGGCGCCTCTGGATCCCGCTGCCGCAATGGCTCACGCCGGGCGATCTCACGGTGACGCACAGCGATCTCGGCGAGGGCGCATTCCGTTTCACTCTCGACGTCATCCATCCGCGTTACGGCGCGCTGATCCACCAGTCCGCCGTGTTCAGGGAGGCCGTGTCATGACCCCGCTCTTGTGGACGCTCATCGCCATCCAGATCGTGATGGGCGTGTTCGACACCTTCTATCATCACGAATTCACCGAGCGCCTGGCCTGGCGACCGTCGCAGCGCTTCGAGCTGAAGCTGCATGGCATCCGCAACATGCTCTATGCCCTGCTGTTCCTGCTGCTCGGCTGGTTAGAGGTCCATGGCGTGCCGGCGTTGCTGATCGTCGCGGTTCTCGTCGCCGAGATCGTCATCACGCTGATGGATTTCGTCGAGGAGGATCTGAGCCGGAAGCTGCCGGCGAGCGAGCGGATCAACCACACGCTGCTGGCGATCAACTACGGCGCCATTCTGGTGCTGCTGCTGCCCGTGCTGATCGATTGGGCGATGCAGCCGTTCGGCATGAGGGTCGTCTATCAGGGCCTGCTCAGCATCGCCGCGAGCGCCTGCGCGGTCGGCGCGGCACTCTGCGGCATCAGGGATTTTGCGGCGATGCGCCGGCTCGGCCGCATGAAGACTGTTCCCGCGGAAGAACTTGTCGAGAAGATCTCCGGCCGCAACACCGTGCTGATCACAGGCGCGACCGGCTTCATCGGCAGCCGCCTTGCGGCGAGCCTCAGCGGAGCAGGGCACCACGTCATCGCGCTGATCCGCAACCCCGCGAAGGCGGAGATGCTGCCGCCGCCGGTGACGCTGATCACCAGTCTTGATCAGCTCGCCGCGGACACACCTATCGACGCCATCGTCAATCTCGCCGGCGAGCCGATCGGCAATGGGCTGTGGACCGAGACCAAACGCGCGAAGATCATCGGCTCGCGCGTCGAGATGACAGGCGAGGTCGTCAAGCTGATCGCGCGGCTCGCGCGCAAGCCCGAGGTGCTGGTCAGCGGCTCCGCGATCGGCTGGTATGGGTTGTGGGCCGACCAGGTGCTGACCGAATCTGCCAAGTCGCACGCCTGCTTCAGCCACGAACTGTGCGCGGCCTGGGAGAAGGCGGCACGGCCGGCGGAAGAGCTTGGCGTCCGCGTAGTCTTCTTGCGTATCGGGCTCGTGTTGGGCACCGAGGGCGGCTTCATCACGCGCATGCTGACGCCGTTCGAGTTCGGGCTCGGTGGTCCCATCGGCACCGGGCGGCAGTGGATGTCCTGGATCGAGCGCGACGATTTGATCCGGCTGATCGCCTATGTGATGGCGACGCCCGATCTCACAGGCCCGGTCAATGCGACTGCGCCGATCCCCGTGACCAACGCAAAATTCACCGAGGAGCTCGGCCGCCGGCTGCACCGGCCCGCGGTGTTCCGCATCCCCGGAGGCATCTTGCGCCGGATCGGCGGCGGCTTTGCCGACGAGCTGCTGCTCGGCGGTCAGCGCGTGCTGCCGAACAAGGCGTTGAGCCGCGGTTTTGTCTTCCGGCACGAGACGCTGCGCAGCGCGTTCGAGGCGATTCTGTGAGGTGTCAGGTGGAGGCTGCACTCCGGAACGTCGCTGCCACCGCACGCAGGGCGGCGAGCTTGGCGGGGGCGCTGACCTTCGAATGCAGCATCACCTTCGAGCTGCCGAGCTTGGGCAGCTTGTGCGCAGGTCCGACGTCGATCAGCCCGGGAGCTGCGATCCGCCGCGCCAGCGGTGCGACCGCGAGCCCAGCAAGCGCAGCGGCAACGACCGCCGTCACCCCGCCGCCGACGAAGCGCTCACGCCAGGTGACGCCGGCCTTGTCGAGCGCACGTACGGCAATCGCGCGAACGCCGCAGGGTGGGGCGAGTGTTGCCAGCGGCAGTGGCTCGCCCTTCGGCAGCGTGAAGCGGCGCGACGCGAACCAGCCGAACTCATCCTCGGTTAGTTTTTCGCCACCGCGACGGCTGCCTTCCTGGCGCACGATCACCGCATCCAGCTCGCCCGCATCATAGGCATCCTGCATCTGGCGCGAGAAGCCGATGGTGACGGCAAGCGTCAGGTCTGACGACATCGTGTGCAGCCGTTCCAGCAGCGGCACCAGTTCAGGGCCTGCCGCATGGTCGGAGATGCCGAGCGAGAGCGACTGCGCGGCCGTGGCCTCGCCCGAGAGCGCGCGATCATGCGCCGCCATCAGAGCGCGGGCGCGCTCGAGGAAGCCCGCGCCGTCGGCGGTGAGACCGACGGCCCGGGGCGAGCGCTCGACGAGACGTTTGCCCAGCAGCGCTTCCAGTCTCTGTAGCTTGAGGCTGACGGCTGCCTGCGTCGTGCCGAGCGCCTCCGCGGCGCGGGTGAAGCTCTGGAGGTCGGCGACCAGCAGAAAGGCCTGGACCGTCGCAATATCGAGTGTGGCTTTCATTATGATGTTTTATCACTGCTATCTATAGAGATAAGATACCAAAATGATGCGGGAAGGTCTAGCTTCTCATCAACGCCGCGCAAACAGCGCGACATCCTGAGGAGAACGACAATGCCGCTGATCACCGTGTCCTACAGCTCGTCCCGCCAGTCGCCCTCGCTGAAGTCCGACATCGCGAGCGCCGTGTCGGAGCTCACCGCAAAAATCCTGCACAAGGACCCCAAGGTGACCGCCGTCATCGTGAAGTCGGTCGATGCAGATGACTGGTTCGCCGGCGGGAAGTCACTCGCCGAGCAGAAGCTCGCCAGCTACTGGATCGACATCCACGTCACGGAAGGTACCAACACCAAGGACGAGAAGGCAGCCTACCTCGCCGCGATGTTCAAGCGCATGGCCGAGATTTTGGGCCCGCTGCATCCCGAGACGTATCTGCATGTCGACGAGGTCAAGGGCGACGCCTACGGCTTCGGCGGCGTGACCCAGGAGCGGCGCTACATCGCCGGCAAGCTCGAGGCGTCGCTGAAGGCGGCGTGATGATGCAAGCCGCGGGTGAGCGATCCCGCGCGCGGCCCGTTCGTCAGCTTGCTGCTCGGAACTGAACGACGGACTTGTTCAGGAAGCAGGTCTTGTCGAACAGTTTCAGGTCGAGCGGGTTCGGAAGCCTGACGTCACCGAGATCAGGGCAGGGCTTGATCGCGGGATCATAGGAGCGGTCGATCTGCGAGATGAAGACGACGATCAGCCCCTTGTCGCGCGCGAAGGATTTTAGCGCGCGCACCTGGACCGTGAGGTCAGGGTTCGCCCTCCGCTGGTCGAGCAGCTGCAGATAGTCGATCACGAGGACGGTGCCGCGTGGCGCCGCGGCCATCTGCTTGACGATGTAATCGGCGCTGATCGCGTCAGAGCAGTCGATCTCGAATAGCTTGTCGAACTGCGCGGGGGGCGCGCCGATCGCATGCAAGCGATCGATCACGTCCTTCTCGCTGTATTCGAGCGAGAAGAATGTGGCGCGATGGCCTGATTTCATGGCCTCCACGGCAAGCTCGAGACTCATCAGCGTCTTGCCCTGACCGGGCCGGGCGCCGACCAGCACGAGGTCGCCGGGCGCAAAATGCGGAAACAGCTTGCTCGCCGGCGTCAGCGCTGCGGCCTTTGCTGCCAGCATGCTCCAGGCGGAAAAGCCTTGCGTCGTCGCGACGCGGTCGAGCGCATCGTGCAGCGGAATGCCTTTCTCGCGGGACAGGCGCTTGGCTTTTCGCTTGAGATGATAGATCGGCGCAGACAATTTCATCGTCAAACCTCCTGATGCGAGCAGAAAGCGCAATCCCTCCTTATGCGTGGCGCTCGAACAGTCGGCCGATGGTTTAGTCGCCCGGTATGATCTGTACTTTCCCGGCGGAGGGGGGAGGCGTAGGCGGCACCTTAAACAAGCGTACCCGATTCCCTGCCGGCGGAGAACGCGCGTAGCGCGCCTCCGACAGGAATGTCAGGCGGCGGCTTCCGGCAGCAGCGCGCGGGTCGGCCCGAACAGCTCTTCAAACGCTTGTCGAAGCGCGACATCGACGTCTTCCATGGTCACGAGCTGGCCGAGATCGACCAGCGATGTGACGCCGTAGCGGGGATCAGCGACGCCGCAGGGCACGATCCCGGCAAAGTGCTCCAGCTCCGGCTCGACATTGATGGCGATGCCATGGAACGAGACCCAGCGCTTCAGCCGCACGCCGATTGCCGCGATCTTGTCCTCGTGCTCGGCTCCCTTGTCCGGCCGCTTCACCCAGACGCCGACCCGGTCCTCGCGCCGCTCGCCGCGCACGTTGAAGGCGGCGAGCGTTTTCAGAATCAGTTCCTCAAGGCTCGCGACATAGGCCCGGACGTCAGGCCGGCGGCGCTTGAGGTCGAGCATGATGTAGGCCACCCGCTGGCCGGGGCCGTGATAGGTGAGCTGGCCGCCGCGTCCGGTCGAGAAAGTCGGGAAACGGGGATCGATCAGGTCGCTTTCCTTGCCTGAGGTGCCGGAGGTGTAGAGCGAGGGGTGCTCGAGCAGCCAGACCAGTTCCGCCGCTTCGCCGGCCGCGATCGCGGCGACTCGCGCCTCCATGGCCGCCACGGCTTGCGGATAAGGCACCGGCGCGTCCGAGATCAGCCATTCGACAGGCTCGCCGCCGGCGGCGGAAAACGACGTCAAATCGAGCTCTTGACGCTGGTTCTGGCGAGGGTTTTGCGGCGAATTAACCATTGGCTAACCATAACGGGGTGATGATCACAGGCGCAAATGCCAAGTCTCTTGATCCCAAGTCTCTTAGTCTCGGTTTCTTCTTAGTCCCAAGTTGCGGCGGTCCTGACAGTGCCCACACTCGATAAAGTCACCGTGGATCTCACGGTTGTCCTCGGGACGACCACCATGCCGATCCATCAAGTATTACGTCTTTCCCGCGGCGCCATCATCGAGCTGGACGCAACCGAGGCCGACGAGGTCAAGGTTCTCGCCAACAATCTGCCCGTGGCATCCGGAGTCGTCCTGGTCGATCGCAACCGGATCGCCGTCGAGGTCAAGCAGATGCTGCCCCGGACGCCGGGCACGCGGTAGCGGCCTGGGCGCGCGGTAGCGGTCCGGGGACCGGCAGGCCCGGGGACCCGGCAGCCCGTTGGCCAGGGCCAAAAATTTCCTGCCAAGCTTGTGGAATTCAGGGCCTCGGCAGGCTTGTACCCCACTGATGGATTTGTTAGATCGGCGCCGTTGATGCGGCAGGCCTCAAGCCTTCAGCCGGCATTCCCAGCGCTCGTGGCGGAACTGGTAGACGCGCTGCCTTGAGGTGGCAGTGAGTAAAATCGTGGGGGTTCGAGTCCCTCCGAGCGCACCAAGTAATAAGTCTTTGTTAGAGCAGAGATTTCGCGGCTTTCTGTTCCCGCATTGTTACTGAATGGGCATGTATTGCCTTTCCGGCGCAATCCTTCGGTTCTCGATCTTGCGGGTCTCGTTCCAGCGCTAACTCCCTTGGTTGGTCGTGTCTTCATTGTGCCAGCTCCTCGCTGAGGAAGAACCTGACTTGCTCGTGAGAGGGCAGTTGCGTAGGCGAGCGTCGTAATCGGCGGGCTCTCATTCACCTGCAGCTCGCTGAGGCCGAGCCCGCAGGCGCGCGCAACTACGGCTTTGCGAGCTGGCGCGCATAGACCCATGTCGACGAGGTTACCCGCAAACGAGCCTTCGCCGGCACGGCCGGCGGCAGCGAGGCGATCGTCTCCTGCTTGCGATTTCCTGCCGAGCCGCGATCGTCCGATCGCGGTGGAACGGGCGGTCAAGGCCATCCGGACACCGTGGCGAAGGACCGTGCCGATGAGCTCGGCCGATTGCTCGATGCACATCCCGACTTGAGCGACGCCCGCGGCGACAGGTCCTCGCGGCGAACGGCACCACACGTGGCTTGGCGCAATCGCGCGGACTGCGTGCGGCTGCTGCGTGATCGCGGCGGGACGTTTGCATCCGCGACTGCACCGACAACGCACATCCCCTGCGTTCGCCGGAATGGGGTGGCTCAGCACGTCCGGCTTCGCGCGTCTCCAAGCGGAGAAGATCGCTGCCAATGTCGCGCCGACGTCAAGCCGGAATAGGTTCACATCCCGATTTTTGTTCGGGGCCGTAATCTTCCGGTTTTGACACAAGTTAACCTAATGTGGTGAAACCTAAATACACTTCTCTTGGTTGCAAACGAGTCTGCGATTGCGACGAACCCGATTTCGGTTGGCAGCAACGTTGCCGGATCTGCTCAGCGCCTCAGATGCAGACTTCATGACAATGCCAGGCGGGCCGCGGCGATTGATAGCCTTCGAGGCGAGTGCAGCGACCAAAGCCCATTGGAGATCCAGCCGTGGTACGATTGCATGTCGAACGCTTCATTCGTAGCCGAATTGTCCGACGATCCCTCGCGCTCGGCATCATCGCTCTGAGCGGATGGGCCCTGTTGCCGTATGTGACCTACAGAATTGCTCCCTCCGCCTTTGTCAACGCCGAGCTCATGCGAGTGACTGCACCGATCGCAGGTCAGCTCGCCTCTGATCTTCCACGCAAAGGTGAATATTTTCAGCGCAGCCGGGTCGTGTCGCTGGTCGAGGCACGTTCGCCGGATCGCCGGCACCTCATTGACCTCGATCAGCAGCTCGCCATGTCCACCAAACGCGCCGAGCTCGTACGTCGGCAACTTGGGGAAATCGCCGAGCTCGATCGCAAGCTCCGCGAGCGCAGCGAGGATTATCGTTTGGGGGCGATAGCGCGCCTGAGCCACGAGATCGGGGAAACGGAGGCTGAAAGAGGCGGCTGTCTCGCCGAGGCGCGGCAGCGGAACGAAGTCGCGGGCCGGATGGAGAAGCTCGTTAAGCTCGGCATCAGTTCACAGATGCGTTCTGCCGAGGCGCAAGCTTCTGAGGAGGCAACCGTAACGCGGTGCCAGATGGCCGATGAACGCCTGCAGCGCTTCAAGACCGAGTTGGCGGCGGCCGAGAAGGGCATTTATCTTCGTGGCGATGCCAATGACGTGCCCTATTCTCAACAGCAGCGCGAGCGGCTTGTTCTCCGTCGCCAGGAGCTTGAGACGGACCTGTTGCAAAACAGCTCACGTTCCGCGCAGCTGGCCGCAGAAATCGCAGCGGAGCGCGCTCGCCTTGATCGCCTTGATCACTACGATCTGTCGCTGCCTGCAGCTCACGTGGTCTGGTCGGTCGCGGCCAGCCCGGGCTCGATGGTCACGGAAGGGCAATCGGTCTTTGATTTTGCAGATTGCGAACGCCGCTTCATCGTCGTTGAACTGCCCGAGCGCGATTTCGAGAAGATCAAGCCCGGAGATGCGGCGACTGTCCGCCTGATCGGGAGTCGAGAGTGGAAGACCGGCCAGATCCGGCAAGTTCGCGGCTCGGCGGCGTACGCGGACGATCGCCTGCTCGCGGCTCGGGTGCCGCGGCCTGATCCGGGCAATATTACTGTTGAGATCTCGTTGCCACCAAACGAGACGGCGGCTGACCACAACGGCTCCTGCGACATCGGACGGTTGGCCGAAGTACGCTTCGAGCGCAGAGCCGACGGGCTGCTTCGATTGGTCAGCTCGAAGCTGATATGGCTGACCGCGCGGCTGGACCTCGACCAGTCATCCCTGTGAGCGAGAGATTCCGTGCAGCTCGTGACTCTGTCTCTCGCCCAGCTGTTCGCGCCGATGCTGGGCGTCTTCGCGGCGATGTACCTGTTGGCGCCGACGTTTGCAGTCGCGCGCCTTTGGGCGCGTGTCGCCGTTTTTGCCGCGGTTTGGCTCGTCGTTGCCCGCTATCTCGAATGGCGGATCTTCACCACCGTGCTGCCGGCAAGCGGGACCTGGTATCAGGTCGGCTGGATCTGGTTCTGTCTCTTCGTTGAGCTCCTGACCTTCACGGATCAGTTCATTCTCTATCTGACCTTTCTTCGCAGGACCGATCGCCGCAGCGAGGCAGATCAGCACGAACGTCGGCTTCGCGGCCTGCGGGATGATGAGTTGCCCTCGGTCGACGTCTTCATTCCAACCTATGACGAGCCGTTCGAGGTGCTGGAAAAGACGATCACGGGTGCACTCTGCCTGGACTATCCGAATTTCCAGGTCTGGGTCCTGGATGATGGTCGCAGGCCCTGGCTCAAGCAACTCTGCGAGCACAAGGGTGCCGGGTATCTCACCCGTTCCGACAATTTGAATGCGAAAGCCGGCAACATCAATCATGCGTTGACGATGACCGGTGGCGAGTTCTTCGCGATCTTCGACGCGGACTTCGTGCCGCAGCGCAATTTCCTGATGCGCACAATGGGCTTCTTCGCCGATCCGAAGATCGGAATCGTTCAGATCCCGCACGCCTTCTATAATGAGGACCCGATGCAGGCGAATCTAGGCCTGCACAGGGGACTGCCGGACGAACAACGCTTCTTCTTCGATTCCATCATGCCCGCGCGGGACGGCTGGGATGGTGCCTTTTGTTGCGGGTCCAACTCGGTCACGCGTCGTGCCGCACTCCGCGCGGTGGGCGATTCCTTGCCGACCCAGTCCATTACTGAAGACATCCTGCTGACGCTGGTCCTGCTGCGCCAAGGCTACGTCACCCGTTATCTCTGCGAACCGCTGGCAATTGGATTGGCGCCGGAAAGCCTTGGCGCCTTTTTTGTGCAACGGCAACGCTGGGCGCGTGGCGCGATCCAGACTCTCTATCTCGCCGCCGGCCCGCTCGGCCCCGGACTGAGCTTGATGCATCGGCTCCTCTTCTTTCCGACGCATTGGCTCTCATTGGGCTTGAGGGCGCTCATGGTCGTGCTGGTTCCGATCGTATTCATGTGGACCGGTCTCGCGCCTGTCGTCGACGTCACCCCCGAATCGGTCTTCTATTATTTGTTTCCCGCGATCCTGGCGCTCAACGGGGGTATCTCGTGGTTCGCGCCGCACGCGCATTTTCCACTCGCTGCTCAGGTGTCGGCGACCATCCAGAGCTTCAAGATTCTACCCACGGTGCTCGGGACTCTCGTCAAGCCGAAGGGACATGCGTTCAGGGTGACGCCCAAGGGAGCCGCCGCGCGGTGCGCAAGCTATGCTGCCGAGATATTCTGGCTTTCGGCGGCCCTGATGGGGCTGACAGTCGTCGGCCTCGTTCTGAACACCATCCCGGAATGGCGCATCATCGATCATCCGGCCGCCTTGCCGATGGTTGCCTTCTGGTCGGTTGTGAACATCGTCGTGCTGTTCTTCGTCTGCATGACCTCGCTACAGGCGCGGATGGGACGCTCCGAGGAACGCTTCGATGTCGACGAATCGGTCTTGATCCAGACTGAGACCGGTGAGCTGCTTTCCGGGCGCATGAGCAACATTTCCCTTTCCGGCGCTGGCGTCCTGCTCCATTCCAGCGTCGACTGTCCTCGCAGCAAGGAACTGCGCGTACACATCATGCAAGTGGGCTGGATCGACGCGATGATCGTGCAACAAAGAGGCCAGCTCGCCGGGCTGCAGTTCAAATTGCCTCAGTCGCTTGAACGAGACCTGTTGATCCGCAAGCTCTTTACCGTCGGTCGCCTGAAGGAGAAAGGTCTCATCGCGTGGTCGGTGAACAGAACGATGCTCAAGAGCATCTGGTCAATGACTGCGCCGTTGCCTCAGGTTGAGGCAAGTGGCGCGAAACCCGCAGCGCCTCGGCCGGCTGAGCGTCTGCCGGCCGAGAGCCTGGTCATCCGGCCTCAACCGCGGAGCGGCGATTTGGAACATCTCGCCGGAATTAGAAGCCTGCACCCGACATGTTTCACCAGAACCCGGCTTAGCCCGGGCATCGGTTCGGTGCCCGAGGTCGTCGACTGAGCTGATGGCGTTGATCCCTATGCTCATCGTCCGGTCTGCTCGAACCGCGGGCGATATTGCCGTCGGAACCGGGGTAGCCAGGGGCGAGTGCGGGCAGGAAGCGCTTCTTGCGATTGTCGCGCAAAGCACGCCGGTGCCTAGCCATATTCCTCGCCGATACCGTATTCCCGGTAGATTTCGAGCGGGTCGAGATCGGGGAACAGGCGGCATTTGGCCTGCGCGAGGTGCAGGCTCACGGCCGCCGGCTCCTTGCCGTTCGACAGCAGCTTGCGGATGTCGTCCATATGCGCGCTCGGCTGGTGCTTCTCCTCCAGCTGCTCCAGCGCGACCAGTGCCGTCGCGAGCGCCTCGGTCAGGACCCAGTCGTCGTGGCCCGTGATTCCCTTTTTCGGCATCGGCAGATCCCAGTCCGCACACCTCTGGCGGTGGCAGCCAGTCTACCGTAGCTTCACTCAAATCTCCACGCGGCGTGGTGGCTCGCACAACGCCGGGCAGTTTCGCGCTCTCGCTTGCATTATGACGGAGTGCGGCTAAAAGGCGGCGGCGCGCGGGCGACGATATCGCTGTTGAAACAAAGTTGGCGTAGACGGGACTTGCGCGACCTCTCGCGGCTGGAGCCAGCATGGTCTTTCTAAGCTTCGTCTACCGCTTCCTGACCAATTTCCTGTTTCTGGCGATGGTCTATTTCAGCCTGAACTACGTGGAGAAATACGAGCACCGGGCGGGCCTGGCGATCCTCGTGCTTGTTTACACCGGCATGCGCGCGGCCTCGACGCTGCGTGCCTTCTACTTCTTCCAGAAGATCGAGAAACTTGAAGCCGAGGCGCGTCGCCTGCAAGCGCCGATCAACGACGGCGCCGGCGGAACCGCCGGGCGCAAGCAGCTCGTCGTCGATGTCGCGCGGCTACGCCGCGACGGCGAGCTCAAGTCTTATATGGACCTGTTCTTCCTGGCGCTGATCGTGCTGCTCTGCGTCGCCGCCATCATGCGGCAGTAACGGCTTTACTCAGGCGCGTTTTTTCACACTGGTGGCGACGCGGGTCGGGCGGGGCGCCGCGGTCTTGGCTTGAGCAGCGTGCTTCGGTGCGGCATGCGCAGTATGGGCGCTTTGCCCAGTCCTCACCTTTCCAGCCTTGCCCTTGCGGGCAGGCGGCGCCTCGGCCGCCATCGCGAGTCTCGTCGCGGCGCGCCGCGACAAGGTCGTCGACAGCAGCACCTCGACCGAGCCCTCCGGGATCGCGAACAGATCGCGACCGGGTGCGGGCAGGGTGGCCGCGACATCCGACTGCGCCATGGTCTTGCGCGGCAGCAGCAGCGGCTGGTGCGCCGTCTGCGCGTTGAGGTCGGCAAGACCGGGCGCCGGCAGCGTCGCGGTCTGCGTGAACACGAAATTCGGCACGGCAGGCCAGCGCGCGATCGGCGTCGTCTCTGTCGGCGGATGCAGTAGCCACTCCACCGGCGTGGTCGGCGTCGCCGGCCGGTCGGCGGTCGCGGGCACGACATGCACGATACGATAGCCGCGTGCCTTGAGGTCGCGGATGATCTTCGGCAGCGCTGCCACCGTGCGCGCCTGGATGTCATGCAGCAGCAGGATGCCCTTGCCCTTGGCCTCCAGCCGCTGGATCGCGAGCTGGTAGACGCGATCCGGCGAGATGTGGCGCCAGTCGTCGGCCGGGAAGTCGGCGCTCCACACCTGAATGCCGCGGGAGATCAGCAGATTTTCAACGCCGTCGGCGCGCATCAGGCCGGGGATGCGGAAGAACGGCGCCAGCTTGGATGGATCCGTCATCGCCGCTGTGGTCCACTCGATGCCGCCGTTGATCTCGGCCTCGGCCTTCTCGATCGGCATCCGGTTCATCGTCAGCGGATGGGTCATGCTGTGCGTGCCGACGGTGTGGCCCGCCGCGACCAGCTTGCGGACGCCTTCCGGGTTCGCCTTGGCCTGCTGGCCAATGATGAAGAAGGTCGCCTTGATGCACTCGTCGGCGAGAATCTGCAGCACCTGGTTGGAATATTTCGGCAGCGGACCGTCGTCGAAGGTGAGGACGACCTCGTGGTCCTTCAGCGGCAAGGTCTCGCGGTACTGCATGGTTCCGACGCGCGGATGCTCGCGCGGATCGACGACGAGGGTGCGGGAAGTGCCGAGGGCATCAGGATGTCCCGGGCAGTCGGCCGCGAAGGCTGCCGTGGTCACAAACCCAGGGAGCAGGACGGTCAGCAGGACGGCCCACGATCGCGTCCGAAAAACAACGCTACTTCCGATCATGAACTCCGTGTGCCTCATCTGCGTCGGCTGCAATATCCGTAGCTCGGAATTGCCCGGAAACGGTTCAGGCGCAAAGACCTTTCCCGCCCCTCGATCATTGCATGGCGTAGCATGAACAGAGTGTTAATAGGGCTCAAATCACCCCATTTTGCGCCCGCGTGACATTCCGGCATCAACGCGCCTGGGCGTCCTTTTGTGATGTGTCCGCCGGCACGATATGGACGATGTGGAAGCCGTTCTCCCGCAAAAACCGCAGGAAAGCCGGCATCATGGCCGCTGTGCGCGCTTGGGCGTCGTGGAACAGTATGATGCCCTTGCCGGCGGCGGTGATCCGCTCGGTGATGAGCTTCAATTCCTGTTCCGGCGTCATGTCGTTCCAGTCGCTCGCCCAGAGATCGGCGCCGAACACGACGATGCCGCGCTCCTGGAGCAGGTCGAGCTGGGCCGGCGTGGATTCGAAATAGGGGAAGCGGAAGAACGGCGTCGACGGCGTCGAGGTCGAGACCCCGTGCAGCGCCATCTCGTCGGACGCGATGCCGTGGTCGATCTCGTACCTCGCCGCATCGGCCGGGATCCGCGCCATGTACGGATGCGACCAGGTGTGATGGCCGATGGTGTGGCCCTCTCGGGCGATGCGCCTGACCATCTCAGGATGTTCGGCGGCGCTCCGGCCCACCAGGAAGAAGGTTGCGCGCACGCATTCCTGCGCCAGCGCCTCCAGCACCTTCGAGGTCGTCTTCGGACGGGGGCCGTCGTCGAATGTCAGCACCACCTCATGATCGGCGAGCGGCAGTGTCTGCGGAAAGCTCTTCAGGCCGACGCGCGGCGTGGTCTTGGCATCGACGCTCAGGATCCGCGAGGTGCCGAGCGCATCCTCCCGCGGGCAGTCCGCAGCCTTCACCGAGCCGATCGCGGTGAGGGCGGCGAGAGCCAGGCCCCATGTGATCGAGGTCCATTTTGGCCGCTTTATCTTTGCCATTGCGCTCCAGATTGCCTTGCGGGTATTGCCTGACTGTCAGCCCAAACCATCAACCTGTCAAACGGCGAGGCGCACCATGGATGAACGGATGGATGACGCCGCTTCCGCCGACACATCGGTACTCGACCACGTCCCGATGCGCAATGAAGACGGCGAAATCAGGCAGGAATTCGTCGAGGAAATCGCCCATGCGATCGAGGCCGCAGACAGCGCCGCCTTGCGCGCCTGCGTTGCCGATCTGCACGAGGCCGATCTCGGCGATCTCATTGCGGCGCTCGCGCCCGACGATCGTGTCCGCCTGGTCGAGTTGACCGGAACCGACTTCGACTTTTCCGCACTGAACGAGGTCGACGAGACCGTCCGCGATGAGATCCTCGACGAGCTGCCGCCCGAGACGGTGGCCGAGGGCGTCCGCGAGCTGGAATCCGACGACGCGGTCGAGCTGCTCGAAACCCTCGATGAGGAGGAGCAGGAGGAGATTCTCGAGAAGCTGCCGCTCCAGGAGCGCGTCGCGCTCGAGCGCAGCCTGCTCTATCCGGAAAACTCCGCGGGCCGGCGCATGCAGACCGAGTTCATCGCGGTGCCGCAGGACTTCACCGTCGGGCAGGCGATCGACTACATGCGCGATACGCCCGATCTGCCCGAGCGCTTCTACGAGATCTACGTCGTCGACAAGGACCAGCACTGGCAGGGCGCGGTTCCGCTCGACGTGCTGTTGCGCGCGCGACGTCCGGTGCCGCTGACCGAGCTGACCGACGAGGATCGCCGCCGCGTCTCCGTCCTGGAGGACCAGGAGGAGGTGGCGCGCATGTTCGGCAAGTACAACCTCGTCGCGGCACCCGTGCTCGATACCCAGGACCGCCTCGTCGGCGTCATCACCGTCGACGACGTCGTCGACGTTATCGAGGAAGAGGCGGACGAGGACCTCAAGGCGCTCGGCGGCGTCACCAGCGACGAAGAATTGTCGGACACGTTTCTCACCATTGCGCGTGGCCGTTTCAACTGGCTGCTGGTCAATCTCGCCACCGCCTTCCTGGCGTCATCCGTGCTCGGCCTGTTCGAGGGCCAGCTCGAACAGATGGTGGCGCTCGCGGTGCTGGCGCCGATCGTCGCGAGCCAGGGCGGCAATGCCGCGACCCAGACCATGACGGTTGCGGTGAGGGCGCTTGCGACCCGCGAGCTCGGCTCCTCCAACGCCTGGCGCGTGGTGATCCGCGAGACGATGGTCGGTCTCGTCAACGGCGTCGGCTTTGCCGTGATTACCGGCATCGCCGCGGTGGCCTGGTTCAAGATCCCGGGTCTCGGCATCGTCATCGGGCTCGCGATGATCTGCAATCTCATCGCCGGCGCGCTCGGCGGCATCCTGATTCCGATGGCGCTCGAACGTGTCAGGGCCGATCCGGCGGTGGCGTCGGGCACGTTCGTCACGACCGTGACCGACGTGGTCGGCTTCTTCTCCTTCCTCGGCATCGCGACGCTGTGGTTCGGGTTGAAGTAGGTAGAGCTCTTGGGGGCAGCTCTCCTCGTCATCGCGAGGAACTCTTGCGCTGAAGCAATCCAGACTGCCGCCGTGGAGGGACTCTGGATTGCTTCGCTGCGTTCGCAATGACGGGCCGGGGGGCGGGGGCACGAAACCATTTTTAATCCGACCTTAAGCGTGCTGCCGCATGATCGACCGCGCTTGGGGGAATGAGCATGCGGTTGCGGCTGAAGGCGGATGGACGGGTCGTTGAGTTGCGGGACGGCCAGGAGTTTCCGGTCCGGCCGTCTCCGGCCGAGGCGGCGGCCGGGACCGCCCGAGCGGAGGTCGGCTCGCCCGGGGTGCGCGACTTGCGCCGGCGTGCCTGTCTGACCCAGATGGAATTCGCCGCCAAGCTTGGCGTGCCGGTCGAGACCATCCGCAATTGGGAGCAGGGCAAGCGGGCCCCGCGCGGTCCCGCCCGTGCGTTGCTCGCCGTGATCGCGCATGCGCCCGATACGGTGTTCCAGGCGCTCGCCAAGGTCTGATCCAACCTGCCGTTGCATCGCGCCGACGATCAGACGCGGCGTCCGTTGCACTCCGGCGGGCCGGGCCCATAATGACGTCAGGGACTGCCGCAACAGAGAGGATTCCTCATGCTGTTCGTCGAGGCCAATGGCGCAAGAATTCCGGCGATCGGGCTTGGGACCTGGGAGTTGAGCGGACGGACCTGCGCCCGTGTGGTGGAGCAGGCGCTCCGGCTCGGCTACCGCCACATCGACACCGCCCAGGTCTATGACAATGAGCGCGCGGTCGGCGACGGGCTGCGGGCCTCCGGCGTGCGCCGCGACGACGTCTTCGTCACCACCAAGGTCTGGACCAATCATTTTGCGCCCCACGACCTCGAGCGCTCGATCAAGGAGAGTCTGGTGCGCTTGAGGCTTCCCGCCGTCGACCTCGTGCTGCTGCACTGGCCCAATCCGCATGTGCCGCTGGCGGAGACAATGGGTGCGCTGGCGCATGCCAAGCGGATGGGCCTCGCGCGCCACATCGGCGTATCCAATTTCACGGTGGCGCTGATCGAGCAGGCGGTCTCCCTCTCGAACGAGCCGCTCGTCTGCAACCAGGTCGAATATCACCCCTACCTCGATCAGGCGAAGGTGAGAGCGGCCTGCGACCGGCACGGGATGGCGCTCGTTGCCTACAGCCCGATCGCCAAGGGCCGCATCAAGGCCGACCAGACGCTCGCCGCCATCGGTCGCGCCCATCGCAAGACGCCGGCGCAGATCTGCCTGCGCTGGCTGGTGCAACAGAATGTGTCCGCAATTCCCAGAACGTCGCGCGTCGACCGCCTGTCGGAAAACATCGAGATCTTCGATTTCGAGCTCTCGGATGACGAGATGGCCCGGATCGCCGCGCTGGCGAGTCCGGACGGCCGCCTGACCGATTTCGCCTTCGCCCCGAAATGGGATTGAGGGGGGACTTGGGTGTGCTAGGAGCAAAGCGGCAACCCAAGATTGGCCGATGGAACCGCGGAAGATCATACGGACGGACATTGCGGCGTCGGCGATTGCGCATTTGACGCTGGTCGCGCTGATCATCGTGATCAGCGAAGTCCATCCGTTTCATTCTGCGCCGCCCGAGACGGTTGCGATCGACATCGTCACGCCGGAGCAGGTGAAGCAGGAGGAAGCCAAGGCGGAAGAGAAGGCAAAGGAGCAGGCAGCGAAGCCGCCGGACCCGCTCCCCGAATTCAAACTGCCGAAGCTGGATTTCACCGACAAGGACAAGAAGGACGCCGCGCCCAAGCCGGCGCCCGCCCAAGAGAAGGCAACGGAGAACGAAACGGAGAAGGCGGCACCGCCACAGAAGCAGCAGCCTCAGCCGCCGGAGGCGAAGCAGCAAGAGGCCAACGCGCAGCCACAACCTCAGCAATCCCAAGCGCAACAGAAGCCGCCGGCCGCGACGCCGCAACCCCAGGCGGCATCTCCGGCCTACAAGCCCCCGGAACCGGATGTCACGGTCAAATACCACGTGGTGCTGGGCCTGCCGCCTGCATTGCCGCCCACGCCCATAGACGTCCCCAAGGATGATGGCGGCGGTGCCAAGGATTCGATCGCAGCCAGGCTGCCGCCAGAGGTCGTCGCCGAGCTTCGCCGCCACCTGCGGAGCTGTTCGAAACTGCCCGCGGAGGTCGCGCCGACCGATGCCGTGCGCATCAGGCTGCGCGTAGTGTTGGCCACCGACGGCACGCTTGCGCGCGAGCCGATCCTGATCGAGGCGCCGCCGTCCGCGAAGGGCGTTGCCATCGTGAAATCAGCGATGAGCGCGGTGCAGGCCTGTCAGCCTTACCAGATGCTGCCGCCCGACAAGTACGAGGAATGGAAGATCATGGACCTTTCATTCACGCCGCAGGATTTCAGGTCGTAGCCGGGCCGCGGGGGTCGACGGGCAAGATGCAGCGCGGGTCGGCCTGCCTTCGCAGCTGCGCTGCAGGCGGCAGCGCGTCCGGGACACGAGATTTCTCAACGACCGCGCTTCAGCCCCTCATCATCCACCGCCCCGTCCGGCGCCATCGCCGCCCATGCATGCGAGGCGAATTGCCGGCGCCATGTCACGATCACAACGGCGGCGGTGGTCGCGAACAGCACCCAGGGGCTCACGAACCAGCCGAGATAGCCGAGCGCGAAGAAGAAGGCGCGCTGGCCGCGGTTGAAGTGGCGGCCGGCGGATTCGAACACACGCGAGGTGCGGATGACATGGGCCTCGGCCTCGGGGGTGTCGCGCATGGAAGCCGGCGGCATGCCGCCGAACAGGATCGCGACATAGTTGAAGAGCCGATAGGCCCAGGCGAATTTGAAGAAAGCGTAGACGCAGATCAGCACCAGGCCGACGCATTTCAGCTCCCAGAGGGCGGGCGAGTAGCTGAGGTCGATCGGCAGCTTGGCGAGAATGGCGATGGCGTCGTTGGTCGCATGCAGCAACGCCAGCGCGCCGCCGAGCGCGAACAGGCTGGTGGAGGCGAAGAAGGCGGTGCCGTTCTGCAGCGAAGCCATGATCTGCATGTCGACCATGCGCGCCTCGCGGTCGAGCAGGCGGCGAACCCAGACCTCGCGGTAGCGGTTCATCCGTGCCGACAGGCTGTCGCGGCCGTAGGCGGAATGCTCGAGCGTGGCGGCATAGACCAGCCATTCGACGATGAAGAAGCCGACGGCGGTGATGTCGACCCAATGCCTGCTCATGTCTGTCTCCTCGCGGCCGACACGATTGCCATGCATGCACGCGTGCGGCAACGATTGATTGGCGGCAGGCGATGGCGTTAAAAGCAGCCGCATCGACAAGACCTACGGAAGGACCAGCGGCATGGCAGCGCTCGAGCTCGCGATCGGCAACAAGAACTACTCGTCATGGTCGATGCGGCCCTGGCTCGCATTGCGCGCCAACGACATCCCGTTCGTGGAGACCGTGATCCCGCTCTATACCGACAATCCCGCCGACAAGGAGCGGATCCTGTCGTTCAGCCGCGCCGGCAAGGTGCCGGTGCTTGTCGACGGCGACATCACGGTGTGGGATTCGCTTGCCATCATCGAATACATCGCCGAGCGCTACCCCGAGAAGAAGCTGTGGCCCGACGACGCCGCGGCCCGCGCATTTGCCCGCTCGGTGTGCGCCGAGATGCATTCCGGCTTCATGGCTCTGCGCAACGAATGCGGCATGAACCTGCACCGTCCCGTGCGCGCCGTGACGCTGTCGGCGGACGCCAAGGCCAACGTCGCACGCGTGCAGCAGATCTGGCGCGAATGCCGGACCCGCTACGGCGCCGGCGGGCCGTTCCTGTTTGGCCGCTTCGGCGCGGCTGATGCGATGTACGCCCCGGTCGTGCATCGCTTCCGGACCTACGCCATCGAGGTGACGCAGGAGACCAGCGCCTATATGGACACGATGATGGGGATGCCGGCGTTTCAGGAATGGACCCGTGATGGCCTCGCCGAAACGCTTGTCATCGAAAAGTTCGAGACTGCCTGAATCAGGAGCATGATCCGGACAAGCGGGCACCCGGTTTTCCGACAAGATCATGCTCGCCTAAAATGTGATTTGGCGCCGCTTGACGGCATGCTGGCTTGCGGCGCTCAATCGCAGCGACCAACGAAGAGGGCACGGCCATGGGAATTCTGGATTCGCTGGAGAACAACCCGGCACTGCGTAGCGCGCTCGGTCAAATCGGGGCGACCCTCCTTCCGGCCGTGCTGAGCGAGGTGCTCGGGAGCAACAACCAGGGCGGCTTGGGTGCGATCGTCGCAAAGCTCCAGCAGGCGGGCTTCGGCGACCAGGTAAAGTCCTGGCTGGGAAATGGCCAGAATCTGCCGATCTCGGCCGACCAGCTCCGCTCCGTGCTCGGCAACGATACGGTCCGCCAGCTCGCTGCCCGTTACAACATTCCGGTCGACCAGCTTAGCGAGATCCTGGCCCAGGAGCTACCTAAGGCTGTGGATCAGGCGAGTCCCGACGGCCATCTTCCCCATGGCGCCTGAGGCCTGGTTCCAGCGGTAGTCCGGGCCGGCAAGTGTTCCCTTTATCGTCCTGAAAAGACTTCAAAATTTGTGCAGTTCCCAGCCTCGCATGAGACTGGTCAAAAACGCCGCATGCGTGCTATATACCGCGCTGGGCTTCCTGCCGGCCTCGCAGTGGGACCACGGGCGAGGCAGGCGTTGTTTGAGTGATGGAGAGGGTGTTGAAGCACAAATTCCCGATTGGAACGCGCGTATTGTTCACGGCCAGCAACGTCGCGCGCCCGGCTGCCAGCGGCTCCTACGAGATCATCCGCCTGCTCCCGACGGAAGGCGACGACTGCCAATACCGGATCAAGAGCTCAACCGAAGCCTTCGAACGGGTCGCCAAGGAAAGCCAGCTCGCGCTGTCGTAACGCGCTGACGGCACCTCGCACTGACATCACAGCCGAATTTGCTCCGCCGCCGTAAAAAGCCCGCTTCACCTCGACAAGGTGGCGGGGGCAGTAGCCGGTTCGCGGTGCTCGCTTGACCATCAGCTCTTTGCTCGCGTGAGGGGACATCGCGCATGGACTGGGTAGGGGCCTCGTCGCTCGACCAAATCTGGCGCTCGCCGGACGCTCCCATGTGGATGACGCTGGCGGCAAGCGGCTTCTTTGGACTGGTCCTGCTGATCACGCTGCTGCGTGCCGAGAGATCGGTCGCCAACGGCGCGCTGAGCATCATCACGCTGCTCTCGATCGGCATCATTGCGGTGGCCGCCACCATGCGAATCTATGGGCCATTGGCGCACGAAAGCGCGACGGCGGAAGCCCGCACGCAAGCCACGGTGACCGCAGCCCTTCCGGCGCTCGCCTGCCTCGACGACCTCGCCGGCGATGCCGTGGCGATCGGTTGCGAGAAGGCGTTGTTCGGTGCGCCGGATGCGGCGGCTGCGGCTGTCGCCTATACTGCCGCTCGGATCGACCGGCTGACTGCGCTCGGCGATGCTGCGACCGCAGACAAGAGCCCGACGCTCGAGGTCAAGGTTCTCAGGAGATCGTTGGAGCACGATCGCTACGGTCTCGTTGCGCAGGTGCTGGTGGCGCGCGATGGCTGCACGCGGTTCGATTGCCCGGCGTTCCGGTCGCTGACGGATCAGCAGCAGGTCGCCGCCAACATGGATTCCCATCTCTACGACACCCTGGTTGCGCGCTACGCGCCGACCTGGACGTCGCCGGCGGCGGTGCCGCCGACGACGGGTGCGATTGCCGGGCTCGCGCCGTCGATGCCCACGGGCAAGCCGACCAATGCGGAGTTCCCGAGCGCGTCGTCGATTCCGCCGGTGAGTATCATGAATCCGGAGCCGGCCGCGCGTCAGGCGCCGCCCGCCAACCCGGCCGCAACTCCGGTAGCTGCGCCACGCGCGGCACAGGCGACAGCGCCTGCGCCACCGGCTGCGAAGAGGCCGCCCGCGCCAAAGGCCGCGCGCGCGCCGGCCGCGGCACCGGTTCCGCTGGCGCCGCCGCCGAGCCCGGCTCCCGCAGCTGCGGATAACAACTAGTTCGGCTTTGAAAACCCATCGCCGGCCCGCTAATGCTGGCTCATGCCACTCCATCTGATCAAGCTTGCCGTCGGCTGCGACTCCGTCAAAGAATTGAAGGGGTGGGTCGCCGAACGGATGCAGACGGCCAGGAAAAAAGGCCTGCCGCAACACCACATCCACATCACCCGCATGGTGCCCAAGCGGGACGCCGAGATTCTGGCGGGCGGATCGCTCTATTGGGTCATCAAGGGCGAGATCGCCGCACGCGAAAAGATCATCGGCATCGAGCCGTTCCGCGACAAGGACGGCATTGGGCGCTGCCGGATCGTGATGCAGCCGAAGATCGTCTCGGTGTCGCCGCGGCCGATGCGGCCGTTCCAGGGCTGGCGCTATCTCACCGACGATTCCGTGCCGCCGGATCTCGGCAAGTCCGCCGCCGGCACCATCGCGGCGATGCCGGAGCCGATGCGGCGCGAGCTACGCGATCTCGGATTGCTCTGAGCATGATCCGGAAAACTGTGCGGTTTTCCGGAGCGATCATGCTCGAACAACACACTGAAGCGCGATGACTTCATCGCGCTTCAGACCGCGATATTGTCGATCAGCCGCGTTCTGCCGAGCTTGGCTGCGACCAGGATCCGCAGCGGCCCGTCGCTGCGCGAGGTGACCGGCGCCAGCGTTTCGGCATGGCGGAGCTCGAAATAGTCGAGCGCGAAGCCTGCCGCGTTGATCGTCCCGGCGCCGCGCGTCATCGTCCTCGTGATGGTTTCGCCGGCCTGGATCCGGCGAGCGCTGTCCTTCATCACGCGGTAGAGAGTGGTGGCCGTCTGCCGCTCCTGGGGGGAGAGGTAGACGTTGCGCGAGGACATCGCCAGCCCGTCCCGCTCGCGTATGGTGCGGGAGCCGATCACCTTGACGCCGAGGTCGAGATCCCGCGCCATCTGCGTCACCACGCGCAATTGCTGAAAGTCCTTCTCGCCGAAGATCGCGACATCAGGCCGGCATTGCGTGAACAGCTTGCCGACAACGGTTGCGACGCCGCCGAAGAAGTGCGGCCGGAAGCGGTCCTCCAGGCCGGCCCGCGCCGGTCCCTCCGGGACGATGCGCGTCGCAAAGCCGTCCGGATACATCGCTTCGACGCCGGGATGCCAGACGATGTCGACATTCTCCGCCGCGAGCTTGGCGATGTCGGCCTTCCAGGTCCGCGGATAGGCACCGAAATCCTCTGATGGAGCGAACTGCGTCGGGTTGACGAAGATCGACACCACGACGCGATCAGCGCGCCGTTTGGCCAGGCGCACCAGCGACACATGCCCGTCATGGAGTGCCCCCATGGTCGGCACCAGCGCAATGGTGACCTTTCGCTCGCGAAGATGATCGACAGCGCGTCGCAGGGCGGGCACCGTGCGGGTGATCAAGGGGCTTCGTGACATCAGAACTCGGGAAGGGTTGGGGGTGGGCGCCGCTGACCGCGCAGCGGGCTAACCTTAACAAGCGCGGGGCCTGGACGCCATGCATCGGCATCAGGCACAGCATCGTCTGCTGCGCCGATGTCGCGTCATCGCGGGATGGATCGCAAACGCGACACCGCACGCGATTCACGATGACCATTCGGCGCACCGTGATTTCGTCATCCTGTCACGCATTTCACTTGACCGCGGACGCGGCCAACTCGAAGATATTGTTCAGGGGTGTTGAGGATCGCCATGCTTGTGCAGGCTAGCCAAAGCCAAACCGGCTCGGCGCATGTCGTCGTGCTCGGCAATGAAAAGGGCGGCTCCGGCAAATCGACCACCGCCCTGCACATCGCAGTTGCTCTCCTGAAGGCCGGCCAGAGAGTCGCCACCATTGACCTCGACTGCCGCCAGCAAAGCTTCACCCGCTACATCAACAACCGCGCCGGCTGGGCGCGCCGCACCAAGCTCGAGCTCGAGCTGCCGGTGCATCGCTGTATCAGGCTCGGCGAGACCATGCAGATCGCCGAGAACGAGAATTCCGAGTTCCAGCAGTTTATGGAGGCGGTCTCGACGGTCGAGAGCAGCTTCGATTTCATCGTCATCGATACGCCCGGCACCGACAGCTATCTGATGCGGCTGGCCCATTCGATGGCCGATACGCTGGTCACGCCGATCAACGACAGCTTCCTCGACTTCGACGTCCTCGGCACCGTCGATCCCACCACTTACGCGGTAACAGGAGAAAGCCACTACGCGGAGATGGTGCGCGACGTCAGGCGCAAGCGCCGCCAGCTCGATGGCTCGACCACGGACTGGATCGTGGTGCGCAACCGACTGTCGATGCTCGGCTCGCGTAACAAGCAGCTCGTCGCCGACGGGCTGAAGGATTTGTCGCTGCGGCTCGGCTTCCGCTACGTCGACGGTTTCGCCGAGCGCGTCGTCTATCGCGAGTTCTTCCCGCGCGGGCTGACCGCTCTGGACGAGATCGACGAGGCGACGCTTGGGATGCGGCCCAATCTCGGCCATCTCACGGCTCGGGAGGAGGTCACGAGCCTGCTCCGCCAGCTCAAGCTGCCGCTTGATGAGCGCGGCCGCCGGCGTGCGGCAAATCGCGCCGAGTGGTTCAGCCAGATCGACAAACCGCTCGAGGTTCACGACATCCTCGAGGCCTAGGCGGTACGCTGCTACTTCCAGTGGACCACGACGGCGAGTTCCCGCGGGAACCCGCCACGGCCCAGGGCGTTTTCACTGCGCATTCACCGTGAAACTGAACCCTATCGTGAGGGGTCGCGTCGGATGGTCATCTGCACCCCTTTGTAGCGGTTGCAGAGCAGGGTGCCTACCAAACGTGTGCGTCGCACAATGAAAGGGCTGCCGGACCACAATATTTAGCCTTTCTGTCACGCGCCTGTGACATATATTAGGGAATAGGCGCGAAGGGAGCCGAAGAGCTCCTCGAACAACACGATTTTCAACAGGGATCAGGCCGCAAGAGCCTGAGGCTGAGGACGAAAATGAAGCGTGGAATTGCCGTTCTGGTTTCTGTCGGAGCCCTCTTCGGCGTTGCCTATTTCACGGCGAGCAAGTGGGCCATCAAGCACGAGACCATCACCTTCTACGACGCTTCGCGCGATAACCGTCCCGTGCCTGTCGACATCGCGATCCGACGCGATAAGGAAATGCAGGCCAACGCCGGCATGATCACCTTGCCGGTTGCGGTCATCAATCACGGCAACACCGTCAAGAACACCGAATACGGATTCCTCGCCAACATCTTTGCGGCGCGCGGCTATCTCGTCGTCAGCCCGCAGCACGATTTGCCGACCGATCCGCCGATGGTGACCAAGCCCGGCGAGCTTTACGTCGGCCGCCTGCCGCAGATCCTGCGCGGCGTCGCCAATATCCATCTGGCGATGCAGGAAATGAAGAAGGTTCAGCCCAATGCCGACTACGCCAAAGTGACGATGGTCGGTCATTCCATGGGCGGCGACATCACGATGTATTTCGCCAAGCAGTATCCGGACGAGGTCAAGAAGGTCGTGACGCTGGACAATCTCCGCGTGCCTTTTGTGACCGGGGGCAAGTTCAAGATCCTGTCGTTCCGTTCTCATGATCCGCAGTTCAAGACCGATCCGGGCGTGATCCCGACCGAAGAGGAATGTGAGAAGGACGGAATTCAGGTCGTGAAGACCGACTTCCAGCACAACGACATGCGCGACACCGGTCCGGATGACGCCAAGAACTCGATCCAGGGCATGCTCGATAAGTTCCTCAGCGACACCGACAGCGTGATCGCGCCGGTCGACACCCGTTCGGCTCCGCCCAAGGTCCTGGAGCCCGGTCCGGTCGCTCTGATGGCACCGGCCAAGAGCTGATCGGAAAGCGTTGATCGTTCGAAACGAGTCCCGAAAGCCTCCGCCGGCTCCCGCCCGCGGAGGCTTTGCTCATTGACCGGGCCGGGCACGCTATCCACATTGGTCGAGTGAGACGAAGTGCGGCCTCAGATGTCCGGCGACTCCATCAAACCGCGCAGTAGCGACGCCTTGTCGGCCAAAGCCGAAAGCAACGGCGCATTGCCGCAGGCAAAAACCTCGACGTCGGAGGACGTCGCCGCCTTCGTCGCCAAGGCGCGCGCGCTGTCGCCGCATGCGCCCGGCGCGAAGGGCCGGCTGATCTTCGCACTGGATGCGACGATGAGCCGGCAGCCGACCTGGGACATGGCCTGCGCACTTCAGGCGGACATGTTTCGCGAGGCTGCAGCGCTCGGCAGCCTCGACATCCGGCTTGTCTACTATCGCGGTTTCAACGAATGTCGCGCCACCGGGTGGATTTCCGAGAGCAGCAAGCTTGCGACGCTGATGAGCAAGATCGATTGCCGCGGCGGCGACACCCAGATCGGCAGGGTGCTGACCGATGCGCGGCGCGAGGCTGTTGCATCAGGCGTGCGCGCCGTGGTCTTCGTCGGCGATGCCATGGAGGAGAAAGTCGACGCGTTGTGCGCCAAGGCCGGCGAGCTCGGTATGTTGAAAGTGCCGGTCTTCCTGTTTCAGGAAGGCCATGATGCGGGCGCCGAGCAGGCGTTTCGCGAGATCGCGCGGCTGACGGGTGGAGCCTGGTGCCGGTTCGATCCTGGCGCGGCGGCGCAGCTGCGCGAACTGCTGCGGGCTGCTGCGGCCTATGCGGCCGGCGGCCGCGAGGCGCTGCTGAAGTTGGCGAAGACAGCAAGCGGTGCGGCGCAGCTGATCGGGCAAATGAAATAGCAGGTCAAGCCCGGCCGCGCTTCACTCAATTCGCGTGCCAATCGCGGGGCGCGAAGGACGCCATGCTTTTTGACCAGAGGGCGACTATAGTCCCGCCATGACTCTCATCGCCGGCCTTGTCGCCGTTATCACGCTCTATCTGTTGCTCCAGATGTTCCGATCGGCCAATCCGGCGGTGCTGGCGCGGGCCATCAAGTTCGGCGGAGGCGTGGTCGCGCTCGCGGCGGCGGCCTTCATAGGCTTGAGGGGCGAACTGGCGGTGGCGATCCCGCTTGGAATATTCGGCGCTGGATTGCTCGGCTGGACACCGCTTGCGAATGCCGGCTTTGGCAATATCGGTGGACTGTTCGGCGGTGGTGCGGCGCGCTCGTCCGGCCAGGGTTCACGCGTGCGCTCGCAATTCCTGGATATGCGGCTCGATCACGATTCCGGCCAGCTTGCGGGACAGATCGTCGCCGGGCCTCACGCCGGGCGTAATCTCGACGAGTTCGATCTGGCAAGCCTGCTGGCGATGGTCCCGGCCTTCGACGCCGAGAGCGTGGCCTTACTTGAAAGCTATCTGGACCGCAGGTTTCCCGCTTGGCGTCAGAACGCGCAAGGCGACGCGGCAGGGGGGCAGCGCCGCACGGCGGCGAGCGGCAAAATGACGGCGGAGGAGGCCTATCAGATCCTTGGCCTGCAGCCGGGGGCGGGGCGCGACGACATCAGCCGAGCGCACAAGTCCCTCATGAAGAAACTGCATCCCGACCAGGGGGGCTCGACGTACCTCGCTGCCCGGGTAAACGAGGCCAAGGATACTCTGCTTCGTACGCATAACGGCTAACTCCGGCACCACGCCACAAACGCCCGTACCGCGCGAGCTCTGCTTGCTCTGTTTGCCGTCGCCCCGATGCCCGCCATTGCCGGCGTGGTCGATCTCTTGAGCAAAGTTTTAACCGTAAATTCTTGACGAGAGGTTGTCGCGGAACAGCTTCCAGCGCCAACGCGTCCCAAAAATAAAAATGCCCGCGCAAGGCGCGGGCATTTTGCTTGAAAGGGTAAGTGAGCTCAGTTGCGCACGGTCATGCAGGAGATGTCGGCGTGCTTCAGCGCCCGGCACACCGCTTCGGCCTGGTCGCGCTCGAGCCCTGCGAAGCGGGCGCGATAGAGCTTGCGGTTGTCCCTGGCGACGACTGGCTCGGTGAACGGATCAGCCTTGCTGAGCAGGCCGCGGGCCGAGTTGCGAGCCGCTTCAATCCGCTGCTGGGCTTCGCTCTCGCTCTCGAGCGCACCGACCTGAACGATCCAACCGGTGTGGGAGACGGCCGGCTTGGTCGTTGCGCCCATCTGGATCGGCTGCGGTGCCGGATCGGCGGAGGCAAGCTTGGCGACGGGGGCGGCCGCCGGGGCAGCGGTGCTAGCCGCTGGCAGCACGCCGAGGATACCGTTACCGGTGCCGAAGCCCGCCGGCTGCTGCGGCAGCTCGGCATGGTTGGGCTCCGGCTTGTTGATGGTGTCGGCCCTGGCGACCACGGCGCCGGATGTCTCCGCGACGTCGCTGCGGGGCGAAATCGTGTTGGTGACCTGTGGCGCGACCTGCGTCGGCGCGGCGGACGCAACCTTCACAGCGCCGGCCTTGACCTGAACCGTCTTGACCCGCACCGGCTTCATCGGCTCGGAGGAACCCGGGATCAGCGAGAGCGGCTGGCTCGCGATCACACCATTGGTGAGCGGCGCGGGCTCGATCTTGGACTCCATGGGCCTGGCTTCAGGCTTGGGCTGAGCCGGCGGCATTGCCGCGGTCGCAGCTGCAAGCGTCGACAGGCGCGAGGCGGGACGTGGCGCGGGCGCCTCGGGGGCAGGAGCGGCAGCGACCTGAACTTGTTGGGCGGGGCGGGGCGGGGAATCAGATGCATCCGCGACGTCGATGCTGGGCTCTGCGCCATTGCGCTCGGTCACGGCGGCAACGGTGTGGGTGGTCGCGGCCTTATCGAGGTTCTCCGCGAGCAAGTTGCGCATGATGGCGTCGCGCGAGCCGCCGCTACGTCCGCCAAGCACCACGCCGATCAGATGACGGTTGCCGCGGCGAATCGAGGTGACGAGGTTGAAGCCCGAGGCGCGCGTGTAACCGGTCTTGATGCCGTCGACGCCTTCGACGCTGCCGAGCAGGTGATTGTGGTTGCGGATCTGCTCGCCGCGCCAGGTGAACGAAGTGGTCGAGAAATAGCGATAGTAGCGCGGGAAGCGTTCCTGGATGGCGCGGCCGAGCGTGGCCTGGTCGCGCGCGGTGGTAACCTGCTCGTCGTTGGGAAGGCCGTTGGCGTTGCGGTAGATCGTCTTCGACATGCCGAGCGCATGCGCCTTGCGCGTCATCATCGCGGCGAAATCGTCCTCGTCACCGGCGATGGCCTCAGCGATCACAACGGCAGCGTCATTGGCCGAGCGGGTGACGAGACCCTTGATCGCGTCCTCGACGCGGATGGTCTGGCCGGCCCGCAGGTTGAGCTTGGTCGGATCCTGGTCGGCGGCGTGCTGCGATACCGGCATCTCGGTATCGAGCTTCATCTTGCCGGACTCGAGACGCTCGAACAGCAGATACAGCGTCATGATCTTGGTGAGCGAGGCGGGATGGCGAAGTCCGTCGGGGCTGGTCGACTGGAGCACTGCCCCGGAATTGCCGTCGACGATGATCGACGCGAATTGCGGGCTGTAGCTCTCGGAGGCCTCGCGATGCACGCGGTGATGCGCGGAGTGACGCCGGTAGTGCCGTGCGTCGGCGGCGTCGGTCGTGAAGATGACGGCCGTGGTGACCGTGAGAAGTCCGAAAACGCCAACCCGCGCCAAGCGCGAAGAAGACCAGTTGTTACGAAGCATGGAACCCCGTCCCCGTTTGTGACTTGATCACCGGCTCGTGAGGCGAAATTGTGCCCTGCGGACCCGGGATCACTACCTGCTTAGGCTGCCCCTCCGCTGGTGCTCACTGCGGGGGACGTTTGGGCCTGAGCCGCTGTTCTGGCTAAGGTGATGTTCTCAAACGGCTTCTGACCGTCTGCGGATGGTGAACACGTCCAGGGAATCAGGGTAGGGGCCTGCGGTTTCCAAAAGCTTAAAGAACCCTTGCGGGAAACCCGGGGAATTTCTGCAAATTGGATCGATTTTTGTGCGTCGCACAAGATTATTGACTTTTTTGTGCGTTGCACTATTTGTGGGCAGAGTCAGGGAGCCGGGCTTCCGGACGCGACCCAGGGAAAAGGATTCCAAGATGTTCAAGGTTGAAGACTTTCAGAACTACGGGAAAGAGCATTTCGAGACGTGCGTTGCCTCCGCCACCTCGGTGCAGCACGGCCTTCAGGCGATCGCCAGCGCCTATGGCGACTACACCAAGAAGTCGTTCGAAGACACGAAGTCCTTCGTCGAGAAACTGTCCGGCGTGAAGTCGCTGGACAAGGCGATGGAAGCGCAGACCGATTTCGCCCGTTCCGCTTACGAGACCTTCGTCGCGGAATCGCAGAAGATCGCGGGCCTCTACGGCGACCTCGCCAAGCAGGCGTTCAAGCCGGTCGAGACGGTCGTGTCGAAGTTCACCCCGGCCGCTCAGTAATTTTCTGAACTCCTGGAATCAAAAAGCCCGGCTGAACAGCCGGGCTTTTTTTGTTTTGCTGAGACCATTTCGTCAGTGCTCGAAAGCCGTCGGTGGCCAAGGTCCGCGATCGACATGCAAGCTTTGCTGGTACAAAGGCGTCTCCTGGGACTGGGTCGACAAAGTTCATAGGACCGTAGAAACCCGGAGATGTCCGCCGCAACCGCCGACGGCAGGTTCCTGATCGGTTGTTTCTAAACGGCCCAGCCGGAAATTTTTGTCAAACCGGTTCGGATTGACTAACCTTCGATAGGATTGTTGGACCGGGAATCGGGTTGCCTTGGCCATATCGGCAGGATGGTTGCACGCTTGCAGGGAGCCGGGGGCAGGCCCATATTCCCCACAATTGATCCGGGCCTGACCGGACCGGTTGGAAGCGGCGATCCAACAAGGTGGCGCGCCTGTCCCAAGCTCCGAAAGGGCGAGGCCTACCTTCTACGCTTCCGTGGGGAATTGAACGCCTGAGCCATGCCGCAACTGACTTCCAGATTTGACCTGTCCGCGGCGACTGCCGCCCACGCTCTCCGGATGAGCAACGACGAGAACCGTTCGGGTGGTCCGGCGGGTCCGAACACGTCCGTCATCACCAAGGTCAAACCCAAAACCAAGCGGCCGAACCTCTATCGTGTGCTGATCCTCAACGACGACTACACGCCGATGGAATTCGTCGTCCACGTGCTGGAGAAGTTTTTCCAGAAGGACGCCGAAGCTGCGACCAAGATCATGCTGCATGTCCACCATCACGGCATCGGCGAGTGCGGCGTATTCACCTACGAGATTGCCGAGACGAAGGTGACGCAGGTGATGGATTTCGCCCGCAAGCACCAGCACCCGCTGCAATGCGTGATGGAAAAGAAGTAACTCCGCGTCCGACTTAGCAGTTCGTGAGATTGGTGCTGTTCGCGCGCTGTGTGATGTCAGCGCATACCGCCGCATGATCCGCAGACGTCGGCCGCCGCCGCCAATCCTGCCCAAATGGGTAGTTTTGCCCAAACCGGAACGGGTTTTGCATCGAGAATGCGGTGAGGCGCGCAATGCTCATCGAGTCGCGGAACCGGTCTTTTGCCGCGGTCTTGTATAACTATATGTGACAAAGGTTGTTGTTGCCTGACCCGGCGATGGCGATCATGATGGTGGGGGCCATAGAGGACGCTAATGCCGACTTTTTCCCAAAGCCTTGAACAATCCCTGCATCGTGCACTGGCGATCGCCAATGAGCGTCATCACCAATATGCGACGCTTGAGCATCTCCTGCTTTCGCTGATTGACGACTCCGATGCGGCTGCCGTCATGCGGGCCTGCAGCGTCGATCTCGACAAGCTGCGAACGAGCCTCGTCAACTATCTTGAAACCGAATTCGAAAATCTGGTGACGGATGGCGCCGACGACGCCAAGCCGACCGCCGGTTTCCAGCGCGTGATCCAGCGTGCGGTGATCCATGTGCAGTCATCCGGTCGCGAAGAGGTGACCGGTGCGAACGTGCTGATCGCAATCTTCGCCGAGCGCGAGAGCCATGCCGCCTATTTCCTGCAGGAGCAGGACATGACGCGGTATGACGCCGTCAACTACATCAGCCACGGCATTGCCAAGCGGCCGGGCGTCTCCGAAGCGCGGCCCGTTCGCGGCGTCGACGAGGAGACCGAGACCAAGGGCAGCGATGACGGCAAGAAGAAGGGCGAGGCGCTCGAGACTTATTGCGTCAACCTCAACAAGAAGGCGCGTGACGGCAAGATCGATCCGGTGATCGGACGCAATTCCGAAATCAACCGCGCGATCCAGGTGCTGTGTCGCCGCCAAAAGAACAACCCGCTGTTCGTGGGCGAGGCCGGCGTTGGCAAGACCGCGATCGCGGAGGGCCTGGCCAAGCGCATCGTCGACAGCGAGGTGCCGGAGGTTCTGGCGGCTGCGACCGTGTTCTCGCTCGACATGGGCACGCTGCTCGCGGGTACGCGCTATCGCGGCGACTTCGAGGAGCGTCTCAAGCAGGTGCTGAAGGAACTCGAGGCCCATCCCAACGCCATCCTGTTCATCGACGAGATCCACACCGTGATCGGTGCGGGCGCAACGTCGGGTGGTGCGATGGATGCGTCGAACCTGCTCAAGCCCGCGCTCGCTTCGGGCACGATCCGCTGCATGGGCTCGACGACCTACAAGGAATATCGCCAGCACTTCGAGAAGGACCGCGCGCTGGTGCGGCGCTTCCAGAAGATCGACATCAACGAGCCGACCGTCGAGGACGCCATCGCGATCCTCAAGGGCCTCAAGCCTTATTTCGAGGACTACCACCGGCTGAAGTACACCAATGAGGCGATCGAGGCGGCGGTGCAGCTGTCTTCGCGCTACATTCACGACCGCAAGCTGCCCGACAAGGCGATCGACGTGATCGACGAGTCCGGTGCGGCGCAGATGCTGGTCGCCGAGAACAAGCGCAAGAAGACGATCGGCATCAAGGAGATCGAGACCACGATTGCTTCGATGGCGCGGATTCCGCCGAAGAGCGTGTCGAAGGATGATGCCGAGGTGCTCAAGCATCTCGAGCAGACCCTGAAGCGCACCGTGTTCGGCCAGGACAAGGCGATCGAGTCGCTCGCCGCTTCGATCAAGCTCGCCCGTGCGGGCCTGCGCGAACCGGAGAAGCCGATCGGCTGCTACCTGTTCTCGGGTCCGACCGGCGTCGGCAAGACTGAGGTTGCGAAGCAGCTGGCGGCGACGCTGGGCGTCGAACTCCTGCGCTTCGACATGTCCGAGTACATGGAGCGCCACACCGTGTCGCGCCTGATCGGCGCGCCTCCCGGCTATGTCGGCTTCGACCAGGGCGGCCTGTTGACCGACGGCGTCGACCAGCATCCGCATTGCGTGGTCCTGCTCGACGAAATCGAGAAAGCGCATCCCGATCTCTACAACGTGCTGCTCCAGATCATGGACCACGGCCGGCTCACCGACCACAACGGCAAGCAGGTCAACTTCCGTAACGTGATCCTGATCATGACCACGAACGCCGGCGCTTCGGATCTCGCCAAGCAGGCGTTCGGCTTCACGCGCTCGAAGCGGGAAGGCGACGACCACGAGGCGATCAACCGGCAGTTCGCGCCGGAATTCCGCAACCGCCTCGACGCCATCGTCTCGTTCGGCCATCTGAGCGTCGAGGTGATCGGCACCGTGGTTGAGAAGTTCGTGCTTCAGCTCGAGGCGCAACTCGGCGACCGTGACGTCACCATCGAACTCTCCGAGCCGGCCAAGACCTGGCTGATCCAGCATGGCTATGACGAGCAGATGGGCGCGCGGCCGATGGCTCGGGTGATCCAGGAGCACATCAAGAAGCCGCTGGCTGACGAGGTGCTGTTCGGCAAGCTCAAGGGCGGTGGTCATGTCCGCGTCGTTCTGGTCAAGGACGAGGCCGACGAGACCAAGGAGAAGATCGGCTTCGAGTTCGTCGAGGGCCCGGTTACGCCGAAGCAGGAGAAGCTGCCCGGCGCCCGCAAGCGCCCACCGGGTAAGCCCAACAAGCCGGGCGGCCCCGGCGGCTCCAAGGGGCCGACCTCGAAGGGGCCGCTGGTCAAGGTTTGATCGGCGCATCATGAAACAAGAAGGCCGGCTGAAGAGCCGGCCGTTTTTGTTTGCCCGTATCATAATCGTGGGGCGCTACTCGCCCCTCAAGCGCTGGTCGTCCTGAACGCGAACCTGTTCGGCCCCGCGCGCCCCCGCTGGCGAGAGCCGCAGCATGCTCAGCATCGCGCCGCAGAGGGCAAATCCCACACCGGTCAGAAGAGCAATCCGGGTTCCCTCGACCGGATAGCGCCCGAGGAACAAGGCCACCAGCGCAGCTCCCGTGGTCTGGCCAAGCAGACGGGCTGTGCCCAGCATGCCGCTGGCGCCGCCGGAGCGCTCGCGCGGCGCGGCGGCGATCATGGTGCGGTTGTTTGGCGTCTGGAACAGGCCGAAGCCGAAGCCCGCCAGCGCCATCCGCCAGACCACGTCAAGCGGCGTCGGGTTCACAGGCAGGATAGCGAGCGCGGCGAGGCCACCGCCGAACAGCGTCAGCCCGATGCCGCCGAGCAGGCCTGCTGGATAATGCTCGACCAGGCGGCCGGCCAGAGGGGCTGCGAATGCCACCGCGATCGGCCATGGCGTGATCAGCAAGCCCATATGCACCGCCGAATAACCGAAGCGGCTCTGGAGGTAGAAGGGGATCGCGACGAAGGCCAGCATTTGCCCGCAAAACGAGGCGATCGAGGTCGCAATCGAGAGCCCGAACACCGGGATGCGCAACAGGTCGACCGGCAGCAGCGGCGACTTCATGTGCGTTTCGCGATAGATCAGCAACGCGCCGGCCGTGATCGCGATGGCGAATTGGACGAGGCAGGTCATCGTCGCCTCGCCGTGACCGACGCTGTCGATCGCGGCGATGCCGACGCCGAAGGTGATCGCCGAAAGTCCCGCGCTCTGCCAGTCGAAGGAATGGCTTGCCGGCCTCGTATGCGGCAGGCTGCGCAGGCCGACCAGGAGCGTGACCGCGCCGAGCGGGACATTGATGGCGAATAGCCAGGGCCAGCTTCCGACCGCGAGGATGCCGGCGGCGAGTGTCGGGCCGACGGCCGCGGAGAAGGCGACGACCAGAGCGTTGAGCCCGATGCCGCGTCCAAGCAGGCTGCGCGGATAGGTGAAACGGACCAGCGCCGAGTTGACGCTCATAATTCCGGCCGCGCCGAACCCCTGGATGATGCGCGCGATCGTCAGCAGCGGCAGCGTATGCGCCAGCGCGCAGAGGGCCGATGCCAGCGTGAACAACACGAGCCCGACCAGGTAGACGCGGCGATAGCCGACGATCTCGCCGAGTGAAGCCAGTGGCAACAGTGAGATCGTGATCGCAAGCTGATAGCCGTTGACGATCCAGATCGAGAAGGCCGGGCTCGCATTCAGGTCGATTGCGATGGTCGGCAGGGCGACATTGGCGATGGCGCTGTCGACCACGGCCATGAGGATGCCGAGCGCAATGGTCAGGATCGCCTGATTGCGCTGTGGTTGCGGCAGGCCGTCGGCATGCTCGATCGGGATAGACGACATCGTGTAGGCGTGCTTGAGTCGAGCCGTGAGCGTCCCCTCGATTAGGAAATTGCGCTGCTGATCGCAACCCGGCAGGACGCGGGCGGTTCCTGTGCCGGAAGCAGGCCTCCCGGCGCTCCGGGCATGGATCAGCACGCTCTTCGCAGCTCACCAGCGCGAGCTTACACCGGCGGCGGATTGCGGTCGGAGAAGGTCCCGCGCTGGTGCCAATACGGATAGGGCAGCGTCACCTTGCTCGCCGCATCGAGCCTGTCGATCTGGTCCTTCGTCAGCGACCAACCGATCGCACCGAGATTTTCGCGCAGCTGCGCTTCGTTGCGCGCGCCGATGATCAGCGTCGAAACGGTCGGACGCTGCAGCAGCCAGTTCAATGCAATTTGCGCCACGGTCTTGCCGGTCTCCTTGGCGACCTCGTCGATTGCATCGACGACGCGATAGACCTGTTCGTCGGGCACGGGCGGCCCGAAATCGGCAGTCTGCGGCAGGCGGCTCACGTCAGGCCTTGGCTGGCCGCGGCGGATCTTTCCCGTCAGGCGGCCCCATCCGAGCGGCGACCAGACCACGGCGCCGAGCCCCTGGTCGAGACCAAGCGGCATCAGCTCCCACTCATAGTCGCGCCCGACCAGCGAATAATAAGTCTGGTTGGCGACGTAACGCGGAAAGCCGTGCCTGTCGGCAACGCCGAGCGACTTCATCAAGTGCCAGCCCGAAAAATTCGAGACGCCGACGTAGCGGATCTTCCCGGCACGCACGAGCACATCGAGCGTACTGAGCACCTCTTCCGGCGGGGTGAAGGCATCGAAGCCATGGAGCTGGAAAAGGTCGATATGGTCGGTGCCGAGCCGGCTGAGCGAGCTGTCGATGGCGGCAAGCAGATGCTGCCGCGACGAGCCGACGTCGTTGGGGCCGTCGCCGAAACGGAAGGTGGCCTTGGTCGAGACCAGCACCTTGTCGCGGCGGCCTTTGATGGCTTCGCCGAGGACGCGTTCGGATTCACCGAGCGAATAGACGTCGGCTGTGTCGAACATCGACACGCCGGCTTCGAGGCAAATGTCCAGCAGGCGCCGCGCTTCCGTGGCGTCGGTCGTCCCCCATGCCGCGAGACGGCCGACGCCGCCGAACGTGCCCGTGCCAAGGCTCAAAGCGGGTACCATGAGGCCGGACCGGCCCAAGCGTCGGTATTCCATCGAACTGCTCTCCCTCACGGCTGCTGATTGATTGGCGCCGCCTTGGAGGCGAATGGTAATGCAAGCAGGCGCGCCGTCCTATCGCGCGCTGACATACCCGCCTTGCTTCGGAATCGCCTAGTCGTGCAATCGCATGTCATCGAAGGCCGCATCTGCGACCCGCGAACCGACCGTCACCGCAGCAGCTTGCGTTTCGATCCTTGCGGCAGACGAAGGGATGCAGACGGGTTCGTTGGCGTGCCGCGGCAGGAGCGTCAGGCTCCAGCCCGCCAGGACCAGCGCGGCGAGCTGGATCGCGATCACACTGAGCAGCAGCTCTGAGCCACCTATCGTCCCACGAGTCCTCATACCTCTCAGCCTGATCCAGGTCGCAGCACCTGACAATCTGGAATTGGCGAGCCGTGCCTTCGCCTAGGACGAAGGCTCGTGATGATGGCTGAGTGGAATGGCGGTCAGTGCCGCAACCGGCTCTGCCTGAAGTCGCGCGGCGACATCCCGAAATGCTCGCGGAAGACGCGGCCGAAATGCGAGAGGTCGTTAAAGCCCCAGGCAAACGCGATCTCGCTGATGTGGCGATGGGCGAGCATGGGCGAGGCGAGGTCGCGTTTGCATTGGGCGAGACGCTCGGCAAGCACATGGCGCTGGAACGAGGTGCCCTCGTCGGCGAGGAGATCGTTGACGTAGCGTGAGGAGATTCCGAGCGCGGCGGCGGCTTCTGTAAGCGAGAGATCGGGATCGGCGAGGTGACTGCGGATGTGGGCTTTTAGCCGGTACAGCAGGGCGGAGCGATGGGTCGAGGTCGGCAGCGACGTCCCGCCGAGTCGTTCGCTCAACGCCATCGCCAGCAAGTCGACGGCCTGCTCCGACAGGGCCGCGGCGCTGTTGGGCGCCAGCCGGTCCGCGCTCTGGCAAAGCCTGACGATGAAGTCATAGGCGAGCCGCTCCAGCGGCGCGTCGGTCCCGAAGGTGATCGCTGTGAGCGTCTCGGTGCCGCCCAGCCTCCGGTGCAACATCTCGCGGGGCACCTTGAAGATGGTCTGCGAGAATGTGTCCCTGAACTTCAGCTCATAGGGGCGCGTGGTGTCGTAGAGCGCGAACTCGCCGGGATGGATCACGGTCTCGCGGCCGTCCTGCACCACGCCGCCGTCGCCGCGATTGCCGAGCGCGACCAGGATATAGTCCTGATCGGAGCGCGCGATCCGCGAGGGGGTGCGGAAGACGTGCTGGCGTTCGGAGCAGACCTCGGAGCAAACGGCTTTCCCCAGGGAAGCCTGCGTGACCGAGCCCTGAAAGGCACTGCCGAGGTCGGATTTGCAGTCGAGCCCGACGAAGACGTCGCAGACGATGTCCTGCCAGAGGGCAAGGCGTCGGTAGCCGGGGCTGCCGTCTGTCGTGAACTGGATTGTCATCGGCCGGCCTCCCTTTCGCATCGAGCAGAACCACGTGGCGCAGATCCAGCCTGACCGCAGGCAAGTTCCGTACCGGGGCGCTATCCATTCCAGTCGAGTTTTTGTTCCGCCGTGGTCGAGCGCGCGGCTGCCCGGCTTGGTCCAATAGACTGCATCGGACGTGGTCTCGGATCAACCGGCAATGGAGGCGGCAATGGGCATCGAACATCCGAAATACAAGGTCGCGGTGGTGCAGGCGGCGCCCGCCTGGCTCGACCTCGACGCCTCGATCGACAAGTCCATCGCTTTGATCAGGGAGGCCGCCGAGAAGGGTGCCAAGCTGATCGCATTTCCGGAGGCCTTCATCCCCGGTTACCCCTGGCATATCTGGATGGACTCACCGGCCTGGGCGATCGGACGCGGTTTCGTGCAGCGCTATTTCGACAACTCGCTGTCCTATGACAGCCCCCAGGCCGAACGGCTGCGTGACGCCGTCCGCAAGGCCAAGCTCACCGCCGTGATCGGCCTCTCCGAACGCGACGGCGGCAGCCTCTATCTGGCGCAATGGCTGATCGGGCCCGGCGGCGAGACCATTGCGAAGCGCCGCAAATTGCGACCGACCCATGCCGAGCGCACCGTCTATGGCGAGGGCGACGGTAGCGATCTTGCAGTCCATGGGCGACCCGACATCGGCCGCATCGGCGCGCTGTGTTGCTGGGAGCATCTGCAGCCGCTGTCGAAATACGCGATGTACGCCCAGAACGAGCAGGTGCATGTCGCGGCCTGGCCGAGCTTCTCGCTGTACGATCCCTTCGCGCCAGCCCTCGGTGCCGAGGTGAACAATGCCGCCTCCCGCGTCTATGCGGTGGAAGGCTCCTGCTTCGTGCTGGCGCCTTGCGCGACGGTGTCGCAAGCGATGATCGACGAGCTTTGCGACCGGCCGGACAAGAACGCGCTGCTGCATGTGGGCGGCGGTTTTGCCGCCATCTACGGGCCGGATGGCAGCCAGATCGGCGACAAGCTCGCGCCGGATCAGGAGGGTCTCTTGATCGCCGAGATCGATCTCGGCGCGATCGGTGTGGCCAAGAACGCCGCGGATCCCGCCGGACATTATTCGCGGCCCGACGTGACGCGGTTGCTGCTCAACAAGAAGCCCTACAAGCGGGTCGAGCAGTTCGCGCTGCCGGTCGACACTGTCGAGCCGGCGGATATTGGCGCGGCAGCGAGCTGATCGCTGCGGTCGAAGGGAGGGTACGATCATGGAATCCGCAATTCCCGCGCATCTCGAAACCCCGCGCACGCGACACAAGCGCGTGCCGGATGATTACCAGCCGCCTTATCCTTCGTTCGTGGCACGCTACAAGCCCGGTGTGGGCCGCGTCGTGATGGCCTATTTCGGCGTCCAGTATCGTGGGGCGGCGCCGGCGGCTGCGACGGAAGCGCTCGCTGAAATCGACAGGCTGTTCGCCGGCGAGAGCAGTCCCTCGCATTGGGACCGCGCGCACTATGTGGATCAGGCCGGCCACGCCAACACCGTCTCGGTGGCCTATTGGGACGACATCGCGCGCTTCGACGCCTGGTTTGCACCGGCGCGCGAGGTGTGGACCGGAAAGCCTCGCGAGGGCATCGGCACCTTCATCGAGGTGCTGCGTCCCGCTGTGGCGCGGCACGAGACGCTGTTTTCCTCGCTAGGCAGGCCCGAAGGTGTCGCGGTGATGGCCGAGGGCATGAGCGGCGAGGTGCAGGAGCACGCCTATTGGGGCGGCATGCGCGATCGCATTCCGCTGTCGCAAACCGATCCGATGTCGCCGGGCGGCAATCCCGAACTGGTCCATGATGGCGCGCGGTTGCGTGTGAAGGCGCACGACAATCTCTGTCTGATCCGCTCGGGTCAGGACTGGAGCGATACCGAGGCGTCCGAGCGGATGCTCTATCTCGAGGACGTCGAGCCGGTGCTGCGCGAGGGCATGGACTTCTTGCGCGACGATGGCCCTTCCATCGGCTGCTATGCCAATCGCTACATGCAGGTGCTCTCGGCCGACGGCAAGGCGAGCGAAAAATCCTACGGCCAGGGCTGGTGGAGGAGCCTGGCTGCGCTGGAGCGCTGGGCGGAATCGCATCCGACCCACGTCAAGATCTTCGGTGCTGCGATGAAATATCTGTCGACGCTGGGGCCGGCAGCGAAACTGCGGCTGTATCACGAGGTCACGGTGGCCGCGGCAGACGAGCAGTTCTTCGAATATCTGAACTGCCACGCCAAGACCGGAATGCTGGCGGCGGTGGAGACCGTCAGCGCCTAGCCCACACAGTGGCCGAGCAGTTCCGGATGCGCGGCGCAGACATGATGCGCGCCGGCGTCCCGCAGCTCGGCCTCGTTGCCATAGCCGTAGAGCACGCCGATCGCCGTCATGCCGTTGGTCCGGGCGCCGACCACGTCGTGGCTGCGGTCGCCGATCATGATCGCTTGTCGCGGATCGACTTCGGTCTCGGCGAGCGCGTAACGCAGCAGGTCGCGCTTGTCGACGCGGGTGCCGTCGAGTTCGGAGCCGAACACGCGCTCGAAATACGGCTTCAGCCCGAAATGTTCGACGATGCGGGTGGCGTAGACCGCAGGCTTGCTGGTCGCCACGAAGATGCGCGCGCCGGTTGCGGCGAGCGCCGAGAGCGTGTCGTGGATGCCCGGATAGAGTGCGTTCTCGTACAGCCCAACATCGGAAAACCGTTCGCGGTAGAGCAGGAGCGCCTGATCAGCCAGTGCGTCGGTTCCGGTCAGCGCCTTCAGGCTCGCATGCAGCGGCGGCCCGATGCACCAGGTCAACTCGTCCTGGCTCGGGACCGCCTTGCCAAGTTTTTTGAGGGCATACTGGATCGAACCGGTGATCCCGGGCTTTGGATCGGTCAACGTGCCGTCGAGATCAAAATAGATTGTCCGCATTCTGGCCGGGCTCAGCATTGCCAATTCCGCCCGTTGCTAGTTGCCTTGGGCCCCGAGATCAAGGGCCGATATTAGGAGCGACATGGCGTTGGTCGGGGCTCAGAAGCTGATCTGGTGGGTGCTCGCGGCGGCGGTCGTCGTCACGCCCGTGCACGCCGAGGATGCTCAGGTCCCTCCGACGCAGCTTGGCCCCGAGGCACCGGCGAAACCGGCAGCAGGCGAGCCTGTGCGCGAGAGCGACACACGGGAGTCGATCTGCCTGATCGTGGAGGCCGCCGCGCGTGACGCCAACCTGCCGCTGGAATTCTTCGCCCGGGTGATCTGGCAGGAGAGCCGATTCCAGGCCGATGCCGTGGGCCCGGTGACGCGCAGCGGCGAGCATGCGCAGGGGATCGCGCAGTTCATGCCGGGCACTGCGAGCGAGCGGGGGCTGCTCAATCCCTTTAATCCGGTCCAGGCGCTGCCGAAGTCGGCCGAGTTTCTCAACGAGCTGCGCAATCAGTTCGGTAATCTCGGTCTCGCTGCGGCCGCCTACAACGCCGGCCCGCGGCGCGTGCAGGAATGGCTCGCCGGCACCGGTGGCATGCCGGAGCAGACCCGCAACTACGTCTACGCCATCACTGGCGCGACCGTCGACGCCTGGGCCAAGGCTGGCAGCACCGGCAAGGGGCCACCGAGCTCGCCGCCGACGAGCTGCCGCGACCTGATGGCGCTCTTGAAGCGCGCGCCGAACCCGTTCGTCGCCGAGCTCGAGCAGCATGTCGAGCTTGCCGCTGCCAAGATCTGGGGCGTGCAGCTCGCCGCCGGCTTCGACCGCAACAAGGCGCTGGCGATGTACTCCCGCGCCGTCACGCGCCTCGGCGCGGTGATCGGCGAGCGCGATCCGAGCCTGTTGAGCTCGGTGGTTCGCAGCCGCGGCTCGCACGCCTTCTACCAGGTGCGTATCGGCGCTGATACGCGCCCCGAGGCGGATGATCTCTGCAACCGCATCCGGAAAGCAGGCGGCGCTTGCTTTGTGCTGAAGAACCGGGGCGCGCGCGGATAGAAACGGTGCAGTCTTCATGCTGGCCGGCAAGTGCTGGTTAGGCTAAAACACCTCCGAACAGCCAAGGAACTTAAGAGTATGGTTCGCGAAAACGAACTCCGCGAGGGCGAGATCGCCATCGCGCTGCCATCGACGGAAGACGCCGGCCTCGTCTTTATTGGTCGCATTCGCACGCCGTGGACCTCGCGGCTCGAGACGCCGCGACAGGGCCGTACGGATGGCCCGATCTGCCGGCTCGAGATCTTCGAGCCGTTCGTGCCGGCGATCAAGGGAGTCGACTTCTATAGCAATCTCGAAGTGCTCTATTGGCTCGACAAGTCGCGCCGCGACATCGTGTTGCAAAGCCCGAAGAACAACGAGAAAACCCGCGGCACGTTTTCGCTGCGCTCGCCGGTCCGGCCCAATCCGATCGGCACCTCGATCGTGAAGCTCGTCGGCATCGAGGGCAATGCCATCCTCGTGCGCGGTCTCGACTGTCTCGACAACACGCCGCTGATCGACATCAAGCCAGACCGTTGCGAGTTCACGCCGCTCGCCGCGCCGCAGCCGGGCGATTTTCAGACGGAGTGAGGATCAGCTCTTCAGCGCAGCGATCAACTTGGTCGCGTTCTCTTCCAGCACCTTGACGTCTTCCTTCCGGCTCGCGGGCGGCAGCATCGCGACGCCGTCGTGGCGAGGCATCACGTGCATGTGGAGATGAAACACCACCTGTCCGCCGGCGGCCTCGTTGAATTGTTGCACGGTGATGCCGTCGGCCTTGAAGGCCTTCATCGCAGCCGCCGCGATCAGGTGCGCGCCGCGCGCAACATGCGCGTAGTCGTCGGGCTTGATGTCGAGGATGTTGCGGGCAGGGGCCTTCGGAATCACCAGCGTATGCCCTGATACGCGCGGCATGATGTCGAGGAAGGCGAAGACGTGCTCGTCCTCATAGACCTTGTGGCAGGGAAACTCGCCGCGCAGGATCTTGGCGAAGATGTTGTTCGGATCGTAGGCGGTCATGGCGGCGGCTCCCAAGAACTTTGCGCTGCGAATTTTGCGCTTACTGTCACCAGCCCCGCGCACGCGTCAAGACGGCTCGTTGATGCCTTTCCGGAAGGGACCAAGCTCGGCAAGCTCCCGTCCGGCTTCCGCAACATAGGCCCGCTCACGCTTGAGATAGTCGTCGATGGCGCGGCGCAGCCCGGGATCGGCGATGAAATGGGCCGAGTGTGTCGTCCGCGGCAGGTAGCCGCGTGCAATCTTGTGCTCGCCTTGCGCCCCGGCTTCGACATTCGTGAGACCGTGTTTAATGGCGAAATCAATCGCCTGATAGTAGCAGACTTCGAAATGCAGGAAGGGATGATGCTCGACCGCGCCCCAGTTGCGGCCGAACAGCGTATCCGAGCCGATGAAGTTGATGGCGCCTGCGATCCAGCGGTCGTTGCGGCGCGCCATCACCAGCAGCACGTCCCGGCTCATGGTATCGCCGATCAGCGAGAAGAATCCTCGGTTGAGATAGGGGCGGCCCCATTTGCGCGAGCCGGTCTCCATGTAGAACGCGAAGAAGGCGTCCCAGGCGTCCTCGGTGATGTCTTTTCCGGTGAGCCAGTGGATCGTGATCCCTGCCGCGAGCGCGTCGCGCCGCTCGCGCTTGATCGATTTGCGATGTCGTGAGTTCAGCGTCGCGAGGAAATCGTCGAAGCTGGCAAAGCCCTCGTTGCGCCAGTGGAACTGCTGGTCGGTGCGCTGGAGGAAACCGTGCCGGGCAAGCAGCTTCCACTCCGCCTCGCGCGCGAAGGTAACGTGAACGGAGGAGGCCTTGCTGACGCCGCACAGCGCCACCAGCCCGCTCGCGAGCGCGTCCGCGATGCGCTCGTGGTCAACGCCGTCGCGGATCAGCAGCCTCGGTCCTGTGGCGGGCGTGAACGGAACCGAGACCTGCAGCTTTGGATAGTAACGCCCGCCGGCGCGCTCATAGGCGTCCGCCCAGCCGCGGTCGAAAACGTATTCGCCCTGGCTGTGCGATTTCAGATAGCAGGGCACGACGCCGGCGATCCGGCCATCGATCTTGGCCACGAGGTGCCGCGGTCCCCAGCCGGTGCGGATTGTGGCTGAACCCGATTTCTCGGCGGCCGAGAGAAAGGCGTGCGAGACGAACGGGTTGTAGGCAGGCTTTAAGAGGCCAAGGGAATCGCCTGGAAACCCGGATGAGGTTGCCAAGCCATGCCCGTTGCAGGCCCTGCCAGGATTGGCGCAGGCGTCCCAATCCTCCGGCGAGATTTCGCCAATGGACGGTACCGCCTCCAGGGTGATTTCGGATGATGCCATTGCGCCCAAGATCGTGCATTGCAGCAGCGACTTCAAGGGTCGGGAACATCAAGCTTACGGCACGAAACCTTCAAAGATCATCTGATCGGCAGATTGTCCGACCCGCACCCGCTGCTCGGGTGTGCGCACGGTCCAGCCGAGCAGGGCGCAACCGAAGACGTTACGGGCGATCCAGGGGGCCGGTGCCGGGAGATGATCAACCTTGAAAGCCACGAAATGGGGCTGGGTCTGGAAACCGTGGCGCAGGTACAGCATGCTGTCGCGCTGCTGCGGGGTCAGGGAGGCCCAGTACTCGTCCTCGTAACTGCGCTGCGCGACGATGCCGCGCGGGCGGGTGGGCAGGAGTTCACGGAGCGCCAGCACCTGGTCGGGATCAAAAGACATCCCGACGGCGCGCCCCCGATAGGTTGCCAGCACCTCGGCCATCCGCGTCACCAGCTTGCGGTCGCCGTCGAAGTGGCTCTTCACCTCGATCACCAGCGGCACGCGGCCGGCGACCATGGCGCAGAGGTCGCTGAGCGACATCATCCGCTCTGGCGTATCCTTGAACGTGATCGCCTTCAGCTCGGCCGCGGTCTTCGCGGCCACCGGGCCGCTTGCCTCGGTGAGACGGCCGAGCGCATGGTCGTGGTGCACCATGGCCTCGCCGTCAGCCGAGAGCTGGATGTCGACCTCGATCGAAAAATTGCCCGCGATCGCCGCCTGCACCGCGCCCGGCATGTTCTCGACGATGCCGCGGGAAATGTCATGCAGGCCGCGATGGGCGACCGGCCGCGCCGTCAGCCAATCCGGGGCTCGCACGATGCCGGCCTCAGGCGACCTCGAAGATGCCGTCGACCTCGACCGCCGCATCCGCCGGCAGCGAGGCGACGCCGACAGTGGTGCGGGCGTGACGGCCCTTGTCACCGAAGGCGGCGACCATCAGGTCCGAGGCGCCATTGAGCACCTTCGGCCCGTCCAGGAAGTCGGGCGCCGAGTTGATGAAGCCGCCGAGGCGCACCACGCGCGTGACCTTGTCGAGATCACCGAGCGCCGCCTTCACCTGTGCCAGCAGGTTGATCGCGCAACCGCGCGCGGCCGCGGCGCCGTCCTCGACCGAAACGCCGGCGCCCAGCTTGCCCTTGGCGATCAGCTTGCCGGCGGGATCGAAGCAAACCTGGCCGGACACGAACAGCAGATTGCCGGTGCGCACGAACGGGACGTAATTGGCCACGGGGGTGGGAGCCTCGTGCAGCTTGATGCCTTGTTCCGCCAGCTTCTGCTCGACCGTGCCCGCCATGTCTCGACCTCAATGTCTGGAAAACTCATCCTCTCCGGCGCCTTCGTGACGACCGGGCGCGGCATGTTTCGCCGATCGAGCCGACACATGCAAGCCGGCTCAGGAGGTTCTGTGAGGCGCAACTTTACGTGAAACCGCCGCAGTTGCGACGCAATGGAACGGTCATTAAAGTGTCGAATCTGCGCGTCCTCAGGGAACAGACATGGTGCACCTTTTCCGGACTTCCCTCGGTGTCATGGCGCTCGCGGTGGCCGCTCTCGGCGCCGGTACCGGCGCGCATGCCTCGAGCGCTCCATTTCTCGCGCACCAGGCGCTCTACGATCTGAACCTCGTCAAATCGCGTTCCAATTCCATCAGCAGCGCGCGCGGCCGCATCCTCTACAATTTCGCCGGCAACAGCTGCGAAGGCTACACGTCCGAATTCCGCCAGGTCTCCGAGCTCGACAGCGGCGAGGGCAAGATCACGCTCAGCGATCTCCGCTCCAATTCCTGGGAGGACGCCGCCGGAAAGAGCTACCGCTTCAAGATCGAAACGCGGATGAACGAGACCGAGGCGGGCCTGGTCGACGGCTCTGCGGTGCGCAACGGCGACCACATCGACGTCAAGCTGAAATTGCCGGCGCCGAAGAACTTCACGCTCGACGGCAAGATCGTGTTTCCGACCGAACAGATCCAGCGCATCATTGCCGCCGCCAAGGACGGCAAATCGCTTCTCGAGCTCTCAGTCTATGACGGCTCCGACGATGGCCAGAAGGTCTACAACACGCTGACCGTGATCGGTCAGCCGATCCCCGCCGACCGTACCGCTTCGCCCGATCCGGCGACGGCGGACGAGCACATGAAGTCGCTGACGCGCTGGCCGGTGACGGTCAGCTATTTCGATCGCGACGTCCCGCAGAAGGAAGGCGAGCAGACGCCTGTTTATGCGATGTCGTTCGAGCTCTACGAGAACGGCGTCTCCCGTCAGCTCGTGCTCGACTACAACGACTTCGTGATCTCCGGCGCGATGGGCAAGTTCGACGTCAAGGACAGCAAGCCCTGCAATTGAGGGGCGAGGCTAGCCCCAAGCACAGTCTCCGGCTACGCTCCCTCCCGACCACAAACTCCGGGAGCCAGCCCATGCCCAAGCTCGATCATCTCCGCCCCAGCGGCCTGCATCACAATCCCGCCTATTCCCACGTCGTCACCGCCTCCGGCGCACGCACGATCTACATCTCCGGCCAGGTGTCGGTGGACGAGGAGGGGCGGATCGTCGGCGAGGGCGACATCGCCGCGCAGACCACGCAGGTGATGCAGAATCTCGGTCACGCCTTGAAGGCGGCCGGCGCCACCTACGCCAACATCGTGAAGATCACGACCTTCGTCGTCGGCTACAAGCCGGAGCTGCGCCCCATCATCGGCAAGGCCCGCTCGGTGTTCTTCGAAGGCATGGAGCCGCCGGCCTCCACCCTCGTCGGCGTCACCGCGCTCGCCGCGCCGGAATGGCTGATCGAGATCGAGGCGATCGCGGTCGCGGATTGACTTGCGCTGAACGCGACGCCGGCGACGCGCCGCCCTTGCTGGGCCGCGTCCGCCCGTGCTTTTGGCAAAACGCGAAAACAACCCCATGCACAGTAGAAACGCAATCCCGGAACGCTGCGTCATTTCGTATTTTTAGAATTCGTTTTGACGCGTCGGGCAAAACAGTGGTACTATGCCATCGTAGCCATCCGAACACGGCAACGGCCAATCGAGGCAGGCACGCGATCCACCGCTGCGCGATATCCTGTCTCCGGGAAATCAGCGCTACGGTCGCGAGGCGCTTTCGCACGAAAGGAAGGGCCATGTCCCGAGGACTTCGCATCGGAGAGGTTGCCGGCCGAACCGGCCGCAGCTTTATCAGGGGTCAGGCACGATGCCGGTTTTTGTATTCCCCAAATCCTGAACAGCTTTGTTCATTGTACTGTCGTTGACAAAACCACCAGCCGCCGGTGACGAGCCAGATTTTGTCTGCTCGTTCGGGGAGGTGCCGAGCCGACTTCCTGTCGTTCCATGACTCAGGGCGTTGCTCGTGTTTGGTCCTGGCGACCCCCCGGTCCCATTGACTGATCCGGGAGCAGACATCGACCCGGCAGCCGTGCTGATCGAGCCAGCCCCCGTTGCCGAACCACCCCAGACCCGGCGCCACCACTGCTTTGTGCATAGGCGAGGGTACTAAATGCGGCGACGAAAAGTGCGACCAGTCCAACCCGAACTCTCATGGTGAGACCATCGTTGTACCACCCCGACAAATGCCCGGGTTCGCAGCGGTTCCAAAGAGCAGGCCGATGTGCGTCCAATCGTCGGCTCTTTGGGATTAGCTATGCGGCGAGTGCTACCGGGTGTCCTAATGCTCCGTCTGGTTCGCACTGACGCGCCACACCGCGTTGCCTGTATCGTCGGCGACCAGTAGCGCACCCGTGCGGTCAATTGCGACGCCCACGGGCCGGCCCCGCACCGTCGCGTTGTCGTTGCCGAGAAATCCGGTTACGACCGGGACAGGCTTGCCCTCGGGCCGACCGTTCACCAGCGGCACGAAAATAACCTGATAGCCATTGACAGGGCTGCGGTCCCAACTGCCGTGCTCGCCGACAAAGATGCCGTCACTGAATTTGGGTGACAGCTTCTCGCCTTTGCTGAACGCGAGACCAAGCGCGGCCACGTGCGAGCTTAGGCTGTAGTCGGGCTTGATCGCCTTGGCCACGAGGTCCGGCCTTTGCGGATGGACACGTATGTCAACGTGCTGGCCCCAATAGCTGTAAGGCCAGCCATAGAAAGCGCCCTCCTGCACCATGGTGAGATAGTCGGGGACCAGGTCCGGGCCGATCTCGTCCCGCTCGTTCACGACCGCGAACAGCCGTCCGGTGTCGGGATCAACGGCGAGATTGGTCGGATTTCGCGTGCCCGACGCGAAAATGCGCTTGGCACCCGACGAGCGATCCACCTCGTAAATCGCTGCTCGCCCCTCTTCGGCGTCAAGCCCGTTTTCGGTGATGTTGCTGTTGGACCCGACGCCAACATAAAGCTTGGATCCATCCGGACTTGCTACCATCGATTTGGTCCAGTGATGGTCGATCGGTCCGGCTGGAAGGTCCGCAAGCTTCCTCCCTGGCTCAGTGATCTCGGTCTGCCCGAGCGTGTACTTGAACGCCATGATCGCGTCCGTGTTGGCCACGTAGAGTGTGCCGTCCACATAAGCCACCCCGTAGGGTGAGTGGAGGTGGTCGACGAGAACAGTTTGCTGCTCCGAGATTCCATCTCCGTTGGCATCGCGAAGCAGGGTGATGCGGTTGCCACCTTTGCCGGCCGTGCCGGCCCGCGCTTTTACTTTGCCTTGGATGAAGTCCTTGGGCCGGAAAGGTGTAGTGCCGGGACTGTTACCCTCCACGACCAAGATATCGCCGTTCGGCAGAGCATAGACGATACGAGGATGCATCAGCCCCGTCGCCATCGACTGGACTTTCAACCCATCAGTGGTCGTCGGCGTCTCCCCTGGTTTCCAGCCAATCTCCTTCGGGACGCTCATGGGGGGCAGCAGATAGTTCTGAGGCTCCGGGAGGTAAGGATCTGCTCCGTATTGCCGCATGGGATCGCCGCCTTGGTCGCTGCAGGCGGTCAGCGCGAACAGAGTGCAGATGGCTGGCAAGCCACGAAGCGCATGAATCACGGTCTCTCTCCGATCGCGGGAGCACGAACCGTGGTCACCTTCCAACCGGTGGCGGCGGCCATCAGCAGCAGAATTGTCACGATTGCGGAAAGCGAAATTCCCTGAGGCACGACCGAGGTCCAGGCGTCACGGCTGTGAATGAAAACGTTCAAGAACGAGAGAAGCGCGGCCACTGCGACGAGCAGGAAGGCGATCCAATCGATCCGTCCCGCTCGGCCTGCGACAAAATCGACAATCAGGGCAATCGCGGCGACTAAAGCCAGAACCAGGCCAGCCGTAATCAGCCAAGCCGACGAGTTGGCCCACTGCCAGTTTGACGTTTCCCAATACATCAGGTCGGTGACCAACGCGGCAATCAACAGGGTTCCTCCGGCGGAGATGAAGCCGGGGTGCAGCAGTGATTTGGGACTGATCCCGGGCGGCGATCTCGCCATGTGCTCTCCTCAACATCCAATGTCGCGCCCAAGCGGCTGCCAACCGCTCAGAACATTGCGAACGGAACGCATCCATCACGTCGATTGGCCCACCAACGGAGCCCGTAGAGGTGTGTTCCTAATGGAATTCAGTCAGCTGACCACCAGCAGGTGCCAGAAGGCGAAAACAGTCACAGCCGACAACCAAAGCGGCGCCGCATCGAGTTCATCCGGGAACAGGAGCACATTCTCGCACTGGCCTTTAGAGCCAAGCTTTGCGTAAGCTCGACCTGGTCGATCGAAACGATCTGTGCTCCGGTCCTCAAAAAGATGATCTAAATCCATAGGCGCGGCGTCACCAGCGCCTTTGGGTTAGCGGAGCCGACGACCCGAAAATCGGCCTGCCAATTGAGTGACTGTGACCGAGTGTGAGCGGCGCAACGACTGCGCCCGGTCAATGCTGCCCCAAAAGAATGGCCCCCATTGTCGGGGGCCTAGTTTTAGGAGGGGACACACAGGTCATGGAGCCAACCCCTCCTATTTTGCCTCGTTCCTAGCGATGTTCGCGAAGCTGCCGCTCCAACGCGATTGCTTGATCTGCGTTAGAGACTCGCTTCAGAAAGGCGTTCCGCTCATCCCCCGGGGCTTTCGCTCCGCCTCGCCCGTCCGCCTGAGCCCCGGCGAACCGCCGCCGTGGCTGCTCGAGGGCCTTTCAGGATCCGAACGGGGAGGCTCTCGAACCGTTTGCTGCCCGCGCATTCGGCGGAACGGCAAACCATTTTTTCCAGGTTTGATCCAAAGCCGACGCGATCAACCAGACTATCGGAAGGGGCACATTCCCGCTTGCCAAACTTTGCAGCACGATACAACCTATGGTGACAAAATATGTTGCGAGTTGCAAACTGCGCTTCGCGCGGAACTCGTTGCCAAGCCTCTGCTGTCCCGCGCGAGCCATTTCAGCGACTCCTTGCGAAGGATTACTTTTAATGAACATTCCAGCGATATTGAGCGCCGGTGCCATCGGCCTAGGTTTTCTCTTAGCGTTTTTGACCTATCTCCTGCTACGAGCTAACGCGAGAGGTACGCCTATTTACGTTTTCATGTGTTTCTGCTTTGCCCTCGTCTTGGTCGGCGCCATATTGCAGTACATGGCATTCGATGCGCGATCTCTGCAGAGGCAGGTGAACACTCTGCAAGTTGAATTGCAGCACGCAAATGAAGGTAAGCCCGCCACCGAGCAAGAGCTGCAGAAGGCGAGGAGTTATGCTGATGCATGTCAACAGAAATCCCTTGCCCTGGAGAAAGATTTGGCGCGCGCAAATCAAGTTATGTCTGGAATTGCAGCCGTCATTCCGGAGTCGATCAAGAACCTGCAAGACGTAAATACTATACTCACCGGGAACTACTGTGCGGGCGGCTCATCTGGGGTTCCTATCTGGGGTGGCAGAGGAACGACGGCTGCAGCGCAAAGTACAAAGGTGATCAGTAACCTCAGTGCCGCAAAGAGTGCGATTGAAAGCGTCGTGCCTCAAAAATGATTGCAATTCGGTCAATCTGCCCCCCTTGCAGCCCTCATCGTGCGCCGGGTACCACTTCAACTTGGCAGATAGTCCTCTGATGGCCCTTCAGCGACCTTGGCAGACGTCCGTTTCCCGCCGCTGTCAGGGGTCGAGCAGACATCAGGCAGCCAGCTGCTTACGAGGTCACAGCTTCGATTGAGCTCGGCCCGCTCATGTTTTGCAGTAGAGCCATTGCTTCATCGGCCCTGTCGCAAGGCACGAAGAGGTGGTCGTGATGAAAGGCCGACACAGCGTTGACGCTGATGCCGGCTGCGGCGAGGCGCGCGGTGATGGCTGCCAGGAATCCGACGGCGTCGAGTGCGGAGTGGACTGTCAACGTAATCAGGCGCGAGGGGAAAGCGTAACGCAATCCGGTCGCTTCGGCTTGCTCACGTGGGATGACAAGCGTCGTTCCTTCGCGTTCGCGGAACGTCAGCATCGGGCTGATGATCGCGGGAATGCTCGCGCTCGGCGCAATCGGGCAAAACACGAAGATGCCGTCCAGCATCTCCGGCTTCATGCTCTTCAGCAGTGCACCGAGATCGCGCTCGCCTGTCACCATATGCCAGCCCTCTCGCCGCGCGAGCGGCTGTTGAAGCCACGACCAACATACCTTGGTATAAGCCCTCTAATCCTTCTCATGCGCCGACCTTACGGTGGTACAATTGAGCGACGGCGGGAGATTCTTACAATTTGAGTCCACTCGGGTCATCACCAGGAGCTCAAATGAACGTCGTCGTCCAAAAGCTCAACGGCTTGTGGCACCTCATCGTCGGGTCTAGTCAGATACGTACTCCCTTCCCGGAGACGCAGGATCGGCAGCTGGTCGTTCGGTACGCCAGGCGCGTCTATCCTGGCGCGCAAATCTTTGAGTGCGACTGATTTGCGCAGGACGCCATCACTCCTGCGCCTTCTCCGGTCCCTCGTAGGCGATGCCGCGGATGACGGCGGCGCTGCCGAACTTCTTGCGCAGGCTGTCCACCGCGCGCTCGGCGTGGGCGGCGCGGCGGTCGAGCATGTCGGTGTCGTCGGCAGGGGAGCCGTCGCGCAGCGCGCTGACCCCGGCGCCCATGAGGCGGAACGCGGTGCCGTCGATCTCCTTCGCCAGCATCTCGCGGCAGATCGAAAAGATCTTTGCGGCGAGCTGCGTCGGTGCTGCGATCGACTGCGAGCGGGTGCGCTGGCGGAAATCGGCGGTTTTCAGTTTCAGCGTGACGGTCGAGCCGGCCAACTCGCTGCTCTTGAGCCGCGACGACGTCTTCTCGCAGAGCCGCCACAGGATCTTTTCCAGCGACGCGAAATCGCGGATGTCGGTCTCGAACGTCGTCTCGCTCGAAATGGTCTTGGCGCCGCGGTCAGGCTCGACGCGCCGATCATCAATACCGCGCGCGAGCCGCCAAAGCCTGCGGCCGTCACTCGGAAACTGCCGCATCAGCTCGATCTCGTCGGCCTTCTGAAGATCGGCGATGATGCGGAAGCCTCGCTGCAGAAGGCGTTCCTGCGTCGCCGGCCCGACGCCAAAGATGAAGCCAACAGGCTTTTCCGCCAGCATGATGCGTGCTTCGTCCTGATCGAGCGCGGCAAAGCCGCGCGGCTTGTCGAGGTCGGAGGCGATCTTGGCCAAAAACTTGTTGCAGGACAGGCCGACCGAGACGCTGATGCCGACGTCGCGCTCGACGTTGCGGGCGAACCGCGCCAGCACCTTTGCCGGGATCATGCCGTGCACGCGCTCGGTGCCGGAGAGATCGAGAAAGGCCTCGTCGATCGAGAGTGGCTCGACCAGCGGCGTCAGCGCCTGCATCGCCTGCCGCACCTCGCGGCCGACGCGGACATACTTGGCCATGTCAGGCGGGATCACGGTCGCATGCGGACAGGCTTCCAACGCCTTGAACATCGGCATGGCCGAGCGCACGCCATAGGTGCGCGCGATATAGCAGGCGGCCGAGACGACGCCGCGTTTTCCGCCGCCGATGATGACGGGCTTGTCGGCGAGGTCAGGATTGTCGCGCTTCTCCACCGTCGCATAGAAGGCGTCGCAATCGATATGGACGATCGTCAGGCTCGCGAGCGTACGGTGCCGGACGAGGCGAGGGGAGCCGCAGGCGGAACAGCGCCGCCCGCCCATATCCAGATCGGCCAGGCAATCCCGGCAGAAGCACCGAGGCCCGGCCGGGTCGGGGAGGGTCACGGCACGTCGCGCTCCCAACTGGGATCACCCAGCGCATCGCCCAGCACCTGGCGTGCTGCGGCAACGTTGGTCGGATGCAGTTCCGAAGCCTTGGCAAAGGCCTTCACGGCGTCGTCATCGCGCAGCACGAAATCGAGCACGCTGAGCAGGAAATTCGGGTCCGAGGCGGCGTTCCGGAGCGTCTCCGGGCCGACCCCCGTCTCGGCCAGGAACAGGCCCAGCCGCTCAGGGTCGCCCGCAACAAAGGACAGCGCCTGAATCGCAACGATTTCAGCTACTTCACGGGGGTTGTGAACAGGCTTTTTCACGGGCCCGGTTTGCCTTTCCGTTAACTTTCGGTGTCTACTTTGGACTATGCCCGAGTCTCTAGGCTGAGTCTCGGGACTGAGTCTCGGCGCTTGAGTCTTGCTGGGCCAGACAAGCAACTGGAAACCACATCGCAGAAAGTGGCCCCTCGGGTTTAACGAAACTCAAGCGAATTCGAGGCTAGTTTGAATCCAGTTTTCGAAGCGCCGGAAAGCGGCGCCTGAGGCGTCACATGCATCGGTCTTTGGGACCAAACAGGAGGGCGGGATGGCTAAGACCGTCCTGATCGTGGAAGACAACGAGCTCAACATGAAGCTCTTCCGCGACCTGCTGGAGGCCCACGGCTACCAGACATCGGGCACCAGCAACGGCTACGAGGCGCTCGACCTCGTGCGCAAGATGCGGCCCGATCTGGTGCTGATGGATATCCAATTGCCGCAGGTATCGGGGCTCGAGGTGACGCGCTGGATCAAGGACGATCCGGAGCTGCGCGCCATTCCCGTCGTCGCGGTCACGGCGTTCGCGATGAAAGGCGACGAAGAACGCATCCGCGAGGGCGGCTGCGAAGCCTATTTGTCCAAGCCGATCTCGGTCGGCAAATTCATCGAGACGGTCCGGCGTTTTATCGGATAGGAAGTGAGTTCACAGTGTCCGCGCGTATCCTTGTCGTCGATGACGTTCCAGCCAACGTCAAACTGCTCGAGGCCCGTCTCTCCGCCGAATATTTCGACGTGATGACCGCCTCGAACGGCACCGAGGCACTGGCGCTGGCCCGCCGCGCCGAATGCGACATCATCCTGCTCGACGTGATGATGCCTGACATGGACGGCTTCGAAGTCTGCCGTCGCCTCAAGACCGACCCGGCCACCCACCACATTCCCGTCGTGATGGTCACCGCTCTCGACAGCCCGTCCGACCGCAATCGCGGCCTGGAAGCCGGCGCCGACGACTTTCTGACCAAGCCCGTCTCCGACGTCGTGCTGATCGCGCGCGTGCGCTCGCTGACGCGGTTGAAGATGATGACCGATGAGCTGCGCATGCGCGCCATCACCTCGCTCGAGATCGGCATGCAGGCGCCCGAGCGCAGCGCCATCGCCGATGCAGGCAAGGGTGGCCGCATCCTGCTGGTGGACGACCGCCCGTCGTCCTACGAGCGGCTGGGGACGATCCTCGCCGCCGAGCACACCATCGACGTCGAGCCGAATCCGACAGAAGCCCTGTTCCATGCCGCCGAGGGCAATTACGATCTGCTGATCGTTTCGCTCGACCTGAACAATTTCGACGGCCTGCGGCTCTGCAGCCAGGCCCGCTCGCTGGAGCGCACGCGCCACGTGCCGATCCTGGCGGTTGCGGAGGCGGAAAACTCCACGCGGCTGCTGCGCGGACTCGAGATCGGGGTCAACGATTACCTGCTGCGCCCGATCGACAAGACCGAGCTGCTGGCGCGCGCCCGCACCCAGATCCGCCGCCGCCGCTACACCGATCATTTGCGCGACAACGTGCAGAACTCGATCGAGATGGCGATCACCGACGCGCTCACCGGCCTGCACAATCGGCGCTACATGGAGAGCCATCTGGCGACGCTGGCCGAGCAGGCATCCGCCCGCGGCAAGCCGCTCGCGCTGATGATCCTGGACATCGACTATTTCAAGTCGATCAACGACAATTTCGGCCATGACGGCGGCGATGACGTGCTGCGCGAGTTCGCGGTGCGCGTGCGCAAGTCGATCCGCGGCATCGATCTGGCCTGCCGTTATGGAGGCGAGGAGTTCGTCATCGTGATGCCGGAGACCGATCTCCACGTCGCCGGCATGGTCGCCGAGCGGCTGCGGCGTTCGATCGCGGGTGAGCCCTTTGCCGTCAACAAGGGCACCAAGCGCGTCGAGGTCACGATCTCGATCGGGCTGACCACGCTGGAGCAGAAGGGCGAAGCGGTCGCCGACGTCCTCAAGCGCGCCGATACCGCGCTCTACCGCGCCAAGCATGACGGACGCAATCGCGTGGTGGCGCAGGCGGCGTGACCGTTCGCGCGCTGGACCCAACGTGTAACCTTGGGGCCATAACCGTCCCCCGAACTCCGCTGTCATTCCCCGCGAAAGCGGGGAATCCAGTACGCCGCGGCGTCTCGGCCGGAGCCTCACCGTCTCTGGAATACTGGATCACCCGCTTTCGCGGGTGATGACACCGAGCAATACGACGATGGTGATTATTGCGGCGAACGCTTGCCCTTGACCGGTTTCGCTGCCTCATCGCTCACATCCACGCCCGCATTCCGCAGCAGCACCTTCGCCGCTTCTTTCGCCGCGCGCGCCATGGCGGGATCGTCACGCACCAGATCCTGCGCGATCGAGCCGTCGACCAGCAGCACGAGTTGGGTGGCGAGTGCGTCCGCATCCGAAACACCGAGCTCGGTCAGCCGCTCGCGAAACCACACGCGGCGGCTTTCCTTAAAGGCGATGGCGATCTTTTTCACGGCGCGGTCTGTCGGACCTAGCTCGGCGACCGCATTGACGAACGGGCAGCCGCGAAAATCCTTCGCCGCGAAACGCCGCTCGAGCGAATCGAAGGTACCGAGGATCTGCTCGGCCGGCGGCTTGTCGGAGGGGCGGGCGCTTACGAAGCGGCGCTCCAGATAGGCCGCGATCAGCGCGTCCTTGGAGGGGAAGTGGTTGTAGAGCGTGCGCTTGGAGATGCCGATCTCGGCCGCGATGGTGTCGACGCCGATCGCGCGAATGCCCTGCAGATAGAACAGCCTGTCGGCGGTCTGAAGGATCCGCTCTTTCATCGACTGTGGTGCGGGCGGGGGAGCCATGCGTCGACAAATATCCTCTTCGCTTGACAGCGCCCGCCACCTATAGACTAGTTACACAGGTCTGTGTAACCGAAGTCAACCGATATTGCAGACGTCGGCGCGCGTCCTGCGCCCGCGAGGGAGACAAAAATGCCCCTGTTGCAGGTCCTGCGTCCGGCCTTGCCGATCCTGATCGGCGCCTCGATCATGCTGACGCTGAGCATGGGGCTGCGCCAGTCGCTCGGCATCTTCATGCAGCCGCTGACGCACGACATCCACCTTTCGGTGTCGGACTTCACGCTGGCGCTGGCCGTGCAGAACCTCGCCTGGGGCTTTCTCCAGCCGCCGGCCGGCGCGATGACGGTGCGCTTCGGCTTCCGCCCGATCATGATCGTGGGCGCGCTGATGTATATCGCCGGCCTCATTCTGATGGCGACCGCGGGCGGTCTCGTCAGCATCATGATCGGCGCAGGCGTGCTGATCGGCACCTCGCTTGCCTGCACCGCGGCCGCAATCGCGATGTCGGTGGCGGCGCGCGCGGTGCCCGCGGCGGTGCGCTCGACGGTGCTCGGCATCGTCTCCGGCGCGGGCTCGCTCGGTGCGCTGTTGTCGGCGCCGATCGGGCAGATGCTCAACGAGGGCTTTGGCTGGCGCATTGGGCTCGCCGGCTTCGTCGTCATGTCGGTGCTGATGATCCCCGCCGCCTGGTACGCCGGCCGCGTCGACGCCATCCCGCTGCCCAAGCCCGCCGCCGACGACATCGGCGACGCCACGGCCGCGTCCGTCGCGAGGGCCGCCTTCGGCAATGTTTCTTTCGTGGTGATGACCTGCGCCTATCTCGTCTGCGGCATGCAGCTCGTGTTCCTGACCACGCATCTGCCGTCATATCTGGCGATCTGCGGGCTCGATCCGATGCTCAGCGCGCAGACGCTCGGCATGATCGGCGGCTTCAACGTGCTGGGCTCGCTGTTCTTCGGCTGGGCCGGCCAGCGCTGGAACAAGCTGGCCCTGCTCGGGGGCATCTACATCCTGCGCTCGCTCGCGCTCGCCTGGTATTTCATGCTGCCGGCGTCATCGTTCTCGACGCTGCTGTTCGGCGCCATCATGGGCTTTCTCTGGATGGGCGTCGGCCCGCTGGTCGCCGGCGCCGTCGCCGAGATGTTCGGGCTGCGCTGGCAAGCCATGATCCAGGGCCTGGCCTTCATGAGCCACCAGATCGGCAGCTTCCTCGGCGCATACGGAGGAGGGCTGATCTACGACGCCCTCGGCTCGTACAGCATGGCCTGGCGCATCGGCGTGGCGCTGGGTTTGGCCGGCGGCATCATGCAGGTCGCGTTCGCACTGATCCGGCCCGCACAGCCACCGGCGCCGGTGCTGCGAACGGCGTAGCTGCGAGTCGACAGCAGCCGCTCCAATCGCACCTATCGCGGACGCGGACCGCGGTCCGGACGAGGCGGCCGTTGCGCATAGGGGTTCAGCAGGCACATGGCGGGAAGACCCACAGTCTCCGCTTTGCACTGTTCCCACGAACTATATCGGCACGAAATCCAGCTGACGCCGCCCCTTTTCCACTGCTGAAGGCAAACCGGATCATTGCCACCGAAGCGTTGAGCTCCAGCTGGCGTGGGCGCGGACATTATGACCCATATGACGAGCAGAAAGGGACGGGCGCGCATGATGTGACTCCGACGATTTGCAGATCCTGCCTTGGAACTGCGGACACAGAGAGTCCCTCCCCACGGCAATCATACTTCGGCGCGCTCGCGGAACAAAGGACGTGCAATGAGGTGCACTCCGCGGCGCAACCATCGTTGCGCGCATTTCGCCCGCCAGCGTTGCCAACAAGCGATCCGAACCATATCGTTGGCGTCCGATGAATTCGTTTACGGCCAAGCTTCGGGAGCCAGCAACATGAATGCGGTCTCAGCGCCCAGTCGGGTCAATCGTCCTCCAGGGCGGGTTGAGGTCGCGTCCGCATGGCTCGGCGCCGAGATGGAGGCCAATCCCGATCGATGGTTGATCTCGCTTGATGCCGGCGATATCGCGGAGCTCGAGACCGCGGCTGAATCATATCTTGGTCGGAGCAAGAAGATCGCCGACATCACGAAGGACAGTTTTCCGCTCCCTCGTTTCGGCGCGCATCTGGACGATCTCAAGAAGACGCTGCTGGTTGGCCTGGGCTTTGAAGTCATACGCGGCCTTCCGGTCGCAAAATACAGCCAGGAGTTTGCCGCGACGATCTTTTGCGGGGTCGGCGCCCATCTCGGATCGGCACGGTCCCAGAATGCGGCAGGGCACATTCTCGGTCACGTGCGCGACACAGGTGCGGATGCGAGGGATCCGAACACGCGGATCTATCAGACGTCGGAAAGGCAAACGTTCCACACGGATTCGTCCGACGTCGTCGGATTGTTATGCATTCGCGAGGCGATGGAGGGCGGCGATTCCCTTCTCGTCAGTACATCCACAATCTACAACGAGATGTTCGACAGGCGTCCCGACCTTGCCGCCCTGTTGTTTGATCCAATCGCGACGGACCGGCGCGGCGAGGTGCCGGAGAACGAAAAGCCATATCTGCAAATCCCGGTGCTGAATTGGCATGCGGGGTTCCTGACCGGGTTCTATCAGCGTCAGTATATCGATAGTGCGCAGCGCTTCCCCGATGCGCCGAGACTGACGCCGGCTCACGTCGAGGCGCTCGATCTCTTTGACGCGCTGGCAAATGATCCCGATCTGCATTTTGGCATGCGGCTTCAGCCGGGGGATATGCAGTTCGTGTACAATCATGCCTTGCTGCATGATCGGACGGGTTTCCGCGATTGGCCCGATGCAAGCCGGAAGCGTCATCTGTTGCGCCTTTGGCTCAGCATGGAAGGCGACCGGCCGCTGCCCGATTGCTTCAGGGAGCGCTACGGTTCGATCGAGATCGGCAATCGCGGCGGCATCATCACCAAAGGCACCAGCCTGAACGTTCCGCTGGATTGACGTTCGGAACCGGGGCCGGCTCAGCGGACGATGCTGAGCGTCGCCCAGGCGGCACCGCGCGCGGCACACCAGGGCGGAAACGAAAACGGGGCCCCGAGGACCCCGCAAAACTCTTCGACGTTTTCGCCGATCCTACTTGATCTTGGCTTCCTTGAATTCGACGTGCTTGCGCGCGACCGGGTCGTACTTCTTCTTGACCAGCTTGTCGGTCATGGTGCGCGAATTCTTCTTGGCGACGTAGTAGAAGCCGGTGTCGGCCGAGGACACGAGCTTGACCTTGATGGTGACCGCTTTGGCCATGTTCTGAACCTCAGAAATGAAGGGAATCTGGAGCCGGCCAAACGGCCCGCGTTGGCCGGCAACCTAGCCAGAAACCGCCTGATGTCAAGGTTTTACACCCCGAAAACCACCCAAATCGGGCCTTTCACCCCTCGAAGAATCGGTTTTCCGGCCGGGGAAGGCCCAGATTCTCCCGCAGAGTGGCCCCTTCATACTCTTTCCGGAAAATCCCGCGGCGCTGCAGCTCCGGGACCACCTTGTCGACGAAATCGTCGAGGCCCGCGGGCAGGAACGGGAACATGATGTTGAATCCGTCGGAGCCGCGCCCGACCAGCCATTCCTCCATCTGGTCGGCGATGGTTTTCGCCGTGCCGACGAAGGAGAGCCCGCCATAGCCGCCGACGCGCTGGGCGAGCTGGCGCACGGTGAGCTTGTCGCGCCTGGCGAGGTCGACCATGCGCTGCCGGCCGCTTCTGCTGGCGTTGGTCTCGGGGATGTCAGGCAGCTGTCCATCCGGGTCGAAGCCGGAGGCGTCGGTGCCGAGTATCACCGAGAGCGAGGCGATGGCGCTGTCGTAATGCACGCGGCTGTCGAGCAGGGCACGCTTCTCCCTGGCCTCGTCGACGCTATCGCCGACCACGACGAAGGCGCCGGGCAGGATCTTCAGGTGCTCGGGATCGCGGCCGATCTTTTCCATGCGCCCCTTGATGTCGCCATAGAGCTTTTGTCCGTCGGCGAGGCTGCCGCCGCCGGTGAACACGGCTTCCGCCGTTTCGGCGGCGAGCTGCCTGCCATCCTCGGAGGCGCCGGCCTGCACGATCACGGGCCAGCCCTGCACGGGGCGGGCGATGTTGAGCGGGCCGCGGACCTTCAGATATTTGCCGTGATGGTCGAGCACATGCATCTTCGCGGGATCGAAGAACAGGCCCGATTCCACGTCGCGCACGAACGCATCGTCGGCGAAGGAGTCCCAGAGGCCGGTGACGACGTCATAGAACTCGCGGGCGCGCTTGTAGCGCTCGGCGTGCTCCATGTGATCGTCGAGGCCGAAATTCAGGGCGGCGTCCGGGTTCGATGTGGTGACGATATTCCAGCCCGCACGTCCACCGCTGAGATGGTCGAGGGAAGCGAAGCGGCGGGCGACGTGATAGGGCTCGTCGAACGTGGTCGAGCCCGTCGCGATCAGGCCGATGCGCTCGGTGACGGCCGACAGCGCCGAGAGCAGCGTGAATGGCTCGAACGAGGTGACGGTGTGGCTGCGCTTGAGCGCGTCGATCGGCATGTTCAGCACGGCGAGGTGATCGGCCATGAAGAAGGCGTCGAACTTGCCGGCCTCGAGCTTCTGGATCAGCGTCTTGATGTGGCCGAAATTGAAATTGGCGTCCGGCCAGGCCCCGGGGTAGCGCCATGCGCCGGTGTGGATGCTGATCGGGCGCATGAACGCGCCGAGCTTGAGTTGCCGTTGTGCCATCGCGCCCAAAATCCCGTTCCGGTGTCGTTGGGGAAAGACATAGGCATGCGCGGGAACTCCGCCACCGGCGGCGGCGGGAAGAATTTTTCGTTTTTCGCTGGCCCCTCAGCACAATTGCGTCATTCCGGAGGGGCGCGCTGACAGCGAGGCGGACGACGACTAACTAGCTCAAAATATCCTTCTGCATCTTGCCGCCGTAGAAATGGAAGAACGGCACCGGTGCGTCGTGGCGCAAGGGACCGGTGGCAAGGCGCGTGTGGAGCTCGTTGAGCACATTCCGTGTCATGGGATGCAGATCCGCGAGTGGCTTTGAGCCGAGCTCGACCCAGACCAGTTCGACCAGTTCCGCATCCGCGTGGATCACGCCCTCGACGTGATGGGTGATCGCGGAGGCATCCGCGGTGAAGAAGCGCGTATCGAAGCGCTTGACGCGGCCGGGCGGGGTGATCGCGCGGGCGATCAGGAACAGGCTGGATGGATCGGGCAGCAGGCCCGCATCCGCGAACGGTTTCCAGGGGCCTTCGAGTTTTGCTTTCCCCTCGCTCTTGCGTCCAAGACAGAGACCGGTCTCCTCGCAGGCTTCGCGGATGGCGGCAACTGCCAGCGATTTTGCGCGCGAGGCCGGCGTCCTGGGGCTGCCCTTGGCGAGATTGGCTTCCAGCTCGGCGGTGATGGGGGCCGCACAGGGCACGCGATAATCGTCCTTGTCGACGCGGCCGCCCGGGAAGACGAATTTTCCGGGCATGAACACCACCTTGTCGTGGCGCTTGCCGACCAGCACCTTCGGAACAGTGCCGCTGCGGTCGACCAGGATCAGCGTCGCCGCATCCTTCGGGCGGAAATAGGGATGGTGATCGGCTTCCTTTTCCTCGTGGACCTTTGCCTTTTCGGCGGTCTGCGCCGTATCGCTCATATCCTCACCCAAACTGTTCTTGCTTTTTGTGCTTACACGGGCGGAATACCATCCGGCGGGTTCTCGTCAAACCCGTGCATGCGCAGAGCCCATTGCAAGCCGACCACGGCTCCTTTCACCGGCTGCAACAGCCCAAGCGACGCAAACAAGGTGAATGGCAGATAGGCGACGTATGTCAGCCAGGCCGGCGTCGTGTAATTGGTCTCGATCCAGAGGATCGTCGGCACGGTGATGTGGCCGACGATGACGATCACGAGATAGGCGGGCAAATCGTCGGCGCGGTGCGGCGTGAAGTCGAGTCCGCAGCACGAGCAATTGTCCGCCGTCTTCAGGAAGGCGCGGAACAGCTTGCCTTGGCCGCAACGCGGGCAGCGGCCGCGAAAACCGCGTTTCATGGCCGTCCAGACGTCGCGCTTCTCGACGAGGCCGGTCTCGCGTGTCCAGATCTTCGGGGCCGTGCTCATGGTCACCATGCCTTGCCCTTCTTGCCTTTGCCCTTCTTCTTGTTCCTGCCCTTGTTCTTGTCCTTGCCCTTCTTCGCATTGCCGGGCTTTGGCGGCTTGCGTTTTCTATCCGGGCTGCGGCCGGGATGCGCCTTGAGCGAGGGGCGGCGTTGCGGGCCTGCTTGCCTGCGATCGCGCGGGCTCGTCTCGCTGGACGACGACAGCAGCTCGAAGCGCAGCGCGCCTGCGATCGGTGCCGCTTCGATCAGTCGGACCTCGACGACATCGCCGAGCTGGTACATGGTCCGGCTGCGCGTGCCGACCAGCGCGTGGCGGCCCTCGTCATAGTTGAAATATTCCGTGCCGAGGGACCGGATCGGGATCAATCCGTCGGCGCCGGTTTCAGCGAGTTTGACGAAGAGCCCCGCGCGGGTGACGCCGGAGACGCGGCCCTCGAAGCTCGCGCCGATGCGGTCGGCGAGGTGATGCGCGATCAGGCGATCGACGGTCTCGCGCTCCGCCTTCATCGCGCGCCGCTCGGTCAGCGAGATGTGCGCGGCGACTTCGGCGAGGGTTTCCGCCGTCTCGCTGTCGGGCAGGGCGCCTTCGCCAAGCCCGAGCGCGCGGACCAGCGCGCGGTGCACGACGAGGTCGGCATAGCGCCGGATCGGCGAGGTGAAATGCGCGTAGCGGCGCAAATTCAGGCCGAAATGCCCGTAATTCTCCGACGAGTATTCCGCCTGCGCCTGGGCGCGCAGCACCACCTCGCTCACCAGCGGGAAGTGGTCGTGGCCCTCGAGCTGCGCCAGCACGCGATTGAACAGAGCCGGGCGCAGCGCGCCGCCCTTTGCGAAGGGGACGTCCAGCGTTTGCAGGAATTCCGCGAGCGCGTGGACTTTTTCCAGCGTCGGCTCGTCATGCACGCGGTAGATCAGCGGGAGCGATTTCTTCTCCAGCATCTCGGCGGCCGCGACGTTGGCGAGGATCATGAACTCCTCGATCAGCCTGTGCGCATCGAGCCTGTCGGGCACGACGACGCGGTCGACGGTGCCGTCGCTCCTCAGCAGGATCTTGCGCTCGGGCAGATCGAGATTGAGCGGATCGCGCTCGTCGCGCGCGCGCTTGACGCAGGCGTAAGCCGCATAAAGCGGCTTGAGGATCGGATCGACAAGGGGACCCGTGGTGTCGTCGGGCCGTCCATCGATCGCGGCCTGTGCCTGTGCGTAGCTCAGCTTGGCGGCCGAGCGCATCAGGATGCGGTGAAAGCTGTGCGAGCGCTTGCGTCCGTCGGGCGCAATGATCATCCGCACGGCGAGCGCGCCGCGCGGCTCGCCCGGCACCAGCGAGCAGAGATTGTTGGAGATGCGCTCCGGCAGCATCGGCACGACGCGGTCGGGGAAATAAACCGAGTTGCCGCGGTCGAGCGCTGCGCGGTCGAGCGCCGTGCCGGGCCGGACGTAAAAGCTGACATCCGCGATGGCGACGTCGACGATGAAGCCGCCCTTGTTGTTCGGATCGGGATCCGCTTGCGCATGCACCGCGTCGTCGTGATCCTTGGCGTCAGGCGGATCGATGGTGACGAGCGGAACGTCGCGCCAGTCCTCGCGGCCCTTCAGGTTCGCGGGCTCCGCGGCCTCCGCCTCGCGCTCGGCGGCAGAGGAGAATTGCAGGGGGATATCGTGGGCGTAGATCGCGATCAGGCTGATCGCTTTCTCGGACTTGACCGAACCGAGCCTCTCCTTGACGCGGCCGGACGCCAGCCCAAAGCTGCGGGTGCGGACGATGTCGACGCTGACGAGATCGCCGTCCTGCGCGCCCTTGGTATCGGCTGCGGCGATGTTCAGCTCGCGGTCGGCAGACTTCTTGTCGACCGGGACCAGTCGCCCGCCGCCTTCGGGCAGGCTGCGGAATACGCCGAGGATACGGCTCCTGGTCTTGTCGAAGACCTTGATGATGTGGCCGCGATAGGCCGGGCCTTCGCTCTCGCTGGTCGGTTCGACCCGCAGCAGCGCACGGTCGCCAACGCCGGCCGTCGTGCCGGGCTTCGGCCGGCGCGGCATGACGATGAGGATTTTTGGTGGTTCGCCGCCCTCGACCTCGTCCCATTCGGTGGGGGAGGCGATCAGCTCGCCGTCAGCGTCGCGGCCGATGATGTCGGCGACCAGCGTCGACGGCAGTGCGTCCGGCTCCGAGACCGTATGGCGCTTTCTCTTGATGGTGCCGTCGTCGGCGAGCTCGCGCAGCAGGCGCTTGAGCTCGATGCGATCGGCGTTCTTCAGGCCGAACTCGCGCGCGATGTCGCGGGTTCCGACCTTTCCTGGATGTGCCTTGATGAAGGCGACGATGGCTTGCCGGTCGGGAAAGCCACGGTCATTCTTGCGTTTCACTTAACCTCTAATTGGTGCCGGCACTCTTCTTGGCCGGAGCTCTGGTAGCGCCTGCCTTGGTCGGCGACGTCTTGACTGCTGAAGTCTTGGCCGTCGACGCCACGCCTGCGCGCGCCTTGCTGGTGGATTCAGTTTTTTTGGTCTTGGCCGCTTTCTTCGCGGCCGGTTTTGTCTTCGGTGCGGGGTCGTCGGCAGTCTTTGCGACAGCCTTCTTGGCCTTGGCCGGCTTCGGCGCCTTCTTCGCTTTCGCGTTGCCGCCGCCCTTGGCCGCGCGCTCGTCGATCAGTGCGATCGCCTGCGCCAGCGTCACCGTGTCCTTTTCGAACTCGGCGGGGATGGTCGCGTTGACGCCGCCCGCCGTGACATAGGCGCCGTAACGGCCGCTCTTCACGGTGACGGTGCCGAGCGAGGGGTGATCGCCGAGCGCCTTGCCGGGATCAGACCCAAAGCGGCGGCTCGGGCCCTTGGCGACCTTTTCCGCGATCAGCGTGACGGCGCGGTTGAGGCCGATGTCGAAGACTTCGTCGCCGGCCTCAAGGCTGGCATAGGTCTTCTCATGCTTCACGAACGGCCCGAAGCGGCCGAGGCCTGCCGTGATGGGCCGGCCTGTCTCGGGATGCTTGCCGATCTCGCGCGGCAGCGACAACAGCTTGAGCGCAAGCTCGAGATCGACATCGCCGGGCGAGGTGCCCTTCGGGATACCTGCGCGCTTCGGCTTCTCGCCCTCCTCATAATCCTTCTGCTCACCGAGCTGGATGTAGGGGCCGAAGCGGCCGGCCTTGACCCAGACATCGCGGCCGGTCTCGGGATCCTGGCCGAGCGAACGGTCGGCGGTGGTCTCGCCGTCGGCGGCGAGCTGACGCGTGTAGCGGCATTCCGGATAGTTCGAGCAGCCGACGAAGGCGCCGAACTTGCCGGCCTTCAGGTTGAGCCGGCCGGTACCGCAGTTCGGGCACTGCCTGATGTCGCCGCCATCCGCACGCGGCGGATAGATGTGCTGCCCCAGCATGTCGTCGAGCACGTCGAGCACCTGCGCGACGCGCAGATCCTTGATCTCGTCGACGGCCCCGATGAAGCCGGTCCAGAAATCCTTCAGAACCTGCTGCCAGGAGATCTCGTTGTTGGAGATGCGGTCGAGCTGTTCTTCCAGATTGGCCGTAAAATCGTACTCGACGTAGCGGTTGAAGAAGCTTTCCAGGAACGCGACCACGACGCGGCCCTTGTCCTCGCCATGCAGACGCTTCTTCTCCAGCTTGACGTAGCCGCGGTCCTTCAGCACCTGGAGGATCGAGGCATAGGTCGAGGGCCGGCCGATGCCGAGCTCTTCCATGCGCTTGACCAACGAGGCCTCGGAGAAGCGCGGCGGCGGTTCGGTGAAATGCTGGGTGACGGCGAGCGACTGCCGCTTGATCGCCTCGCCCTGGCTCATCGCGGGCAGGCGGCGGGAGTCCTCGTCCTCCTCGTCGTCGCGACCTTCCTGATAGAGCGTCAGGAAACCGTCGAACTTGATGACCTGGCCGGTGGCGCGCAGCTCCAGCGTGCGCCCGCCTGCCTTCGCCGTGATGTCGACGGTGGTGCGCTCGAGCTCGGCCGATTCCATCTGGCTCGCGATGGTGCGCTTCCAGATCAATTCATACAGCTTGGCCTGGTCGGCATCGAGCTTGCGGCTCATTCTGTCCGGACGTCGGGAGAGGTCGGTCGGGCGGATCGCTTCGTGCGCTTCCTGGGCGTTCTTGGCCTTGGCCTGGTATTGGCGCGGCGCATCCGGCACGTAGGCATTGCCGTAATCCTCGCCGATCACCTTGCGTGCCTGCGTGATCGCCTCCGGGGCAATCTGCACGCCGTCCGTACGCATATAAGTAATGAGTCCGGTGGTCTCGCCGCCGATGTCGATGCCTTCATAAAGGCGTTGGGCGATGCGCATCGTGTGCGCCGGCGCAAAGCCGTATTTGCGGCTGGCCTCCTGCTGCAAGGTCGAGGTGGTGAAGGGCGCCTGCGGATTGCGGCGCGCCGGCTTGGCGTCGACCGCCGTCACCGCGTAGGTCGCGAGCTCCAGCGCTTTCTTGAAGTCTTCCGCTTCGGCACCGGTTCCGATGTCGAGCCGCTGGATCTTCTTGCCGTCGGCACCGACCAGGCGCGCCTCGAAGGCATCGCCGCGCGGCGTCAGCAGGGTCGCGATCAGCGACCAATATTCGCGGGGCACGAACTTCTCGATCTCGAGTTCGCGGTCGCAGACGAGGCGCAGCGCCACCGACTGCACGCGGCCCGCCGACCGGGCGCCCGGCAGCTTGCGCCACAGCACGGGGGAGAGGGTGAAGCCGACCAGATAGTCCAGCGCGCGCCGCGCCATGTAAGCGTCGACCAGCGCACCGTCGATCTGGCGCGGATGCTTCATCGCGTCAGTGACCGCCTGCTTGGTGATGGCGTTGAACACCACGCGCTCGATCTTCTGATCCTTCAGCGCGCGCTTCTCTTTCATCACCTCCAGCACGTGCCAGGAGATGGCCTCGCCCTCGCGATCAGGGTCGGTCGCCAGAATCAGGCGGTCGGCGCTCTTCAGGGATTTGGCGATATCGTTGAGCCGGCCGGCCGCCTTGGGGTCGACCTCCCAGATCATCTTGAAATTGGCGTCGGGATCGACGGAACCGTTCTTTGCGGGGAGGTCGCGGACATGGCCGAAAGAGGCCAGTACCTCGTAGGACGAGCCCAAATATTTGTTGATCGTCTTGGCTTTCGCCGGCGACTCCACAATGACGATATTCATGTAGTTCCAGTAACTTACGGGGAAGCATGGGGCCGAAATCGACAAGATTCGGGTCGGCCGTTTCGACCCGAACATGGGTGGTGAGGCGGGTCCTGTCAAATCGAGGGGTCTTGAACGCCCCCGCAATGGAAAAAGTTTCATATCGGGAAAGTTGTGAAATACCACCTTGGAGTTGTGGTGGGTGTGGGCGTAGTGTTCGTTCCGGGCATGGATTCAGGTCGCGCAGGTGGCAAAGCCAGGGAAGAGACGGGCGCGCCCCGCATCAGGTGCGCAAAAAGGCTGGCGCAACGAGGAACCGGGGGAGGGCGGCGTCGATGAAGCCGTCACCTTCATTTCCGAGCAGGTCGGTGCCTTGCGCAAGCTCACCGAGCGCCACGAACTCGATATGCTGCATTACCTTCTCGGGATGACCAAGCTCGAGGCCGACGAGCATTTACGCCTGCGAAGCAAGCGCAAGCTGTCGTGAGGCGCGCGCGGGCCGCCGCCCTTCGAGGCTCGCCGAAGGGGCGAGCACCTCACAGGTGACGAGGAGAGAGAGGAGCGCGCCGCTCCAACCTCCGTCAATGCGAGCGCAGCAAAGCAATCCAGACTCTGTCGGCGGGTCGCAATCTGGATTGCTTCGCTGCGCTCGCATTGACGATATGGCGGCATGCGTTCATCCCGCCGACCGTCGTCGCGGTGCGGGCCGCGGCTTGAGCAGGGTGTCGTCGGGGCTGAGCAATCGGCCGTCCTCGGCGCGCAGTTCGAGCTTCTTCACCGGGCGGCCTTTTGCGCGATCAATCAGGATCGTCGCGATCTGCTCGGGATGATCGTCGAACTCCTCGCTCCATTGCCGGAGCGCGACCAGGATCGGGAAGGTGCCGCGGCCCTTCGGCGTCAGCAGATATTCAGAATAGGCGCTGCCGTCGGAGGCGGGGGCCGTTTCCAGGATGCCGTGATCGACCATGGAGCGCAGCCGCGCCGACAGGATGTTCTTGGCCATGCCGAGCTTGCTCTGAAACTCGCCGAAGCGGCGCAGGCCGAACAGCGCCTCGCGGATGATCAGCAGCGACCACCAATCGCCGATCGCCTCAAGCGATCGTGCGATCGGGCAGGCATCGCCCTCAAAGCTCGTCCGTTTCACCATCGTCTTGGTCCTGTCGCGTTTGCCCGATCTCGGCACCGGTCACGCGGATGTGTAGTTGCATCATAAAACCATATGGCCTAGATGGCAATCTAGTTTCATTATGCAACCAGAGAGGCGAGCATGAGACTTCAAGGCAAGACGGCACTGATCACCGGCGGCAACAGCGGCATTGGACTGGCAACCGCCAAGCTGTTCGTGGCCGAGGGCGCGAAGGTGATCATCACCGGACGCAACAAGGAGACGCTGCAGGCGGCCGCGAAGGAACTCGGGCCGAATGCAATCGCGCTCGCCGCTGACGCCACCGACATCGCCGCCACCGAGGCTGCGATCAAGCAGGGCACTGAAAAGTTCGGCAAGCTCGACGTCCTGTTCGCCAATGCCGGGATCCCCGGCGCCACGCCGCTCGGCTCGGCGACGCTCGAAATGTTCGAGAAAGTGATCAGCACCAATCTCACCGGCGTGTTCTTCACGGTGCAATCGGCGCTGCCTTACATCAACGACAACGCCGCGATCATTCTCAACGGCTCGGTGATCTCGGTGCTCGGCAATCCCGGCTACTCGGCCTATGGTGCAGCGAAGGCCGGTGTGCGGGCGATGGCGCGAATCATGGCCTCGGAACTGTCGCCGCGCGGCATCCGCGTGAATGTCGTGGCTCCGGGTGCGATTCGCACGCCGATTTGGGGCGCCGCGGTTGCAACGCCCGAAGCGGAGAGGGCATTCGAGAAGCGGATCTCGCTGACGACGCCGCTCGGTCGTATCGGTGAACCCGATCACATTTCGAAGACGGTGCTGTTCCTCGCGTCTGACGATGCCGCGCATATTCAGGGACAGGAGATCTTCGTCGATGGCGGCGCGGTGGCCTCGCCCAGCGGCGCGCCGATCTATCGCGGTTGATCAAACGATATGAAAATTGAATCGGCCGGCGCGCTAAGTACGGTTGCGCTGGTCGGTTCCCACGCCTGCGAGCTGTATTTCCTGAACCTTGCACGTCGCGTTGAACCTTCGGGCGCGTTGCAAAGACCTTTCTACGGCAGGGGGCAAAAGACTCGTTTTAAAAGGAATCCATTATGCCGAAAGCAGCCGCACCCATTCTTTCTCCGATTTCAGCACCGCGTATTTTCGCTGAGCGTTCTGCAGTTTCCGCCAAGCATTCCGATCTGTCCGAGTTCATCGGGGTTGCCATCTTCTGCGGCATCGGCCTGCTCATGTCACTTGTCGCCGTGATCCTGGGCGTGCAGGGCGCCTGGTATTAGCTTCGCGGATCATCCGCAGGTCCATCAGCCGCCGCAGGGCCTTTGGCGGCTGATGATGTCGTGGCCTCAGGCCGCACGCAGGCTCGTTGCCGCCTGAAGCGCGCCGGCGAGCGCCTTCTCGCGATGCTCCGGACCGATCTGAATGCCATCGGCGGAGATGAATTCGAGACCGGTGATACCCATGAAGCCGAACACCCAGCGCAAATAGGTTTCGAGATGCTCGCCGGCAGCGTACGGCGTCTCGGCGCCGTAATGGCCGCCGCGCGAGACCGCAACGATCACGCGCTTGCCGCCGGCGAGTCCCTCGGGCCCGGCAGCGCCGTATTTGAAGGTTTTCCCGGCCACCAGAACGCGATCGATCCAGGCCTTGAGCTGGCTCGGAATCGTGAAATTGTACATGGGCGCGCCGATCACGACGATGTCGGCGTCGAGGAACTCGTTCAGCACCGCTGCGCTCGCCGCAAGGTCGGGGCCGAGTTCAGCCGGCGCGGGCGCACCCTGGGCGGCTGCAAGATGCGATCCGGAGAGATGGGCGAGCGGAGTTTGCGTCAGGTCGCGATAGATCAGGTCCAGCGATGGCGTTGCCTGCCGCAGCCGGTCAACGATGGCCGCGGAAACCTGCCTGGACACGGAGTGGGGGCCGAGCACGCTGGAGTCGATATGGAGGAGTTTCATTAGAGTTCACCCATGGTATAGGTTTGTAACCCGCACTACATGAGTGACTGCCAAATTCTCCGCAAGAACGCACTTTTTTGAGCCATGGGCACATCCTTGAGACCGACACACAGCCGTTTGCCTGCCTTGCCGCCACGTCCCGAGCTGCCTGATCAGGATCATGCCGATTGCCGCAGCGTCGCTTCGATCCTCGCGCGCGTCGGCGACAAATGGAGCGTGTTGGTCATCATGATGCTCAGCGACGGCCCCAAGCGCTTCAATGAGCTGAAGCGCATGATCAACGGCATCTCGCAGCGGATGCTGACCCTGACCTTGCGCGGGCTGGAGCGCGACGGTCTCGTCACGCGCACGATCTTTCCGACCATTCCGCCACGCGTCGATTACGAGCTGACCGATCTCGGCCGCGGGCTGCAGCAGCCGGTGATGGCACTCGGCGAGTGGGCGAAGACCCATCAGGAGCAGATCGCGGCGGCGCGCGCGCGCTTCGACGAGCGCAGCAGCCCCTAAAGCAGCGACAGCAATCCGCCGCCGTGGCGTTCGAGCCGGCCGGCAAGCTCGAGCTCCAGCAGCACCGTGCGCACGATCGCAGGCGAAGCGCCGGACATTCGCACGAGATCGTCGATCGAGATCGGAGTCGGGCCGAGCAGCCCGGTGATCTGGTCCCGATCATGGCTTTGCGGATCGCTCTCGAACGGCTCGCCGTCGGGCTCGCCTACCGGATGCATCAGCGGCCGCTCCATGATCGGCGCAACCGCGTTGACGATGTCGGACGCTTCGGTGACCAGCGTTGCGCCCTGCTTGATCAGATCGTTGGTGCCGGCTGCGCGCGGATCGAGCGGCGAGCCGGGGACGGCGAACACCTCACGGCCCTGTTCGGCGGCCATGCGCGCGGTGATCAGCGAGCCCGAGCGGTGCGCGGCCTCCACCACGACCACGCCAAGCGCAGCGCCGGAGATCAGCCGGTTGCGCCGAGGGAAATCACGGGCGCGCGGCTCGTGGCCGAGCGGCATCTCGGAGATTGCCGCCCCCTGATGATCGAGGATCGCAGTGACCAGATCGCCATGCTCGGGCGGATAGATGCAATCATGTCCGCCGGCGAGCACCGCGATCGTGCCGCGATCGACGCTCGTGCGATGCGCGGCCTGGTCGACGCCGCGGGCGAGTCCCGAGATGATGACGAAGCCGGCTTCGCCGAGTTCTCGGGCGAGCTGGCCGGCGAACTTCAAGCCCGCGCCCGACGCATTGCGAGAGCCGACGATCGCGATCATGGGCCGCATCGAGGTCGCGACGTCGCCGCGCACCGCGAGCAGCGGTGGCGCATCGTCGAGCGTCGCCAGCCGATCCGGATAACCGTCCTCGCCGGGCGCGAGCCAGGCGATGCCGAATGCGCGGCTCGCCGCGAGCTCGGCCTCCGCCTCGTCCACGGTACAGATGCGTCCCGAACGCGACGCACCGCCACGCCGTGCCAGATCGGGCAGCCGCTCCAACGCAGCGCGCGCGCTGCCAAAGTGATCGACCAGCGAACGGAACGTGCGTGGTCCCACATTGTCGGAGCGGATCAGCCGCAGGCGGTCGATCCTGTCAGCCTCGGTTAGTTCCACACGGGGATTGATGGCGTCCACGGCGTCTCCTTGTGGGCGCAGCATGGAACAACCTGAGGGCGTGGGCAACAGCGGCGTGCGCTTGCGTGGCCTTGTCGCAATGCTAAAAGCGATGCCAATAAGAAGGATTTTGCCATGATCTCACTCGCCGATCTCCAGCGCCGCATTGAAGCGGAGGAGCTTTCGCCCGATGACGCCATTGCGCAATCGCACGCGGCGATCGAGGCCAAAGACGGGGATGTTCGTGCCTTTGTCCGGCACGACAAGTCGGCGAAAGCGCAAGCGTCCGGTCCGCTGCGCGGGATCGCGGTCGGCATCAAGGACATCGTCGACACCGCCAATATGCCGACCGAGATGGGCTCGGAGATCTATCGCGGCTGGCAGCCGCGTAGCGACGCGCCAGTGGTGATGATGCTGAAGCGGGCAGGCGCCACCATCATCGGCAAGACCACGACGACGGCCTTCGCCTCGCGCGATCCGACGCCGACGCTGAACCCGCACAATTTGGGCCATACGCCCGGGGGCTCGTCGTCGGGGTCGGCCGCAGCTGTCGGCGCCGGCATGATCCCGCTGGCGCTCGGCACCCAGACCGGCGGCTCGGTGATCCGGCCCGCCGCCTATTGCGGCGCTGCCGCGATCAAGCCGTCGTTCCGCATGCTGCCGACGGTCGGTGTGAAGTGTTATTCGTGGGCGCTCGATACGGTCGGCCTGTTCGGATCGCGCGCGGAAGATCTCGCGCGCGGACTGCTCGGAATGACCGGCCGCACCGAATTCGCGGGCATCGCTCCGGCGAAGGCCCCGCGCATCGGCGTTGTCAGGCAGGAATTTGCCGAGCCCGTCGAGCCGGCGGCGGAAGAGGGCTTGCTGGTCGCGATCAAGGCCGCCGAGAAGGCCGGCGCCAGCGTGCGGTCGATCGATCTGCCTCCGGCGGTTAAGGAGGCCTGGCGCATCCACCCGATCATCCAGGATTTCGAGGCGCATCGCGCGCTCGCCTGGGAGTTTGACCGGCATCACGACGAGATCGCACCGATGCTGCGCGCCAGCCTCGACGAGACCGTTGGACTGACGCCTAAGGAATATGACGATGCACGCCGCATCGCTCGCCGCGGCCGTCGCGAGCTTGGCGAGCTGTTCGAAGGTTTCGACGTGCTGCTCACTTATTCCGCGCCCGGTACGGCGCCGGCCAAGGAGCTCGCATCGACCGGTTCGCCCCGCTACAACAGGTTGTGGACGCTGATGGGCAATCCTTGCGTCAACGTCCCGGTGATGAAGGTCGGTGGCCTGCCTGTCGGCGTGCAGGTGATCGCGCGCTTCGGCAACGATCCCGGCGCGTTGGCAGGGGCGTGGTTTCTGGAGAATGCGCTGGCGAAATCAGGCTAGCGCGAGCTCGGCTGCGGACAGCGCGGCTTCGGCCCCGGCGCCAGTTGTGCCGAGCCAGCGCTGGGCAGCTTCGCGGCCGCTTCGGTGCAGCGCGCGGATGAAGCCGCGGCCGAGATCGGTGGATGATCGCTGCGCGAGGCCTTCGACCGAGTCTTCTGCTGCAATCCTCGTGAGCCGCAGCGTTGGCGCTGCGTGTGATCGCGCCCATGTGATCGCCGCCATCTCGGCGTTGAGCGCGGCGTTCGCCGCGATCTGGTCCAGACGACGATCGATCGCGGCGAGCGTGATCGGCACGTAGCTGTCGCGCGTGGGCGTGACCTGGACGAGCAGCAGGTCGGGGGTCGTCGATTCCTGCGCGAGCTTGATCAGCGGCGGATTGCCGCCATAGCCGCCGTCCCAATAGGCCTCACCGTCGATCTCGACGGCGCAGTGAACCAGCGGCGGACAGGTCGAGGCGAGAGCGACGTCGGCGGTCACGGTGTCATTGCCGAAAATCTGCAGCTCGCCGTCGCGGATCCGCGTCGCTGCTATCAGGAGCTTTGGACATTTCGCATCGCGGAGCGCCGCAAAATTGATGTCGCGCGACAACGCCTGGCGCAGTGGATCGAGATCGAACGGATCGAAATGGCCCGAGCGCAGCGTCGGCCCGAAGGCGACCGAGCTTCCCGCCGGCGAGAAGCCGCCGATCAGCATCAGCGAGCGGAACGAGGCCTCGTGCATCAACCGGATCCAGAACCGGTTCAGCCGGTTGCGCGCCGCTTCGCGGCCGCCCTCAGCGAGGCCGCAGGCGAGCAGCAGCGCGTTGATCGCGCCGGCGCTGGCGCCGCTGATGGTGTCGAGTTCGATGGAGGGCTCTTCCAGCAGCCGCTCGAGGACACCCCAGGTGAAGGCGGCAAACGTGCCGCCGCCCTGGAGCGCCAGCGACAGCTTTCGCGGCGGCCATTTCCCGGCGCGCGCCGGCGCAGCAACAACAACGGGCGTGTCAGGTGCCTGCGCGATGGGCTCAGGCCGCGGCGGAACGGGAATAGGCTTGGGCGCGGGAGGCGGCGAGGGCGCATCCGACCAGATGTTGGTCATCAAGAGCAAGCGGCTTGCCGCAGTGCCCTGCGAGCCACCGTCGTCATGCGTGCCGTCCATCTTCTCGCTCATTCTGAGCAACCGCGTAACGCCATTTGCTCTGTCAGGATGACAGGCATGGAACCGGTTCGCCACTCCCGCCCGGGAGTCGGACGGAAGTTGCGAACAGAATTTGGCATATAATGCGGAGACCCCGCGGCGGTATCCGTACTTTTTCCGGCTTCAGGCCTTCTCGCCGATGCGGCCTTCTTTTCCTGATTGCAGGCGCTTGATGTTCTCGCGATGCATGTAGAACAGCAGCAGGGTCAGCACCGCAAACAGCGAGGCGAGGGCGAGGTGGCCGAACCACCACAGGAAGAGCGGCGTGATGAAAGCCGCCACCAGCGCCGAAAGCGAGGAGTAGCGGGTGGTGAAGGCGGTCGCCAGCCAGAGCAGGCAGAACACGAGGGCGCCGGGCCAGAACAGGCCCAGCAGGATGCCGATATAGACCGCGACGCCCTTGCCCCCTTTGAACTTGAGCCAGACCGGGAAGAGATGGCCGAGGAACGCGCCGAGGCCGGCCAGCATCGCGGCGTTGGGCCCGGCGAGATAGCCCGAGATCACCACCGCCGCGGTGCCCTTGAGCGCGTCGAGCAAGAGGGTCGCCGCCGCCAGGCCCTTGCGGCCCGTGCGCAGCACGTTGGTGGCCCCGATATTGCCGGAGCCGATCGAACGCAGGTCCTGCGTGCCGGCGAGCCGGGTCAGCACCAGCCCGAACGGAATCGAGCCCAGCAGATACCCGATGAGCAAGGCCACCGGCAGGAATGCATCAAGCGCCATGTCTGTATCTCCGCACCTCAGACATGCTCGAACACGGTTCGTCCGCCGACGATGGTCCTGATAGCGCGCCCTGTAAAGCGCGCTTCGTCGAACGGGGTGTTCTTGCAAGGCGATTTCAGGTCGGCGGGATCGACCACCCAGGGAACATCAAGGTCGATCACGACGACGTCGGCCGGGCTGCCGACGCGCAGGGTTCCGCCGGGCAAGCCGAGCAGTTCTGCCGGCCGGGTCGACATCGCCCGGATCAGCGTCTTGAGGTCGAGCTCGTCATTATGAACCAGCCGCAGGCCCGCCGGCAGCATGGTCTCCAGGCCGATGGCGCCCGGCGCGGCTTCCGCGAACGGCAGGCGCTTGACCTCGACGTCCTGCGGATTGTGGTCGGACATGATGACGTCGACGAGGCCGGAGGCCGTCGCCTCCACCAGCGCGCGGCGGTCGTCTTCGGTGCGCAGGGGCGGCGAGAGCTTCAGGAACGACCGATAGGGGCCGATGTCGTTCTCGTTCAGCGCGAGATGGTTGATCGAGACCGAGGCGCTGACGGCGAGGCCGTCGTCGCGGGCGCGCTTCAGGATCTCCAGTGACTCGATGCATGACAGCGCGGCTGCGTGATAGCGGCCGCCGGTGAGCGCGACGAGGCGCATGTCGCGCTCCAGCATCACGGCCTCGGCGGCCTTCGGGATGCCCATCAGGCCGAGCCGCGAGGCGAACTCGCCTTCGTTCATTACGCCCTCGCCGACGAGGTCGGGGTCCTCGGTGTGGTGCACGATCAGCGCGTCGAAATCGCGGGCGTAGGTCAGCGCGCGGCGCATCACCTGCGAATTGGTGACGCTGCGGTCGCCGTCGCTGAAGGCCACTGCGCCGGCGGCCTTGAGCAGGCCGAACTCGGTCATCTCCTCGCCGCGCATGCCCTTGGTCAGCGCCGCCATCGGCTGGATGTTGACGATCGCGGTGTCGCGGGCGCGGCGCATCACGAAGTCGACGGTCGCGGAATTATCGATCACCGGCAACGTGTCGGGCTGGCAGATGATGGTGGTGATGCCGCCGGTCGCAGCCGCCTGGCTCGCGGAGGCAAAGGTCTCGCGGTGGCTGAAGCCGGGCTCGCCGACGAAGGCGCGCATGTCGATCAGGCCGGGAGCCACGATCTTGCCGGAGCAGTTGACGACGTCGGTGCCCTCGGGGACGCCGGCCGCACCGATGCCGCGGCGGGTCTCGCGGATGATGCCGTCGGCAATCAGGACGTCGCCGGGACCGTCGAAATCCCGGGAGGGATCGACGACGCGGGCGTTGGCGAGCAGGATCGGGCGGCGGTCGGTCAGCATGGGCATCACGCGTTCGGCAGGTTGCGGGCGAGCGCTTCGAGCACGGCCATGCGCACGGCCACGCCCATCTCGACCTGTTCGCGGATCAGGGACTGCGCGCCGTCGGCCACCGCGGTGTCGATCTCGACGCCGCGGTTCATCGGGCCGGGATGCATCACGAGCGCGTCGGGCTTGGCGTAGCCGAGCTTCTTCTGATCGAGCCCGAAATAGTGGAAATATTCGGAGGTCGAGGGCACGAAGGAGCCGTTCATGCGCTCGCGCTGGAGCCGCAGCATCATGACGATGTCGGCGCCGTTGAGGCCCTCGCGCATGTCGCGCGCGACCTCGACGCCCATCCGCTCGATGCCGGGCGGCAACAGCGTGGAGGGGCCGACGACACGAACGCGGGCCCCCATGGTGTTGAGCAGGATGATGTTGGAGCGGGCGACGCGAGAATGCAGTACGTCGCCGCAGATCGCGACCACGAGACCCTCGATCCGGCCCTTGTTGCGGCGGATGGTGAGCGCGTCGAGCAGCGCCTGGGTCGGATGCTCATGCGCGCCGTCGCCGGCATTGATCACGGAACCGTCGACCTTGCGGGCCAGCAGTTCCACCGCGCCCGAGGCGTGATGGCGCACCACGAGGATGTCGGGGTGCATGGCATTGAGCGTCATCGCGGTGTCGACCAGTGTCTCGCCCTTCTTGATGGACGAGGAGGACACCGACATGTTCATGACGTCGGCGCCGAGGCGCTTGCCCGCAAGCTCGAACGAGGACTGTGTCCGGGTCGAGGCCTCGAAGAAGAGGTTCACCTGCGTCCGTCCACGCAGGACGGTGCGCTTCTTGTCAACCTGGCGGTTGAGCTCGACATATTCTTCCGACAGGTCGAGGAGGCCGGTAATGTCGGCCGCGGAAAGGCCCTCGATGCCCAGCAAATGCCGGTGGCCGAGGACAAAGGTCGATTTCGATGTCATTAAACCGAGAGCTATAGGCGCGGATGGCGGGGGGAGCAAGGGCCAAAGCCGAGGCCGGGAGTTATCCCCTGATCTGTCGGTTTGGGCGCTGTGGTGTGGCCTCCGCGTCATGCCCGGGCAGAAGCGCGAAGCGCGTCTTCGCGCTTGATGTCCCGGGCATCCACGGTCTTCTATCGCATTTGACGCAAAAAGAGCGTGGATGGCCGGGATAAACCGGCCATGACGATCGGGAGATATCACGTGAAAGCACTAGCCGCTGCGGTCGTGGCAATCAGCGCTGTCTCAGCCGCCCACGCCCAAACGCTCCCCGGCGGCTTCGTCTATCTGCGCGATGTCGATCCCAGCATCATCCAGGACATCCGCTACGCCACCGCGAACAACTTCGTCGGCCGTCCGCTCGCAGGCTACGGCGCCGGCGAATGCGTGGTGAAGCGAGAGGTCGGATTACGGCTGAAGGCGGCGCAGCAGGAACTGGCGGCGCAAAATCTCTCACTCAAGATGTTCGATTGTTACCGGCCGGCGCGCGCCTCGCTCGACATGGTGAGATGGTCGCAGAACGGCCGCGAGACCGCGGCCGATCGGCGCTACAATCCGCGCATCGCCAAGACGGAGCTGTTTCGCCTCGGCTATATCGCGAGCCGCTCGCAGCACTCGACCGGCGCTGCGCTCGACCTCACTTTGGTCGATTTGAACGCCGACAATTCCGCCAGGATCGATCCCGCAAAATCCTACGCCGATTGTACGGCGCCGGTGGCGGCGCGGCTGCCGGAGGGCAGCGTCGACATGGGCACCGGCTATGACTGCACTGATATGAAAGGGCATACCGCAGCACCGTCGATCACACCGGATCAGCGGGCCTGGCGCAAGCGGCTGGTGGCTGCCATGGCGAAGCAAGGCTTTGTGAACTATTCAAAGGAGTGGTGGCATTTTTCCCTGCCTGCTGCGGGCGGGGCAGCCTATGATTTCCCGATCCAGCCGCGGCGGAACTGAATCCGCCAAGGAAACCAGATGACCCAGCCCAGCTTCGCGACCCACGAGGTTTTCAACCAGTCGCCACCTTTCGAGGATGTGAATTTATTTGCTGTGGACCAGTCATTGGTCGACGCCGTGAAGGCGAACGGCGGAGCGGGGGCGGAGCGGGAGCTGTCCGAGTTCGGCAAGCACTGGGGCTCGGCTGCGATGGCCGATCGCGGGCGCGCGGCGAACGAGAACACGCCGAAGCTGCGCAGCTTCGACGCCAAGGGCAATCGCCGCGACCAGGTCGAGTTTCACCCAGCCTATCACGAGCTGATGGCGCACAGCGCGCATGCCGGCGTGCATAATTCGACATGGACTGCGGATGGCAAGCCTGCCGGCGGTGCGGCCGAAGTCGTCCGCGCGGCCAAGTTCTACATGGCCTCGCAAGTCGAAACCGGCCATCTCTGCCCGATCACGATGACGCGCGCCTCCGTCGCTGCGCTTGCGGTGCAGCCGGATCTGCTCGCGCGCGTGATGCCGGTGCTGTCGACCAGGAGCTACGACCCGAGCTTTTCGCCGTGGTGGGAGAAGCGCGGCATGACGCTCGGCATGGGTATGACCGAGAAGCAGGGCGGCACCGACGTGCGCGCCAACATGACGCGCGCTGTGCGCGACGGCACCGCTTATCGCATCACCGGCCACAAATGGTTCATGTCGGCGCCGATGTGCGATGCGTTCCTGGTGCTGGCGCAGGCAGACAGCGGGCTGACCTGTTTCTTCATGCCGCGCTTTGCGCCTGACGGATCGGTCAACGCGATCCAGTTTCAGCGGCTCAAGGACAAGCTCGGCAATCGCTCCAACGCGTCGTCCGAGGTCGAGTTCGTCGGCGCCCATGCGGAACGCGTCGGCGAGGAAGGCAAGGGCATCCGTACCATCATCCAGATGGTGCAGCTGACGCGGCAGGATTGCGCGATTGCCTCTAGCGGCCTGATGCGCTCGGGGCTTGCGCATGCGCTGCATCACGCCCGTCACCGCAGCGTGTTCCAGAAGCATCTGGCCGATCAGCCCTTGATGCAGGCCGTGCTGTCGGACATGGCACTGCATGTCGAGGCGAGCACGGCGCTGGTGATGCGGCTCTGCCGCGCCTTCGACCGCACGGCGCACGATGCGGCGGAGGCTGCCTATATGCGGTTGCTGACGCCCGCGATCAAATATTGGACCTGCAAGAGCGCGCCGTCATTCCTCTATGAAGCGATGGAGTGCCTCGGCGGCAACGGCTATGTCGAGGACGGCATTCTGGCGCGCCACTATCGGGAGGCGCCGGTCAACGCGATCTGGGAAGGCTCGGGCAACGTGATGTGCCTCGACGTGCTGCGCGCGCTCGCGCGCGAGCCGGAGGCTGCAATGGCGGTGCTGCAATCGCTGGCAGCCGAGACGAAAGGGCTGCGCGGGGCAGGCGATGCTGTTACATTCATCGCCAATACCTTCCGCCGCGCCGACGGCGAGAGCGTTGCGCGGCTCGCGGTCGAGAAGCTGGCTCTGCTGGCCGCGGCCGCCGCGCTCAAAGATGTGTCGCCGAGCAACGCTGAACTGTTCGCAGCAACGCGTCTCGCCGCCAATCACGCCAGCATGTACGGCGCGGTCGATCTCGGGAGCGGCGACGTGCGTGCGCTGCTCGAGCGGGCGCTGCCGTGAGCCTGCCAACAGAAAGCCTCCCGATGGATTCCCTCAATCCCGATCATCCGCCGCTGACAGAGGCGGCCGCACCGCTGCGGGTCTGGCAGTTCTGGGGCACGGCGCTGTGGGGCTTGCTCATCTTCGTGGCCATGTTCGTCGGCCAGCTCGCGGCGATCCTGCTGTTGATAATGATGCGCGGGCTGCCGCTCGACATGGCCTCGATCCAGTCGGTCGGCCGCGAGCCGCAGGCGCTGGCGCTGTCGGTCACGATGGGCCTGCCTGCGACACTCGCAGCGGTGTGGCTTGCCATCCGGATCAAGCGGGCATCTTTCGTTGACTACCTCGCGCTGCGCTGGCCGTCCTGGCGGCAGCTGTTGCTTGGCACAGCCGGGCTCATCCTGGTCGTGATGGGATGGGAGGTGGTGTCGCGATCCCTGGGCCGGGAGGCCACGCCGGGCTTCATGACCGATCTCCTCAAATCGGGCCGCGACAACGGCGCGGCGCTGTTGCTCCTGTTCGCCTTCAGCGTGGCGGCGCCGATGTCGGAGGAGGTGCTCGCGCGCGGCTTCCTGTTCCGCGGCTGGTCGGCAAGCTTCCTGCGCGTGCCCGGTGCGATCATCCTGTCGTCGCTGGTGTGGACGGCGGTGCATCTGCAATACGATCTGTACTTCCTCGCCGAAGTCTTCTCGATCGGCCTCTGGTTCGGCTACATGCGCCACCGCGCCAACTCGCTCTGGCTCACCATCGTGCTGCATGCGCTGAACAACATGACCGCGGTGGTGCTGACGATGTGGCTGGGGCAATAGCTGTCTCGGACTCCGTCGTTGCGAGCGCAGCGAAGCAATCCAGAGTCCTTCCGTCGCGGCAGTCTGGATTGCTTCGTCGCAGGAGCTCCTCGCAATGACAGGTGAGAGGAGCGGTGGCGCTCTCAACTTGGAGTTCTACGCCACCAGCGCGATCGCGATCGGCATCGTGATCGCCGCCAGGATGGTCTGCAGCGTGATGATCTGCGCCAGCAGCGGCGCGTCGCCGCCCATCTGGCGGGCCAGCACATAGGCACTCGGGGACGTCGGCACCGCCCCGCAGATCGCGATGATCGCGAGGTTGGTGCCCGTGAGCCCAAAGCAGTTGGCGAGCGTTAGTGCGAGCAGCGGCATCACGACCAGCTTGAGCGCCACGCCGAGCGTTGCGCCGAGGCTGGGGCGCAGCAGGCCCTTGAGCTGGAGACCGGCGCCGGTGACGAGCAGGCCGATGGCGAGCGAGGAGCGGCCGAGCGCGTCGGCGACCTCGTGCCAGATCTTTGGTAGCGGCAAATGCACGACATTGATGACCAGGCCGATGGCGCAGGCCCAGATCAGGGGATTGCGGATCACGGTCATCACGATCGCCCGCGCGGATTGCTTCTTGGGCGAAGCGTAATGCGCCAGTACGGCGACGCTGAACACGTTGACCAGCGGGATGATCGCGATCATCGCGACCGAGGCCAGCGCCAGCCCGACGTCGCCGTATAAGTTAGCGGAGACGGATAGCGCCACGTAGGTCTGCCAGCGCGTCGCGCCCTGGAAGATCGAGGTGAAGGCAGGGCCGTCAATGTCGAGGCGGGCCAGGGCAGGGCGGAGCGCGAGGCAGAGCAGCGACATCGCCAGCGCCGACAGCAGCAGCGCACCGCCGACGCCGGCGACCGGCACTCTTGAGAGATCAGCCTTCACCAGCGTCTGGATCAGCAGCATGGGAAACAAGACAAAATAGGTCAGCCGCTCCAGCCCGTGCCATTGCGTATCGAGCCGCATCAGGCTGTGCCGGAGCACGACGCCGAGCACGATGAGGATGAAGACCGGCAGCAGCGCCGCGATCACGGCGGCCATGGATCAGCCCGTCCCCCGGCTGGCGCGCAGATGGGCGAGCCGGTCCAGCGCGCCTTGCAGGATGAAGATGGCGGCGTGCTCGTCGATCACCTCGGCGCGCTTGGCGCGGCTGACATCCATGCCGATCAGCTCGCGCTCGACGGCGGCGGTCGAGAGGCGCTCGTCCCAGAGGCCGATCGGGAGCGTGGTCAGATTGGCCAGATTGCGGGCGAAGGCCCGGGTCGATTGCGCGCGCGGGCCCTCGCTGCCGTCCATGTTGATGGGCAGGCCGAGCACGAAGCCGACCACCTTGCGTTCGGTGGCGATGGCGAGCAGGCGGGCCGCATCCTGCTTGAACTGCTTGCGCTGGATGGTCTCGACGCCGGTCGCGAGCCGCCGGTCCGGATTGGATACGGCAACGCCGATGGTCTTGGTACCGAGGTCGAGCCCGATCAACCCGCCGTGTTCGGGCCAGTGGGTTGCAGCATCGACGAGGGGCAGGATAAGAGCGGGCATGGCACTAGCGCATATCATGCGTCACGCCGTGGAGTGAACCCACAACGATGGATGCACTGACACTATTCGGGCTGTTTGCCGTGATGGCGATGCTGATCACTTATGCCTTCGAAGACCGCAGCCATTGGTTCGTGCTGCTATTCGCAATGTCCTGTGCGCTGGGATCGGCCTACGGATTCCTGCAAGGGGCTTGGCCGTTCGGCCTGGTCGAGGCGATCTGGGCCGTTGTCGCGCTGCGGCGGTGGCGGATCAGGCCGCGATGATGTCGTCGTCCTTGGCCAGGCAGGACAGGAAGCCTTGAAGCGCACTGGTTTGATGACCGGCGCGGCGCTGGACGAACAGCGTCTCGACGCGCCCATGTGACGGGCTCAGCGTATGCATCGTTACGCTGCCGTTCATCGCGCTGCGCTCGATGACCGCACGGGGCAGCAGCGTGACGCCCATGTCGGCGGCGACGCAGCCAATCATGCCGTCGAGCGTGCCGAGCTCGAAGCGCGCTGCTGACGGCCAGCCGAACTCGACGAAGATCTGCTCGAGGCGCTGACGGTAGGTGCAGCCGGTGCGGAACACCAGCGCCGTCGGGCCTGACTCAGGCGTGCCGGCGCGCAGCTCGGCGAGCGAGCCCCAGCGCCGCGCGCTGACCAGCACCAGCTCCTCGCGGAACGCGCTGGTGGCGGTAAGATCATCGTGCGCGATAGGCCCAGCGACGAACGCACCGTCGAGCGTGCCTTCGAGCACACTCGCGACAAGAGCGGCGGTCGGCGACGTGCGAAGGCTGAGGCGCACGGCCGGAAAGCGACGGTGGAAATCGGCAAGCAGCGGCGGCAGCCGCACGGCGGCCGTCGTCTCCATCGAGCCGATCGAAAGTGGCCCCTTCGGCTCGCCGTCGTCGCGGGCGGCGAGGACGGCTTCTCGCGACAAGGCGGCCATTCGTTGCGCATAAGGGAGGAGGCGCTTGCCGGCGCCTGTCAGCGCCATGCCGCGGCTATGGCGTTCGAACAGCGGCGTGCCGATCTCGGCCTCCAGGGCCTTGATGCGCTGGGTGACATTGGATTGCACCGTGTTGAGCTCTTCGGCGGCGCGGGTGATGCCGCCGGTGCGGGCGACAGCGGCGAAGGTCTGGATGTCGCTCAGTTCCATGGCATCGTTTCGCTTTTGCGATGACAGCGTTCGCTACAATTCATTTTTCGAGAATGCTAGTTGGGCTTAATCTTCCTGTCCAGTGCGGGAGACCTCATGTCGATCACTACGCCGCTGACGGAGCTTCTCGGGATAAGGCATCCGATCCTTTCGGCGCCCATGGACATGGTTGCCGGCAGCCGGCTAACCCGCGCCGTCAGCGAGGCGGGAGGGTTCGGCATTCTGGGCGGTGGCTACGGCGATCGGGGGCGGCTACAGGCCGAGACGGCGGAGCTTAGGGGATTTGCACCGTTCGGGATCGGATTCATTACCTGGAGCCTGGCCAAGCAGCCGGACCTTCTCGACATCGCGCTCGATGCGCGCCCGCAGGCAGTCATGCTGTCGTTCGGCGATCCTGCGCCGTTCGCGCCGCGCATCAAGGCGAGCGGCGCGCGATTGATCTGCCAGGTGCAAACCGAGGCGATGGCAAAGCAGGCGCTCGATGCCGGCGCAGAGATTTTGATCGCACAGGGGACGGAGGCGGGTGGCCATGGCGCATCGCGCACCACGGTCGGTATCGTGCCTGATATCGTCGACCTCGCGGCCGGACGTGTGCCGGTCGTGGCGGCTGGCGGGATCGCCGACGGCCGTGGTCTTGCGGCGATGATGATGCTGGGTGCGTCCGGCGTGCTGATCGGCACGCGCTTCTATGCGAGCGTCGAGGCCAATGGCGCAGAGGGCGCGAAGCAGCGCATTCGCACGGCTGACGGCAATGGGACCGTGCGCGGGGTCGTCCCCGACTGGTCGCGAAAACTGTTCTGGCCGGCGCCGTTTACCGCGCGCGCGCTGGTCAACAGCCATATCAAGACCTGGACCGGCCGTGAGATCGAGCTGCTGCAACGCGCGGACGAGATTGCCAAGGACTATGCCGCGGCAAAAATGGCGGGCGATTTCGAAATCGCGGCCGTCTTTGCCGGAGAAGCGGTCGGCCTGATCCACGATATTCCCCCAGCGGCCGAGATCGTCGGACGGATTGCTGCTGAGGCCGAGCAGTTGCTGGCCGGCCAACGCAATTCGATCGCAGCGGCACAGGACTCTTCACCCTCCCTGGAGGGAGAGGGTAAGAACAGACAACCAAGAGAGACACACCATGTGGCCTGACCGTCGACTGATCGACCTCTTCAAGACCGAATTTCCGATCGTGCTGGCGCCGATGGCCGGTGTGATGGATGCCGAACTGGTGATCGCCGTGGCTCAGGGCGGCGGACTTGGCTCGTTGCCGAGCGCGATGCTGTCGCCGGAGAAGGCGCGCGAGCAGGTCAACATCATCCGCCAGCGTGTGAAGGCGCCGGTGAACATGAACTTCTTCTGTCACACGCCGGTCGATCTGACGGCCGGGGCCGAAGCGCGCTGGAAGCAACGGCTCGCTGGTTATTACGCCGAGCATGGCCTCGATCCGGCGGCGCCGATCAACGCCGCGAACCGCGCGCCGTTCGATGCCGCGTTCTGCGAGGTGGTCGAGGAGCTGAAGCCTGAAATCGTCAGCTTTCATTTCGGCCTGCCGGAGCCGACGCTGCTCAAGCGCGTCAAGGCGGCGGGCTGTCTCGTCATCTCATCCGCCACGACGGTGAAGGAAGCGGTCTGGCTCGAACAGCGCGGCGTCGATGCGGTCATTGCGCAGGGCGCCGAAGCCGGAGGCCATCGCGGCATGTTCCTGACCGACAAGATCTCCGAACAGCCCGGGACCTTCGCGCTGGTGCCGCAGGTCGTCGATGCCGTGAAGGTGCCGGTGATCGCTTGCGGAGGCATCGCCGACGGGCGCGGCATTGCCGCGGCCTTCGCACTTGGTGCCTCTGGCGTGCAGATCGGCAGTGCGTATCTGCGCTGTCCGGAGTCCAAGGTGAGCGCAGGCGGCCGCAAGGCGCTCGCTGAGGCGGGCGACGATTCCACCGTCATCACCAATGTCATGACCGGACGTCCGGCGCGCGGTGTCCAGAATCGCCTGATGCGCGAGCTCGGGCCGATCTCGCCGGATGCGCCGCCGTTTCCCCATGCGGCGACCGCGCTGGGACCGCTGAAGGCGGCTGCCGAAAAGCAGGGCAGGGTGGATTTCACCAATCTCTGGGCCGGCCAGGCTGTGGCCCTTGGCCGTGAGGTCCCCGCGGCCGAATTGACCCGGGATTTCGCCAGATCGGCGCTGGCTCGCCTGAAAGCGCTGGCTGGGTAGGTTCCAGCCCCGGTTGCGGCGGAAAACCGGCCTCTGCTATACGGCACATAGGTTTTGCCGTGAGAGGCCTTATATAATGTCCGTCGACGCCGCTACCGTCCGCCGCATCGCGCATCTGGCGCGCATTGCGGTTTCCGAGGACGAGGTTCCGCATCTGCAAGGCGAGCTCAACGCCATGCTCGCTTTCGTCGAGCAGCTTTCGGAGGTCAATGTCGAGGGCGTGGAGCCCATGACCTCGGTCACCCCGATGCAGATGAAGAAGCGGCAAGACGTGGTGAACGACGGCGAGATCGCCGACGATATCGTTGCCAACGCGCCTGAGACCGAAGGTCACTTCTTCCTGGTGCCGAAGGTCGTCGAGTAGCATAGCGTTTTCGAGCGAAGTGGAATCCGGTTCGCGTCAAGAAAACGCGTCAACTAAAGACTCTTAGGACGCCGTGCGATGTGCATGCTTTGCGACGATGAGAAGGCCTATCAGGCCTACATGAACTACCTCGACAAGCTGGAACGGCAGGGTAAGGCTGCCGATCCCAACGTCGCCGTCAATGCCGTGCTCGACGAAATGCAGGCCGCCGCGGATGCGGCCGCCAAAAAAGACGACCCGGCCAACGACAAGACCCTGTCTCCTTTCTTCTGTAGCCCGATCAATAAATGACCGATTTGACATCGCTGACGCTCGCCGAGGCCCGTAAGGGTCTCGCCGACAAGACTTTCACGTCGCTGGAGCTGACCGACGCGCATCTGAGCGCGATCGAGAAAGCGCGCGTGCTCAATGCCTTCGTGATGGAGACGCCGGACCAGGCGCGGGCCATGGCGCGCGAGGCGGACGGCAGGATCGCCAAGGGCGACGCCGGTCCGCTCGCCGGCATCCCGCTCGGCATCAAGGATCTGTTCGCGACCAAGGGGGTGCGCACCACGGCGTGCTCGAAGATCCTCGGCAATTTCGTGCCGACCTATGAGTCGACCGTCACCTCGCAGCTCTGGCGCGACGGCGCCGTCATGCTCGGCAAGCTCAACAATGACGAGTTCGCGATGGGCTCGGCGAACGAGACCTCGTGCTTCGGTCCCGTCGGCAATCCCTGGCGGCGCGAGGGCTCCAACACCACCCTGGTGCCGGGTGGCTCGTCCGGCGGCTCGGCCTCGGCGGTGGCTGCGCTGCTGTGCATGGGCGCGACCGCGACCGACACCGGCGGCTCGATCCGCCAGCCGGCGGCGTTCACCGCAACCGTGGGCATCAAGCCGACTTATGGCCGCTGCTCGCGCTGGGGCATCGTCGCGTTTGCCTCTTCGCTCGACCAGGCCGGTCCAATTGCGCGCAGCGTGCGCGACAGCGCGATGCTGCTGCGCTCGATGGCCGGCCACGATCCGAAGGACACGACTTCGGTCGATATTGCCGTGCCTGATTATGAAGCCGCGATCGGCAAATCCGTGAAGGGCATGAAGATCGGCATTCCCAAGGAGTATCGTCTCGACGGCATGCCGGGCGAGATCGAGAAGCTCTGGAGTGAGGGCGCGGCGTGGCTGAAGGCGGCCGGCGCCGAGCTGGTCGAGGTATCGCTGCCGCACACCAAATACGCGCTGCCGGCCTATTACATCGTGGCGCCGGCGGAGGCCTCCTCCAACCTCGCGCGTTACGACGGCGTCCGCTATGGCCTGCGCGAGCACGGCAAGACCATCACCGAGCTCTACGAGAACACCCGCGCCAAAGGTTTTGGCGCCGAGGTGCGCCGCCGCGTCATGATCGGCACCTATGTGCTCTCGGCCGGCTACTACGACGCCTATTATCTGCGCGCCCAGAAGGTGCGCACGCTGATCAAGAGGGATTTTGAGGATTGCTTCGAGAGGGGTGTGGACGCGATCCTCACCCCGGCGACGCCGTCGGCGGCCTTCGGCATCGGTGAGAAAGGCGGGGCCGATCCCGTCGAGATGTATCTCAACGACATCTTCACGGTCACCGTGAATATGGCGGGCCTGCCGGGCATTGCCGTGCCATCAGGCAAGGACGGTCAGGGCCTGCCTCTCGGCCTGCAACTGATCGGCCGTCCATTCGAGGAGGAGACGTTGTTCTCGCTCGGCGAAGTGATCGAGCAGGCGGCCGGCCGCTTCACGCCCGCGAGGTGGTGGTGAATGTCGCCGGCTTCATCGCAAGCCTCGATGGTGCGGCACCCGCGCCGGAGTTGAGCGCGCCGCTCGCGGGTCTCTGGTGGGCTGCGAAGGGCGACTGGGACCAGGCGCACAGGATCGTTCAGGACGAGAGCAGCCGCGAGGCGGCCTGGGTGCACGCGTATCTGCACCGCGTCGAAGGCGATCTCGGCAATGCCGGGTACTGGTATCGCCAGGCCGGCCAGGTCGCGGCAAAGGATTCATTGGAAGCGGAGTGGGAGCGGATCGCTGCCACGCTGCTCGGGAGCAGGACATGAGCACGGCTACGCACAAGCTTCTCAAGGGCGCCACCGGCGACTGGGAGACGGTCATCGGCATGGAGATCCACGCCCAGGTGACATCCAAATCAAAATTGTTCTCGGGCGCCTCGACTGCGTTCGGTGGTGATCCAAACACCCAAGTGTCGCTGGTCGATGCGGCCATGCCGGGCATGCTGCCTGTGATCAACGAGGAATGCGTCAGGCAGGCTGTCCGGACCGGGCTCGGTCTCAACGCAAAGATCAATCTGCGTTCGGTGTTCGACAGGAAGAACTATTTCTATCCGGACCTGCCGCAGGGCTACCAGATCAGCCAGTACAAGTCGCCGATCGTGGGCGAGGGCGACGTGCTGGTCGAGCTCGACGGTGGCCGCAGCGTCTCCATCGGCATCGAGCGGCTGCATCTGGAGCAGGATCCGGCAAAGATGCAGCACGACAAGCTGCCGTCGCAATCCCTGATCGATCTCAACCGCTGCGGCGTGGCGCTGATGGAGATCGTTTCCAAGCCCGATATCCGCGACGCCGAGCAGGCCAAGGCCTATGTGACCAAGCTGCGCTCGATCATGCGCTATCTCGGCACCTGCGACGGCGACATGGAGAAGGGATCCTTGCGCGCCGACGTCAACGTCTCCGTGCGCAAGCCGGGCGCGCCGCTCGGCACCCGCTGCGAGATCAAGAACCTGAACTCGATCACCTTCATCGGCCAGGCCATCGAGTACGAGGCGCGCCGCCAGATCGAGATTTTGGAGGACGGCGGCAAGATCGATCAGGAAACACGGCTCTACGACCCCAACAAGGGCGAGACGCGCTCACTGCGGTCGAAGGAAGAGGCGCATGACTACCGCTACTTCCCCGATCCGGATCTGCTGCCGCTCGAGTTCTCGCAGAGCTTCGTGGACGAGCTGAAGGCAGCGCTTCCCGAGCTGCCGGACCAGAAGAAGGCGCGTTTTGTCGCCGACTTCGGCCTCTCGGGTTATGATGCGGGCGTGCTGGTGGCCGAGCGCGAGAGCGCTGTGTTCTACGAGACGGTGCTCGACAGGCTCCCCAACCGCGCCCGCGACGGCAAGATGGCGGCGAATTGGGTGATCAACGAACTGTTCGGCCGTCTCAACAAGGAGGGCCGTGATATTACCGACTCTCCTGTGACGTCCGAGCAGCTGGCGGCGATCATCGACCTGATCGGCGAGGGCACGATCTCGGGCAAGATCGCCAAGGATCTGTTCGAGATCGTCTGGCAGGAGGGCGGCGACCCGCGCGCGCTGGTCGAAAGCCGCGGCATGAAGCAGGTCACGGATCTTTCGGCGATCGAAAAGGTTGTCGACGACATCATCGCGGCCAATCCCGACAAGGCTGCGCAGGTGAAGGACAAGCCGCAGTCGCTTGGCTGGTTCGTGGGCCAGGTGATGAAGTCGTCAGGCGGCAAGGCCAACCCGCAGAGCGTCAACGACCTGCTCAAGTCCAAGCTCGGCATCTGACGTCACGCGTTCGGACGAGGTGACGGACGCGCATCGTCACCTCGCTTGACCCCGTGATGCGACGCTCGCGCGCCTCATCTGCGGCAATCATCAGCTGCTCAAAGGCGCGCAGCGCCGCCGAATCGCCACCGCGCGATTCGCGCAAAACGGCGACTTGCACACGCTCCGACGAGCGCTCCCGCCGTTAAGCATGAAAATAATTTCGTTGCCAAAATTCGCGACTCAGAGTCCGCGACTCGCCTCCGCTGCGCGATCGCGAGCTTCGCAGCGTTCATCGTCGCGCTGATCGCGCGAGATGTGCGTGAGCAGAATAATGCTTGCTGCATAGGATATTCCGGCAGTCGCGGCGCTTGCCGACGTCGATGCCGAGAGAAGCATTTGCAATCGTGGACGCGAGTGGCTGCCGACTGGCAAATCAAGCGCGGCTGGCGCACGCGCGCTGCGTCGTCAACACTTCCTTAAGTGAGAAGATGTTTTTTTCGTCGTGTTGGTGTATTTGGGGTGAGCGCACATTCGATCCCCGAATGCGCGCAGCGATTAAAGCCATCTCACACATCGGAGGGCAACATGGCCAAGAAAGCGAAGAAGGCGAAGAAGGCGAAGAAGGCGAAGAGCGCAGTGAAGAAGACTGCGAAGAAGACCCGCAAGGTCGCGAAGAAGAAGTAACTTCGACTTCTGAAGTTGCCGGCTCCTAGCAGCCGGCACGTCATCAGCGCCTCCCAGAGGTTCTGGTCGACGACAGAGGGTGTCGGCGAGACATCAGGTCAACGGTCGGATCGTCAGCTTCGCGGGCCTGCCCGCCAAAGTCCGGTCCGGCAGAAGAAACGAGTTTTCTTCGTTCGGTGCGGTCTCCCTGAACAAGGGCTCCGCAATTCCACACGCGGCCTTCGGGCTCATTTGGAATCTGGTCCTGACGTGTTCGCCGACGCCCTCGTTCCCTGAGGCCGGGGTATTGCCGGCAATCCCTTTCCCGACATTGTTGATCTGACTGCGCCGCCGCTGTGCGTGGCCGGGCTGTCGAGGCTGGGCGCGCCGGCATGATTGTCGCGCGCGCCACCTCCGACATGTGACCGCACGCGGCGTGGCACTGTGCGCGATGGTTATCGATGTCCGAAAATCACAGGGTAAACGCATCCTGAGGAAACGCAGAAGTACCTGCAAATCAGGGACTTCTTGAAATTCTCACGCGCGCGGCGCGGCTTCCCGTTTACGTCTGCTTCATCGCGATACTTAAACTGCCATTCAAATTTGCCCGCCATCATCGCCTCCAACAAGCCGGCAAACGGCATCGGGCAAGAAGCCCTTGGGGATGAGTTGAACAGCGCACGATCCCAGAAGGGATTTTGCACATCAGAGTTGGACGGGAGCCGCGCTCCGGGGATTAGAGGCGGCATAAGAAAAGGGGATGCGTTATGTTTCAGGGTACTTTCGATCTCGATACGGCGACGCCGATCGATGGGACCGCGCTGTCAGACGTTCTGTTCGAGCGCGGACTCTATTGGGCGAGCGGCCGCTCGGGTCTGATCGACCTCGTCGCCGCGCACAAATGGTTCAATCTTGCTGCCCTGAAGGGCCGCCGGGACGCCGTTGCGCTGCGCCAGGAAGTGGCGGGGCAGATGTCGGAGGCCGAGATCGCGACCGCGCAGCGAGAGGCGAGGGCGTGGGCGTCCGCGCACTGAGCGGTTCAGCGCCCCGACCCCCGGGAAACTCGACTTCGACTTGCGGGCTTGGGCTGCGAGCGCCTCTCCTGCGGTTCAAGCCAGCCACGGTCCTAAATCCTCGTGCAGCATCGCCTCGCAGGCGGCCCGCAGCTGGGTGGCGGAGAGGGAGGGATTCGAACCCTCGATACAGCTTGAGACCGTATGACGCTTTAGCAAAGCGTTGCCTTCAGCCACTCGGCCACCTCTCCGGTGCGAGCCTTATGCATCTAATTGCTTGGGCCGGTCAATTTGGAAGCGTGTGTTTTCGCTCGAATATTCCCAACGATTTCCGTCGATGCGGGATTCCCTGACCTTCGGCGGGTTCCCAGACATATAGAGTGTCCGTGACACACGCACGCGGTGGCGCGGGGGGCGGCTGTTTCCCGGCTCGCCGAGCCTTACGGGATTACACATCCCACTCCAGTCCCCGCATTCCCCGATTCGGGTGCTCAGACCTGGAGCTGTGCGTAAGCTGGCCCGGGCACGACCAAACGCGAATTTCGACCGCAAACGAACTTGTCAAAAAAGACAAGTAAAAACAATTGATTAGCGATGCCGCGCGATCACATCTGCGTGTTAATTGTGCAACACCCGTCGAAAAACACGCTTGATAGGCCCGTTCCGGAGCGATCTTTTGTTGTGTGTGCAACGACGTTCAGTTGTTGTGATCAGGCGACGGAGGGGGGCATCCCGAGGTCGTCCCGTTTAGGTCTTTCGCTTAAGTCCCTCGTGTTCCTGCGGGTGTGTCCGAAGACGCGAAGGTGGCCAGGGCGGTGATTTAGAGGGGGTTGGGGAATTGGCCGTCCGGGTCAGTGACCTTCCCTGAAGAGCAACTTGGAGGTTTAACATGAACTTTAAGAGCCTTTTGCTCGGCTCAGTGGCGGGTCTGCTCGCCGTTGGCGGAGCCCAGGCAGCCGACCTTCCGTTGAAGGCAAAGGCCGTCGAATACGTGAAGATCTGCTCGCTGTACGGTGCGGGTTTCTACTACATCCCCGGCACCGACACCTGCATCAAGCTGGGTGGTTACGTCCGCGCGGACATGATCCTCGGCGGCGCTAACGACTACGGCTTCCGGTTTAGCCAGGGCACCTTCAACGGCGGCTCGAACAACCGTCTGACGAACTACTATTACAGCCGCGCTCGTATGGACCTCACGGTCGATACCCGCACCGCAACCGAGTACGGCGTGGTCCGCACCTTCGCCGACATGGTGTTCAGCGTTGACTCCGGAACGGTCTCCGCGAGCAACCCGTCAGCCGCTGCAGGTGGTGCCGCTGGTCTCGGCCTCTACCACGCCTTCATCCAGTTCGCTGGCTTCACCTTCGGTCGCACCGTCTCGATCTTCGATGCGCCGTGGACGGGCTATCCGGCTGGCGGTCCCGACACCATTCCGGGCGGCTCGAACTTCGTCACCGGTGTGAACCAGGCCACCTACACGGCTGACTTCGGCCAGGGCATCACCGCCGCAGTGTCGATCCAGGATCAGACGACGGGCAACGGCGGCGGTCAATCGAACCTGTGGAATGCGACCGGCTTTGCGGCCAGCAGTGCTGTGAACGGCGCAGGCGCCATTGTTACGACTTCGGCTGCTGCGAATGCTGCCGCTGCCCTCATCCAGGGCAACTACGGCACGTACGATTGGGGTGCGAACCGTTCTCCCGACATCGTCGGTCAGGTTCGTGTTGACCAGGCTTGGGGTCTGTTCCAGATCGCGGCTGTCGCGCACGATATCCACAGTGCGTACTACGGTGCGACCGAGGCCACCGACCACCCAGCCGACAAGTGGGGCTGGGCTGTGCAGGGCGCCTTGTCGATCAAGAATATCCCGACCGGTGCGGGTGACTCGATCAACATGCAGGCCGTCTACGCCGACGGTGCGGCTCACTACGTCTTCGGCAACATCTCGTGGCCGCAGAACTTCTCGATGTACAGCGGCACTGGCCTAGCTGGTGCTTACCAGAGCGTTGGTTTCGCTGGTATCACTGACGGCGTCTTCGGCGCCGGCACCGGCATCGAGACGACCAAGGCTTGGGGCTTCCGCGGTGGTTACACCCACAACTGGACCCCGAACTGGGCCAGCGCCATCTACGGTGGCTATGCTCATATGGGCTACGGCAACACGAGCAAGGGCCTGATCTGCGCGAACTTCGCCACGATCGCCGTCGCTGGTTCGACCTGCAACCCGGACTTCAACATCGGCGTGATCGGTGTCAACACCGTCTGGACCCCGGTCAAGAACCTGGCGTTCACGGCTGACCTGAGCTACACGATGCTCGACCAGAAGTACTCGGGCGCCATCAATGCCCCTGCTGTTGCCGCCTTCGCGAAGCCGGCTGCGACCTACGAGCTGAAGGATCAGAACTCGCTGACCATGATGCTCCGCGCTCAGCGCAACTTCTAAGATCAATCATCCGATTGATTGGAGAGCCCCGGCAGGAAACTGCCGGGGTTTTTCTTTGTTGGTGATCCGACGTATGCTGTCCTGGAAGAATTGGCTGCGCTTCTCGGAGGAAGCGGTGCGGGAGTATTCAATCGTGAACAGTCGGATATTTCGGAGGCGGGCGACGATGGACGCGATTCGTGCAAGCCTCGTCGCTGGCGCCACAATCCTCGCTATCGGGCCAGCATCGGCCCAACGGTACGATCCCAATTACCCTGTATGCCTGCAAAGATGGGAGTGGGGCGGCAGCAGCACGATCTACTGCAGCTACGCTTCTTGGGAAGCGTGTAAAGAGGCTGCGCTCGGCTTGCCCGCAATGTGCATGGTCAACCCATATTGGTCCCAGCCGGGTTCAGCCGGCCCCGTCCGCGCACCTCGTGGCCGGGCCGCTCCGGGCAGGACGTGGTGAAAATCGGGACCGGCGTTGCGGCTTTCGCGTAAGCTGATACGCCCTCGGACGGGAGCGACGCTGTCGTGGAGCGCCGCTATTCCACGCTGCCGGCGCCACGGTGCAAATCGGCCTCGATCTGCAGCCGCGTGCCGCCGCCGAAGCGGGCGCGGTAGACCTGGAGATTCTCCATGATCCGCTGCACGTAGTTGCGGGTTTCAGAGAAGGGAATCAGCTCGACCCAGTCGACCGCGTCGACCTTGGCGTCGCGCGGATCACCGTAGCGGTCGATCCACTTCTTCACGCTGCCGCGCCCGGCGTTGTAGGCGGCAAACGTCATGATGTAAGAGCCGCGATAGTCCTCAAGCAGGCCGCCGAGTTCGGCCGCACCGAGCGTGGCATTGTACGAGGAATCGTTCTTCAGCCGCGACAGGTCGTAAGTCGCGCCGTGCCGCTTGCAGACATAGCGCGCCGCGTCCGGCGTCACCTGCATCAAACCGTAGGCCTGGGCAGGTGAGACCACGGCGGGGTTGAACGCGCTCTCCTGCCGCGCGATCGCGTAGACGATGCTGCGTTCGACCTCGGGGCCGATCTGTGAAAACTGCGGAATGCCGTTGACGGGGTAGGCATAGAAATCGAACGGCAGGCCGCGATTGAGTGCGGCTTTCCCGACCAGCAGCATGCCGCGCGCGTCGCCATAGCGCTGGGCCAGCTCGCCGAGGCCGGCCAGAGCCTCGGGATCGCCGTTCTCGCCCATGTCGGCGAGCAGCGGCACTGTCAGCTCGCGTTCATCGAGTTCGTAGAGCAATTGCGCGGCCCGCACGATCTCGAGCCGCCCGGCGCCGCGGCTGCGGGGCTGGCTGTTGAGCTCGATCTGCGGCAGGCCGAGCTTGGCGCGTGCCAGCTGGCCGTAATAGCTGGTCGATTGCTCGGCGGCGCGGGCATAGGCGTTGCGCGCTTCCTGCTGACGTCCGGCGGCCTCCGCCGCGCGCCCCTGCCAGTAACCGGCACGCGCCAGCGTGGTCGGATTGACGCTGCCGACGCCGATGCGGGCAAAGTGCTGGCTGGCCGCTGCGGGATCGTTGAGGAAGCGAAGTGCGATCCAGCCCGCCGTGAATTCCTGCTCGGTCTTGTAGATATCGCGCGAGGGCAGGGCCCCGTCGCGCGCAATCAGGTAGGCGCTGCGGAAGTCCTCGGTGTCGATCATCTTGCGAGCCAGGAGGCGCCGCTCGATCCACCATTCATCGAGATTGTAGAGCCGGTTCGGATCCTTCGGCGCCGACAGCATCAGTTGAGCCGCTTCGGCAAACTTCTCCTCCCGGCGCAGCAGCTGGATTTTGCTGAAGATGAAGCCGGGATCGCTGTGCAGCTCACGCGGCACCTCTTCGAGCAGCGCGCGCGTGTTCGGCGCCTTCTTGAAGGAGGCGATACGGGCCTTGGCGAGGGCGACATAGCCGGCGCCAAGCCGTTTTGCCGCGCGCAGCGCCGCCTCGTGCTCACTTCCGTAGAGCAGCGTGTCCATCCGCGCCTTCTGGTCGCCCGGCGTCAGCAGGGCGCCGAACTGATCGAGCGCGTTGTTCTCGGTCTCCTCCGACATCGGATCGCTGCGCCAGGCCTCGCGCACCAGCCGTTCGGCATTGGCTCGGTCACCGCGCGCCAGCATGGCCTTGGCAAGCACGAAGCGGCCTTTGGCCGAAACGGGGGATTCGTTCTCAAACCACGACCAGCCGACGGAATCGTCGCGCTTGTCATCCCACATCGCGGCTTCGAGCCGACGGCGCAGGAAGGTCTGCGACGGCCAGCTCGGATTGGCGGAGAGGAAGGCGCGGTAGCGCTCAACGCTGGCACCATTGTCCTCGCTGCGCAGGATGATCCATTCCGCTAGCTTTCGCGCGACCGGATCGGAAATCGAATCTGCGTAACTGCTGGCTTCGCCCGGCTTGCGCTTGCGCACCAGCTCGATGACGTTCTCCAGCGTCTCCTTGTCGGCTTGCGACGTCGATGAGGTCGCAGCGACCGCGGCTGGCGTAACCGGCTTGCGGGGCGCGGCGTGTTGGCGGGTCGCAGGCGCCAGCACGGGCGTCGCGACAGGTCTGGCGGAGGCTGGGCCCGGCGCGGAAGGTCTGACGGTGGCTGTCACCGCCGGCGCGTTCGCGGCCGGTCGTGATTTTGGCGCCGCAGCGGTGGGGGCGGGTTTCGGCTTGTCCTTCGCGTCCTTGCTGGCAGGCTTCTTCGCGGCAGCGGAAGCTGCTGGCGTGCTTGCGCCCTTGGCTGTCTCTTTGGCCGATCCCTTGGTCGTATCCTTCGCGGCCTGCTTGGCCGCCGGTTTCGCGGGTCCTTTGGCCGCCGGCTTCGCGGGTTGCTTAGCCGGTTGCTTAGCCGGTTGCTTGGCCGGTTCCTTGGCCGGTTCCTTCGCGGCGTCCTCGATCGCCTGACTGGACTTCGCCAGGGCGACGCACCCGATCGACAGGCCGGCCATCAGGCACATGGCCAGACCGGCAGCTCGCCATGCAGCACGAGGAAAGGAGGTCACGGCGGTTCGTCGCCCCGAATCAGTCAATTGGCTCAAGCCCCATCTGTACATCTGGGCTGTACAAGATCTGGCTGCATTTGATTGAATATGCGGACAAAATACCAACAGCCGCTTACCGTCGCCCGGTTTGTACCACCACCGCGGCAAAATCGCGGCTTAAACGGTGCGTCACGCGGATGCGGCCCTTTTACCGGCGGGGGAGACCCGATATGAAAGAGGCTTGCTCTAAATCTCGCCGCGTACGGAGGAAGTCCATGGCAGCCAAGACGAAATTCCGGGGGTCGTTCACTGCCTTGGTCACGCCGTTCAAAAATGGCTCGCTGGACGAGGCTGCGTTCCGCTCCCTGGTCAACTGGCAGATCTCCGAAGGCACCAACGGCCTGGTCCCGGTCGGCACCACCGGCGAGAGCCCGACGCTATCCCACGATGAGCACAAGAAGGTCGTCGAATGGTGCATCGAGGAGGCCAAGGGCCGCGTGCCCGTCATCGCCGGCGCCGGCTCCAATTCGACCAAGGAAGCGGTTGAGCTTGCCCAGCATGCCGAAAAGGCGGGCGCCAATGCCGTCCTCGTGGTGACGCCCTACTACAACAAGCCGACCCAGGAAGGCATGTACCAGCACTTCAAGGCGATCAACGATGCGATCGGGATTCCGATCATCATCTACAACATCCCGCCGCGCTCGGTGATCGACATGTCGGTCGACACCATGAAGCGGCTATGGGAGCTGAAGAACATTGCCGGCGTCAAGGACGCCACCGCCAGCATGGTGCGCGTATCGCAGCAGCGCGCGGCACTCGGCGAGGACTTCAACCAGCTCTCCGGCGAGGATGCCACCATCATCGGCTACATGGCGCATGGTGGCCATGGCTGCATCTCGGTGACCTCGAACGTTGCGCCGCGCCTGTGCGCCGAGTTCCATGCGGCCTGGGCCAAGGGCGACGCCAAGGCTGCGCTCGCGATCCACGACAAGCTGATGCCGCTGCATAACAACCTCTTCATCGAGAGCAATCCGGCGCCCGTCAAGTACGCGATGTCGCTGCTCGGCAAGTTCGACGAGACGCTGCGGTTGCCGATGGTTCCGGTCTCCGAGCCGACCCGCGCTGCGGTGCGCAGCGCCATGGTGCACGCCGGCCTGATCAACTGATTCAGCCAACCGGGGGAGTCGTTCATGAGCGTCGACGAGAAGGGCAGGAAGATGCTCACGGAGTTCCGTGAGTTTGCGATGAAAGGCAACGTCGTCGACCTCGCAGTCGGCGTGATCATCGGCGCGGCCTTCGGCGCGATCGTCACCTCGCTGGTCGGTGACATCATCATGCCGGTCATCGGCGCCGCGACCGGTGGCCTCGACTTTTCGAACTACTACGTCCCCTTGTCGAAGGCGGTCACCGCCACCAACTTAGCGGATGCGAAAAAGCAAGGCGCCGTGCTCGCTTACGGCAACTTCCTGACGCTGACGATCAACTTCATCATCATCGCCTTCGTGCTTTTCCTGGTCATTCGCGCCATGAATACGTTGAAGCGCAAGGAAGAGACCAAGCCCGCCGAGCCGCCGAAGCCGTCGGAGGAGGTCGTTCTGCTCACCGAGATCCGCGATCTCCTCAAGAAGTGACGCGCGCGCTTCATCCAATTCGTTAGCGTCGCGGCGTATCTTTCTCAGGTTTGTTGTCCATGGCTGATAAGAACGAACGTCCTATCAAGGTCATGGCGGAAAATCGCAAGGCCCGCTTCAACTACGCGATCGAGGATACGGTCGAGGCGGGCATTGCGCTGACCGGCACCGAGGTGAAGTCGATCCGCAACGGCAAGAGCACGATTGCGGAGTCCTATGCGGATTCGAAGGATGGCGAGATCTGGCTGATCAACGCCACCATTCCCGAATATCTCCAGGGCAACCGCTTCAACCACGAGCCCAAGCGCCCGCGAAAGCTGCTGCTGCACCGCCGCCAGATCAACAAGCTGATGGGCGCGGTCGACCGCGAGGGCATGACGCTGATCCCGCTCAAGCTCTATTTCAACGAGCGGGGGCGGGCCAAGCTGCAGCTCGCGGTTGCAAAGGGCAAGAAGCTGCACGACAAGCGCGAGAGCGAGAAGAAGCGCGACTGGAGTCGGGAGAAGGGCCGCCTGATGCGGGCGAGGGGATAGCGAGATGAACCAGAAGAACCTGCTCGAGGTGGACTGGAGCCGGATTCCAGCCCCCACCGACGATGGCGGTGCGGCGCATCTGAAGGGGTTGATGGTGCCCGCGATCAGCCTGCTCGCAACCGATGACACCTCGGTCGATCTGTCGGTGCTCCCGGGTCGTACCGTGGTGTTCGCTTATCCCCGCACCGGCGAGCCCGGCAAGATCTCTCTGGTCGACGATTGGGACATGATCCCGGGTGCGCGCGGTTGCACGCCGCAGACCTGCGCGTTTCGCGACCTGTTCGCCGAGCTGAAGGCCGCCGGTGCGTCGCAGGTGTTTGGTCTCTCGACCCAGAGCAACGAATACCAGACCGAGATGGCGTCGCGGCTGCATCTGCCGTTCCCGGTGCTCTCGGACGAGAAGCTGGCCTTCACGCGCGCGCTCAATCTGCCGACCATGGAGGTTGCGGGCCTGACACTGATCAAGCGCCTCGCCCTGATCGTGGACGACGCAAAGATCACTCACGTGTTCTATCCGGTGTTCCCGCCCGACCGGAACGCCGGCGACGTGCTGGATTGGCTGAAAGCCAATCCCGCCAAAGCCTAGTCGAGGTCGGCCTTCACCCTAGCGAACACGCTGCGGAACATGTCCGGCGTCAGCACGCCCGTGTTGGTGTTGTAGCGGGAGCAGTGATAGCTGTCGTAGAGCTTGAACGGGCCCGCCTGGTGCACCGCGCCGTGGCCGAAGGGCGCCTGCGAGGCTTTCAGCTTCAGCGGCTTGAGCACGCTGTCGTGCGCAATCCGCCCGAGCGCGATGATCGCGCGCAGCTTCGGCATCGTGTCGAGATTGGCGACGAGAAACTGCCGGCAGGTGTTGATCTCCACCGGCAGCGGCTTGTTCTGCGGCGGAACGCAATGCACGGCATTGGCGATCCGGCAGTCGACCAGTTTGAGGCCGTCGTCGGGCCGGGCCTGATAAGTGCCCTTGGCGAAGCCGTATTCGAGCAGCGTGGCGTAGAGCAGGTCGCCGGCATAATCGCCAGTGAACGGCCGGCCCGTGCGGTTGGCGCCCTGCATCCCCGGCGCGAGGCCGACGATCAGCAGGCGCGCCCTGATGTCGCCGAAAGGTGGGACCGGGGCATTGTGCCACAACGGCTCGCGCGCGCGGTTCGCCTCGCGAAAGGCGACCAGGCGCGGGCAGAGCGGACAATCACGGTCGGGGACGAGGCTAGGGGCCTGGAGGCTTGACCGGGCCGCCTCACTCCTCGAAGTCGTCATCGCCCCTCGGCGCCATCGTGGTCGCGCGCTGGAGGAACTGGGGGGCGTGATGGCGCGCCTCGCGCTCGCCGCGGTCGCGCGGGGCGGGACGCTCGGACGGATCGCGGCCAAGCTTGGACTGCAACTCCACGAGGTCGGTAAAGACGTCGGCCTGGCGGCGCAGCTCGTCGGCGATCATGGGCGGCTGGCTGGCGATGGTGGAGATCACCGTGACCCGCACGCCGCGGCGCTGCACGGCCTCGACCAGGGAGCGGAAGTCGCCGTCGCCCGAGAACAGCACCATCTGATCAATGTGCTCGGCGAGCTCCATCGCGTCGACGGCGAGCTCGATGTCCATGTTGCCCTTGACCTTGCGGCGGCCGGACGCGTCGATGAACTCCTTGGTCGCCTTGGTGACGACGGTGTAGCCGTTGTAGTCGAGCCAGTCGATCAGGGGACGGATCGAGGAATATTCCTGATCCTCGATGATGGCTGTGTAGTAGAACGCCCGCAGCAGCGTTCCGCGGCTCTGAAATTCCTTCAGAAGGCGCTTGTAATCGATGTCGAAGCCGAGAGTCTTCGCTGTCGCGTACAGATTGGCCCCGTCGATGAAGAGCGCGATCTTGTCGGTAGAGGAAGGTGACATTCAGTTTGCTCGCGTAGTGTTCGTGATCATGTCGTTATTGTTGGCGCAGCGGCAGCAAGCCGCGCAGTTCAAAGCCCTGCCGAAACCCGTCGAAGCCGCAAATCCGGAGAAGTCAGGGCAATCAAGGTATAGTTATGGCGGACTCTTGTACACCGGCGCCGCCCTCGACAGCGGCCCGGGAAGCCACCAGTCCTAGCCCTAATGTGGGGGTAGCAGAGCCGTTTGGCGAGGCCAAATCACAATTTGGCCTTGCGAAACCTGCCCGGCCCCTATAACTAGCGCCAATCATCCACATATTTCGTCCCACCCACAACGGAGCGACAGTCTATGGCTCGCGTCACCGTAGAAGATTGTATCGACAAGGTCGACAACCGCTTTGACCTGGTCCTGCTGGCCGCCCACCGCGCCCGCATGATTTCGTCCGGTTCACAGCTAACGGTTGACCGCGATAACGACAAGAACCCTGTTGTATCGTTGCGTGAAATTGCCGACCAGACCATCTCGCCGGAGGATCTCCGGGAGGAACTGGTGCACTCCCTCCAGAAGTTCGTCGAGGTCGACGAGCCCGAGCCGGATACGGTTCCGCTGATCGGCTCCGCCGGCGCCAGCGTCGATGCGGACGATACCGAAGTTGCCGTGGAGCGCATGACCGAAGAGGAGCTCCTGAAGGGCCTCGAGGGCCTCGCGCCGCCGGAAGAGCAGCCCGAGGAGGACGAGTAATCGTCTTACTCGCGATCGTCGACTTCTTGTGATCTTATCAAAGGCCCGAACCCGCGTTCGGGCCTTTGCTTTTGTTGACGTTTTCGTGGTTACCATAACGTTGCCGGTTCGCGCCGCGCGCCTGTCACCGAATTGATCGGCCGTGCCTGCGATCGCAGCTTAGGATGTATGCAACGGGCTGTTTCGTGGTCCGTTTGAAGGTAGGACGGCATGGTGTATCGACGCCGCAGATCCACGCAGATGCAGGCCGCGACCGAATCGGTTGCCGTGGCCCCGACTGCGCCGGTGGCACGGCCAGCGAAGCCGCGCGCGCGGATGATGCGTCAGTACGACCTCGTCGAGCGCGTCCGGTCCTACAATCCGAACACCAACGAAGACCTGCTGAACCGCGCCTATGTCTACGCCATGAAGGCGCACGGTTCGCAGACCCGCGCCTCCGGCGATCCGTATTTCTCGCACCCGCTGGAAGTGGCGGCGATTCTCACCGACCTGAAGCTCGACGATGCGACGATCGTCGCCGCGCTGCTGCACGACACCATCGAGGACACCGAGGCGACGCGTGCCGAGATCGACCAGCTCTTTGGTCCCGAGATCGGCGCGCTGGTGGAAGGCCTGACCAAGTTGAAACGGTTAGAGCTGGTGTCGCGCGAAGCCAAGCAGGCCGAGAACCTGCGCAAATTGCTGCTGGCGATTGCCGACGACGTCCGCGTGCTCCTGGTCAAGCTCGCCGACCGCCTGCACAACATGCGCACGCTCGATTTCGTGCCCACCGAATCGCGGCGGCGCATCGCCGAGGAGACGCTCGACATCTATGCGCCGCTGGCCGGTCGCATGGGCATGCAGGAAATGCGCGAGGAGCTGGAGGATTTGTCCTTCCGCACCCTTGATCCGGACGCCTATTCGGTGGTGATGCAGCGGCTCGATGCGCTCGCCGAGCGCAACCGCAACCTGATCGGCGAGATCGAGGACCAGCTCTCCAACAATCTGCGCCACCGGGGTCTCGGCGCACGGGTCTATGGCCGCCGCAAGAAGCCGTTCTCCATCTGGACCAAGATGGAGCGCAAGTCGGTGGGCTTCGAGCAATTGTCCGACATTTTCGGCTTCCGCGTCGTCGTCAACGACATCGAGGCCTGCTATCGCGCGCTCGGCATCGTCCACACCACCTGGCCGGTCGTGCCCGGACGCTTCAAGGATTATATTTCGACGCCGAAGCAGAACGATTATCGATCGATCCACACCACGGTGATCGGTCCCGGCAACCAGCGCGTCGAGCTCCAGATCCGCACCGAGGCGATGGACCAGATCGCCGAACGCGGCATCGCAGCGCACGTCTTCTACAAGGAAGGTGTGGGCTCCCCGACCGAATTCCTCAAGCGCGAATCGAACGCATTCGCCTGGCTGCGCCACACTATCGGCATTCTCTCGGAGAGCGCCAACCCCGAGGAATTCCTCGAGCACACCAAGCTCGAGCTGTTCCACGACCAGGTGTTCTGCTTCACCCCGAAGGGCAAGCTCATCGCGCTGCCGCGCCATGCCAATGTGATCGACTTCGCCTATGCCGTGCATACCGACGTCGGCAACAGCGCGGTGGGCTGCAAGATCAACGGCCAGTTCGCCCCACTGTCCTCGGAGCTTCAGAATGGAGACGAGGTCGAGGTGCTGACCTCGGAAGCGCAGTCGGCGCCGCCCTCGGCCTGGGAAACGCTGGCGGTCACCGGCAAGGCGCGCGCCGCAATCCGGCGCGCAACGCGCACCGCGGTGCGCGATCAATATGCCGGCCTTGGCCGACGTATCGTCGAGCGCCTGTTCGAGCGCGCCAAGATCGAATACGCCGACGACAAGCTCAAGGGCGCGCTTCCGCGGCTTGCGCGCACATCGATCGAGGACGTCATGGCGGCCGTCGGCCGCGGCGAGATCAAGGCCTCCCACGTCGCGCGCGCGATGTATCCCGACTACAAGGAGGAGCGCGTCGCGCGTTACGGCATCAAGAAGGGGTTCGCCGCCAAGCTCAAGGAGAAGGTGCTCGAGCGGTCGCGTAGCCCGGTTGCGATCCCGATCGGCGGCAACAACTCCGATCTGCCGGTGAAGTTCGCGCCCAACGGCGGCGCCGTGCCAGGCGACCGCATCGTCGGCATCGTCACGCCGGGTGAGGGGATTACGATCTATCCGATCCAGTCGCCGGCCTTGAAGGATTTCGAGGAGGAGCCGGAGCGTTGGCTCGACGTCCGCTGGGATATCGAGGACTCCGCGCCGCAGCGTTTCCCGGCGCGCATCAAGGTCGAGAACGTCAACGAGCCCGGCGCGCTGGCGCAGATCGCGACCGTGATCGCCGAGCATGACGGCAACATCGACAACATCAGCATGCAGCGCCGCTCACCCGACTTCACGGAGACGACGATTGATCTCGAAGTCTACGATCTCAAGCATCTGAGCGCGATCCTGGCGCAGCTTCGCGCAAAAGCGGTCGTCGCCAAGGTCGAACGTGTTAATGGATAGGCGCCCGTTGCGTTTGCCTGTTTCTCCGATCTCGTGAGTCCTGAAATGCCTGCATCCCCGCTCCGCCTCGGCGTCAATATCGACCATGTCGCGACCGTCCGTAATGCACGCGGCGGCGGCCACCCCGATCCTGTCCGTGCTGCGCTGCTTGCGATCGAGGCCGGCGCCGACGGCATCACCGCGCATTTGCGCGAGGACCGCCGGCACATTCGTGACGAGGACATGGCGCGGCTGAAGGCCGAGATTTCCAAGCCGCTGAATTTCGAGATGGCGGCGACGGATGACATGATGCGCATCTCGCTCGCGACCAAACCGCATGCGGTGTGCCTGGTGCCGGAACGGCGCCAGGAGGTGACGACCGAGGGCGGGCTCGACGTGGTCGGTCAGCACAATGCGCTCGCGCCCTATATCGCGCGGCTCACCGATGCCGGCATCCGCGTCTCGCTGTTCATCGCGGCGGACCCCGCGCAGATCGCGATGGCGGCGCAGTTGCGCGCGCCCGTCATCGAGATCCATACCGGCGCCTGGTGTGACGCCGTGGTCGACGGCCGTGCCGACAAGGCCGAAGCCGAGTGGCAGCGGATCGTGGCGGGCGCGAAGGCCGCGAAGGATGCGGGATTGGAGGTCCACGCCGGTCACGGGCTCGACTACGCGACGGCGGAGAAGATCGCCTCGCTGCCCGAGATCAAGGAGCTCAACATCGGCTACTACATGATCGGCGAAGCCCTGTTCGTCGGGCTTGCCGAGACGGTGCGCAAAATGCGCGCAGCGATGGATCGCGGCCGGAGCCGGGCATGATCATCGGCATCGGCTCCGACCTCATCGATATCACGCGGGTGGCCAAGGTGATCGAGCGTCATGGCGAGCGTTTCCTCGACCGCATCTTCACGGCGGCCGAGCGGGCCAAGGCGGAGCGGCGGGCCAAGAACGAGAAGATGGTGGTGGCGACCTATGCCAAGCGCTTTGCCGCCAAGGAGGCCTGCTCCAAGGCGCTCGGCACCGGCATCCGGCAGGGCGTCTGGTGGCGCGACATGGGGGTGGTCAATCTGCCGGGGGGACGACCTTCCATGCGGCTGACCGGGGGGGCGCTGGCCAGGCTCCAGGCCCTGACGCCTGATGGCTTCGAGGCTCAGATCGATCTGTCGATCACCGATGATTGGCCGTTGGCGCAGGCCTTCGTGATCATTTCCGCCGTCCCGCTGGCCAAGTCCTGAGGGGTTGTCGGTCGATTTATAATTCGTATTGAATTTCAATGTGTTATTTGTTTTTGATGCGATCCTTGATTGCGTGGCCCGCGACAACCGTCTAAAAGTCCGCCAATGCAAATCACGCTGGGCGAATTCGGCTTTACGCCAGAATTGGCCCTCATTATCAGAATCAGGACAATCTCCCTGGGCCGCGAACCGGTGGGCGTTCGCGGGAGGGGGGCGTTCTGTGATCGCCGGCCGGAATCGAGAGAGCAATGAGCGTGACGTCAGGAACGAAAACTGAGAGCGGCGTCGGCGAAACGATCCGGGTCGTGATCCATGCGCTCCTGATCGCGCTGGTGATCCGCACCTTCCTGTTCCAGCCGTTCAACATCCCGTCCGGGTCGATGAAGGCGACGCTGCTGGTCGGCGACTATCTGTTCGTGTCGAAATATTCCTACGGCTACAGCCACTACTCGATCCCGTTCTCGCCGCCGCTGTTCTCGGGACGAATCTGGGGCTCGGATCCGAAGCGCGGTGACATCGTCGTGTTCCGCCTGCCGAAGGACGACACCACGGACTACATCAAGCGCGTGATCGGCCTTCCCGGCGACCACATCCAGATGAAGGACGGTCTGCTCTACATCAACGACACCCCGGTCGAACGCCAGCGCATGAGCGAATTCGTCGGCGAGGATCCGTGCGGCTCCGAAGGCGGCGGCATCTCGCGCGTGAAGCGCTGGAAGGAAACACTGCCGAACGGCGTCTCCTACGAGACGCTCGACTGCGCCGACAACGGCTACATGGACAACACCAACGTCTACACCGTGCCACCAGGCCATTTCTTCATGATGGGCGACAACCGCGACAATTCCACCGACAGCCGCTTCCTCGGTCAGGTCGGCTACGTGCCGGCGGAAAACCTGATCGGCCGCGCGCAGATGATCTTCTTCTCCATCGGCGAGGGCGAGCAGGCCTGGATGTTCTGGCGCTGGCCATGGTCGGTGCGCTGGAACCGGTTCTTCAAAATCGTCCGATGAAAGACGAAGCCAAGGACATCGCGACCCCATCGATCGACGCGCAAGCCGCTCCCGAGGGCGAAGCTGCAACCAAGACGCCTGCGAGCAGGGCTTCCGAAACCAGGGCTCCCGGAGCCAAAGCTGCGGAAACGAAGGCTCCTGCGAAGAAAAAGCGGACACGCAGCAGCAAGGCGAAAGCGGCGGCCGACGCCAACGCGGCACTCGAGGCGCGCATGGGCCACAGCTTCGCTGACCCGAACCTGCTGATGCAGGCGATCACGCACGTCTCGGCGCTGAAGTCGGGTCGCAAGCGCGGCGACAGCTATCAGCGGCTGGAATTCCTCGGCGACCACGTGCTCGGGCTCGTCGTCTCCGACATGCTCTACCATGCCTTCCCGAACGCCGATGAGGGCGAGTTGTCCAAGCGGCTTGCCGAGCTCGTGCGCAAGGAAAGCTGCGCCGACGTCGCCAAGTCGCTTGGTCTGCTCGACGACATCAAGCTCGGCTCGGTCGGCTCCAGCGCTGATGCCCGCCTGCGCAGATCCATTCTGGGCGACATCTGCGAAGCCGTGATCGGTGCGATCTTCCTCGACGGTGGTCATGCTGCGGCGGACGAGTTCGTCAAGCGCAACTGGACCGAGCGCATGCACAAGCCGCGGCGGCCCTTACGCGATCCCAAGACCGTGCTCCAGGAATGGGCGCAGGGGAAGGGATTGCCGACGCCCGTGTATCGCGAGGTCGAGCGCACCGGCCCGCATCACGATCCGCAATTCCGTGTCGCGGTGGAACTGCCGGGGCTCGCGCCGGCCGAAGGGATTGGCGGCAGCAAGCGGGCGGCGGAGAAGGTGGCGGCATCAGTGATGATTGAACGTGAAGGTGTTGGCGGCGGCAATGACGGCTGAAACAAGCGGCGAGGTGCCCCCTGCCACACGCTGCGGATTTGTCGCGCTGATCGGCGCGCCGAATGTCGGCAAGTCCACGCTGGTCAATGCGCTGGTCGGGGCCAAGGTCACGATCGTCTCGCGCAAGGTGCAGACCACGCGCGCGCTGATCCGCGGCATCGTGATCGAGAACAACGCCCAGATCATTCTGGTCGACACCCCCGGCATCTTCCTGCCCAAGCGCCGGCTCGACCGCGCAATGATCTCGACCGCCTGGAGCGGGGCGCATGACGCCGATCTCGTCTGCGTGTTGCTGGACGCCAAGACCGGGATTGACGAAGAGGCCGAGGCGATCCTGACCAAGGCCGCGAGCGTCAATCACGACAAGATCCTGGTCATCAACAAGGTCGATCTGGTCCAGCGCGAGAAGCTGCTGGCGCTGGCACAGGCCGCCAACGAGCGTATGAAGTTCGCGCGAACCTTCATGATCGCCGCGATTTCGGGCGACGGTGTCGACGATATCCGCACGACGCTCGCCGAGATGGTGCCGGCGGGGCCATACCTCTATCCCGAGGACCAGATGTCGGATGCGCCGATGCGGCAGCTGGCGGCCGAAATCACGCGCGAAAAGATCTATCAGAAGCTGCACCAGGAATTGCCCTACCAGTCCACGGTCGAGACCGACAAGTGGGAGGAGCGCAAGGACAAGTCGGTGCGCATCGAGCAGACGATTTTCGTGGAGCGGGAAAGTCAGCGCAAGATCGTGCTCGGCAAGGGCGGCGCCACCATCAAGTCGATCGGTGCGGACTCGCGGAAGGAGCTGATGCAGATCCTGGACGTGCCGGTGCATCTGTTCCTGTTCGTGAAGGTGCGCGAGAACTGGGGCGACGATCCCGATCGCTACCGCGAGATGGGCCTGGAATTTCCCAGGGAATAGCCAAGAAAAGATCAGTCGCCGATGATGGTGCCCCGCAACGTCCAGCGTTTCGAAGCGCTGCTCTATGCCTCGCTGATGCTGGATGCGCTCTCGGTGGCGGTGCAGGACCGCACGCCCAGCGTCGAGATGACCGAGCAGATGATCATGACGGCGACGCTGCTCGCCGGCGGGATGATCCTGCTGCTGGTCTATTTCGTCTGGCTGGCTGCGCATTGGCGCAAGAATTGGCCGCGCTGGGTGCTGGCGGCAGCACTTGTGCTGTCCGTGATCTCGCTCGCGCAGATCCTGGGCGAGCGGGGCCTCGAGCTCGACAGCGCCATCGAGGTCGTCTCCTGTGTGCTGACGACGTTCGGGCTGTATTTCTCCTTCACCGGCGATGCACAGGGTTGGTTCAACGCGTGACGTCGCAGGGCGGAATCCGCTACAATCCGCCCCATGGAATGGACCGACGAAGGCATCGTGCTGGGCGTGCGGCGGCATGGCGAGAGCAGCGCCATTGTCGAGCTCTTGACGCGCCAGCATGGCCGGCATCTCGGTCTGGTGCGCGGCGGTGCCAGCTCGCGGCTGCGGCCCCTGCTGCAGCCGGGCAATAGCCTCAGCGCAGTGTGGCGGGCGCGGCTCGACGAGCATCTCGGCACCTACGCGATCGAGGGATTGAAGCTGCGCGCAGCGACGCTGCTGGGATCGTCCCACGGCGTTTATGGCATCACCCATCTGGCTTCGATTGCGCGGCTGCTTCCCGAGCGCGATCCGCACCAGGACATCTTTGCGCTGCTGGAGCATTCGCTCGACGATTTCGACGATATCGGCAGCGCGGCCGTTCACCTGATCCATTTCGAGCTGGCCATGCTCTCCGAGCTCGGCTTCGGGCTCGCACTCGAGAATTGCGCGGTTACCGGGGCGACCACCGATTTGATCTATGTCTCGCCAAAATCCGGCGGCGCGGTGTCGCGCGGCGCGGGCGAGCCGTGGCGCGACCGGCTGCTGCGGCTACCTCCGTTCCTGCGCCACGGCGAGGTGCACAACGAGCTCACCGACGAGGATCTCCAGGATGGGTTTCGGCTGACCGGCCTGTTTCTGCTACGCCATGTGCTGGAGCCGCGCGGGCAGGCCCATTCCGATGCGCGCGCCGGGTTCATTAACGCCTTGACGCGGCAGCAGGCCAAGGCAGCGTTTCCCGCGCCATGAGCTCTTCTGCTGCACCGCTCAAAAATGTCGGGTTCCCAAGGGAACGAAATGGCCCTGACTGCGTTTGCCGGGCTGGTTCCACAACGGGGACAGCCCAAATGTTGATCAGGGGTTTCGCGCTGACAGCGGCGCTGCTTGCTTTTGCGCCTGATGCAATGGCCGGAGAGCCGCAATCCGGCGTGTTTCGCCGGGCATCCTGCGCCGTTGTCCGGTACTATGTGGCGAAATATTCGGCTGCTGCGGCAGAGGCATGGGCGAGGTCCAAGGGCGCCACGGAGGCCGAAATCGAGGCGGCCCGCCATTGCCTGACCAACACGCCGGTGACGGCGCAAGCCAAGGTCCAGCCGACCGTGACCGCCGGTTGGGCCGGGCAGTAGAAGCTCACAGGGAACCAATCGATCCTTGCCCGATTCGCTTCCACGGTTTAACCGGGCGGCATGGGAAAACGAATCGTTCCGCCGGAAGAACCGGCCGAAATTCACGAGGTGCCGCTGCGTGACGCGCTGGAAGAGCGCTATCTCGCTTATGCGCTCTCCACCATCATGCACCGCGCACTGCCCGACGCGCGCGACGGCCTCAAGCCGGTCCACCGGCGCATCCTCTATGGCATGCGCCTGCTCAGGCTTGACCCAGGCACGGCTTTCAAAAAATCCGCCAAGATCGTCGGCGACGTGATGGGCTCGTTCCATCCGCATGGCGACCAGGCGATCTACGACGCCATGGTGCGCCTCGCACAGGATTTTTCCTCGCGCTATCCGCTGGTCGACGGCCAGGGCAATTTCGGCAATATCGACGGCGATAATCCCGCCGCCTACCGCTACACCGAAGCGCGCATGACCGACGTCGCGCGGCTTCTGCTCGAGGGCATCGACGAGGACGGCGTCGAGTTTCGCGCCAATTACGACGGCCAGTCGAAAGAGCCGGTCGTGCTGCCCGGCGGCTTCCCGAACCTGCTCGCCAACGGCGCGCAAGGCATCGCGGTCGGCATGGCCACCTCGATTCCGCCGCACAACGCCGCCGAACTCTGCGACGCCGCGCTGCATCTGATCGAGAAACCCGACGCCAAGTCCAAGGCGCTGATGAAATGGGTCAAGGGCCCGGACTTCCCCACCGGCGGCATCTGCGTCGATTCCAAGCAGGCCATTGCTGAGGCCTACACGACCGGCCGCGGCTCGTTCCGCGTTCGCGCGAGGTGGCAGCAGGAGGAGGGTGCCCGTGGCACCTGGGTGGTCGTGGTCACCGAGATTCCTTTCCTGGTGCAGAAGTCGCGGCTGATCGAGAAGATCGCTGAGCTGCTCGACCAGAAGAAGCTGCCATTGGTCGGCGACATCAGGGACGAGTCGGCCGAAGACGTCCGCATCGTGATCGAGCCGAAGTCGAAGAACGTCGATCCAGCGCTGATGATGGAATCGCTGTTCCGGCTGACCGAGCTCGAGAACAAGATTCCGCTTAACCTCAACGTGCTGATCAAGGGCCGCATCCCCAAGGTCGTCGGGCTGGCGGAATGCCTGCGCGAATGGCTCGACCATTTGCGCGACGTGCTCCTGCGCCGCTCCAACTTCCGCAAAGGCCAGATCGAGCATCGCCTCGAGGTCCTTGGCGGCCATCTGGTCGCGTATCTGAACCTCGACAAGGTGATCAAGATCATCCGCACCGAGGACGAGCCGAAGCCGGCCCTTATCAAGGCGTTCAAGCTGACCGAGATCCAGGCGGAAGCCATCCTCAACATGCGCTTGCGCAATCTGCGCAGGCTCGAGGAAATGGAGATCCGCAACGAGGACAGGGATCTCCGCAAGGAGCTGAAAGGCATCGAAGGCCTGCTCGCGTCCGAAGCCGAGCAGTGGAAGAAGGTCGGCGAGCAGGTCGGCAAGGTCCGCGACATGTTCGGACCGAAGACGCCGCTCGGCAAGCGCCGCACCACCTTTGCCGATGCGCCCGAGCACGACCTCGCCGCTATGGAGGAAGCCCTCGTCGAACGCGAGCCGGTGACGGTCGTCGTCTCCGACAAGGGCTGGATCCGCACCATGAAGGGCCATGTCGAGGACCTCTCGGGCCTCGCCTTCAAGCAGGACGACAAGCTCGGCATCGCGTTCTTCGCGGAGACCACCTCGAAGCTGCTGCTGTTCGCGACCAACGGCAAGTTCTACTCGCTCGATGTCGCCAAGCTGCCCGGTGGCCGCGGCCACGGCGAGCCGATCCGTCTGTTCATCGACCTCGAGCAGGAGGCGGCTCCCGTTGCGCTGTTCGTCAACAAGGGCGGCCGCAAATTCCTTGTTGCGAGCCATGAGGGCCAGGGCTTCGTCGTCAACGAGGACGACTGCGTCGGCACCACCAAGAAGGGCAAGCAGGTTCTGAACGTCGACATGCCGAACGAGGCGCGCGCCGTCACCGAGGTGATCGGCGACACCGTCGCGGTCATCGGCGAGAACCGCAAAATGCTGATCTTCCCGCTCGACCAGGTGCCGGAGATGGCGCGTGGCCGCGGCGTTCGCCTGCAGAAGTACAAGGACGGCGGACTGTCCGACATCGCTGTCTTCGACGCCAAGGCAGGCCTGACCTGGAAGGACTCGGCGGGGCGCGAATTCTCCGCGACCATGAAGGAGCTTGCAGAGTGGCAGGGCACCCGTGCCGACGCCGGCCGGCTGCCGCCAAAGGGCTTCCCGAAGTCGAACAAGTTCGGCAAGGTGATCGGGTAGTCGTTCTGTGCCGCTGCCATAACACAGCTGTCATGCCTCGGCTCGACCGGGGCATCCAGTACGCCGCGGCTTCTCCATTCGATCATGCCGTCTCTGAAACGCTGGATCGCCCGGTCGAGCCGGGCGATGGCAGTGAGAGTGTGCTGCACATCTGTCTCCACATGGTCATTGCGAGGCAGCGAAGCAATCCAGAATCTTTCCGCGCCCACAGTCTGGATTGCTTCGCTGCGGGTCGGCCTTCGGCCGGTGCTAACTCGCCAATGACGAGCTGCGGCGGCGCCGCTCGCCGATTCACGTTCCACGGCTCCGCTCGGTCTGATACCGTCCGCCCTGCCGGTGTTCCGGATTGTTGAGAACTCACGCGATGTACGATGTCATTGTTGTCGGCGGCGGCTCTGCCGGTGCCGCGGTTGCGGCACGGCTGTCCGAGGATCCTGCACGGCGCATCCTGCTGCTTGAAGCCGGGCTCGACTGGCGCGCCGATGAAGCGCCCTGGGAAGTCAGGACGCCGAACCCGATCCCGATCATCCATCAGCGCGAGTACCAGGAGAAATGGCAGTGGCCTGATCTCTTGACGCGCCGCGTCGCAGGGCAGGAGCCACGCTTCTACTGGCGCGGCAAGGGACTTGGCGGCTCGTCGATGATGAACGGCCAGATCGCGATCCGCGGCGTCGCCGATGCCTTCGACGAATGGGCGGCCCATGGCTGCACCGGCTGGTCGGCTCGGGAGGTGATGCCGCTGTTCTCGGTGATCGAGGATGATCTGGAATTCGGCGACGTCGCAGGTCACGGACGCGGTGGACCTTTGCCGGTCTATCGCGCGCCGCCGGAAAAATGGGGCCCGATCGATCGCGCCCTGCGGGATGCGGCACTCGCGAGCGGCTATGCCTGGTGCGCCGACCTCAACGGACCCGACGGTGAGGGCGTCGCCTGCTATCCCATCAACAGCCGCGACAGCCGCCGCATCACCACGAACGAGGGCTACCTCGAGCCCGCGCGCGGCCGCGCCAATCTGGAGATCCGGGGCCGGACGCTGGTCGACCGCGTGCTGATCAGCGAGGGAAGGGCGACCGGCGTCCGCGTTCACAGCGAGGGGCAGGGCACCCACGAGATCAGCGCACGCCAGATCGTACTCTGCGCCGGCGCGATCCACAGTCCGGCGATTCTGCTGCGCTCGGGCATTGGGCCTGCGGATGAGGTGCAGGCGATGGGGATTGCGGTCGAGCGCGATTTGCCGGTCGGCCGCCATTTCTTCGACCACCCGCTGTTTCGCGCCACGATCCAGCTCCACGAAAATCTGCGGCCGACCGATCCCGACACGCGCCACACCAATTGCTGCGTGACCTATTCTTCCGGCCTCGCCAATGGCGGCAAGCGCGACATGATCCTGATCGCGTTCAATCATCGCGGCATCGGCATGCCCGGGGCGATCGGCGCCGGCCTGTACAACGCCTATTCGCGTGGCACGCTCACGCTGGCTTCGACCGATCCGTCGATAGATCCCATCGTCGAGGAGAACATGCTCGCCGATCCCCGCGACATGCTGCGGATGATGGATGCGGTGAAGCGGCTCGCGGTGATTGCCTCGCAGCCGGCGCTTGCGGGCATCGCGGACTGGATCAGACTTACCGACACCAACCTCACATTGCCGCAGGCAGCTGACCTGCCGGATCACGAGCTCGATGCGCTGCTTCGGCGCGAAACGGGCGATATCCAGCATGCCGCCGGCAGCTGCCGCATGAGCGGCCTCAACGATCCCGACGGCGTGGTCAATCCTGACGGCACGGTGAAGGGCATCTCGGGCCTGCGCGTCGCCGACGCTTCGATCATGCCCTCCGATTGCCGCGCCAACACCCACTTCACGACCGTGGTGATCGGGGAAGCGATTGCGCGGATGATGATGCGATAGAACTCGCTCCGACGCAGCGATGATGAAATCTATTTTTCGACGGCCAGGCCGAACAGCGGTCGAAGGTATGTTCCCAGAATGTTGCCGACGAAGGCCGCGACGAGCCAGCACCAGCCGTGCAGACTGCCCGAAGCGATCCCGCTGAAATAGGCGCCGATGTTGCAGCCATAGGCGAGGCGCGCGCCATAGCCGAGCAGCAGGCCGCCGATAACGGCAGCGACCAGCGATTGTGCGGAAATGCGCAAGGTCGGATTGAACTTGCCGGCGAGACCCGCCGCCAGCAAGGCTCCCAGGATGATGCCGAAATCCATGACCGAGGTGATGTCAGCGAAAATGCTTTGATGGAGCGAGGCCGCGCGGGCACCCTGCCAATAGGACCATGATGCGACGTCGACGCCCAGGGCCATCAGGATTTTCGATCCCCAGAGCGCGAAAGCGGAGGTGATGCCCCACGGCCGCCCTGCCAGGTAGAGCGTGGCGAAATTGCCGATCGCGAGCAGGATCGCGCCCGCGAGAAGCGGCCAAGGCCCCTGCATGAACCGTCGCGCGCCGCGCAGCTTGGTCCGCGCTCCGGGCTCGAGTTCGCCGTGCCGCCGGATTTCGGCCCTGATCGTCGCGACGTAAATGGCGGCCATCACCAGCCAGCAGAGCAGGAGTGCCGGAACCCATCCGAGCCGTTCAATCAACGAAACTGCCCCGATATTCGGCAGTGCGCTCCACCACGGCAGATGCAATGCGCCGAGTGTCGATCCCGCGATGAAGGCCGCGAGCGTCACCAGCATGCGGGTGTTGCCGCCGCCGGCGGTGTATAGCGTTCCCGAGGCGCAGCCGCCGCCGAGCTGCATGCCAAGTCCGAACAGGAAGGCTCCGGTCAACATACCAATTCCGACGGCGCCGAGTTCGCCGTGAACGGCTTGGCCGAACAGCCTGCCTTGCGCCAATACCGGAAAAAACAGCGTCGTCGCCAGCGCCAGCATGACCATTTGCGCGCGCAGCCCGGCGCCTCTGCGCGCGACGATGAACACACGCCAGGCCGAGGTGAATCCAAACAGCGCATGATAGAGCGTCAGCCCCAGGGCGCCACCAAGCAGGAGCAACAATCCCTGCCGCCAGGACACCGCGGCCGACAAGGCCGCGGCTCCGGCCACGAGAATCACCGCTGCGATGGCAACGATCGTGAAATTGGCGCTGTGCCGATCATTGTCAGGCGCAAGCAGTCGCGCATCGATGGACAGATCAGTCATGCTCTCATCCCGCAGAAGCCGGTCCCGGTGTCGTCAGGGCAACCGGGGCAAACAAGCGCCGTTCCAATCGTCGCGCCGTTCGACGAGCAAGAAGCCATTGGGAACCCCGGCTCCTGCTGGGGCGCTGCGGATATCCATCACGCCTTTGCCTTGTTGGTCGGCCAGTTGTGGGTCTCGCCCGTGGCATCGCGGCACCAGCGGTAGAAGGCATCGTAGAGCAGCATGCCGGCCTCGAGCTGTTCGAGGTCGTCATCGTACATCCGCGACAGCCCAAGCGAAGACGCGAGCAGGCCGGCCGCCTCCGGGGCGAGATCAGGCCGCGCGGTGTCGGCGCCGCGGACCAGCGTTGCGAGCCGGAGCAGCGCCGGCGTGGCGATGCCGAACTCCTCGATCATGACGTCGAAGGTGCAGAGCTCGCCGCGGTGGCTCCAGAACACGTTCTCGATATCGAAGGGAGCGGCGCGGAAACGCTCGCCGACGGCGACCACCTCGGAGGGCGCGACAAACAGGAACACCGCAGCGGGATCGACGAAGCGGCGGATCAGCCAGGGGCACGCGATGCGGTCGACCTTCGGCCGCGCCCGCGTCACCCAAACCGTGCGCCCCTTGGCATCCCGCGGCGGCAGCTTGCTCGCGTCGACCAGGGGCAGCTTGGCCGCCTTCCAGGCTTCGAAGCCGCCTTCCAGTGTTTCGGCCTCGGCGCCGAGCTGGCGGAGCCAGGCCGCGGTGCCCTGCGCGAGTTTCTCGCCACGGAAGCACGCGATGACGGCGCGGCGACCGGCGAAGTCGCCGCCCCATTCCGCCACGGTCTCGTGGCTGAGCTTGATGGAGCCCGGGATGAGCCGCCGGTCGACGGCAAAATCCTCCGCTGTTCGGACGTCGATCAGGGCAGGAGCATTGGCTGTGCCGATCAGGCGCGCCAGTTTGTCGGATGATATGGTTGTGAACGTAGGCATGATGCGTCCTCGCATAGACGTAACGGGACGCGATACTTGGGCATGTCGCCTCGTGGGGAGATCGCTCAAATCCCCATGGCGCCGATTACAGCGAAACGAGACCTGCCTGTCAATCGCCTGATACGTCGGCATCGCAGGTGAGAGAGATCTGCGGCCGCGGCCCATAGTGCCTGAAAGTGGAATTCTTCGGCGGGATCGGGGTTGATCCTCGATCACCGCAGAAGGCGGCGCCAGGAGGGACTAAGGATGATACGCAAGATCACGCTCGGTCTCGCCATCGCGGCATTCGCGCTGTCCGCCGGGTCTGCATCCGCGCAGAAGCCCGGTGTCGAACGACTTTACATCATGAATTGTGGAGAGGGCGTCGCCGGCGATATCGGGCGCTGGTCGCCCGGGGTGAACGAAGGCAAGTCCATGGACTTCGTCGATACCTGCTACCTCATCAGGCATAGCCAAGGCTGGTTCCTGTGGGACACCGGCATTCCCGACGCCGTGGCCGCAATGCCCAATGGGCTTGTGCCGGCCGATCCCAAAGCCGTGACCTGGAAGCGGCCCAAGACTCTCGCCGCGCAGCTCGAGCAGATCGGCGTGAAGCCTGCCGACATCAAGGCGATGGGTGTCTCGCACACGCATCCCGATCACATCGGCAATGTCGAGATGTTTCCGCAGGCGATGCTCTACGTGCAGAAGGCCGAATATGACTGGCCCGGTGCCAACAACGAGCCGCGGTTCAAGCCGTCGCATCCGGTCGAGCTGCTCACCGGCGACAAGGACGTGTTCGGCGACGGCAGCATCACCATCCTCTCGACGCCCGGCCACACGCCGGGACACCAGTCGCTGATGGTGCGGCTGCCGAAGACCGGCGTGGTGGTGCTGTCGGGCGATGCGGCCCACTTCAGGGACAATTACGACAATCGCCGCGTGCCCGTGAACAACGTCAACAAGGAGCAGTCGATCGCCTCGATGCAGAAGATCGCCGACACCGTTTCGAAGGAAGAGGCGCAGCTCTGGATCAACCACGACAAGGCGCAGCGCGATACCCAGAAAATGTCGCCGGAGTTTTACGACTGAGGCTTAGCTCTTCGGCGCGCCGACTCCCGGCGGGCTCGCGCCAGGCGTCGTCTTCGGCTTCAGCGTGCCGGCATAGAACGAGAGCAGCCACACCAGCAGCACTGCGAGGAGATAGACGCCCCAGGCCTGCGGCGGCGTCATGGCCCAACGCAGCAATCCTTTGAACGTGCGGGGCGGGCGGTTGTCGTCGATCATGACGCGCTTGTGCGCGAAAGCCGCAAGCCCGTCAATCCGGCCGCGGCTTGACGCGGATCAGGAACAGCGCGGCCAGCGCCGACAGGCTCAGCGCTGACGAGACCAGCAGCACCCTGGCGCCCATCGCGTCGATCAGCACGCCGAAGGCCAGCGGAGCCACGGCCTGTGCCATCCGCGCCGGCGCTCCGATGATGCCGAGACGATAGCCGAAATCCTTCGGGCCAAAGATCGCGAGCGGCAGCGTTCCGCGGGCAATGGTCAGGATGCCATTGCCCGAGCCGTGCAGCAGCGCAAAGGCACTCGCGGCGGGGGCGCCGAAGATGGCGACGACAGCGGCGCCGATCGGGTGGGTGAGGCAGGCAAGCCGCGTCGACCACAGCGGATGGAAGCGGCTGAGAACGCTGGCTTCGAGGATGCGTGCGATCACCTGCGCCGGGCCGATCAACGCGCCGGCCGCGATCGCCTCGACATGGCTCGCGCCCGTGGCTTCGAGAATGCGCGGGAAATGCACGGCCATGGCTCCGGTCACGGTCCAGACCGCAGCGAATACGAAGGCGAGCAGCACCATGGTGCGGTCGAGCGGGATGTGCGGCTGCTCGGCTGTGGCCGCAGCCTGCTTGGCACCTTTGATCGCCGGCAGCATGACGAAATTGAGGGGCAGACCGATCAGGATATTGGCGGCGGCCCAGGCGAAACACGTGTCGCGCCAGCCGAAATGAGCAAGCCCCCAGGCGGTGAGGGGCCAGCCGACGGTCGAGGCAAAGCCGGCCATCAACGTGATGCCGGTGATGGGTCCGCGGGCGTCGGTGCCGTAGATGCGGCCGAGTGCCGCGAAGGCGGCATCGTAGAGGCCCATCGCCATGCCCATCCCGAGCACGAGCCAGGCGAACGCCATCACCGGAACCGATTGCGAGAAGCCGAGCAGCACGAGGCCGGCGGCAATGGTGAGGTTGGAGGCCGACAACACCTGACGGCCGCCGACGAGATCGATCTGCCGGCCGATGCGCGGCCCCAGCATCGCAGAGATCACGAGCGAGGCCGAGAACGCCCCAAAGATCCAGTTCGAGGAGACGCCGAGGTCGTGCGCCATGGGATCAGCGAGCAGGGCCGGCAAATAATAGCTGGAGGCCCAGGCCAGCGTCTGCGTCGTGCCGAGCGCGAGGATAATCGGAAGCTGGCGCTGGCTCATGTGCCCGAATTTCCGGCCATCTGTGTCATCATTTGCATTTGCAGCCCGCGGCGAGAGCGCGTCAACAGCGTCCGCGACATATGAGCCTTGGTTTTATGCACGGAGCGCGCGTGGCCTTTCGCTCGTCACGAATGCACGCCATAATGGCGTATGCAACTCACTTCCCGCCTCGCGTTGATGAACTGGCTGGCCGGCCAGGGGCTCACCGGCCTTCCCGAACCTGAACTGCTGCGCGGATTCTGCGAGCGCTGCCGGGCGGAAGGGCTGGAACTCTCGCGCGGGCTCGTTGTCATCGATACGCTGCACCCGATCTACGAGGGCCGCGCCTTCCGCTGGAGCGATACGCCGACAAACGAAAGCGACGTCGTCGAATACGGCTCGACGGCGGAGGGCGATGCGGCCACGAATTGGCGCCGCTCGGTGTTCTATCATCTGCTCGAGCATGGCCACGACGAGATGGTGCTCGACCTCGCCGACGCGCCCTCGCTCGATTTCTCGCAGATCGGCGACCTCGCACAAACCGGGCATCGTCATTTCCTGGCTTTCGTGCACCGCTTCGGCGAGACCGGAGCGCTCGGGCAGATGGATTGCCTCTACTCCTATTGGACGACGCGGCGCGAGGACGGCTTCACCGAAGCCGAGCTCGCCGCGCTGCGCGATCTCGTTCCGGTGCTCGGACTGGCGATCAAGTCGGCGCAGCAGGTCGACATTGTCAGGACGCTCGGGCGGGTCTATCTCGGACGCGATGCCTCCGAGCAGGTCCTGCGCGGGCGTATCTCGCGCGGCGTCACGGAGCGCATCAATGCCGTGCTCTGGTATTCGGATTTGCGTGGCTCGACCGGGATCAGCGAGAGTATCGGGCCGGACGAGATCATCCCGTTCCTCAACGACTACGCGCAGGCCGTGATCGATGCGATCCACGAGGCCGGCGGCGATGTGCTGAAGCTGATCGGCGACGGCGTGCTTGCGATGTTCTGGGGCGAGGATATGGCCGATGCGCGGCGGGCCGCGCTGCGGGCCGAGCACCTGTTCCGCCGGAACGTCGCGACGCTGAATGCACGCCGCACAGCGGAGGGCCGCCCGACCACGTCGGCCTATATCGGCCTGCATGTCGGCGAGGTCTTCTACGGCAATATCGGCAGCGAGGACCGGCTCGATTTCACCGTGGTCGGACCGACCGTGAATGAGGTCAGCCGCATCGCTTCGATGAGCCGTTCGGTCGATCGCGAGTTGCTGGCGTCAGCCGAGTTCTACAAGGGACTGGATGCCGCCGGACGCCGCTACCTCGTTTCCACGGGTCGCTACGCGCTGCGCGGCATCGGACGCGCGCAGGATCTCTACACGCTCGACCCTGATGTCGACGTGAGCGAGCCGGTGGCCGGGAGCTACGAGCGGTATCTGGCGAATTAGGCCCGGGCCGCGGCGCCATCCTCGACCATGGCCGGCTGCCGGTCCAGCGCCACCGCCGGTGACAGCCAGATCACCAGGGCCTGCAAGCCGAACACGGCGGCGGCGAGATAGAGGCACGCTTCCGCGCTCCAGAGGCCGCCGACGATCGCGCCCAGCGCCGAGCCGAGCGGGCGGGCGCCGTAGCTCATGATGTTGATGGCGGAGACGCGGCCGAGCAGACGCGGCGGCGTCACGGACTGCCGCAGGGTTGTGGTCGAGATCACCCAGAGGATCGGCCCGACGCCGAGCAGGAAGAAGCTGAGGCCAGCGAGCCACGGCGAGGGCACCAGCACAGTCAGTGCCATCACGACAGCCGCGACGAAACCGGTCACCGGGCCGAGGCCGATCACGGTGCCGAACGCGATGCGCTTCATGACGCGCGTGGCGAACAGTGCGCCGATCACCATGCCGATTCCGTACATCGTCAGCACGATGCCGACACCGGCGGCGGTCAGGCCGAGATGGCGCACCGCGTAAGGCACGAACACCGCGATCTGCAGGAACCAGCCGGTGTTGAAGATGAACTGGGTGATGAACACCGGCCGCAGCAGCTGGTGGTGGAAGACGAAGGCCGCGCCCTCGCGGATCTCCAGCATTGGATGGCGACGCGGCACCGGCGTGCGCGCCGGCTCGTAGAGGCCGGAGAGCAGGGCCACGGCGATCGCGGAGAGCGCCGCCGCGAAAGCGAAAGCCGGGCTCGCGCCCCACCAGCCGACCAGTGCGCCGCCGAGCGCAGGCCCGCTGGCGAAGGCGATGGTGCGCGCAAGTTCGATCCGGGCATTCGCAGCCGGCAACAGCTCCGCGCTGACCAGCGAGGGCACCAGCGCCGGCGCAGCGACGCTGTAGACCACGGTGCCGCAGACTGCGGCGAAGCCGAGCAGCGCCAGCAGCGCCAGATTGAGCGCGCCGAGCGCGAGCAGCAGCACGATCGTCCCAAGCGCCACGGCCCGCAGCGCCTCGGCGCTCGCCATCAGCGAGCGGCGGGAGATGCGGTCGGCGAGCAGGCCGGCCGGAATCGCAAACAGCACGAAGGGCAAGGTGAGGGCGGTCTGGAGCAGGCCGGTTTGCCCTTCGGCCACTCCCAGCGTCAGCACCGCGACGATCGGCGCCGCGGCCAGCGCGATCTGCTCTGCCGACTGCGCCGCGAGGTTGGACCAGGCGAGGCGGTTGAAGGTCTGGGGGAGGCGCTGTGGATTTGACATGGCTCGTTCCTGCAAAGTCGTGATGAGGCCAGTATCGGCGTCCGGGGACCGCCAAACCCACCCGCTTCCCGACAGGGCGGGGCAAAACGAGGTACCCGCGGGAACCGATCCGGCTAGATGCAGTTGCAAATGAGTTGCAATAAGGCTCGACATCGGTATTGTTGCCATCATGGATGCCCGATCGCCCGATCTCACCCAGGATACAGCCTCCGGCTGGCGCATTGACGCGCCAGCCACCAAGAGCCTGGCCGAGGTCAACGCCACGGTGACCATCCCCACGGCGGCGTGGTGGCGGCGGCTGCTCGCCTTCATCGGGCCGGGCTACCTGGTCTCGGTCGGCTATATGGACCCCGGCAACTGGGCGACCGACCTCGCTGGCGGGTCGAAGTTCGGCTACACGCTGCTCTCGGTCATCTTGCTCTCGAATTTGATGGCGATCCTGCTGCAATCCCTGGCGGCACGGCTCGGCATCGTCACGGATCGCGACCTCGCGCAGGCCTGCCGCGCCACCTATTCGCCCGCGGTCAACCTCCTGCTCTGGCTGGGCTGTGAAGCGGCGATCATCGCCTGCGACCTTGCCGAGGTGATCGGAACCGCCATTGCGCTGAAACTTCTGTTCGGCATTCCCCTGATCGTCGGCGCGCTGATTGCAGTGCTCGACGCATTCCTGCTGCTCGTCCTGATGAACCGCGGCTTCCGTTTCCTCGAGGCGTTCGTCATGGCGCTGCTGGCGGTGATCGCGGGCTGCTTCGCGGTGCAGATCGTGGCCGCCGCGCCGCCGTTTGCCGAGGTGCTGCGCGGCTTTGCGCCGAAGACCGAGATATTCACCAATTCCGAGATGCTCTACATCGCGATCGGCATCATCGGCGCGACCGTGATGCCGCATAATCTCTATCTGCATTCGTCGATCGTGCAGACGCGCGCCTATGCGCGCAACGACGAGGGCCGGCGCGAAGCGATCAAATGGGCGACGACGGATTCCACCATCGCGCTGATGCTGGCGTTGTTCGTCAACGCCGCGATCCTCGTTGTCGCAGCCGCCACCTTCCACAAGAGCGGCCACTCGGAGGTTGCCGAGATCGGCCAGGCCTTCGAGCTGCTCTCGCCGCTGCTTGGCCTCGGCGTTGCCTCGACATTGTTCGCGGTGGCGCTGCTCGCCTCGGGTCTGAACTCGACCGTCACCGCAACGCTCGCCGGCCAGATCGTCATGGAGGGCTTTCTCGATCTGCGGCTGCCCACCTGGGCGCGGCGTCTCGTCACGCGCGGCATTGCCATCATCCCGGTGATCGTCGTCACCGCGATCTACGGCGAGCGCGGCACCGCGGATCTGCTGGTGCTCAGCCAGGTCGTGCTGTCGATGCAGCTGCCCTTCGCGGTAATCCCGCTGGTGCGTTTCGTGTCCGATCGCCGCAAGATGGGGCAGTTCGCGATACCCATGTCCGTCGCCGCGATCGCGTGGATCGTGGCGGGCGTGATCGTGGTTTTGAATTTGAAGCTGCTGGTGGATACGTTGGTGGGGTGAGTAGCGAGTGGCGAACGGGGAGTGGATGCTTCGCTATTCGCGCCTCCCCGTTCCCCATTCACATGATCAATCCTGCGGCTCGGACGCCACATCGCCCTGCGCGTCGATGCGCAGCCAGCCTGAGGGGGCCAAGCGCTGCTGCGGCAGGAAGCGGGCCTTGTAGTCCATCTTCTTGGAACCCTCGATCCAGTATCCGAGATAGACGTAGGGTAGGCCCTGCCTGCGTGCGCGGGCGATATGGTCGAGGATCATGAAGGTGCCCATCGAGCGGCTGACCTGGCTGGGCTCGAAGAACGAATAGACCATTGACAGGCCGTCGCTGAGCACGTCGGTCAATGCGACCGCGATCAGCTCCTCGCCACGGCCGGTGATGCCGCTGTCGGGACCGCGCTTGCGGTACTCGATGATGCGGGTCTCGACATGGCTGTCCTCGACCATCATGGCGTAGTCGAGCACGGTCATGTCGGCCATGCCGCCGTGGCGGTGACGGGCGTCGAGATAGGCGCGGAATACCGAATATTGCTCTGATGTCGGCACCGCGCTGCGCTGCTCGCCGATGATGTCGGCGTTGCGGGCCATCACCTTGCGGAAATTGCGGGACAGGCGGAACTCGTTGGCGACCACCCGGACCGAGACGCAGGCCCGGCACTGGTCGCAAGCCGGCCGGTAAGCGATCGACTGGCTGCGGCGGAACCCGCCATGGGTCAGGAGGTCGTTGAGGTCGCCGGCGCGCTCACCCACGAGGTGTGTAAACACCTTGCGCTCATGCCGGCCCGGCAGATACGGGCAGGGGGACGGCGCCGTCAGGTAAAATTGAGGGGTATCGCGCGAGTGCTGGGTCAAGGGACGTCGTAGGCCTCCGAAGTGAGTATCAGCATCGCGCTACGAAAGCCTCCGGTCAATTGGTCCGCTCGGTAGGTCGGCAGGCCAGTCAGCTTAGCTGATCCTGGTTAGTAGGTCATTGATCGCTCGGTTCTCAATACGTCCTGGCCGTCTGGGGGACTGGGGCCCGAACGGAATTGTTGATCACGACCGTTCCCAGCACGAAATCCTGCAGCAGGCGCCGGCGGCCGTTGAACAGGCCGACCAGCACCACGAAGGGCGACAGGAACGAGACCGTCACCCAGAACAGCACGGCATGGGTGGCGCCGAGGACAAAGTAGCCCGGCGCGCCGTACCAGGTGCGCAACTCCAGATCCATGACCCGCATCCCGATCGTCGCCGACGACGGACCGCCGATGCAGGCGCCATAATAGACGATGGCCCAGATCACGGAGGCCGGCCAGGCCAGCCAGAACAGGGCCCAACCGATGCCGAGCGTCACGACGCCGAACACCGCGATGAAGAGGTAGCCGAGGATGACAGGCACGGAAATCACGACCATGTCGATCAGGAACGCAAACACCCGCCGCGTCGCGACACCGCGGAACAGTTCCGGATGCAGATAGGGATCATAGGCGTGCGCCGCGCCATCACTACGCCAGGTGCCGCTGTCGTTTGGCGAACCGGAATAAGACATGAGCTTCCCTTCCACTTTCGGACGTCTCACCCGCAGCACATGGGAGCCATCCGGTCGCGCGCCAAGGCTGCTGGCGCATCAGCACCGCAAAATATTCCGGCGATTCGGCGGCCGAGTGCGCTTGCGCTGTTCGTGATTTGCACCATGCTCGGCGCAGCCGAAGTCCCTAATTCCGCGCCCGGAAAGGAATATTCATGCGTGGTGACATCGAATTGCGTTGTCGCTGTGGCGGGGTCCGCGGCGTGGTCACGGGCGTGTCGCCGCACACCGTCAACCGCGTGGTCTGTTACTGCGACGACTGCTGCCAGGCCTTCGCACATCAGCTCGGCCGTGCCGATCTGCTGAATGCGAAAGGTGGCACCGACATTGTCCAGGTCGCGCCATCGACGTTCTCGTTTGCAGAGGGCCAGAACCGGGTCGCCGGGGTCCGACTAACCCCGAAAGGCCTCTACAGATGGTATGCAAGTTGCTGCAACACGCCGATCGGCAACACCCTCACGCCGAGCGTTCCCTTTGTCGGCATTGTTGCGCAGGCGTTCGAGGGCGGCACGCCCGCAGTTGACGATGTCGCCGGACCGCCGATCGGGGCCATTCTCGGCAAGCACGCGGTGGGCGAGCCGCCGGCGGGCTCAACAGGACTTGATCTGTCTCTCCTCCTGCGCGCTATCGCCAAGGTGCTTGCATGGAAGCTGCGGGGGAAGACATGGCCGCATCCGTTCTTCAAGCGGGAGACGCGCGAGGCAATCTATCCAATCACCGTGCTGTCGCGCGAGCAGCGCGAGGCGCTACGTCCGTTATGTGGGCCGCAGCCGAGGGCGTAAGCGGCGGATTGAGCCGCCTCAGGATTGCGACTTCAGTTTTTCTGCTGCCTGCGCCGCAAAATAAGTCAAAACGCCATCCGCGCCGGCGCGCTTGAAGGCGAGCAGGCTCTCCATCATGGCGCGGTCGCCGTCGAGCCAGCCGTTGTTGGCGGCGGCCGCGATCATCGCGTATTCGCCGGACACCTGATAGGCGAAGGTCGGCATCCCGAAGGTGTCCTTCACGCGACGGACCACGTCGAGATACGGCATGCCGGGCTTGACCATCACCATGTCGGCGCCCTCGGAGATGTCGAGCTCGACCTCGCGCAGCGCTTCGTCGGTGTTGGCGCTGTCCATCTGGTAGGTGCGCTTGTCGCCGGTGAGCGTCTTGGCCGAGCCGATCGCATCGCGGAACGGACCGTAGAAAGCCGAGGCGTATTTCGCGGCATAGGCCATGATCTGCACGTCAAGGAGGCCGGTGCGATCCAGCGCCTGGCGGATCGCGGCGACGCGGCCGTCCATCATGTCGGAGGGCGCGATGATGTCGCAGCCGGCTTCGGCCTGCACCAGCGCCTGGCGCACCAGTACGGCAACCGTCTCGTCATTCAAGATCTTGCCGTCGGAAATCAAGCCGTCATGGCCGTGGCTGGTGAAGGGATCGAGCGCGACGTCGCAGAGCACGCCGATGTCAGGGAATTCCTTCTTGATCGCGCGAACCGCCTGGCAGACCAGATTGTCCGGGTTGGTGGCTTCCGAGCCTTCTTCGTCCCGCAAGGAAGGATCGGTGTAGGGAAACAGCGCGAGGCAGGGAATGGTCAGCTTCATGGCGCGCTCGGCATCGCGCACGGCCTGGTCGACGCTGAGGCGTTCGACGCCGGGCATCGAAGTGATGGCCTCGCGCTTGTTGTTGCCCTCGATCAGGAACAGCGGCCAGATCAGATCGTCGGTGGTGAGCACGTTCTCGCGCACCATGCGCCGGGCCCATTCTGCCTTGCGGTTGCGGCGCGGACGGACGGTCAGATCGAGGGCATGGGGCACTGCGGCACCGGTCGCGCGCGCGACCTCGCGCAGTTCGATCGGACGTCCGTATTTGATCGCCATTACTCTTCTCCCGGCTGGAATTATTCTTATACCAGCTCGCATAGTTCCCGTCACCGCGGCTTGACCTCCCGCAAGGCGATGGCAGCCGATTGATTTTGCGTGGCGAAACAGCCAGAAGGGGCGATGCCCGAGATTTCCACCCGTGATGCGGCCCGCGACAATGCCAGGGATGCCGTCAGGGACGGCGCCCGCGACAGTGCATTGTCTGTGGCGGCGATCTCTTCGGAGCGGCCCGACTCCGACGACAATGTCTGGACCCGCCGCCTGGTGCTATTCCTGCGGGTCATGGCGCTGCTGTCGATCCTCAAGGGCCTGTATCACTGGGCACAGGTGACCGGCTTTGTCGGCGGCGAGGAGGAGGCCTTCGAAAACCAGTCGATGGCCTGGCAGGCCTCGACCATCTATTTCGCCGTCATCGAGCTCGTCGCCGCCGTCGGCCTGTGGCTCGCCACGCCCTGGGGAGCCGTGGTGTGGCTCACGACCGTGGTCTCGATGGCAGTGATCGAGCTGATGTTCCCGGGGATCTATGGAGGCAGCCTCGTCGTGGTCGGCGTCGAAGCCTTCATGCTCGCCGCTTATCTCGCACTCGCCTGGATGGCAGCGCGCGAACGGCCGCCGTAGCGCAGACGTTTCCAACACGCACATTCTGTGCCCCGGACAGGCGCAGCACCAACAGTGTGTTTAAGCGTGTCTCCGACGCACCATGGTGATGCGCTGCTGAGCCTGGGCCCGAAATCTCTCCGATCTCGTTTGCGGCGTTCTGGCTCCCGGCCCTGCGCGCCGCTTCGCGGCGCTGGTCCGGGAGATGAGAGTGCTGCGCTTGGTTGACCGCTGGTTTCGTAAAATTCGAGGTAAGTTTTCGTTGACCTAGCGCTATCCGCCACAGCCGTTACGCGTGCGTTTCGAAACGTGGCGGGGCTGTTCTGGAATGTGACAGATGGTGCGGACGGACGGTGAACAGGACCTTGCCACGGTCAACAGACGGTTGCGAAAAGTGCTTGTGGGACAGGCTTAATCCGCAATTCACTGTCTTAAATTCATGATCTCTTTATTCTCTTATTTAAGCCGATCTTCAAACGCCCCCCTTAAGTTGCACCTATCAGACGGGACACAAGTTTCGTCGAATGAGTGTCGATAAAAACGACAACAGGGGAAGTGTCATGATGAAAGCCGTCGCAACTGCGGCAGATACCGCAGAGCGCGTTTCGGGCCCGCAGGGTTCGGTGCAGTCGCTCTATCTGGAAGCATTGACTCTGGTGGAGCGGCTGCATCGCCGGCTCCTCGATGTGATCAAGGACGAGTTCGATCGTCGTGGCCGCGCCGACATCAATTCCGTGCAGGCGCTCCTGCTCTATAACATCGGCGACAAGGAGCTGACCGCGGGCGAGCTGCGCACGCGCGGCTACTATCTCGGCTCCAACGTCTCCTACAATCTGAAGAAGCTCGTCGAGCTCGGTTTCCTCGATCATCAGCGCTCGCGCGTTGACCGCCGCTCGGTGCGCATCCGCCTGACGCCGCAGGGCCAGGAAGTCCGCCGCATCGTCGACAGCCTGTACCAGAAGCACGTCAAGACCGTGGAACAGGTCGGCGGCATCTCCGGCGAGGAGTTCTCGACCCTCAACAAGTCGCTGCACCGCCTCGAGCGGTTCTGGACCGACCAGATCCTGTATCGGCTCTGAGTTTCAAAACGGGATCAAGGCCAAGCCGGCCCTCGACAAGACCGGCAGGCCTCCCCAACGTGCCTGGCTTCCCCAGCGCGCCGGCCCGGCTTGTTCCGGACCGGTGCGCGTTGTGCTTTTCGCACTCGCGAAAAAAGTGCCTGATCAGCGGAACCGGTTCTACGCGTCGCGGTTGTCCCTGCGGATCGGAGGACGCGATGCTCGTCGAGCGCGGGTTGCAGGCAATGAACGTCGAACTCGTGAGCGATGCCTACGCGATCGCCGCGAATTACCTCCGCCGCTCCGGTGCGATCGCCGACACGCTCGCCACCAACGAACGCCTGCTCGAGATCATCGTCACGCTGCTCCAGCACGGCGAATCCAACAAGATCAGGCTCGCCAACAAGGCGATCGTGAGGTTTGAGGCGCAGGCCGAGGCAAGAGCGGTTGCCTGATCAAGATTCCCAAAACATCGATGAACCAGAGGGTGCCATGGAAGCTGCCATCGACCGCATCATGAAGACCTATGACCTGCTCGCCAATCGCACGGCGGCGGCGAGCGACGAGGCGCGGGAAAAGGTGACGAACTACCTCACCACCCTGATGGAAGCCGGCGAGAAGGACACCCACAGGTTGACGGTCTGCGGCCTGACCTATCTGCGCCAGCTCGACGGCAGCGTGGACCCGGTGAAGGCGGGGTATACCGGGCTGTAGACGGAGCACCGCGACCACTGGATTGTTGAGGTCCAGATCGGACCTTTCCGGGTGACCGGCGAGCAGGTGGTTCTGCGGCCGTCCGATCGCCCCAATCCATAAATCCCCACCATATCTTGCATAAATGTCACGCCCGACCCGCAAATGCTTGGCCTGTTGCGGGCGATGTGGTAGATCGCGCTCGCCGCTTCCGATCGCCACACCAAGACCCCCGTAGCCTGCCAAAAGGCTGCGGCGGTGGAGATATTCGCAAGATGACCTCAGCCAAGACCGCCTCCGCGCCCGATTCGTTTTTCACCGCCTCGCTCGATCAGGCCGACCCGGAAATCGCCGCCGCCATCAAGGGCGAACTCGGCCGGCAGCGCCATGAAGTCGAGCTGATCGCCTCCGAGAACATCGTCAGCCGGGCCGTGCTGGAGGCGCAGGGTTCGGTGATGACCAACAAATATGCGGAAGGTTATCCGGGCGCGCGCTACTACGGCGGTTGTGAGTGGGTCGACGTCGCCGAGAACCTCGCGATCGATCGCGCCAAGAAGCTGTTCGGCGCCAAGTTCGCCAACGTGCAGCCGAATTCCGGCAGCCAGATGAACCAGGCGGTGTTCCTGGCGCTGCTCCAGCCCGGCGACACCTTCATGGGCCTCGACCTCGCGGCCGGCGGCCATCTCACTCACGGCTCACCCGTCAACATGAGCGGCAAGTGGTTCAAGGCCGCGCACTACACCGTGCGCCGCGAGGACCAGATCATCGACATGGACGCAGTCGCCAAGCAGGCCGAAGAGGTCAAGCCGAAGCTGATCGTGGCCGGCGGCTCGGCTTATTCGCGCGCCTGGGATTTCAAGCGCTTCCGTGAGATCGCGGACTCGGTCGGCGCCTATCTGCTGGTCGACATGGCGCACTTCGCGGGCCTCGTCGCCGGTGGCGTGCATGCCTCGCCTGTGCCGCATGCCCACGTCACCACCACCACGACGCACAAATCGCTGCGCGGTCCGCGCGGCGGCCTCATGCTGTGGAATGACGAGGCGCTGACCAAGAAATTCAATTCGGCGATCTTCCCGGGCCTGCAGGGCGGCCCGCTGATGCATGTGATCGCGGCAAAGGCCGTGGCCTTCGGTGAGGCGCTGCGTCCGGACTTCAAGGTCTATGCGAAGAACGTCGTCGAGAACGCCAAGGCACTCGCCGAGGCGATGAAGAGCCATGGCTTCGATATTGTCTCCGGCGGCACCGATAACCATCTGATGCTGGTCGACCTCAGGCCGAAGGGCCTGAAGGGCAACGCCTCGGAGAAGGCGCTGGTTCGCGCCGCCATCACCTGCAACAAGAACGGCATTCCGTTCGACCCGGAGTCGCCGTTCGTGACCTCCGGTATCCGTCTGGGCACCCCGGCGGCGACGACCCGCGGCTTCGGCGTCGCTGAATTCCAGCAGGTCGGCGGCATGATCGCCGAGGTCCTCAACGCGATCGCGCAATCCGACGACGGCAAGGCGCCGCTGGTGGAAGCTGCGATCAAGGAACGGGTCAAGGCGCTCACCGACCGCTTCCCGATCTATCAGTAAGAGGCCAAGATAAAGGCTGAAGTCAAAGGATCAAGGCAAACGGATGCGCTGCCCGAACTGCAACAGTCTCGACACGCAGGTAAAGGACTCGCGTCCGACCGAGGATTCTTCCGTCATCCGCAGGCGGCGCGTGTGCATCGCCTGCAATTTCCGCTTCACCACCTTCGAGCGCGTGCAGCTGCGCGAGCTCACGGTGATCAAGCGCAACGGCCGCCGCGTACCGTTCGACCGCGACAAGCTGATGCGCTCGGTCTCGATCTCGTTGCGCAAGCGGCCGGTCGAGCCTGAAAGGGTGGAGAAGATGGTCTCCACCATCGTGCGCGAGCTCGAGACCGGCGGTGAGGCCGAGATTTCCTCCGAGGTGATCGGCGAGACCGTGATGGAGCATCTGCGCACGCTCGACGACGTCGCCTATGTGCGCTTCGCCTCGGTCTACCGCAATTTCCGCGAGGCCAAGGATTTCGCCGAGGTGCTCGGCGAGCTCTCCGGTGAGGAGGAAGCGCGGCTCGCCGCGATGCGCAAATGATCTTCCGCATCCTGGAAGATCAGTTCGCCCGGAAGATCCGCGAGTCCAAGGACGCCGACCGCCGTTACATGCAGCTGGCGCTGGCGCTCGGTCGGCGCGGGCAGGGGCGCACCTGGCCCAATCCGGCCGTCGGCGCCGTCATCGTCAGGGACGGAGTGATCGTCGGCCGCGGCTGGACGCAGCCCGGTGGACGGCCGCATGCCGAGGTTGAAGCGCTACGGCGGGCAGGCGAGGCCGCGCGCGGTGCGACGCTTTACGTCACCCTCGAGCCATGCTCGCATTTCGGCAAGTCGCCGCCCTGCGCCGATGCGGTGATCGCCGCCGGCATCAAGCGCGTCGTCGCGGCGATCGAGGATCCAAATCCTGAGGTCGCGGGGCAGGGGCACGCGCGCCTGCGCGCCGCAGGCATGACTGTGGATGTGGGCCTGTGCGCGGCGGAGGCCGCGTTCGACCACGCCGGCCATTTCCGCCGCATCCGTGACAAGCGTCCGCACGTGATCCTGAAGCTTGCCGTCTCGCCCGACGGCAAGATCGGCGCTGAAGGCGGCAAGCGGCTCGCGATCACCGGCGATGCCGTCCGCGACCGGGTGCATCTCCTGCGCGCCTCGAGCGACGCGATCCTGGTCGGCATCGGCACGGTGCTGGCCGATGATCCGCAGCTCAATTGCCGCCTGCCCGGCATGGAAGCGCGTTCTCCGTTGCGTGTTGTCCTCGACCGGAATTTGCGGATTCCGGCTTCCAGCCAACTCGTGCGCTCCGCGCGCGAGGCGCCGCTTTGGGTCGTGGGTTCAGAGCTTGCGGAAGCAGCCGCAGCAACCCGCCTCGGCGCCGCCGGTGCGCAAATCATGCGCATGCCGCCGAACGGTGCAGCCGGCCTCGACCTTCCGGCCGTGCTGCACGCGCTCGCCGAGAAGGGCATCACGCGGCTGATGGTCGAGGGCGGCAGCCGCGTTGCGGCATCCTTCGTGTCTGCCGACCTCGTCGACGAGATCTGGCTGTTCCGCGGGGCGGAAGAGGTGGGGGCTGGTGGGGTCGATGCGCTCGATGCATTGCCCCTGTCGAAAATCACGCAGTCGCAGGCCTACAAGGTTCATGCTAGCGAGACATTCGGCCCCGATACTCTCACCATCTACGAGCGCGCTTAATGTTCACTGGCATTGTCACCGATATCGGCGAGATCGTCAGCGTCAAGCCGGTGGCGCAGGGGCAATTGCACCGCCTGCGCATTGCCTGCAGCTACGATCAGACCACCATCGCCGACGGCGCTTCGATCGCCAACAACGGCGTCTGCCTCACCGTGGTCGCCTCCGGCGTCGCTGACGGCAAAACCTGGTTCGACGTCGATGCCGCCGCCGAGACGCTGGCGCTGACGACGGCCAAGCGCTGGAAGGTGGGCACGAGGCTCAATCTCGAGCGTGCGCTCAAGATCGGCGACGAGCTCGGCGGTCACATCGTCGCCGGCCACGTCGACGGCGTCGCCAGCATCGTCAGCCGCGAGGACCTGCCCGACATGGCGCGGTTCGAGCTCTCGACGACGCGGGAGCTGGCGCGCTTCATCGCCACCAAGGGCTCGATTACGCTCGATGGCGTCTCGCTGACCGTCAATACGGTTGATGACGCGACCTTTTCGGTGCTGATCATCCCGCATACGCTCGACGTCACGACGATCGGCGGCTGGAAGGCAGGCAGCGAGGTCAATATCGAGGTCGATCTGATGGCCCGCTATGCGGCGCGGCTGACGGAAATGAAGTGACCGGTAAAGCCGGCCCTGCTTTAAAACTTGGCTTACACGCCTGCGGCGACTACATAACGCGCCGACCCAAGAGACGACTAGACGAAACGGATTGAGACGATGGCAGACGCGCGGCGCGCACCCCTGAAGGACCAGACCGATATTTCCGGCGCGCGTGCGCTGGTGGTCGAGGCACGGTTCTATGACGATCTCCAGGACGCGCTTCTGGATGGCGCGGTGACCGAGTTGAAGGCGGCCGGCCTGACCCATGACGTCATCACGGTTCCCGGCGCGTTGGAGATCCCGGCGGCGGTGGCGATCGCAGTCGACGCGGCTGCGGCGAACGGCAAGCCTTATGATGCGGTGATTGCGCTCGGTTGCGTGATCCGCGGCGACACCATCCATTTCGAGATCGTCTCGCAGGAATCCTCGCGTGCGCTGATGGACCTCGCTGTGGCGCGCAAGTTGCCGCTCGGCAACGGCATCCTCACCGTCAACAACGAGGACCAGGCCTGGGCGCGGGCGCGCGCCAGCGAGCTCAACAAGGGCGGCGATGCCGCGCGTGCGGCGCTGGCGATGCTTCGCATCAAGCGCCGTCTGGCGCGGGCCTGAGCCATGGCTGACATCAGGAAACCGGCGGGGCTTGCGGAGAAGAAAGCGAACCGGCGCGGTGCGGCGCGGCTCGCAGCCGTCCAGGCGCTCTATCAAATGGATATCGCCGGCGCCGGCATCAACGACATCTTTGCGGAGTTCGAAAGCCACTGGCTCGGCAACGAGGTCGAGGGCGACACGTACCTGCCTGCGGAAGCCGCATTTTTCCGCGACGTCGTCTCCGGCGTCGTGCGCGACCAGAAGAAGCTCGATCCGCTGATCGACGAGGCGCTGTCCAAGGGCTGGCCCTTGAAGCGGATCGAAGCCATCCTGCGCGCGGTGTTGCGGGCAGGGGCCTACGAACTGGAGCACCGCAAGGATGTGCCGGGCCGCGTCGTGATCTCCGAATATGTCGACGTCGCGAATGCTTTCGTCGACCGCGAGGAGACCGGAATGGTCAACGCCGTGCTCGACCAGATCGGCCGCCAGTTTCGCGGTGACGAGTTCGGGCGGGGGTAGGGCGACGCCGGCGGTTGGAGTTGACACCGATGACCACTCCGAACGATCCCTCCGGCGAAGATTCCCTGATCGCTCGCTATTTCAAGCCGTTGGCGACTGATCCCGGTGCGTTCGCACTGGTGGACGACGCCGCGGTGCTGTCCTCGTCAGGCGACGACATTGTCGTCACCACCGATGCCGTGGTCGAGGGCGTGCATTATCTTGCCACCGATCCCCCCGACACCATCGCGCGCAAGGCACTGCGGGTGAACCTGTCCGATCTCGCCGCCAAGGGCGCGAGCCCGGCCGGCTTCGTGCTGACGCTGGCGCTGCGCAGCAAGGAGGACGCCTGGCTCAGGCCGTTCGCGGATGCGCTCGGCGAGGACGTGAAAACTTTCGCCTGCCCGCTGCTCGGCGGCGACACGGTGTCGACACCGGGGCCGCAGATGATCTCGATCACCGCCTTCGGCCGCGTGCCGACGGGGCGGATGGTTGGCCGCACCGGAGCGCGACCGGGCGATATTATCCTGGTGACGGGCACGATCGGCGATGCCGCGCTCGGGCTGGACGTGCTCACCGGAGGCCCGGCCGCCACCGCGCTCGCGTCCGATCCCGCAGCAAGAGAAGCTCTCGTTTCGCGCTATCGGATCCCCCAGCCCCGCAATGTGTTGGCGCAGGCTGTGCGTGACCATGCGACAGCGGCGATGGACGTCTCCGACGGGCTTGCCGGCGACCTGACCAAACTCTGTGCAGCATCCGGCGTTTCGGCCACCGTCGGTCTGGCGAGCGTACCCCTCTCGGCCGCCGCGGCCGGCCTGCTCGACCGCAATGCCATTTGTGTTGAGACGCTGCTTGCCGGGGGCGACGATTACGAAGTGTTGTGCACGGTCCCGCCGGCACGGAGCGATGCGCTGATCGCCGCCGGGCGGGTGGCCGGCCTTGCCGTCACGGCGATCGGCACGATCGTCGCCGGCTACGAGCGGCCACGCTTTCTGGATGGGCAGGGCCAGGAACTGGCCTTGAAGCGGTTGTCTTTTAGCCACTTCTAGGCACTGCGCCACGCCAGCCGTCGCGCGCTCGGCATTAGGTCTAATTACCTGCCGAGATCGGCTTTTTCACTCTCTTCCGGCGTTGCACCATCAATTTGATTTTGGCAAGCTTGTGACCGACTAGGGCTACCTCTTCGCGCAAGGGGCAGCCCTGTTCAGCATAAGGGCGCCGCACCGCATGACGGAAAACAAGAGGCGGCGGGGGTACGTTCATCAAGGATCTGAGGCAGAAATCAAATGACAGCATTATGGTTGATAGTGCTCTGCGGAGTGCTTTCCGTCGTCTACGCGATTTGGGCGACGTCTTCGGTGTTGAGTGCGGATGCGGGGTCACCGCGCATGCAGGAGATCGCGGGAGCGGTGCGTGAAGGCGCACAGGCCTATCTCCGGCGCCAGTACACCACGATCGGCATCGTCGGCATCGTCATCTTCGTGCTGCTTGCCTTTTTCCTTGGGCTCTATGTCGCGATCGGCTTCCTGATCGGCGCCGTCCTGTCGGGGGCGGCCGGCTTCATCGGCATGAACGTCTCAGTGCGCGCCAATGTGCGCACCGCCCAGGCTGCGACGACGTCGCTCGCCGGCGGCCTCGAACTCGCCTTCAAGGCGGGCGCGATTACCGGCCTTCTGGTGGCGGGTCTCGCGCTGTTGGGCGTGACGCTCTATTTCGGCTTCCTGGTGCACTCGCTGAAGCTCGCACCTGACAGCCGCACCGTCATCGACGCCATGGTGGCGCTCGGCTTCGGCGCCTCGCTGATCTCGATCTTCGCCCGTCTCGGCGGCGGCATCTTCACCAAGGGGGCGGACGTCGGCGGCGATCTCGTCGGCAAGGTCGAGGCCGGCATCCCCGAGGATGATCCGCGCAATCCGGCCACCATCGCCGACAACGTCGGTGACAACGTCGGCGACTGCGCCGGCATGGCCGCCGACCTGTTCGAGACCTATGCGGTGACCGCGGTCGCCACCATGGTTCTCGCTGCCATCTTCTTCGCCAAGACGCCGATCCTCGCCAACATGATGACGCTGCCGCTCGCCATCGGCGGCATCTGCATCATCACCTCGATCATCGGCACGTTCTTCGTGAAGCTCGGGCCCAGCCAGTCGATCATGGGCGCGCTCTACAAGGGCCTGATCGCAACCGGCATCCTGTCGCTGATCGGCATCGCCGGCGTGATCTACTATTTGATCGGCTTCGGCAAGCTCGACGGCGTCGACTATACCGGCATGTCGCTGTTTGAATGCGGCGTCATCGGCCTCGTCGTCACCGCGCTGATCATCTGGATCACCGAGTACTACACCGGCACCGACTACCGTCCGGTGAAGTCGATCGCCCAGGCTTCGGTCACGGGTCACGGCACCAACGTGATCCAGGGCCTCGCCGTCTCGATGGAAGCGACGGCGTTGCCCGCGATCGTCATCATCGCCGGCATCCTGGTCACCTACAGCCTGGCCGGCCTGTTCGGCATCGCCATCGCGACCGCCACCATGCTGGCCTTGGCCGGCATGGTCGTCGCGCTGGACGCCTTCGGTCCGGTGACTGACAACGCCGGCGGCATCGCCGAAATGGCGGGGCTACCGAAGGAAGTGCGCAAGTCGACCGACGCGCTCGACGCGGTCGGCAACACGACGAAGGCGGTCACCAAAGGTTACGCGATCGGCTCCGCCGGTCTCGGTGCCCTTGTGCTGTTCGCAGCCTACAACCAGGACCTCAAGTTCTTCGTTGCGGGCTCGGCCGACCATCCCTACTTCGCCGGCGTCAACCCGGATTTCTCGCTCAACAACCCGTATGTGGTTGTCGGCCTGTTGTTCGGCGGTTTGCTGCCGTATCTGTTCGGCGCGATGGGCATGACGGCGGTCGGGCGTGCGGCCGGCGCAATCGTCGAGGAAGTGCGCCGTCAGTTCCGCGAGAAGCCGGGCATCATGCAGGGCACGGACAAGCCCGACTACGGCAAGGCGGTCGACCTGCTCACCCGCGCGGCGATCAAGGAAATGATCATCCCCTCGCTGCTCCCGGTGCTGTCGCCGATCGTCGTCTACTTCCTGATCTACGCGATCGCGGGCGGCGGCGCCGCCGGCAAGTCGGCTGCGTTCTCGGCCGTCGGCGCGATGCTGCTCGGCGTGATCGTGACGGGCCTGTTCGTCGCGATCTCCATGACCTCGGGCGGCGGCGCCTGGGACAACGCCAAGAAGTACATCGAGGACGGTCATTTCGGCGGCAAGGGTTCTGATGCCCACAAGTCGGCGGTGACCGGCGACACCGTCGGCGATCCCTACAAGGACACGGCCGGCCCTGCGGTGAACCCGATGATCAAGATCACCAACATCGTGGCCTTGCTGCTGCTGGCGATCCTGGCGCACTGAGCGGCATCAACGACAAAAGACAAAATCCCGCGGCGAAAGCCGCGGGGTTTTTGTTTGGTGGGGCGCAATCTCTCTCCACGTCATTGCGAGGAGCCCGCGACAAAATTGCGAAGCAATTTTGCGCCGGTGCGACGAAGCAATCCAGGGTCTTTCCGCGGACAGATACCGGATTGCTCGCAATGACCGTGGAGCGAGCTACTGCACGTCCATCTGCAATCCTTCCTTCTGGATGATGTCGGCGAACTTCTTCGTCTCGGCGTCCACGAAGGCGGCGAACTGCTCGGGCGTGCCGTAGTCGGCGCGCGCCCCCATGGCAGCGATGTTCTTCCTGATGTCGTCGCGCTCCAGCATCGCCTTGACCTGGAGATTGAGCGCTTCGAGAGCTGCCGGCGGCACACCCTTCGGCAGGAAGACCGAGAACCAGGACGATACGTCGAAATTCGCAAGCTCCGGCGCGCTCTCGCGCATCGTCGGCAGATCGGGTGCGAGGTCGCTGCGCGCGGTCGTGGTGACGCAGAGGCCGGTGAGCGTGCCGTTCTGAACCTGCGGCAGGCTCGGATAGAGATTGTCGAACAGGATCTGGATATCGCCGGCGAGGGCGGCCTGGAGCGCGGGGCCAGCGCCGCGGAACGGGATATGAGTCATCTTCAGTCCGGTGAGCTGAAGAAACCAGGCGCCGGTGAGGTGAGGACTTTGACCGACGCCCGATGAAGCGTAGCTGAGCTTGTCGGGATTGGCCTTGAGAAACGCAATCAGCTCGGCGACCGATTTGATGCCGGTCTTCGGATGCGCCGACACGATATTCGGAATCCGGATCATGTTGCTGACAGGCTGGAGCTGGTCGGGCTTGTAGCTGAGGTTCTTGAAGATGCTGTAGGCGATCGCGTTCGGACCGGGGTTGCCGATCAGGATGGTGTGGCCGTTGGCCTTGGAGCGAACCACCTCGGCGGTCCCGATCGTGCCACCGCCGCCGGAGCGATTTTCGACAACCGCTGTCTGCCCCCAGGCGGATTGGAGATGGGCGGCGAGCAGCCGACCCATCACGTCGGTTGAGCCGCCCGCCGCAGCCGGCACGATGACGCGGATGTTCTCTGTCGGCCTCCAGTCCGCAAGGCTCGATCGCGGCAGGATGGCGGCGGCGGAGAGGCCCGCGGCTCCCGCAAGCACACGGCGACGGGTCAAAAATCCGTTCGGACGGTTCTTGGGCACAATTCCACTCCCAGCTTCTTGTTTGCGGGGAGCGTAGGGAACGGGGTGCACAACGACAAGTCGCCTGCGACCGACAGCGTCGTTCCGAGAGCGTCACGAAGCCGCAGGCAGATAGCCTCAGTTCACGATCTCAGTTGAAGCTGAGCAGCTTGAACAGCGGCGCGAGGTAGCTCATCTCCTGACCCGACGTCGGCGTGGTCCGGCTGATGGAGTCGAAGATCTTGCCATCCTGGAGGCCGTAATTCGCAAGCCGGCGTACGCGCCGGTTCTTGTCGAAATAGATCGCGATCACACGCTGGTCGACGACCTTCTGGTTCATGAAGGCGACCATGCGTTCCGAGCGCTGCGAGATGTAGTAGAACACTTCACCGTCAAGGGTCGCGACCGTCGAGGGCGTGCCCATCACGATCAGCACCTGATCCTGGCTCGCGCCGATCGGAATCTGTTCGAGTGCGCCCGGCGGCAGGATGTAGCCCTTCTGGAACTGTTCACCGGTGCAGCCTGCGAGTGCGGCGCCGACGAGCGTCACGGCCGCGAGCATGCGCAGGCCACGCCAGCACGCATGAAGGCCGCGCCGCTTGTCCCGGCGCAGGCTGGTCTGGTTCGTTATCGTCATAGCGGAACTGATTCCGTCCCCTTGCGTCGCGCGAGGCGCTGAAGTACCGGGCAGGGCGTCTGAATGCAACTCGCGCGCGCCCGCTTGCGGAAACCACAATGCTTTGGCCGTTCAATCACTTCAGGAAACCCCGGCTAGCCCCGGCCGGCACCATTGAGACCATCTATGGCATGATCGTGACGCAGGCGCGAGAACCCATATTTTACCGGGACTTGGGCGTGCCGGACACGGTTAATGGCCGTTTCGACCTGTTGCTCTTGCACCTCTGGCTGGTGCTGCGGCGGCTGCGAAACGTCGCCCAGGGCGGGGTAGAACTGTCGCAGGCCCTGTTCGACCGCTTCTGCGAAGACATGGATGACAATCTGCGCGAGATGGGCGTTGGCGACCAGACCGTCCCGAAGCGGATGCGGGCCTTCGGGGAGGCTTTTTACGGCCGCATTCAGGCGTATGACCAGGCGATCGAAGCAGGCGCCGAGGCGCTTGGGCAGGCGATCTGCAAGAATATCTTGAACGGTACCGGGATGGACCGGGCGCGACGGCTCGCCGCTTACGCGGTGGCGGCGAATGCGGAGCTCGGCCAGACCGGCGATCCCGCAGTCCTGCTCGGATCTATCAGGTTTCCCGCATCGCTTGGCGAGGATGAGACATCATGAACCGATCGTCGACCGGATTCGAAGCCGATCCCTGGCGCTCGCCTGTGATCGTGGCGCAGATTCCCGATACGGGACTTCACCGTGAGCTCGAAGCCTCGGCGGCAGCACGCCAGGCCATGGGCAGTGTCGCCGGAGTCCGGGAGATCCTGTCGGCTCACGCCGACTTCGTCGTCGCGCCGAAGAGCGGCGGCCGGGTCCAGGTTACGGGCCGTGTGCGGGCTAAGGTCGGCCAGACCTGCGTGGTCACGCTCGATCCGATCGAGAATGAGATCGATGAGGAGGTCGATCTGACTTTTGCGCCCGAGGCCGAAGCGCGGCGGCTGGAGGATTTGATCGAGGAAGGGCAGGACGACGATAATGCCCCGGAGGTCGTCGATCCGCCGGAAGCCATCGTCAACGGGATCATTGACCTCGGCCGCATTGCGACCGACGCGCTGTTCCTGGCGATCGACCCTTATCCCCGCAAGCCGGGGGCCGTGTTCGAGGCCGAGATCACCGCGCCCGACCCCGAGGACCATCCGTTCGCGGCGCTGAAGGCGCTCCAGGACAACAAGCAGGGCAAGAAGAAAGGCAAATAGAAGGGCGTTCCCGTAAGACCACCTTGCTTTGAGGGGTGAGGTGTTTGCGGCAGGGGTTTCAAAGGCTGGTTTATCTACTTGATTCCCAAGTGTTTCCTGGGAATTTCCGGGCCCGCCAGCTGATCGCTCTCGATCCAAAAGACTGGGGGCAAGAGGTTGTTTCGGGATAACAAAACGCTATTGTCCGCCCCGGTCCGGGTGCGGCGTGGCGCTTGGCCGGTCGCCATGTCCATGGCGAGCCCATTCCGCGGCCCCGCTCGTTGACGACCGCGCCAGACCAGGTTTCCGGGATTTCGATGCCAAGCAAGGTTCGTATCGCGCTTGACGCCATGGGGGGCGACGTCGGCGCCCCTGTCGTCATTCCAGGCGCCGCCATCTCGCTCGACAGGCGCCCGGCGACCGAATTCCTGCTGGTCGGCGATCGCGCCAGGATCGAGCCCGAACTCGGGCGCCATCCGAAGCTCAAGGCCGCCTCGAAGATCATCCATACCGACGTCGCCGTCAGCGGCGAGGACAAGCCGAGCCAGGCGCTGCGCCGCGGCCGCAAGACCTCCTCGATGTGGCTTGCCATTGATGCGGTGAAGAAGGGGGAGGCGGATGTGGCCGTATCCGCCGGCAATACCGGCGCACTGATGGCGATGGCGCGCTTCCATTTGCGTACGCTGCCCGGCATCGATCGCCCGGCGATCACTGCCGTATGGCCGACCGCGCGTGGCTCGTCCGTGGTGCTCGATCTCGGCGCCACAATCGGCGGCGATGCGCGTCATCTGGTGGCGCTCGCAGTCATGGGGGCGGCCATGGCGAGCGTGGTGTTCGACAAGAAGCGTCCGACCGTCGGCCTGCTCAACATCGGGACCGAAGAGATCAAAGGGCACGAGGAGATTCGCGAGGCAGGAGAGATCCTGCGCACGATGAACCTGCCGGAGCTCGACTATGTCGGCTTCGTCGAGGGCGATGGCATCGGCAAGGGAATGGCCGATGTGATCGTGACCGAGGGGTACAGCGGCAACATTGCGCTCAAGGCTGCCGAGGGAACCGCACGCCAGATGGCGGACTTGCTCCGCAACGAGATCCAGCGCAGCTGGCTGTCCAGGCTCGGTTATCTTTTTGCACGCAATGCCTTCCAGGCGCTGCGTGACAAAATGGATCCGAACAAGTCAAATGGCGGCGTGCTGCTCGGGCTGAACGGGCTCGTGGTCAAGAGCCATGGCGGAATCAACGCCGAAGGCTTTGCCTATGCGATCGATGTTGGTTATGAGATGGCCAAATTCGATCTTCTGAACAAGATCAATCAGATGCTCAACCGCGATGGGGGTGCGCTCGGTTCCGTGCCAACCGCGCCGGAGGATGTTTCGTGACCAAGATTCGTTCGGTCGTGCTGGGCTGCGGCTCCTATTTGCCGGAGCAGGTGCTGACCAATGCCCAACTGGCGGCGCGCATCGACACATCCGACGAGTGGATCGTCCAGCGCACCGGTATTCGCGAGCGGCACATCGCGGCCGACGGCGAGTTCACCTCGCATCTTGCGCTCGAGGCGGCGCAGGCGGCGCTCAGCGATGCCGGCGTGGATGCGCAATCGATCGAGCTGATCGTGCTCGCGACCTCGACGCCCGACAACACGTTTCCCGCGACCGCGGTCGCCGTGCAGCACGGGCTCGGCATCAATCACGGCGCAGCCTTCGACCTCCAGGCGGTGTGCTCGGGCTTCGTGTTTGCGCTTGCGACCGCCGACAATTTCCTGCGCACCGGCGCGTTCAAGCGCGCCCTGGTGATCGGTGCCGAGACCTTCTCACGGATTCTCGACTGGAACGACCGCGGCACCTGCGTGCTGTTCGGCGACGGCGCCGGTGCGGTCGTGCTCGAGGCCCAGGAGCAGCCGGGCAACGCGGCCACCGATCGAGGCCTGGTGACGGCGCATTTGCGCTCCGATGGTCGCCACAAGGGCAAGCTGTTCGTCGACGGCGGGCCGTCCTCGACCCAGACCGTCGGCCATCTGCGCATGGAGGGCCGCGAGGTCTTCAAGCACGCGGTCGGCATGATCACCGACGTCATCGTCGATGCGTTCCAGGCAACCGGGCTCAATGCGGACAGCATCGACTGGTTCGTGCCGCATCAGGCCAACAAGCGAATCATCGACGCCTCCGCCCACAAGCTCCACATCGCGCCGGAGAAAGTGGTGCTGACCGTGGACCGTCACGGCAACACCTCGGCTGCCTCGATCCCGCTGGCGCTGTCGGTGGCGCGGAAGGACGGCCGCATCAAGCGTGGCGACCTGGTTTTGCTGGAGGCGATGGGCGGCGGCTTCACCTGGGGCTCGGCCCTGGTGCGCTGGTAAAGCCACATCGATAAAATTTTGCCCGAATCGGCGCCTGATATCAATGCGTCTGCATTGATGAGCGGTGTTGACCGCCGTAACGTAAGCTCCTAATTTCAGACAACAATTGTTCGCCGTGATGTGGGGCAGGGCGATGACCGATACAAGCAAAACCGTAACGCGTGTTGATCTCTGTGAGGCCGTCTACCAGAAGGTGGGTCTGTCACGCACGGAATCGTCCGCCTTCGTGGAGCTCGTGCTGAAGGAGATCACCGACTGCCTTGAAAAGGGCGAGACGGTGAAACTGTCCTCGTTCGGCTCCTTCATGGTTCGCAAGAAGGGCCAGCGTATCGGCCGTAATCCGAAGACCGGCACCGAGGTACCGATCTCCCCGCGCCGCGTGATGGTGTTCAAGCCGTCGGCGATCCTGAAGCAACGGATCAACGCCCAGCACCGCACCAATGGCGATGCCAGCAAGGCTCAACCCGAGGCGTAATCGCGCCTACGTGAAGGATTTGGCATTTGGACAAGGCGCCGGATGCGTTCCGAACCATCAGCGAAGTAGCGCAGGAACTCGACATTCCGCAGCACGTGCTGCGGTTCTGGGAGACCCGCTTTTCCCAGATCAAGCCGATGAAGCGCAGCGGCGGCCGCCGCTATTACCGCCCCGACGACGTCGATCTGCTCAAGGGCATCCGTCGTCTGCTCTATGGGGAGGGCTACACCATCCGCGGCGTGCAGCGGATCCTCAAGGAGCACGGCGTCAAATCGGTTCAGGGACTGGCCGATGGCTCGGCCGCGGTCTCGTTCGGAGCCATCGAAGACGCCATTGGGGCGAGCCTGATGGAGCCCGACGACGAGGCGCCCATCAAGGGCGTCAATGGCGCAGATTCCGACGACGACGACTACCAGGGCGATGAGGAGGAAGGCATCGACTTCCGCTTCACGGAGGTCGACGACGAGGACATCCTCACCACCTTCCGCAAGGGCGGCGCCGCGGCCGCGCCGGCAGGGCCCAGTGCGCTGCACCGGGAACGGCTGGAACGCGTGCTCGGCGATCTCGTCGCCTGCAGGGAGATGCTGGACCAGGCGCTCAAGGACGCCTGAGGGCGCTTTTCTCTCTCTTGGCGGCCTGTTCCCGTTGGCTTTGGGCGAAGGCACCAAAATGGTGTGCCTCGCCTTGCGCAAAGCAGCGATCCTAGCTAATGGAACGACGTTCGGAGCGTGGCGCAGCCCGGTTAGCGCACTAGTCTGGGAGACTAGGGGTCGGAGGTTCAAATCCTCTCGCTCCGACCATTTTCTTCAGAGATTGACCAAAATCTTGCGGGATCGCGGGTCGGCAAGCGAGGTCCTGCTTTCGGAACGGCTGCCCCATCGTGTCGACGAAGGAGGCTTCTGCACTCTGCAGGCGTTTGATCAGTGCGCTGGCGCTCAGGTCCATGAGGGCATCGGCTGCCAAAAGGGACACTGACAGCAACGCAATCGCTGACCCAACGACAATTCCCTTCCATTCTTGTGACTGCATCAATTTACTTTATCAGGTATTTCGCCGCCCGCATAGATGGGGCTTCTGTACGCGGTTCAACCCCAGGAGCGACCAACGCACGTATTCTTGAAGAGCGACGATTCTGTAACGGGGCGCGCCCGATCCTCGCACATGTCGGCCGTAACCCTGTCGAAGGACAGCCCGGAGTCATTCTGTGCCGGACGTCGCTACGCGGACCGCCGCAGATACCCCACCACCATTTGCGTCGTTTCATCCACCAGCGTCCGCACAATCTTCTCCGGCAGGATCTCGACCCGGTTCAGCACCACGTTATGCGCGACCGCCTCGATCGCGCTGACGCAGATGAAGGTTGCGACATCGAGGTCGACCTTGCGCATCTCCTTGCGGCTGTCGAGATAGGCGCGGACGAGAGCGTGGATCTCGCGGTTGTAGGCTTCGACGTCGAGCTTGCCCGCACGCGGGATCTGCTCGGCGAGGACGCGATGCAGTTCGGGCTTGATGCGATGCGCCTCGATCGCGACGGTGACGAGGCGGCGCACGGCTTTTTCGATCGGCATCTCGGCGACTTCGACGAGCGCTGCGCGGACCAGCGCCATGATCTCCTCGTTGTGACGATCGATCACGGCGGCCACCAGCGCCTCTTTGCCCGGAAAATACTGGTAGAGCGAGCCGACGCTGACGCCGGCGACTTCGGCGATCCGGTTGGTGCTCGTCTTCTCAAAGCCTTCGCGAACCAGAATGCGAGCAGTTGCCTCGACCAGCGCATCGACCGTGGCGCGGGATCGCTCCTGCGAGGCTTTTTTCCGGGGTTTTGTCGCTGCCTTGCGCGCCATGGCCTGCGGTTTCGAATGCGAGTAGGAAAAGCGAGCGATTGCTCGCATTATAGCGGAGGTCGGCGATGCAAGGATAGAAGCAGAATGGTGCCGGCCGGACCCGGCAAATGAGGGCAGGAGCATGAGCGTTGCGAAGATGCTGTCGATCGGGCGGCTTTGCGAATGCAATTTCTCGTGGGCGACACGTTCAAACGATCCTCCGCCGAGCTTGCAGAGCCGCGTCTTCAATTGGCTCCTCGGGCTGCTTCCCTACAAGAAGCAGCTTGCCTCGGCCGAGGCCGTGCAGGCACATGTTCAGAGGCTCGCGCTGGAGCCGGCCTCGCACGAGCCTAGGGGGCTTGGCCGCGGGGTCGAGGTGACCCTGACGAAGATGGGCGGATGGCCGGTCTATTACACGGCACCGTCCTCGGGCCACGAGGGCTGCAACCACGTCATGTTCCTGCACGGCGGCGGCTATATCAACGAGATCGCGCCGGCGCATTGGCGCTTCGTCGGCCAGATGACGCGCAAGGCGGGCGTCGTCTGCGTCGTGCCGATCTATCCGCTGGCGCCGCGCGCGACAGCCAAGGACGTCGTGCCGGCGACGGCTGAGCTGTTGCGGATGCTGCTGGAGGATGCCGGGGCTGCAAAGGTCACTGTGGTCGGCAATTCAGCTGGCGCGGGCCTCGCGCTTGCCGCGTGCCAGTGGCTGCGCGATCGCGGACATCGGCAACCGGGCCGGCTGGTGCTGATCTCGCCGGGCGTCGACGCGACGGTCAGCCGCCCAGAGCAGACGGAGATCGCGGCGCGCGATCCGATCCAGGACATTCCGGGCATCATCGAGGCGGGACGGCTCTATGCCGGTGAGCTCGATGTCGGCCATCCCTTCGTCAGCCCGCTCAACGGTGCCTTCCGTTCGCTCGCGACCATGACGATCTTTTCGGGGACGCGCGATCTGCTCTATCCGGACAGCGTCGCACTCTCGGAGCGGGCAAGGGCGGCGGGGGTGTTGGTGGAGTTGCATCTGCTGCGCGACCAGCCGCATAATTACGCACTGATGCCGACCCCGGAGGGGCGACGCGCGCGAGCGATGATCTTGCGTGCGGTGGCTTAGAGCGAAGGTGTGATCGTGTTCACGCTACGCGCTGCCCGCAAGACAAGACGGCTCTCCTCGCTATGAGTAGTTTTGCAGGCCGTTAGGCCTGGCCCTTGATCTCGTAGCGACCCGGCACGCATTTGAAGCGCTCGAGGCGCCAATTGGCGTGGTAGATCGGATGCTCGCCCATCCATTTCGCGAGCGGGGCTTGTGCGCCGACTGCACACGCCATCATCGACATATCGGGCGTCATGTTGCTGTCGGTCACCATTTCCTCGACACAGCTGCCTGAAGCAGCGGCGCCAAGCCGGCAGAGCACGGCAACGACGGTCATGAACATACCAGTCACCTCATCGGTAGCTTCGAGCACGAGGGGATGCAAGCCGAGTGCCACAGCCTGTGCGCCAAGTGACGCCGCCCGGGCCGGCTCAGCCGGCGTCTGGTTTGACGATTCGGATTGCAAAAAATGATCCTAAACCGAAGCCGGGCAACGACGGGGAACCCACAGGACTCAAGGCAGCGATGATGGATTGTGGGGGCAGCGCCGCGCCATCAGCGCTTCACAAGACCGGCCCAGCCGATACGCTTCGCGACGTTGCGGAGTACTCGCCATGAGAGCGGGACCGCCAGGACAAAGGAAATGCGAGGGTAGACCATGAAGGTACGACCGACCGGCGTGATTCCGCCGATGACGACGCCGTTCCGGAAAGACGGCGAGATCGACCATAAACTCGTGGCACGCCAGGTCGACTGGATGATCGGTGCCGGCGCGCATGGCGTGGCGGCGGGCGGCTCGACCGGCGAAGGCCAGACGCTCGACCACGAGGAATATCGTGATCTGATGGCGGCGACAGTCGAAGCGGTGAAGGGACGTATTCCCGTCATCGCCGGTATTATCGTCGACTCCACGCGAGATGCGATTCGCCGCGGCAAGCTGGTGCGCGACATGGATGTCGCCGCCCTCCAGGTCACGCCCGTGCACTATCTGTTCAAGCCGGACGAGGAGGCGATGGTGGCGCATTTCCGCGCCATGGCCGACGAGACCGGCATGCCCATCATCATCTACAACGTGGTGCCGTGGTCGTATCTGTCGCCGGCGCTGCTGACGCGAATCATGACCGAGGTGCCGCTGGTGATCGGCGTCAAGCAGAGTGCGGGCGATCTCAAACTGTTCGCGGATCTCATGATGATGGCGCCGGACAAGCTGATCTACAGCGCGGTCGATGCCTTGATGTATCCGTCCTACACGCTGGGAGCCCATGGCTCGATCGCCGCGATCCTGACCGCTGCGCCGCATGCCTCCGTGGCGCTGTGGGATGCGGTGAAGGCGGGCGATCATCCACGCGCGCTCGATCTGCACAAGAAGCTGCTGACGCTGTGGAACGCTGTCATCGCCGACAACCTGCCGGCCTGTACGCGTTACGCGCAGACGCTCCAGGGGCTGCCGAAGACATACCCGCGTGCGCCGATGCCGGAGGCTTCGCCCGCGCAGCAGGCCGCGATCCGCAAGGCGCTGGAGGCGCTCGGCGCGCTGGACGGGAGGCAGATCGAGGCGGCCGAATAGTCCCCGCGCCGAAATGATCGATGTGCAGACGCAGCGCCGATCCGCTTTTACCTGCGGGTGCGGCGCTGCTACATTTTGCAGGCATCGCGGCCGCGGCGCGCCAACGAAGAAACATGCCGAGAAGGGGAGGGGCTGAAGTCCCATGAAGGAGTTCGCTGGAAAGATCGCCGTCATCACCGGTGGGGGCACAGGCATGGGGCGGGAGCTCGCCCGGCAGCTCGTTGCCGAGGGATGCAATGTCGCGATGTGCGACGTCTCAGAAGCCGCGATGGCCGAGACCAAGCGGCTCTGCGAGGCCGACAAGCTGCCGCAGGGCCTGCGCGTCACGACTCACTTCGCCGACGTCTCGATCGAGGATCATCTCAAGCGTTTTCGCGATGAGCTCACCGAGCAGCAGGATACCGACAAGATCCATCTGCTGTTCAACAACGCCGGCATCGGCGGCGGCGGCAGCCTGTTCACCAACACGCGGGAGCAGTGGGAGCGCACCTTCAACATCTGTTGGGGGGGCGTCTATCTCGGCGTCCGCACCTTCCTGCCGATGCTGGTCAAGGCGGACGAAGCCCACATCGTCAACACCGCCAGCGTCAACGGCTTCTGGGCCTCGGTCGGTATGAACCAGGCGCACACCGCCTACAGCGCGGCGAAGTTCGCGGTGAAGGGCTTTACCGAGGCGCTGATCAACGACCTTCGCCTGCACGCGCCGCATGTCAAATGCTCGGTGGTGATGCCCGGCCATATCGGCACCTCGATCGTCTCCAATTCGCGCAAGCTGCAAAGCTCTGACGGCTCGGCGCGTCTCAATGCCGACGAGGTCGTCTTGACCCGCAAGCGCATGGTTGCGGCAGGCGTGCCAGATGCTGACAAAATGTCGGACGAGGACATCCAGGCGGTATTCGCCGAGCGCGCCCGCAGCTTCCTCGAGGACGCGCCGACGACGGCCGCGGAGGCGGCCAAGATCATTCTGGATGGCGTGAAGGCGGAGCGATGGCGTATTCTCGTTGGCGAGGACGCAAATCGCCTCGACGAGCGCGTACGCGCGACGCCCGAGCAGGCCTATGACAGGGCATTCTTCGACGCCTTTACCCGGGACGTCGGCTGGCGGCTTGGCTGAACTGTCAACGAGCGCGCGCGGATATAGGTATGACGCTTATCATCGCAAGAGGTCCGGCGGTCATTTTGCTCGGATAAATTTGCGCGGCGAATTTTACCTGCCTCGCGCGCGCGTCGTCCTCATGGTCGGACGGGATGTCACGCGTGCCATGTGTGATTTGTTCAAGCGATGGTGATCTCGAACGGGTCCCATTCGGCGCAACCCAGCTTGGTTGGTGAACTAAAATAGTTTATTCAATCAGGCTAACGCCATCATTAAGCGTAGCCCCGATGATACCCGCATGCCTCTCCGACGATTTTGTCCTCTGCCCGGAGAGCGAGGATATCTCCGCTGAGTTCACACGGCTGCTCACTGCGGCCCAGGAGGGCGGCGCCACCATCGCCGAATGCCTGATGATCGCGCGGCAGCTGAACCGCGGCGACGAACAGTCCTGGCATCGCGAGTGGAAGAAGCTGGCGCGGGCCAACAGGCATCGTGCCGAAGCGGCGTTTGCCGAAGGCCATATGGTGACCGCGCAGCGCAACTGGCTGCGCGCAATGAACTACTACAGCGCGGCTGCGATGCCGCTCGATCCCGCCGACGAGCGCCGCTGGGTCGCGGTGCTTGCGATGCAGGAATGCGCCCGCCGTTTCCTCACGGCACGCGGGCCAGCCGGCGAGGTCGCGACGATCCCATGGGTCGAAGGCCATTCCCTGCAGGGCTATTTCCTGCCTGCGCCTGCGACGAACGGTCGCGCTCCGACCGTGATCTGCATCGGCGAGCCCGGACATCGCAAGGAGGAATTTCTGGTCAAGCTTGCGCCGCATGCGCGCGATCGCGGATTCGCGATGCTGGCGCTCGATCTGCTCGGCGAGGAGCGCGACGACTATGTCGACGTGTTGCTGCAGCGTCGGGACCTCGAGAGCTCGATCGCCAGCGCGATGGATTACCTGGAGCTGCGAAGCGACGTCGATTTCGATCGCGTTGCGATCGTGGCCGACGGGTGGGGCTCCTCGTTCGTTGCACGCGCCGTGTTGCAGGAGCCGCGGTTTGCAGCGGCCGTGTGTGATGGAGGTCTCTGGGATCTGCACGAGCGATCGTTCTTTGCCAGTCGCTTTGCAATGAGGGACCTCAGCATCGTCCCGGTGCCGCATGCGCCCCTGATGGCTTCGGGCGCCGAATGTCCCGTGCTGATCACGTTGGGCGAGGATGGTTGGCTCGAGCCGGACCGGGCGCGTCAGATCGTGCAGACATCGCGGCTCGGCAGTTCGGACGTCGTACTCAAGGTGTTCACGGCGGCGGAGACCGGCGCGGCGCAGGCCCATGCCGACAACCCGACCCTTGCCAACGAATACATTTTTGACTGGCTCGAATCGCAACTCGGCGCCACCGGCAGGCAGACCTGAGCGCAGCGCCGGCATCGAAAAGGGATTTGCGCCTCAGAAGTCGAGGGAGATCCTGACGCAGGCCTTCTCGAGGCGGGTCTTCAGTGTCGCGAGCTTGGCGGTGAATTCCGTCAGCTCGTTCTCATCGAACTCCTGGAAGACGAATTCGCGAATGGTCTTGTACTGCTCGTTGAGGCTCGCGATGTGCTTCTGCGTCTTTTCGAGCAGCGACAGCCGCACCACGCGGGCGTCGGTCGGCGAGGGGCGGCGGCGCAGCAGGCCCTTCTTCTCGAGTAGCTTGGACTGGGTGGTGACGAAGGACGGGTCGACGTGAAGCAGCTTGGAGACCACGTTGACGGGCACGCCGTCGTCCTTGTCGAGGTCGGAAATCGCCATCAGGATCAGCCATTGCGGTCCGCTGATGCCGAGCGTCCTCGCCCAGAACTGGCGCAGCTCCTCCAGATACATGTTGATCGACGATATCTCCCAGGTGAATCGCCTGATGATATCGAGATTGCCTGCGGGGCGGAGGCGCGCCCCTTCTTTCCTCGTCGCTGACACAGCGTCACTCCCGCAAGCTGATTCTTTCTCGCCAGTCTTCGCATTGGGCATAGTCCACGCAAGCCTGCCCCGACGCAAGTGTCAGAGCAGGGTAATTCTGTCACGGAAATTACAAATATGAGCCGATCAGCATTTTGGTCCAGGTCCGGTGTTGCGCCGCAGACACAGGGTTAGTGAAACCACAAAGCTGATCTAATAAACTATTTTGATTAATGGAACGGCGCAGGCATATTGATCCCTGACGGTGGGGGTTCTCGATCGTCCCGTTGCAGGTGGTCCGCTCACGTCCCTCGCGTCTCGATCGGGGGTGTCCGAAAGCGCGAAGCCTCCGAGCGGATTTGATGAAGAGACGGGGATCTGGGGGGCCTTACGGTCCGATCTCCGTGAAATGAGCAACTTGGAGGTTTTAAATGAAAGTGGCGAAGAGCCTTTTGCTCGGCACTGCGGCGGGTCTGATCGCCGTCGGTGGAGCGCATGCGGCTGATCTTCCGTTGAAGGCCAAGGCCGTCGAATACGTGAAGATCTGCTCGCTGTACGGTGCGGGTTTCTACTACATCCCGGGCACCGACACCTGCATCAAGCTGGGTGGTTACGTCCGCGCCGACGCAATTCTCGGCGGCGCAGGCGACTATGGTTTCAACAACAGCACGAGCAGTGCGAACGGCGGGTCGAACAACCGTCTGACCAACTATTATTACAGCCGCGCTCGTTTTGACCTCAATGTCGACACCCGCACGGCGACCGAATACGGCGTCGTCCGCACCTACGCCGATATGGTCTTCAGCTACGACTCGGCCAACGTCACCGGCAGCAATCCGTCGGCGATCTCGTCCAACTCGGCCTCGCTCGGCCTCTACCATGCGTTCATCCAGTTCGCCGGCTTCACCTTCGGCCGCACGGTCTCGATCTTCGATGCCCCGTGGCAGAGCTATCCGGCTGGCGGTCCCGATAGCATTCCGGGCGGCTCCAACCACGTCAACGGCGTGAACCAGGTTGCGTACACGGCTGAGTTCGGCCAGGGCATCACCGCTTCGCTCGCGTTGCAAGATGAGACCTCGGCGAACAACGGCCAGTCGAACCTCTGGAACGCCAATGGTTTCGCTGCCTCCAGCTCAGTCAATGGCTCCGGTGTCGTCGTGACGAATTCTGCGGCTGCCAACGCTGCTGCCGCCCTCATCCAGGGCAATTACGGCACCAACGATTGGGGTGGAACGCGCTCCCCCGACATCATCGGTGCCGTCCGTGTCGACCAGGCGTGGGGTCTGGCCCAGATCTCGGTCGCTGCGCATGATCTCCATACGGCCTACTACGGCTCGACGGAATCCACCGGTCACCCGGAGGACAAGTGGGGTTGGGCTGTGCAGGGTTCGTTGTCGATCAAGAACATCCCGACCGGTGCGGGCGACAACGTCAACCTGCAGGCCGTCTACACGGACGGTGCGACGCGTTACAACTTCCAGAGCCTGTTCCCGCAGAGCTTCTTCATGTTCGGCGGCAGCGGCTCCGCGTATCAGAGCATCGGTTTCGCCGGCCTTGCTGACGGCGTCTTCGGAACGGGTACCGGCATCGACACCGTCAAGACCTGGGGCGTCCGTGGTGGCTATACCCACAACTGGAGCCCGAACTGGACGAGCGCCGTCTATGGTGGCTATGCCCAGCTGAAGTATGGCTCGACGGGCAAGAGCCTGATCTGCGCCAACTTCGCGACGATTGCCGTGGCCGGTTCGACCTGTAACCCTGACTTCAACTTCGGCGTCGTCGGTGTCAACACCGTCTGGACTCCGGTGAAGAACCTGGCGTTCACCGCGGACCTGAGCTGGTCGCGCCTGGACCAGAAGTACTCCGGCGCCATCACTGCTCCGGCGATTGCGACCGCCGCCAAGCCGGGCGCGGTGTATGAGCTGAAGGATCAGAACTCGGTCACCATGATGCTGCGCGCTCAGCGCAACTTCTGATCATCGATCGCGATATCTCCATCAGAGAACCCCGGCGGGCCACCGCCGGGGCTTTTTCTTGGAGAAACCCCGATTCTCAAAGTCGGAAGTCTCCTGCGCGGGCAGCGAAGACGAGCTATGCGATTTGACCGGAACTAATTTATTTACTTACCTGAGTTGATCAGCTATATGGTGCTTAGCCGGTTTCGATAAGTCACGGCTCTTAGCTCACGCTAAGCCTCCAGAAACCTCCGGTAGTGCCCTGCCGGAGGTTTTTCGTTGTGAGGAGAGGGCGTGGCTCCCTTCAGCCGCGCACGACACGCGCCCGGGAATTCGGCCGGTAGGCGAGGCGGCTGTGGCCGACGCAATAAGGCTGCCCGTCGTGCGCGGCATTGCCGCAGAAGCAGAAATCCTCCGCACCCGGCGTCGAGATCGGCCATCGGCAGCTGGACTTTCCGAGCTCCATCAGCGAGCAGCGATTGGCTTCGTCGATCGGTCCGGTCACCACAGGCGCGTCCGGCTCGCCGTAGATCGTGGCGAGCATTTCGAATTGCAGCCGCGGCACCGCTTTGGGCGCGCGGTGGGCGTTGCTCCTGTCCCGATTTCCGTCTTGGAGCCTGCGCTCGTCGACCGTGCGGCCGCGCGTGAGATTGAGCCGGGACAGCTTGCCGATCACGGCGTTGCGGCTGACGCCGATGTCGGCGGCGATCTCGCGGCAGGACAGGCCAGCCTCGAAATGCTGCTTCAGAAGTTCAATTCGTTCAACGGTCCAGGTTGGTGAGAGAACAGGCATTTGTGACGGTCCCAGGTTGCGACATCCGGCCAGAAGTCGCTGAGATCGTCCGCTTCACGTCCGGCGCGCGTTCACGTCCTGCCATTGTCGCGAATCGACAAAAGCCCGTCCTTGATGGCGAGACGGATGCCTTCTTCGATCAAGGTACGTGCGACGCCGGGAACGCTGGTGCCGTGGGTGCCCTGTCTCACCAACTTCTCCAGGTAGGTGATGGTCGAGAGCGCCAGGGTTACGGGAATGCGGTCAGTCTCGGCTTTTTCGGTGGCCATGGCCCGAACGCTAGCCTCTTACTCGGGTACATAAAAGTAACGATTAAGAGTCTATTTAGGTTCGGGGGTGAAAGTCAAATCCGGGTTATGACGGTGGTTCAGCACCTTGGAATCGCTAGGAAAAAAGGACGCAATCGCGCGCTCCGCGCGATAGGCCGCGCGGCGGTGTGGCGTAGGCAGGTCAGGAGGTGCGAGCCGGGCTCAGCCGTGCACGATCGTCTTTTCGATCATGCAATGGATGCCTTTGGAGCCGTTGACGGTCTGGGTCACCCGCAAATCGGCCGCGAGACTGCACAGCGTATAAGCGTCCTCGCGCGACAGGCCCCTGATCTCGCCGAGCAGCACAATCATGTCGCGCAGCGCCCGCACCGCGCATTGGTCGAGGTCGGGGTCCATCGCCATGGTCATGTAATGGGTCGAGGTTTCCGCGCGCGGATAATCGAACCTCAAATCCTTGCGCAGCGTCAGCCGGAAGCGGCCTTGCAGCGCGGTCTCGATCGCGGTGACGCAGACCTCGCCGTCGCCCTGCACGCCGTGGCCGTCGCCGCAGGAGAACATCGCGCCCGGAACGAACACCGGCAGATACAGTTTGCCGCCGGCGCCGAGTTCCTTGTTGTCCAGATTACCGCCCATCGCGCGCGGGATCAGCGAGGAGATGCGGCCCCAGGCGGGCGGCGGGGACACGCCCATCACGCCGAAAAACGGCTTCAGCGGCAGCTCGAGACCCCAGGGCATGCGGCCGACCATCCGCGACCGGTCCAGCGGGATGTTGAGGATGCGCGTCTCGTGGAATTCGTCGGGCAGGGTGCCGGACAATGGCTTGATGAGATTCCAGCCCCAATCCTGCCGCAGCTGGACGTCGAGGATGTCGATTTCCAGCACGTCGCCGGGTTCGGCGCCGTCGACCGCGACGGGACCGGTGAGGATGTGGCCGGGGAGCATGCGCTCGTTTCTGGCGTGAACCTCGAACATTTCAGGCGGGATGTGAAACTTGCTGCGGTCGGGCAGAACGTCGGGACCGCCGCTGACGGTATCGATGGTCACCTCATCACCGCTGGCGACTGTGAGAACGGGCTTGAGCGCGGCTTCGAAGAAGCCCCAATGGCAGGTTTCGGGGCTCGAATGCAGGTGGTGATGGGTCATTTGCCGCGTCCATCCGGTTTCATCAGAACTCGTCATGAGAACCTGACATGCCCGGGCTTGACCCGGCAATCGATCCTCTTCCAAGAAGATTTCTGAAGACAGGCGGGCGGGTCAAGCCTGCGTGTCGTCGGCACGATCATTTCAGCGAGGCTCCCCTGTTTTTCGTTCTGTCCAAGACGCTTGGCGCTGCGGTGCTGCCGATCAATCTTCTGGTCGAGCTCGGGATCATCTCGGTGGTGCTGATGGCAACGCGCTTTGCCGGGCTCGGGCGGAAACTCGCTGCGACGACGCTCGTTCTGCTCGCGCTCGCCGCATTTTCGCCGCTCGGCAATCTCTTGCTCTATCCGCTGGAATCGCGCTTTCCGGCGTGGGATCCGGCGCGCGGTGCGCCCGACGGCATCATCGTGCTGGGCGGCTCCGTCGATACCGAACTGTCGGCGGCGCATCACACGCCGGTGGTCTCACACGGAGCCGATCGCCTGTTCGCGCCGGCCGATCTAGCGCGCCGCTATCCCAATGCACGGATCGTCTTCACCGGAGGCTCTGCGAACCTGGTCTCGACCGATGCCAGGGAAGCCGATTATTCCGTGCCGATCCTGGAAAGCATCGGCATCCCGAAAGAGCGCCTGATCGTGGAACGAGACTCGCGCAACACCTACGAGAACGCGATCTTCACGAAACGTTCGGTGGCACCGAAGCCGGGCGAACACTGGTTGCTGGTGACGTCGGCCTACCACATGCCACGTTCGATCGGCATTTTCCGCAAAGCGGGCTTCGACGTCCAAGCCTATCCCGTCGACTGGCGGATGGGCGGTCGTGACGATCTGTTCTCTTTCACCAATATCGGCGCGGACGGCCTTGGTCGAACCGATGTGGCCGTGCGCGAGTGGATCGGCCTTCTGGCCTACCGCCTGATGGGCAGGACCGGCGAGTTGCTTCCCGGGCCGGCCAAGGACTAGAACAGACCGCAGAAGTGCAACGATCCGCGTCGGGAGGAATCCATGCAGCAGCAAGCCACCGGTACGATCGATCTTGCCGCCCTCGTGGCCGATCTCAACAGCCTGTTGCGGCTGAAGACGACGGTCATAGGCATGAAGCTGTTCGCGCGCGCCGCCGACATGGAGGCGATCCCGAAGATACGGCGGCCGAATGCAATCCACACCACCGACCAGATCGTCAGCATGGCCTCGCGGCTCGGCTGGACAGTCGGCATCACCGGCGACGATCTCGTCGGCGCGCAGTGCCGCGCGGTGATCGGTCTTGCGCCACAGGACGACAAATGGCTCGCCGGCGAAAACTATGTCGGCGTCTGGCACGGCACGGCGGAGGATGCGCGCAAGCGCCAGGAAGCGCTGGATGTGGTTCCGTTCGGGCAATATCAGGCACTCGCCGTCAGTCCGCTCGCCAGTGGCCGGCTCAATCCGCCCGATATCTGCCTCGTCTATGCCACGCCCGGGCAGATGATCATCCTGATCAACGGGCTGCAATATACCGGCTACAAGAAGTTCGAATGGGGCGTGGTCGGCGAGACCGCTTGCGCGGATTCCTGGGGCAGGGCGCTCAAGACCGGCGAGCCCAGCCTGTCCTTGCCATGCTATGCCGAACGGCGCTATGGCGGCGTGCCGGACGAGGAGATGCTGATGGCCTTGAAGCCTCATCATCTCGCCAAGGCGATCGAGGGCATGAAGGCGCTGGCCAAGAACGGCCTGCGCTATCCGATCCCGCCCTATGGAATTCAAAGCGACGTCCGCGCCGGCATGGGCGTGAGTTACGCAAAGAAATAAAGGCCAGTCATGAGCTCCGCGAAGTACGACATCGTTGTCTATGGCGCGACCGGTTTCACCGGTCGGCTCGTCGCCGAATATCTGGCGGCGCATTACAAGGGCGACGTCTCCCTGAAATGGGCGATGGCGGGCCGCAGCCTCGACAAGCTCAAATCCGTGCGCGACGCCATCGGCGCGCCCGCCGATACGCCGCTGATCGTGGCCGATGCGTCGGATGCCGCCTCGCTGAAGGCGATGGCGGAGCGCACGATGTCCGTCATCACGACGGTCGGTCCGTATCAGCTCTACGGCGAGGAACTGTTGGCTGCCTGCGTCGCCACAGGCACGGACTATTTCGATCTCTGCGGCGAGCCGATCTGGATGCGGCAGATGATCGACAAATACGAGGCGGCTGCGAAGGACAGCGGCGCGCGCATCGTGTTCTCCTGCGGCTTTGACTCCGTGCCGTTCGAACTCGGTACGTTTTTCGTGCAGGAAGAGGCCAAACGCGCGTTCGGGGCTCCGGCCGCGCGCGTGAAGGGCCGCGTGCGCGATATGCGCGGCACGCTCTCGGGCGGCACCGCGGCAAGCGCAAAGGCGACCTTCGATGCGGTCGCCAAGGACATCAGCCTCGTCGCAATCCTGAACGATCCGTTCGCGCTGACGCCCGGCTTCACCGGACCGAAGCAGCCGAGGGGTAACAAGCCGCTGCTCGAGGACGACCTGCAATCCTGGGCCGCGCCGTTCATGATGGCGCTGATCAACACCCGCAACGTTCACCGCTCCAACATGCTGATGGGCTTTCCCTACGGCCAGGACTTCGTGTACGACGAGATGGTTCTGACCGGTCCCGGCGAGAAGGGAGAGGCCAACGCCAAGCGCGTGATGGCGGCCAATGCCGAGAAAACCGGCCCGAGCGCGCCGAAGCCGGGCGAGGGGCCGTCGAAGGAAGAGCGTGAGAACGGGCTGTTCAATTTGCTCTATGTCGCAATTGCGCCCGACGGCCGCATGGTCCGTGCGGGCGTCACCGGCGACCGAGATCCCGGCTACGGCTCGACCTCGAAGATGATCTCGGAATGCGCGATCTGCATGCTGCGCGACACAACGGACGTCGCTGCCGGATTCTGGACGCCCGGTGCAGCCATGCAGCACAAATTGATCCAGCGGCTGCGGGACAATGCAGGGCTGACGTTCGAGGTGGAAGCGTAAGTGCTCTTCGCCTCGCCCCGCTTGCGGGGAGAGGCCGACACGCGAAGCGTGGCGGGTGAGGGGGCTCTCCGCGAGTCCAATTCTTATTGTCAGCGCTGAGGCAACCCACCCCAACCCTCTTCCCGTAAGAACGGGAAGAGGGTGAATAACAAGCTACGCCGCCCGCGCATCATATGCGTACATGAAATCCATGGTCTTCGATCCCAGCGGCAACAGCAACTTGATCATCTGATTGCGGATGAACGCGCCGGCGGCGCTCAACTCGCGCTTGTTGTTGCCGTTGCGGCGGGCGATGGCCACGATCTTTTCCGCGCGCGGGCGCCGCTCCGCCGCAAAGGCCTGGAACGTAGCGCTCAGTTCCTGGCCCTCCTGCATCAGACGGGCGAGCCGCATCGCATCTTCGAGCGCCAGCGAGGCGCCCTGGCCGGCATGCGGGCTGGTTGCATGCGCGGCGTCGCCGATCAGCAGCGAGCGCTTGCGCGACCAGGTCGGCAGGGTCGCGACGTCGAGCGTATCGGTGACCACGATGTTCTCGGCGGCGTCGATGATATCAGGGATCGGATCGTGCCAGCCGCGATGGAAACCACGCAGATGCTGCTTCAAGGTCTGCGCGTCCAATGCCCGGAACATCGCGGCATCCATGCCGTGCGCCGGTTGCGTGCTCCACCACATCGCGCCGTCCTTCGGGTCCGGGCTGCAATATCCGTAGCCGAAGAAGCCGCTCTGGCCGAAAGTGGTCTCGACACGGCGGCCGATCTCCCGGCCGCGGAGGACCGCATGCGGCACGAAGCCGCCAAAGCCGATCAGGCCGGTGTTGAACGGTGTGGGACCATCAGGCACCACCTGACGCCGCGTGATCGAGTGCACGCCGTCGGCACCGATCAGGAAGTCGCCCTCGGCCGTCGTGCCGTCGGCGAAATAGGCGATGACAGGCTGATCGCCGCGATCCTCGATCTTGATCAGGCGCTTGTCGAAATAGAGCGAGACACAGGCACACCAGGCCTTGTCGATCAGCATCTCGTTCAGCGCGGCGCGGGAGATGTTGACGGCGGGCTGACCGAAACGCCGCGCCATGTCGCGGTTCATCGAGCCGAGCAGCCGGCCTTCTTGCGAGTAGAAGTCGAAGGACTCCGCGATGGAGCCGCGGCTGATCAGCTCGTCCGCGAGCCCGATCTCGTCCATCACATGCATGCCGTTCGGCGCGATCTGCAGGCCGCCGCCGATGCCCTTGGAATAAGGCCAGGCTTCGTAGATCGCCGATTCGATGCCGGCACGGCGCAGCAGGATCGCGGCAACGGGTCCGGCGATGCCGGCACCGATGATCAGGGCTTTGCGGGGACGATATGACATAGGCTTGCTCCCGACGTTTCCGTGGTGTTAGGAGAAATTACGGTCACTAATTCTCTTAGTGGCTAAGATATATATCGACTAAGATATGGGGCCGACCTTGTCAAGGACGAAAGCGCGCGCGGCGTTGTTGGCTGAACTGGAGGAGGCAATGCGCAGGTCCTCTGCGCAGGGCGTGCTCTACGGACAAGCCGTGGCAAACGTGGCCGGGATTGCCAATTCCGATCTCGAATGCATGGACATCCTCTATCTCGAGGGGCGCGTGACCGCGGGCCGGCTCGCCGAAGTCACGGGGCTGACGACCGGGGCCATCACCGGTGTCGTCGATCGGCTCGAGAAGGCGGGGCTGGTGCGCCGCGAGCGGGACGAGACTGACCGCCGCAAGGTCTATATCGCCGTCGTGCCGGAGACCGCGATGAAGATCGGCCAACTCTACGTGCCGATGCAGCAGGCGATGGAGAAGATGTTCAATGCCTATTCGGACGAGGAACTGCGGCTGCTGCTGCGCTTCGCCAACGAGGGCTACAAAAGCATCATTGCTGCGACAGCGACGCTGAAGGGGCTGATCGACACAGCGCCCGAGAAGAGGCCAGCGCTGAAACTCAAGCGGACGAAGCGTCCTCGTCAGACCTGATCTTGTAAGCTTGCGCGGCCGCGATCATGCCCCACATCGCGCCCAGCATCATCCAGAAATGGCGCCAGTGGTCAGTGTCGATCACGAAGCTTTCGCCGACGGTGCCGACGAAGGCGGCGAAGATCGCAAGATAAGTGCGCTGCCAGGGCACGCGGACGAAGATGTGGCGGAATCCCGTGATGACGGTGGTGAAGACCAGCGCGGGATAGCATACGCCGGAGAGCCAGCCGCCGGACATGAAGGCGTTCAGATAGGAATTGTGGGTGTCTTCAGGAAAGAAGCGGTGGAATTGCAGCGGGCCGATGCCGAAAGGCAGGTCGAGCGCCATCTGCGCGCCCAGGATGTGCCGGCCGAACCGGCCGAAACGGCCTTCGTCATAGCTCTGGTCGAAGCTCGCGCGCTGCTTGAACATCTCGGCGACGGAGTCGAACGACAGCAGCACTGCGATCAGCGCCAGGCCCAGCACCACTGCGACAATGGCCATGATGATGATGCGCGAACGCTGCGCATTGGTGCGGCTGGTCAGCACCATCAGCGCCAGCATGAAGGCCGAAGTCAGGATCAGTCCGCCCCAGGCGGCGCGCGAGAAGGCCAGCAGGATCGCCAGCGACATGATGCCGAAGGCGATGACATTGCGGAAGGCCTTGACGAGCTTGTCCGAAACCACGCTCTGGAGGGCAAACAGCGCCGGCAGGATCAGAAAAGCGCCGAGCACGTTCGGGTCCTTGAACGTGCCGCGTGCACGCTCGTAGAGTGTCAGCAGATCGTGGCCGCCGGGAACGAGGTTGAAATAGCCCGCGATCGCCGACAGCGAGGCGACCATCGCACCGGCCACGAGGCCACGGCGCAGCATGTCGAGCCGCGCCGCCGTGTCCTCGGAGGTGACCATGGCGAAGAACACAACCGTTACTGCCATGTACCAGGAGGTCGCGATCCAGCTTGCGACCTCGGACTGGTCGAGCAGCGGGATCGCGCTCATGGTGTAGCCGACATTGAGCAGGACCAGCGCCAGCACCAGCGGCATCAGCACCAGCCGCAGGCGCAGGCCGGTGGCGAAGAAGGCGACGGCGGCGAGCAGCGTCGCCATCTCGTAGGGGCTCGGCTCGATGAAGACGATCGCGCCCGAGGCCCCGACCAGCCACACCAGCGCGCGCTGAAGGGCCAGAACGCCGGGCGCGGCCGGTGCGGCTAGTTTCATTCCACCGGCTGTTGCCGCATACGCCATCACGCGCTCACGCTATTGGTACGCCACAAAACTCGCAGTCATTGCCCCGGCGCCCGAGCCGGCGCGATGCAAACTCAGTACGCGTTCTCGTTCTTGGTCAGCAGCGAGATCGGCGTCTTCAGGAGAATGACGAGGTCGAACAGTACCGACCAGTTCTCGATGTAATAGAGGTCGAACTCGACCCGCTTCTGGATCTTCTCTTCGTTGTCGATTTCGCCGCGCCAGCCGTTGATCTGGGCCCAGCCAGTGATGCCCGGCTTGACGCGGTGGCGCGCGAAATAGCCATCGACGGCCTCGTCGAACAGGCGGCTCTGGAGCTTGCCCTGTACCGCGTGTGGACGCGGGCCGACCAGCGAGAGATTGCCTGAAAACACCACGTTGAAGAGCTGCGGCAGCTCGTCGAGGCTGGTCTTGCGGATGAAGCGGCCGACGCGGGTGACGCGTGGATCGTTCTTGGTCACGACCTTCGAGGCGGTCGGGTCGGCCTGGTGATGATACATCGAGCGGAATTTGTAGACGTCAATACGCTCGTTGTTGAAGCCGAACCGCTTCTGGCGGAATAGTACCGGACCGGGGCTGTCCAGCTTCACCGCCAGCGCCACCAGCGCCATCACGGGGAGGGCTGCGAGCAGCGCGAGACCGCCGACGATACGGTCAAACAGCCATTTCATCACCAGGTCCCAATCGGTGATGGGCGCCTCGAACACGTCGAGCGTGGGCACCTCGCCGAGATAGGAATAGGAGCGGGGGCGGAAGCGCAGCTTGTTGGTGTGTGCGGAGAGACGAATATCGACCGGCAGCACCCAGAGCTTCTTCAGCATCTCCAGGATGCGCGTCTCCGCCGAGATCGGCAGTGCAAACAACACCAGATCGACGCGGGTGCGGCGGGCGAACTCGACGATGTCGTCGACCTTGCCCAGCTTGCGCGCGCCGGCGCAGGTATCGAGCGCGCGGCTGTCGTTGCGGTCGTCGAATACGCCGAGCACGTGAATGTCGGAATCCTCTTGCGCGTTCAGCGCCTCGACCAGCTGCTCGCCGTTGCTGTCGGAGCCGACGATGATGGTGCGGCGGTCGAGCCGGCCCTGCCGGGCCCAGCTCCGCACCAGGGAGCGGAGGATCAGTCGTTCGGCGACCAGCGCGGCGAGGCCGAGGAAGTAGAACGCAGCGAGCCACAGCCGCGAGATTTCGCTGCCGAACTTGGCGAAGAAGGAGATTCCGATGAACATCAGGAAGACGAACGACCAGGACGAGATCATCCGTGTCATCTGCCGGAGCTGCCCGCGGAACAGCTGTACCTGATAGATGTCCGCAGCCTGGAAGCAGACCACGGCGGCTATCGCAACGGCGGCGATCTCCGTGGGATACACCCAGCTGAAGCCGACGACCGGCACGACGTAACCGATATACAAGGCGATGCCGACGAGGCTCAGCAGTACGAAATCGATCACGCGCGCAAACCCGGCGATCACGATCGGCGAATAGGCGCGGGCGACCTTCTGGTTGACGACATCGAGCGCCGCCGGAGTGAGCCGACGACGGCGTTCGACGAAGGCTGACTCAGCCGGCTCCGCCACGGCACTGGTTGCGGCGTCGAGCATCGAGCGTGCGTTGAGCGGTTCCACGCGTGTCCATGTCCATTCCGAAAACCCGTGGCGCCGCTTTGCGCCCCGGGCGTGCATCCCCTGGCGCTTCGATTATCGGACAAATCGGAAGATTCTCTAAAACCGGATTAAGGATGGTTAATGATTTGCAAATGCATCCCGGTAGCCCGCGAGCACGCCGTCGACCATGGCCTGCTGGGAGAAATGCGCCGAGATGCGCTCGCGCAAGGCGGATGCGCGTTGCGCGGTAGCCTGAGGATCCCCCAGCGCGGCCGCGATCGCCTCGGCCATGGCTTCGGCGTTGCTGGCGGCGAACAGGGACGGGCTATCGCTACCGAAAATCTCGGGGATGCCGCCGACACGCGCCGCGATCATGGGGATGCCGGCCGCACCCGCCTCGATCACGACGTAAGGCATGGAATCGCCGCGCGAGGGAACCACCAGCAGCCGCCCCTTGGAAAAGCCGTAGCGCGCCTTGACGTGGCCGATGAAGCGGATTGCCTCCGTCAGGTGGAGGCGCTCGACTTGCGCCTTCAACGCCGCCGTCTCCTCGCCGTCACCGCCGAGCGTCAACGTGACCTTCTTGCCGCGCTCGTGCAGGAGCGCCACCGCATCAACCAGCAGATCAGCGCCCTTGATGTGCCTGAATTCGCCGACATAGGCGAGGTCGGTGGCGTCGTCGGCCGTGACGACGGGCTCGAACTCCTCCGGCGTCACGCCGTTGAAGACGCAGTGAACCACCCCTTCGGGCGTGCCGACGATGCGCTGGTAGGTGTCACGGGCAAAGGCGCTCTCGAACAGGAACAGGTCCGTCGCGTGAATCAGCGTGCGTTCGAGGCGCGCGTAAAACTCGCCCTTCAGGGTGTTGAGCGGGTAGTGCAGCGAGCCGCCGTGTGGCGTGTAGATGCGGATGGTGTCGTTCGCGCGGCGTCGCATCCGCACGAAGGCGCCGGCCTTGGCGCCGTGGCCGTGCATGACGTCGGGCTTGAGCGTGGCGATCAGACGCTGCATGCGCAGCCACACCAGGAAATCCTCCGGCGAGGGTTCGCGGCGGATCGCAAGCCGGTGCACGCCGAGCTTCAGCCGCGGCGCAAGCTCGGCCAGCGCCTTGTCCGCACGTTCGCCCCCGGTGAGACTGTCGGCGAGGATCCCGACATGGTGGCCGCGAGCGACCTGACCGTTGGCGAGGTCGAGGATGTGCCGAAAGATGCCGCCAACCGGCGCGCGCACGGCATGCAGGATTCGGAGCGACTGGTCGGGAGAAGGGGGCATGATCACAACCAGCGCTCGACGGCGACTGCCGAACAATGTTCTCGAAATATCGAAATGGATTAAGGGGGCTCGTGGTTAACAAAGGGTGACGAGCGCGTATGCGCTGTCCGCGAGACGGCGTGATTAACCCAGCGGCAACCTTAATGGAGTGTAATCGGTCCCGTTGAGGTGGATGAGTGGCGTTGCCCTTCGGGAGTGTTCGATGCGTTTAGCGTTCTGGCGTGCCGGCAAGGACAAGGCCGTCATCGAGCGGGCGGTTTCGAAGGCCAAGGTCGAGGCCAAGCCCGAAACGAAGCCCAAGGTTGAAGCCAGGCCCGCGCCGATCGCCGCAAGAGAGGCGCCGGCCGAATCCGGTGACATCGATCTGCACGCGCTCGGCGGCGCACTTGCGCGCAAGCGCGGCTGGATCATCGTGCCGACGGTGCTGGCGCTGGTCGCATCCGTCGCCATCGTTAATCTCATCACGGCGCGCTACAAATCGGAAGCTCGCATCCTGATCGACGGTCGCGAGAATGTCTTCCTGCGCCCAAGCAGCGATCGCAGCACTGAAGAGCGGCAAGCGCTCGACCCCGAGGCTGTCACCAGCCAGGTGCAGCTCGTCCTGTCGCGCGATCTCGCGCGCGAGATCATCAAGAAGAACAAGCTTGCCGAGCGGCCGGAGTTCGATCCGGTTCTGCAAGGCGTCTCGCCGCTGAAATCGCTCGCCGCGCTGCTCGGCTTCGTCCGCGACCCGTTCTCGATGACGCCGGAAGAGCGCGTGTTGGACGCCTACTACGATCGCCTTCAGGCTTACGCCGTCGACAAGTCGCGCGTGATCGTGGTCGAATTCCAGTCGGCTGACCCGGATCTCGCTGCCCGCGTCGCCAACTCGATCGCGGACGGCTATCTCGTGCTCCAGCAGAACGCACGCCAGGACCAGGCCAAGAACGCCAGCCAGTGGCTCGCCGGCGAGATCGAGAATTTGCGCAAGAAGGTCTCCGATGCCGAGGCCAAGGTCGAGGATTTCCGTTCGAAATCGTCGCTGTTCGTCGGCACCAACAACACGACGCTGTCCAACCAGCAGATGGGCGAGGTCAACACCCAGCTCAACAATGCGCGTGCGCTGAAGGCGGATGCGGAGGCCAAAGCGCGGCTGATCAAGGAAATGCTCCAGAGCGGCAAGCCGATCGAGGCCTCCGAGGTGCTGAATTCGGAGGCGTTGCGCACGCCGTCGCAGCAGCGCGTGGCGTTGCGAGCCCAATTGGCGGAACAATCGTCGACGTTGCTCGGCAACCATCCGCGCATCAAGGAATTGAAGGCGCAGCTCGCTGACCTCGACAACCAGATCCGCGACGAGGCTGCCAAGATAGCCCGTTCGCTCGAAAACGACGCGCGGGTCGCTGGCGGGCGCGTTCAGGAATTGTCGGCGAGCCTGGAACAGCTGAAGAAGCAGGCGACCTCGACCAACGGCCAGGATGTCCAGCTCCGCGCGCTCGAACGCGAGGCCAAGGCGCAGCGCGACCTGCTCGAATCGTATCTGGCCAAATACCGCGAGGCCAACACCCGCGAGACCATCGACACGGCGCCTAGCGATGGTCGCATCATCTCGCGTGCCATCGTCTCGAACACGCCGGCCTATCCGAAGAAGCTGCCGATCGTGCTGATCGCGACGCTGGCGACCCTTCTGCTTTCGTCGGGTCTCGTCGTCACCGGTGAACTCCTGCGCCAGACGGCGCCGCGCGCCGTCGTCACCCTGGCGTCCGCCGTGGGCCGTCGCGAGCCGGTAGTGGATCAAGTGGAGCTGGATCCGGCGCCGCTCCAGCCGGACATGACCGCCGATGCCGATCTCAACGAATTTGCCGAGATCGCGCAGCTGGCCGAGGGCCTGAGGGCTGCCGGCGTGAACGCGAAGAAAGTCACCGTGCTTGGTACCGCACCGGGCGACGCCATCACGCTGTCGGCGTTGACGCTCGCCCGGCATCTGGCTCGCGACGCGCGCGTCGTCGTGGTTGATCTTGCCGCGTCTTCGCCGATGATCGCGGCGATCTCCGTCGACGCCGCGGCCCCGGGGCTTGCCGAACTGATGCAGGGGCAGGCTTCGTTTGCCCAGATCATCACCCGCGACAAGCTCTCGCGGCTCCATCTGGTCATGGCCGGACGCCCCGGCTTCGATCATAGCCTGCTCCAGTCGCCCCGGGTCACGCTCGCAGTCGACGCATTGCTGCGCGCCTATGACTACGTATTGCTCGATGCCGGCGCCGCCTCCGAATTGCCGGCAGAACTCCTGACGACGAACGCCCGCGCCGTCGTGGTACCTGACGTCTCGATGGAGGCGGATGCACGTGCGCTGATGTGCGAGCAGCTCAAGGCCGTCGGGTTCAGCGACGTGAAGATGCTGGAGCGGCCGGTGCAGCCGTCGGATGCCGGTGAGACGCCGCGCGTGGTCGCGGCATAGGCCCGGGAGAAGGCTTGCAAGACAGGTATCCGCCGACGCGAATTTGCTACCCGAACGCTTGGCGCAGCCGGCGGGCCAGGTCGAACAGCACCTGGTTCTGTTTGACCAGGCGCTTGCCGTGGTTGAGTAAGGACATCGCCATCGCCGCGAGCTTGCCGCGCGAGGTCAAGGGCAAGAAGCTGTCGAAGATGTCCTCGTCGTCCTTGCAGAACATGCGCTTGTAGTCATCCGACCCGATGCCGAGGTCGAGCGAGTGGTAGCCGCGCTCGCCGTAACGGTCGATGATGTACCGCATCAGGATCAGCCCCGGGCTGTAGCGGCCGTGTTCCGACATCGTGTAGGTGTTGAACATCAGCGAGAAACGCTGGCCGTCGGCGACGCCGGCAAAGATCGCGATCACCTCGTCGTCGCATTCGAGAGCATGGATGTCGATGACGCGGCCTTCGCCGCGCGGCGCAAGGCAGGCGCTGCGGATGAATTGCTCGACGCCAGGCTCGGCGAACACGTTGGGCAGCTTCTGCTCCGCCATCCGCGCCGGCTTGACGCGGAAGAACCAGTCGAGCAGGCGAGTGACGTCGGCGTCCGCCGTAGCAAGATGATAGCGATAACCGGCGAGCACCTGGAGTTTCTTCTCCTTGCTCTTGAGCCGGCGGCGGAAGGAGTTGCTGATCCGCGACGCGGGCAGGCCGCCCGGTTCCATCACCAGCACCGGGCAGCCGTTGATGGCGCTCTGTTGGCTCAGGAGGACGAAAGGATTCTGTTGATCGTGCCAGCGTCTGGGCTGCTGCGTCAGGGCGAGAACGTCGACCCGGTCACGCAAGGCGGCGATCAGCGCGTTGAGATCGGCGGCGATCGCCTGTGCTGCGAACTCGGCGTTCCACAGACCCATGTTGAAGGTCGTGTGCTTGCCGCCCATGAAGCAGGCCGTGCGCACACCGTAGCCCCGGCGCAGCACGAGCGGAAGCAATGCGAGCGGCTTGTGCTCGGCGTCACGGGCGATCACGATGAAGGGACGGGCGCCCTCGCGTTCTCCGACCGATCGCTGCCATGAGCCCAGCAGATCGAAGCGCTGATAGGGCGTGAAGAGATGACCGGGCTCTTCGAACGCGCGCCAGACCAATTCAGCCTGGGCGAGATCTTGGACGATGTCGATATGCGCGATTCGGCTCGCTTTCGACCGCGCTGGCGATTCCGCCGTCCGGCTTTGCATCGCCGCAGCCATGGTCATTCGCGAAACCTGTCGAGAAAACGAAAAATACGTATTTCGGCCTGTGGCCGACCTTTGCAAATAAATGTCAACAAAGGGTAATGACAATAGCTCAGGGAACTGGCCGCCGGCGAACGCGAAGGTGGGGTTTTGGCATCAGACGACAGATGGCTGGAGCGGTTGCGGCTCGAACTGGCCTGGTTCAGCGGCCAGCCCTTGCTGCACAGCCGCGGCGCAGGCGCAATCCTGCGCTTCGAGCACGTGCGGCCGCGGCGGAGCGGCGCATTCCAGCCACGGCGCGAAAGCGAGATCGCGCCGCATTTCCTCGATCGCGCCATTCGCGCGCTGAAGCGATGGAATTACGATTTTCTCGGCATGGACGAGGTCTGCCGGCGCGCAGTGACGCTGCCGGAGAAACGGCGCTTCGTGGCGCTCACCTTCGACGGCGCGCCCAAGGACCTCATCAGCTTTGCCTATCCGGTGCTGACGCGCCACGCAGTGCCGTTCACGGTCTATGTTCCCACCGCCTTTCCTGACGGTGTCGGAGAAGCGTGGTGGCTCGGGCTCGAGCGGGTGATCGCGCGCGAGAGCCGCATCAGCCTGATGATGGGCGACCAGGAGCAGCGCTTCACGGCCACCAGCAATGCCGAAAAGCAGGTGCTGTTTTCGCATCTCGAGAGCTGGCTGCGCTCGCTGCCGCCGGCCAATTTGTCGGACGCGATCGCAGATCTCTGCGCGCGCTACAGCATCGATCTCGCCGCGCTCTCGCGCGAGGCGTCGATGGATTGGGAGGATCTGGCCAGGTTAGCTGCCGATCCGTCGGTCACGATCGGCAGTGCGACCGTAAACTATCCCGTGCTGGCCAATATGAAAGACGCGGCTGCGCTGCGCGAGATGACGATGGGCAAGGCGGTGGCGGAAGCATCCTTCGGCCGCGAGATCCGGCATCTGGCGTTTCCGTACGGCGATCGCTCCTCGTTCCGGCGCAACCACGTCGTGATGGCGGAGGAGGCGGGCTTTGCCAGCGCGGTCTCGACCATCCCTGGCATCGTCGACGCGGAAGGGCGCACCAATCTGCGCGCGCTGCCGCGGATTTCCTGGGACGGACGGGTGCGCTCGCTGCGGGTCATGCGCGTTCTGGTCTCCGGCGTCGCCTTTGCGCCTGTGAAACCGACGGGCAGCGCTACGAGCCAGACTTGACGCGATCGGGCCGCTGCATCCAGCTCACGATCGGCATTGCCGGCAGCACCCAGCCCATCCCGACGACCACGTAATAGATCGCCTGACGCCAGCCGGACTCGGCAATCCACGGCATTTGTGCTGCCGCCATGCCGAGCAGGGCCCAGACCGTGGCCAGCACCAGGAGCAGGATGGCGCCGAGGAACTTGCGGGTGCGGATCGTCATGGCGGAAAAATGCGGCTTTCGCGTAACTTGCGCTGCGGGCGCGGGGGACTATAAGGGGCACGCAGTCCGGTTCAAGTCTCTTCGGTTCAAGGCTTGGTTTCACCCCTGAAATGACAATGGTTTCCGCCCCGACCCATCCGCACCGCGCCGTGCGCTGGTGGCTGATCTCGGTGGCCGCCTTGATCGCGCTGATGGTGCTGGTCGGCGGCGCGACGCGGCTGACGGAATCCGGCCTGTCGATCGTCGAGTGGAAGCCGGTCACCGGCAGTGTTCCACCACTGTCCGAGGCGCAGTGGACCGACGCCTTCGAGGCCTACAAGAAGATTCCCCAATATCGCGAACTCAATGCCGGCATGAGCCTGTCCGAGTTCAAGCAGATATTCTGGTGGGAATGGAGCCACCGATTGCTCGGCCGCTTCATCGGCGTCGCTTTTCTGCTGCCGTTCCTGTTCTTCCTGTGGCGCGGCGGTCTCTCCGGTGAGTTGAAGCGGCGGCTGTGGCTGCTGTTCGCGCTCGGCGGTCTCCAGGGGGCGGTCGGCTGGTGGATGGTGGCGTCTGGCCTCTCCGAGCGGGTCGAGGTGTCGCAATATCGCCTGGCGACCCATCTGGTGCTGGCGCTGCTGATCTTTGCCGGCATCGTCTGGACCGTGCGGCGGCTTGCCGATCGGCCGCAGATTTCGGTCCCGGCGCGGTTGCGGTTCACGGGCGCGGTGCTGGTGATCGTGACCTTCATCCAGATCTATTTCGGCGCGCTGGTCGCGGGCTTGCGCGCAGGGCGCGCCTACAACACCTGGCCGCTGATCGACGGCGCGTTCATTCCATCGACGGAACGGCTGTGGTTCGAGACGCCGTGGTGGCGCAACATGTTCGACAATGTGCTGACGGTGCAGTTCGAGCACCGCATGACGGCCTACCTGCTGTTCACACTGGCGGCGCTGCACGCATTCGACGCGGTGCGTTCACGTGCGGGTTCAGCGGCAAGCGGCGCGCTCTGGTTGTTCGCAGCCGTCAGCGTGCAGGCGGTGCTCGGTATCCTCACGCTGCTCAATCAGGTGCCGATCGACATCGCGCTGTCGCACCAGGCCGTTGCGATCGTCGTGTTGACGTTGGCGGTGATGCAGGCGGAGCGGCTGGCGTCGCGGCAGAGCGCGCAAGAGCAGCCGCGTGCGGTTCCGCTCGGTCAGCCCGGCTGATCACCATCAGCCCGGCTGATCACCATCAGCCCGGCTCATCAGCAATAGCCGTAGATGCCGCACGCGTAGGGCAGGCGCCAGAAATAATCGACCTGCTTCCCGCCGTAATACGAACCCTGATAGTCGTAGTCCCACGGGCGGCCGTAATAGCCCGGCAGCGTATGGGAGCCCGGCAACAGCGGCGTGCCTGGCAGATTGCGGATGTAGCTGCCGATGCCATAGGCCGGCGAGATCAGCGCATCCGGATCGGTCTCGACGTAGACCTTCGGCGGTTCCTGCGGCGCGGCGACGCGCCGCTTCGGATGGGCCGACAAGTCGGCGGCATCTGCAACTGAAACCGTCAGCATCACCGCCAGGGCAGGCACCGTCCAGCGCAGCATCGTCGGCTCCGAATCAAGGGGGCGATCCAAGGACGATGTATGGGGCAGGTGTGGTTAATGACTGTTAACGAGGCCGTCGTTCCGGGGCGGTTTTGAGCACCGCCCCGGAACGGGGCAGTCAAGCTCCGAGCGCCTGCTCCAGATCGGCGATCAGGTCTTCCTTGTCCTCGATGCCGATCGAGAGCCGGACCACGTCGGGGCCCGCTCCGGACTTGGTCTTGGCGGCGTCGTCGAGCTGGCTATGGGTGGTCGAGGCCGGGTGGATCACCAGGGAGCGGGTGTCGCCGACATTGGCCAGGTGCGAGAACAGCTGCAGTTTCGACACCAGGCTGACGCCGGCGTCGTAGCCGCCCTTCAGGCTGAAGGTGAACACGGCGCCCGCACCCTTCGGCGCGTATTTGCGCGCGAGCTGGTTGTACTTGTCGCTTGCCAAGCCCGCATAGTTCACCGAGGCCACCGCCGGATGGCCGGCGAGGAATTCGGCAACCGCCTTGGCGTTGTCGCAGTGCTTCTGCATCCGCAGCGGCAGCGTCTCGATGCCGGTGAGGATCATGAACGCGTTGAATGGCGACAGCGCGGGTCCGAGGTCGCGCAGGCCCAGCACGCGGCAGGCGATGGCGAACGCGAAATTGCCAAATGTCTCCTGCAGGCGGATGCCATGATATTCCGGTCGCGGCTCCGACAGCATCGGATATTTACCGCCGCTCGACCAATCGAACGTGCCGGCATCGACGATGATGCCGCCGAGCGAATTGCCGTGGCCGCCCAAGAACTTGGTCAGCGAGTGCACGACAATGTCGGCGCCGTGGTCGATCGGCCGGATCAGATACGGCGAGGCCAGCGTGTTGTCGACGATCAGCGGCACGCCCGCTTTGCGTGCGACCGTCGAGATCGCCTCGATATCGGTGATGCTGCCGGCGGGATTGGCGATGGACTCGATGAAGATCGCTTTCGTGCGCGGCGTCACCGCGCGCTCGAAGCTTGCGATATCATCGGGATCGGCCCACACGACGTTCCAGCCAAAGCTCTTGAAGGCATGCGTGAACTGGTTGATCGAACCGCCATAAAGTTTTCGCGCGGCGATGAATTCGTCGCCGGGCTGGAGCAATTGCTGCAACACCACGACCTGCGCGGCATGGCCCGAGGCCACGGCAAGCGCGGCGGTACCGCCCTCGAGCGCAGCAACGCGCTCTTCCAGCACGGCATTCGTCGGGTTGCCGATGCGGGTATAGATGTTGCCGAACGCCTGCAGGCCGAACAGCGAGGCGGCGTGGTCGGCGTCGTTGAAGACGAACGACGTCGTTTGATAGATCGGAGTCGCGCGCGCACCGGTGGTCGGATCGGGCTGTGCACCGGCATGCACGGCGAGGGTCGAAAATCCCGGAAGGCGATCGCTCATTGAGGGCGTCCTGTTCTTGTGATCTGAAATCGCCCGGCATGCTGATCGGCGCCGCGCCCGGCGTCAAGCCGCGGCTTCACATTGCAACGATCGTGCTACGCATTGACGCGTTCGCAAAACGAATCCTTCGCGATTGCGTCAGCTTTGCTCGCTCTTGTTTTTGGCCGCGCGATCCGAAGCCGCAGTGTCGCCGCCGCCGACGCTCATTCGATTGAGGGACAGGCGCATGCCTTGCGTCGGCGCTGGTGCGCGCTTGGAGCTCAGCGTGCGCGAATTGACGCCCATCCAGGAAATCTCCGACGACAGCCGGCCATATTCGATCTTTGGGCAGCGATTCATCACGACCTTGATGCCCGCGGCCTCGGCCTTTTCCGCCGCCGCATCGTCACGTGCGCCAAGCTGCATCCAGATCACCTTGGGCAGCGGATCGAGCGTGAGGGCTTCTTCGACAACCGGCATGATGTGGCTGGAATTGCGGAAGATATCGATCATGTCGACGGGACGGCCGATGTCGCGCAGCGTGGCGACGAACGGCTTGCCGAGCAGATCCTTGCCGACATGGCCGGGGTTGACGGGAATCATGTCGTAGCCGCGCTGCGCCAGATACTTGAATGCGAAATAGCTCGGTCGCACGTTGACCGGTGAGGCGCCGACCATCGCGATCGACTTCACGCTGTTGAGGATGCTGCGGATGTAGTTGTCGGGGTAGGAGTCGTGGTTCATCACTCGTCTTTTTTTCTCGTCACTCATCCCGCCATGTCGGCGTGCGCTTCTCGATGAAAGCGCCGATGCCTTCTTCGGCGTCGCGGGCCATCATGTTCTCGGTCATCACCGCTGCCGCATAGCGATAGGCATCCGCAAGGCTCATCTCGGCCTGGCGGTAGAACGCTTCCTTGCCAAGCTTGATGGTGTAGGCGGATTTCAGCGCGACCTGCTGCGCCAGCGCAATCGCCGCGTCGCGCTCGGTGCCCGCAGCGACGACGCGATTGACGAGGCCGATCTCGCGCGCGCGCGCGGCCGGGACCGCCTCGCCCGTCAGCAGCATCTCCATCGCCTGCTTGCGCGGCACGTTGCGCGACAATGCCACCATCGGCGTCGAGCAGAACAGGCCGATGTCGACGCCGGGCGTGGCAAAGCTTGCGGTTTCGGAGGCGATCGCGAGATCGCAGCTGGCCACGAGCTGGCAGCCGGCCGCGGTCGCGATGCCCTGGACGGAGGCGACCACCGGCTTGGACAGATGCACGATGGCCTGCATCATCGCGCTGCAGGCGTTCATGGTTTCCGCGAAAAAGGCGCGGCCGCGATCGGGATCGGCTCGGCGCGCGGTCAGCTCCTTGATGTCGTGACCGGCTGAGAAGGCGGGGCCGTTGGCCGCAAGCACGACGCCGCGGACGGCCCTGTCGTCGCGGATCGCATCGAGCTCGGCATGCAGGCTGGCGATCATCGCGGTCGACAGGCAGTTGCGCGCGGCCGGCCGGTTGAGGGTCAGCACTGCGATGGAGCCGACCATGTCGCGCAGCAGAATTGGCTGATGCGGCGAGGGGGCGCGGGCGGCCTGGGCTGACATTGCGGCGTTTCCGGTTGGATTATTACAGTGAGATGATGCAGATAACCTAATGCAGCAGGCGACGCGAAGCGAGGGTGGGGAACAGCATGGCGGCAGCGAAAATGAGCGTGGCGGAGGTCGAGCGGTTTCTCCGTGACGAGTTTCCCCAGGCCTTCGGCGGCGACGACATCACGATCGAGAGCGCCGACGGCCAGACCTGTCTTTTGCGCCAGCGCTTCAGCGAACGGATGCTGCGGCCGGGTGGAACCGTGTCCGGCCCCACGCTGATGGCGTTGGCCGATTTCGCCATGTACGTGGTGCTCCTGTCAGCCATCGGCCCGATCGGGCTCGCGGTGACCACCAATCTCAACATCAATTTCCTGCGCAAGGGTCAGCCCGGGCAGGACGTGCTGGCGGAGGCGCGGCTGCTCAAGCTCGGCAAGCGTCTCGCGGTCGGGGAGGTCAACCTGCTGTCCGGCACGTCGCCCGATCCGATCGCCCACGTCACCTCGACCTATTCCATTCCAAATGTTTGATCTTTTCGTAGGTAATATCGCACCATATTTTTAAGTTATTGAAATGGTTAAAGTAATTCCGGCTGTTGGGCGTTGACCGTCGCGCGTCTCTGCTCTAGAAACCAGCCCAGTCCGGTGCGGTGTTCGCGCCGATGCTCCCCGTCCACGGAAACTCTGACATGAAAACCTTTTCGGCAAAGCCGGCTGAGGTGACGAAGAAGTGGGTGCTGATCGACGCCAAGGGTCTGGTCGTCGGCCGCCTCGCCACCATCGTTGCCATGCGCCTGCGCGGCAAACACCTCCCGACCTACACCCCTCACGTTGATTGTGGTGACAACGTCATCATCATCAATGCGCAGCATGCGGTCCTCACCGGTCGCAAGCGCGAGCAGAAGACCTACTACAAGCACACCGGCTATGTCGGTCACGTCAAGGAGCGCACCGCGCGCCAGATCCTTGAAGGGAAGCATCCCGAGCGCGTGCTCGAGAAGGCCGTCGAGCGCATGATCCCGCGTGGTCCGCTCGGCCGCGTCCAGATGGGCAACCTTCGTGTTTACGGCGGTGCCGATCATCCGCACGAGGCCCAGACGCCCGAGAAGATCGATATCGCCAAGTTGAACCGCAAGAACACGAGGGCCGCATAATCATGGCCGAATCCATTCAGTCGCTCGATCAGCTCTCGCAGCTCAAGACCGCCGCGGCGCCCGACGCGCCCAAGCACGAGAAGAAGGTCGACAAGTTCAACCGCGCCTACGCCACCGGCAAGCGCAAGGACGCGGTCGCCCGCGTTTGGATCAAGCCCGGCGCCGGCAAGGTCACCGTCAATTCGCGCGAGGTCGAGGTCTATTTTGCTCGTCCCGTGCTGCGCATGATGATCGAGCAGCCGTTCTCCGTGGCCGCGCGTTCCGGCCAGTATGATGTGATCTGCACCGTCGCGGGCGGCGGTCTGTCCGGTCAGGCGGGTGCCGTGCGCCATGGCATCTCCAAGGCTCTCACCTATTTCGAGCCCGAGCTGCGCAGCGTGCTCAAGAAGGGCGGCTTCCTCACCCGCGACTCCCGCGTGGTCGAGCGCAAGAAGTACGGCAAGGCCAAGGCCCGCCGGTCCTTCCAGTTCTCGAAGCGTTAATCGCTTCGGTCACATTCGCCGCGAAAGCGGCTTCAATGAGATGCAAAAAGGCGCTGATTTCAGCGCCTTTTTTGTTGTTCGTTTGTACGCAAATTGATGACGTGTTTCCCGAAAACTTGGCCTCGCGTGAAAACCTGAATGGAACTCGCGGGACATAGCGTCGCATCTGGAAGGGCGCGCAAATCGGATTTGCCGATCGCGTAACTGCTATGTTCAACAGGGGGCCGACATGATGTCGCTCGATAGCATCACGCTGTATTTGGTCGCCACGATGATCGCCGCGTTGCTCGGCGCCATGATGGTGTTTTTCGGCAGACAAGAGAACAGCCCCGCGCTGAAATGGTGGGGCACCGCCTATCTGCTCGGCGCGGCCTCGGTGGCGCTGTGGACGGCGGCCGGCGACAAGCTCGGCCCGCATCTCTATCTCGCGCTGAACGCCGTCGGCTTCGTCGCCTGCGGCATGGTTTGGAATGCGGCGCGCGTCTTCCACGGCCGCAAGCCGAACTGGCCGGGTCTCGTGCTCGGCGCGCTTGCCTGGGTCGCGGCCGTGACGTTGCTCGATCCCGCCGCATCGATGCTGCGCATGTCGATCGGTGCCGGCATCGTCTCGGTCTATGCGGCGCTGACCGCGAGCGAGCTCTGGGTCGAACGGCGCAAGAGCCTGCAACGGCGCTGGCCGGCTTTCGTCGTGCCGGTGATGCATGGCTGCGTGCTGATGCTGCCGATCCTGCTCGGCGGCTTGCTGCGCCCGAACGACGCGGGTTTCTCCGGCAGCATCTGGGTCACCGTGTTCGCGGTCGAGCTCGTGCTCTATGCCGTCGGCACCGTGTTCGTGATCTTCATGCTGGTGTCCGAGCGCACCGTCACCGCGCACCGCACCGCCGCGTCGACCGATCCGCTGACCGGCATGCTCAACCGTCGCGGCTTCTCGGAAGCCTGTGGGCGCATGATCGAGCGCGAGGCCAAGGGCGGCCGCCCGGTGACGGTGATGATCTTCGACATCGACCATTTCAAGTCGATCAATGACCGCTTCGGCCATCCCGCCGGCGACGAGATGCTGAAACTGTTCTCCGCCGTGGTCGTCAACAATCTGCGCATCTCGGACCTGTCGGGCCGCATCGGCGGCGAGGAATTCGCCGCGCTGCTGCCTTGCGCGCTGGAGGAGGGTGTCCTGGTCGCCGAGCGTGTGCGCGAGGCGTTCGAGACGTCGGGCATCGTGGTCGACGAGCGCGCGGTCGATACGACCGTCAGCATTGGTGTCGCGGGCGGTCCCGCCGGGACCGAGCTCGAGGTGCTGTTGGCTTCGGCCGACACCGCGCTCTACCAGGCCAAGCGCGGCGGCCGTAACCGCGTCGAGGCGGCTGAGGAGCTGCCGCTGTCGCTGGAAAACTGGCGCCGCCAGAGCGCGGCGCGGACCAGTGTCCCAAAGATGCAGCCGGCGACGGCCTGACGTGGTTAAGGCGTGCGGGTAATCCTCCGTTTACCATTCGGTTCCTACCATTGCGGTCATGGAATCGATCCGTCGACAGAACCCGCAAGCTGCCCTGATGTCGCTCGAAGCCGCCGCAAGCTCGGCACGCGGCGGCTTTGCCTGTCTGTTCTCGACCGCGGACGAATACGAGAGCGCCTTGATCGCCGAACGGCGCGCCCAAGGACGCTACGCGCAGACCCGCGGCTATTGGCCGATCGGGCTGTTTCTTGGTTGTGTGCTCGTCGTTGCCGGAACCGTGCTGCTGTTTGCCTGAGGAGCGACGTATTTTCGGTGGGGCAGGGCGCCATTTCGGCGCCTTTTTCTTTGGTCGCGGGTGCGTTAGACACCAGTCACCAAACAACGGGGTGGAAACCAATGATCACCGAGATCGCGCAAATCGACGTCAAGCCGGGCAGCGAGAAGGATTTTGAGGCCGCTGTCGCCAAGGCCAAGGCCGCCTTTGGCCGCTCCAAGGGTTTTCACGGTTTCGAACTGCACAAATCGATCGAGAAGCCGCAGCGCTACCGGCTGATGGTGAAGTGGGCGACGCTGGAGAACCACACCGTCGACTTCCGCGGCTCCGAGAATTTCACCGAATGGCGCGGCCTCGTCGGCCAGTATTTCGCTTCACCTCCGGAGGTCGAGCACACCGAGACCGTGCTGACGACCTGAGGCGCTTCATTTTGGCAGCATTATCTTTTCCGACAACCGCTGCACACTTTTCCGGATCGTGCTCTACGCCGCCTCCGCAAGGGGCGGCGCCTCATACGTCTTGAAATGGTCGATCACGACCTTGGCGATGGCGACCAGTGGCAGCGCCAGCGCGAGGCCCCAGATTCCAAAGACGACGCCGAGCAGGATCTGGAACGCGAACAGCGTGGCCGGCGGGATGTCCAGCGCCTGGCGCTGGAGGATCGGCGTCAGCACGTAGCTCTCCATCGCGTGCACGCCGAGGAACAGGATCGACGCCGATAACGCGGGGATCCAACCCGAGGCGAGGCTCGCCAGCACCACCACGACGCCCGCGATGATGGCGCCGACGGTCGGGACGAAGGCGAGCAGGCCGGCCTGAATTCCCAGGATGAACGAGCCGGGGATGCCGATGAGGGCAAGCCCGATCCAGGTCACCGCGCCGACTGCGAGCATCACGATGATCTGCGCGATCAGCCAGCGCTCCAGCGTCTCGCCGATGTGGTCGATGATCAGGGTCGCGCGCATGCGGTGCCTGGCCGGGGCGAGAAACAGCAGGCCATCGTGATAGACGCCGGGCTGCGCGGCGAAGGCCAGGCCCAGAAACAGCACGATGAAGATGTTTCCAACACCGTGGATGGTGCCGAGCAGCAGCTTGAAAGTCTGGCTCACGATCGCTCCTCCGCTGGAGGCCAGCGCGCCGGCGCCGGATAACGGGCCGCGCGAGGGCGCTGCCGGCGAAGGGGTGGAGTCCGGCGTACTGGCCGCGGTGTCGGATGCACCGTTGCCGAACTCGAAGAAGCTGGTGTCGATTCCGTGATTGTCCAGGAAGGACTTCGCATTGCCGATCTGCGACTTGATGGTGTTGCTCAGCAGGGATGACTGCTCGGCGATGGTTGCACCGCCGAGATAGGCCACACCGGACAGCATGGCGGCCAGCGCGACGCAGACGATCGCGAGCCGCACGGCATGCGGCAGCCGGACACGGCGGCCGAGCGCGTTGGTGAGTGCGTTGAGCCCGACGCCGAGCAGCATGCCGGCGAAAATCAGCAGCAGGGTGGCGGCAAAGTACCAAGTGAAGAGCAGCGCCGCCGTGAACAGCACCACGGCGATGCCGCCGACGGCAATGGCCCAGGCGAGATCAGAGCGGGTTCTGGCCTGTTCATCTCTGGAGGCGGTCACGTCGTGTCCTCTGCGAAGCGCGCGGGAAGCACTCTTTCGCGAAATCTGAGCCGTGATCAAGCCTGGCCGTGCACCCCGGCTTGGACAGTCCGCGAGGGCCAAAACTCAACGCCGCGGGCCGTGGGGGGCCGGGAGAGGGGCATTTGCGCGAAAATAGCATTGCCGTCCCGCGATCCGCTCTGTTGAATTTGTTCCATGCGGGGGGCATGTTTGGAGAATCTTCTTCGGCGGGGAGGTCGGAACGGGAGATGAGAAAGCCGGTCGTCGGCGTGATCGGGAACGCCCATCGCGTCGAAAATCGATTTCAGGTGCAAATGGTCGGCGAACGCAATTTGCGCGCCGTGGCCGAGGTCTCCGGCGGCTTGCCGGTGATGTTCGCGGGCTCCCCTGACATCACCGATATCGGCGCACTGCTCGATACCGTCGACGGCATCGTTCTGACCGGCGCCCGCGCCAACGTCCATCCGACCCGCTTCAACATGGACCCCTGCGAGAAGCACGAGCCCTACGACATTCACCGCGATGAGGTCGCGCTGGCGCTCTCGGTCGCCTGCGTCTCGCGTGGTATCCCGCTGTTCGGCATCTGCCGGGGCCTGCAGGAGATGAACGTCGCCTTCGGCGGCTCGCTGCATCCCGAGATCCGCGAGATTCCCGGCCGCATGAACCACCGCATGCCCCGACTCGAGAATGGCGAGATCCATCCCGATCCGACCGTGGTGTTCGCCGACCGTCACGATGTCGACCTGACGCCGGGCGGCGCCTTCGCAAAGCTGCTCGGTTGCGAGAAGATCCGGGTCAATTCGCTGCACGGGCAGGGCATCCTCGATCCCGGCAAGCGCGTGTTGATCGAAGGCGTCGCCGAGGACGGCACCATCGAAGCCATCCGCATCGCGGAAGCCTCGAGCTTCGCGCTCGGCGTGCAATGGCACGCCGAATACGATCCCCAGCGCAATCCAATCAATCGCAAGCTGTTCGAGGCCTTCGGCGAAGCGATGGTGGCGAAGCAGAGGGCTGCGGCGTAGGCCGAGCGTTCGGCGAGAACCCTCTGGCCGCGCTCTCGCCGCATCGTCATTGCTTCGCTGCGCTCGCAATATCTCGGGCGGCATAAACCAATCGGCAAGAATTGGTGCGCGCGACTTTTGCGATTCCGATTCGTTCTCTGAGAACGAAGTGGAGTCAGACGCAGAACGAAAATCGACGGTCGCGGTGCGACGGCATTGCTGATGGCGCGCGACCGATACGCTTCGATTCCATCCATTGCGTTGCACAATCGCAATGGTGGCCGCGCTGCATTGAGCTTCCTGAACCGACCACCATATGTGTGGCAAGGGAGCCCTTGCCGTGTGGATCATGAAGGCGGCCCTCATCGCGGCGATCGACATCGTCGCTCTTGCTCTCTGCCTCCTGCCCGGTGCGGCGGAGGAGAACGGCCGTCTTGCACTCACCGTCACGATCGACGGAGCCATCGGACCGGCGTCGGCGAGCTACGTGAAGGAGGCCTTGGCCATTGCAGCCGTGCGGCACGCCGAGGTCGTGATTCTGGAAATGAACACGCCCGGCGGTCTCAACTCGAGCATGCGCGAGATCATCGCAGACGTGCTTGGCTCGTCCGTTCCTGTCATCGGGTACGTCGCGCCCTCGGGCGCTCATGCGGCGAGCGCGGGGACCTATATTCTTTACGCAACCCATATCGCGGCGATGTCCCCCGGTACCAACATCGGGGCCGCGACGCCGGTGCAGATTGGCGGTTCGCTGCCGGGCCTGCCGAGCGGCACACCCGACAAGGACGGCAAGGACAAGACGGCTGAGCCGAAAGACGCGATGACGGCAAAGGTGACGAACGATGCCGTCGCCTTCATCCGCAGCCTGGCCGAGTTGCGCAATCGCAACGCCGACTGGGCCGAGCAGGCCGTCCGCGAAGCCGCCACGCTCTCGGCCAATGGCGCCTTGCAGGAAAAGGTCATCGATCTCGTCGCGCGCGATCCGGCCGAATTGCTCAGGCAGATCGATGGTCGCGTGGTCGAGGTCGCCGGCGGCAAGACGCTGCGGCTTGCGACGAACGACGTCGCCATCCAAGCCGTCGATCCGGGATGGATCTCCCGATTACTGGCGGTCATCACCGATCCCAATGTCGCCTTCATTCTCCTGATGGTCGGCATCTACGGCCTGATCTTCGAGTTCGTGTCGCCCGGTGCAGTTGCACCCGGCGTGATCGGGACGATCTGCCTGTTGCTCGGCCTCTATGCCCTCAACCTCCTGCCGATCAATTACGCCGGCCTCGGCTTGATGCTGGTCGGGATCGCGTTGCTGGCTGTCGAGGCGTTCAATCCGACCGTGGTGATCGGACTTGGCGGTGTCGTCGCCTTCGTGCTGGGAGCGCTCATGCTGGTCCGGGTCGAGGCGCCTGGCTACCAGCTGTCATGGTCGGTCATTGCCGTCGTCGCGGCGATGTTCACCGGCTTTGTTCTGGTCGTGCTCGGCGCGCTTCGGCGCGCCCGCAACGCCCCGGCACGGGTCGGAGCGCAGGCCATGCGCGGCCTGACCGCCGAGGTCCTCGACTGGAATGAGACCGAGGGCCACGTCTTTACGCATGGCGAACGCTGGCAGGCGCGTGGCGCCGGCGCCTTCAGGCCCGGCGAGCGGGTCGAGGTCGCCAACATCGTCGATTTGACGCTGGTGGTCCGGCGTCCCGGCCCAGCCAGCGGCAAGGGAGGTGAACTCCGATGATTGAGTATTCGATCTATGCGGTGCTTGCGTTGCTCGTCGTCATGTTTCTCACCCAGGCCATTCGCATCCTCAGGGAATACGAGCGCGGCGTCATCTTCACGCTCGGCCGCTTCACCGGGGTGAAGGGGCCTGGCCTCGTCATCCTCATTCCGATCGCGCAGCAACTCGTCAAGGTCGATCTCAGGGTGATGGTGCAGGTTGTGCCGCCCCAGGACGTGATTTCGCGCGACAACGTCTCGGTCAAGGTCAATGCCGTTCTCTACTTCCGCATCGTCGATCCGGAACGCGCCATCATCAAGGTCGGCGACTACATGGCCGCGACCAGCCAGCTCGCCCAGACCACGCTGCGCTCGGTGCTCGGCAAGCACGATCTCGACGAGATGCTGGCCGAACGCGACAAGCTGAACGCCGACATCCAGGAGATTCTCGACAAGCAGACCGACGTCTGGGGGATCAAGGTCACGGGCATCGAGATCAAGGATGTCGACATCAACGAAACCATGGTGCGCGCGATCGCGAAGCAGGCGGAGGCGGAGCGGTTGCGGCGTGCCAAGGTCATCAACGCCATGGGCGAGCAGCAGGCAGCCGAAAAGCTGGTCGAGGCGGGCCGGATCCTCGCGCAGGAGCCGCAGGCGATGCAGCTGCGTTACTTCGCGGCTCTGCACGACATCGCGGGCGAGCGGTCCTCGACCGTGGTATTTCCGCTCCCGACGGGCTTGCTCGATCATTTGATTTCGCGGCGGGAGCAACAATAGTCGGAGGGTCTTGCCGGCTAAAACGAAAAGGCGCCCCTCGCGGAGCGCCTTTTGCCTGTTGCGAAAGTTCGAGCCCCTCAGCCCGAATAGTACATGTCGAACTCGACCGGGTGCGGGGTCATTTCGAAGCGGGCGACTTCGGTCATCTTCAGCTCGATGTAAGCATCGATGAAGTCATCGTCGAACACGCCGCCGGCCTTGAGGAAGCCGCGGTCCTTGTCGAGATTTTCGAGCGCCTCGCGCAAGCTACCGCAGACCGTCGGGATCTGCTTCAGCTCTTCCTTCGGCAGATCGTAGAGGTCCTTGTCCATCGCTGGACCCGGATCGATCTTGTTCTTGATGCCGTCGAGGCCCGCCATCAGCATCGCGGCGAAGCCGAGATAGGGATTGGCGAGCGGATCGGGGAAGCGCACCTCGACGCGCTTGGCCTTCGGCGAAGCGGTGTAGGGGATGCGGCAGGAGGCCGAGCGGTTGCGCGCGGAGTAGGCGAGCAGCACGGGGGCCTCATAGCCCGGGACCAGACGCTTGTAGGAGTTGGTCGAGGGGTTGGTGAAGGCGTTGATCGCCTTGGCGTGCTTGATGATGCCGCCGATGTAATGGAGGCAGGTCTCCGAAAGGTCGGCGTACTTGTTGCCGGCGAACACCGGCTTGCCGTCCTTCCAGATCGACTGGTGCACATGCATGCCCGAGCCGTTGTCCCCGTAGACGGGCTTCGGCATGAAGGTGGCGGTCTTGCCGTAGATGTGCGCGACCTGATGGATGCAGTATTTGTAGATCTGCATGTGGTCGGCCATCAGCGTCAGCGTGTCGAACTTCATGCCGAGCTCGTGCTGGGCGGAAGCAACCTCGTGGTGATGCTTCTCGACCTTGACGCCCATCTTGGCCATGGCGCCGAGCATCTCGGAGCGCATGTCCTGCACCGAGTCCTGCGGCGGGACGGGGAAGTAGCCGCCCTTGGTGCGGATACGGTGGCCGAGATTGCCGCCTTCATATTCGGTGTCGGAGTTGGTCGGCAGCTCGGAGGAATCGACGCGGAATCCGGTGTTGTAGGGGCCGGAGGAGAAACGGACGTCGTCGAACACGAAGAACTCGGCTTCGGGGCCGACGAACACGCTGTCGCCTACGCCCATCGACTTCACCATGGCCTCGGCCTTTTTGGCGATGCCGCGAGGGTCGCGGTTGTAAGGTTCGCCGGTGGTCGGCTCGAGCACGTCGCAGGTGATGACCATGGTGGTTTCGGCAAAGAACGGATCGATCGTCGCGGTCACCGGATCGGGCATCAGGCACATGTCGGACTCGTTGATCGCCTTCCAGCCGGCGATCGAGGAGCCGTCGAACATGGTTCCTTCGGCGAAAATGTCCTCGTCGATCATGCTGACGTCGAACGTCACGTGCTGCCACTTGCCGCGCGGATCGGTGAAGCGCAGGTCGACGTACTTAACGTCGTTGTCCTTGATCGATTTCAGGACGTCTTTGGCGGTCTTCATGCATACCCCTTTTGGCTCTGCGGGTCGGTTTCCAGATGAGCAGATTCGTTCTCGCTTTCGGCGAGTTGGCGCAACCGCACAAACGAAATCAGGCCGCCGAAGCAGCCTTTTTTCTTTCAGAGTGTCGCAAAATTCGGGATAGCACCCGGCTCAGATAGCGTCCAGCCCGGATTCGCCGGTTCGGATGCGGATCGCCTCTTCGATGTTGGAGACGAAAATCTTGCCGTCGCCGATGCGCCCCGTTTGCGCGGCGCGGCGGATCGCGTCGATCGCACGCTCGACCAAATCGTCGCCGATCACGATCTCGATCTTCACCTTGGGCAGGAAGTCGACGATGTATTCTGCGCCGCGGTACAGCTCGGCGTGGCCCTTCTGACGGCCAAATCCCTTGGCCTCGGTCACGGTGATGCCCTGAAGGCCGACTTCCTGAAGCGCTTCCTTCACCTCGTCGAGCTTGAACGGCTTGATGATGGCTTCGATTTTCTTCACTGCGCGCCTCCCGGCCTTTCGATCAAATAGCAACGTCTTCGTCAGGATGCGCTTTTCTTAACGCACGACCTTGTCTTCGCTATGCCGGGGCCTGACCAGCCCGGCAACACCGGCCGGCCACACCCAGGAGATGTCAGTGAGCACGACGAACCGAAGCGACTTCCTCGAAAGCAGGGTCTATGCCAAGTTGCAAATGCCCTGATTATTGGAGCGTTATCAGCCTTTTAACGAGCATCTCTGATAGGTGGAGCCGGTCGACTCAAAATACCTGAGACTACGAAATAGGCAAACGGTTCAATATCTGTGCAAGCAGGTGTTCCGGAGGCCAGAATCGGCACGGAGCGTGCCTGTTGAAAAGGCGTTTGGACCAGGGAAGTGGCATGGAAGTTCTAACCAACGCCGAGATGCAGCGGGCTGACCAACTCAGCATCGCCGCCGGCACGCCCGGCTTCAAGCTGATGCTCAGCGCCGGCCAGGCGGTCGCGGAAGCTGCCAACGCGCTGGTCGAGGAGGGGCCGATCCTGATCGTCGCCGGCCCCGGCAACAATGGCGGGGACGGTTTTGTCGCAGCCGCCGAGCTCGCCGCGCAAGGCCGTGAGGTCTCGGTCATCCTGATGTGCGAGCGCGACCAGCTCCAGGGCGATGCGGCCTCGGCCGCGCGTGGCTGGAAACATCCGGTGCTGCCGTTCAATCCGCAGGCGATCGGACGACCGGCGCTGATCATCGATGCGCTGTTCGGCGCGGGCCTCAGCCGTTCGGTCCACGACGAGGCGCGCGCGATGATCGAGGCGATCAATGCCAATGGCGCGCCGGTGTTGGCCGTCGATCTGCCGAGCGGCATCAACGGCACGAGCGCGGCCGTGCTGGGCGCTGCCGTGAACGCCACCGAGACGGTCACCTTCTTCCGCAAGAAGCCCGCGCATCTCTTGCTGCCGGGCCGCATGCATTGCGGCCGCGTGCGCGTCGCCGACATCGGCATCGACGCGCAGGTGCTGGACGAGATTGCGCCGAAGACATTTGAGAACGATCCGGACTTCTGGGGCGCCGCCTTTCCGGTGCCGCGCATCGACGGCCACAAATACGCCCGCGGCCATGTGCTGGCCCTCTCGGGCGATGCAGCCGCAACCGGCGCTGCGCGATTGGCCGCCCGGGCCGCCTTGCGCGCCGGTGCGGGTCTCGTGACACTTGCGAGCCCGCGCGATGCGCTGGCCATCAATGCGGGCGCGCTCACGGCCGTAATGGTGCGTCCCGTCGACACCGTGGTCGAGTTCGGCGAGCTACTCGACGACGTTCGCTACAACACCTGCGTGATCGGCCCCGGTACCGGGGTCGGTGAGCGCACGTCCGATATGGTTCACACCGCAATCACGGCGCAGCGTAACGTCGTGCTCGATGCCGATGCGCTGACGAGCTTTGCGGCCAATCCCGAGCGGCTGTTTGAATCGATCAAGTCGTCGTCAGGAGGCCAGGTGGTGCTGACGCCGCATGAGGGCGAGTTTCCGCGTCTGTTCTCCGATCTCAGCAACAAGACTCCGGGCCGCTCGAAGCTCGAGCGCGTGCGGGCCGCCGCCGAGCGCTCCGGTGCAATCGTGCTTTTGAAGGGCCCTGACACGACCATCGCCGCGCCCGACGGGCGCGCCACCATCGCTGCCAATGCGCCGCCCTGGCTCGCCACCGCCGGTGCCGGCGACGTGCTCGCCGGCATCATCGCAGGCCTCCTGGCGCAGGGCGTGCCGGCGTTCGAGGCCGCCAGCATCGGCGTCTGGATGCATGGCGAGGCGGCAAGCGAAGCAGGGCCGGGCCTGATCGCCGAAGATCTGACCGAGACGCTGCCGGCCGTGCACCGGCGGATCTATGGCGGCCTCGGCATCGAGTACTGATGCTGCGGCCGCTCGTGCTCACCGAGATGGGCGCGGCGGCGCAAGTCCATCGGCTCGCGTTCGACCAGGCGATGCCCTGGCTCGTCGGGCTGCACACGCCCGACGAGGATCGCTGGTTCTACCGCGAGCGCGTCTTTCCGACCTGCCGCGTCTGGGGACGTTTCGACGGCGATGAGCTCTGCGGGATCATGGCTTTTCGCGACGGATGGATCGAACAGCTCTACGTGCTTCCGGCTGCACACGGCCGCGGTATCGGCACCGAGCTCCTCGAGGTAGCCAAAAGTGCCAGCGAGCGGCTCGAGCTCTGGAGCTTCCAGCGCAACGAGCCTGCGCGGCGCTTCTACGAGGCGCGCGGGTTCACGCTGGCCGAGCAGACAGACGGATCGCGGAACGAGGAGAAGGAGCCCGACGCGCGGTACGTTTGGGTGCGAACGAGCCTTTAGCCTCACTCCACTTCGTACCACCGCACCAGCCGCGGCGCGGCCCAGTCCGTCAGGACGGATTCGATCAGCCATCGTCCCGGTGAAGTCGCGGCGAAGGCGAGGCGCTGGGTCTGGCCGGGCTCGATGGCGAGCGTGTCAAGCCAATAGGGCTTCCAGCCATCGTCGAGCCGGTCGAGCAGTCGGAAATGATGGCCGTGCAGGTGGAAGACGCCGGTGACGGGAGCGGGGTTTTTCACAGCCAGCACGACGCTCCGGCCGGTCTTGGCGCGGAAGGCGGGCGCGGAGGCGGTGGAAAAATCGGCCGTCCGGGTCCAGCCTGCGTCAGCCGCGCCGAGCACGACATCGAACCGCAGGGCCCCCTTCAGATCGAGCTTCTCCGGAAGGTCGTTGGAGGGGAGCGGTTGCGGTGGCGGCAGTGGAGCGCGCTGCCCCGGCTTGCCGGATACTGCGAGGCGGCCGATCGGGCGCGCCTCTTTGCCGTCATGCAACAGAAACGCGGCCGATGTGGCGGCATCCACAAAGGCATCGGTGCGGGCACCGGGAGCTAGCACCAGAGCGCCGTTGCGGGCCGGAAAGGGCTCGGCCGGCTGGCCGTCCAGGGCCATGACCTGGACCTCGTGGCCTTCCAATTTGATCGCCAGAACAGACCGTTGCGAGCCATTGACGAAGCGCAGCCGCAACCGCTCGCCGACCGAGGCTGAGACTTCGAATGAAGTCTGCCCATTCAGCGTGTAAACGGCGGTGGTGTCTTTGGGATCGCGGCCCGGTGGAATTGCGATGCCGTCCGGCCCAACGCGCCACTCTTCGATCAGCAGGACCTCGTCACGATCGAGGGTGATGCGGCTGGTTTCGTCCGCGATGATCGGAAGCGGGCGCGCGGGCTGCTTCAGGCGGTCCTCAAACAGCCGGAAGTCAGCTACCAGGGTTCCTGCGTTGGGTATTGAAATAATTGATATTTCCGTCGCGTCCGGCGCGGTCGGCGCGCGGCCCCGCAAGGGATCGGCTATCGCTGCGCCATTGAGCCCGTACCAGGCGGGCGCAAGCGGCACGGGCAGGGCGTTCCGGAAAGTCAGCTCGCAGCGGCCGCCGCGCCTGAGATGGACGTTGCCGAGATGGCTTACGGCGGCCAGTTCCCAGATCGGTGCAGGGGGCTGATCCGGCCTCAAAGAAAGTGTCGCAGGACGGGCCTGGAGGGCGAGCTGGGTGGTCGTAACCGGCGTTGCGCCCCCGCCCAGCAGGCCTGCGGCCGAGCCGGCGAGGCCGGCCAATAGCTCGCGCCTGTTCAGGTCAAAAATCCGCGGTTTCATGGAGCGATCCGGACCACGCGGCGCTGGATAAGTCCAGCCATCGTGCCTACTTGGAGACTGTCTCTATCAGGCCATTTTTTTGCTGCGAACAGTCAGGCACATGTTATAAGCCCGGCCGCCCGCGGCATCGCGGCCGGTCTAGATGCAACTTCACGCGGGCGTGGCGGAACTGGTAGACGCGCTGGATTTAGGTTCCAGTGACGAAAGTTGTGGGGGTTCGAGTCCCTCCGCCCGCACCAAGCGCTTTCAGCGTTTGCACGGATTACTGAGGAGCCTTGCTCCGCGCGGAAGTTTTTCCGTCCGGGACCGGGCTCGATGAACCACCGGCGTTGAGGCGTTTTGCCTCGCGCTGGATCGATTAATGACAGCGTCCCGACGCGGGTAGCGGGCCGGGACCGAACGGGAAGAAGATTGGACGCCATGCAGGTCACAGAAACCCTCTCGGAAGGTTTGAAGCGCGAGTTCAAGATCAGCGTTCCCGCGTCTGATCTCGACGCCAAGGCTGGCGCCAAGCTCGTCGACCTCAAGGACAAGGTTCGCCTCAACGGCTTTCGCCCCGGCAAGGTGCCGGTCACTCACCTCAAGAAGGTCTATGGCCGGTCGGTAATGGCCGAGACCATCGACCAGACCATCCGCGACACCAACACCCAGCTGTTCTCCGAGCGCGGCTATAAGCTCGCGACCGAGCCGAAGATCACGATGCCGACCGAGCAGGCCGAGGTCGAGGAGTTGCTGAACGGCAAGACCGACCTGACCTACACGGTTGCGATTGAAGTGGTGCCGGCCATCGCGCTCGCCGACTTCAAGACCTTCCAGGTCGAGAAGCCCGTTGCCGACGTGTCCGATTCGGATGTCGACGAGGCGATCAAGCGCATTGCCGACAGCAACCGCGGCTATGCCGCCAAGGCCGATGGCGAAAAGGCCGCTTCCGGCGATCGCGTCACCATCAACTTCAAGGGCACCATCAACGGTGAAGCTTTTGAGGGCGGCACCGGTGACGGCATCCAGGTCGTGATCGGCTCCAATACCTTCATCCCCGGCTTCGAGGAGCAGCTGATCGGCATCGGCGCGAACGAGACGCGCACGCTGAAAGTGACGTTCCCCAAGAACTACATGAGCGAGAAGCTCGCCGGCCAGCCGGCCGAGTTCGAAACCACTGCGACCCTGATCGAGGCGCCGCAGGATCTCGTCATCGACGACGAGTTCGCCAAGACGCTTGGCCTGGAATCGCTCGACAAGCTCAAGCAAGCGGCGCGCGAGCGGCTCACGGCCGAGTACGCCGGTGCGACACGCCAGCGCGTCAAGCGCGCGCTGCTCGATCGTCTCGACGAGGCCCATCGCTTCGAGGCACCGCCCTCGCTGGTCGACGAGGAGTTCAATCTGATGTGGAACTCGGTCAAGGCCGAGATGGAATCGGCCGGCAAGACCTTCGCCGACGAGGACACCACCGAGGACAAGGCGAAGGAAGAATATCGCAAGATCGCCGACCGCCGCGTGCGCCTCGGTCTCGTGCTCTCCGAGATCGGCGAGAAGAACAAGATCACCGTGACCGACGACGAAGTCGGCCGCGCCGTGATCGAGCGTGCACGCCAGATGCCGGGCCGCGAGAAGGAAGTCTGGGACTTTTACCGCAACAATGCCCAGGCGCTGGCCCAGCTTCGTGCACCGATCTACGAAGACAAGGTCGTCGACTTCATCCTCGAGCTCGCCAACGTGACCGAGAAGAAGGTCTCGCGCGAGGACCTGTACAAGGACGACGAGGAAAAGACTGCAGCCTGAGGGCTTTGAGCAGGTCTCTTTGAGGAAGTGCTCTGTTAAGGATGATCAGCGAACAGGCTCAGCTAGGCAGATGGCCGGCTGGGCCTTTTGCGAGAATCAGCTTCAAGTGCCCAAAGGGCCAGGTGGATTCAGCCTTAATTCGCCCCGCACTTGTCTGGCGCGAATTGCGCTATATCTCTCGGTACCTACGCGTTCTACCTCTACCAACTTCCTGCATCACGGGACGTCCATCGGCCTACCGGCACATCCAGTCCGACTTGCAGGCAAGAACTGCAGCCAAGACTGGCGATGTCCGCCTCAAAAACCCTAGGTGACTCATGCGCGATCCGGTTGAAACCTACATGAACCTCGTGCCCATGGTGGTCGAACAGACCAACCGTGGCGAGCGCGCCTACGACATTTTCTCGCGCCTGTTGAAAGAGCGCATCATCTTCGTGACCGGACCGGTCGAGGACGGCATGTCGACGCTGATCGTCGCGCAGCTGTTGTTCCTCGAGGCGGAAAATCCGAAGAAGGAAATCTCGATGTACATCAATTCGCCGGGTGGCGTGGTGACGTCGGGTCTTGCGATCTACGACACCATGCAGTTCATCCGCCCGCCGGTCTCGACGCTGTGCACCGGTCAGGCGGCCTCGATGGGCTCGCTGCTGCTTGCCGCCGGCGAGAAGGACATGCGCTTCTCGCTGCCGAACGCGCGCATCATGGTGCACCAGCCCTCCGGCGGCTTCCAGGGCCAGGCCACCGACATCATGCTGCACGCGCAGGAAATCCTGAACCTGAAGAAGCGGCTCAACGAGATCTACGTGAAGCACACCGGCCAGACCTACAAGTCGATCGAGGACGCGCTGGAACGCGACAAGTTCCTGACCGCCAACGACGCCAAGGAATTCGGCCTGGTCGACAAGGTCATTGACAAGCGCGCCGAAGAGGCTGCGCCAGCGAAGCCCCAGTAGTTTTGCCGGGACTGCAGCCTCGATCCCAGCGACTGCGTGGGATCGTCAGCATGGCGTCTTCTTGTCAGGGACGCGTTCGCGACGGCGCAAAAAGCCCATTTTGCGCCCTGCGGCAGGCAGAAAGTTCCGCTTTCGTGCTGGTTCTTTCGTGGTAATCCAGCAACGCTGGGGTGATTTCGGTCACTTCGCCCGTGCCAAGACGTGAAATCACGGTATTGTCACGGGTAGCCAGCGAGCCCCCGATTAGCGAATTCTTGATAGTCGGGTGACAGCATGGTTGGCTACGAATGATGGGCTATGATCGCGGAGTATCGAGTGACCGTGATTCGCACGGGATGTAACGCGTAGGGTCTTTTTTGGTACGGAATTTGCTCTATTTGAATCCCTTACCCGCCAACGTTTCGGGATGGGACGATCGAGCGGACGGGATCGAACCGCGGACGGAGACATGAATGAGTAAGGTCGGCACGAGCGACTCCAAGAACACGCTATATTGCTCGTTCTGCGGCAAGAGCCAGCACGAAGTCCGCAAACTGATCGCGGGTCCCACGGTCTTCATCTGCGACGAGTGCGTCGAGCTCTGCATGGACATCATCCGCGAGGAGAACAAGTCCTCGCTGGTCAAGTCGCGCGACGGAATTCCGACGCCGAAGGAAATCTGCAAGGTGCTGGACGATTACGTCATCGGCCAGAGCCATGCGAAGAAGGTCCTGTCGGTGGCGGTGCACAACCACTACAAGCGCCTCAACCACCAGACCAAGCACAACGACGTCGAGCTCGCGAAGTCGAACATCCTGCTGATCGGTCCGACCGGTTCGGGCAAGACGCTGCTTGCGCAGACGCTCGCCCGTATCCTGGACGTTCCGTTCACGATGGCGGATGCGACCACGCTGACCGAAGCCGGCTATGTCGGTGAGGACGTGGAGAACATCATCCTGAAGCTGCTCCAGGCCGCCGACTACAACGTCGAGCGCGCTCAGCGCGGCATCGTCTATATCGACGAAATCGACAAGATCAGCCGCAAGTCCGACAATCCCTCGATCACGCGCGACGTGTCGGGCGAGGGCGTGCAGCAGGCGCTGCTGAAGATCATGGAAGGCACGGTGGCTTCGGTCCCGCCGCAGGGCGGCCGCAAGCATCCGCAGCAGGAATTCCTGCAGGTGGACACCACCAATATCCTGTTCATCTGCGGCGGTGCCTTCGCCGGTCTCGAGAAGATCATCTCGGCGCGCGGCCGCTCCACCTCGATCGGTTTCGCCGCCCAGGTGATGGCGCCGGAAGACCGCCGCACCGGCGAGATCTTCCGTCACGTCGAGCCTGAGGATCTCCTGAAGTACGGCCTCATCCCCGAATTCGTGGGCCGTCTCCCGGTCGTCGCGACGCTCGAGGATCTGGACGAGACCTCGCTGAAGAAGATTCTCACCGAGCCGAAGAACGCGCTGGTGAAGCAGTACCAGCGGCTGTTCGAGATGGAGAACATCGAACTGACCTTCGCCGACGAAGCGCTTGGCGCGGTTGCCCGCAAGGCGATCGAGCGCAAGACCGGCGCGCGTGGTCTGCGTTCGATTCTCGAAGCAATCCTGCTCGAGACCATGTTCGATCTGCCGGGACTTGAGGGTGTGGAAGAGGTCGTGATTTCCCGCGAAGTCGTGGAAGGCACGGCGCGTCCGCTCTACATCTATGCCGATCGCTCCGATCGTGCCGTCGAGAATGCCAGCGCCTGATTTGCGGCGCTGGAACGCTCCAGTCGTCTGTCATAGTAGCGGCTGCGGACGTGCATTCCGCAGCCCGGATTTGCTTCGCTGACCCCAGTGCGTAAGCGCCTGATGGTGCGTGTTTTTCAATCACTTGACACCCCCCGGGTCGATAGCCACCTAATGTCGGCGGCGAGCAAGAATTCTCTTCAAGATTCGCCTCAGTTCGATCCGGCAAGCCCGGTCTACCTCCGAATGGTCGGCCGAATGTTTGGATCAAGTCGGCACCTTGTGGCGGTTGCGCATGAGAGACGCGGACTGCGTGCGAGGGGGCAAAGCAAAAGGAAAAGGCCATGACTAGTCCAAAACCCAGGCCAACCATCGTTCATGGCGAGGCGCACGCCTATCCCGTGTTGCCACTGCGCGATATCGTCGTCTTCCCGCACATGATCGTTCCGCTCTTCGTCGGTCGCGAGAAGTCGATCCGCGCCCTCGAAGAGGTGATGAAGAACGACGCGCTGATCATGCTCGCGACGCAGAAGAATGCGTCGGATGATGATCCGGCACCCGGTGCCATTTACGAGACCGGTACGCTTGCCAGCGTCCTGCAGCTCTTGAAGCTCCCCGACGGCACCGTGAAGGTGCTGGTCGAAGGGCTCGAGCGTGCGCGCGTGGAGAAGTACACCGATCGCGCCGACTATTATGAAGCGACCGCAGTTGCGCTCGCCGACACCGATGCGAAATCGGTCGAGGCCGAGGCGCTGTCGCGCTCGGTCGTGTCCGACTTCGAGAGCTATGTGAAGCTCAACAAGAAGATCTCGGCCGAGGTGGTCGGCGTCGTGCAGGCGATCACCGATTTCGCCAAGCTCGCCGATACCGTTGCCTCGCATCTCGCCGTCAAGATCGCGGATCGGCAGGGAATCCTGGAGACGCTGTCCGTCACCGGCCGCCTGGAGAAGGTGCTGGGCCTGATGGAGAGCGAGATCTCGGTGCTGCAAGTCGAGAAGCGCATCCGCTCGCGCGTCAAGCGCCAGATGGAGAAGACCCAGCGCGAGTATTATCTCAACGAGCAGATGAAGGCGATCCAGAAGGAGCTCGGCGACGACGACGGTCGCGACGAACTCGCCGATCTGGAAGAGAAGATCTCCAAGACCAAGCTCTCCAAGGAAGCGCGCGACAAGGCGCAGCATGAATTGAAGAAGCTGCGCCAGATGTCGCCGATGTCCGCGGAAGCAACCGTCGTGCGCAACTATCTGGACTGGCTGCTGTCGATCCCGTGGAACAAGAAGTCCAAGGTGAAGAAGGATCTGGAGCAGGCGCAAGCCATCCTGGACTCCGATCACTACGGACTGGAAAAGGTCAAGGAACGTATCGTCGAGTATCTCGCGGTGCAGTCGCGCGCCAACAAGCTGACGGGTCCGATTCTGTGTCTCGTCGGTCCTCCCGGCGTCGGCAAGACCTCGCTCGGCAAGTCGATCGCGAAGGCGACCGGCCGCGAATTCGTCCGCGTGTCGCTCGGCGGCGTGCGCGACGAGGCCGAGATCCGCGGTCATCGCCGCACCTATATCGGCTCGATGCCCGGCAAGATCATCCAGTCGATGCGGAAGGCGAAGTCCTCCAATCCGCTGTTCCTGCTGGACGAGATCGACAAGATGGGCGCCGATTTCCGCGGCGACCCGTCCTCGGCCTTGCTCGAGGTCCTCGACCCCGAGCAGAACGGGACGTTTGCCGACCACTATCTGGAGGTCGACTACGATCTGTCGAACGTCATGTTCATCACGACCGCGAATACGCTCAATATTCCGGGGCCGCTGATGGACCGCATGGAGATCATCCGGATCGCGGGCTACACCGAGAACGAGAAGGTCGAGATCGCGCGCAAGCATCTGATCCCGAACGCCGTATCCAAGCACGGCCTCGACTCCAAGGAGTTCTCGATCGATGATGACGCGCTGCTGCTGTTGATCCGCCGCTACACCCGCGAAGCGGGCGTGCGTAATCTGGAGCGTGAGCTCTCCACACTCGCCCGCAAGGCGGTGAAGGAGCTGATGATCTCGAAGAGGAAGTCGGTCAAGGTCACAGAGAAGACTCTGGAAGAGTTGCTCGGCGTGCCGAAGTACCGCTTCGGCGAGATCGAGAGCGAGCCGCAGGTCGGCATCGTCACCGGCCTGGCCTGGACAGATGTCGGCGGCGAGCTCTTGACCATCGAAGGCGTCATGATGCCCGGCAAGGGCAAGATGACGGTCACCGGCAACTTGCGCGACGTCATGAAGGAATCGATCTCGGCGGCGGCGTCCTACGTCCGCTCGCGCGCGATCACCTACGGCATCGAGCCGCCGCTGTTCGACCGCCGCGACATCCACGTGCACGTGCCTGAGGGCGCGACGCCGAAGGACGGACCGTCGGCCGGCGTGGCGATGGCCACCGCGATCATCTCGGTCATGACCGGCATTCCGGTCCGCCACGACGTCGCGATGACCGGTGAGATCACGCTGCGCGGCCGTGTGCTGCCGATCGGCGGTCTGAAGGAGAAGCTGCTGGCCGCGGCCCGCGGCGGCATCAAGACGGTGCTGATCCCCGAGGACAACGCCAAGGATCTCACGGAGATTTCCGATGCGATCAAGGGCGGTATGGAGATCATCCCGGTCTCCCGTCTGGACGACGTCGTCGCCAAGGCGCTGGTGAAGACGCCGGTGCCGATCGTCTGGGAAGAGGACACCAAGGTGACGGTGAAGCCGGACGGCGACGAAGCCGCCGGCGGCCTGACCGCTCACTGAGATCGCAACTCGGAAAGATGATAAAACGGCGCCTTCGGGCGCCGTTTTTGTTTGGGAGGAACGAGATGCAAGTCGACGGGCAATGCCATTGCGGACAGATCACCTTCAAGGCCGACATCGAGCCCGAGGCGGTCTTGGTCTGTCATTGCCGCGACTGTCAGGCCCTGACGGGCTCGCCGTTCCGTGTGACGGCGCTCTGCACCGCGGGTGATGTCAAGCTCACCGGCGGGACGCCCAAGCTCTACGGCAAGCGCGGCGACAACGGCCGGATGCGTTTCCAGCATTTTTGCGGCGACTGTGGCTCCCCGCTGTTCACCAGCGGCGAGGGCGACCAGGCCGACGGTTGGGGCATTCGCTGGGGTTCGATCCGCCAGCGCGACAAATTGCGCCCGGTCAGCCAGATCTGGTGCCAGTCGGCCGCGGTCTGGATCGACGCAGTGCCGCTGCTGCCTGGCCGGCCGGGCGATTGAGAGCCTGAGGACCCCCGCTCCGGACTTGCCCGCACCGGGCGGGTAGGGATAAAGAAGCGCCGTGGGGCGGTTAGCTCAGCTGGTTAGAGCATCTCGTTTACACCGAGAGGGTCCGCGGTTCGAATCCGTGACCGCCCACCAGCCTTCGCTCGCTTGGCGAGCTTCGGCTTGGCAGGCCGGCCTCAGCCGTCGTGGCGCGAAGCGAGCGAAGGCGGGCGAGATCGAGAGAAAGAGGCCTGCATGCAACAGCCCAGCGGACACGAGCAGAACGCCGACCAGATCGCCTATTGGAACGGCCCGAGCGGGCAGCGCTGGGCCGACCGCCACAGCGCGCAGGAAAGCCTGCTTGGGCCCATTGCCGACGTGCTGATCGACCGCGCCAGGCCGAAGCCGGGCGAGCGCGTGCTCGACGTCGGCTGCGGCTCGGGAGCGACGACTTTCGCATTCGCGAAAGCAGTGGCCCCTGCTGGCTTTGCGCTCGGCCTCGATGTCTCCGATCCGATGCTGTCGCAGGCGCGTGCATTCGCGCCCAAGGGCCTGCCGCTCGATTTCGTGCTGGCGGACGCGACGGTGCATCCGTTCGAGCCGGCCAGCTTTGATCTGCTGGCCTCACGCTTTGGCGTGATGTTCTTCGCCGATCCCATCGCGTCCTTCAGCAACCTTCGTCGCGCGCTGAAGCCATCCGGGCGGCTCGCGTTCGTCTGCTGGCGCGAGCCGAAGCAAAATCCGTGGATGATGGCGCCGCTGATGGCGGTCTACAAACACGTGCCGAAGATGCCGCCGGTCGGACCGGAGGAGCCGGGACCTTTCGCGTTTGCGTCCCAGGAACGCGTGATGCGGATTCTCGAGGGGGCGGGCTTCGCGGACATAGCGATGGAGCCGCATGACCTGCCGATGGACATTGCCATCGGCGGTGGCCTCGATGCGGCCGTCGACGGCTCGCTTCAGATCGGCCCCGCCAGCCGCGCACTGCAGGGCCATCCGGCAGAGACGGTCACGGCTGCCAAGGCCTCGATCCGCGAAACGCTCGCGCCGTTTCTGCAGGGGCAGAGCGTGGCGCTGCAGGGCGCGATCTGGATCGTGACGGCGAAGGCGGCGTAAGCGCGGCTGCGAGATTGCCGTTGCCGACGAGGCGGTACAAATCGTCATGAACCACGGAGAAGTAGCAGCGCCCTGAACAACGCGCTGGACGCCGCAGGGAACTCCGGCGACACTGTTGTCTTATCTGGTATTGTTCCGCGATTTTGATTGCGCGTTCGATGCTGCATTTGCCTGAGGTTGATCCTTCAGAGAGTTTTTGCCCCCCGGCACCGCGTCCGCCGGACCAGCGGCTTGGGCTGTTCAAGCTGCTTGCCACCCTGAAACGCAATCCGCTGGAGTGCTGGAGCGCCGAATTCTTTCGCGAACCGATCGCCAGGGTCAGGCTGCCATTCACCGACGCGATCCTCGTCCACGACCCGGCGGCCATCAAGCATGTGCTGGTCGACAATGCCGCCAACTACCGCAAGGACCCGATCCAGCGCCGCATTCTCGCCATTGGTCTCGCCGATGGGCTGTTGAGCGTCGAGGGCGAGCGCTGGGAGGTGCAGCGGCGGACCCTGGCCCCGCTGTTTGCGAAGCGTACGGTGACGTCCTTCACCTCCGCGATGCTGCAAGCGGCCGATCAAATGGCGCAGAGATGGTGCAGCCTGGGACCGCGGGCAAGCATCGACGTCGCGGCGGAGATGACCCTGATCACGCTGAATGTGCTCGCCCTGACCATTTTTTCGGACGGCATCGGCGGCGACTACGATGAATTTCGCGCTGCCATGAGCGCCTACTTCGCGGGGATCGGCCGTATCGGTGCGTTCGACCTGCTCGGCCTGCCTCAGTCCGCGCCGCGGCTGGGGCGTGGCCGCTTGCGCCGGACGATGGCTTATTTCGAAGGGGTCATCGACCAGATCATCGCAACACGGCAACGGCGGTTGGCCGGCGTGGCGGCGGACGAGAGATCTTCCGATCTGCTGACACTGCTGTTGCGCGCGCTCGATCCGGCGACCGGACGCGCAATGTCGCTTGCACACGTCAGGTCGAACGTCCTGACCTTCCTGTCGGCCGGCCATGAAACCACGGCCAACACCCTCGCCTGGTCGATGTTCCTGCTGACGCGAGCGCGGGAATGGCGCGCGCGGGTGCGGGAGGAGGCGAGGCGCGAGCTTGCGGGGCCGGTCGAGGGTCTTGCCGACCGGCTGGTCGTGACCCGTGCCGTGGTCGAGGAGGCGTTGCGCCTCTATCCGCCGATCGCGGCGCTGAGCCGGGCGGCGCAGGGGCCCGATACGCTCGCAGGCGTCGCGATCAAGCCGCGCGCGCTGATCGTGATTGCCCCTTACGTGCTGCACCGCCACCGCCTGCTGTGGCAGCGGCCAGACATGTTCGATCCGACGCGGTTTCTTCCTGATGTCCGCGGCGCGATTCCGCGTTTTGCCTACCTTCCGTTTGGCAGCGGGCCGCGCACCTGCATCGGTGCCGCTTTCGCATTGCAGGAAGCGACGATCGTGCTCGCCGCGCTGGTACATCGCTTCGACATGGAGCTGCTGCCGGATGCCCGGGTCTGGCCGTCGCAGAAAATCACCTTACGTCCGGCGTACGGACTGCCGATGCGCGTCACTGCGTACGATGGCTAGGCGGACGCCGTTCACGACATTCGCTGCGCTCGCAACGGGGATGGACGTGTAAGTCCTAAACGACGTCATCCGGCGCCAGCGCGCAGCCGTTGTCCGGATGCGTTTCGACCTGGAGTGTGGTGTGCCCGATGCGAAACGACGCCTTGAGCATCTCCGCGGTTTCCATCAGGAACGCGTCGACGGTGCCTGCGGGCATCACCAGATGACATGTCAGCGCCGTCTCGGTCGTCGAGATCGGCCAGACGTGGAGATCGTGGATCGCTGACACCCCCGGGCGCGCGAGCAGGAATGCCCTGATCGCAACGAGGTCCGTACCCTTGGGCGCTGCCGCCATCGACATGTCGATGGAGCCGCGGAGCAGGCTCGTCGTGCCCCACAAGATGCTGGCGCAGATGACGAGGCTGGTGAGGGGATCGAGCCAGAGCCAGCCGGTCCAGATGATCAGCGCCGCCGAGACCACGACTCCGAGCGAGACCGCGGCATCGGCCGCCATGTGCAGGTAGGCGCCCTCGATGTTGATATCGTCCTTGCGGCCGCTCGCAAACAGCATCGCGGTGGAGCCGTTGATGAGGATACCGACGCCGGCAACCACCATGACGGTGACGCCCGCGACCGGCTCCGGCTCGCGCAGTCGCAGGATCGCCTCCCAGCCGATCGCGCCGGTTGCCACCAGCAGGAACACCGCATTGGCGAGCGCGGCCAGCATCGTGGAGGCACGGAAGCCGTAGGTGAAGCGGCCGCTCGGCGCCCGCTTCGCCGCGATCGAAGCGCCCCAGGCCACGACCAGGCCGAGCACGTCCGATAGATTGTGCCCGGCATCGGCGAGCAGGGCGGTGGAGTTGCCGAGATAGCCGTAGATCGCCTCGGCAACGACCAGCGCGGTATTGAGCGTAATGCCGATCGCGAACGCCTTGCCGAAATTGGCGGGCGCGTGGACATGTGCGTGACCGAGGCCGTGCGAATGGTCGTGATCATGATCATGCGCGTGGTTGTGGTCATGGTGCTGATGACCGTGGTGGTCGTGGCCGCCCAAACCTAGCGCTCCTCAGCTTCAGCCAGATCAGGCCTCATTGTAGGCGTTTCGCCCGTTGCGTCACGCCGGAACAACACATAGAGCGCCGGCAGGACCAGCAACGTCAGTACGGTCGAGGAGACGACGCCGCCCATGACGACGGTCGCAAGCGGCCGCTGCACCTCGGCGCCGGCGCCGGTCGCGAGCGCCATCGGCACGAAGCCGAGGGAGGCGACCAGGGCCGTCATCAGCACCGGGCGCAGCCGCATCAGCGCGCCCTCATGCACGACGTCGGCAACGGATCGCCCCTCGCTGCGCAGCCGCTCGATGAAGGCGATGATGACGAGGCCGTTGAGCACGGCGACGCCCGACAGCGCGATGAAGCCAACCCCCGTGCTGATCGACAGCGGAATGCCGCGCAAGAGCAGCGCGGCGACCCCGCCGGTCAGGGCCAGCGGCACGCCGGAGAACACCAGCGCCGCATCCGCCGCCGATCCCATGCCCATGAACAGCAGCAGGAACACCAGCGCGAGCGCCATCGGCACGACGATCGTCAGGCGCTTGGTCGCGGAGACCAACTGCTCGAACTGGCCACCCCAGCCGACATGGTCGTTCCGCTTCTCCGGCTTCCCGTCCGCGGCATGTTCGATCGGCGCGACCTTGGTCGGCGCGAGCATGGAATAACCGTAAGCGCCGAGCGCGGCGGTGATGATGGCAACGACGATGGTGGAGGATGCCTTCATCGCGCGCTCTTAGCTCGAATGCTTGGCTGATCTGGAGGGTGGTCTCGGCTGATTTCGTGCCGCGATAGATGCCCGAGCCGAACGAATTGTCCTGCTCGTAGGACAGTTCCGGATTCAGGAGGGCGCCGGCCTGGATGCGCTGGCCCATGGCGATGCCGACGTCGCGTTCCGCCGCCGTCAAACGCGGGCTCGCGGCCAGCGCGCGCGAGAGCGCCGCGCGCATCGTCAGCGCCTGGGCGTGGACCGGGGATGGGCTGATGAGAATAACCATCGCGCAGGCCAGGCGCGCGGCAGTCCGTCTGCAAGACATGGAGGTGACCTGTGAACGAGAGCATCGTGGGCGCACGCGGCGCCCCGGCGGATCAGTTCAGGTCAGGGATTTGGGGGGCCGGGAGTCGGTCTCGGGCGCGATGCCTGCGAGCGCAGACGCGCGCTGCGCGACCGGTTCAGCCAGCATATCGGCCGCGATTTCGGATTGCACTGGCTGCACGACGGCAACGGAGAAGCAGCCGTGGCAGTGATGGCCGGCCAGCGCCTTGTGATCGCCGTGGCCGGCAGCGCCGTCGTCGAGGATCGAGGCGATCTCCGAGCCGCCTGAAGGGTTGGCGACGTCGATGTCGTGCGCACCATGGAGCACGCCCGAGAGCAGGTACATGATAGCCACCAGCACAGCCACGAGCCCGCGCCAGTTGCGCAGGGACGAACAGCGATGAGGGTGGCGGATCGCGGTCACGAGGTCACTCAGGTCCTGTCCGCCTCCGGTAGCATGGCGGCCGGAACAGTGTCGACCCGCAACAATATTACGTGCGGGGAACTCGATGTCGCAGGACAAAGAAAAGGCAAAGACGAAAAGGCCCCAGCCCGGGGCTTACCGGCTGAGGCCTTTTGTGCTCACAATCTTCATCCGTTGGGACTTGCCCCGATAATTCGCGTCTCTTCGATTCGTTCCCGCGGTTCGCCAAAAATAAGCGGCGCGGCGGGACGAGGTGTGGCGGCTTAGGCCTTCTCCTCCCAGATCATCGCGAGATGCACGATGGTCTGCACAGCCTTCTCCATGTCCTGTCGGCTGACCCATTCCAGACGCGAATGAAACGCGTGCTCGCCGGCAAAGATGTTGGGGCAGGGCAGGCCCATGAAGGAGAGGCGCGAGCCGTCGGTGCCGCCGCGGATCGCGGTACGCATTGGACGCAGGCCTGCACGACGGATCGCCTCGATGGCGTATTCGAGGACGTGCGGGTGCCGGTCGATCACCTGCTTCATGTTGCGGTACTGCTCCCGCACCTCGAACTTGTAGGTCGAGCGCGGATAGTCCTTCATCACGTCCTTGACGATGGTCTCGAGCAGGACCTCCTTCTCCTTCAGCCCTTCCTCGGTGAAGTCGCGCACGATGAAGGAGAGGGTCGCCTGCTCCAGCGCGCCCTCGATGCCGACCGGGTGCAGGAAGCCCTGCTTGCCCGACGTGGTCTCGGGCGAGCAGCCTTCTTTCGGCAGACGCTCGACGATGGCGGCCGCGATCTTGATCGCGTGCTCCATCTTGCCCTTGGCATAACCAGGGTGGGCGCTGACGCCGTTGATGATGATGCTGACACCGTCGGCCGAGAACGTCTCGTCCTCGACGCTGCCGGCGCTCTCGCCGTCCATGGTGTAACCGAAATCGGCGCCGAGCTTCTGGATGTCGACATTGTCGACGCCGCGGCCGATCTCCTCGTCGGGCGTGAACAGGATCTTGATGGTGCCGTGCTTCACATCGGGATTGTTGATGAAGAAGTGTGCGGCATCCATGATCTCGGCGACGCCGGCCTTGTTGTCGGCACCCAGCAGCGTCTTTCCGTCAGAGGTGATGATGTCGTTGCCGATCTGGTTCTTCAGCGCGGGGTGCTCTGCGAAGCGGATCACCTGGGTCTTGTCGCCCGGCAGGGTGATATCGACGCCGCGATAGTTTTCCCAGACCTGCGGCTTCACGTCCTTGCCGGTGACGTCGGGCGAGGTATCCATGTGCGAGCAGAAGCAGATCACCGGCACCTTCTTGCTCGTAGTGGCCGGGATGGTCGCATAGACATAGCCGTAATCGTCGAGATGGGCGTCGGCGACGCCCATGGCCTTCAACTCGGCCACGAGAACGCGGCCGAGATCCTTCTGCTTCTCGGTCGATGGCGAGGCCGGGGAATTCGGATCGGACTGAGTATCGATGGTGACGTAGCGCAGGAAGCGCTCGGTCACGGTATGCGCGAAGGTCAGGGACATGTCTGTTCAAGCCGCCGGGTCTCTTGGGGAAGCGGGGACTATATATCAGAAAAGCGGGCCACGTTGCGGCCGGACCGACCGCCGATCAGGCTTAACGAAAAATGACCGGCTAGATTGCCTCTTTGAGTTCCTTGACCGGTCGGAACGCAACCTTCTTGCTGGCCTTGATGTGGATGGCCTCGCCGGTCGCGGGATTGCGGCCGGTGCGAGCAGCGCGCTTGCGGACCTGGAGGATGCCAAGCCCAACGATGCGGACGCGGTCGCCTTTCTTGAGGTGCTTGGTGATCAGGTCGACCATGTCGGTCAGGACCGCCTCGGCGCGCTTCTTCGAGAGGTCCTGGCTTTCGGCGATGTCAGCGGCGAGGTGCTTGAGCGTGATCGTGGCCGGAGCAGCTGCCTTCTTGGCCGATTCCTTCTTTGCCATGTCTGGCCTCCTCGATTCCCGCCGGACCGCGGGAGAGAACCCGCGGAACCTCAAGTTGCAGAAGGCGTAGACGATTCGGGACCGGACTGACTACGTCGCGGGACGGGGAGGAGCCCGAGCGCCGCCGTGACCGGTCGATGAGCGGCGGGCATGGCGAGCAGCTTTGCCGAATGACGGTTGTGCGCGATGGATCGGGTTAGGCGGGGGAACGCAGCGGAGGCAGGGCAACGAGGCCGGGCGTCTTGCGTCTGTTTTGGGGTAGCTGTTCTTTGTGATGCGTCGTCACTTGCTCAAGTCTCTCAACAGCGAGCTTGAGAACCAAAGTGAAGAGCATCCGCGGACAGAGGGTAAACGGCAACGAAACCGGACAAAAAGTGTCAGGGCGCCGGCCTTCCTGACACTTCGATGTCGAAAGGTCCAACTTGGCCATTTTTAAGCTATTGATGTTCCGCCAAAAATGGCGCGAGAGACGGGGCTCGAACCCGCGACCTCCGGCGTGACAGGCCGGCGCTCTAACCAACTGAGCTACTCCCGCGTGACGCGTACCTGTCCGCGCGGAACGAGGGGGGACTTAAAGGGGGGACATGGTGAAGTCAAGGACGTTGGCGTCCAAAGCCGGAATAGTCCCGTATCGCGCCGCCGGCTCGCAGGGAGCGGACGGCCGAAAGGGTAAGATCGTCAGGGTTTACGAATGCCAATGCGGCGAACGCATTTGGCATGATTAAGGGCGCCCGACAGTCAGGTGCGCGTAAGCTTGCGCACGCAAGCTGCCTCCATGAAGCGCGATAATCTGCTCCTAGGCATTTCCATTGCTTGGACTGCCGCAACAGCGGCAGCCTTCCTGTACGTGGCACTCGCGCAGTAAGGCCCCAACTGAGGCGGCCTTACTCTTCGGCTTCCGGTGGAGTTCGGACTTCTTTGCAATTAGCGCGGCTACGCCGTCCAGCATCATTCGGTCGGAGATGCGGGAGCGGATCGTCTTGTAATGCTCATTTTCCTATCCAGCTCGACGCACTTTTCACACATGACCGCCCCGACACGGGTCTCTGCGGGGCCTCAATTAACGAATCATGTTACCGTTCCCAAACAAGAATTCAGGATACTTCCAAATTCAGCGTAGGCACCGGGGTTCATCCAACCACACGCAAGCGCGGGCTCAGCAGCTTTTTGGGAGGGATGCGAACTGCCTCAACCTTGCTGTCCCGCCGCTGAGCGCTCTTGCAATTGGGACAAACGAAGAGGTGGGCAATTAGCGGCTGTACGTCGTCTTGCACCAGCTCGGATCGAAACCACTTCATGCCGACGTGGCAATTGGGGCAGACGGGCGCTTCGAGTTCCGCCAGTGAATCCCTTAGACGTTCCATTGCACGCCCTCTGTCCGGGAAATACCTTCGTTGCCCGCCCTCTGTTCGGGAAATAGTAGCAAGATTCGTTCGCCTGCTAAGTATCAAAGGATACACAGGGCCGAACGAGCACACCTCTAATTCGGGTGCTGTCCTAATTCAAACACCTGCCAAATCGAATTAGGACAACGAAAAACCCGGGCGCGCAGGGCAGCCGGGCTGATCGGAAGTAAAGAACTATTAACGCAATGGCCGCGTTTAACCAAAGATGGCTTGTTCCGTCTGTGCACTTTTACTCTGCGGCGTCTTTGGCCTGCATTTCGGCTAATGCGCGCTCCAGCTCGCCAGCCAAAATCCTGTAGTGCGCCGCCGTACGGCAAAAGACACTTCGCTTGACAGCGCTCTTGGCCGACCGCTCAAGCTCCTCGCATTTGGTGATGTTCGCCCGAAGAGTTTCAATGTGGGCGAGGATTTCTTTCATGAGCCGTCCCGATCATCACGGGCGCATTAGCAGGTCGCTGATGACTGGAATACCACAAATGATGGGTACCACAGAGAGTACAATCTGCCGAGAAGGCTACTCCTGCGCATCCTGACACTTGTTGCTGTCGGCGTGCAGCTTCAAGAGCGCCAGAGTGTCAGCGAGGCCTGAAATCGTTAGCCCTATTCGGCCTGTCACGCCGGAGGTCGCGGGTTCGGGCCCCGTCTCTCGCGTCATTTTTGGCAACACCCCCTTCCGTGGCAACATCCCCTTCAGAATCGACACCATGCTCCGCCGCGGTCATGGCCGGTCGGGCGATGAATTTACTTCGTTCTGTCAAAGTCTTGGGCGTTGATCCTCAGTCGATGCCAAAAGCCAAAGGCCACCCGAAGGCGGCCATTGTGTCTCAAACCGGACCTTTTTTCGCGCTTAGCGAATCGCAGAGGTGCCGGAGCTGGTGATCGCCACCGGCTTTCCGGCCTTGATCACGTGGGTGGACTGGGCGGTCTGGCTGTAATCGGCGTTGGTGCGGGCTGCGATTCCGAAGGCGGCCACTGCGATGCCGGCCACCAGCGCCACCACCACGATCTTCAGGTGGGTACCCCGATCTGCAGAGTGAATTGAGTGGTTCATCGAAGCCTCCCGACGGGCTTTGGCGCCGTCTGTAGGCTGACGTCTTAAGGAGCATCTGTTTCCGGATCGTTTCGCGGGTTCCGCAAAATGGTTTCATTGTCGCGATTTCGCCGCTTCACCTTGCGCAGTCTTACCTGCCGCGTAATCGCGCAGGCCCAATCCCGACGTCCATGATCGCTTCCATCGGCCGTGAACAACGCGGCAAGGGAGAAGCACCATGAATCGTCCAACCATCCAAGCCTCGTTGCTCGAAACCGCCCAGCCGGCTGCGCGATCGCCCTATGTGACCGCCAGGGATGGCACGAAGCTGTTCGTACAGGACTGGGGCAAGGGAAAGCCGGTGCTGCTGCTGGCAGCCTGGACGTTCGACTCCAGCACCTGGGGCAGCCACATTGCAGCGCTCAACGACAAAGGCTTCCGCTGTATCGCGCCCGACCGGCGCGGCCACGGCCGCTCCGAGATGCCGTCATCGGGCTACGACCTGGAGACGCTGACCGATGACGTCGCTGATATCATCGAGGCGCGCGATCTGCGCGAGGTCACCCTGGTCGGTTTCTCCATGGGGACAGTGGAGGCGGTCAACTATCTCGGACGATACGGCTCGGACCGGATCGCAAGGCTGGTGCTGGTCGCGCCGACGACGCCGTTCCTGGTCCAGACCGAGGACAATCCGGATGCGGTTCCGAAGGCGATGATCGAAGCCGACAACGCGGCCGTCGCCCGCGATTTCGCCAAATGGATCGCGGCGAATGAAGCGCCGTTCTTCCTGCCCGAGACGCCGGAGATCACGCGGACCTGGATCCGCGAGATGATGCTGCGCGTGTCGCTGCCAGTGGCGCTGGCCTGCCGCAAGTCCAACTCCTTCGCGGATGTGCGCGCGGCTGCCGCAGGCATCGATTGCCCGACATTGATCCTGCACGGCGACAAGGACGCCAGCGCGCCGTTGCCCCTGACCGGGGCCAAGACCGCGAAGCTGATCAAGGGCAGCAAGCTCGTTGTCTACGAAGGCGGGCCGCATCCGCTGCCGCTGACCCATGGCGAGCGGCTGATTGCGGACATGCTGGCCTTCATGAGCCCTTAGCTGGCGCGTTTTATGCCGGCGCCGCGGATGTCCGCGCCGCCGACGCCCTGGCCTGAGCAGGTCGCGGTGAGCGCGACAAGACGGGCCGGCGATGCCTGAGGTGATCGCCGGCGGTCGTGGGGGCGGCCGATGTTGGTCCAGCCCGGATCGGAGCTGGGCATATCAGCCTTCGCGGATGTAGTTCCCTGCTTCGAATTCCACCGGCGGCGCGCTTGCGTCGAACGAAACGCCGATTGGATCGCGACCTGCTTCCATCGCTTCCAGCTGCTCCGTCAGCATGCGCCGGATCAACAAGATGCCGCGGTCGCTCTGGCCGAAATGCTCCTCGGAATGCACCGTGACCTCGCCTTGCCCGACCTGGGCCTCGTAATCTCCAGGGAATTTCTGGTGTTCTTGCTCCGTCATGTCCCACCAGAACTTGCCGTTGAACTTCGAGCGCATGCGGCCGATGTCGCCGGAATTCTTGACGCGGCCGGCGACGTAGATGCGGAACGAGGTGTCGTCGATCGGTAGCGTCCAGCCGATCGATTCGACCCGGGCGAACTGCGCCACGCGTGGGTTCGGCACGACGCGCAAGGTGGGCAGCGCCGCTTCGGTGACTCGGTAAAACGCGCGGCCGCCGTCCTGCTTGCGCATCGAGCGCACGGCAACCCCGCGCGGCGTCTTGTCGAACTTCACCTCCGGCATCGAGGCCATCATGTCAGTGAATTGCGGACCCGAGAACGAGCCATGCAGCACGGGCACGTGATAGGGATCGACCACGTTCTCGAAATGCTGCAGCCAGTTGCAGGGGATGACGGCCGGGCCGCCGCCGCCGATCGAGGAATCGTCGGCCTCGACGAATTCGCCGTGGTCCATGTTTTCAAGGCACTCGTAGCGCGGCAGCACCGGGCGTTTCTCGGCCGGCCCCATATAGGCGAAGATCAGGCCGTAGCGTTCCTCGACCGGATACCAGGGCTGGCGCACCTTGTCCTTGAACTGGCCGCCGTCGGGCTCGCACGGCTGCTCGAGGCAATGACCTTCGGTGTCGAACTTCCAGCCGTGATAGCAGCAGCGGATGCCGTCCTCCTCGACCTTGCCATAATAAAGCGTGGTGCCGCGGTGGCAGCAGCGGGCGTGCAGCAGGCCGGCTCGGCCATGCCTGTCGCGGAACAGCACCAGATCCTCAGCCAGTGCGCGCACTTTCTTCGGCGTCTCGGTGGCGTCATCGGTGAGGCCGACCGGATGCCAGTAGCGGCGGAGGAGTTCGCCCATCGGCGTGCCGCGCACGACGGAGGTGAGCTCGGTGCGCGTGTTCGCCGGCTTCATCGCATAAGCCGTGCCGAGATCGCGATCCAGCTGGGTGATCGTCATCCTTGTTCCTCCCGTCCCAACCGTTTGGATGGCCGGGCCGTTCTTGTGCGTTGACGGAATGAAAGATAATGTCGATGACATTGTCAACGATATTTCGTGGTGCCTGCTGGTCGCATTCGGATCACGTTGCGAAGGTTGCGCTACCAACACTTGGCACGTGTTGGCTTTCTTGGCAGAGGTGAACCATGAGCCAGACATCGAGCAGGGACGTGCGCGAGTCGTCCGATACGGACGACGATCATTCGCCGGCGCCGATCACAGTGATGCTGTCGTCACGGCTGATGGTGCTGGCCAATTTGCTCAAGCGCGGTGCGATCCTTCGCTACAAGCGTCTTGCCGGATTGTCCTCGGTCGAGTTCGGCTTGGTCGCTTCCCTCGGCCGGCGAGCGCCGATGAGCGTGGCTCGGCTCGCCGAGGCTGTCGGCCAGGATAAAGGCCAGATCAGCCGCGCGCTGGCCGAACTCGTCTCGCGCAAGCTGATCGCGAAGTCGGAAAATCCAAAGGACAGCCGTGAGGTGCTGGTGTCGCTGACGCCTGCCGGGCTGGCGGCGCATGACGCGATCGTCGAAGGCGCGCAGGAACGCAACCGGATGCTGCTCGCGCAATTGAGCGAGGACGAGTTGGAGATGTTGCTCGCACAGATTGATCGTCTCACCGCGACCGCGGAAGCCATGCTCGAAGCCGAGAAGATCTCGCGCTGATGGCCAGGACGTCTTCCGAAAGCATCTTCGGAAATCATCTTACGTGCCAAGGCCGACGCATTCGCCAGACGAGCCCCGGTCCTGCCATGATGCATGGCTCCTCCTTCGAGCGCGCCTGTGGATAGCTGTCGTTGCTGCGCCTCGTCTGCTCGCCGCCGCGGCCGTCATGGGCCTGCTGGCCGCGCTGCTCTGGGTAGGAGCGGGCAGGATGTCGCTTGGGTGACGGTCGGGGGCCCGATTGCGGTCGCTGGCCGGGTCTGGGTGAGCCGCCGCAGCGAAAAAAACTGGGCCCTTTTCACCGACGATCCCGGCAAATAGCTGACACGGCCGGTGCGCGGCGATCTCGGGGCCGCTGGCCTGCGAAACGGTGGCCGCCCTTGTCGCGTCAGGCGATCTGCTCCATATCAGCCGCGGGGTGATTCCGGGATTTCCACCGGTCTGGGAGCAGCAAAGGGCCTGAAAAGAGCGTGTCTTGCGCCCATTGGTGCACTGCGCTAAGGCTCAGAATAATTCCAAATCGGACGAATCCGTGGCTGTCCCGAGGCTGCGGGAAAAAGGGCTCGTCAATGAGCGGCATTCTACAGAACTATCTTCCACTCGTCGTCTTTATAGGGGTAGCGGGCCTCATCGGCCTGGTGCTGCTGATCGCTCCGTTCATCGTCGCGTTCCAGCAGCCGGACCCGGAAAAGCTGTCGGCGTATGAGTGCGGTTTCAACGCCTTCGACGACGCCCGTATGAAGTTCGACGTCCGCTTCTATCTGGTCGCCATCCTCTTCATCATCTTCGATCTGGAGGTGGCGTTCCTGTTTCCGTGGGCAGTGGCGTTCGGCAAGCTTGGCGCGACGGGCTTCTGGTCCATGCTGGTGTTCCTCGCCGTGCTGACGGTGGGCTTCGCCTATGAATGGAAGAAAGGCGCACTCGAATGGGATTGAACCCTGCACCCTCAGCCGGTCCGGTGGTCGCGCCGGCCCCCAAGGGCATCCTGGATCCGTCGACCGGCCGTCCGGTCGGGGCCAATGATCCGTTCTTCCTCGAGGTCAATCACGAACTGTCCGACAAGGGCTTCTTCGTGGCCGCGACCGACGACCTCATCACGTGGGCCCGTACCGGCTCGCTGATGTGGATGACCTTCGGCCTCGCCTGCTGCGCGGTCGAGATGATGCAGGTGTCGATGCCGCGCTACGACGTCGAGCGCTTCGGCTTCGCGCCGCGTGCCTCGCCGCGCCAGTCCGACGTGATGATCGTCGCCGGCACGCTCACCAACAAGATGGCGCCCGCGCTGCGCAAGGTCTACGACCAGATGCCCGAGCCGCGCTACGTCATCTCGATGGGTTCATGCGCCAATGGCGGCGGCTACTACCACTATTCCTACTCGGTCGTGCGCGGCTGCGACCGCATCGTGCCGATCGACATCTACGTGCCGGGCTGCCCGCCCACGGCGGAAGCGCTGCTCTACGGCGTGCTGCTGCTGCAAAAGAAGATCCGCCGCACCGGCACCATCGAACGCTAAGGTTTTACGTCATGGACGACGCCAAGCTCGACGCCCTGGGGCAGACGATCGTGAGCGCGCTTCCGGGCGCCGCCACGGGTTATCAGGTGGCCTTCAACCAGCTCACGGTTGATGTCGAGGTCAGCAAGATCGTCGAGGTGGTCAAGTACCTCCGCGACGATCCGAGCTGCCGTTTCGTCAACTTCACCGACATCACGGCCGCCGACTATCCGTCGCGCGAGAAGCGCTTCGACGTGATCTATCACTTCCTGTCACCCACCTTGAACACGCGCATCCGCCTCAAGGCCCAGGCCGACGAGACCACCCAGGTGCCGTCGCTGATCGAGGTGTTCCCCGGCGCCGACTGGTTCGAGCGCGAGGCCTACGATCTCTACGGCGTGTTCTTCGTCGGTCATCCCGACATGCGCCGCATCCTCACCGATTACGGTTTCGAGGGGCATCCGCTGCGCAAGGACTTCCCGCTGACCGGCTTCCTCGAGGTCCGCTACGACGACCAGGAGAAGCGCGTGGTGTACGAGCCGGTCCGGCTCAACCAGGAATTCCGCAAGTTCGATTTCCTCTCGCCATGGGAAGGGGCGGACTATCCGCTTCCCGGTGACGAGAAGGCGAAGCAGTGAGTAGCGAATAGCGAGTGGCGAATAGGGATGTTAGTTGAGCGACCAGTCGATCCATTCGTATCGGGACCTGAGAGCATGGCAGGGTGCCATGTCTCTGGCGGAATCCTGCCATCGACTGACCGCTCAATTCCCTCGCGCCGAACTGTTCGGGCTGACTTCGCAAATCAGACCTGCGGCAGCGTCCATTCCGGCAAACGTTGCGGAAGGACATGGGCGCGAAAACACCGGCACTTTCGTGCAATCGCTGCGAATTTCGCAGGGATCGCTCAAGGAGCCGGAAACTCATCTGCTCTTGGCGGAGCGTGTCAGGATTTTGACCGCTTCCGATCTGGAGCCCGTCTTAGGTCGATGCGAGAGCTTAGGCAAAATGCTTCGCGCGTTGATACGTTCTCTGCAGGACAAGTCCACGAAATGACCATTCGCCACTCGCTATTCGCCATTCGCCTCGCAGCAGGAGCTGCGTCATGAACGAGCAACCCGAGAACCTGCGCAATTTCACCATCAACTTCGGGCCGCAGCATCCGGCCGCGCACGGCGTGCTGCGCCTCGTGCTGGAGCTTGACGGCGAAGTCGTCGCCCGCGTCGACCCCCATATCGGCCTGCTTCACCGCGGCACCGAGAAGCTGATCGAGCAGAAGACCTATCTCCAGGCGATCCCTTATTTCGACCGGCTCGACTACGTCGCGCCGATGAACCAGGAGCACGCCTTCTGCCTCGCCGCCGAGAAGCTGCTCGGAATCGAGGTGCCGCGCCGCGGCCAGCTGATCCGCGTGCTCTATTGCGAGATCGGCCGCATCCTGTCGCATCTTCTCAACGTCACCACGCAGGCGATGGACGTCGGCGCGCTGACCCCGCCGCTGTGGGGCTTTGAGGAGCGCGAGAAGCTGATGGTGTTCTACGAGCGCGCCTCGGGCAGCCGCATGCACGCAGCCTTCTTCCGCGTCGGCGGCGTGCATCAGGACCTTCCGCAGAAGCTGGTCGATGACATCGACGCCTGGTGCGACCCATTCCTGAAGGTCGTCGACGACCTCGATCGCCTGCTCACCGCCAACCGCATCTTCAAGCAGCGCAACGTCGATATCGGCGTGGTGTCGCTGAAGGAGGCCTGGGAGTGGGGTTTCTCCGGCGTGATGGTGCGCGGTTCGGGCGCGGCCTGGGACCTGCGCAAGTCGCAGCCCTATGAGTGCTACGCCGAGATGGATTTCGACATTCCGATCGGCAAGAACGGCGACTGCTACGATCGCTATCTGATCCGCATGGAAGAGATGCGCCAGTCCGTGCGCATCATGAAGCAGTGCATCCAGAAGCTGAACGCGCCTGACGGGAAGGGCCCCGTCGTCGTCGAAGACAACAAGGTGGCGCCGCCGCGCCGTGGCGAGATGAAGCGCTCGATGGAAGCGCTCATCCACCACTTCAAGCTCTACACCGAAGGCGTTCACGTGCCGGAAGGCGAAATCTACGCCGCGGTCGAGGCGCCCAAGGGCGAGTTCGGCGTCTATCTGATCTCCGACGGCACCAACAAGCCCTACAAATGCAAGATCCGCGCGCCGGGCTTTGCCCATCTCCAGGCGATGGACCACATCTGCCGCGGCCATCTGCTCGCCGACGTCTCGGCCATTCTCGGCTCGCTCGACATCGTGTTCGGAGAGGTCGACCGGTGACGGCGCAGGCGCCAATCCAGTTTGACCGTGCCTCGGGGGCCCTTGAAGGAGCCAACCTGTGGGAGCGGACGGCTGCCTTGGCGCTGGTGACGGGATCGAAGATCTCCTCGCACTTCTCGCATATGGGCTACATCGCTTGCGCCAATCTGCTGCGGAAAACGCTGCCCGAGCGCAATATCGCGATCAAGCTCAATCCGGACGCGGTGTTCGAATTTCCTTATGGCGACGGTTACTGGAGCAAGCTGCTCAACCGGTCCTATTGCTACGAGGACGAGCTGGAGCTGCTGTTCACCGACTCCATCGACGTCGACTACACGCTGCTCGATTGCGGCGCCAATTATGGCTACTGGTCGGTGCTGGTGTCGAGCGAGCCGTTCGGCGCGCACAAGGCGATCGCGATCGAGCCGTCGGGCCAGAACTATCCGAAGCTCGCCAACAATGCCCGCGTCAACGGCAATCGCTTCGAGACCATGAAGTGTGCGATCGGTGCCTCGCGCGGCACCGCGCGTCTCTCGGGCACCAAGCACGAGGCCTTCAGCATCGCCGGTGCTCCGTCGGACGGCGGTGAGGAAGTGACCGTCCTCGCGCTCGACAATCTGATCGACGACGGCAAGGTCGCAAGCACCGGCAAGTACCTGATCAAGCTCGACGTCGAGGGCGTCGAGATCGAGGCGATCAAGGGCGGCGCCCGGCTCCTGCAGACCGACAGCGTCATCATGTGCGAGGAGCACGGCAGCGACCGCTCTCATGCGGTGTCGCGCTACATTCTCGAGCAGACGCCGCTGAAGCTGATCGTGCTCGATCCGCGCACCAACCGGCTGGAGACCGTCACCGAGCTGTCGATCCTCGACCGCATCAAGGTCTCGACCCACGTCGGCTACAACGTTTTCGGTACCGCAAGCGCATTCTGGCAGGACAGGATCAATGCCCTGAATGCGAAAAACGCGCGCCGCATGCAGTGAGAGATAAGACATGTCCGTTCGCCGATTAGCACCGAAGGAAGTCCAGCCCGCGAGCTTTACGTTCACGGACGAGAACCTTGCCTTCGCCAGGCAGCAGATCGCGAAATACCCGGCCGGACGCCAGGCCTCGGCCGTCATCGCCATCCTCTGGCGCGTCCAGGAGCAGCACGCGGGCTGGGTGTCGGAAGCCGCGATCCGCGCCGTCGCCGATTTGCTCGACATGCCCTATATCCGCGTGCTCGAGGTCGCGACCTTCTACACGATGTTCCAGCTCGCCCCCGTCGGCAAGAAGGCCCACGTCCAGGTCTGCGGCACAACGCCGTGCCGCCTGCGCGGTGCCGAAGACCTCATCCACGTCTGCGAGAGCCGGATCCATCACGATCCTTTCCATCTCTCCAAGGACGGCAATTTCAGCTGGGAAGAGGTGGAGTGCCTGGGCGCCTGCGTGAACGCGCCGATGGTGCTGATCGGCAAGGACACCTATGAGGACCTGACCAAGGAGACCTTCGGCAAGGTGCTCGACGGCTTCGCCTCGGGCAATCCGCCGAAGCCCGGTCCGCAGAACGGCCGCCAGTTCTCCGCACCGATGGGCGGGCCGACCACGCTGAAGGAGACCTCCTGATGGGTCTTCCGTCTCACGCGAACCTGGGGAGCGAAGCCGTGCAGAAATGGGGCTTCGTCGCCATGCATGCCGCGCTTGCGGCCGCCTTCATGTTCCTGCTGCAGCGCTTCGTGATGAACGCGACGCAGGAAACCAGTCTGCTCTGGGCGCTGACCTTCGCCGTCTGCGCCGCCGGGCTTGCCTACAAGCAAGCCAACCGTTGATCGGAAAGCGCTGATATGCTCGAGGACAAGGATCGCATCTTCAAGAACCTCTACGGCCTCCATGATTGGGGGCTCGAGGGCGCGCGGCGCCGTGGCGCCTGGGATGGTACCAAGAACATCATCGACAAGGGCCGCGACTGGATCATCAACGAGATGAAGGCGTCGGGCCTGCGCGGCCGCGGCGGCGCCGGCTTCCCGACCGGCCTGAAATGGTCCTTCATGCCGAAGGAATCGACCGACGGAAGACCGAGCTATCTCGTCGTCAACGCCGACGAATCCGAGCCCGGCACCTGCAAGGATCGCGAGATCATGCGGCACGATCCGCACCTGCTGATCGAGGGCTGCCTGATCGCGAGCTGCGCGATGAACGCGCACACCTGCTACATCTATGTCCGCGGCGAGTTCATCCGCGAGCGCGAGCACCTTCAGGCCGCGATCGACCAGGCGTATGACGCCAAGCTGGTCGGCAAGGACAATGTCAACGGCTGGCCGTTCGACATCTACGTCGCGCACGGCGCCGGCGCTTACATCTGCGGTGAAGAGACCGCGCTGCTCGAAAGCCTCGAAGGCAAGAAGGGCCAGCCGCGCCTGAAGCCGCCGTTCCCGGCGAACGTCGGTCTGTTCGGCTGCCCGACCACCGTCAACAACGTCGAGTCGATCGCCGTTGCACCCGACATCCTGCGCCGTGGCGCCGCCTGGTTCGCCGGCATCGGCCGTCCGAACAATGTCGGCACCAAGCTGTTCTGCGTCTCCGGCCATGTCGAGCGGCCCTGCAACGTCGAGGAAGCCATGGGCATTCCGTTCCGTGAGCTGATCGACAAGCATTGCGGCGGCATCCGCGGCGGCTGGGACAACCTGAAGGCCGTGATTCCCGGCGGCTCCTCCGTGCGCATGGTGCCGGCCGAGCAGATCATCGACACGCCGATGGATTTCGACTCCTTAAGCAAGCTGCGCTCGGGCCTCGGCACTGCGGCCGTGATCGTGATGGACAAGTCGACCGATTTGATCCGCGCCATCGCCCGCATCTCCTATTTCTACAAGCACGAGAGCTGCGGCCAGTGCACGCCCTGCCGCGAGGGCACGGGGTGGATGTGGCGCGTGCTCACCCGCATGGCCGAGGGCCGCGCGCACAAGCGCGAAATCGACATGCTGCTCGAGGTGACGAAGCAGGTCGAAGGCCACACCATCTGCGCGCTCGGCGACGCGGCGGCCTGGCCGATCCAGGGCCTGATCGCGCATTTCCGTCATGAGATCGAAGCGCGCATCGACGAATATTCGCACAAGGCCGACATCGACCATGCCGGCGTCCGCGATCCCGTGAACATGGTCGCGGCGGAGTAGAGAGAATGACCAAGCTCATCATCGACGGCAAAGAGATCGATGTTCCCGCCGAGTACACGCTGCTTCAGGCGTGCGAGGCGGCCGGCGCCGAGATTCCGCGCTTCTGCTATCACGAACGGCTGTCGATCGCCGGCAATTGCCGGATGTGCCTCGTCGAGGTGAAGGGTGGCCCGAAGCCGGTCGCATCTTGCGCCTGGGGCGTGCGCGACTGCCGTCCGGGCCCCAAGGGGGAGCCGCCGGAAATCTCCACGCGTTCACCGATGGTGAAGAAGGCACGCGAAGGCGTGATGGAATTCCTCCTGATCAACCATCCGCTGGACTGCCCGATCTGCGACCAGGGCGGCGAGTGCGACCTGCAGGACCAGGCGATGGGCTATGGTGTCGACACCAGCCGCTTCGCCGAGAACAAGCGCGCGGTCGAGGACAAGTACCTCGGCGCGCTGGTCAAGACCTCGATGAATCGCTGCATCCAGTGCACGCGCTGCGTCCGCTTCTCGGCGGAAGTCGCCGGCGCGCCCGAAATGGGCGCGACGGGGCGCGGCGAGGACATGGAGATCACAACCTATCTCGAGCACGCGCTGACCTCCGAGCTGCAGGGCAATCTCGTCGACATCTGCCCGGTCGGTGCGCTGACCTCAAAACCCTATGCTTTCGCGGCGCGCCCGTGGGAGCTCGGCAAGACCCAGTCGATCGACGTCATGGACGGCGTCGGCTCGGCGATCCGCGTCGACACCCGCGGCCGTGAGGTGATGCGCGTACTGCCGCGGATCAACGAGGCCGTGAACGAGGAGTGGATCTCCGACAAGACCCGCCATATCGTCGATGGCCTGCGCACCCAGCGCCTGGACCGGCCCTATATCCGGGAAGCCGGCAAGCTGCGCGCGGCGAGCTGGCCCGAAGCCTTCGCTGCGATCGCGGCCAAGGCGGCGCGCACCGATGGCAAGCGCATCGGCGCGATCGCGGGCGATCTCGCCGGCGTCGAAGAGATGTTCGCGTTGAAGGATCTGCTCGCCAAGTTCGGCTCGGCCAATCTGGCGGTGCAGGGCGGCGACGCCTTCGATCCCGCGCTCGGCCGCGGCTCCTACATCTTCAATCCGACGCTTGCAGGCGTCGAGCAGGCCGATGCGCTGCTCATCGTCGGCGCCAATCCGCGGAAAGAGGCGGCGGTGTTCAATGCCCGGATCCGCAAGCGCTGGCGCACCGGCGGCTTCAAGGTCGGCGTGATCGGCGCCAAGGCCGATCTGACCTACGATTATGACCATCTCGGCGCGGGCACCGAGACGCTCGGTGAGCTCGCGTCCGGCAAGCACTCCTTCATGGACGTGCTGAAGAACGCCAAGAATCCGATCATCCTGGTCGGCGCAGGCGCGGCCTCGCGTCACGATGGCGCTGCCATTCTGGCCGCCGCCGCCAAGCTCGCGCTCGATGTCGGCGCGGTGAAGGACGGCTGGAACGGCTTCGGCGTGCTGCACGAGACCGCCTCGCGCGTGGGGGCGCTCGATATCGGCTTCGCCGCAGGTCAGGGCGGTCTGAACGCCGCGCAGATGACGACCTTCGGCACGCTCGACCTCTTGTTTCTGCTCGGCGCCGACGAGATCAAGGCGCCTGATGGCACCTTCGTCGTGTACATCGGCACCCATGGTGACCGCGGCGCGCATCGTGCCGACGTGATCCTGCCGGCGGCCGCCTACACCGAGAAGTCCGCGATCTACGTCAACACCGAGGGCCGCGTGCAGATGACGGGCCGCGCCGCGTTCCCGCCGGGCGAGGCCCGCGAGGACTGGGCGATCGTTCGCGCGCTGTCGGAAGCACTCGGCAAGAAGCTCGGCTACGACTCGCTTGCCGCGCTGCGCCAGGTGATCTTCAAGACCGTGCCGCATCTGATCCGTCTCGACCAGATCGAGGCAGGCACAGCCGACCAGATCCAGAAGCTGGCAGGGAGGGGCGGCGCGCCGGAGAAGGCGCCGTTCAAGGCCCTCATCGAGGACTTCTATTTGACCAACCCAATCGCGCGTGCGTCGGCGGTGATGGCGGAATGCTCGCGGCTTGCCTCCGGGCAGATGCTGAGCGCAGCGGAGTAAGCCGATGGAATTCTTCGAAAGCGCAGTCTGGACCGGCTTCCTCTGGCCGCTGATCCTCATGGTCCTTGAGAGCCTGCTGGTGCTCGTCGTCCTGCTGGTCGCGATCGCCTACATCCTGCTCGCTGACCGCAAGATCTGGGCGGCGGTGCAGATACGCCGCGGCCCGAACGTGGTCGGCCCCTGGGGCCTGTTCCAGTCCTTCGCCGATCTGCTCAAATTCGTGCTGAAGGAGCCGATCATTCCGGCCGGCGCCAACAAGGGCGTCTTCCTGCTTGCTCCCTTGGTCTCCTGCGTGCTCGCGCTCGCGGCCTGGGCGGTGATCCCGACCAACCTCGGCTGGGTGATCTCCGACATCAATGTCGGCATCCTCTTCATCTTCGCGATCTCGTCGCTGTCGATCTACGGCATCATCATGGCCGGCTGGTCGTCGAACTCGAAATACCCGTTCCTGGCCGCGCTGCGTTCGGCGGCGCAGATGGTGTCCTATGAAGTCTCGATCGGCTTCGTCATCATCACGGTGCTGCTCTGCGCCGGCTCGCTGAACCTCTCCGCCGTGGTCGAGGCCCAGCACGTGCGCGGTCTCGCCGGCCTGATCGGGCTGCCGCAGCTGACGATCCTGAACTGGTACGTCTGGCCGCTGTTGCCGATGTTCGTGGTGTTCTACGTCTCGGCGCTCGCTGAAACCAACCGTCCGCCCTTCGACCTCGTCGAAGCGGAATCCGAGCTCGTCGCCGGCTTCATGGTCGAATACGGCTCGACGCCGTATCTGCTGTTCATGCTCGGCGAATACGTCGCGATCGTCACGATGTGCGCCATGGCGACCATCCTGTTCCTCGGAGGCTGGCTGCCGCCGGTGGACCTGCCGCCCTTCAACTGGGTGCCCGGGATCATCTGGTTCTCGCTCAAAGTCTTCTTCATGTTCTTCCTGTTCGCGATGGCAAAGGCGATCGTGCCGCGCTACCGCTACGACCAACTGATGCGCCTCGGCTGGAAGGTGTTCCTGCCGCTGTCGCTGGTGATGGTGGTCGTGGTGGCAGGCGTGCTGCAATTCGCCGGCATCGCGCCGAAGTGAGGGCCGTCATGGGTATCAACATCAACGCCACTGCACGCTCGCTTCTGCTGTCGGAATTCGTCTCGGCGTTCTTCCTCGCCATGCGCTATTTCTTCCAGCCGAAGCCGACGCTGAACTATCCGTTCGAGAAGGGCCCGATCTCGCCGCGCTTCCGCGGCGAGCATGCGCTGCGCCGCTATCCGAACGGCGAAGAGCGCTGCATCGCCTGCAAGCTGTGCGAAGCGGTCTGCCCCGCGCAGGCCATCACCATCGAAGCCGGCCCCCGCCGCAACGACGGTACCCGTCGCACCGTGCGCTACGACATCGACATGGTGAAATGCATCTATTGCGGCCTGTGCCAGGAGGCCTGTCCCGTCGACGCCATCGTCGAAGGTCCGAACTTCGAGTTCGCGACCGAGACCCGCGAGGAACTGTTCTATGACAAGGCCAAGCTGCTCGCCAACGGCGACCGCTGGGAACGCGAGATCGCGAAGGCGATCGAGCTCGACGCGCCTTACCGGTGAGATGAGAACATGATCCTTCCCGCGCTGTTCTTCTATCTCTTCGCCGGCGTCTGCGTCGCCTCGGCGGTGATGGTGATTGTCTCGCGCAATCCCGTGCACTCCGTGCTGTTCCTGATCCTGGCCTTCGTCAACGCCTCCGGCCTGTTCGTGCTGATGGGAGCCGAATTCCTCGCGATGATCCTGATCGTCGTCTATGTCGGCGCGGTCGCGGTGCTGTTCCTGTTCGTCATCATGATGCTGGATGTCGACTTCATCGAGCTGCGCGAAGGCTTCATCCAGTACCTGCCGGTGGGTGTCGTGATCGGCGGCATCTTCCTGTTCGAGCTGCTTCTGACCGTCGGTGCCTGGGTCATCAACCCGACCGTGAGCAAGACCATCACGGCGCCGATCCCGGCCAACGTCTCGAACACCGAGGCGCTGGGCCTCGTGCTCTATACGAGGTACGTCCACTACTTCCAGCTTTCGGGCATGGTCCTGCTGGTCGCCATGATCGGCGCCATCGTTCTGACGCTGCGTCATAAGGCCAGCGTGAAGCGGCAGGACATCAACGTTCAGAACGCACGCACGCCCGAGATGGCGATGGCGATGCGCAAGGTGGCGCCGGGGCAGGGGCTCTCGGATGCCGACGCTGCGGAGTGGGTGAAATGACGATCGGGCTCGGGCATTATCTGGCGGTCGGCGCGATCCTGTTCACGCTCGGGATCCTCGGCATCTTCCTCAACCGCAAGAACATCATCGTCATCCTGATGTCGATCGAGCTGATCCTGCTCTCGGTCAACGTCAACCTGGTGGCATTCTCGACCTTCCTCGGCGACATCGTCGGTCAGGTCTTCGCGCTGCTTGTCTTGACCGTGGCGGCCGCCGAGGCCGCGATCGGTCTTGCCATCCTGGTGGTCTATTTCCGCAACCGTGGCTCGATCGCGGTTGAGGACGTCAATCTGATGAAGGGCTGAGCTCTCAAATGGTTCAGGCAATCGTTTTCCTGCCGCTGCTGGGCGCCATTCTGGCCGGCCTGATCTCGCTCGTCGGCGCACATGGCCGCAACCCCTCGGGCGACGAGGTCGAGCATCATGGCGATCACGGTCATGATCACGCCCTTGGCGCCGACGCCCACGCGTCCCACAAGATTAACGAGGATGCGTCCGTCATCCACGAGACCCACCATGAGCCCGGCGACGGGCATGACGACCACGGCCACGGCCCGGTCGAGCCCCCGGCTGCGGGCTCGCGTGGCGCCGAGCTGATCACCACGGCGCTGCTGTTCGTCTCGGCCGCGCTGTCCTGGATGACGCTGGTCGATGTCGGCTTCAACGGCCATGACCTCAGGATCCAGCTCCTGCCCTGGATCTTTTCCGGCGATCTCGAGGTCTGGTGGACGCTGCGCGTCGACACGCTGACCGCCGTGATGCTGGTCGTGGTGACGACCGTGTCCTCGCTCGTGCACCTCTATTCCATCGGCTACATGGACGAGGATCCGAACCGGCCGCGCTTCTTCGGCTATCTGAGCCTGTTCACCTTCGCCATGCTGATGCTGGTGACGGCGGACAATCTCGTGCAGCTGTTCTTCGGTTGGGAAGGCGTGGGTCTGGCGAGCTATCTCCTGATCGGCTTCTGGTACCAGAAGCCGTCGGCGAACGCCGCCGCCATCAAGGCCTTCGTGGTCAACCGCGTCGGCGATTTCGGTTTCGCGCTCGGCATCTTTTCGATCTTCATGCTGACGAACTCGACCGATTTCGAGACGATCTTCCATGCCGCGCCCGGCCTGACCGGCAAGACCATCGATTTCCTCGGCTGGCATGCCGATGCGCTGACCTTGACCTGCCTCCTGCTGTTCATGGGCGCGATGGGCAAGTCGGCGCAGTTCCTGCTGCACACCTGGCTGCCGGACGCGATGGAAGGCCCGACCCCGGTGTCGGCGCTGATCCACGCGGCGACCATGGTCACCGCGGGCGTGTTCATGGTGGCGCGGCTGTCGCCGCTGTTCGAGCTCGCCCCGAATGCCCAGGCCGTCGTGATGTTCTTCGGTGCGACCACCGCGTTCTTCGCGGCGACCATCGGTCTGGTCCAGAACGACATCAAGCGCATCGTGGCGTATTCGACCTGTTCGCAGCTCGGCTACATGTTCGTGGCGATGGGCGCAGGGGCCTATTCAGTCGGCATGTTCCACCTGTTCACGCACGCCTTCTTCAAGGCGCTGCTGTTCTTGGGTTCCGGCTCGGTGATCTACGCGATGCACCACGAGCAGGACATCCGCAACATGGGTGGTCTCTGGAAGAAGATCCCGTACACCTTCGCGGTGATGACCGTCGGCACGCTGGCGCTGACCGGCTTCCCGCTGTTCGCCGGCTACTTCTCCAAGGACGCCATCATCGAGGCGGCCTACGCCTCGCACAATCCGTTCTCGACCTATGCCTATCTGCTGACGGTCGTGGCGGCCGGCCTGACCTCGTTCTATTCCTGGCGTCTGGTGTTCAAGACCTTCTTCGGCGAGCCACACGACCAGGAGCACTACGACGCCGCGCATGAGAGCCCGATCTGGATGCTGATCCCGATCGGCGTGCTGGCCGTCGGCTCGGTCCTTGCCGGCTTCCCGTTCAAGGAGATCTTCGTCAGTCCTCACGGCGTGGAGGAATTCTTCCGCGAGTCCGTGAAGATGAACCCGCACATCCTCGAGGATATGGAGAACATGCCGCATCTGCTGGGCTGGCTGCCCTTCCTGATGATGGTCGGCGGCTTCCTGGTCTCCTACACCTTCTACATCCGCAAGCCCTACCTCCCGGTTGAGCTCGCGAACACGCAGCCGATGCTCTACAAGTTCCTGCTCAACAAATGGTACTTCGACGAGCTCTACGATTATATCTTCGTCCGTCCGGCGAAGTGGATCGGCTACCAGCTCTGGAAGAAGGGCGACGGCTTCATCATCGACGGCTTCGGGCCCGACGGCATTTCGGCCCGCGTGCTGGATGTCACCCGCAACGTCGTCAAGATCCAGACCGGGTATCTCTATCACTACGCATTCGCCATGCTGATCGGCGCCGCCGGCCTGATCACCTGGTTCATGTTCGGCTTTGGAGGCCAGTAAATGACAACCTGGCCCATCCTTTCGGTCACCACGTTCCTGCCGCTGGTCGGCGCGCTGATCGTTTACCTGAGCCGCGGCGATGACGAGGCGGCCAAGCGCAATTCGCGCTGGATCGCGCTGTGGACCACGCTGATCACCTTCGCGGTGTCGGTGCTCCTGGTCATGCGCTTCGACCCTTCGAATGCCGACTTCCAGTTCGTCGAGAAGGCGAGCTGGCTCGCCACCGGCATCACTTACCACATGGGCGTCGACGGCATCTCGCTGCCGCTGGTGATCCTGACCACCGCGATCATGCCGTTCTGCATCATCGCGAGCTGGAAGGCGATTTCGAACCGCGTCCGCGAATACATGATGGCGTTCCTGATCCTGGAAACGCTGATGATCGGCACCTTCTCGGCGCTCGATCTCGTGCTGTTCTACTTGTTCTTCGAGGGCGGCCTGATCCCGATGTTCCTGATCATCGGTGTCTGGGGCGGCCCGCGCCGGGTCTACGCATCGTTCAAGTTCTTCCTCTACACGCTGCTCGGCTCGGTCCTGATGCTGCTCGCCATCATGGCGCTGTACTGGAACGGCGGCACCACGGACATCCCGACCCTGATGCACACCGCCGTGCCGCGGTCGCTGCAGACCTGGGCCTGGCTGGCCTTCTTCGCCTCGTTCGCGGTGAAGATGCCGATGTGGCCGGTGCACACCTGGCTTCCCGACGCACACGTCGAGGCGCCGACGGCAGGCTCCGTGGTCCTCGCCGCAATCCTCTTGAAGATGGGCGGCTACGGCTTCCTGCGCTTCTCGTTGCCGATGTTCCCGCTGGCCTCGCACGACTTCGCGCCGCTGATCTTCACCATGTCCGCGATTGCCATCATCTACACCTCGCTGGTGGCGCTGATGCAGGAGGACATGAAGAAGCTGATCGCATACTCGTCGGTTGCTCACATGGGATTTGTCACCATGGGCATCTTCGCCGGCACCATGCAGGGCGTCGCCGGCGGGGTGTTCCAGATGATCTCGCACGGCATCGTCTCCGGCGCGCTGTTCCTCTGCGTCGGCGTCGTCTACGACCGCCTGCACACCCGCGAGATCGCGGCCTATGGCGGCCTCGTCAACCGCATGCCGCTCTACGCGCTGACCTTCATGGTCTTCACCATGGCCAATGTCGGTCTGCCCGGCACGTCAGGCTTCGTCGGCGAATTCATGACGTTGCTCGGTACCTTCAAGGTCTCGATCCCGACCGCGTTCTTCGCGACCTTTGGCGTCATCCTCTCGGCCGGCTACGCGCTCTGGCTCTACCGCAAGGTCGTGTTCGGAGCGCTGGTCAAGCCGACGCTGATGAGCATGAAGGATCTCACGCTGCGTGAGTGCGTGACGCTGTTTCCGCTGATCGCGCTGACGATCCTGTTCGGCGTCTATCCGAAGCCGGTGCTCGACATGTCGGCCGCCTCGGTCCAGCAACTCGTCACCAACTACAACACCGCTGTGACGGCCGTGAAGGCCGCCGCACTGCTCCAGTGATCGGGCAGGTCAGGATATCGCCATGAGCTTTACGACTGCAGGTTATCAACTGGCGCCGGTGCTGCCCGAGCTCGTGCTCGCGGTCGGCGCCATGGCGCTTCTGATGCTCGGCGCTTATCGCGGGCAGGGCACCACCAGCGGGGTCACCGCGCTCGCGGTGCTGCTGCTCATCGTGGTCGGCGCGCTCGAATACATGCTGCCGTCAGGCAAGCAGGTCACCTTCGGCGGCAGCTTCATCGTCGATGATTTTGCCCGCTTCATGAAGATCCTGGCGCTGATCGGTTCGGCGGTGACGCTGATCCTGTCGACCGAATTCCTGGCCGATCCGTCGCGGCGCATCTTCGAGTACGCGATCCTGGTGCTGCTCTCGACGCTCGGCATGATGGTGCTGATCTCGGCCGGCGATTTGATCTCGCTCTATCTCGGCCTCGAATTGATGTCGCTCGCGCTCTACGTCGTGGCGGCCTCGAACCGCGACAACGCGAAATCGACCGAGGCCGGCTTGAAATATTTCGTGCTGGGCGCGCTGTCTTCGGGCATGCTGCTCTACGGCTCGTCGCTGGTGTATGGCTTCACCGGCACGGTCAGCTTCGCCGGCATCGCCGCGGCCGCGACCATCTCGAATACCGGCCTCGTGTTCGGCCTGGTGTTCCTGCTCGCCGGCCTCTGCTTCAAGGTCTCGGCCGTGCCGTTCCACATGTGGACGCCTGACGTGTACGAGGGCGCGCCGACACCGGTCACCGCCTTCTTCGCCTCGGCGCCGAAGGTCGCCGCGCTGGCAGTGTTCACCCGCGTCACGCTGACCGCATTCCCCGGCATCGTCTCGCAATGGCAGCAGATCCTGGTGTTCGTGGCGATCGCCTCGATGGCGCTGGGCTCGTTCGCCGCGATCGGCCAGAGCAACATCAAGCGCCTGATGGCGTATTCCTCGATCGGCCATATGGGCTTTGCCCTGGTCGGCCTTGCCTCCGGCACGGTCGAGGGTGCACAGGGCGTGCTGATGTACATCGTGATCTATGTCGCGATGACGCTCGGCTCGTTCTCGATCATCCTCGCGATGAAGCGCAACGGCCAGGCTGTCGAGCAGATCAGCGACTTCGCAGGTCTGTCGCGCACCAATCCGCTGCTGGCCTTCATGTTCGCGATGCTGCTGTTCTCGCTCGCCGGCATTCCGCCGCTCGCCGGCTTCTTCGCCAAATGGTACGTGTTCGTCGCCGCCATCAAGGCGAACCTGTTCACCCTCGCGGTGATCGGCGTGCTCTCCAGCGTCGTGGGCGCCTACTACTATCTCGCCATCGTCAAGACGATGTATTTCGACGAGCCGGCCGGCCAGGTCGATCCCGTCAGGGTCGAGGTCAAGACGGTGCTGGCGGTCGCGGGCCTGTTCAACATCCTGTTCGCATTGTTCGCGGGGCCGGTGGTGAGCGTCGCCTCCGCCGCCGCCAAGTCGCTGTTCTAGGATGGGGTTCGCGCTCGGTCCTCGCGCGGTCGCGGCGGGCTACAAGCTCGCTGCGATGGAGCGGACCGGCTCGACCAATGCCGACGCCATCGAAGCGGCCCGGGCCGGCGAGCCCGGCCCGATGTGGTTCGTCACATCAGAGCAGACGGCCGGCCGCGGCCGCCGTCAGCGCCCCTGGATCGCGCCGAAGGGCAATCTGGCGTCCAGCGTTCTCGAAGTCCTCGACGTCGCGCCTGCACTGGCCGCCACGATCGGTTTCGCCGCTGGGCTGGCCGAAGAGGCGGCGCTGGAGAAAGTCAGCCTCGAGGCCGTGCTCCGGCTCGGCCCTGATAGACCGCGCTACGCCCTGAAATGGCCGAATGACGTCCTGGCCAACGGCAAGAAGCTGGTCGGCATCGGCCTGGAAGCCGAGGCGGTCGGCGAGCGCCTGGCCATCGTTACAGGCATCGGCACCAACATCGTGGCGGCGCCCGAGGGCACGCCCACGCCGGCGGTGTCGCTCGCAGCCCTCGGGGTCCAGATCAGTGCGGAGGAGTTGTTCTCGGCGCTGTCGGACGCCTGGGTCGAATTCCGCGGCATCTGGGACAACGGCCGTGGCTTTGCCGAGATCCGCAAGCTCTGGCTGGAGCGCGCCGCCGGCCTAGGTGAGCCGGTCGCGATCCACACGGGAACGATGGTGCTGGAAGGCATTTTTGACACGATCGACGACACCGGCTGCCTGATTGTCCGCACAGTGGAAGGGCAGCTTGTGCCTGTGACCGCGGGCGAGGTGTTCTTCGGCCCGGTCCGTTCGGTAGGAGCTGCGTGATGGCGAGGCCCGACGAACTGGTATTTGCGCCGCTCGGCGGTGTCGGCGAGATCGGCATGAATTTGTCGATCTATGGCCTCGGCAATCGCCAGCAGCGTTCGTGGTTGGCGGTCGATCTCGGCGTCTCCTTCGGCGACGAGGAGCATCTGCCCGGCATCGACCTGATCATGCCCGACATCAGCTTCCTGGAGAAGGAACGCAAGAACCTGATGGGGCTGGTGTTGACCCACGCCCATGAGGATCATTTCGGCGCCATCATCGACCTCTGGCCACGGTTGAAATGTCCGATCTACGCGACGCCATTCAGCGCGGCGCTGTTCGAGGCCAAATGCGCCGCCGAGCGCAATGCCCCCAACATCCCCGTCACCGTCGTCCCCTCTGGCGGCCGCATCGATGTTGGCCCGTTCAATGTCGAGTTCATTCCGGTCGCGCATTCGATTCCGGAAGCGCATGCACTGGCGATCCACACCGAGGCCGGAGTGGTGCTGCACACCGGCGACTGGAAGATCGATCCGACGCCGACGCTCGGCCGTCCGACCGACGAGAAGCGTCTGCGCGAGCTCGGCGAGGAGGGGGTGCTCGCCTTGATCGGCGATTCCACCAACGCCGTCCGCGACGGCCGCTCGCCCTCGGAAGCCGAGGTCGCCCGCACCATCATCGATCTGGTGAAGGCTGCAAAAGGCCGCGTCGCGGTCACGACCTTCGCCTCCAACGTCGCGCGCATCAAGGCCGTCGCCGACGCAGCGAAGGCGGCCGACCGCGAGGTCGTCGTGGTCGGCCGCGCCATGGAGCGCGTGGTGCAGGTCGCGCGCGAGACCGGCTACCTCGACGGCGTCCAGAACTTCCGCTCGCCCGAGGTCTACGGCCATCTGCCGCAGGACAAGGTGCTGGCGCTGTGCACCGGCAGCCAGGGCGAGTCCCGCGCGGCGCTGGCGCGCATCGCCAATGACGACCATCCCGAAATCACGCTCAACCGCGGCGACAGCGTGATCTTCTCCTCGCGCACGATTCCCGGCAACGAGAAGGCGGTCGGCTCGATCATCAACAATCTCGTGCTGCAGGGCGTCGAGGTCCTCACCGACCGCGATCATCTGGTGCACGTGTCAGGCCATCCGCGCCGCGACGAGCTGCGCGACATGATCTCCTGGGTGAAGCCGCAGCTGCTGATCCCCGTTCACGGCGAAGCCCTGCACCTGAGCGAGCACGCCAAGCTCGCGCGCGCCGCCGGCGTGCCGCGTGTCCTGGTCATTCGCAACGGCGACCTGGTCAAGCTCGGCCCCGGCGATCCCGGCGTGGTCGGCGAGGTGCCGTCGGGCCGGCTCTACAAGGACGGCAACATCCTCGAGGACGCCAAATCCCGCGCGGTGGTCGAGCGCCGCCGCATGGCATTCTCCGGCTGTGCCTTCGTCGCCGTGGCCATGACCGCGCAGGGCGAGCTGGCCGACGAGCCCGAGGTCGATCTGGTCGGCATTCCCGAGAAGAACCGGGCGGGCGAGGCGTTTGACGACATCGTCTTCGACGCCGTGATGTCCACCATCGAAGGCCTGCCGAGGGCGCGGCGCAGGGATCCGGATGCGCTGGCTGAATCGGTGCGACGCGCCGTCCGGGCCGTCATCAACGAACATTGGGGCAAAAAGCCCCCCTGTCTGGTCCACGTCCTGACGGTGTAACGGGGAGAGAAACATGCTGGGTCGCCTCAACCACGTCGCGATCGCGACCAGGGATGCCGTCAAGTCCGCCAGGATCTACGGCGCGGCGTTCGGGGCGCAGATTTCGGAAGCCGTGCCGCTGCCCGAGCACGGCGTCACCACCGTGTTCGCGACGCTCCCCAACACCAAGATCGAGTTCATCGAGCCGCTCGGCGAGGCCTCGCCGATCGCAAAATTTCTCGAGCGCAATGCCGACGGCGGGATCCATCACATCTGCTACGAGGTCGTCGACATCATCGCTTCGCGCGACACGCTGGTGAAGGAGGGAGCGCGGGTGCTCGGCGACGGCGTGCCGAAGATCGGCGCGCACGGCAAGCCGGTGCTGTTCCTGCACCCGAAGGACTTTTCCGGCGCGCTGGTCGAAATCGAGCAGGCGTAGGAGCGGACCATGGCTGCGCAGATCTCAACCGCGCTCGCGATCTACTTTGTCATCTGGTGGCTCGCGTTGTTCCTGACGCTGCCGTTCGGCGTCCGCAGCCAGCACGAGGACGGCGGCGGCGCCCCGGGCACGGACCCCGGCGCCCCTGTTCTGACAGGCATGAAGGGCAAGCTGATCTGGACCACGATCATCTCGGCGATCATCTATGGCCTTGGAGTCAGCGCCTATCACGCCGGCTATCTCTCGCTCGATCGGCTGACGAAATTGATGGGAATGCCGTTTTAGTTCACCTCTCCCCGGGGACGAGAGGTCGGATTGATCCTGGCGATGCGAAGTATCGTCCAGGCAAAGTGAGGGGCCGCAGCCCAGAGTGAGAACGCCTCCCGAACGGGCCTTGCCTGGTCTCACCACTCGCCTAGAATTTTGTACCTGTTTCATTGCTTCGGGGGGATAAATGACTTTTCAACGGATCGTCGTTGCGCTGCTGGTGCTTGTGATCGCCGGGCTTGGCGGCATCGGTTATGTCCAGTGGAAGATGGCTGTGCAGGTGCGAACGCTGAAAGCGTTCGTCGAGGGCTCCGTTTTCAACGACGCGGTGATGGCCTGCGAGCAGGCCAAGAGCTCGACGCCGTTCAAATGGAACGGCGGCAAGAGCACCTCGGTGATCGGCCTGAACTCGGTCAAGCTTGATAAATACACCGTCAGCGCGAGCTACACGCTGGTGGCGGACAACGTCTATTGTGATTACGATCCCATCAAAAGAAAGGCCGAGATCGGCTCGAGCTTCCTGGAGCGGGAGTAACGATCCGGCCCAAACCTATGGGATGGGATCATGACCGGAAGCCAGGCGGGGGATTATCGGATTCTTCAGGAGGCCGCCTTGCGGGACTACCTCGCGGGCCTGCCTGAAATCGCGGCGCTGCTCGGCGGCACGCCGGCCTCCTGGGGCGTCACGGAGGTCGGCGACGGCAATCTGAACCTCGTCTTCATCGTGAAGGGCGCGCACGGCGGCATCGCCGTGAAACAGGCGCTGCCCTATGTCCGCCTCGTCGGCGAGAGCTGGCCGCTGCCGCTGTCGCGGGCCCATTACGAATATCTTTCGCTGTGCCGGCAGGCCCAGCTCGCGCCCGGCCTCGTGCCGGCCTTGCTGCATCACAACGAGAGGCTGGCGCTCACCGTGATGGAGCTGCTCGAGCCTCACATCATCATGCGCAAGGGGCTGGTCGCCGGGACGTGCTATCCGCGCTTCGTCGACGACATCACCACCTTCATGGCGCGGACGCTGTTCTTCACCTCCGACCTCGCACTCCCAGCTGCCGAAAAGAAGCAAGCCATAGCGGCCTTCGCCGGCAATCACGCCTTGTGCAAGATCACCGAGGATCTGATCTTCACCGATCCCTACCGGATTGCCGAGCAGAACCGCTGGACCGCGCCCTATCTCGACTCGCTCGCCGCGGCCTTGCGCGAGGACATGGAGCTGCATGTCGCGATTAGCAGGCTGAAGTTGAAATTCATGGCGAGCCCGGAGGCGTTGCTGCATGGCGATCTTCACACCGGCTCGATCATGGTGACGGCGTCGGAGACGCGGGTGATCGACCCCGAATTCGCCTTCTACGGCCCGATGGGTTTCGACGTCGGCGCTGTGCTGGCCAATCTGCTGATGGCCTATTTCGCCTCCACCGGCCATGAGCGTACGCCCGGCGAGCGGCAGGCCTTCGAGAGCTGGGTGCTGGAGACCGTCGAGAAAGTCTGGAACGAGTTTTCGCGAAAATTTCTCGATCTCTGGCGCGCCAACGCGACGGGCGATGCCTATCCGGTCTCACTCTTTGCAGGCGAGAAGGGCGCCATGCGCCTCGAGGCCGAGCGGCAAGCCTACATCCAGCGCCTCTTCACCGACACGGTCGGCTTCGCCGCCGCAAAAACCATCCGGCGTATCTTCGGTCTCGCCCACAACATCGATTTCGAGCTGATCGAAGGCCCGCAGACGCGCGCGGTGAGCGAGGCGCGTGCCATCAGGCTCGCGCGCGCAATGATGGTCGAGGCGGCTGCGTTCCGGACCATCGCCGACGTCACTGGCGCCGCTCGGAAATTGCGGGACTGGCAGCCGGAGCTGTCAGGCTGACGCCAGGCAGCGGGCAGGTCGACGACGCGGCGGATTTCGGAACCGTCAGCCGCAAAACGAAGCTTGCATTCAATGGGCTGTGAATGATCAAATCCCTGATGGGAGTGCCTGCATTGTTGGGGGACCACATGATGTTCAGGATGATTGCGATCGTCGCGGGACTGGCGCTGGCGCTTGGCGGATCAGCGGAGGCCCAGACGCCGCGCAAGGGCGGAACCATCCGCATGACCGCGCCTTACGGCTCGAGTTTCACCAGCCTCGACATTCACACCACGCAGCGTTCCCAGGACGAGATCTACGCCAAGGCCCTGCATCGCTCGCTTTACATCTGGGATTCCGGGCTGGGAAAGCCGGTGCTGGAACTCGCCAAGGAGGACGTCGTCTCGGGCGGAGGCCTCGTTCACACCTTCAAGCTGCGCGACGACGCCTATTTCCACAACGGCCGCAAGATGTCGGCCGACGACATCATCTGGTCCTATAACCGCATCATGGACGGCACCAAGGCCTATCCCGGCGCACGCTACGTCCGCATCATCGAGGGCGCCGCGGCAGTCGAGAAGGGCCAGGCCAAGGAGATCTCGGGCCTGAAGAAGATCGACGATTTCACCCTCGAGATGAAGCTGACCGAGAAGGTGGATCCCGGCTTCTACTTCTTCACCGCGCTGACCTCGATCTATCCCGCCGACGAGGCCGTCAAGGACAGCTTCATCCAGCATCCGATCGGGCTCGGGCCGTTCAAGTTCGTCGAGCACGTGCCGGGCTCGCGCATCGTGCTGGAGCGCTGGGACAAGTTCTACAAGCCTGGCAAGCCCTATGCCGACAAGGTCATCGTGTCGGTCATGGGCGAGGCAGCGGCGCGCGACGTCGCATTCCGCAACAAGGAGATCGACACCTCCGTGCTCGGCCCGGCGCAATATGTCGCCTATCAGGCCGACCCCAACCTCAAGGGCACCCTCGCCGAAGTCGCCGAGGTCTTCACGCGTTACATGGGGATGAATCCCGCGTTCAAGCCATTCGCCGACAAGCGCGTCCGGCAGGCGATCAACTATGCGATCGACTCTGATTTGATCATCAACAAGCTGGTCAAGGGCAAGGCCTATCGCGCCACGAGCTGGCTGCCGCTGACCTCGTCCGCCTACGACAAGACCATGAAGCCGTACCCGTATGATCCCGCCAAGGCGAAGCAGCTGCTCGCCGAGGCCGGTTATCCCTCCGGCTTCGAATTCGAATGGACCACGAGCCAGAATGAAAGCTGGGGCCTGCCGATCGTCTCGGCCGTCATCCCGATGCTGGACAAGGTCGGCATCAGGGCCAAGGTCAAGCAGGTCGAGGTCGCGGTGCTGGCTGAGGTGGTTCGTACCGGTGACTACCAGGCCTTCATCTATTCCCAGCAGACCGGCCCGGACCCCCAGGCTGCGCTGAAATGCTTCCACTCGTCGACGCCGCCCTCGGCCTGCAACTACATGAATTTCAAGAACGCCGAGTTCGACAAGATTATGGATGAGGCAGGGCAGGCCGACGACGACGCCAGGCGAACCGAGCTGCTGAAGCAGGCCAACGCTCTGCTGTATGACGAGGCGCCGGTCTGGTTCTTCAACTACAACAAGGCCGTCATGGCCGTACAGCCCTGGCTCCACGGTGTTCAGCTCAATGCGACGGAGATGACCCATCAGAACGTCGAGGACCTCTGGGTCGACGAGACCTCGCCGGCGAAGTGATACGCGTTCTCGTGCTTCCTCGATCGCCGTGAGCGATGGGGAGAGGGAAGAAAGTGCCGATGCTCTCCTTCCTGGTCCGTCGTCTCCTGCAAACCATTCCGACCGTGCTCGCCGTCGTGCTGCTGGTCTTCGTGCTGTTCAGCGTGGTGCCCGGCACCATCGCCTCCAGCATGAGCGACGACGTCGATCCCCAGGTCGAGCTGCGCCTGAAGCAGCAGCTCGGCCTGAACGATCCTGTTTACACGCGCTTCGGCAATTACATCGCCAAACTCGCGGTGGGTGACTTCGGGACGTCGTTCCGGACCCGGGAGCCCGTGACGAGCATGCTCGCCAAACGAGCCTGGCCGACGCTGGAGCTGATCGTCACGGCGATGGCGTTTTCCGTCCTGCTCGGCGTGCCACTCGGCTTCATCGCCGCATTACGGCCCGGCGGAATTGTCGACACGCTTGCGATGGTCGTCGCGGTCTCGGGCCTGTCCATTGCGAAATTCTGGCTCGGGCTGGTGCTGATGTATGCGTTCGCGTTGAAGCTCGGCTGGCTGCCGAGTTTCGGCTACGGTGATGGCGGCCTCCAATACTTGCTGCTGCCGGCCGTGACGCTCGGCGTCTCGCCAATGGCGCTGTTTGCCCGGACGACGCGCGCGGCCGTGCTCGAGATCATGACCGCCGATTTCGTCCGCACCGCGCGCTCCAAGGGCATGAGCGAGACCCGCGTGGTGAAGTGGCACGTCATGCGCAACGCGCTCGTCATCATTCTCACCACGGTCGGCCTCCAGTTCGGCGGGTTGATGGGGCAGGCCGTCGTGGTTGAGAAACTGTTCTCCTGGCCTGGCATCGGCTCGCTGCTTGTGGACAGCGTCCTGCAGCGCGACATTCCGGCCGTCCAGGGCTCCATTCTCGTGGTGGTCCTGGCCTTTCTCGCGATCAATCTGCTGATCGATCTGCTCTACGGGGTGATCGATCCCAGGATCAGATACGCATGAAGCTCCGCGCCAATCTCATCATCGGCGGCACGTTGTTCGCGCTCGCGATTCTCGTCGGTGTGCTCGCGCCATGGCTGGCGCACACCGATCCCGTCCTCGATGCCAATCTCATGAACGCGGAGGAGCCGCCGGGCTGGACCTGGTGGTTCGGCACCGACGACCAGGGTCGCGACATCTACTCGCGCGTCGTCTACGGCGCGCGCGTCTCGCTGACGGTGGGCATCGTCTCGCAGCTCATCAACAGCGTCATCGGCGTCGCCTTGGGACTGAGCGCCGGCTATTGGGGCGGCTGGTGGGACGATGTCGTCAACGCCCTGACCAACGTCATGCTCGCGATCCCCTCGCTGATCTTCGCGCTCGCGATCATGGCGGTGCTCGGCCCGGGACTCACCAGCCTCCTGATCGCGCTCGGGCTCACCAACTGGTCCTTCACCTGCCGGATCGCGCGTGCCTCGGCGCTGTCGCTGCGGAGTCAGGGCTACGTGCAGGCCGCCACCGTGCTCGGCTATGGTGATCTGCGCATCATGGTCACGCAGCTGTTGCCGAACATGCTCGGCCCGATCGTCGTCATCGGCACGCTCGGCATGGGCAGCGCGGTCCTCTCCGAGGCCGCCTTGTCGTTCCTCGGCCTCGGCGTCCGTCCGCCGTTTCCGAGCTGGGGCAGCATGCTGTCGGATGCGCGCGACCAGATCACCACGGCGCCATGGCTCTCGGTATTTCCGGGCCTTGCCATCTTCCTGACGGTGCTCGGCCTCAACCTGCTCGGAGACGGCCTGCGCGACATTCTCGATCCGCAATCGCGGAGCCGGCGGACATGACCAGCACGCCGCTCATCGAAGTCGAGGACCTCCGCATCGATCTCGACGACGGATCGCGGCGCGTTGCGGCGGCCGAGGGCATTTCCTTCCGCATCGATCGGGGCGAGACGTTCGGCCTGGTCGGCGAATCCGGCTGCGGCAAGAGCATCACCGCGCTTGCGTTGATTGGCCTGTTGCGACAGCCGCTGTCGATCGGCGGCGGCGTCATCCGCTTTGACGGACGCGCGATCCAGCATCTGTCCGCAGCCGCCCAGCGCGATCTGCGCGGCAACCGCATCGCCATGATCTTCCAGGAGCCGATGACGGCGCTCAATCCGGTCTCGCCGGTCGGACGGCAGATCGCGGAAATGTTCGTGCTGCACAAGGGCAAGAGCTGGCGCGAGGCCAACCAGCTCGCGGTCGAGGCACTCGCGAGCGTCCGCGTTCCCGCGCCGGAGCGGCGCGTGAACGACTACCCGCACCAGCTCTCCGGCGGCATGCGTCAGCGCGTGATGATCGCCATCGCGCTGGCCTGCGGCCCGGATCTCCTGATCGCCGACGAACCGACGACGGCGCTCGACGTCACCGTGCAAGCCGAGATCATCGAGTTGATGCGCAATCTCTGCGCCGAGCGCGGCACCGCGATCCTGATGATCAGCCACGATCTCGGCCTGGTCGCCAATGTCTGCCGCCGCGTCGCCGTGATGTATGCCGGCCGCATCGTCGAGGAGCGCGGCTCGGGCGATATTTTTCGCACACCGTCACATCCCTATACGCAAGGTCTGGTCGACTCGCTGCCGCGGCTCGGCAGCCGCGCGGCCCTCGGCCGCAGCAGGCTCAAGGAGATCGCGGGCGTGGTCCCCGCGATCGCCAGTTTCCCTGATGGTTGCAGGTTCAACCCGCGCTGCGCCCGTGCGACGGACATTTGCAGGACCGTCGCGCCGACGGCGGATTTTCTGGACGCTGGCGGCTTGGTGAGGTGTCATCACCATGCATGAGCCACAAAGCAGTTTGGGTGGAGCGAGGTTGGCCGACGATCTCCTTCTCAGCGTCGAGGATCTCGCGGTTCATTTTCCTGTTGGAGGAGGCATTCTGGGCCGCCAGCGGCGGCTGCTCCGTGCCGTGGATGGTGTCGATCTCGCGCTGAAACGCGGCGAGTGCCTCGGCCTCGTCGGCGAGTCCGGTTCCGGCAAGTCGACGGTGGCCTTGTCGATCCTCGGCCTGCTGGCGCCGACGCGCGGCCGCATCGTGCTGGACGGGCAGGTGGTGACATCAAGGCCTTCACGCGATCGCAAGTCGCTGGCTCGCGCTGTCCAGATCGTGTTCCAGGATCCCTACGCCTCGCTCAACCCGCGTCAGACCGTTCGTCGCACGCTGGAGGATCCCCTGCGCGTGCATGGCGTGACCGCCAGAAGCGAGATCGAGGACCGCGTCGCGACCATGCTGAAGCATGTCGGCCTTCGGCCCGAGCAGGCCGACCGCTATCCCCATGAATTCTCCGGCGGCCAGCGCCAGCGCATCGGCATCGCGCGCGCGTTGATCCTCAATCCCAAGATCGTCATCTGCGACGAGCCTGTGTCGGCGCTCGACGTGTCGATCCGTGCCCAGATCATCAATCTCCTGCTGGAATTGAAGGACACGCTCGGTCTCTCCTACATCATGATCAGCCACGACCTCGGCGTCGTCGAGCACATGAGTGACCGCGTCGCCGTGATGTATCTCGGCCGAATCGTCGAGAACGGCGACTGGCGCGAGATTTTCGAGCGGCCCGCGCACCCCTATACGCAAGCGCTGATCGCAGCGATCCCCGATCCGCTGCGTCATGCGCCGCTCGCGACCACGGGCGGCGATCTGCCCAACCCGCTCAATCCGCCGAACGGTTGCGCCTTCAGCCCGCGCTGCCGCTACGCGCAGGAGGTGTGCCGCCACGAGCCGGGGCCGGTGCTGGAGACGCGGCCTGATGGGCATGCGGTGAGGTGCTGGCGGAGTGAGGAGGTGACGAGGGAGCCGGCTTTGACCTCGACCCAAGGCGCCGGTCCCTAGACCAAGCGGCAAGCGACGAGAAGGCATGCCCTTGACGCAAGGCGCGCTTGAGCAAAGTTATGGTCGGGACCGCGAATTTCAGGTCATGCTTCCGGGCATGAAGCAGCGTACGATTGGATGGCCGTCAAGGTAAAACGGCCACACCATGGTGCGCCCGGCGCGGTTCGGCTCGGTGATGACGGCCTCGTCGGGTACATCGACCCATTCGCCGCTGATGCGGACGCGATAGTGGCCGCCCGTGGTGTCCCAATCCACGTCAGAGATTGCAATGCCGTCCACGTCTGCACAGCATTGCTCGCCGCGCTTGCTGTGCAGGCTGCCGAACCACGATTTCAGCAGCGAGTTCGCATACCGGCCGTCGTCGCGGGCTTCGGCAAGCCCCACGGCAAGCGCGGTGCAGCCCGCGAACGTGCTGGCGATCAGAGTGCGACCAAACAACTTTTCATTTACCCCATCGATCTCTCTCAAATGGACGGGCGGTCCGACAAGGCGATACGGGGCGAAGCTCCTCCGCGGTCCCTTTCGCTATCCATTCATGCCCGACGGAGGCGGGTCCCAAGGTCAAGCTATTGCAAAATGGTATCAGCACGTGAGTCTGATTCCAGACGGCGAAAGGGTTACTCCGCATGTCCGCGGCTGTTTCGCTGAGAAGCCAACGGTGCTTACTCGTGGGTGCGCCCCCTGGGCCACCTTTGGGCGCGGAGTCAAAACGGTCACCGAGGCAGACCGGCCTCTCAGACGATAAGGTCGTGATGCGGCGCCAGGAGAGGCAGGCCGCCGTGGACGGCGCCGTCCAATTGTCCGGCGAGATGCCAGACGTCCGACCCGGGTTCGGTCGGATGCGGCGCGGGCGGCTCCGCCTGGACGGCCGGCGGGACCGGGTCCGGCGCCGCCGCGGCGGCTGCGCTCGCTGGAGCGAGCGGGGCTGCGTCCTCCTTGAAATGAAAGGACTGGTCGTGCGGATCGTCGGCGCCCTGGATCGCCACCGTCACGACCTTGGGCGTGCCGTCGATGGTCGTCACTGTGAAGCAGTCGATCAACGTGTCGCAGGATCGCAGGGCCTCGACCGCCGGATTGGCCGGATCGAGCGTATAGGTCCAGACGCCTCCGGCGGTCATGGTGAAACTGCCGTAGCCGTGCTCGCTGGCCTGCGGGCACGCCGTCGCCGTGAAGGTGTCGTTCGGATTGTCCACGTCTTTGTCGGTCAGGGTGCCGGAGGCGCTCGGCGGCGGGGCACAGGGGTTGCTCGGCTCGATCACGTGTCCGCACGCCTGGCCGCAGATCGTCGCGGCGTCATTGCTGCCCTCGATCGTGACCGTCACCAATTGCGCGGTCCCGTCCGCGGTCTTCACCGTGAAGCTGTCGGTAAGACTGTCGCCGACGTTGAGCGCCTGGACCGCGCAATTGCCATTGTCGAGCGCGTAGGTCCAGTGGCCGTCGTCCGTCATCGTGAAACTGCCGTAGCCGTGATCGCTCCTTTCGGGACACGGTACTGCTTTGAAGTCATCCGGAGGTCCATCGACGTCAACGGCCGTCAGCACGCCGACCGCGACCGGGACGCCGTGTTCCGAATTGTCGACTCCGCCGGCCTCGACCACGCAACCATGCGTGTCTCCGGATACGACGGACGGGTCGTCGGCGCCCTGGATCGTCACCGTGATCGTCTGCGGCGTTCCGCCGATCGTGGTCACGGTGAAGGTATCGGTCGCCGTGTCGCAAGCCCTCAGCGCCAGCACCGCCGGATTCGCGTCGTCCAGCGTGTAGGTCCAGTGTCCGTCGGTCGTCATGGTGAAGGTGCCGTAGCCGTGGTCGCTGGCGTGCGGCGTGCTCACCGCCGTGAACGTGTTGGCGGGATCGTCGACGTCGGTGTCGGTCAGCGTACCGCTCGCGGTCGGCGCGGCCGGGGCATCGTGACCGGCGAAGGCCGCGGCGAAAGTCGTCGGGACCGCAGCGACCGATCCGGCTGTGGCGCCGGCGATCACGGACGCGTCGTCCGCGCCGTTGATGTGGATGCTGAAGGTCTGGTCCGCGGATGCGAAGCCGTCGGAGGCCGTGATGGTGAAGTTGTCGGTGGTCGGTGCCTTCAGCGCGTTGATGGCGCCGTCGTTCGGAACGTAGGTGTAAGCGCCGGTATGGCTGTTCACGTAGAGCACGCCGAAGGAGCCGGGTTTCTCGACGTCGAAGCTCGCGCCGGCAATCGTGAAAGGACCGGTGATCCCGCCGGCGATGCCGAAGGTCGGCGCGGAACCGGAGCTGAAGCTCGTGGCCGAGAAGCTGCCGCTGCTCGCGGAGAACTCGTCGAATCTGAAGGTGTCCACCTCCACCACCCCCGCGCCGAGCGTCAGCGTCGGCGGCGAATGGATGAGCGGTGCGTCCGGAACGAAGCTCGCCGGGATCACGAGCGGGGGCAGCGCGTGCTGCAACGTCGGGCCGTCCGGCCCGATCAGATTGATCGGCTGCGGCGACTGATCGCCCGTCTCGCCCGGCGGCGTGCTGGATCCGGGCGGCCCATGCTCCTTCGAATAGTTCGCGAGCACATCCTGCTGCTGGCTCTGCAGATCCTCCATCCGCGAGGCGGTGTTGGCAACCTGGGTGAGGCCGACCGACGACCCGTGTCTTTCGAGCACAACCGTCTGCCCGGGGTCGTCGACGATGATGTGGCGTGGCACGGCCTCCTTCGTGACGAGCTCGAAGGAGCCGTGCGCGAAGTCCTTGTAGGTGATGTCGCCGCGGTCGAACAGCGCGAGATCGGGGTCGGCGCCCCAGACCTCCCTCAGCCCCGACAGGATCAGCGCGACGAACGACACGCCGCCGGTCAGCACGGCGACGCCAGATAGGCCAGCGGGCGGAGCCATGTGCCGGTCGGGCCGGCGGCGGAGATCGTCAAAGATCCGAGCGGGCGACATTCCGAGGCCTCGCATGTTGTCGTCTTGATCGTTTCGACGCCGCGGCATCCGCCCCCGATACCGCGCCCGGGAATACCCCATTTAGGCAACGTCAATCGCACCGAAGGCCAAGCCCATCGTGACTATTAAGGGGTACTCCGAGGGACTGCGCTGGTCCGCCGTCCGGCGCTCTGCCATCATTCGATGGGGCTCTCTCGCAAGGGGAGCGGATGCATGAACGGACGGCGGACGATGGCGGGACTCGCGGGCCTGTGGATCGCCCTCGCGGGGTCTCAATCGGTGCTGGCGCAGAACAGATCCACCGACCTCAAGCCGATCGGCAAGATCGTGACCGCAACCGGCAAGGTGACGGTCGAACATGTCTCCGCGACGGTCGCGCAGGTCGTCCTCTCCGACGACAAGGCTGGCGCGAAGGTCGGCGATCCCGTCTACCGGGGCGACGTGGTCAAGACCGGGGCCGACGGCAAGCTCGGCATTAATTTCGCCGACGGCAGCTCGTTCAACCTGTCCAGCAACGCCAGCATGGAGCTGAACGAATTCGTCTACGACCCTGATGCGAAATCGAACGCGAGCCTCTTCAACCTGACCAGGGGGACCGCCACCTTCGTCGCCGGCGCCGTGGCCAAGAACGGCGACATGAAGGTCGATACCCCCGTGGCGACCATGGGAATCCGAGGCACCACGCCGCATATCGAGATCGCTGACGACGGCAGCGTCAGGTTCTCCACGCTCATCGAGGAGGGCAAGGAGCGCGTGCTCGACAAGAGCGGCGTTCCGAAGCGGCGTGCGGCGGTCCCGCCGGCCCTGGGCTGGGAGCGCAGGGCCGACCGCGGCACAGGCGTCTGCCGGGGATGCTGAGCGCGCGCCTTGCGACCGCGTCCTTCCTGATCCTGGCGCTGACGCCGGCCGCGGCTCAGAAGCCGAACGAGTCGCAGTTCCGGAACGTTGAGCTGTGCAACAGCGCCGCTGCGCCGCAGACGAGGATCGAGGCCTGCTCGGCCTTCATTGAGGCCGGCCGCGGCGGATCGGCCTCGCTGGCCACGGCCTACGACAACCGCGGCAGCGCCTATGTCGAGAAGGCCGACTACGACCGCGCCATCGCCGACTTCGAGAGCGCCGTCGCCATCGACCCGCGCTCCGCCAGGTCCCTCAACAACCGCGGCGCGGCCAGACTTAGAAGGGGCGACTACGACGCCGCGATCGAGGACCTCGACCGGGCCATCGGCCTGCGGCCGGACTACGCCAGGGCGCTCGCCAACCGCGCTGAGGCCTGGCTGAAGAAGGACGATCCGGGGCGCGCGGAGCGCGACTACGCCGAGGCGGTGCGCCTGAACGCCGACCTGGAGGGAGCCTGGAGCGGACTTTGCTGGATCCGGGCGAGCACGGGTGATCCTCAAGCCGCGGTGACCGCCTGCGACAGGGCCCTCGCAGGCGGCGCCCACACGGCGGCGACCTACGATTCTCGCGCGCTGGCCTATCTGAGGTCAGGGCGCCTGGAGGCCGCGATCGCCGACTACGACGCGGCCCTGCGCATCGATCCGAAGCTCGCCCTCGCGCTGTACGGCCGCGGGCTCGCGAAGATCAGGCGCGGCAAGTCCGCATCCGGTGACGCCGACGTCGCAGCCGCGAAGCTCGCAAGGCCGGACGTCGTCGAGCAGTTCGCACGCTACGGCGTGCGCTAGATTTCAGCGCAAGATCTCCATGAAATGAAATTGTGCGAAGCTGGCCGGCCAACGCCGGCTTCGACATTCGTTGCGGACATCGCGCCGGTTGCGTCGCTGCGGGAATGCGTTAACTGGAATCCGAAGAAGATATTTCATCAGGCGTTGTGTAGCTCCGTTGATGAGTATTGTGGCAGCGATCAGGTCAAGCTCGCAGCGGGTGGGAATCCAATGCATATTCGCCAGATTGTTTTCGCCGTCGTGATGCTCGGCGCTTTGGTTCGGTTCGGGCCTGCCACGGCTGAAGATGGCTTCCCGGCAGCGGAGTGGGAGCGCGTCACTCCTGCAGAGTTGGGCTGGTCGGAATCCGTATTGGCGCAAGCGCGATCCTTTTCGGATCAGATTCGCTCGAGCGCGGTTGTGATCGTTCAGCACGGAAAGGTGGTGGCCGAGTGGGGCAACACGACGAAGCCAATGGAAGTCGCTTCAGTTCGCAAGAGCCTGCTCAGCGCCCTGATCGGCATCGCCGTGTCGGATCACCTGATCAACCTCGACAGCACGCTTGGCGAACTCGGCATCGACGATAACCCGCCTGGCCTGACCGGGAGCGAGAAGGGCGCGACGGTGCGCGAACTCCTCGAAGCGCGTTCCGGGGTCTACCACGCGGCGCTCTATGAGACGCCGGACATGGCGAAGATGCGACCGCCGCGCGGCAGCCACCCGCACGGCACCTTCTGGTATTACAACAATTGGGATTTCAACGCGCTCGGCACGATCTACGAGCACGCAACTGGCACCGGCATCTTCCAGGCGCTCGACCGGAAGATCGCAAAGCCAATCGGCATGCAGGACTACCGGCCACAGGACGGCAGCTACGTCCGCGGCGAAGCGTCGATCCACCCCGCCTATGAGATCCGCATGAGCGCACGGGACCTGGCGCGTTTTGCACTTCTCTATCTGCACAGGGGCAATTGGGCCGGACACCAGATCGTGCCGCGGGAGTGGGTGGAAGAGAGCACGCGTGCCTATTCGAGAGCGGCGTTCGGGCCGGGCTATGGCTATCTCTGGTGGACCGGTTTTTTGGGCGGTGCCGTTGCGCCGACGGTGACTTTGCCCGAGGGCAGCTTTTGGGCCCAAGGTCAAGGCGGCCAATACGCCTTGGTCGTGCCCGTACTCGACCTCGTCGTGGTGCATCGTGTCGACCACGACACGCCCTACACCGAACCTTCCATGCGCAGTTTTGCCAGGCTCTTCTGGCTGATCCTGAAGGCCGAGGGCTATGATCCGGGGCCCGATGCCTCGCTCACGGCAGCGATCGGCGAACGACCGACAGGAGAGACCCTGGCTGCAAGATTGCAGGGCAAGACGATCAGCTTCGGTCCCAAGCTCAGGGATGGTCCGTTCACAATGCGATTCGAGCCCGACGGCCGGATGACCTATCCGCACTGGAAAGAGTTTCTTGGAGCTGCAGCCGGGACATGGACGGTCGCGGAGGATAAGCTCTGTATCCTGAACTCGGGCGCCAGTCGTCGCTGCTACATTCCGGTGCTGAATGGTCAACGGATCGAGTTGTTCGACCAGCTTGGTGTCATGCAAATCGACGGGGTGGCCCTGCCTCAGTGATCTGCATGCAGATCGGCAGGCTGGCCAAGGATGGCGTCTGGCGAAGGCCGCGCCTTGCTGCTGAGCGGATTGGATTTGCTCGCTCTGAGTTCTTCGCATGTTGCCCCAAAGCCGACAGCACAGTGGCTTGATTCCCGAAGTGAATAGGAACCAAGTGCAGCAACGCACTCTTGTGGGCAGATGGATGACGATCCGCTCTTCCGGCGAGCCGACCAACTCGCGATGCGACATCGCGAACGGCGAGGTGAATGCTGGCGCTAAGGGAGAGGACCAGAGGAGCAACCATATTGCGGCGAGCTGGAAAACATAGGCTGCTCCAGTCCTGGATGATGCTGGCCCTTGAGGCCAACGAGGTCATTGGGCTTCGAATGTTGAAGCTGATGGCTGGCGGAAAACGCGCACGCCGGGAAGCCAGGCTAATGGTCCGTGAAAAGGTAGCGGAAGCAATCGGGTCCGCCGCGGACCTCATGGCTGGCGCTTCGAGCGAAGACATAGTTCGACGATATAGGCGGCGCGTGGCAGCGAATGCGAATAGATTGAGTAAGCTGAGCTCACGTCCAGCCATTAAGCGGAACCGGCGTCGACGAAAGTAGCTACAAAAAGATGAGCTTCGACGTCGGAGCCCTTGGCTCCAGCGCTATGAACCATCAATCGCGGCAGGGGAGGTCGCTTTCGAAGGTGCGCTCCGAGTACTGCAGGCTTGTTTGATCTCGGTTCATACGGACTCCTGCCGTCCGTGGATTGGAACGCCGCCTCACAAAGCCGGTTGTCTCGTCCGAAATGACCATCGTGGTCGCCTCACCCGTGTTTTGGAGCGTCAGATGAGCAAACGCAAGAAGACGACGGCGTCGAAGCACGTGCCCAATCCGAAAACCGCCGCGCGGGCTCAACGGAACAAGCAGGCCAGTGTTAAAAGCCCGAAAGAGAATGTTCTCCGCTCTGCGAAAGTATCGGCTGAACCGCCTCGCAGGCTTCATGACGATCCGAAAGGCGAAGCTCCCATCATCGAGGCATCGGTGGATGCCTTACCAGATGACATCAGTCAGAAGATGAGGGATCGCGCTCCAACGAAAGCCGCCGCTTCAGCGATTTCAAACCTGCCGCCGTATCAAGCCAAGCTTCTTGAGATAAGCCAGGCCAACGTGCGATTTGCTTTCGAATTCGGTCTGAGGCTTCTGGCGATCAGGTCGTCAACTGAATTTTCCGCGCTCGTTACGGAATTTACGAGCAGACGGATCGAGATGTCGGGGCGGCATTGGAAAGAATTGGCGGCGTATCCGTTCTGACGCATCGAACCATCCAGGTCGCTGGCTCGACTGCCGAGCAGCTCTGGCGCTCTCGTGAAAGACTGACGGCGCGTCCGACCATCGCCGTTTGGAACAGCTCGCGCCGGCGGGCGCAGAAGAGGGCGTTGACATAGATGGGAACTGGCGCCCGCCTAAACGAAAAGCGTAACAGCTCCAATTCCGTAAGCTTGTTTGATCCAATTGCGGCAGCCGCTGGTTTCATTTCGAGTCGCATGAGACCGATGCTCCCTTCACAACGGCCTTATTCCAAAGCTGATACCCGGCGGCGTTCAGGTGTACTCCGTCAATCGTGTGCGGCGTCGGCAGCGGGGGCAAGGCAGCAAAGGTCGCGCCGCGGCGGACGGCGAGTGCCGGCAGAGCGGCATTGTAGCTATCGATGAGCGGCGCCGCTTTCGTTTGCGTCTCGGCGGAGAGACGAGGTGAGGCATCGAGTGGCGTAATTCCCAGCGCGATCACATGGGCCGTAGCCTTCGAAAGCGTGGCTACGAGCGAGCTGTAGTTGGCCTCGAACTGCTGCAGGTCCCGTGCCGCCCCCAACGCGTCGTTGATCCCCAGCGCGATCACGATAGCGGCCGCGGGCTTGCCGTCGAGCACATCCATCAGCCAGCCGCCCAAATCGCTTGTCGTCGAGGCGCCCTCCAGGCCGGCGTTGATGATCGCATGTCCGCAGAGCTCGCGCGGCAGGGTCGACGCTTCGACAATGCTGTCACCGAGAACGATGATGGGATTATCGGTCCGGCTCAGCGTGTAATAAAGGATGTTTTGCCGGCTTCGACGGTGCGACTCCGCAAAGGCCTGCTTTTTGACGATGGAGGTCACGATCGAAAGAGCGCCGATCGCGAGGACTGCAAAGCCGAGAATCATTCGGTTCATGGGCGCACTCGAACACACCGATGGTTCAAACCGCGAATGATAGGCCGGTGACGGTTAAGACAATCCGCCAACGATCAGCAAAATGATCGTGAGGTATGCATCGCGCGTGTTCGCGTCCAAAGGGGGTAGCAAACAGCTCGTCTGCTAGACCTGATTTTCTTTCATGGCTTTGGCTTCTGGCGGCGACGCATGCGCTTTGGCTTGGCCGGCATTGCGGTTGGAACGCAAAGGGTTCCTTATTGCTCCCACGAGCCCCCGCATGGTGCTAGTCTGGCCAGCCATTAGCGTGGTCCTCAAAGGTGGATACATGCGGCGGCGGGAGTTCGTGAGGCTATTGGTATCGAGCGGCGCCACATTGTGGCAGATGGACGCACGGACACAGCAGTCGCCCCCCGTTATCGGCATCCTCGGAAGCTCAACAGCTCGAGACTATGGTCCGATGATAGCGGCCTTTCGAAAAGGGTTGAGCGAAACGGGCTATTTCGAAGGACAGAATGTCGGCTTCGAGTACGCGTGGGCAGACGACCACTATGATCGGCTGCCTGCGCTTGCGGCCCAGTTAACTGAGCGACGAGTTAACCTGATTTTGGCGGCTGCGACGCCGTCGGCGCTGGCCGCAAAGTCGGCGACCGCAACCATTCCCGTCGTATTTGCGATCGGCGGCGACCCCGTCAGGACCGGATTGGTGACCAGCCTCAACAGCCCGGGCGGTAATGTCACGGGCGCGGCCCACATCAACGTCGATACGGCGCCGAAACGTTTGGAACTGTTGCATGAACTTTTGCCGGACAGGCATTCGCTTGGGCTGCTAACGAATCCGGCTAATCCCCTGACATCGGCGGTTGAGAGCGGAGTAAAAGCGGCGGCCGGAGCTTTGGGCATTGGGCTGATGATGTTTCACGCGAGCACCGATGAGGAGATCAACGAGACCTTCAGAAACGTTGCCGGTGCTGTCGCTGGAATGGTCATCGGCACCGACCCGCTGTTTACGAGCCGCGCCGCTGCACTCGGTGCGAGGTCTCTCGAATACAAGCTTCCGGCTATCTATCAGTATCGCGACTTTGTGTTGGCTGGCGGCGCAATGAGCTATGGCGGCGACATCAGCGATTCCTATTATCATGCGGGCATCTACGCCGGGCGAATACTCAAGGGCGAGATACCGGCCAATCTCGCCGTGCAACTCTCGACACGGGTGGAGTTCATCCTAAACCTGAAGACTGCCAAAGCTCTGGGGTTGGAGCCGCCGTTCACATTGCTTGCGCGCGCCGATGAGATTATCGACTAGCCATGCGGATGAGTCCGATTGTGTGCCCTTGGCCGAACCGCGCTGATCCCATCGTCCTGTCGGCTTTCGACGGCGGACACGCGAGCCTGCTCGCTCCGACAGCCGCTCTTGATCCCGCGCAGACATGACCGCCGGCTTTGATCCCGGGCCTTTGACGGCGCAATCACCGAACATGTTGCGAACGCGAGCGTTCCGCTACTGGAACAGGTAGTCTTCCGGATCGGCTAGGGTCGGAAAACGAACGGAACGGCGCCCGCATATCAGTGACACTGCCGCTGTTTTGATACCGTAATCGTAATGGCTGGCGCTCAGGCCCGGTGGTCGTAGGGGTGTTGCGACTGCCGGGTCTGATTTGCCTTCCGACTCGCTCCCCGGTCCGGCGCTCGTATGATCCCGATCCGCGCGAACATGACCCGCCACACCCGCGATCGAAGAAGGGCTTACGCAATTGCGTGGTTCTGCCATATAGCGCCACTCAAGCACTGCTGCCGCATGCTCATGTGTCCGCTTGGCGCTCAGGTTCGGTGATCGTAGGTGTTGCGACTGCTGAGCCTGATTTTGCTATCCCTTTGATGATGCAGATGAGTTGGGTACGTGGACGGCAGCGATGCCAAGCGGCGCCAGCAGAACCACGAAGCTCGCCGATGGAATAGCCGCTTGTTCGTAGACCGGCCCCAACCTCAAACCAGCGCCATCGCCGTTCCCGCAGCCGCGCTGAACGCAACCACCACCAGCGGAGGCGCGCGCCATGCGATCAGCAGGACGAAGCCGACAAGCGCGATGCCGAAATCCTGCGGCGAGTGCACGGTGGTGGTCCAGACCGGATTGTAAAGCGCAGCACCGAGCACGCCGACCACCGCGGCGTTGACGCCGCGCATCATGGCCTGGGCGCCGGCACGCTTCCGAAACGAGTCCCAGAAAGGCAGCGCGCCGAGCAGGATCAGGATTCCCGGCAGGAAGATGCCGACAAGCCCGAGCGCTGCCCCGGCCACGCCATGCGGCTGCGGAGCGACGACCGTGCCGAGGTAGGCCGCAAAAGTGAAGAGTGGGCCGGGCACCGCCTGCGCCGCGCCGTAACCGGCGAGGAAGGCATCGTCGGTCAGCCAGCCCGGGGCGACGAAGGCTTCGCGGAGCAGCGGGAGCACAACGTGGCCGCCGCCGAACACGAGGGCGCCGGAGCTGTAGAAGGCCTCGAACAGGGCAACACCCGTTGAGCCGGTCAGCACGTGCAGCAAGGGGAGGCCTGCCAGCAGGACAAAGAAGGCGCCGAGGGTGATCAGCCCCGCCGTGCGTGAGACCGGCATCTCGACATGCCCTGACGGCACCGGCGCATGGCTGCGGCATAGCCAGAGGCCGGCGAGCCCACCGAGGATGATCGCGCCGATCTGGGCGATCGATGCCGTGCTGAACAGGATGATGAGCGCTGCCACGACGGCGATCGACGCGCGCTCGCGATCGGGGCAGAGGTTGCGCGCCATGCCCCAGACGGCCTGCGCCACGATGGCGACCGCCGTGAGCTTCAATCCGTGCAGCAGGCCGGCGCCGACAGGTCCGCCCAGCGCGCCCGCGCCGTAGGCGAACAGCACGAGAATGGCGGCCGACGGCAAGGTAAACCCGGCCCACGCGGCAAGCGCGCCGGGATAGCCGGCGCGCATCAGGCCGATCGAGAAGCCGACCTGACTGCTGGCGGGACCCGGCAGGAACTGGCACAGCCCGACCAGATCGGCATAGGCGTGCTCGTCGATCCATTTCCGCCGCACGACGAACTCGTCACGAAAATAACCGATATGCGCGATCGGGCCGCCGAAACAGGTGAGCCCGAGTTTCAGGAAGATGCGCAGAACCTCCAGCGGCGAGCCGGCGGGCGACCGTTGGCTGAGGGAGATGTCGGTTGGCGGATGGAGGTTGCTCACGGACGTTCGACCCGATTCCGGAACGCGTTTATCGGGCTTCGGTCAACGATATTCAACCCGGTCGGCAAATCCCTGAACTTCATGCGGTCTCGTCGAAGTGATTGGAACGTCGTCTCCACCCATCCGTTGATGCGCCGTCGCGACAGACCTTATTCCAAGTCTGGCGGAGCCAACTTGGCAGCATAGGAGACTGGCCATGGCAAGTGCGGCAGACCGCGATCCCCGACACCATACCCACAAGATGCAGAAGGCGCTGCAGGATATCAGGAATCATCTGCGCGAGGACATCCAGAAGGTCGACGAACCGCAGTTGAAGGCGATGTTCGAGACCTCAGCCGAGGTTTTGGGTGGCCTCGAGAAGGCTTTCAGGGATTACGAGCAGAAGAACGAAAAGGCCTGGCGCTGATCGATTCGGCGAGGCCGTCCGCATGGTTGAGCGCATCCAGGGAGAGCTACGATGAACGTCGTTGTGCCAGGCAAGCGCCGTCTGCTCTTGCACCTGGGAGCGCTGGCCGCGGTGGCGGCTCCGGCCGTTCTCACGAGGCCCGCTTTTGCCGGGCGGAAGGGTGGCGGCAAGCAGAAGGCTGCGGAGAAGCAGGAGGAGGTCACCCCGCCCGAAGACCTGATGCGGGAGCATGGCGTGCTCGATCGCGTGCTATTGCTCTACGAAGCCGGCATCCGAAAGTTTTCGTCGAACGAGGACTTCGACCCCGGCCTGATCACGCAATCCGCCGGCATCATCCGAGATTTCATCAACAACTATCACGAAAAATCGGAGGAGGAGCACGTCTTTCCGCGTTTCAGGAAAGCCGGCCAGATGACCGATCTGGTGAACACCCTGCTACGCCAGCACGACGCGGGCCGGAAGGTCACGGAAACTATCCTGAAGCTCGCGCCATCAGGCCGGAGCAATGCCGACGACCGCAAGCAGCTGGTCAATGCGATGCAATCCTTCATCACGATGTACCGGCCACATGCGGCCCGCGAGGACACCGATCTTTTTCCGAAGCTCAAAGACGTGGTCTCGGCGAACGAGTACGACGCGATGGCCGAGGATTTCGAAAGGAAAGAGCATCAACTGTTCGGAGATGACGGCTTCGAGAAGATGGCGGCCCGCGTGGCCCAGCTGGAGCAGCAGATGGGCATTCACGACCTCAGCCAGTTCACGCCGAGCTGATGCAGGGATCGGTGTGCTAACCCGTCCACCCCCGACGCAACGGCATCGTCGTTGCAAATACCGGCGCCGGGCGAGCACCGAGCGAGTTGCTGGGCGCGAGCTGGCGATGTTAGTATCACACCCATGCCGGTTGCGATTACCCTCTGCTTTGATCCCGACAGTTCTGTCCCGATCGAAGCGATGTGGCGCAAGCTTGCGGCCGACGGGATCGACTCCGATCGCGACCAGCTTGGCTACGCTCCGCATATCACCCTGGCGATCTACCCCGACGAAACGCCCCTCAACGGACTACGCGCGGCGCTTGAAAACACCTGCCGCGATTGGGAGAGCCTTCCTGTTCGCCTGAGCGGACTCGGCGTTTTTCCAGGAGGCGGCGCTGTTTTATGGGCGGTGCCTGTTGTGACGGCCGAGTTGCTTGCCCGGCATCAGGCCATACAAGCTGCTCTTCCTGATCTGAAGGTTGATGCGCATTATAGACCGGGATTCTGGGTACCTCACGTGACGTTGTCCGGCGTCTTGCCGGACCCGGGTCCGGCTCTCAAAGTTCTCCTGTCATTGTGGGAGCCGATTACGGGCGTTCTCGACCGCGTCGAATTGGTGAGCTTCCGTCCTGTCAAAGTGGTGCAAAGCTTGGCCTGCGGTCGCAGCGCTTCGTAGGTCAGGCGCCATGTTGCGCCTGGTTCTATGCCGGGAGGCTTTGCGCCGCCCGCGATCTCCGGCTGCGGCACGATGGCATGATGACATCATGCTCCTGTTTTGCCCGACGTGTCAAACTTGATTTCGGAAACGGCGCAAGCCCTCCCGCGTCAAACTCCGCAATGAATTGTACTGTGCATGGGGTTGTTTTCGCGGCTTTGGATTTGCGGCTTTCTACTCCGCTGCTTGTTCCCTCAGCCGCTGGGCGTAGACGTTGATGATCAGCGCCGCCAGCAGGATCACGCCGCGGATCAGGATCTTCAGGAAGCTGTCGATGTTGACGTGGTCGAGGCCGTTATTGAGGACACCGAGGACGAAAAGCCCGACGATGGTGTTGCCGATGCCGCCGCGGCCGCCGAACAGGCTGGTGCCGCCGACGACGACGGCGGCGATGGAGTCGAGCAGGTAGGTGTCGAACTCGTTCTGCTGCGCGCTGCCGAAATGGGCAACGCCCAGCATGCCGCCGATGCCGGAGCACACCGCCGAGATCACCATGACCGCACCGAGGATGAGCTTGACGTTGAGGCCGGAATATTCGGCAGCCTCGCGGTTTCCCCCGACCATGTAGACGTAGCGGCCGAAGCGCGTGTAGGTCAGTACCAGGTGGCCGGCGAGCAGCATGATGGCCGCGACGATGACGATCCAGGGGATGCCGCCGATCGAGCCGGAGCCGAGCGTCGAGATCAGGCTCGGCACCTTGTAGGCGATCTGGCCGCGCACCAGGAGCGCCGAGATGCCCGCCGCGATCTGCATCATCGCCAGCGTCATGATGAAGGAGGGGATGCCGATCACGGTCAGCCCCAGCGCGTTGACGAGGCCGAGAGCCGCGCAGAGCAAGACGGCGAGCAGGATCGCGGCGGCGCCCGGCAGCGGGACGTTGGGAATGTTGACGTAGGATTCCTGCAGCGTGAAATAGGCGACCGCGATCCCGGTGACGTTGGCGACGCTGGCGATCGAGAGGTCGATCTCGGCGCAGAGGATCACGAAGGTGAGGCCGACGGCGATGACGCCTGTCACCGACACCTGCGTCAGGATGTTGCCGAGATTGTCGATCGTCGCAAAGGAGGGGCTGGCGAAGGCGAAGAAGGCGGAGAGGAAGATCAGGGTCAGGAACGGCGCGATGTTGCGCATCTGCGAGCGCAGGAAGGGCGCGACGCCCTTGGTGCGCTGACCTGTCGCTGCTGCCGTCTCACTGCTCGCCATTGTGCATCTCCGTCACGCCGCTTCCAGCAGGCGGTCCTTGCTGACCGGCTCGTTCTTGAATTCCCGCACCACCGCTCCGCGTTTGAGCACGAGGATGCGGTCGGCCAGCGACAGCACCGTTTCCGGCTCGGTCGACAGCACGATGATGGCGAGCCCCCTGGCGCGGAGGTCGCGGACGATGTTGATGACGTCGTTCTTGGCGCCGACATCCATGCCCCGGGTCGGCTCGCACAGCACCAGCAGCTTGGGCGGGTAGGTCAGCCATTTCGCCAGCGCAACCTTCTGCTGGTTGCCGCCCGAGAGCATGCCGAGATCGAGGCCGACCACGGGGGGGCGGATCTGCAACTGCTCGACCTGACGCTTCGCGATCTCGCGCTCCTGCGCCGGCTTGAGCAGCAGCGAGGAGATCCGATCGAGAATGCTGATCGAGATGTTCTTGAAGACCGGCTCCTGGTGAAACAGCATGGCGCGCCGGCTTTCCGGCACCAGCGCCACGCCGGCGCGCCGCGCCGCCGCCGTGCTGGCGAAGGTCTTCGGCTTGCCCTCGACGATCAGCGTGCCCGCGTCGGGCTTCAGCTTGCCGAACAGGATGCGCGACAGCTCCTGCTGGCCGCACCCCATGAAGCCGTAGATGCCGAGCACTTCGCCCGCGCGGGCCTCGAAGGAGACGTCCTGGAGGCTGCGCGTCAGCGACAGCTGCTCCACCTTCAGCACGACCAGGCTGTCGCTAGGGCGCGGCAGCATCAGGTCGTCGCTATAGCTGTGCTCGAGCGCCTCGCCGCCGCGACCGATCATGGCCTCGATCAGGGCGCCCTTGGTGGTGGCGGCGCTCGCGGTCTCCGTGACCTTCCGTCCGTTGCGGAAAACCGTGACGGTGTCGGAGACACGCAGGATGTCCTCGATGAAATGCGAGATGAAGACGATGGCCGTGCCTTGCTCGCGCAGGCGTCGCAGCGTCGCAAACAGGCGCTCGACCTCGGGCGGGGAGAGGGCGGAGGTGGGTTCGTCCAGGATGACGATTCGTGCGCCGGAGAACAGCACGCGTGCGATCTCGATCAGCTGCTGCAGTCCGATCGGCAGATCGCCGAGCCGCGACATCGGATCGACGTCGATGCCAAAGCGAGAGAGCTGCTCGCCCGCCTCACGCGCCATCCGTCGCCATTGCACGAGGCCAAGGGCGTTGGTCGGCTGATTGCCGAGGAACACGTTCTCCGCGACCGTCAGGTCAGGCGCGACCGAGAGCTCCTGATGCACCATGGCGATGCCGGCCGCATGCGCATCGCGCGCCGAGCGGAAATGGGTCTCGGCCCCGTCGATCAGGAAGCGGCCGGAGAACTCGGTGTGCACGCCGGCGATGATCTTCATCAGCGTGCTTTTTCCCGCGCCGTTCTCTCCCACGAGACCATGGATCTCGCCAGGGAGAAGCGCGAAGTCGACACCACGAAGCGCTTCGACGCCGCCGAAGCTCTTCGTGATGCCCTGGAGTTCCAGGATGGGCTGACGACCGTCAGGCATGGAGGATTTCAGATCAGGAAGTGATCTTCCATCCACTGCATGCCGGCGGCATTGGCCTTGGTCACGACAGGGCCGTCGGTGACGACGTTCTTGGGGATGCCCTGGCCGCTCTTCTCGCCGCCGACCACGGCCGCGACGCCTGCGATGATCGCGCCGCCATGGATGCGGCAGGACGGATTGCGCACGGTTGCGAACATCCGGCCTTCGCTCACCGCCTGGATCGCCGGCGGCATCGCATCGACACCGCCAATGAGGATGTTGGTGCGGTTGTGCGCCTTCATGATGTTGGCGGCGGCAAGCGCCATGTCGTCATTGTGGAAGAACGCCGCGTCGATCTGCGGGTACTTGGTCAAATAGGTTTCCCAGAGGCGTGCGGTCTTGGAGACGTCCCAGTCGGCCGGCTGCGTGTCGAGCACCTCGATCCCTGGGAATTGCTTGACGACCGACTCGAAGCCCTTGGCACGTCCCTGCGCGCCGGTGTGACCGAGGGCGCCTTGGGTCATGATGATCTTGCCCTTGCCGCCCATTGCATTGCAAAGCGCCTGGGTCACCGAAGCGCCCATGAACTCGTTGTCGGGAGCGAGGAAGGAGTGGACGTTGATCTGGTCGAGCGGCGCAATCAGCGTGTCCATGTCGATGACCGGCGTACCGGCGTCGATCATCTTCTGCACGGGCTGGGTAAGGGTGCCTATGCCGAAGGCCTGGATCGCGACGAAATCCCATTTCTGCGAGGCCATGTTGTCGATCGCTGCGCGCTGCTTCACGGCGTCGAGTTGTCCGTCGAACCAAGTGACCTCGACATTGAACAGCTTGCCCCAGAATTCCGCGGCCTGCTTGCCTTGCGCACACCAGGTCGCCTGCAGGCCCGCGTTGGAGAATGCCGCCTTCAGCGGCTTGTCTGATCGTCCGACTTCAGCTGCAAGTGCTGGGTTTATGCCCATGCTGCCGAGGATGGCAGTTGCGGCGCCGGCGGTCGCAGCCGCCTGAAGAAGATCGCGCCTCGTCTTCGAGAAATCTTTCGTCCCGGACATCGCTCGCTCCCATAAATTTTGTCGTCGGCGCGTCATTGATTGCGCGACCGATGCGCGAAGTGTCTCACAAGAGTTGATGCCACTCAACGTGCAATCAAGGACGAGATCGTGATCGCGTTGGTGCAGCGCAAAGCGCTACGCTGCGATGCCAGCACGCCTGATCTGGAGGAGCAGCGCGTACGTGCCTGCGCGATCGACCATTCATCGCCGAGCAGATCGCGTAGCGTATCGCCCGAGCTTCGGGACGCTCGTTGAAGAGCTGTCGGTAGACGAGAGTGCGGGTCCGCGCAGGCTACGCCGCCAGTTCGATCTGTTTTCGATCGGACTGGAGAAAGCGTTCATGCGCGCATGAGCCACGCAGATAAAAAAAGAGCGGGGCCCTAGCCCCGCTCAAAAATTGTGTCGACCCTATTATCCCCGATTCTAAGATTTGATCTTGATTGGCGGGGCGACGCTGCATTTTGCGCGCCAGGGGCTCCTCCCGAGACTTGGACCACCAGACGTCGACCTCACGGTCAAGCCTGAGCGAAAGGGATGCTAGATCAACTTTTCTCACTTGTCATCATTTTCGGCAACGAATGTTCAAAATTCGAGCAATTGGCGAAACGATCGCGCTGCCTTCCTCTTAAGTGTATGACAAATATATGAATTTTTTGATCTTCCGGGTGGCGGGCTTGCTCAGATATTGAGGGCCGATCCCAGTCGGAGGCGGCCGAACTCAATTTTCGAGAAGTTTGCGCCAGCCCAACACGGCCGATGAAGTCATCTCGACTCGGAGCTGGTGCGGTGATTAGTTAGTAGACGAATGACTGGTTCGGTGGATGCGCGCGCGGCTGCAGAAATTCCTACCCCTCGTCCTGCTCGCGCTCGCGATGCAGGTCCTGGCGCCGATTGCCGCCTGCTGGGCGGCCGGTCGGACCGTTGCCGATCAGCTGCCTGCCGGTGTCATTTGCCACAGTATTAGTGAGCAGGGCGCTCCGAACGATCAAGGCGGTTCGCCGGCCTCGCATTCCGGGATCTGCGCGATCTGTTGTCTTGCGCAGGCCACCGCGTCCTTCGATTCGCCACCGCATGCTGCGCTTCCCGCTCCCTTCCGCCACGCCGAGCGCGTAGTGTGGCGTGAAGCGGACGCCTCTGCTCCCGCCACCCACAAGAATTCAAGCGCCCAGGCGCGGGGACCTCCCCATTTCTCCTGACGACCTCTCGTGATCGCCTCGGTTGATCCGCTGGCGATTGATGCTGTCGAATGGCCGGAAATAAAGCCGGCGTCAGGAATGCTCCATGTTACCTCGCCATGCCCGCTGCGGCGTGAGCGTCGTTGCCGTTCAGGCCGCGCTGCTTGCCTCGTCGAGCGGCGCTTTCGCCCAGAGCAGCTCAAAAGAGCTGCCCGCGGTGACCGTCGATGCGCCAGCGATGGTGAAACCCAAGCCGCGCAAGCCTGCGGTGCATGCGGCAGCCGCCATGACAAATCAGGCAAAGCCGGCGGTTGAGCGGCCAGCGTCGGTTGTCGCAGCCGAGGCGCAGGTCACGCGCGGCGGGCGCGCCTCGCTTGAGCAGCCGGCGGCCGTGGCGCGCTACCGGCTGCCGCAACGATCCTTCAGCATCACGGCGAAGGAGGCCGACGAAACCATCAACCTCAAGGACCCCGAGGACGCCGTCAAATACATGCCGAGCCTGTTCGTGCGGAAGCGCAACGACGGCGACAATCAGGCCGTGCTCGCGACACGAAGCTGGGGCTTGAATTCGAGTGCGCGCTCGTTGATCTACTATGACGATCTGTTGATCTCGGCCCTGATCGGCAACAACAATTCCGGCGCCTCGCCAAAATGGAATTTGATCTCGCCCGAGGCGATCGGGCGGGTGGATTTCCTCAACGGTCCCTTTGCGGCCGCCTATCCCGGCAATTCGATCGGCGGCGTCCTGCTGATCACATCCAGGATGCCGGACAAACCGTTTGCGGTCGCAAAGGAAACCGTCTCGGTGATGCCGTGGAATCAATACGGCACAAAGGATACCTACATAACCAGCCAGACCAGCGCCGCCGCGGGCAATCGCGAGGGTAAGCTTTCCTGGCTCGTCAGCGCCAACTATCTCGAGAGCTATCAGCAGCCGCTGACCTATACCACCACCCCCTCGTTCCCGGCCGGTACGAGCGGTGGCTTTGCCGCCCTCAACAAGAACGGGGGCGTCGCCAACGTGGTGGGCACCGGCGTGCTGGCGCATTCGCAACAGACTTCCGGCAATCTGCGACTTGCTTACGACATCACGCCGCTGGTGCAGGCAACCTATTCGCTGGGCATCTGGAACAATCATCAGACCTCTGACCCGCAGACCTATCTCAAGTCAATTGCAACCGGCCTGCCGACGTTCGGCGGCATCAGCAGCTTTGCAAGCAGCAAGTACAATTGGGATCAGCTCCATGTGAGCAATGCCGTCTCGCTCAAGAGCGACACCAAGGGCGTGTTCGACTTCGACCTTGCGGCCTCAAGCTACAACTATCTCCAGGACGATCTGAGCAACCCATTTACGGTCGTGCCATCGCCCGGCCTTGGCTATTCGTTCAACGGCAAGGTGACGCGAATGGACGGCACCAATTGGCAAAATACGGACGCTAAGGGCATCTGGCGCCCAGATGGCATGGATGGTCCGCATGAGATCAGCTTCGGCATACATGGCGACCGCTACCGGCTTGAAAATCCGGTCTATGCTTCGACGCTCTGGTTCAATGCACCCTTAACCGGCAATGGCCAGCTCTATTCGACCGGTGTCGGCGAGACTCGGACCGAAGCTCTCTGGGGGCAGGACGCCTGGAAGATCACGCCGATCGTCAAGTTGACGCTAGGCGGGCGGCTGGAGAGTTGGCAGGCAGTCGAGGGCTTCAATCTCAACACCACGACGACCAGCGCCGGCGTCATCACATCGGCCGTGCCGACGGGGCAGCCAGAGTTGTCCTCGACCAATTTCTCGCCAAAGGCATCGCTGTCGATCGATCCCAACAAAGACTGGAACATCACCGCCAATTTCGGCGAGGCGTACCGCTATCCGACGGTGACTGAGCTCTACCAGAACATCAGCGTGGGCGGCATCACCTATCTCGCCAATCCGCTGCTGTCACCGGAGCAGGACTTCACCAGCGAACTCAATCTTGAACGGCGCTGGGCCGATGGCCGCGTGCGGCTCACGATGTTCGGCGAGCGGACCAACAATGCATTGATCTCACAATCGACTACCGTGACGGATGCAACCGGAACGCAATCGGTGCAGACCGCCGTCAGCAACGTTGCTGCGATCCGCATGCAGGGCGTGGAATTGTCGGCCGACAAGGACAATTTGCTGGTGAGCGGCCTGCAGATCTTCGGCAGCCTCACTTACGTCGATTCCAGGATCATCTCCGATCCGAACTGGAAAGGCTCGACCAGCGTCGTTGGCAAGCGCGTGCCCTTCGTGCCAGACTGGCGCGCCAAGTTCGGCGTCACCTACCGGCCGAATGATGGCTGGGCCTATACCGTCGCCGCGCGCTACAGCGGCAAGCAATATTCGACGTTGGACAACTCGGATATCATCCCGCACGTCTACGGCGCTTTCGATAATTTTTTCGTCGTGGACTTGAAGATCCACTACAACGCGACGAAGAATTTCGCGTTCGACTTCGGCATCGATAATCTCTTCAACGAGCAGTATTTCCTGTTCCATCCATTCCCGGGACGAACTTTTGTTCTTGCCGGCAAGTACACGTTCTGACTGGAGTCGGGCTCTCGGCTGCGACAAGAAAGGCAATCGACATGAACAAGCTCTCAACTCTCTTCGCGCTCGCGGCGTTCTCGGCCGTTGTGATCGCAGCCCCCGTCCGAGCCGACGAGGTCAAGGCGGGCGATCTCGTCATCTCCCAGGCCTGGAGTCGGGCGACGCCTGCCGGCGCCAAGGTCGCCGGCGGGTTCCTCACCATCGAGAACAAGGGCACCGCGCCCGACAAGCTCGTCGCCGTGTCGGCAGAGCTCGCCGGCAAGGCCGAGGTCCACGAGATGACAATGGACAATGGCGTGATGAAGATGCGTCCGCTGGACAAGGGCCTCGTTATCGAGCCGGGCAAGACCGTGAAGCTCGCGCCCGGCGGCAACCATCTGATGCTTCAGGATCTGAAGGGGCCGTTCAAAGAGGGCGAGAAAGTGCCTGTAACGCTCGAGTTCGAGAAGGCTGGCAAGGTCGCGGTGTCGCTCGACGTCAAGGGCGTCGGCGCCCAGGCGCCCAGCGGCGGGGGCACGATGATGAAGAAAATGCCGGACCATTCGGGAATGAAAATGTGACTGATGTGATCTAACCTCCGGGAGATCGAGCATGTCGAAGACACCCTTGCTAATCCTGGTCGGTGCACTCGTCGCATCGCCTGCGGCGGCCCACGTTTATCTGGAAGGCAAGCAGGCCACGGTCGGCGCGTCCTACAAGGCCGTCTTCGCCGTGCCGCACGGCTGTTCCGGCTCGCCGACGATCAAGATCCGTGTGCAAATCCCGGAAGGTGTGATCGCGGTGAAGCCGATGCCGAAGGCCGGTTGGAACGTCGATATCGTCGAGGGGCAGTATGCCAGTGCCTACGACTATCACGGCAACAAGCTGACTTCGGGCGTTAAGGAAGTGGTTTGGTCCGGCGGCAATCTGCCGGACCGCAATTATGATGAATTTGTCGTCAGTAGCTTTCTCACTGACAGCCTGAAGCCGAACACCACGCTGTACTTCCCTGTGGTGCAGGAATGCGAGAAGGGTGTCAGCCGCTGGATCGAAATCCCGGTGGAAGGGGCAGCGCATTCGCGCGAGGACAAGTCGCCGGCGCCTGGCATAAAATTGCTGCCCAAGCCGTAATGCGCTTTCTCGCTGCAGTTGCGACGCTGCTGTTTCTTGTTGGCACCTCGACCGGCGCATTGGCCCATGCGGCGCTGATTTCGGTCGAGCCGGCGAGCGGCAGCATGCTGGCGAGCGCGCCGAAGGCGGTGGAATTGCGCTTTAACGAAGCGGTGACGCCGGGCGCGATCCAGTTGATCGATGGCGCGGGCAGGGTGCGCGATGCTGCGCGCGTCACGACGTCAGGCGAGAGCATTTCGGTTGCGATGCCGCCGGACTTGCCGAAGGGCACCGCGGTGGTGAGCTATCGGGTCATCTCGCAGGACGGTCATCCCGTCGCCGGATCGGTGATCTTCTCGATCGGCATGCCGACGGGGACGCAGCCTTCGGCAAATGTGGATGGTGGATTGAACGCGCTGATCTGGTTGTCGCGGGTCGGCCTCTATCTCGGGCTGTTCGTCGGCGTGGGCGGCGTGTTCTTTGGGCGCTGGATTGCGTGGTCGACGATGGGTATGGGCGTGCCACGCGTGGGGCTCGTTGTTGGTCTCTCGAGTGCCATTGTCTCACTTGGTCTGGTGGGTCTTGATCTCCTTGGGCTGCCGCTGGCGGCGCTTGTGACTGTGGCCCCCTGGAAAATAGCATTTGCGACCAGTGCCGGTCCCGCTTTGCTCGTCGCGATCGCGGCGATGCTGCTTGCGCAAATGGCGCTGGGCCGGGCTTGGTACGCGCGTACGCTCGCGGTCATCGCCTTCGTCGGTGTGGGCATGTCGCTCGCCATGACCGGGCACGCCGCAACGGCGTCGCCCGAGGTGCTGACGCGGCCGGCGGTCTTCGTCCATGGCCTCGCCGTAGCCTTCTGGATTGGTGCGCTGGCGCCGGTTGCAGCGCTGCTGTCGAAGCCGACGGCGGCAGTGCTGCCGCTCCTCAACCGATTCTCGCGCATCGCCATGCCGGTGGTCGCGGGTCTGGCGCTGAGTGGCCTCATGCTTACGATGATCCAGCTCGAGAAGCCGGCTGCGCTGGTCGACACGAGCTATGGCCTCATTCTCTCGGTGAAGCTGGCGCTGGTCCTATTCCTTCTGGCCCTTGCAGCCATCAATCGCTTTCGGTTGACTCCCGCGTTAGCAAAGGATCAGGTGGCCGCGCCGGCGCTGAAGCGATCGATCCTGCTTGAGTGCGGGACCGCGCTCGGCATTTTCGCGGTCGTCGCCGGCTGGCGCTTCACGCCGCCGCCACGGACCATCGTGCCTGAGACACCGCTGGCGATCCACATCCACACCGACAACGCGATGTTCCAAGTGCTGGTGTCGCCGGGCAAGGCCGGCGTGGACGATTTCGTGCTCCAGCTCATGACCAGCGAGGCGACGCCGCTGAACGCCAAGGAGGCGACGCTGACGCTGAGCCTGCCCGAGCGCGGCATCGAGCCGATGGAACGCGACGCCGAGCTCGGGCCTGACGGCTATTGGCATGTGCACAAGGTCGAGCTGCCGGTCGCCGGGCGCTGGCATGTGCGGATCGACGCGCTCATTACCGATTTCGAGAAGGTCACGCTCGAGGACGAACTCGAGATCGCAACGCCCTAGCTTCGACACGGACCAGGTCCAACCTGAAGTCGAGGGAAAAATGACAGGAATTCCGCCGCGTTAGCGGCTTTTCCTCATTCCCGGCCTTGTCTTTTCGCTTTCAATCCGGTTTCACTGCAGGCCACCACTGATTCCCAGAGTATTACCATGCGGTTGTCGCGGTTCTTTCTGCCCATTTTGAAGGAAAATCCGAAAGAGGCGGAGATCGTCTCGCATCGGCTGATGCTGCGTGCCGGCATGATCCGGCAGGAGGCGGCCGGCATCTACGCCTGGCTGCCGCTCGGGTTCCGCGTGCTGAAGAAGATCGAGCAGATCGTGCGCGAAGAGCAGGACCGGTCCGGTGCGCTGGAACTGTTGATGCCGACGCTCCAGCTCGCCGACCTCTGGCGCGAGAGCGGCCGCTATGACGCGTACGGCCCGGAGATGCTACGCATCGCCGACCGCCACAAGCGCGAGCTCCTGTACGGGCCGACCAACGAGGAAATGATCACCGAGATCTTCCGCGCCTACGTGAAGTCCTACAAGAACCTGCCGCTGAATCTCTATCATATCCAATGGAAATTCCGCGACGAGCAGCGTCCGCGTTTCGGCGTGATGCGCGGCCGCGAGTTCCTGATGAAGGATGCCTATTCCTTCGACCTCAACGAGGCCGCCGCGCGCGTCGCCTACAACAAGATGTTCGTCGCATACCTGCGCACCTTTGCGCGGATGGGCCTGAAGGCGATCCCGATGCGCGCCGAGACCGGCCCGATCGGCGGCGATCTCAGCCACGAGTTCATCGTGCTGGCTGAGACCGGCGAATCCGGCGTTTTCATCAATCGCGACGTGCTGGACCTGCCGGTGCCGGGCGAGGACGTCGACTATGACAGCGACCTGACGCCGATCATCAAGCAATGGACCTCGCTCTATGCCGCGACCGAAGATGTTCATGACGCCTCCCGGTTCGAGCAGGAAGTGCCGGCAGAGAAGCGCGTGAATACCCGCGGCATCGAGGTCGGCCAGATCTTCTATTTCGGCACGAAGTATTCCGACGCGATGAAGGCCCTGGTGACCGGCCCTGATGGCGTCGACGTGCCGATCCATGGCGGTTCCTACGGCGTCGGCGTCTCGCGCCTGCTCGGCGCCATCATCGAGGCCTGCCATGACGATGCCGGCATCAAATGGCCGGAGGCGGTGGCGCCGTTCCGCGTCTCGATCCTCAACCTCAAGCAGGGCGATGCTGCCGTCGATGGCGCCTGCGAGAAGCTCTACGCCGAGCTCACCGCCAAGGGCGTCGACGTGCTCTATGACGACACCGACCAACGTGCAGGGGCGAAATTCGCCGCCGCCGACCTGATCGGCATCCCCTGGCAGATCATGATCGGGCCGAAGGGGCTCGCCGAGGGCAAGGTCGAGATCAAGAAGCGCAGCGACGGCTCCCGCGAGACCATGTCGCCAGCGGACGCGGTCGCAAGACTTGTGGGCTGATAAGTCTGGTCGGCTGAATATTGTTCATCGCCCGAGATCGCGGCCGCCAATCCGGCCACAATTGACCCCGAATCATGGGATTATCGAGCGATGGATGAAACCATGACAGAAGCCGTCCAAACTGCGCCTTTCGCACCGTTCGAGTGGATGTTGTCGGCCCGCTACCTGCGGGCTCGGCGGAAGGAGGGATTCATCTCGGTCATCGCCGGGTTCTCCTTCCTCGGCATCATGCTCGGCGTCGCCACGCTGATCATCGTGATGGCCGTGATGAACGGCTTCCGCAAGGAGTTGCTCGACAAGATCCTGGGGCTGAACGGCCATATCCTGGTCCAGCCGCTGGAATCGCCGCTGACCGACTGGAAGGACGTCGCCGAGCGCATCAGCCAGGTGCAGGGCATCCGGCTCGCTGCGCCCGTGGTCGATGGCCAGGCGCTGGCGTCATCGCCCTGGAACGCCTCGGGTGTGCTGGTGCGCGGCATCCGTTCTGACGACCTCAACAATCTCACCTCGATTGCCAAGAACATCAAGCAGGGTTCGCTCGAGGGCTTTGACGACGGGCAGGGCGTCGCGATCGGCCGGCGGCTCGCCGACCAATTATCGCTGCATGCCGGCGACAGCATCACGCTGGTGGCGCCGAAGGGCGCGGTGACGCCGATGGGCACGACGCCGCGCATAAAGCCCTACAAGATCGTCGCCGTGTTCGAGATCGGCATGTCCGAGTATGATCTCGGCTTCGTGTTCATGCCGCTCGCCGAGGCCCAGGCCTATTTCAATCGCAGCAACGACGTCACCTCGATCGAGGTGTTCACCACCAATCCGGACAAGATCGACTCCTTCCGTAAAGCCGTGACGGAGGCGGCGGGCCGGCCGGTGTTCCTGGTCGACTGGCGTCAGCGCAACTCGACCTTCTTCAACGCGCTCCAGGTCGAGCGCAATGTCATGTTTCTGATCCTGACCATGATCGTACTGGTCGCGGCGCTCAACATCGTCTCCGGCCTGATCATGCTGGTGAAGGACAAGGGCAGCGACATCGCGATCCTCAGGACGATGGGCGCCTCGCAAGGATCGATCATGCGGATCTTCCTGATCACGGGCGCCTCGATCGGCGTGGTCGGCACGCTGGTCGGTTTCTTCGTCGGCCTCGTGATCTGCCTCAACATCGAATCGATCAGGCAATTCCTGTCCTGGCTGACCAGCACGGAGTTGTTCTCGCCCGAGCTCTACTTCCTGTCGAAGCTGCCCGCCGAGATCGACGTCGGCGAGACCACGGCCGTCGTCATCATGGCGCTGACGCTGTCGTTCCTGGCGACGCTGTACCCGTCCTGGCGCGCCGCGCGCCTCGATCCTGTCGAAGCGCTGCGGTACGAGTGAGGGGCTGATGGAGCAGCAGCAGGGGGCTGAGGATGTACCGGTCATTTATCTCCACGAGATAAAACGGCAGTACTTGCAGGGCGAGGCGGCGCTGACGATCCTGGACAACGCCAAGCTCGCGCTGTGGGCGGGACAGTCCGTGGCGCTGGTTGCGCCGTCGGGGTCGGGCAAGTCGACGCTGCTGCACATCGCGGGCCTGCTCGAGGCCCCCGATTCCGGCGAGGTCTATGTCAACGGCGCGCCGACCTCGCAACTGCCCGACATCGAGCGCACCCAGCTTCGCCGCAGCGATATCGGCTTCGTCTACCAGTCGCACCGGCTGCTGCCGGAATTCTCGGCGCTCGAGAACGTCATGTTGCCGCAGATGATCCGCGGCCTGAAGAAGTCCGAGAGCGTCAAGCGCGCCAAGGAGATCCTGGGCTATCTCGGCCTCGGCGACCGCATCACCCATCGTCCCGCAGAGCTGTCGGGGGGCGAGCAGCAGCGCGTCGCGATCGCGCGTGCGGTGGCCAATGCGCCCCGCGTGCTGCTCGCGGACGAGCCGACCGGCAATCTCGATCCGCACACCGCCGACCACGTGTTCCAGGCCCTGATGCAGCTGGTCAAGGCGACCAAGGTCTCGATGCTCATCGCGACCCACAACATGGAACTCGCCGGCCGCATGGATCGGCGGGTGTCGCTTTCCAACGGCCAGGTGGTCGAGCTCGAATAACAAACCGCGAAAACAACCCCATGCACAGTAGACGGCCGCGGCCGGCTGCATCGGGGGTGACGTCTCCCAGCCATCTGACACCGCAGGCATATCAGCTGCGGCGACGCATCGCCGCAGCTGCTGCGACAATTACGGCCGGATCACCGTCATGTTGAACGCGCCCGCATTGGCGGCCGCATGGTCCACGGCCTCGTTGGCATGGTCGAGGTCGAATGCCGTCGTCTCGAAGTGATCGAGGCGCAAGAGGCCGGCGCGGACCAGCGCGATCAGGCGAACCGCGGCTTCAGGCGGATACATCCAGACGCCGTGAATCGTGATGCACTCGCGCATGATCCAGTTGTAGGGCAGCTCCAGGCCGGGGCCGCCCTGCATGTTGACGCCGCCCATCAGCACGACACGGCCATTGGGCCGCACCGTCATGATCGCGGCGCGGACCACCGTCGTCGAGACGGAGGGCGGCATGATGTCGAACGCGCAATCGATCGGGCCGGGTGCGGCGCGCTTCATCAGCTCGCGGTCGTCGTTCTCGTTGCCCGTCAGCTTCACCGGCCTGACACGCGCGCCATGGCGACGCACGAGCTCGCCGAGCATCTTCTCGTTGCGGCCCGGCGCAACGACGCAAGCCGCCCCCATCGCGAGCGCCACCGCCACGGCAGCGCTGCCGAAATTGCCGGTCGCGCCGCTCACCAGCACAGTCTCGCCGGGCTGCAGCCTGGCGGCAAGGAAACCACCATAGGGCACCAGCAAGGTTCCAAGCGCACACCATTGCGCGGCCGTTTCCTCGCTGACCTCGCCGAGCCGCGTCACGTTCTCGGTCGGCACCCTCATCCGCTCGGCGAAGGAACCGTCGTGAAAATATTTCTGCAACCGCATGCCGCCTTCGCCGCGCGCGCTGACGCCCTGCAGATGAATGTCGGGAGCGATCGCGTCGTCGCGCGAGCGGACCGTCGGATCGCAGACGACTCAGTCGCCGACGGACAATTTGGTTGCGTCCGGGCCGATCGCGCGCACGCGTCCGACCCCGCCGGCTCCTGGAATGGCGGGCAGATCCAGCGCGTATTTGCGCTCGCCGCTGAACACTTCCTTGGAGTAGGACAGCACACGGGTGGCGACGATTTCGACGATCACCTCGCCGGTACCGAGCACGGGGTCGGGGACGTCCTCGATCTCAAGCGGGGATCCGAAAGATTTGAGTACGGCAGCCTTCATGATGTTGACCTTCGTTCGCACCTCATTGTGAGGTGCAGGGATTATGCGAGGGCTGTTGCGCGGCAGGAAGGCCTGGTATTATCCTAGTATTGTCCGACCCTCCTTCACGCGAGTCCGTCCATGGCCGACCCACGCCGCGTCGAATTCGGCGATTTCCTGCGCTCCCGTCGTGAAAAGCTGTCGCCGAAGTCAGTGGGCCTACCGGCGGGCCAGCGGCGGCGTACCGCAGGGCTCCGCCGCGAGGAGGTCGCGCAGCTCGCGGGCATCGGGGTCGACTGGTACATCCGTCTCGAGCAGGGCCGCACCGTCAGCCCGTCGGTCACGACAGTCGATGCGCTGGCGCGCGCGCTGCGGCTCAGCAAGACCGAGCACGCGCATCTCAGGGATCTCGCGCGGGACGGCGCGAGGGGCCCCTTCACCCGCGAGGTGGTGCCGCCGGCCATTCGGCGCCTGGTCGAAAGCCTGCCGCACCCGGCCTACATCACCGGCCGGCGCTGGGACGTGCTGGCGTGGAACGCAGCCGCCGAAGAGATCTTCGCATTCGGGCGGCTGCCGGAAGAGGATCGCAACACCCTGCTCTTGATGATGACCAACAAGAAGACCCGGAAATCCTATGGCGCGGGCTGGGCTGAGGTGGCCAAGCGCATGGTCGCGATGTTTCGCGCCACCCACGACGTCTGGGCCGGCGATCCCGCCTTTGCTGAATTGCTGACGCGCCTGCGCGAAGGTAGCCCCGAATTTGTCAAATGGTGGGGTGCGCACGAGGTGCACGGCACCTTGTCGGGCCGCAAGACCATGACGCATCCCACCAAGGGCGTGCTGCATTTCGAGCACACCAGCTTTCAGGCCAACGACGATCCCGCGCTGAAGCTCGTGATCTACACGCCGGTGTAGGCGTGCCGTCCCTGAAGAGATTTGGGTTCGCTACGAGGGCAGGCGGGCAAATCCGTCCGCGCTCCAGCCTTCGCTGCCGACACCATGATGCACAAAGAACAGTCCATCCGGATCGTAGCGTCGTTTGACGTCGAGGAGCCGTCGATAGTTCGGGCCCCACAACGCATTCTGCCAGTCCGACTGAAAATAATCGCACTCGTTGACATACGCGCCGCTGTTCGGCGCCGCCGCGCGCAGCGCCTCCATCGCGGCGTTCACGCGGTCTCGATGCGCTTTGGCGAGAACAGGATCGGGCGTAGCAAGACCACCGAAGATGGTGGGGCCGGAGGCTGCGATGATCGCAAGAGCGAAGGCCTCGAATGCGTCCGGATGCGTCGCCGTGTTTCCTGCTTTTGCGATCACATCAGGCGATGCGCCGAACAAGCCCTTGTTGAAATGCAGCCCGACCGCCCAGTGGCGGCTTGCGGCGAATAACGCATCGACGAGGAGGTTGCGGTTCTGCTGATCAAGGAGCGAGCTCGGCAACCAGGCCGATGTGTACGCGTGCCAGAAGGCGCCGACCTGCTCGCCATCGCCCTTCCACCAATAATCGGTCCATGGCGCTCCAGAACGTTCATCGAAATTGGCCGCGGAGCGGGCGAACAGGCGATAAAGCCAACCGTTCCAGAAATAGCGGGCAGGCACGCCCACGACTTCAAGCGATTCCTTGCCGGCGTAATCGTCAGGATTGGCTGCGACAAAATCGAGCAGGGGCTTGAAATTTGCCCGCGCTTCGTCCGTTGTCAGGCCTTGGAAGACCATGCGAATGTCGAGGCGGTTGTCGGGATACGCCCGGACCTGTTCGCCCCAGTGGGGATTGCACAGGCTCGTCGCGCAAAACGCGACGAAGCGGGCCAGCAGCTTGCGGTAGGCTTCGTCGGAGCGGGCGCGCAGCGTGGCGTTGACCGCACCGACGGATGTGGGGAGCGGATGCGTTGCGAGCGTCAGCCGTGTGGTGACCCCGAAAGTGCCGCCGCCTCCGCCCTTGAGCGCCCAAAACAGCTCCGGCTCGCGCGTTTCATTGACCACACGAATTTCGCCGTCGGCTGTCACGATCTCGGCCTCGAGCAGGCTCGCCGCCGCCGTTCCAAATCCCTTGGAAAAGTTCCCGAACCCGCCGCCCTGCACCAGCCCAGCGACACCCACGGTGGTGCAGCCGCCACCTTGAACGTAGCGCCCGGCGCCGGCGGCCGCCTGGTAGGCGCGGAGCCACATGCAGCCCGCGCCCGTCGTGATAGCCGGAACCGGCTTGGAGCTTGAGCCTTGCGGAACGAAACCGTCGTGAACGGTGATGGCGTCCATTTTGCGGGTCCATAACAAAAGCGAATCCGGCGCAGAGGAGCCGCCGAGATAGCTGTGGCCGCGGCCCTTCACGACCAGGCGCAAATTGTGCGCTTTGGCGAAGCGCACGGCCGCGACGACGTCTGCCGCGCTCTCGGCCGCGACCATGTAGGCGCTGGGCTCGGAGCGCCAGGCCTCGAACCAGCCGGAACTTTCCGTCAGACCGGGTTGATCACCGATGTAGAACGGATTGGCCAGGAGCTGTTTTGCTTCAGCCGGGGCGAGGTTCGGAGGGGTCACACGGGTGAGGCGTCCCGCGGTGGCTTGATTCAGCGCCGACCAGTCCGCATCGGAAGGCCAGCCAGCCTGTCCCGGCCGCGGGCGGCTGGTAGCGGCTATGCCCGTCGGCTGATTGCCGAGTGCCGGGGCTGCGGCAAGTGCGAGGGCCGTGGCTAGAAAGTCGCGACGGTTCATTCCGGTTCTCCAGGCGGTGCTCGACGGATGTCTCCGCGAATCTGCGCCGGAAAGCGAGCCGGGAGGGATGAACGGAGGGGGCGATGGGACGAAGATGAGAGGGCCGTGACGAATGACGACGCAGGAGGGACGAAACGGCGCGACGGGTCATCGCGCTCCCAACCAAGCTTATTTCGATCTCGGAGTTCCCCGTGGAAGGTTGGCGACAGCGAGAGCCGCCCTGTGCAGCGCTTGATGGCGGGTCAGCCCATTGCAGTTGAGGCAGATTGATGGCACAACCTGCCGCATAAGTGCTCCCTCTCAGGGAATGACGCGCCGACACGGCCATCAAAGACAAGGTCAAGAGGACGGGATGAAGCGTCGGCGATTCATGTCGCTGCTCGGCGGGGCAGCCCTGACGCCGATCGCGGCGGTGCCGATCTTTGCCGAGGCCAATTGTCCGGCTCCCGCCAAGCGTGACGACGGCTGGTCTGTTCCCTCTGCCAGTGAAGACGACGATGTCGATCAGGCCGCGCTGTGCAGGATCGCCGGTCGGCTCGAACGCTCGGGCGCCAACATCCATGCCGTGCTGGTCGCTCGGCGTGGCAGATTGCTGTTCGAGCGGTACTTCAGGGGGCCGATGAGGTCCCCAGTCGCTTCTTCGGCGTCCGCGTCACTGATGTCAGCTTTGATGCCGATACGCTGCATAATCTGAAATCGTGCTCAAAGAGCGTGGCGTCGCTGGTCGTCGGGATCGCGCTCGACCAGGGGCTCATTCGCAGCATCGAGGAGCCGGTCTTCAGCTTCTTCCCCGAATTGTCCGACCTGCGGTCCCCGGACAGGGATCGCATCCTGCTCTCACATTTGCTCACGATGTCGATGGGTCTGAAATGGGTGGAGGCAACTCCGGCGACGGGCGACGACAACGACGAGGTGCGCATGCACATGGCGCCGGATGCCTGTCGCTACGTCCTCGGCCTTCCCGTGACCGCACTGGCCGGCCAGGAGTTCTTCTACAACACCGGCGCACTTGCGCTGGTCTCGGCGATCGTCCGCAAAGCCACCGGCCGTCCGCTCGATGAATTCGCGCGTCGCGTGCTGTTCGATCCCCTAGGCATCACCGAATTCGAGTGGAGCAGGTTCAAAGGAGACAGCGATGCCGGAGGCGGATTGCGCCTGCGGCCGCGCGACATGGCGAAGATCGGCCAGCTCGTCCTTCAGGGCGGTCGCTGGAACGATCGGCAAATCGTGTCCAGGGCATGGATCGAGGCGTCGACCACAATGAAGCTGAGGGCGACCGACGGTCAGTCCTATGGATATTTGTGGTGGCTGCGGAGCTCCCGGCTCAATGGGCGGGTCGTCCAATCGATTGCCGCGCAGGGCAGAGGTGGCCAGTCGATCCGCATCGTCCCGGAGCTCGACCTCGTCGTCGCGGTGACCGCGGGATGTTATCAGGACTATAGCCCTGAAGCTGCCAAAGTGCAGTTCGGCGTGTTCAGGGATGTCTTGCAGGCGATCTCGCCCCCGGCCTGAACGCGAAGCGCAGGCTTGCAGGCCGTAACCTCTTTGCGAAACGACCAGCTTTCGGAGTAGGTTGAAAATCGTCGGCGAATAACTGGCGTCCGCAGCGGCGCTGCGTTGCCGCTGCGGACGCCCACTGACCGTTTGATCTATACTCGCGAACCGGCAGCGCAGCCGCTGCCAGATTCGCCATTTGGAGCTCGCCTGTGACCATCGCTCTCAAGGGCATCATTCCCGTGATGCTGACGCCATTCACCGAAGCGAACACGATCGACTATTCCGGCCTCGAACGGCTGATCGAATGGTACATCGCTAACGGTGCCGACGCGCTGTTCGCGGTCGCGCAGTCGAGCGAGATGCAGTTCTTGACACTGGAGGAGCGCGTCGCGCTGGCGCGGTTCGTGGCCAAGACCGCGGCCGGCCGGCTTCCGGTCATCGCCTCTGGCCATATCAGCGAGTCCAGGGAAGACCAGCTCACGGAGCTCTCGTCGATCGCGAAGACCGATGTCGACGGCTTGGTGCTGGTGACGAACCGTCTGGCCTCGCACGATCCGGCAAAGACGGACTTCACCGACAATCTGAGCTGGCTGCTCGACCGGCTGCCCAAGGACATCACGCTCGGCCTTTATGAATGCCCGGCTCCGTTCCGCCGGCTTCTCTCCGACGACGAGCTGGCCTTTTGCGCCGACAGCGGCCGCTTTGCCATTCTCAAGGACGTCTCGTGCGACCTGCCGACCGTGCAGCGCCGGGTCAAGCTGGCGAACGGCTCCCCGCTCACGATCGTCAACGCCAATGCCGCGATCGCCTTTGACGCGATGAAGTCGGGGGCTCCCGGGTTCACCGGCGTGTTCACGAACTTCCACCCTGATCTCTACAAATGGCTGCTGACGCAACACCACAAGCATCCGGTGCTCGCGAACGAGCTTTCGGTTTACCTGGCGCTCGCTGCGATGGCGGAGCCCATGGGTTATCCGAAACTTGCAAAACTCTATCACCAGCGTCTCGGCACCTTTGCCCGCATCGAGACCCGGGCGGTCGATTTCGATATCAGAGAACGCTTCTGGGCGCTCGATGCACTGATCGACAAGATCGTGGAGGGACAGGAGGCTTTCCGCGCGAAGATCGCGGCGGCGGACTAAGCGAGAACCGAACAGCTGACCCTGGCTGGACAGGTCCTGAATGAGTGAAACGTCTCCCGACTATTACACCGGCCACAGCGCGCTGACCGATCCGGGCGCTCATGCGACTGTGATCAGCGGCCTGCCGCCGGATATCCCGGCGTTGTGTCGCATGTTGCACGGCCTGCTCGTCCACGAGGCGTGGATCGAGAGGCAGGGCTTCAACCCCGCTGCGTTCATCGGTCAAAGCCGTACCACGCTGCCTGTGTCCGATCGCCTGGATCAGTTGCTGGCGATCGACCCGCGACCGTTGACGATCGCGCGGCCAGGCGAGTTGAGAGCTTTGGCAACGTGCCGGGACTTTTCATTGATGCTATGCGCGGTTTTGCGGCATCACCGTGTGCCAGCCCGCGTCCGCTGCGGTTTCGGCAGGTACTTCACCGGGCATTCCTATCATGATCATTGGGTGTGCGAGTACTGGGCGAAAGCCGAGCAACGCTGGGTCCTGGTCGATGCCGAACTCGACGAGCCCCATCGCACCTTTCTGAAATTCGATTTTGAGCCGACCGACGTGCCACGCTCGGCGTTCATCACCGGTATCGAAGCGTGGCAACGATGCCGAACCGGCGCGATCGATCCGGAGCAGCTGGGTCACGGAACGACGGCAGGCTTGTTTTTTGTGCGCGTCAACCTGGTGCGTGATCTGCTCGCGCTCGCCAAGCGCGAGACCTCGGCTTGGGATAGCTGGCGCTCGGCATGCGAACCGCACCTGACGCTGAGCGAAACGGAGCTGCTGCTCTGCGATGGTCTGGCGCAGCGCGGCGAGGAGGGCGCCGTCGAGATCGCGTCATCGTTGCGCACTCCGCCCTGGCAATAAGAGGGGCGGCACGCCATGCGCTTTGCTCCTCGACGCGCAGCGAGCGGCGAGAGTGCAATCGTGCAGAAAGCTGCGCGCGTCGCGTGGTCACGTTCGAGGTGAACGCGAATGTGGCGAAGAAGAGCGAAAATGTGGCGACAATGGGGAGTGGAAACCAAGACTTTCCCCATCACAGAATCGTGCGCGCGACGCTGTTAGGCGTGCACGCAGTGCACGTCGCGCGGATGAGGTTGGAACTGCTGAAGAGGCTTGTTTCACAGGGTTCCGCGGCTGCGCCGCTAAACCTTCGTTAATGAAGCCCGGCCCTTTGGAGCGAACTGTTGCGGTGAGGTTACAGCAATTCCGTCGATCGCTGTTATGACGTCGCCACGGCCCGGGGGCCTAACGACGAAACTTGGAACGGGAATCAAATGAACAAGAATTTGTTGCTCGCAGCTGTGAGCCTTGTCGCGATCACTGCGACTGCACCGGCGCTGGCTGCTGACCTCGCTGCGCGGCCTTACACCAAGGCGCCCGCGATGATCGCCACGGTCTATGACTGGAGCGGCTTCTACATCGGTATCAACGGCGGCGGCGCTTCGGCTCACACGACCTGGGATCAGCGCGCTCCGCTGGTTGGCGGCGAAGGTTCCCACAACGCCACGGGCGGCACCGTCGGTGGCCAGGTTGGCTACCGCGTGCAGTCGGCGCAGTGGGTGTTCGGTGTGGAAGGCCAGGGCAACTGGGCCGACTTCTCCGGCGACAATGTCAGCGGGCTCACCGGCTTCACCGATCGCTCCAAGATCGATTCGTTCGGCCTGATCACCGGTCAGATCGGCTACGCCTGGAACAACGTCCTGCTCTACGCCAAGGGTGGTGCGGCTGTTGTTGGCACCAAGAATGAACTCCGCTTCGGCGGCGTGACCGCTGCTTCCGTCAGCGACACCCGTTGGGGCGGCACCGTCGGTGCAGGCCTCGAGGTCGGCTTCGCTCCGAACTGGTCGGTTGGTGTCGAGTACAATCACATCTTCCTGTCGGACAAGGACGTCACCTTCGCCGGCATTCAGACCGATCACATCCGTCAGGACGTCGACATGGGCCTCGTCCGCCTGAACTACAAGTTCGGCGGCCCGGCGATCGCCAGGTACTGAGCAACCGACTGAGACTGATCGCTTCGCAAGAAGCTGATGTCGAAAGCCCCGGCCTTGCGCCGGGGCTTTTTTATTGCGTAAATTCAGCGAGTTAACCATTTCATCGGGGTGCGACCGAGACGGCTTGACTCCAGAGAACAAAATGAGAACAATGTTCTTCATACGTTCTGGTGATGGAGCAAGCCATGTTCAGGATTTTCGTGGAAGAAGCCGCTGCACTGACGTCGATCGCGCTGTTTGTCGGAATGATCGCGATCTGGGCCCAGGTCATACCGCAGCTCTGATGCCGCCACGCTGGAGGAGGTTTTGCAAACCGGTGGTCGGGGAACTCCCTCACATGGCCCTTGGGGAAAAGCGGGATGAGACGGCCGATCGGCGGCTCTGGCGTGGACTCTGGCGGGGCAAGCCCCCACGATTGGGAGGCGAGTCGGCCGGCGGGTACATCACGCTCCTGACGCTGGCGACCGTTCCCAGATCTCACAAGAGGCCATCACGCGACCATGCCGAGCGCCGGATTTGTCCACCTTCACGTTCACTCGGCCTATTCGCTGCTCAAGGGCTCGATCAAGATCGCCAAGCTCGGTGAGCTCGCCAAGAAGGATCACCAGCCAGCGCTGGCGCTGACCGACACGGATAATCTGTTCGGGGCGCTCGAATTCTCCGACAAGATGGCGGGGTACGGCATCCAGCCGATCGTCGGCCTGGAGCTCGCGATCGATTTCGGTGACCAGGAACCGAACGCGCGCAACGCACTGCCGCCTTCGCGCGTGGTGCTGCTGGCCGCGCAAGAGCGCGGCTATCGCAGCCTGATGCGGCTGAATTCGCGCGCCTTCCTCGAATCGCCTGACAGCCACGCCCCGTTCATCAAGTTTGATTGGTTCGACGGCGAGACCGAAGGCCTGATCGCGCTGACCGGCGGCCCCGAGGGGCCGATCTCGCTCGCGCTGGCTGCGGGGCAGGCCGAAATCGCGGCGGCGCGCTGTGAACGTCTCGCCGGCCTGTTCGGCGATCGCCTGTATGTCGAACTGCAACGGCACAACATCGACAAGGAACGGCGGGTCGAGAGCGGGCTGATCGATATCGCCTATTCGAAAGGTCTGCCGCTGGTCGCGACCAACGAGCCGTATTTCGCGACGACCGACGATTACGAGGCGCATGATGCGCTGCTTTGCATCGCGGGCGGCCGGCTGATCGCGGAGACCGAGCGCGAGCAGCTCACGCCCGATCACCGCTTCAAGACGCGCGCCGAGATGGCGGTGCTGTTTGCCGACATTCCGGAGGCTCTGGCCTCCACCGTGGAGATCGCCGAGCGCTGCTCATTCCGCCCGATGACGCGCAAGCCGATCCTGCCGTTCTTCACGGTTGGTGCCGCTGCGAGCACGGACGCCGCCGCGGTCGAGGCGGCCGAATTGAAGCGGCAGGCGGAGGAGGGGCTCGCCAATCGTCTGCGCGTGCACGGCCTGTCGCAGGGCACGACGGAGGAGGACTACAGCAAGCGCCTGGCGTTCGAACTCGACGTCATCATGCGCATGAAGTACGCGGGCTACTTCCTGATCGTGTCCGACTTCATCAAATGGGCGAAGTCGCAGGGCATCCCGGTCGGGCCGGGCCGCGGTTCCGGCGCAGGCTCGCTGGTGGCGTGGGCGCTGACCATCACCGACCTCGATCCGATCAAGTTCGGCCTGCTGTTCGAGCGCTTTCTCAATCCGGAACGCGTCTCGATGCCGGACTTCGACATCGACTTCTGCCAGGACCGCCGTGGCGAGGTGATCAAGTACGTCCAGGAGCGCTATGGCCGCGACCAGGTTGCGCAGATCATCACCTTCGGTACGCTGCAGGCGCGCGGCGTGCTGCGCGACGTCGGCCGCGTGCTGCAAATGCCTTATGGGCAGGTCGACAAGCTGACGAAGCTCGTGCCGCAGAATCCGGCGGCTCCCGTGACGTTGGCGGCCGCAATCGAGAGCGAACCGAAACTTCAGGCGTTCCGCGACGAAGATCCCGTGGTGGCGCGCGCGTTCGACATCGCGCAGCGCCTCGAAGGCCTGACGCGTCACGCCTCGACCCACGCAGCCGGTATCGTGATCGGCGATCGCCCCTTGAGCGAACTCGTGCCGATGTACCGCGATCCGAAGTCGGACATGCCGGTGACCCAGTTCAACATGAAATGGGTCGAGCCGGCCGGTCTCGTGAAGTTCGACTTCCTCGGCCTGAAGACGCTGACCGTGCTCGACGTCGCGGTGAAGCTGCTCAAGCCGCGCAACATCCATGTCGATCTCGCGACGCTGCCGATCGACGATGCCGAGAGCTACCAGATGCTGGCGCGCGGCGAGGTGGTCGGCGTGTTCCAGGTTGAAAGCCAGGGCATGCGGCGCGCGCTGGTCGACATGCGTCCCGACCGTTTCGAGGACATCATCGCGCTGGTGGCGCTGTATCGCCCGGGCCCGATGGCGAACATTCCGACCTATTGCGCGCGCAAGCATGGCGATGAGGAGCCGGAATATCTCCACCCGGTGCTCGAGCCGATCCTCAAGGAGACCTTCGGCGTCATCATCTACCAGGAACAGGTGATGCAGATCGCGCAGGTGATGTCGGGCTATTCGCTCGGCGACGCCGACCTGCTGCGCCGCGCCATGGGCAAGAAGATCCGCGCCGAGATGGACAAGCAGCGCGACATCTTCGTTGCGGGTGCGGTGAAGAACGGCGTGCCGAAAGGGCAGGCCGAGACCATCTTCGAACTGCTCGCCAAGTTCGCCGACTACGGCTTCAACAAGAGCCACGCGGCGGCCTACGCGCTGGTGTCCTACCACACCGCCTACATGAAGGCGCATTATCCGGTGGAGTTCATCGCAGCGTCGATGACGCTCGACCTCAACAACACGGACAAGCTTTCGGAATTCCGCTCCGAGGCGCAGCGCCTCGGCATCAAGGTCGAGCCGCCGAACATCAATCGTTCCGGCGCGACCTTCGAGGTCGGCGACAAGGTCATCTATTACGCGCTGGCCGCGCTGAAGGGCGTCGGCATCCAGGCGATCGAGCAGATCATCGAGGAGCGGACCAAGCGGGGGCTGTTCACCTCGCTCGCCGACTTCGCCGCGCGCGTCAATCCGCGTGCGATCAACAAGCGCATCATCGAAAGTCTTGCGGCCGCCGGGGCGTTCGACACGCTGGAGCCGAACCGCGCCCGCGTATTCGCCGGCGCGGACTCGATATCGGCTGCCTGCCAGCGCGCGCATCAGGCCGAGACCATCGGCCAGAACGACATGTTCGGCATGTCGGCGGATGCGCCGACCATCATGCTGCCGCAGATCGAGCCGTGGCTGCCGGCCGAAAAGCTTCGTCGCGAATACGACGCCGTCGGCTTCTTCCTGTCGGGCCATCCGCTCGATGATTACGCCACCGTGCTGAAACGGCTGCGCGTGCAGAGCTGGGCCGAGTTTTCGCGCGCGGTGAAGACCGGCGCCACCGCCGGCAAGGTCGCGGCCACAGTGGTGTCGCGCATGGAGCGCCGCACCAAGACCGGCAACAAGATGGGTATCATGGGGCTGTCTGATCCCACGGGCCACTTTGAGGCCGTGCTGTTCTCCGAGGGCCTGGCGCAATATCGCGACGTGCTCGAGCCGGGCGCCGCCGTGCTGCTCCAGCTCGGCGCCGAATTGCAGGGTGAAGACGTCCGCGCCCGCGTGCTGCATGCCGAGCCGCTGGATGATGCTGCAGCCAAGACGCAAAAGGGCCTGCGCATCTTCCTGCGCGATACCAAGCCGCTCGACTCGATCGCCAAGCGTTTGGCCGGACCGGAAGCTGCGGGCGCGAATGGCGCGGCGCCGAAGATCGGCAGTCCCGCCATCGCGCCGCGCTCCAACGGCGACGGCGAGGTCACGCTGGTGATGATGCTCGACCTCGAGACCGAGGTCGAGATGAGGCTGCCCGGCCGCTTCAAGGTCTCGCCGCAGATCGCCGGCGCCATTAAGGCGGTGGCCGGCGTGGTGGACGTGCAGCAGATCTAGGCGTTTCGTCGCGAACGCGGCGCGGTCGGTGCGATCGTGCCGTTGCAACCGGACGATGTTTCCGGCTAGCATGGCTCCGGGCAATGATGTTCGGATGTAAAACAACGGGTCTGCGCTGATGTCTCTGCAACGGCGGAGGAGCCGACAATGTGCGACCGATGCTCTCAAGATCGCTTCAACCAGGTGGGCCCGTCACGTCGGTCCGCGATGCTGTTGGCCGCCTCGGCGCTGAGTATGGCCTTCGCCGGCCGCGCCTTCGCCAAGGACAACAAGGCGCCGCCGAAACCGCAGAACGTGCTGTCGCCCGACGCGGCGTTGAAGCGACTGATGGAGGGCAACGCGCGCTATGTCGAGGGCGTAACGAGGCGCCATGATTTCAGGCATGAGCGCGAGGCGCTGGCGGGCGGGCAGAATCCGTTCGCGGCGGTGCTGAGCTGCGCCGACTCGCGCATCGCGCCGGAATATGCCTTCGACACCGGCCGCGGCGATCTCTTCGTTTGCCGCGTCGCGGGCAATTTTGCCGGCGCCGAGACGGTCGCCAGCATGGAATACGCCGTCGCCGTGCTCAGCACGCCGCTGATCCTCGTGCTGGGCCATGATGCTTGCGGCGCGGTCGATGCGACGCTGAAGGCGATCAAGGACGACAAGCCGCCGCCGGGACACATTCCCTCGCTGGTCGATGCGATCGCGCCGGCCGCCAAAGCCGCGATGCAGCAGGGCGGGCAGGTGCTCGACAAGGCGATCCGGCAGAACGTGATCGACAATGTCGCAAGGCTGAAATCGGCTGCGCCGATCCTCAACGCGGCGGTCGAGCAGGGCAAGCTGAAGATATCAGGCGGCGTCTACCGGCTGAGGACGGGAACAGTGGAGCCGATTGCGCAGGCTTGAAGCTCGAGCCGACGTCGATGCTTACCAGGAGCTGACACGAGCCGCCGCACGTGGAGCTGCGCCATGCCGCCGCCTCAATCCGAGCCTTTCGTTCAAGCGCCGTTCAGCCGGTCGCGCGTCTCATGCGTGGTGATATCTCGACAACAATAACGGGCAAGCGAGCCATGCGCGGGACATACAACAAGGTCTTCATCTGCTTCCTTCTGCCGATCCTCCTCGTTGCCGGCGCGCTTGGTCCGGCGCGCGCGCAACAGCAGGAAAAGCGGATCGCGCTGGTCGTCGGCAACGGCGCCTATTCGAAGTCGCCGCTGGCGACCACCGCCAACGATGCAGGGCTGATCGCGCAGACGCTGCAAGCGGCCGGCTTCGACGTGGTGGGCGCCCGCGATCTCGACGGCGACACGCTGCGCAAGAGTCTTCACGACTTCATCCAGAAGGCACAGGCCTCGGGGCCCGGCACCGTCGCGATGGTCTATCTGTCCGGCTATGGCGTGCAGCTGGCCGGTGAGAACTATTTCATCCCTGTTGATTCCAACATCACGCGCGACACCGACATTCCGACCGAGGCGCTGCGCATCAGCGACTATGCCCGCCAGCTGGCCGCGATTCCGCTCAAGGCCAACATCATCGTGCTCGATGCCGCGCGCGCGCAGCCCTTCGTGGAAGGCGGCCAGCAGCCGATCGCCAGCGGGCTGGCGCTGGTCGAGCCCGATCCGAACATGCTGATCGCCTTCAATGCGGCGCCGGGCACGGTGGCACCCGAGGAGCCGGGACCATACGGCATCTATGCGCAGTCGCTGGCGGAGATGATCCGCACCGGCGGGCTGTCGCTGCCGGAGGTGTTCGACCGCGTCCGCCTGCGCGTCAATGAGAACTCCAAGGGCGCGCAAGTACCTTGGGACGACCAGAAGATCTCCGCGCCGTTCAGCTTCTTCGATCGCGCGCCCGACGCCCCGCCGCCGCAGGCCGCGCCCGACCAGGTCGCTGCGATCCGCAACAAGCCGATCCGCGATCTCGGCGCCCAGGACGCCTATGCGGCCGCGCTCGAGCGCGACACGCTGCCGGCCTATGAGGATTTTCTCGCAGCCTATCCCGGCGACCCCATGGCGAAGCGCGTCATGGCGATCGTGGCGGCGCGCCGCGAGGCGATCACCTGGCGGCGAAGCTATCGCGCCGATACACCGGACGCCTACTGGTCCTATCTGCGCCGCTATCCGCGCGGGCCGCATGCGGGTGATGCACGGCGCCGGCTCGCGATCCTGACCGCGCCGCTCGAGCCGCCGCCGAGTTTCGCGATGATGGACTATGACGTGCCGCCGCCGCCGCCGGCCGAGGTGGTCTATGTGGACCGTCCCGTGTTGTATTTCAGCGATCCCGATTTCGGTTTTGCACCGCCTCCACCGCCGCCGGTCTATTTCTGCCCGCCGCCGCCGGAGGATTTCGTCGTGCTGCCGCCCCCGCTGCCAGTGGTCGGCCTGTTCGTGCTGCCGCAGCCGGTGTTCGTGCCGATCCCGGCGTTCTACAACCCGCCGGCCTATGTCGCGCCGCCGCCGAACAACATCATCGTCAACAACATTCATAATACCACGGTCATCAACACCGTGATCAACCAGCCCGCGGCACCGGCAGCGGCAACGGCAGCAGGCGATCCAGCCATCACCACGACGGTGGCGGCATCGGGAAAGCCTCTCGGGGCAATGACGGCTGTGCCGCCGACCGTGGTTCAAAAGGCAACCTTGATTCAGGAAAATAAGGCTCCGCTCCCCAAGACTGTTGCGGTCGATCCGACGACGAAGGCGGGCGGGGCAGCCTTCAAGACAAGGAGCCAAGTCACGACGCAGACCGGCAACGCTGCTGCGGGAAGTCCGGCGGGCGCGCCCGGCACCGGCAATGCCACGACGAAGGCGGGTGCCCCCGGCGCTCCGGCGACCGGCAACGCAACCGCTCCCACGGCCGGAGGCAAGGCCAATCCGCTGACGGCGACCGCGCCGAGCACGGCGGATACCAAGGCCGGTCAGCCGGCCGGCCACTCCTTGCCCGTGCCCGGCCAGACCGCGCCCGCCATCAAGGGCGCGCCGCAGACGGGAACGGCGGCCACGGGCACGTCTTCATCGACGACGAACCCCATCGGCGGCTCTGGCGCAACCGCCAAACCGGGTAGCAACTCGCAGCCCGCCAACGCCAAGCTCACGCCGCAGACGCCGCCTTCAAATGCGCCGCCTAGCGGAGGAGCGCGGCCGAACGTCCAGGAGCATGCCAATACGGTCAATCCCGGCAATACGGCCAATGCGCCGGTGAAGCCCGGCGAGACCAAGCTGACCCCGGCAGGCAAGCCGGGCGTGACCACGACCAATGTGACCAACGGGAAGCCGACGCAGCCTTCGCCGCCGGTCACCGCGCGCGAGCAGATCAAGCCGCAGGGGCAGCGGCCTGCAACACCATCGCCCGCGCAGGTCACAAGGCCACCGCCGCCAGCGCCGCACCCGCAGGCGCTCGCAAGGCCGACTCCTCCGCCTCCGCCGCGGGTGGCAGCCCCGCCGCCGCGGGTGGCCGCACCGCCTCCGCCGCCGCGCCCGCCGGTTGCAGCCGCTCGGCCCGCTCCGCCGCCCCCCGTAGCCCGGCCGGCACCTCCGCCGCCGCCGCGGATGGCTGTAGCTCCGCCGCCGCATCCGGCCCCGCCGCCGCCGCGCCCCGCGGCTCCGGCCCCGAAAAAGTGCGCTCCGAACCAGCCCAAATGCTAGCGGGCAGGACGGAAATCCGGGAATGGGCCTTTCGCGGGCAGTAAACGCCCCGAAAGGCCCTTATTTCCTTGCTTCTGGCCGAAATGGCGCTATATAGCGCGCCATCTCACACGGAAGCATGGCTCACAAGGCCGTCCGGTGGCAGCCGGGGCGACAACGCTCCGTTTTGCTCACACGCTTCCGGAGGAACCAACCGGAGAATTAGAACGATGGCACTACCCGATTTCACCATGCGTCAGCTCCTCGAAGCTGGCGTGCATTTTGGTCACCAGTCTCACCGCTGGAATCCGAAAATGGCTCCGTTCATTTTCGGCGCTCGCAACAACATCCACATCGTCGACCTCGCCCAGACCGTGCCGATGCTGCACGCGGCGCTCCAGGCCGTCAGCGACACGGTGGCCAAGGGCGGCCGCATCCTGTTCGTCGGCACCAAGCGCCAGGCGCAGGACGGCGTCGCCGACGCGGCCAAGCGCTGCGCGCAATATTTCGTCAATTCGCGCTGGCTCGGCGGCACGCTGACCAACTGGAAGACGATCTCGGCCTCGATCAAGCGCCTGCGTCACCTCGACGAGGTGCTGGCCGGTGGCGAAGCCAATTCCTACACCAAGAAGGAGCGTCTGACGCTCCAGCGCGAGCGCGACAAGCTCGATCGCTCGCTGGGCGGCATCAAGGATATGGGCGGTCTTCCCGACCTGATCTTCGTGATCGACACCAACAAGGAAGACATCGCGATCCAGGAAGCCCAGCGGCTCAACATCCCGGTGGCTGCGATCGTCGACACCAATTCCGATCCGAAGGGCATCACCTATGTGGTGCCGGGCAATGACGACGCCGGTCGCGCGATCTCGCTCTATTGCGATCTGGTCGCGCGTGCGGCGATCGACGGCATCTCGCGCGCCCAGGGCGATTCGGGCATCGACATCGGTGCGTCGGCTCGTCCGATGGCCGAAGATCTGCCCTCGACCGCCGGTTTCCAGGGCCTTGCGGGTCCGCGCGGCACCGCCGACGACCTCAAGAAGCTCCCGGGCGTGTCGGGCGCGATCGAGAAGAAGTTCAACGACCTCGGCATCTTCCACTACTGGCAGCTCGCCGAGCTCGATCACGACACCGCACACAAGATCGGCGAAGAAGTCGGTCTGCCGAGCCGTGCGGACGCCTGGGTGGCCAAGGCCAAGGCGCTGACCGCGGAAGCGGAATAGTCAAAACGGGCGATGGGTTGGCCGGGCAAGTCCGGCCACCATTTCATTCAGTTGACGCGAATTCCTGAGATGGACCGCGGCGGGGCAATTGGAGCCACGCCGCGGCGAACCGGCAGGCAAGAAGGATTTTCCAGAATGGCAACGATCACAGCTGCGATGGTCAAGGATCTGCGCGAGTCCACCGGCGCAGGCATGATGGACTGCAAGGCCGCGCTGACCGAAAACGACGGCAACATGGAAGCGGCTCAGGACTGGCTGCGCAAGAAGGGCCTGTCGAAGGCCGCCAAGAAGTCGGGCCGCGTCGCGGCCGAGGGCCTCATCGGCGCGCTCACCAGGGGCAACAAGGGTGTCGTGGTCGAGGTCAACTCCGAGACCGACTTCGTGGCGCGCAACGGCCAGTTCCAGGGTCTGGTCAAGATGGTCGCCCAGGTCGCTTTCGACGCCGGCGCCGACGTCGAGAAGATCAAGGCCGCCAAGGTCGGCGACGTCACGGTGGAAGCTGCGATCAACGACGCGATCGCCACCATCGGCGAGAACATGACGCTGCGCCGCGCAGCTTCCCTCGAAGTGAGCCAGGGCGTGGTGTCGAGCTACGTCCACGGTGCGGTCGTCGACGGCGCCGGCAAGATGGGCGTGATCGTCGCTCTGGAATCGCCCGGTAAGGCCGACGAGCTCGCAGCGCTCGGCCGCCAGATCGCCATGCATGTCGCCGCCGCCAACCCGCTCGCGCTCGATCCCTCCGGTCTCGATCCGGCCGTCGTGAAGCGCGAGAAGGACGTGCTGGCCGACAAATATCGCCAGCAGGGCAAGCCGGAGAACGTGATCGAGAAGATCGTCGAGTCCGGCCTGAAGACCTACTACAAGGAAGTCTGCCTGCTCGAGCAGGCCTTCATCCACGATACCGGCAAGTCGGTGGCGCAGGCGGTGAAGGAAGCCGAAGGCAAGGTCGGCGGCGCCGTGAAGATCGCGGGCTTCGTGCGCTATGCTCTCGGTGAGGGCATCGAGAAGCAGGAATCGGACTTCGCCGCCGAGGTCGCAGCGGCCAGCGGCAAGAAGTAAGCGCTGGAACACCTCCTTCCGGCGGGTCGCCGGAAGCGGCGCCCGGACGAGGAAAGTGCTCATGACTGATCCGGTCTATCGTCGCGTCGTGATCAAGCTGTCCGGCGAGTATCTCGCGGGACAGCAGGGCTTCGGCATCGATCAGCCGACCATGGACCGGGTTGCTGACGATCTGATCGCGGCCCGCCAGCTGGGATGCGAGGTTGCGGTCGTGATCGGCGGCGGCAACATCTTTCGCGGCGTCGAGGTCTCCTCGCGCGGCGTGTCGCGCCCGACTGGCGACACCATGGGCATGCTTGCCACCATGATGAACTGCCTCGCGCTCGAAGCCACGATCGAGCGCAAGGGAACACCGGCGAGGGCGCTGTCGGCCTTCGTCATGCCCGAGATTTCCGAGCTGTTCACCCCGCGCCGCGGCGCACAAATACCTGGCCGACGGCCGGATCCTGTTGCTCGGCGGTGGAACCGGCAATCCGTTCTTCACCACCGATACGACCGCCGTGCTGCGCGCGGCCGAGATCGGCGCCGAGGCGGTGCTGAAGGCAACCAATGTCGACGGCGTCTACTCCGCCGATCCGAAGAAGGATCCGTCCGCGACGCGGTTCGACCGGCTGACCCATTCGCAGGCGATCGAGGGCGGCTATAAGGTGATGGATGCGACCGCCTTCGCCCTTGCCCGCGAGACGTCACTGCCTATCATCGTGTTTTCGATCGCGGAGCCCGGGTCGATCGGCGCGATTCTGCGCGGCGCCGGCAACGGGACTGTCGTCGCCGGCTGACCGCTCATCTGGCGCGCCCCGAGCAAGGGGTGCGGTGAGGTCGCCGGGTTATTAAAGGAGAGACGTGATGGCCACGGGTAGTTTCGACCTCAACGAAGTGAAGCGCCGCATGCAGGGCGCTGTCGCCGCGCTCAAGCACGAGCTTGGCGGTTTGCGGACGGGCCGGGCGTCGGCCTCGATGCTCGATCCGGTGCAGGTCGAGGCTTATGGCAGTCACATGCCGCTCAATCAGCTCGCGACCGTCAGCGTGCCCGAGCCGCGCCTGATCTCGGTGCAGGTCTGGGACAAGACGATGGTGAAGCCGGTGGAGAAGGCAATCGTCGATTCCAATCTCGGCCTGTCGCCTGCGACCGAAGGCCAGGTGCTGCGCCTGCGCATTCCCGAGCTCAACGAGGAGCGCCGCAAGGAGCTGGTCAAGGTCGCGCATAAATACGCGGAGGCCGCCAAGGTTGCTGCGCGTCACGTCCGCCGCGACGGTCTCGACGTGCTGAAGAAGCTCGAGAAGAATCACGAGATGTCGGAGGACGATCAGAAGCGTCACGCCGACGAGGTGCAGAAGGCGACCGACGGCACCATCACCGAGATCGACCAGCTGCTGGCCGCCAAGGAAAAAGAAATCCTCACCGTCTAAGGCCGCTTTTCGATGCCCAACGCCGCCGCGCCCGCAACTGAAGGACCCGATCGGTCCGACGCGCCTGCGCATGTCGCCATCATCATGGATGGCAACGGGCGTTGGGCGGCCGCGCGCGGTCTGCCGCGGGCGGAGGGGCATCGCCGTGGTGTCGAGGCGCTGCGCCGCGTCGTGCGTGCCTCGCACGAGCTCGGCATCCGCTATCTCACCATCTTCTCCTTCAGCTCGGAAAACTGGTCGCGCCCGGCCAGCGAGATCGGCGATCTCTTCGGTCTGCTCCGCCGCTTCATCCGCAATGATCTCGCAAGCCTACACCGCGATGGGGTCAAGGTGCGAATCATTGGCGAACGCGACGGGCTCGATGGCGACATCTGCGCGCTGCTGAACGAAGCCGAGGAGCTGACGCGCGACAACACGCGTCTCACGCTCGTCGTCGCGTTCAATTACGGCTCGCGGCAGGAGATCGCGAAAGCGGCGCAGAAGCTCGCGCGCGAGGTCGCCGACGGCAAGCGGGATGCCGATACGATCGACGCCGAGACCGTCGGCGCCCATCTCGACGCGCCCGACATTCCCGACCCCGACCTCATCATCCGCACCAGCGGCGAGCAGCGCCTGTCCAATTTCCTGATGTGGCAGGCCGCCTATAGCGAGCTCGTGTTCGTGCCGGTCCACTGGCCTGATTTCGACAAGGCGGCGCTCGAAAGCGCGATCGCCGAATTTGCCAGGCGCGAACGTCGTTTCGGCGGCCTGGTCGCGAAATCAGCCTCGTGAGCGAATCCGACGCCGCACCTGCGGGCACGAAGCCCGCGCCGAGCAATCTGGTGATGCGAGTCCTCGCCGGACTGGTGCTGGCGCCGGTTACGATCGCGCTGGCTTATGCCGGCGGCTGGCTGTGGGCGCTGCTCGTCACGCTGATATCGATCGGCCTGTTCGCGGAATGGCTGATGGTGGTGGGCGCAGGTTCGACCGCGCTGACCGGGGCAGGGACGCTCGTCATCGCGATGATGGGTTTGTGCGTTGCCGCCGGCGCGCTCAAGACCGCTGTCGTCGTTGGTTGCGTCGGGGGCGCGATCATCACGCTGATCGCGCGTGGCAAGTTCATGTGGGCTGCGACGGGCTTTGCCTATGCGGCGGCGGCGCTGCTGGCCTCGATCCTTTTGCGCAAGGATCTTGTCAACGGTTTCGCCGCGCTGATGTTCGTGCTGCTGGTGGTGTGGGCGACCGATATCGGCGGCTATTTCGCTGGCCGCGGCATCGGCGGGCCGAAGCTGTGGCCGCGCGTCAGCCCGAAGAAGACCTGGGCCGGTGCGTTCGGCGGCTTTGTGGCGAGCCTTGCGGTCGCATCTGGATTTGCCGGATTCGGCATCGGCAAGGCGATTCCCCTGCTGCTGGTGAGCGCCGTCCTGTCGGTGGTGTCGCAGGCCGGCGATCTGTTCGAATCCGCGGTGAAAAGGCGGTTCGGCGTCAAGGATTCCAGTCACTTAATACCCGGTCATGGCGGGCTTCTGGATCGCCTGGACGGCTTTGTCGCCGCCATCCTGGTGGCATGGATTATCGGCTTTCTCCGCCACGGTGTGCATAGCGCCGGAAGCGGTCTTATGGTTTGGTGAGGATATGAGCGCAGTCCCTTTGCGTAATAACAAGCTTGCTGCGACCGATATTCGCAGCGTCACGGTCCTCGGTGCCACCGGCTCGATCGGCGACAGCACGATGGATCTGCTGCGCGCTTCGCCCGGGCGCTATCGCGTCGAAGCCTTGACGGCGAACAGCAATGTCGAGGCGCTGGCCAAGCTCGCGAAAGAGTTTTCCGCACGCTTCGTCGCGATCGCAGATGGCTCCAGGCTTGCCGACCTCAAGGCCGCACTTGCGGGCACAGCCACCGAATGCGGCGCGGGCGAAAGCGCTGTCATCGAGGCCGCCGCGCGTCCTGCCGATTGGGTGATGGCCGCGGTCAGCGGTGCTGCCGGACTGAAGCCGGCCTTGGCCGCCGTCGATCGCGGCGCGCATGTCGCGCTCGCCAACAAGGAATGTCTGGTCTGTGCCGGCGATTTCTTCATGCAGCGCGCGGCGAAAGCTGGCGCCTGCATCCTCCCGGCGGATTCCGAGCACAACGCGCTGTTTCAGGCGCTGGCATCGGGCAATCGTGACGAGCTGGTCCGCGTCATCATCACGGCGTCGGGCGGTCCGTTCCGCACCTGGAAGCCTGCGGACATCGAGCAGGCCACGCTCGAGCAGGCCCTGAAGCATCCCAACTGGAGCATGGGCCAGAAGATCACGATCGATTCCGCCTCGATGATGAACAAGGGCCTCGAGGTGATCGAGGCGTCCTATCTGTTCGCGCTGGCGCCCGATGAGATCGACGTTCTGGTGCATCCGCAGTCGATCATCCACGGCATGGTCGAGTTCTCCGACCGCTCGGTGATGGCCCAGCTGGGCTCGCCCGACATGCGCACGCCGATCGCCCATTGCCTGGGCTGGCCCGACCGGATCAAGGGACCAGCGGCCAAGCTCGATCTGGCCAAGATCGGCCAGCTGACCTTCGAGGCGCCTGACTTCGAGCGGTTCCCCGGGCTTCGGCTGGCCTTTGATTCGCTGCGGACCGGGAAGGGGGCGACCACCGTCTACAACGCCGCCAACGAGGTCGCGGTGGCGGCCTTCATCGCCGGCAAGATCCGGTTTGGCGCCATTGCCAGGCTGGTCGAGGCGACGCTGGAGGACTGGGTCCGCGGCGGGAACCAAGGGCCCATGACCTCAGCGGATGATGCAATATCCGTTGACCATGTTGCGCGAAATAAAGCTGCCGCCCTATTGCCTCAAATTGCCTTAAAGGCATCCTAGACAGTTGGGGCCAGGGCCTTGCGGCGCTGGACGAGGGAATTCGATGATCGACTTTTTTGTCCATAGTTTCAACACGTTGAGCCATGGGCTCCTCGGCTACGTCGTTCCCTTCCTCTTCGTCCTGACCATCGTCGTGTTCTTCCACGAGCTCGGCCATTTTCTGGTCGCGCGCTGGGCCGGCGTTCGCGTTTTGACGTTCTCGCTCGGCTTCGGGCCCGAACTGTTCGGCTTCAACGACCGCCACGGCACCCGCTGGAAGATCTCGGCGATCCCGCTCGGCGGCTACGTGAAGTTCTTCGGTGACGAGAGCGAGGCGTCCACCCCGTCGGCCGCGACGCTTGAGGCCATGTCGGCGGAGGAGCGCGCCGGCAGCTTCCACCACAAGAAGGTCGGCCCACGCGCAGCTATCGTTGCCGCCGGCCCGGTCGCCAATTTCATTCTGGGCGCCCTGATTTTCGCAGGCATGGCCCTGTATTACGGCAAGCCGAGCACCATCGCGCGCGTGGACGGCGTCGTCGCTGACGGTGCGGCAGCCGCCGCGGGCTTCAAGGTCGGCGACGTCGTCGTCCAGATTGACGGCAAGCCGATCGAGAGTTTTGCGGACATGCAGCGGATCGTCGCGACGAGCGCGGGTTCGCCGCTGGTCTTCCAGGTGAAGCGCGACGGCGGGGTCGTGTCGCTGACCGCCACGCCGGCGCTGCTCGAGCGCAAGGATCCGTTCGGCAATCGTCACCAGGTCGGAGTGCTTGGGGTCGAGCACAAGTCCCAGCCAGGTGAGGTTTCGACGACGCCGGTCGGCATCGGCGAGGCGCTCAAGATCGGGGTTGAGCAGGTCTGGTTCATCATCACCAGCACCTTCAAGTTCCTGGGCTCGCTGTTCACGGGCGCCGGCAATCCCAGCGAGGTGAGCGGTGTCATCGGCATCGCAAAAATGTCGGGGCAGGCGGCCAATGCCGGGTTGCAGTTCCTCATCAACCTCTGCGCCGTCCTGTCGGTCTCGATCGGCCTGTTGAACCTGTTCCCGATTCCGCTGCTCGATGGCGGGCACCTTATGTTCTACTCGGCGGAAGTGGTCCGCGGTCGTCCGCTGTCCGAGCGGACGCAGGAGATCGGGTTCCGAATCGGACTCGCGCTGGTGCTGATGCTGATGGTGTTCTCAGCCTACAACGACATCCTGCGATTGCCGGGTTCCTGATAAGGGCTTTTTTGTGGCGTTGCTGTTGGGCAACGTCTTGGTATGAAATTGAAATTGCGGCGCGTTCTGCCGTTTGCGGCGTCGGTGAAATTGGCTACAAGCGGCTTGAACTTGGGGAATCTCCCAGACCGGCGTTGGGGTTGGGTCTGGTACTGATAAGGGCGCGTTGCGCAATGAAGTTTGGACTGCGACTCCGGGGGGGCTTGCTCGCAACCCTGATCATGTTCGGCGCGCCGGTGGTTGCCCCGGTTGGGGCTGTTTTGGTGTCTTCGCCTGCGCTCGCCCAGACCGTGCAGTCGATTTCCGTCGAAGGAAATCGCCGCGTCGAACTGGAGACGATCCGCTCCTATTTCAAGCCTGGCCCGGGCGGCCGCCTCGATCAAGGCGCCATCGATGACGGCCTCAAGGCGCTGATCGAGACCGGCCTGTTCCAGGACGTGAGGATCAACCGCGGCGCAGGCGGCCAGATCATCGTCTCCGTCGTGGAAAACCCGGTGATCGGGCGCGTCGCTTTCGAGGGCAACAAGAAGATCAAGGACGAGCAGCTCACCGCCGAAGTGCAATCCAAGGCCCGCGGCACGTTCTCCCGCGCCATGGTGCAGTCGGACACGCTCCGAATCGCTGAAATCTATCGTCACTCCGGCCGCTACGACGTCACCGTCACGCCGGAGATCATCGAACAGCCGAATAACCGCGTTGATCTCGTCTTCACGATCAACGAAGGCGCCAAGACCTCGGTCAAATCGATCGAGTTTATCGGCAACAATTCATTCTCGTCCTACCGCTTGCGGGACATCATCAAGACCCACGAAACCAATCTGCTGAGCTTCCTGGGCAGCGGCGACGTCTACGACCCTGACCGCGTCGAGGCCGACCGCGACCTGATTCGCCGCTTCTACCTGAAGAACGGCTTCGCCGACGTTCAGGTCGTGGCCGCGCTGACCGAATACGATCCGGAGAAGAAGGGCTTCAACGTCACCTTCAAGATCGAGGAAGGGCAGCAGTACCGCGTCGGCAACGTCGATTTCCGCACCAGCATCCCGAACTTCGACCCAAGCTCGCTGCGCTACTTCTCGCGCGTCAGCGTCGGCTCGGTCTACAACGTCGAATCGGTCGAGAAGTCGGTCGAGGATATGCAGATCGAGGCTTCGCGCCGCGGCTACGCCTTTGCGGTGGTGCGTCCGGGCGGCGACCGCAATTTCGATGCGCACACCGTCTCCGTCGTGTTCAACGTCGACGAGGGTCCGCGCACCTATATCGAGCGCATCAATATCCGCGGCAACACCCGTACCCGGGACTACGTGATCCGCCGCGAGTTCGACATCTCCGAGGGCGATGCCTACAACCGTGCGCTGGTCGACCGCGCGGAGCGCCGCCTGAAGAACCTCGACTACTTCAAGAGCGTGAAGATCACGACGGAGCCGGGCTCTTCCAGCGATCGCGTGGTCCTGATCGTCGATCTCGAAGAAAAATCGACCGGCGACTTCTCGATCTCGGGCGGTTACTCCACGACCGACGGTGCGCTGGCCGAAGTCTCGGTATCCGAGCGCAACCTGCTCGGACGCGGCCTGTTCGCCAAGGCGTCGGTCACCTACGGCCAATACGCGCGCGGCTATTCGCTGTCGTTCGTCGAGCCGTATCTGCTCGACTATCGCGTCGCGCTGGGCCTCGACGTCTATCAGCGCCAGCAGCTGGCCAACAGCTACATTTCCTACGGCACCAAGACGCTCGGCTTCTCGCCGCGCCTCGGCTTCTCCTTGCGTGAGGATCTGTCGCTCCAGTTGCGCTATTCGATCTACCGGCAGGAAATCACGCTGCCGTCCAACCTGGCGGATTGTAACAACGTCGTTGGGCCGGGATTCAACCCGAGCCCGGCCTTTATCAACGCGACGACCGGGGTCGATCCGGCATTGTCAAACAATCTCGGTTGCTACGCCAACGGCGAGGCCTCTCTGCCGGTCCGCAAGGAGCTTGCGAACGGCAAGACGCTGACCTCGGCGCTGGGCTACACGCTGACCTACAACACGCTCGACAACAACAAGAACCCCAGCGACGGTCTGCTCATCGACTTCCGGCAGGACTTCGCCGGCGTCGGCGGCGACGTCTCCTACCTGAAGACCGCGGCCGATGCGAAGTACTACCAGTCGCTGGTGTCCGACCTCGTCGGCGTCGTCCATCTCCAGGGCGGTATCCTGAACAAGATCGGCAACAACGATCTGCGCATGCTGGATCACTTCCAGATGGGTCCGAACCTCGTCCGCGGCTTCGCGCCGAACGGCATCGGCCCGCGCGACCTCAACCCCTACGGCACCCAGGATGCGCTTGGCGGCACGAAGTACTGGGGCGCCTCGCTCGAAGTGCAGATGCCGTTCTGGTTCCTGCCGAAGGAAGTGGGTCTGAAGGGTGCGGTCTACGCCGACGCCGGCGGTCTATACGACTACCAGGGGCCGACGACGTGGTCGCTGACCGGCGAAAACACGACGACCAAGAACTCGAATTGCGTGGGATCGACCATCAATCCGAACAGCACGGGGACCTGTACCGGTCTGGTCTACGACGACAGCAAGGTCGTCCGATCATCGGTTGGTGTCGGCCTGATCTGGGCCTCGCCGTTCGGTCCGCTGCGCTTCGACTACGCAGTGCCGCTCACCAAGGGCAAATATGACCACACGCAGGAATTCCGGTTCGGCGGCGGCACCTCGTTCTAGTTCGATCAGCAGGGCATGAGCCGGCCATTTGGGAATTCCGTCCTCGAATTCCCTGGGGCCGGCGGCCAGAAAGATCGTGCTCAATCCGTGAGATGAGGCATGATGCGGCCTGACCGCTTCATGCCGGAGCCGGACCGCGGCGGGGTGGAATGGCGCAGCCGACCTTCTTCAAAAAGCCGCCGGCTTCAACGCTGGCTGACATCGCCGCGCTGACCAAGGCGCAACTGGTCGATCCCTCCAGGGGTGGCCATGTGATCACGGGCCTTGCTTCGCTCGACGGGGCAGGCCCGATGCATCTGGCATTCTTCGACAACCTCAAATATGCCGACGAGCTCAAGGCGACCAAGGCAGGCGCCTGCCTGGTCAGCCCCCGCTTCGAGGGCCAGGTGCCGGCGCATGTCGCGGTGCTGCGGGCGGCGCAGCCGTTTCGCGCCTTTGTCGGGATCGCCCGGCAATGGCACGGCGATGCGTTGAGGCCGCAATCCTGGTCCGGCATTGACGGCATCGCGCCATCGGCGATCATCGATCCGTCGGCGCGGCTGGAGGACGATGTCATTGTCGAGCCATTGACGGTCATCGGTCCTGATGTCGAGATCGGCAGCGGCACCGTGATCGGCGCGGGCGTGGTCCTTGGTCCGGGCGTCAAGATCGGCCGGGACTGCAACGTCGGTGCCCGCACCGCGATCCAGTGTGCGCTCATCGGCAACAACGTGCTGATCCACCCCGGCTGCTCGATCGGTCAGGACGGCTACGGCTTCATCTTCTTCGGTCCGGAGGGTCATCTGAAAGTGCCCCAGACCGGCCGTGTACTGATCCAGAACAATGTCGAAGTCGGCGCCGGGACCACCATCGACCGCGGCTCCCTGCGTGACACCGTGATCGGGGAGGGCACCAAAATCGACAATCAGGTCCAGATCGGACACAATGTGACGATCGGCCGGAATTGCCTGCTGGCAGCCCAGATCGGGCTCGCGGGCAGTCTGACGATCGGCGACAACGTGGCGTTGGGGGCCAAGGTCGGCATCAACAATCACCTCAAGATCGGCGACGGGGCCCAGGTCACCGCCATGAGCGGCGTCAAGGACGACATCCCGCCGAACGGACGTTGGGGCGGCTTTTTTGCCAAGCCGACCAAACAATGGTTCAAGGAAATTATCGCGGTGGAGCGCCTGGTACGCGACAGCAAGGCCGATCCGAAGGACGAGGGGCGGGAATGACGGCGGAATCACCTGTAAAATTCGAGCTGGTGGACATCAATGCGATCCTCCAGACCCTGCCGCATCGCTTTCCGATGCTGCTGATCGACCGGGTGATCAACATCCGCGCCGATTACAGCGGCATCGGCATCAAGAACGTCACGTTCAACGAGCCGGCCTTCCAAGGGCATTTCCCCGAGCGTCCGGTCTATCCGGGCGTGATGATGATCGAGGCGATGGCGCAGACCGCCGGCGTGATCGGCATCAAATCGGTCGAGGGCACGGAGAAGCCGCGGGCGGTGTATTTCCTCACCATCGACAAGTGCAAGTTCCGCAAGCCGGTGCTGCCGGGCGACACCATCGAGTATCACATGCGCTCGCTCGGCCGCCGCAAGACGATGTGGTGGTTTCACGGTGACGCCAAGGTCAACGGCCAGGTCGTCGCCGAGGCCGATGTCGGGGCGATGCTGACCGACTGAGGGGGAGTGGTGCGCAGCCAATAGTGAGTAGCGACGACGAGACTATGTCTTTCCTCCCTGCGCGGCTCGCCATTCGCCACTCACCCATTCGCTTCCACTGGACAGATCGGGCGCAGTCGCGCTAACCACCGGAAAGCCGAGTAACTTCAACACATAGCCAGACCTTCTTGATGAGTAAGATCGACCCCACCGCGCGGGTGGAAGACGGCGCCGTGATCGGCGAAGGCACCGAGATCGGGCCCTTCTGCATCATCGGCCGCAACGTCCGGATCGGGGCCAATTGCAAGCTGATCGGACAGGTCACAATCATCGGCCATACCACGGTTGGCGATGCCTGCGTGATCTCGCCGTTCGCCGTGCTCGGCGGCGCGCCGCAGGATCTCAGCTACAGGGGCGAACCGACCACACTCGAGATCGGTTCCGGCAACATCATCCGTGAAGGCGCGACGATGAATGTCGGCACCGTCAAGGGCGGCGGCAAGACGCGCGTCGGCAATGACGGCTACTTCATGAACAACAGCCATGTCGGCCATGACTGCATCGTCGGCGACAACGCCATCTTCGCGACATCGGCAACGCTCGGCGGCCATTGCGAGATCGGCGACAGCGTTTATATCGGCGGGCTGTCGGCGGTACACCAGTTCACGCGAATCGGCTCCTATGTGATGGTCGGCGGCCTCTCGGGCGTGCGCGATGACGTCATCCCGTACGGGCTCGCCAATGGACAATACGCGGTGCTGGAGAGCCTCAATCTCATCGGCATGAAGCGGCGCAAGTTCACCAGGCAGCGGCTTGCGACGGTGCGCGCGTTCTATCAAAAGCTCTTCCATGGCTCCGGCACGTTCGCCGAGCGCCTGGAGGCGGTGCTGCCCCTTGGGAGCGATGATCCCGCGATCGCCGAGATCCTCGGCTTCATCGGCAAGGGCAAGCGCCCGCTCTGCCTTCCGGCCATCGCGAAGTGATGCCGGCATGGCCGCGGACATGACATCGGCGGCTTCACAGACTTCTTCACCGGTCGGCGTGGTCGCGGGCGGTGGCGCCATGCCATTCGCAGTCGCCGAGTCGCTCGCCGCGCGTGGCATCACGCCGGTCCTGTTTCCCCTGCGTGGCGCCTGTGACCCGAGGCAGGTCGAGAAATTTCGTCACCGCTGGATTTCGGTCGGCCAGCTCGGCCGCGCCATGCGGTTGTTCCGCGAGGAGGGCTGCCGCGACCTGATCTTCATCGGTACGCTGGTGCGCCCCTCGCTCTCCGAGATCCGCTTCGACATCAAGACGCTGCGATTGCTCGGCAACGTCATCCGCGCCTTCCGCGGCGGCGACGATCACCTGCTGTCCGGTGTCGGGCGGATCCTCGAGCAGGACGGTTTTCGCATGGTCGGCATCAAGGACGTTGCGCCCGACCTCTTGATGCCCGAGGGCTGCATCACGCGCGCCTGGCCGGCCGATAACGTCAAGGCCGACATCGAACGCGGGCGCGCGGTGCTGACCGCCCTTGGGCCGTTCGACATCGGCCAGGCCGCCGTCGTGATCGATGGCCATGTGGTGGCGGTCGAGGACATCGAGGGCACCGATGCGCTGCTGGTGCGCGTGGCGCGGCTCCGCGAGGAGGGCCGCATCCGCGCGGCTGCGGGGCGCGGCGTGCTGGTGAAGGCGCCGAAGAGCGGGCAGGATCTGCGCTTCGATCTGCCGACGATCGGTCCGCGCACGATCGAGGGGGTCGCCAAGGCCGGCCTTGCCGGTGTCGCCGTCATTGCCGGCAACACCATCGCCGCCGAGCCGCAGGCGATGATCGGGCTTGCCGACGCCAAATATCTCTTCGTCGTCGGGCTGCCCGCGTGATGCAGACGCGTGATCCCATCAGGAAGATCTTTCTCATCGCGACGGAGGAATCCGGCGACCGGCTCGGCTCGGCGCTGATGAAAGTGCTGCGTCAGCGCCTCGGCGACGGAATCCAGTTCGAAGGCGTCGGCGGCCACACCATGGCGCGCGAAGGGCTCCAGACGCTGTTTCCCATCGAGGAGCTCTCGATCGTCGGCCTCGCCGCGGTCGTGCAGCAGCTGCCGAAAATCCTGCGGCTGATCCGCGAGACCGCGGATGCCGTGACGGACGCCGCACCCGACGCCCTCGTCATCATCGACAGTCCCGACTTCACCCATCGTGTTGCCCGTCGCGTGCGCGCAAAGAACCCGTCGATCCCTGTGATCGATTACGTCTCGCCCTCAGTCTGGGCCTGGCGGCCGGGTCGGGCGCGCACCATGCTCGGCTATGTCGATCACGTGCTCGGTCTGCTGCCGTTCGAGCCGGAGGAGTACCGCAAGCTGAAGGGGCCGCCGTGCAGCTATGTCGGCCATCCCCTGATCGAGCAATTGCCGTCGCTGCGGCCCGACGCCGAGGAGCGGCGCCGCCGTGACAGCGAGCCGCCGGTTCTTTTGGTGCTGCCCGGCAGCCGTCGCAGCGAGATCCGGCATCATCTCGACGTGTTCGGCGGGGCACTCGGCCGGCTGCAGGCCGCGGGCGTTGCGTTCGAATTGATGTTGCCGACCATGCCGCATCTCGAAGCCACGATCCGCGAGGGTGTGGCGAACTGGCCGGTCAAGCCGCAGATCGCGGTCGGCGAAACCGAGAAGCGTGCTGCATTCCGGATCGCGCGCGCCGCGCTGGCGAAGTCAGGCACCGTGACGCTGGAGCTCGCGCTGTCAGGCATTCCAATGGTGACGGCCTATCGCGTCGGCGCCATGGAGGCCTTCATCCTGCGCCGCGCAATCCAGGTCTCGTCGGTGATCCTCGCCAACCTCGTGATCGGCAAGGACGTGATCCCCGAATATTTGCAGGAAGACTGCACGCCGGAGAAGCTCGCAGCCGCGTTGTCCGAGGTGCTGACGGATACGCCGTTGCGCAGGCAGCAGGTCGAGGCGTTCGCGCAACTCGACACCATCATGTCGACGGGCAACAAATCGCCGAGCGTGCTCGCCGCCGACATCGTGCTCGCGACGATGCGGAAAGGGCGCTAGGCGAGGCCGCCGTCGACCCGGAAACATTGACACGTGATGCGTCGGCTCGCGTCGGAGGCGAGGTACAGCGCCATGTCTGCGATGTCCTCTGGCGTCACCGCATCGGGAATGGCCTGGCGTGCGCGCATCTCGGCGATCTGCCGCTCGTCCGGATACCACAGCTTCCGCTGCCGCTCGGTGATCACCATCCCCGGCGCGATCGCGTTGACGCGGATGCGGTCGGCGCCGAAGCGGCGTCCGAGCGAATTGGTGAAGCCGACGATTGCCGCCTTGGCGGCCGCGTAGACCGGCAGCGCCGGTGCACCGCGCATCCACGCGATCGACGACATGTTGATGATCGAACCGCCGCCGCGCGCCTGCATCTGCGGCACCACGGCCTGTGCTGCAAAGAACACGTGCTTGAGGTTGACGCCGATCATCCAGTCGAAGTCCGCCGGTGTCACGTCCGCCAACACCTGGCGCTGGTCATTGGCGGCGTTGTTGACGAGGATCGCGGCATCGCCGAGCGATGCGTGGACTTTCGTCAACGCCTCGCGCAAGGCTTCGATGTCCATGAGGTCGCACGGCACGAACAGCGGTGCCGTACCGGAATCCTTTGCCACCTCCTGCGCCAATGCTTCGCCTGCCTGCGCGTCGATGTCGAGGAAGGCGACGCGGGAACCCTGGCCGGCGAAAGCGCGCACGAAGGCAGCGCCAATGCCGCTGGCGCCTCCGGTGATCACCACCACGCGCTCCGCGAGGTCGGCATAGTTCGTCTTGGTCATGCGATCAGTCGCTCCGTCTCTGGGTCGAACAGGCAAATGCGGCGGGTGTCCAGCGCAAAGGAAGCCGTAGCGCCCGGCGTCGGGCGGATGTCCGGCGAGATGCGCGCCTGCGCGGGCTCGCCGCCGAGCCGCAGCAGGACGATGGTCTCGGCACCAGTAGGTTCGATCATCTCGACCGGCGCGGTGAGGACGACGGGCGCGCCGGCGGCGCCGGAGAACACCCGGTCGCCTTCGGCGATGCATTCCGGCCTGATCCCGAGCACCACCTCGCGGCCGACATAGGACAGCGCCGCGTCGTAGCCTTGCAGGCGGAGACGGACCTCGTCCGGCCGACCGGCGCCGATCACCACCACCGGCCCGCCGCTATCTGCCTCGAGCCGGGCCGGCATCGTGTTCATCGGCGGGGAGCCCATGAAACGCGCGACGAACAGATTGGCCGGATAGCGGTACACGGTATCGGGATCGGCGAATTGCTGCACCACGCCGCGATGCATCACGGCGATGCGTGTCGCCATCGTCATTGCCTCGATCTGGTCGTGGGTGACATAGATGATGGTGGCGCCGATGCGCTGGTGCAGCCGCTTGATCTCCATGCGCATCTCGACGCGCAACTTGGCATCCAGGTTGGAGAGCGGCTCGTCGAACAGGAAGAGCAGGGGATCTCGCACCAGCGCGCGACCCATCGCGACGCGCTGGCGCTGGCCGCCGGACAGTTGCGACGGCTTGCGGCCAAGTAGCGGTTCGATCTGGAGCAGCTTCGCCACGTTCGCCAGCGCCTTTTCCTGCTCCGCCTTGGCGACCCCTCGGCATTCCATGCCGAAAGTGATGTTCTGGCGCACCGTCATTGACGGATAGAGCGCATAGGACTGGAACACCATGGCGATATCGCGGTCCTTGGGCGGGACATCATTGACCACGCGCCCGCCAATCTCGATCGTGCCGTCGCTCGCGTTATCGAGCCCGGCGACGATGTTGAGCAGCGTGGATTTTCCGCAGCCGGACGGTCCGACCAGCACGGTGAATTCGCCGCTCTCGATGTCGAGGTCGATGCCTTTGAGCACCTCGAGATTGGCGTAGCGCTTGGATAGGGCGCGAATGCTCAGTGCTGCCATGACACATCCATCATTTCACGGCCCCGGCAGTGAGGCCGCGTACGAAATACCTGCCGCCGAAGAGATAGATCAGCAAAGTCGGCAGGGCTGCGATGATCACCGCGGCGCTCTGCACACCTTGCTTGGGGATATCTGCGACTGGGGTAGACAGTGCGATGAGCGCGGCCGTCACAGGTTGCTGTTGGCCGGTCGTGAAGGTCACGCCATAGAGGAATTCGTTCCAGATATGGGTGAACTGCCAGATCACGGTGACGATCAGGATGGGTGCCGAGAGCGGCAGGATGATACGCCAGAAGATGCGGAAGAAGCCGGCGCCATCGATGCGTGCGGCCCTGATCAACTCGTGCGGGATCGCCACATAATAGTTTCGACAGAACAGCACCGTGAAGGAGAGTCCCTGGATCGTGTGGATCAGCACGAGACCCGACAGTGTGTTGATGAGCCCGATGTCCCGTAACACGATGGTCCAGGGCAAGAGGCGCATCTGCTGGGGCAGGAAGAGGCCGAGGGTGACGATGCCGTAGATCCAGACATCGCCGCGAAAACGCCAGAGCGACACCGCGTAGCCGGCGACAGCACCGAGCAGGGTCGAGAAGATCGTCGCCGGGATCGTTATGAGCGCCGAGTTCAACATGTACGGCCGGATGCCGGCGCAGGTCTCTGCGACGCAAAAGCCGCTCCAGGCCATGGCATAATTGCCAAAGGCCCAGTGTTGCGGCCAGCCAATCATCGAGCTCTGCGCAATCTCCTCGTTGGTCCGCAGCGAGTTCAGGACGACGACGACCAGCGGCGCGAGATAGGCGGCCGCGAACAAGGTCACGACGAGATAGATCAGAGCCCGGCTTGGGGCGAAGCTTCGGTCACGCATGGGCAGCCCGCCGTTGCCGGAGGTAGCGCCACGCCGCATAGGGCAGCAGCACTGCAAGAAGGATGAGCAACATCAGCACCGCCGCTGCCGCACCGCGGCCGAGCTGGCTGCGTTGGAACATCAAATCGTAGACGACGAGGGCCGGCAGCTGGGTCGCGATTCCCGGTCCGCCATTGGTGAGTGCGCGCACGAGGTCGAAGGCCGAGATCGCAAACTGCAGCTGGACCACAATGACCGTGACGGTGATCGGCCAAAGCGTCGGCAGAATGACGCGCCAATAGGTTCTGACAGGCCCGGCACCGTCGATCTGTGCCGCCTTGATGATATCGGAATCGACGGAGCGGAGGCCGGCCAGGAAGAGGGCCATGGCAAAGCCCGAGGATTGCCAGACCGCCGCGATGACAATGGTCCAGATCGCCATGTCGCGGTTGACCAGCCAGTCAAAGTGGAAGGAGCTCCAGCCGAGATCATGGGCAAGCTTCTCGATGCCGATGCCGGGATTGAGCAGCCAGCTCCATACCGTGCCTGTCACGACGAAGGACACGGCCAGCGGATACAGGAAGATGGTCCGCAGCACGTTCTCGCCGCGAATGCGCTGATCGAGCAGGATCGCGAGCAGGAGGCCGGTCGTCAAACTGAGCAGCACGAAAGCGATGCCGAACAGCAGCAGATTGTCGAAGGCGATCTGCCAGTTTCGCGACGCCAGGACCGAATTGTAGTTGCGCAGACCGACCCAGCCCGTAACGGGAACAAGGGTGGAGGGCGTGAACGAAATCCAGATGGTCCAGATCGAAAACGAGATGAGGTGCGCTGCCGATAACAGCAGCGGCACCCAGATCATCAGAAATTCGGGCAGCCGGCGCACCGTCTCGGAGGTCGCCGGCCGGCCCGGCCGTGTTGCTGTCGAGACGGCGTCGCTCAACGTGCGCCCTCGACGGCGTCGGCGAGGCGGCTGACGGCCTCGTCCGGCTTGATCGTCTTGTTCTTCACATATTCGGTGATGACGTCGATCATCGCGGCGGTCAGGCCGTTTTCCTGGGCCATGTTGTGCGCGAGACTCAGGACGGCCTGGTTGTTGCCCATGGCATTCTTCAGTGCGGCCGCGGTTGTCCGTTGACCATCCGACCAGCCTTCGCCGGACAGGTCGACATCGGTGCGCACGGGGATCGATCCCGTGATCTGCGAATACATGGTCTGGATGGCCGGATCCATCACGAGCTGTGCCATCAACATCTGCCCGGCCTGGAGATCGGCCTCCTTGCGTTGCCAGAAGATGAAGGCATCGGCATTCAAGAGGAAGACGGGCTTGCCGTTGTCGCTGGGGCCGGGGGTGATGACGTAGTCGTCGAACTTGAAGCCGGCGTTTTTCAACACGCCCTGCGCCCAGCCGCCCATGATCAGCATGCCCATGTCGCCGTCGACGAAGCGCTTCAAATTGTTGGCATAGGGTTGGACCCCGACGTTGGGGTCACACCAGTCGGAGATCTTGCGCGTCTGCGCGAACGCCGCCTTCATCTCAGGGCCCTCCAGCGCCTTCTTGTCGAGATTCATGCAGGCGGCGCGGTATGCGGTCGGGCTGATGCCGGCCAGTGACGCCTCGAATTTCTGCCCATCGTCGGCGCGGGTACCGCCGTTGGCGATGGGGTAGGTCATTCCGGCCGATTTCATTTTCTCGGCGAGGTCGTTGAAGTCAGCCCAGGTGACGGGGACCTTGTCGGCCTTGGCCTTGTCCATCCCGCGCTTGGAGAGAAACAGCATGTTGGTGCTGTAGATCTGCAACGGCAGCGCGATCCATTTGCCTGCCGGCTTGTGCAGTTTGGCAAGATCCGGCGCGACGACCTTCTCGTAGCCGGCAGCCGCGACCACGGCGTCAAGATCGACGGTCGGAGCAATCTTCGACCAGGCGGCGATCTCGGGGCCCTTGAGCTGCGAGCAGGCCGGTGGATCGCCGGCGATGATCTGCGCACGCAGCTTGTTCATCATGTCCGTGGTGAAACCGGGGACCGGCGAGTGCTGCCAAATGCCGCCTTTTTCCTCGAATTTCTTGCCGAGCGCCGTGATCGCAGCACCGTCGCTGCCTGCGGACCATTGCGAGATTGCGGTGAGGCGAGGCTTGACCGCGCCTTGTGCGCGGGCAAAGGCCGGCAGCGCGAGGGCGGCAGCGGATCCAGCGAGCAGACGACGCCTTGTTGTTGTGATCGGCATGGCAGTTTCTCCCGGGTGTGAGGTTTTTGCGCCTTTTTGCGCTGGTCTTGGCGTGCGCGAGCCGCACGCGGCTCAGGTCATGTCAGGCAGCCTCCGTCGATGCGCTCGGCATGCCGCCAGATCTCGCGAGGCAGAAGGCGGCGAAGGCGAGCGCTGCCTGCGGATCGTTGCCGTTCGAGGGCGGGACGAAGGCGAGCGAAACCTGCGCCAGTTTCCGGCCGCCGAGCAGGCAGGCATCGATCCCGTCGACCACGGCCTTGCGATCGTCCTCGTCGAGCAGAGAGGGCCATCCGCTGATCGCGACGCCGCGACAGGGTTTGACGTTGAGCGTGTTGCCGATCGCAAGCCCCAGCCGGAACAGCCTTCGGCGCAGCTCCTGGCGCACGCGCGGCGAAAGTGGAATCTCGGTCATCCAGTCGTTGCCGAGCGCGAGCAGTTCGGCTTCAGTCAGGCCGAGCAGCTCGGCCAGCGCCGGCAGCGACGTGTAGGCTTCGACGCAGCCGTGATGTCCGCAGCGGCAAAGCGGTCCATCGGTTCCGAAGACCATGTGGCCGAGCTCGATCGGATCGAGCGCGTCGTCCTCGATCGGATCATCCACCCAGGCGCCCGCGACGCCCTGACCGACGAAGACGAACAGATGCGCATCGCCGAACGGATAATTTTCCGTGCGATAACGATGAAAGGTGGCGTGCGCCACCACCGAATTGGTGAAGGTGACAGGCACGCCTGCGAACAATTCGTCGAACATGCCGCCGATCTGTTCGATGTCGCAGGGAATGATGGGGTTGCCGAACTCACTGAGCCGGCCAAGGCCGGGAACGGTGACGCCGATCTGTGCGAGTTCGATGCGGTGCCGTCGCGTCCAGTCGCGCAGCAAGGTCAACGCCTCGCGATAGACCCGGCCGACGGATTCGGCGGTGGGCTTGTTCGGCAGCGGCACACGCTCGCTGTACTGCAGCCTGCCTGACAGGTCGCCAACCCCGACGCTGAGCCAGCGTTCGGTGAGCTCGAGGGCCGCGAGCGCCACCGTGCGATCGAGCGACACCAGACCCGTCGGGCCGCCGACATAGGGGGCAGGGCGACGCACTTCCTCGATCAGGCCTTCGGCCTTCAGGTCAAACAGGATGCGCGACAGGCTCGCCTCGGACAGGCGTGCGGCCTTCGCCAGCGGCGGCCGGAACGAACCCCCGGACTGAAGCAAATGCGTTAAAATGGCAGCGCGCGTCTGCCGCCGACTTCTCGGCTGCTCCGGCATTTCCATCCCTGTCGTCATTCTTACTTAGTGTAAGAATTTGCGCGCGGAGCGCTTCCACTGTCAAGTGCGTGCCCAAACAAAAACGGCGCCATCTTGCGATGGCGCCGCTGCATCGGGACTTGAAGTCCAAACTTACTTGCGATCCTTCATCGCAACGTAGTCGCGCTTGGTGACGCCGGTGTAGAGCTGGCGCGGACGGCCGATCTTCTGCTGCGGGTCCTCGATCATCTCGCTCCACTGGCTGATCCAGCCGACGGTGCGGGCGACCGCGAACAGGACGGTGAACATCGAGACCGGGAAGCCCATCGCCTTCAGCGTGATGCCCGAATAGAAGTCGACGTTCGGGTAGAGCTTGCGGTCGATGAAGTACTGATCGCTGAGCGCGATCTTCTCGAGCTCGAGCGCCACCTTCAGCATCGGATCGTCGCCATGGCCGGTCTCCTTGAGCACGGCGTGACACATCTTCTGCATGATCTTGGCGCGCGGGTCGTAGTTCTTGTAGACGCGGTGACCGAAGCCCATCAGGCGGACTTCGGAGTTCTTGTCCTTCACCTTGGCGATGAACTCGGGGATCTTGTCCACGGTGCCGATCTCGGCGAGCATCGCCAGCGCAGCTTCGTTGGCGCCGCCATGCGCCGGGCCCCAGAGGCAGGCGATGCCGGCGGCGATGCAGGCGAACGGGTTGGCGCCGGAGGAGCCGGCGATACGCACCGTCGAGGTCGAGGCGTTCTGCTCGTGGTCGGCATGCAGGATGAAGATCTTGTCCAGCGCATCGGCGAGCACCGGGTTGATCTTGTACTCCTCGCACGGCACGGCGAAGCACATGTTGAGGAAGTTCTCGGCAAAACTGAGCGAGTTCTTCGGATACACGAAGGGCTGGCCGACCGTGTATTTGTAGGCCATCGCGGCCAGCGTGGGGATCTTCGCGATCATGCGCATGGAAGCGATCATGCGCTGGTTGGGATCATTGATGTCGGTGCTGTCGTGGTAGAAGGCGGCGAGCGCGCCGACGGAGGCCACCATCACGGCCATCGGATGAGCATCGCGCCGGAAGCCCTGGAAGAAGCGGGCCATCTGCTCGTGCACCATCGTGTGATGGATGACGCGATAGTCGAAGTCCTTCTTCTGCTCGGCGGTCGGCAGCTCGCCGAACAGCAGGAGATAGCAGGTCTCGAGGAAGTCGCCGTTTTCGGCGAGTTGTTCGATCGGGTAGCCGCGATATTCCAGAACGCCCGCGTCACCGTCGATATAGGTGATCTTGGACTGGCAGCTCGCGGTCGAGGTGAAGCCCGGATCGTAGGTGAACAGGCCGGACTGGCCGTACAGCTTGCCGATATCGACGACATCAGGTCCGACGCTGCCGCTATAGATCGGAAGATCGTAATTCTTGTTTCCGACCGTCAGCGTGGCGGTCTTGTTGCTTGGTTTTGCGTCCATCAGAGGTCCCCGATGTGTGGTGAAACGGGCCAGTCCCGGAGGCCCCAGGCGAAGATGGGGCAGGCCGGATGTTCCAGAATGTACGGGAAGATGGGTATATTATTGCTGTGTGCGCTGCAAGATCATGGCAGCCATGGCCTACTTACGTCGTAGTCGGGGCTTTGGACTGATCCTCGAGCCGGCCCAGGCTTTCCTGGCGTCCCAGCACGTCCAAAACCTCAAATATGCCAGGCGACGTGGTGCGGCCGGTCAGCGCCGCCCGCAAGGGCTGGGCGACTGCGCCGAGCTTGAGACTATTTTCCTCGGCAAAAGCGCGCAGCGCAGCTTCCGTGCTGGTGCCGCTCCACGTCTCCACATTCTCCAGCGCGGAATGAAGCTGGCCGATCAGCTTGCGGTTCTCGGGCGTCAGCAGGGCCGCCGCTTTGGGATCGAGCTGCAGCGGCCGGTCGGCGAAGATGAAATAGGCGGCATCGATCAGCTCGATCAGCGTCTTGGCGCGCTCCTTCAGGGCCGGCATGGCCTTCAGCAGCTGGGCGCGCGTGGTGTCGTTCAACTTGGCCTTGATCTCGGTGCGGGCGGGCACGACGTGATCGAGCACGTCCTCGAACATCTTCACGAGTGATTGATCGTCGGAGTGGCGGATATAATGGCCGTTGAGGTTTTCCAGCTTGGCGAAGTCGAAGCGGGCGGCGGCGCGGCCGACGCTGGCGAGATCGAAGGCCGCGATCATCTCCTCGGTCGAGAAGATCTCCTGGTCGCCATGGCTCCAGCCGAGCCGAACGAGATAGTTGCGCAGCGCGGCCGGAAGGTAACCCATGGCGCGGTAGGCATCGACGCCGAGCGCGCCGTGGCGCTTGGACAGCTTCGAGCCGTCAGGACCGTGGATGAGCGGGATATGCGACATGTTCGGCAGTGCCCAGCCCATTGCGTCATAGATCTGCTTCTGGCGGGCGGCGTTGATCAGATGGTCGTCGCCGCGGATGACGTGGGTGACGCCCATGTCGTGGTCGTCCACGACCACCGCGAGCATGTAGGTCGGGTTGCCATCGCCGCGCAGCAGGACCAGGTCATCGAGGTTCTCGTTCTGCCAGACCACGCGGCCCTGGACCTGATCCTCGATCACGGTCTCGCCGGTCTGCGGCGCCCGGAGGCGGATGGTCGGCTTGACGTCAACAGGGGCGGTTGCCGGATCGCGGTCGCGCCACATGCCGTCATAGAGGCGAGTGCGGCCCTCGCTGCGCGCCTTCTCGCGCATGGCGGTGAGCTCCTCGGCAGTGGCGTAGCAGCGGTAGGCCTTGCCGTCGGCGAGCAGCTGCTCGGCCACCTCGCGGTGACGGGCGGCGCGGCTGAACTGATAGATGACGTCGCCATCCCAGCCGAGCTCCAGCCATTTCAGCCCGTCCAGGATCGCGCCGATCGCGGCCTCGGTAGAGCGCTCCCGGTCGGTATCCTCGATCCGGAGCAGCATCTTGCCGCCGTGCTTCTTCGCATAGAGCCAGTTGAACAGCGCCGTGCGGGCGCCTCCGATATGGAGGAAGCCGGTTGGAGAGGGCGCAAAGCGCGTGACGACGGAATCGGTCATTCTTGGCAGGGCCTATGCATTGAAGCGGTGGTATATATCAGGACCGGAGCATAACTAAAGCCCAACGGCGGATCCCCTGAGGCCTTGGCTCAGCCACGCGAATTTGGCAGAAGGGCCGCTGACTTCCCGACAGGATTGCAGGATGAGCACAGAACCGGTGACGACTGAGATTGGGCGCGATTTCATTCGTGACATCATCCAGGCCGACCTCGATCAGGCCAAGTACAAGGAGATCGTGACCCGGTTCCCGCCGGAGCCGAATGGCTACCTGCATATCGGCCACGCCAAGTCGATCGCCCTCAATTTCGGCATCGCCCAGGAATTTCCAGGCCGCTGTCATCTGCGCTTCGACGACACCAATCCGGTCAAGGAAGAGCAGGAATATATCGATTCCATCCAGGCCGACGTGCACTGGCTGGGCTACGACTGGGGCAAGAACCTGTTCTATGCCTCTGATTATTTCGACCGCCTGTACGAATGGGCGGAGCAGCTGATCCGCGACGGGCTCGCCTATGTCGACGATCAGTCCCAGGAAGAGATCCGGCTGTCGCGCGGCACGCTGACCGAACCCGGCAAGAACTCGCCGTTTCGCGACCGCAGCGTGGAGGAGAACCTCGACCTGTTCCGTCGCATGAAGGCGGGCAAATTCCCGAACGGCGCGCGCGTGCTCCGGGCCAAGATCGACATGTCCGCCGGCAACATCAACCTGCGCGACCCCGTGCTCTACCGCATCCTGCATGCGCACCATCCGCGCACCGGCACCAAATGGCACATCTATCCGAGCTACGACTACGCGCACGGCCAGTCGGATGCGATCGAGGGCATCACGCACTCGATCTGCACCCTGGAGTTCGAGGACCACCGGCCGCTCTATGATTGGTTCATTGAGAGATTGCCGGTGCCGTCGAGGCCGCATCAGTACGAAATGGCGCGGCTCAATCTGACCTACACGCTGCTGTCGAAGCGGGTGCTGACCCAGCTTGTCCGCGACGGCCACGTCGCGGGCTGGGACGATCCGCGGATGCCGACCATCGCGGGCATGCGCCGCCGCGGCGTGCCGCCGGCGGCGTTGCGTGAATTCGTCAAGCGCATCGGTGTGGCCAAGGCCAACAGCGTGGTCGACGTCGGCATGCTGGAATTCTGCATCCGCGAGGAGCTGAACCGCACCGCGCAGCGCCGCATGGGCGTGCTGCGGCCGCTGAAGGTCGTCATCGAGAACTATCCGGAAGGGCAGAGCGAGGAACTCGAGGCGATCAACCACCCGGACGATCCCAGCGCCGGCACGCGCAAGATCACGTTCGGCCGCGAGCTCTATATCGAGCAGGACGACTTCATGGAGAACCCGCCGAAGAAGTTCTTCCGCTTGTCGCCGGGCAACGAGGTGCGGCTGCGCTATGCCTATTTCGTCAAGTGCACCGGCGTGATCAAGAACGACAGGGGCGAGGTGGTGGAGCTGCGCTGCACCTACGATCCCGCGACCAAGGGCGGCAACGCGCCTGACGGCCGCAAGGTCAAGGCGACCATGCACTGGCTGCCGGCCGCAACGTCTGTCCCTGCGGAGATCCGCATCTACAACCAGCTCTTCGCCAACCCGAGCCCGGATGCCTCGAACTTCGCTGCTGACCTCAACCCGCAATCGCTGGAGATCCTCTCCGACGCCCGGATCGAGGCATCGGTCGCGGAAAGCAATTCGAGCGAACCGATGCAGTTCGAGCGCCAGGGCTATTTCGTGCGCGACAAGGACTCCACGCCCGGCAAGCCGGTGTTCTCACGCACCATTGGCTTGCGCGATACGTTCGCCAAGGAAGTCGCCAAGGGCTGAGGCAAATGGCTGAGGCAAAGGGCTGAGGGACGCAAGATGTGCAGTGCAGCCGACGCCGCCGTTTCCGCCATCATCGCGAAATGGTGCGCCGGCTTCGCGACCCTCGATGCGGTTGCGCTATCGTCGCTTTATTCAAAGAACGCATTCTTCTTCGGCTCCAACCCGAAGCTCTATCGGGGCAGGAATGGCGTGGCCGATTACTTCAACGGCCTGCCGCGCTGGCGCAGGCCGAGCGCGGCGTTCTCCGAGGTGCAGGCGGCGCAGGCAGGGGCCGATACGATCAACATGGGCGCGACCATCACGTTCGACCTGGCGGGCGAACGGCCTGACCTCGTCGTCAAGATGAGCTGGGTCATCATTCGCGAAGACGGCGACTGGAAGATCGTCAATCACCACGCCTCGGCGAAGGCGCCGTTGATCTGACAGTTGCGCCGCGCACGGCATCGTCATTCCGGCGCTGGAAACGAATGCGCGGGCGCCGGGTTGAGGTGGATCCACAGGAGCATCCCACCATGCAGAACATCGCTGAGCATATGGAAGTCATCGGCGCCGACGGTGTCCATATCGGCACGGTCGACAAGGTCGAAGGCAATCGCATCAAGCTGACCAAAAAGGACAGCGGCGAGGGCAGCCACAAGGGCCACCACCATTTCATCGACAAGGGCCTGGTTGCCGATGTCGAGGGCAACAAGGTTCGGCTGTCCGCCAAGGCCGATGTCGCCGTGACGATGGAAGAGGAAAAGTAGGGCGGAAGCCTCTTCGTTCCCGATTTGTGCCGCTATCCGTGCCGCCGCACGTTCCGGTAGCTTCCGTGCAGTAGCGTAGCGCAGGGTTGCTGAGGGATGGCGGAGCCGGGCCGGCCACAACGTGCCTCGCAAGGTATGGCCGGGACCTGGCCCGGCAGCGGCCGAACAGCGTCGGCCGGCGGCTTTGTGCCGGCAGGCTTCGGCGTCTGGTCGTCGATCGCCGGAAAGCTGGGTGATTGGGCGAAGGCCGAGGCCGGCGCTGGACGACTGTTCCCATGGGTCCCCATCGCCTTCGGCTGCGGCATCGCGCTGTACTTCGCCGCCGACCATGAGCCGGTGCTCTGGGTGACGGTCGCGACGGCGGGCGCGTCGACGCTTGGCGCGGTTCTGTTGCGGCGGAGCCGGTGGTTTGCACCCGCGATCATGATCGCGGCGGTTGCGGCCGGTCTTGCTGCGGCGACGTGGAGGACAGCAAGCATCGCCCACGCCGTGCTCGCAAAGCCGCTTTATTCCGTGTCGCTGTCGGGCTTCGTCGAGACCCGCGACATTCGCGAACGCACCGACCGGTTCGTGCTGCGCGTCACCGCGATGGAGGCGCAGCGCGGCGACGTCAAGCTCGAGCGCGTCCGCCTCTCCGTGCGCAAGGGGACGGCGCCCGATGTCGGCAGCTTCGTGCAGTTGAAGGCCCGGTTGATGCCGCCGCTGTCGCCGTTGCGGCCGGGCAGCTACGATTTCTCGCGCGACATGTTCTTCCAGGGCATCGGCGCGTCCGGTTTCGCGATGGGGGCGATCACGACGGTGACGCCGCCGGTGTCAGGCGGATTGCAGTTGCGCTATGCTGCGCTCATGCAGGGCCTGCGCGATGCGATCGACGCGCGGATCCGCGCCGTGCTCGACGGCGACAACCGCGCAATCGCGACCGCGCTTTTGACCGGCCGCCGCGATGCGATCACCACGCCCGTCAACGATGCGATGTTCGTCTCGGGGCTTGGCCACGTGCTGTCGATCTCCGGCTATCACATGGCGGTCGTCGCTGGAGTCGTCTTCTTCGCGGTCCGCGCGCTGTTGGCGCTGATCCCCGGGCTGGCGGCCGGATTCGCAATCAAGAAATGGTCGGCGGCCGCGGCGCTGATGGCCTCCGCATTCTATCTGCTGCTCTCGGGCGCGGAGGTCGCAACCCAGCGATCGTTCTTCATGACCGCGGTGGTGCTGATTGCCGTGATCGTCGACCGTCGCGCGATCACGTTCCGCACGCTGGCGGTGGCGGCGCTGATCGTGCTCGCGGTTGCGCCGGAAGCGCTGGTGCATCCGAGCTTCCAAATGTCGTTTGCGGCGACGCTCGGGCTGGTGGCAATGGTGCAGATCGGGATGCCGAACCTGCTTGCCTCGCCCGATCATTCGACGACGGCGCGGATTGCGCTGTGGGGCGGCCGCGAGATCGCGATGCTGTTCATGGCTTCCATGATCGCGGGGCTTGCGACCACGCCCTATGCCGCCTTCCATTTTCACCGCGTCACGCCCTACGGCGTGCTCGCCAATCTCGGTGCGATGCCCGTCGTCTCGGCGCTGGTGATGCCGGCCGGGCTGTTGGGACTGCTCGCGGCTCCGTTCGGGCTGGACGGCGTGTTCTGGTGGCTGATGGGGATCGGCATCGACTGGATGATTGTGGTCACCCGCTGGGTGGCGGCATTGCCAGGGGCTATCGGCCATGTCGGCGCCTTCGGCACCGCGCCGCTGGTGACGGCGAGCCTGGGGCTTGTCCTGATGGGGCTGTTGCGCACGCCGCTGCGCTGGTCGGGTGCGATCGTGCTTGCGGTCGCAACGATCTGGGCCTTGTCGGTGCGGCAACCCGACATTCTCATTGCCGCCGACGGCCAGAACGTCGCGGTGCGCGGCAAGGATGGGCAGCTGCATCTGATCAGGACGAAGAAGGACAATTTCCTTCTCAAGGAGTGGCTCGCGGCGGACGCCGACCCGCGCGATGCCGCCAGCGCTTCGCTCGGCGACGGCGTGTCGTGCGACGATGCCGGCTGCGTGACGCCGCTTGCCGACGGCCGCATGATTGCGCTGGCGCTGCGCATCGACGCGCTGGCCGACGATTGCAGCCGCGCAGCGCTGGTGGTGACGGCGAGGCCTGCGCCGCCCGATTGCGCTGCAATGGTGATCGATCGGCCGCGTCTGGCGAGCCAGGGCGCGCTTGCGCTGACACAGCGCGGTGACGGTTTTGCGGTTCAGCCGGTGAGAGCGAGGGGCGCAAACCGCTCCTGGTCGCCGGTGGCGCCCGGCGATGCAGATTTCGGCCAAACCCTCAAGCCACGGTCGGCAGCTCCGCGGACCAAAGACGCAACGCCGTCGGAGGCCGACCTTCAGGCCGAGGACTAGAATCGACGCTTCAGCCGATCGGCAGGCGTGGCGGCGTCGTGCGACTGTCGGCGGCCACTTGCGGCTTGTGCTCGCGCTCGCCGAGCGGCTGGGTCACGGGCAGTTGCAGCACGGTTGCGCGCTGGCCTTCGACGAGCTGCGTCACCAGCACGTATTTGCCATCGGGGAATTCGATCGCGTCGTGATGGCGATCGGGAATGTGCGGATCAACCTTGCCGAACTTGCCTACGCGGGAATTGATGGTGCGGGTCCAGATCCACCTGTTGTCGTAGCGGACGTTGTCGGCGAAGGCGAGCTCCGTTCCCGGAAGCAGGCAGACCGCGACCGACATGTCGGCTTCAGAGGCGAAGCCGCGCGTCGAGGTGCCGCGGAACGTTGTCGTGACGATCGTCTCGCCGACTTCTGCGGGACGCGTCGCGACGGCATGCAAGCTATAGTCACACATCGGGTGCTCCTCATCGGGGATAGCAACCCGCGCCTCTGTCCTGGAGGCGCCGGCCTCTATCAGAGTTGAAGCCTGCAAGACTCTGCTTGGTTGTAGGCAAATCTGCGGCTCCGATCCGCGAGCCGCAATCACATTATCTTTCCCGAACGGCTGGGAACAAAGCTTGCCTCCGTGCATTTGGGAGGCTTCGCGCTCAGCGTCCGGCCGGCGCGGACCAGCCGGAATATTGCCAGCCGGGCTGCGCCTGTTGCTCGATGGCGTTGCGGGCATCGCGGATCTGCGCGCTCGTCGCCTGCGGCACCTTGCCGAGGCGATGCTGCGCATGCGCAGCAAAGGCGTGCGATCCGGACGCTGTGATCAGCGTCATCGTGACGGTGCTCAGGATGATCTTGCCCATCATTCTCTCCTCAGTCTCCCTGGAGGCCCATCGAAGCGAGTGTGCTTCGTTGCGGCATGCCGGGGATGTAGGGCTGGAGAGGTGGCGGGATAATCTGTGCAGAACCAGAAAGTCTATCCAGCCGGAGCGGACAATCGTCCGCTCCAATCGTTGATCGCAGTCACCGATCGCGCGAGAACGTGGCGCTCAGTACTTGCGATAGAGACCGATCAGCTTGCCCTGGATCTTGACCCGGTTGGGGGGCAGGATGCGGACCTCATAGGCGGCATTCGCTGGCTCGAGCGCGATCGAGGCGCCGCGGCGACGGAAGCGCTTCAAGGTGGCTTCCTCGTCGTCGATCAGGGCGACGACGATGTCGCCAGTGTCGCAGCTCTCGTTGCGCTGGATGAGGGCCATGTCGCCGTCGAGGATGCCGGCGTCCACCATGGAATCGCCGCGCACTTCGAGCGCATAGTGCTCGCCCGCGCCGAGCATGTCGGGCGGAACGCTGATAGTGTGGCTGCGGGTCTGCAAGGCTTCGATCGGCGTACCGGCCGCGATCCGGCCCATGACGGGCACCGCGACGGGACGCTCGCCCTCATCCGCCGGCGGGCTCGACGTCATGCGCACCTTGCCGAGGTTGCCCTCGATGACGCTCGGGGTGAAGCCGCGGCGACTGCCGGCGGCGGCCTGGAGCTCGGGCAGCTTGATCACCTCGATCGCGCGGGCGCGGTTGGGCAGACGGCGGATGAAGCCGCGCTCCTCGAGCGCAGTGATCAGGCGGTGGATGCCCGATTTCGAGCGCAGATCGAGCGCGTCCTTCATCTCGTCGAAGGAGGGCGGCACGCCGCTTTCCTTCAGCCGCTCGCTGATGAACCGCAGGAGCTCGTATTGTTTGCGCGTTAACATCTCGACCAAAATCCCCCTGGTGATGTCATTCAATTCCGAGACGCTGAATTCAGCCATAAGCCGCTACATGCTCGAAACAAATCATGAACGGACACTATATGTTCGATACATGTTCCGCAACTGCTTAATTTACCGTGAACGCGACCAAGTTCGCGGAACGCACGCGAACGAAGCGGTCAGACGGGCAGCCGCAGCACCTCGCAAGCGGTGCCTGCTTCGGCCTTCGGCGCGAACGGTGCGCGCACGAGAAGTGCCTGTGCCGCAGCCAGATTCGAAAGCAACGAGGAGTCCTGATGATCGACGGGAACGGCGACCAGCGTGCCGTCGTCACGCTCTGCCAGCCGCGCGCGCAGATAATCTTCGCGCTGATCGTTGGCGCCGACATCGCGGCCGAGCACGGCGCGCTCGCGGCGATGATGAACCGCCGAACGCCCCGACAGCGCGCGAATCAGCGGGACCAGAAACAGGAAAGCGCAAACGTAGGATGATACGGGATTGCCGGGCAGGCCGATCACGCGCATCGATCCCAGTTGCCCGTTCATCATGGGCTTGCCCGGTCGCATCGCGATCTTCCAGAACGCCATCGAGATACCTTCGTCCCTCAGTGCCTGTTGCACCAGATCGTGGTCGCCCACCGAGGCACCGCCGGTCGTGATCAGGATGTCGGCGCCGCTCTCGCGCGCGCGGCGGATGCCCGATGTGGTGGCGGCAAGCGTATCGGCCGCGACCCCGAGATCGATCGTGTCGGCACCTTCGCTGCGAGCCAGAGCATGAAGGGCATAGCCATTGGAATAGACGATCTGGCCGTGGCCGGGCGTCGAGCCCGGCATCACCAGCTCATCGCCGGTGGCGAGGATTGCGACCGTCGGCCGGCGGCGGACCGCGAGTTGCGGATGGTTCATCCCGGCGGCGAGTGCGAGGTCGCGCTCCGTGAGCCGCGTGCCGCTGCGCAGGAGCACGTCGCCCTCGCGGAAGTCGATGCCGGCCGGGCGGATGTGTCGTCCGGTGATGGCGGCTTCCTTGATCGTGATGCACTCGCCGTCGGCGACGGTGTCCTCCTGGATCACCACGGCATCCGCGTTATCGGGAACGACGCCACCGGTGAAGATCCGCACGGCTTCGCCGGCGCCGACCCTTCCAGCAAACGGCCGGCCGGCTGCGACTTCGCCGATCACCGTGAGCCGTGTGTCGACCTTGGCCGCATCGCCCGCACGCACGGCATAGCCATCCATCGCCGACATCGCCTCAGGCGGCTGCGTCCGCCGCGCCGCGACATCGCGCGCAAGCACGCGATGAAAGGCCCGATCGAGCGCAACTGTTTCCTCAGCCAGCGGCTCCGCTCCCGCGAGCACGGCAGCAAGCGCATCGGATACCGGCATGAGGGCCACGGTGAAAACTCCAGCTACGCCCATTCGGGCAAATCAGCGGCGAGAGTTCTAGCCGAGCGGGAGCGTCCAGGCAAAGCAGCCGCACAAGATGATTTATCCCACCCCTGGAGCCGTGGGACGAAGCTGGAGGTTCAGCCGGGGCATGATCTGGAGAGCGACGCATACCGGCACAACGACGGCCAAGGCAAAGACAAGAGCCGTGGCCAGCATCGGTCAGGTCCCCGGCGGCTCGCTCGGACTGACATCAGGCGCTTTGGGATTCTTGTCGGGCATTGGATCGGCCTGGGCCTTCAGGTCGGCGGCCTTGCTGATCAGTTTTGCGGAGAGCTCAGAATTCGAGGTGGTCCTGGCGTATTTCATCAGCAGGGAGGCCTGCTTGGTGAGGTAGGTTTTGCCCAACACGATGATAAGTCCGATGTAGAATTCCCAACGGACTATAGAGTCCGGAGCCGGGGATTCCGTTCCCGGAACTCTGTACAAAAATGCACAAAGGGTTTTGGTTCCCGAGTTCCAGTGAAATTGCCTCCGGAATCAGAGCCAGGGTGCCAAGTCAGATCCCCAGCGCCTTCAGGGCATTTCCGACGTCGGTCGGCGAGGTCACATGCACCGCGGTCAGGCCGCGCGCCCGTGCACCTTCGACGTTCTCGGCGAGATCATCGAAGAACACGATGCGGTTCGCGGGCACCCCCATCGCGGCGACGACATGGTCGAAGGCCTCCGCATCGGGTTTGCGCAGGCCGATGCTCGAGGACAGGTAGAGCTCGCGGAAATGCCCGAGCAGGTCGGCATATTCCTTCGAAAAAAAGTCCACATGGGGGCGGTTGGTGTTGGAGAAGGCATAGACCGGCATCTGCTTCGCCGCACGCGGCAGCAGCTCCGCAATATCAGGCATCTCGCCGGCGAAGATCGCGTTCCATCCTTCGAGGAGCTGCGCATCCGAGATGCCGATGCCGAGCGATGCGCGCAGCGAGGCAAAATAGTCCTCGTCGCTGATCTTGCCGACCTCGTGCAGCCGGTAGGCCTCGCTGTCGCGCATATAGCGCGCGACGATGGCTTCCGGCTCGCAGTCGGCATGTCGCGCCCAGCAGGTGATCGCCTTGGAGAAATCGATGTCGAGCACGACGCGTCCGAGATCGAACAGAAGCGCATCGGCGCTACCAGGCGAGAGCGAGGTCACTTGCGTCCTTTCCATCAGTATCGGTAGGGTTCGTGGTCGAACAGCGGGAATGCGCTGAACACGCTCGGCGCGTTGGTTGCGGTGGCCGGGTGCAGACAGGATTTGTCGACCTCGGCGAAGGAGGTGGCGCCCAGGAGACCGAGGCAGCGCAGCACCTCGTCCTCGAGCAGCTCGAGCATCCGCGCCACGCCGGTCTCGCCCGCCGCAGCCAGTGCCCAGCATTGCAGCCGGCCGATGCCGACGAGGTCTGCGCCCGCCGCGATCGCCTTGACGATGTCGGTGCCGCGGCAGATGCCGCCATCGACCATGATCTTGGCGCGGCCCTTCACCGCTTGGACGATCTCGGGCAGCACATGCATGGCACCGCGGCCGTGATCGAGCTGACGGCCGCCATGGTTGGAGACGTAGATCCACTCGACGCCGTGATCGACCGCGATCTGCGCGTCCTCGGCAGTGGCGATGCCCTTGAGGATCAACGGTATCCGGAACTTGTCCTTGACCATTTTCACGGTCCGCCATTCCAGGCCCTTCTGGTAGTCGCCTCCGGTAGCGCGCAGACGGCTCTCGCGAACGTAGCGCTTGGCGATGTCACGCTCGCGACGGCTGTAATGGGCGGTGTCGACGGTCAGGCAGAAGGCGGCATATCTGGCCTTCTCGGCGCGGCTGACGACATCGGCCACGAACGCGTCATCGCCGCGAACATAGAGCTGGTACATGCGCAACGCATCGGGGGCGGCTTCGGCGGTCTTTTCGAGGCCGGGTTCGGAAACCGAGCTCAGCATATGGGCGGCGCCGAATCTGCCGGCGGCGCGGGCAACGCTAGCGGCTCCAAGCGGATCGAAGATTTCCAGCGCGCCGACAGGCGCAAGCACGACAGGCAGGCGCATGTTGCGGCCGAACTGCTCGACGGAGCCATCGACCTTGCGCACGTCGCGCAGCACTCGGGGGCGAAAAGCGATCTCGTCCAGCGCCATGCGGTTGCGACGCATGGTGGTCTCGGTCTCGGCCGCACCGACGATGTAGTCCCAGGCGTTCTGGTTGAGGTTGGAGCGCGCCTTCCGGATGAATTCGTGCAGGTTCTGGAATGGCTCGTTACTGGCGCCGAGTTCGACATTCCGTTCCGGCCGGGGCGCGTCGTTCATTGTTGTCCTCCCGAGAATTTGAAGTCTTACGCCATCGCCTATCCCGTTCGGCCTTCCAAAACCATCCTAAACTCGCATAGCTGCGAAGCGTCGTCGGCCGACCGATTCCCGCTGTCCGGGAGGGCTGGTCTCCGAACGTTGCCAAATGTTTAGGTCCAGGCGAAGGGATTTTCATCGCGTGCCCGCCGGCGTGGCAGGCCGGCCTTGAAGAAACCAGAATGATATTGTGAGAACCGGGCTGGATCGCCATTTGGATGGCGGCTGCCAAGCCTCAAAAGAACCGCTAAGCGAAAAGGCCACCCATTCCATGCGGAAAACCCTGCTGTTCCCCCTGGGCGCGCTCACCGGCGCATGCCTGACCCTCCTCGTATCCGGTCCGCAGGGCGGACTGTGGGCGGCACGGGCGGCGGTCGGCGCGGGCACGGATGACGCCTATTCCCAGCTCAACCTGTTCGGGGAGGTCTTTGAGCGGGTGAAGGCGAGCTATGTCGAGAAGCCCGACAATGCCAAGCTGATCGAAGGTGCGATCACGGGCATGGTGACCTCGCTCGATCCGCATTCGCGCTACATGAACGCCAAGGCCTGGACCGAGATGCAGGAGACCACCTCCGGTGAGTTCGGTGGCCTCGGCATCGAGGTGACCATGGAGGAGGGCCTCGTCAAGGTCGTCTCGCCGATCGACGACACGCCGGCGTCCAAGGCCGGCATCATGTCCGGCGACCTCATCAGCAAGATCGACGGCGAAAACGTGCAGGGCATGACGCTCGAGCAGGCCGTCAACCGGATGAAGGGTCCCGTCGACACCCAGACCAAGCTCACCATCGTGCGCAAGGGCGCCGACGCGCCGCTCGACGTCGCAATCAAGCGCGAGATCATCCATGTGCGCCCGGTGCGCTTCCACGTCGAGAACGGCGACATCGGCTACATCCGCGTCACCTCGTTCAACGAGCAGACCACCGACGGCCTGAAGAAAGCGATTGCGTCGATTTCCAGGGACGTGCCGCAGGACAAGCTTGTCGGCTACGTGATGGACCTGCGCAACAACCCGGGCGGCCTGCTCGACCAGGCGGTATCGGTGTCGAGCGCGTTCTTGCAGCGCGGCGAGGTCGTTTCGACGCGCGGCCGCAATCCGGAAGAGACCCAGCGTTTCACGGCGCAAGGCGGCGACCTCACCAAAGGCAAGCCGCTGGTGGTCCTGATCAACGGCGGCTCTGCTTCGGCCTCGGAGATCGTGTCCGGCGCGCTGCATGACCACAAGCGCGCGACGCTGATCGGCACGCGCTCGTTCGGCAAGGGCTCGGTGCAGACCATCATTCCGCTCGGTGCCGGCAACGGTGCGCTGGCACTGACCACGGCGCGCTATTACACGCCGTCCGGCCGCTCGATCCAGGCCCAGGGCATCGCGCCCGACATCGAGATCCTCCAGGACGTGCCGCCGGAGCTGAAGGGCCGCGTCGACACCATCGCGGAGTCCCAGATGCGCGGCCATCTGCAGGCCGCCGACGGCAAGGAGCAGACCGGATCGCAGTCCTATGTCCCACCGGAAGAGAAGGACGACAAGGCACTGCACGCGGCCTTCGACTTCCTGCACGGCGTCACCGTGAATGCGGCAGCCGCAAAGCCCGCGCCGAAGACGACGGTGCCGAACTAGTTTCCAGCGGTCATCTTGACCTTCGATATCGCCCGGGAGTGGATCACCGCTTCCGGGCAAATTCGTTTGGCGAGCGCGGTCGTCTCTTGCGAAGCCCTAGCTGGCTTCGCGACGGCGCGCTCCATTGCCGTGGCGCTGGGCGAGACGGCTGCGATGCAGCGCAAACAGCTCCACGATCTTGTCGGCCGGTTTGGCGGCGCTGAACAAATAGCCCTGCATCTCGGTGCAGCCGAGCGTGCGCAACAGCCGCCGCTGCTCCTCGGTCTCGACGCCTTCGGCCGTGGTCGCCATGCGGCGGGCGCTGGCGAGATTGACCACGGCCTGCACGATGCTGGCGGAGCCGTCAGGACCTGCGATGTCGCTGACGAAGCAGCGATCGATCTTGATCTTGTCGAACGGGAAGCGGTGGAGATAGCTCAGTGACGAATAGCCGGTACCGAAATCGTCGAGCGCGATGCGGATGCCGATGGCGCGGAGCTGATGCAGGATCGCAAGCGCGGTGTCGTCGTCGCGGATCAGCACGGCCTCGGTGATCTCGAGCTCGAGCCGGGTGGCCGCCAGATTGGACGCGGCCAGCGCCGCCATGATCTTCAGCGCCAGCGTGTCGTTCTTGAACTGCACCGGCGAGACGTTGACGGCGAGGCGGATGTCGTCGGGCCAGGTGGCGGCGTCGCGGCAGGCGGTCGCCAGCACCCATTCGCCGATCTCGTTGATCAGTCCGGTGTCTTCCGCGATCGGGATGAACTCGGCAGGCGAAACCATGCCGCGCTCGGGATGGCGCCAGCGCACCAGGGCTTCGCAGCCGGCGATACTGTCGTCCTTGAGGCTGAGGCAGGGCTGGTAGTAGACCTCCAGGCCGCCTTCGAGCCCCCTTTGGGCAATGGCGTGGCGCAGGTCGATCTCGAGCTGGCGGCGCTCCCGCACCTTGGCATCCATCTCAGGTTCGAAGAAGCGGTAGGTGCGGCGCCCGGCGGTTTTGGCTGCATACATCGCCATATCCGCGTTCTTCAGGATCTGGTCCAGCGCCGTGCCGTGGTCCGGCGCCAACGCAATGCCGATGCTGGCATCGGTGGTGAGGTGATGGCCCATGCAGTCGAACGGCGTGCGGATCGCGGCGAAGACCCGTGCGACGAGCTCGCTGACCTGGTCCTGCGAGGTGACGGCGATTTGCACAATCGCAAATTCGTCGCCGCCGAGCCGCGCCACGAAATCGCTCGGGCCGGCGCAGGCGCGCAGGCTCTGCGCCACGGACTTCAACAGCTCGTCGCCGACGAGATGGCCGAGCGCGTCGTTGACGCCCTTGAATTCGTCGATGTCGATGTAGTGCACGGCGAGTTGTTCACCGTGAACGATGGTCGCCAGTTCGCCGCGAAGATGTTCGTGGAACATGGCGCGGTTCGGCAAGTCGGTCAGCGCGTCGTAGTGGGCGAGGTGGGTGATGCGCTCCTCGGTACGGCGCCGCTCCGTGATGTCCTCATGGGTCGCGACCCAGCCGCCATCGTCGAGAGGCTCGTTGAGGACCTGGATCGATCGACCATCGCTGGTCTCGACCACCATGGAATTGCGCACGTGGACGTCGCGCAGCACGCGTGCGACATACTGGTCCACATCGCCGGTCAACGAGCCGGTAGCCTTCCGATGCATGATGACGTCGAGAAAGCTGCAGCCGGGTTTGACGATTGCGGGCGACAACCCGTACATCTCGATATAGCGCTGGTTGCAGACCACGAGCCGCCGCGAAGCGTCGAACAGCAGCAGGCCCTGGGTCATGTTATTGACGGCGCGGTCGAGGCGCTGCTTCTCCAGCGTCAGCCGCTCCCGGGACAGGCGATGCTGCCACAGCAACTTGCGCACGATCGCGACCAGCACGCCGGCAATTGCGAGCACAGAGGCGGCGGCGACCGAGATCAGGATGCCGATCTGCTCGCGCCAGTCGGCGAGCGCCGCGGCGCGCGTGGTCGTCGCCATCACCAGGATCGGGAAATGGGGCAGCGCGCGCGACGAAACCAGCCGGTCTTCGCCGTCGACAGGACTCGCGACGCGGCCGGCAAAATGGTCGAGCGCGAAGATCCTCTGCTGCTCGAACGAGCCGTTCCTGAAATTACGTCCCAGCATTTCGCTCGAATGCGGGTAGCGGGCCAGCAAGGTGCCGTCCCGATGCAGCATCGAGATCGTCGCGCCCTCGCCGAGCACGACGGTCTCGAAGAACTTCTCGAAATTGGCCGGTTCGATGCCGCGCGCGATGAGGCCCATGAATTCGCCGTCGGGTCCAACGATCTTGCGCACGATCAGGATCGTCCATTGGCCGGAGACCCGGCTGTAAAGCGGCGCGATGAGGACGTCGGGCGAGGAGGGAGTGTATTTGAAGGTCCGAAAATAGGCGCGATCGGCAACGTTCACGCTCGGGACCGGCCACGCCATCGACGAATTGATCAAGTTGCCGTCGGCATCGATGACGTTGACGGCGCCCATGTAGGGCAAGGCCTCGATTTTTGAACGCAGCATCCGGTGAACGTCCTCGCCGGAGAGGCGCTTTCGATAGTCCTCTGCCCCGGCGATACCGGTGGCGCGGACGTGATCGACGAAATCCCGCTGGATGACTGCGAAATCCTGGAATTGCTGATCGAAATGGTGAGCGAGCAGCAGCGCGGTGTTTTCGAGCTCGCGGCCGGAGTTGCGCAGCGCGCGTTCGCGGAAATTCTGTGCCATCAGGATCGCGCCGAGGGCGATCGCCGCGATCAGCAGTGTGCCGCCCACCACGAGCCAGCGGATGGGTCCACCGCGCACGAAGGCCTGGTCGAGAAGGCGGCTGCCGTATTTGGTCATCACATCGATCGTTGCCGTGCACACGCCAAGATCAGCTCATGATCCACGTAACATCCGTCGGTTTACGGGATCGATGTGGAGGCGACGTTAGCAAGCGCGGTTAATGCGACATGAACCGCGACTCACAAATCCGATCGATGGGCGGGCCAAGATGCGTGGCAGAGTATTGCCGGAGACGGTCGCCATCCGGTCAGTTCTTGCCGGTGACTGCGACGTCAACCAGCGCTTAACCATCTAACGTGTTGGCCCCGCTCGATGCCGCGCGTTCTGCAAGCGAGGTTCGCAACGGCGCAGGACAGGATCCGCACGTCGCCGAATGATCACGAGATCAGGCGCGGTAGTGGCCCGACTTGCCGCCCAGCTTCTCGACGAGATGGATGCCCTCGATGCGCACGCCGCGCTCGACCGCCTTGATCATGTCGTAGATGGTGAGACAGGCGACCGAAACCGCCGTCAGCGCTTCCATCTCGACACCGGTCTGGCCAGTCACCTTGACGCTGGCGCGCACCACGCAGCCCGGCAGCTTTGCGTCGGGTTCAATCTCGACCGTGACCTTCGACAGTGCCAGCGGATGACAGAGCGGAATCAGCTCCGATGTCCGCTTCGCCGCCATGATGCCGGCGATGCGCGCGGTGCCGAGCACATCGCCCTTCTTGGCGTTGCCTGATCTGATCAGGTCGAGGGTCGCTTTCGCCATGACGACGCGGCCTTCGGCGACGGCGAGCCGCTCGGTTGCAGCCTTGTCCGAGACGTCGACCATCCGGGCCTCGCCGGAGGCGCCGATATGGGTCAGGGCAGGGCCCGCCGTTTTCGATGGGTTGGTCTTCGCAGCTTTGCGCGCCATGTCCTTGCGCGCCATGTCCTTGCGCGCCATGTCAGCGCGTGCCCGTGGCGCGGGCCTTGGTCTCGCGCGCAAGCAGGGTGCGTGTTGCCGCCGTGACATCGGCCTGCCGCATCAGGCTCTCGCCGACCAGGAAGGTCGACATGCCGACGCGCTCGAGCCGGGCAAGGTCCGCCGGCGTGAAGATGCCGCTCTCGCCCACCATCAAGCGGTCCTTCGGGATCAGCGGCGCCAACATCTCGCTGGTCGCCAGGGTGGTCTCGAAGGTGCGCAGATTGCGGTTGTTGACCCCGATCATCGGCGAGCGCAGCTTGAGCGCGCGCTCTAGCTCGGCGCGATCGTGAATCTCGATCAGCACGTCCATGCCATGGGCAATCGCGGCGTCTTCGAGGTCCTTGGCGGTGGCGTCATCGAGCGCGGCCATGATGATGAGAATGCAATCGGCGCCGTGCGCGCGCGCCTCGGCGACCTGATAGGTGTCGAACAGGAAGTCTTTGCGCAGCACCGGCAGCGAGGTCGCTGCGCGCGCCGCGACCATGAAGTCGAGATGGCCCTGGAACGAGGGCGTGTCGGTCAGCACCGACAGGCAAGCCGCTCCGCCTGCCTCATAGGCCCTGGCCAGATCGGGCGGATCGAAATCTTCGCGGATCAGCCCCTTGGACGGCGAGGCCTTCTTCACCTCGGCAATCAGCGCGTAGTCGCCGTTGGCATGCTTGGTCCTGATGGCACGCGCGAAGCCACGCGCGGCTCCCTGCGCCTTGGCCTGCGCTTCGACGGCCGAGAGCGGCTGGGCACGCTTGGCCGCCGCGATCTCCTCGCGCTTGTAGGCTTCGATCTTGGTCAGGATATCGGACATGACAGGCTCAGCTGTTCGAGACCGCGATCAGATGCTTCAGCCGCGCGCTCGCCGCGCCGCTGTCGAGCGATTTCGCGCCGAGCGCGACACCCTCCTTGAGGTCCCTCGCGCGGCCGGCGACGATGAGCGCGGCGCCGGCATTGAGGAGCGCGACGTCGCGATAAGGGCTTGGCTTGCCGTCGAGGACGCTTTGCAGTGCGATCGCGTTGGCATCCGCGTCACCGCCCCTGAGAGCGCCGGGCTCGCAGCGCGGCAGGCCGGCGTCTTCGGGCGAAACCTCGAAACTGGTGATCTCGCCATTGTGGAGCGCGGAGACGAAGGTCGGGCCGGTGAGGGTGATCTCGTCCAGCCCGTCGGAGCCGTGCACGACCCAGGCGGATTCTGAGCCCAGATTCTTCAGCACCTGCGCCAGCGGCTGCACCCATTGCCTGGAGAACACGCCGACCATCTGCCGCTTCACGCCGGCCGGATTGGAGAGCGGTCCGAGCAGGTTGAAGATCGTGCGGGTGGCGAGCTCGACCCGGGTCGGGCCGACGTTCTTCATGGCGGGATGATGAGCGGGGGCGAACATGAAGCCGATGCCGCACTCGCTTACGCAGCGTCCGACCTGCTCGGGCTTGAGGTCGATCTTCACGCCGAGCGAAGTCAGCACGTCCGCGGCGCCCGAGCGCGACGACAGCGCGCGGTTGCCGTGCTTGGCGACGGGCAGCCCGGTTCCAGAAACGATGAAGGCGGCACAGGTCGAGACATTGACCGAACCGGAGCCGTCGCCGCCGGTGCCGACGATGTCGACAGCCTCCGCGGGCGCGTCGACCGTGAGCATCTTCGAGCGCATCGCCGTGACCGCGCCGGTGATCTCGTCCACGGTCTCGCCGCGGACCCTGAGCGCCATCAGCAGGCCGCCCATCTGCGAGGGCGTGGCCTCGCCGGACATCACGGCGTCGAAAGCGGAAGCGGCCTCGTCGCGCGACAGGCTGGCGCCGGTCGCCACTTTTCCAATAATCGATTTCAGGTCGTCCATCGCGTGCTTCAACTCACTGCTGGTTCGCGCCGGTCACTTGCGCGAAGGCGGCCTGATTAATGCTAATCCCGATGTCTGCTTCAAGCTTGTTGACGTAGGAGGCAACCTGCTCGTCGGTCAGCGACTTGTCGATGCTCTCCTTCAGCTTCTTGACCTCGTCGGAGGCGATATCGATCGGGGGATCGACGATGTCGGTGACGCGATAGACGATGACCTCGGTGCCGCCGGTCACGGGCGCCTGTCCGACGCCGTCCTTGGCGGTGCGGAAGGCGGCGGCCACGATGCTTGCGGGCACGCCGGCGGGCTGATCGTTGCGCTTGAAGCCGCTGGCGGTCTCGACCTTGGCGTTGATCGCAGCCGCCTCGTCGGCGAGCTTGCCGCCCTGTTCGAGCTTCTGCACCATTTCGGTCGCCTTGGTCTTGAGCTTGGCCGCGATCTGGTCCTGGCGCCATCGCGCCTCGACCTGATCGCGAACCTCGTCGAGACTGCGGTCGCGCGACGGCGTGATGGCGAGCACGTCGTACCAGACATAGCCGCCCTTGTAGGAGATCGGGTCGTTGTCGACCCCGACGTCGCTGTTGAAGGCTTGCGAGACCACGTCGAGGCCCTGCGGGATCTCGGCGACCGGCTGCCCGTTCGGTGCGCGGCCGGAGCGGTCGACGGCATCGATGGTCACGGCGGTGAGCCCGAGCTTCTTTGCGGCATCGGCGACGCTGGTGCCGGCACCGCGTTCGTCCTCCATCTTGTCGCGGAGCTCGCCGACCTTGGTGCGCGCGCGCTCGGTCGCGATCTGGCGCTTCAGCTCGCCGGCAAATTTGGCGTAGTCGGCCTCGACGCCCGGCTCGATCTTGTTGACCTTGACGATCGAGACCCCGATGGGCCCCTGGATCGGTTGGCTGATTTCGCCAACAGGAAGCGCGAAGGCGACATTGCCGACAGCGGGTTCGAGTGAGGACTTGGTCACGAGCCCGAGGTCGACATCGGAGGGACTGAGCCCGCGCTCCTTGCCGAGATCTTCGAAAGACAGCCCGCCGACGAGGCGCTCGCGCGCGGCCTGTGCCTCCGCCGCGTTCGGGAACACGATCTGCTGGATCTGCCGCTTCTCCGGAGTGGAGAGCTGCTCCTTGCGCTGATCGAACAGCTTCTTCGCGTCGTCATCGGAGACGTCGCTCCACTTGGCGATCTCCTCCGGCGAGATCACGGCGAACACGATCTTGCGGTATTCGGGCGCCCGGAACTGGACCTTGTGATCCGCGAAATAGGCGGCGAGCGCCTCGGGCGAGGGCGCCTCGATGGTGCCGGCCTGCGCCGTGTCGAGCCTGACGAACTCGATCGAGCGCTGCTCGTTCTGGAAGCGGGTTGCCACGTCAAGCATGGTTTTCGGCGCCTCGAGACCGGCGCCGATCGTGCCGGTAATCTGCCGGCGCAGCGCCACCTTGCGCTGCTCGGCGACGTAACGCTGCTCGGTGTAGCCGAAATTGCGGATCAAGCCCTGGAAGCGGTTCGCATCGAACTTGCCGTCGACGCCCTTGAAGTTCGGATCATTCATGATGAGCTGGCGGATCTGCTCGTCGGACTCGCCGAGCCCGAGCCGGCGGGCGTTTTCGTCGAGAGCGGCTTCCGCAATCGTTTGCTGCAGCACCTGGCGGTCAAGGCCGAACGCGCGCGCCTGGTCGGGCGTCAGCGGGCGGCCGAACTGGCGGCCGATCTGCTGGAGGCGGTCGGTGTAGATCTGGCGGAACTCGTTGAGCGAAATCTCGGTGTGCCCGACCTTGGCCACCGTGGACTGTCCGAAGCCCCGGAAAATGTCCGCAATGCCCCAAATGCCGAAGCTGATAATCAACACGCCCATCACGACGGCCATAATGGTCTTGCCGACCCAGTTTGATGAGGCCTTGCGCATTCCTCGAAGCATTTGGTCCAACTTGTTTGGCAGGAGGGGAACGGGAGCGCGTCTTAATGCAGATTCCGCAAAAGCGCGTCACCAAATTGATATGCCATCATAAAGTGGCGGCTTTCGCCCCGCAACCTCGCCTCAGGCCGCTCCAAGCTGCGGTTAAAAGGCCCGAAAGCGTTTTCAAGCGAAGTGGGGACCGGTTCGCGTCAGGAAAACGCGTCAAAACAAGAATCTGGAACTGCCGCGATAGCTCTGCTAGCGCATGCAGAAACCTCATTCTGCTGGAAAATGACATGACCAATGCCATCCGACCGCTGATCGCCGGCAACTGGAAAATGAACGGCCTGAAGGCCCAGGCCGCCGAATTCGATGCCATGCTCAATGGGGCGGCAGAGGTGGCTGGCAAGGCCGATCTGCTGGTCTGCCCGCCGGCAACCCTGATCGCGGCCTTTGCCGACAAGGCGCGCGGCAGGGCCGTCGCCGTCGGGGCCCAGGATTGCCATGCCAAGGCCTCCGGCGCCCATACTGGCGATATCGCGGCTGAAATGCTTGTTGACGCGGGCGCAACCGCCATCATCGTCGGCCATTCCGAGCGCCGCGCCGACCATGGCGAGGGCGATGGACTGATCCGGCAGAAGGCCGAGGCCGCCTGGCGGGCCGGCGCGGCCGCGATCGTCTGCATCGGCGAGACGCAGGCCCAGCGCGATGCCGGCCAGACCCTCGAAATCGTGCGCAGCCAACTCGCTGGCTCGCTGCCGGATGGCTCCACGGCCGCTAACCTGGTCGTGGCCTATGAACCGGTCTGGGCCATCGGGACGGGGCTGACCCCCACTTCCGCCGATGTCGAGCAGATTCATGGCTTTATCCGGGAACTCCTGACCTCCAGGTTCAAGGCAGATGGGGCCAGGATGCGGATCCTTTACGGCGGCTCGGTCAAGCCTTCGAACGCGGCCGAGCTGATGGCGGTGAACAACGTCAATGGCGCGCTGGTCGGCGGCGCCAGCCTGAAAGCGGCCGATTTCCTTGCGATCGCGCAAGGCTGTCCTAAGTAGAGACTGCCCCGTGTAAAGCGGGGGCCATGGCCGATCGGGGGTGGCAATGCCTCTTCCGATCGTGTAACACCGCGCAACTTCAGGAAAACCCGCGAAGCGCGATCGGCTGCCGGCACCGGCGCCGTCGGCTTGTGACGGAAGGATACCATGCAGACTGTTGTCGTCGTCATCCATCTCATGATCGTTGCCGTCATGATCGGCGCCGTGCTGCTCCAGAAGTCGGAAGGCGGCGGCCTCGGCATGGGCGGCGGCGCCGGCTTCATGTCGAGCCGCGGCACGGCGAATCTGCTGTCGCGCACCACGGCGGTCCTCGCAGCCGGCTTTTTCCTGACCAGCCTCTTCCTGTCCTGGTATGCCGGTTACAACCGCGCGCCGACCTCGATCATTGGCCAGCCGGCGTCGCAGACCCAGCCGGCCGGCGGCAACCCGATCACCGCGCCGACCTCGGGCGGTATTCTCGATACGCTGAAGAAGGCGGATGAGCAGCAGGCCCCGGCAGCGCCGAGCGGCCCGCAGGTGCCTCGCTCGCAATAAAGCAGGGGGGCCATGCAGGACGATGGCTACCGTCGTGCATCAACAACCCCCATCAAGGCTCTGTTACCACACTTAGTTTTGGCTCACCCACAGGCCCGCAGATTCTTTGGGGCGGAATGCGAATCGCTTTGGCGAATCGGATTCGAGGGATTAGAGGTTAGGTCCCATGGCGCGGTACATCTTCATCACCGGCGGCGTGGTTTCTTCGCTCGGCAAGGGTCTGGCTTCAGCGGCGCTCGGTGCCCTGCTGCAGGCCCGGGGCTACAAGGTCCGCCTCCGCAAGCTCGACCCCTATCTCAACCTCGATCCCGGAACGATGTCGCCGTATCAGCACGGCGAAGTGTTCGTGACCGATGACGGCGCGGAGACCGATCTCGATCTCGGTCACTACGAACGTTTCACCGGACGTCCCGCGACCAAGCAGGACAACATCACGACGGGACGCATCTACCAGGACATCATCTCGAAGGAGCGCCGCGGCGATTATCTTGGCGCGACCATCCAGGTGGTGCCGCACGTCACGAACGCCATCAAGGACTTCGTGCTGTCAGGCAATGATGACTACGACTTCGTCCTGGTCGAGATCGGCGGCACGGTCGGCGACATCGAGGGCCTGCCGTTCTTCGAGGCGATCCGCCAGCTCAAGAACGAGCTGCCGCGCGATCACGCCATCTACATTCACCTCACGCTGCTGCCCTACATTCCCAGCGCCGGAGAGTTGAAGACCAAGCCGACGCAGCATTCGGTGAAGGAGTTGCGCTCGATCGGTATCCAGCCGGACATCCTGCTTTGCCGGACCGATCGCGAGATTCCGAAGGAAGAGCGGCGCAAGCTCGGCCTGTTCTGCAACGTGCGCGAAAGCGCCGTGATCGAGGCGCGCGACGCCGACAGCATCTACGCGGTGCCCGAAGCCTATCATGCGGCTGGGCTGGACGACGAAGTGCTCGCGGCCTTCGGCATCGGTTCGCGGATTCCGCCGGTGCTCCAGAGCTGGCAAGAGATCAACGAGCGCATCCGTAATCCCGAAGGCGATGTCACCATCGCCATCGTCGGCAAGTACACGGGCATGAAGGATGCCTACAAGTCGCTGATCGAGGCCCTCTCGCATGGCGGTATCGCCAACAAGGTGAAGGTCAATCTCGACTGGATCGAGAGCGAGATCTTCGAGAAGGAAGATCCGGCGCCGTTCCTCGAGCACGTCAACGGCATCCTGGTGCCCGGCGGCTTCGGCCAGCGGGGTGCGGAGGGCAAGATCAAGGCGGCTCAGTTCGCGCGCGAGCGCGACGTGCCGTATTTCGGCATCTGCTTCGGCATGCAGATGGCGGTGATCGAGGCGGCGCGAAACCTCGTCGGCATCGAGGATGCCAACTCCACCGAGTTCGGCCCGACCAAGGAGCCGCTCGTCGGCTTGATGACGGAATGGCTGCGCGGCAACGAGCTCGAGAAGCGCTCGCAGGCCGGCGATCTCGGCGGCACGATGCGCCTTGGCGCCTATCCCGCCGCGCTCAACCGCGGCAGCCGCGTCTCGCAGGTCTATGGCGGCGCCACCGAGATTTCGGAGCGCCACCGTCACCGCTACGAGGTCAACACCGCCTACAAGGACCGCCTCGAGCAGCACGGCCTGAAATTCTCCGGCCTCTCGCCCGACGGCGTGCTGCCCGAGATCGTCGAGTACGAGGATCACCCCTGGTTCATCGGCGTCCAGTTCCACCCCGAGCTGAAGTCGCGGCCGTTCGAGCCGCACCCGCTGTTCGCCTCGTTCATCCAGGCGGCGATGGTGCAGAGCCGGCTGGTGTAGGGCGTGATCCCGGCTTGCGCGGCCTACGCCGCGGCGATGTCCATCCTGCGACAGAAGCAGGATGCCTTGATCGGGACCTCCGCCCGCGCCTGAGCGAGATCAAGCCGCTGCTTGATCAGCGGCGTCTCGGCCCTGTCGCCCCGCCGCACAAGGCATTCGTGCAATCCGTGAAGCGACCACAGATTGTCGGGATGTTGACAGGCCCGGCTTAACTTTCCGTCGAGGCCGAGATCGGAACGGTACACGGCTTCGGCTTCCTCGATCCGTCCCTGCTCCAGAAGCAGCGCACCGAGCGCGTGACGCGGTGGCTGCATCCATCCCCAGGGCTCGTCATAGGGCAGGGCGTCGCTCAGCGCGATCGATCTGCGCAGCTCGGCAAACGCCGTGTCGTAGTTGCCTTTGCGATATTCGAGCTCGCCATTCAGCATGGCTTCGGCCACGCCGAGCAGGTTGACGACCTTGTTGTTGTGAACGAGCCGGCTCTCCGGGACGCGCGCCTTCGCCTGTCCGAACAGCGCCTTTTCAGTTTCGGCCTCAGTGAGATGGCCAAGCGCCGAGTGAGCCACCGCCTTGGCATAGTGGATCATGGCGCTCACCGAGCAGTACAGCCCGCGATCCTCGGGCAGCGCTTGGGCAATGATGTCGTTCCATTTGCCGAAGCGCACGAGAACGTGCTGCTTCATCGTCAGGTAGCCTTCCAGGAAGTCCGCCATGGGCGGCGATTGAATGCGCAGCACCTGATCGGGCACGGTCGCAATGAGTTCCTCGGCCGCGGCGATGGCGGGAGCGTATTGGCCCAGGAACATCGCGCCGTAGATTGCGAAGTGAAAGTTGTGAATGACGTAGATCAGGTAGACACCTGGATCGTCCGAATAAGCGAGGAACCTTCGGTCGGTCGCGAGCGCTTTTTGGTTGTAGAGCAGAACGTCATTGTACTGCCCGCACAGCACATCGAGATGTGTCGGCATGTGGATCAGATGTCCGCTGTCGGGCATGATCGCGCGAAGCCGGTCGCCGGCTCGCATCGCCCGTTGCGGGAAAGGCGACATCTCCATGAGATGAACGTAGAGATGCAGCAGCCCCGGGTGATCCCAGGCGGCCGGCATCCTGTCGAAAGCCTGTTCGAGAACCGCCCTGCATTCTTCGGTGCCGGCTCCGGTGGTGGGTTTTCCGGACGCCAGGTCCCACATCAGCCATGGCGTCTCGTTCATGATCGCTTCGGCAAGAATGGCTCGGACGTCGAGGTCATCGGAGTATGTGGCGAAGACCTTGCGCATCTCCTGCGTGAAGGCCTTATCCCATGGCGCCATGTCCTCGATTGCCTCACGCTGCGGATAGCGCGCAGACAAGGCCCGGATCAGCGCATGCTCGACCGGACTTGCGTTGCCCGCATGCGCGAGGGCGTCCTGCGTCGCATCGTAAGATGCCGCGAGCGCCAGTTGGCGGCCCTGCGCGTCATAGCGAACCCAGGGCAGGTTGTAGTTGGGGCCCGCGGCGTAGCCGATGCCCCAATGCGCCATCGCACAGCTTGCGTCGTGGGCGAGCGCTTTGCGAAAACACTTGATCGCTTCAGCGTGGTTGAATCCGAATACCCAGTTGAGCCCTCGGTCGAACCAGAGCTGCGCATCCGCCGCCGACGTGGTGATTGTGCGGCTGTACGGTCCGAGATCAAAATAGGTCATGTTTCTGCCTCCCTTGATCGCTGCGGCCGCGTCGCCGCTCGTGGGCGTCAGCGGCGGCTGACACGAAAGATGGAGCCCGCAACAGTATCAAGAACAGCGGCCGGGATCCGTGCTTTGCATATTGGCCTTATTTTTGGCAGGATGGAAATCAGCCATTTTTCGTATATACGATTTGAGCGCCACCGGGGCAGTTGCGGTTCAATCGGCGCGCTACTTGGCTGCAGCCCACTGCCGCTCTACCTTGTGGCGTAAGGGTGTAGTCGGCTCGATGTGCAACGGCTCTAAAGGCGCTCGCGTCGAGTGCTCCGGCGCAACCGATCCCGCGATCAGCGTCATTTGCCGCCGGCGCGTCAGCTTGTACACGGCGGCCGGCGGCACGTTCAGGAAGGCCCGGTCGACCAGCGTTGCGCGCAGGCCGAGACGGTCGAGCACCGGCCGCGGAATCGGGCAGCTCACGCCGTAGGTGAATTGGTAGAACGCGCCGCCGGGGCGGACATAGCTGAATGCGCCACCCAGGATCGAGACGACCTTGCGCGTCGACATGTTGAGCAGCGGCAGTCCGCTCACGACCGCGCCGACTGGCGCACCGACATAGAGCCGCTCCGTCGCCAGCCGTGCCGCATCCATCCACAGCACTCGCGCGCCGGGAAACCTTATTTGCAGGAGCTTCATGAAGTCCGAGCCGTATTCGATCAGCGTGAGATCCTGTGGCCTGACGCCGCGTTTCAACAGCATGTAAGTAAATGCGCCGGTGCCGGGACCGAGCTCGAGGATCGGGCCGGTCTTTTCGGTGATCTCGCGGGTGATGAGATCGGCGAGCGCCGCCCCCGATGGTGCGATGGCGCCGACCTGGCGCGGTGAAGACATCCAGGACAGGAAGAAGGAGAGAAAATCGTTGGGCATGCGCACTCCGGCATTTCGATTGCACCTCGGGGATCAGAGGTGACGCGGAGGCACTGTCGCGGCGGTGGATTGCGACAGCATTGCGCTGCGCGCAGCGATTGCAGATTCGAATCAACTGTTCGGGGTTGGCCGCAGCGTCATTCTGAAGCAGGTGCCACCGTCCGCGCCGTCGGTGACCGAGACCTGTCCGCCGTGCAGGAGCACGATTTCGCGCACCATGTTGAGACCAAGGCCGGCGCCGCGATCGAGCGGCGACAGCCGATAGAACGGCTCGAAAATCTGCTCGCGTTGATCGGGCGGAATGGCGTCGCCTTCGTCGATGACTTCGATGCAGGCGGGATTGCTGACGCGAATCCCGATTGTGCCGCGGCGGGGGCCGTGCTGGATCGCGTTCTGCACGAGATTGGTCAGCGCGCGCTCCAGCGCGGCGGCGTCGCCCATCGTCTCGACCGGCATCGCGGGTGCATCGAGCGCCAGGTCGTAACCTGCGGCAATGGCCAGGGGTGCGAGGTCGGCGGCCGCGCTTTGCGCGATCGCGACGAGATCGACACGCGTGAAGGGGTTGCCGGAACGATCGAGCCGCTGGATGTCGAGCAGTTGCTCGGCGAGCGTCGCCAGCCGGGCGGCGTCCTCCAAGAGCCGGGTCTTGTCCGGACCGGAGGGCAAGGATTCCAGCCGCGTGTTGAGAATCGCGATCGGCGTGCGCAATTCGTGCGCGGCATCGGCGACAAAGCGCTCGTGCCTGATATAGCCCTGATCGAGCCGCGCCAGCGCATCGTTGATTGCGGTGACCAGCGGCACGACCTCCAGCGGAATGCGCTCCACCGACAACCGCGCGCCGCGCTGATGGATGTCGATGCGCCGCGCCTGTTCGGCGGTCGTGTCGAGCCCCCTGAAGGCGCGTTGCACGATCATCGGCGTCGCGACGAAGGTCGCGGTGCCCATCACCAGAAGGCCGGGCAGGGCGATGCCGAGAAACGCCAGGGAAGTCATCAAGAGCGCCTTGGCGCCGGTCATCCGGCCCTGCGTCGCGGTGATGATCTGCACATTCCCGGCGTCGGTGTCGACGCGCTTCAGCCGCGCGGCAGGCTTGCGCGGATCATCCTCCAACATTTGCCAGCCGAGCCGCGCCTGGCTGATCTGGTCGAGGCCGCCGCCGATCGCCGCGAATTCGGCCGGCACGGCGCCTTCGGTGAGCGAAGGTCCGTGCCGGTCGCGCACCAGGAACCAGAGATCGGGTGTCTCGGCGCGCAACTCTTTCAGTTCGGACGTCGACCGCAGGGTCAGATCGCCTTCGGCGTCCCGTGTGAGCGCGCGCTGTACGACATCGATCACGCGGTCCTCGTCGCGCTCGGCGAGCACGAAGCCCGAGGCGCAGAGCGCACCGACGACCACGCCAACCAGCGCCAGAAGCAAGGCGGCCTGAAGCGCGAGCAGGCGCCAGCTCAGTCGCGAGCGCAGGCAATAGGGATCGTCATGCCGGCTCATGAAAGCTTCTTCAGGAGATAGCCGACGCCGCGAATGCCGTGAATCTCCACGCCGGCATCGGCCTCAGCGAGCTTGCGGCGTAGGCGCGAGACATGGGTGTCCAACGCGTTCGACTGGATTTCGTCATCGAAATTGTAGACGGCCTCTTCTAGCGCCGAGCGCAGCACCGTGCGGCCCATCCGGCGGATCAGAGCTTCGAGCACCAGCAGCTCGCGGCGCGGCAGCTCGAACGGCTGGCCGTCGATGCTGGCCTCGCGATGACTGAGGTCGAATGCGATGCGGCCGGCGCGGATGATGTCCGGGGACAGGCCCGCAGGCCGCCGCAGCACGGCACGAAGCCGCGCCAATAACTCCTCGACCGCGAACGGCTTGGCGAGATAGTCGTCGGCGCCGCTGTCGAGCCCGGCGACGCGGTCGGCCAGCTCGCCGCGCGCGGTCAGGACGATGATCGGCACGCCGCCGGCACGCGCCCGCAGCTTCGGGATCAGCTTCAGGCCGTCGCCGTCCGGAAGCTGACGGTCGAGCAGGACGGCGGCATGGACGTCGGCGGAAATCGCTTCCTCGGCGTCCGCGAGCGTGGGGACGTGATCCACCACCATGTCGTAGCGCCTCAACGCGGACGAAAGCGCTGCGGCCATCTCCATCTCATCCTCGACGAGCAATATCCGCATGTAACAGGCACCTGAACCGCAACTGAGCCATTCTAGCGCCCCATCATTGCGGCAGCATTGCGGGAACAAAACCAGCCATGCGCGGAACGCCGCCGGGGCGGTCGAGCGGGCCTCAAGACAACCTCGGGGCCGCACGTTATAACCGCCGCACCCGTTCGGGAGGAAAACAACAATGATCTACGAAATGCGCGTCTATCGCTGCGTGCCCGGCCGCCTGCCGGCACTGCTGAGGCGGTTCGAGACGGCGACACTGAAAATCTGGGAGAGGCTTGGCATCAAGCAGGCCGGGTTCTTCACCACGCTGGTCGGCGAATCCAACCAGGAGCTGACCTACTTTCTGGCCTGGGAGTCGCTGGCCGAGCGCGAGCAGAAGTGGGGCGCGTTCATGACTGATCCGGAATGGCTCGAGGCGCGCGCCAAGTCCGAAGCGGACGGCCAGATCGTTGCCAACATCCTCAGCCAGATCCTGGCGCCGACTGCTTTCTCGTCCGTCAAGTAGCGGCTGGCAGGTCGGGGGTTGCCGCGGGAGGCGCCGCGCAACCCTGATATTCTGATGGCCTGTGACGAATGGGGTTGATCGGCCTCTCATCACCGCTATGGTCGCCGCGAAACGAGGGACTTGGCCTTGAGCTCTTCATCTTCCGCGGCACCGGTGGTCAGCGTCGGCACGGTCAAATTCGGCAATGATCTGCCGATCTCGATCATTGCAGGACCCTGCCAGCTCGAAAGTCGTCAGCATGCGCTGGAGGTCGCCTCCGCGCTGAAGGAGATCGCAACGCGGCTGAAGATCGGCCTCGTCTACAAGACCTCGTTCGACAAGGCCAACCGCACCAGCGCGTCGGCTGCGCGCGGGCTGGGCCTTGCGCAGTCGCTGCCGATCTTCGCCGAGATCCGCTCCTCCTTGGGCCTGCCGGTGCTGACCGATGTGCACGATGCCGCGCAATGCGCCGGTGCGGCGGAAGCCGTCGACGTCCTGCAGATCCCGGCCTTCCTGTGCCGGCAGACCGATCTGCTGCTCGCCGCGGCCGCGACCGGCAAGGTCATCAACGTCAAGAAGGGGCAGTTCCTCGCGCCCTGGGACATGACGAACGTCGTGAGCAAGATCACCGGCGCCAACAATCGCAACGTCCTCGTCACCGAGCGCGGCGCCTCCTTCGGCTACAACACGCTGGTCTCCGACATGCGCGCGTTGCCAATCATGGCGCGCACGACCGGCGCGCCCGTGATCTTCGACGCCACCCATTCGGTGCAGCAACCGGGCGGGAAGGGCGCCTCCTCCGGCGGCGAGCGGGAATTCGTGCCGGTGCTGGCGCGCGCGGCCGTCGCGGTCGGTGTCGCCGGCGTGTTCGTCGAGACCCATCCCGATCCCGATCGCGCGCCTTCGGACGGCCCCAACATGGTGCCGCTGCGCGAGTTCGAAGGGCTGATCCGCACGTTGATGGCGTTCGACGCGGTGACGAAAAGCGCAACGCACTGATGTCCCAGCCTGCGACTGGGCTGTCGTCCGGCCAGAAATTTCCGCCCGCGATCAACATCATCGCACTGGCAAGCTTCTCGGCGGCCTTGTCCACGCGCGCGCTCGATCCCATCCTGCCGCACGTCGCCGAGGATTTTTCGATCAGCATCACGACGGCTGCGAGCATCGCGGCCGGCTATGCCTTGATCTACGCACTGGTCCAGCCCGTGATCGGCGCGGCCGCCGACATGTTCGGCAAGGCGCGGTTGATGACACTGTGCCTGGCCCTGCTCGGTGTCGCCTCCATTCTCGGCGCCGTCGCGACCACGTTCTCGGGCCTGTTCGCAAGCCGCATCCTGGCCGGCATTGCCTCGGGTGGCGTGTTCCCGGTTGCTCTTGGTCTAACCGCTGACCTCGTTGCTCCCGCCAAGCGGCAGGTCGCCATCGGCCGTACGCTGGCGGGCTCGATGACCGGCAATCTGTTAGGCGCGACCGCTTCCGGAATCATCGGCGAACTGATCGGCTGGCGCGGAGTGCTGATGATGCTTGGGGCGCTCGGCGTGATCGCGGCGATTGCAGTGGCGGCGGGCTTTCGCGGTGCCGCGCTGGCCGCGGCGCCGAAGACCGATCTGAGGGCCTTGCGGCAGGGCTATCGCACCATCTTCGCCAATCCCAATACGCGCTATTGTTATTCGGCGGTGTTCGTCGAAGGCTGCTGCGTGTTCGGCCTGTTTCCGTTCATCGCGGCGCTGCTGTTCGATCTCGGCGAAAAGTCGCCGTCGATCGCCGGCATCGTCATCGCCGGATTTGCGGTCGGCGGACTGTTCTACACGTTCACCGTCTCGCGCTTCCTGCCCTGGCTCGGCGTCAAGGGCATGATGATCGCAGGCGCGGGGCTCGTCGCCTTGCAGCTTGGCGTGCTCGCCTTCGGTCCGCAGTGGAAGCTGCAATTCGCCAGCATGCTGGCGATGGGGTGGGGCTTCTACATGATCCATGGCTGCTTGCAGGTGTTTGCCAGCGAGCTGTCGATCGGGGCGCGGGCGACCGCGATGTCGCTGCACTCGTTCTTTTTCTTCATGGGGCAGACGGTCGGCCCGATTGCCTATGGGCTCGGGCTCCAGCACGGCGGCAAGGTGCCGACGTTGTTTGCAAGCGCCGGGATCATGATGGTGCTGGGGCTGGTTTGCGCCCGGATGCTCAGGCCGCGGGCACCGTCGGACGCACTGGCCTGATGGAAACTACCGACCTCCGTATTTTCCCGTAGGGGGACGGTAGCCAAAACCTTTCGATCTTAAATCAAATCTCACGGTTGGCTCCGTAGATTGCCGACAAGCCGTCGGTTGCGGCGTCATTCCATCGGATCGCCAGATGCAAAAGCAACGCTCGGTCGCCCGTATTCTCGGGGCAGTGGTCGGCTCTCTCGGTATCGTCCTCGTTCTCATTTGCGCCTACAGCGTGATGCACGCGGTCAGCCGCTATGCCGACAGCAACCGCATCGTGTCGCTCGCGATGGCGAGCCGCGACATGACCAATGCGCTGGTGGTCTTCCGGCTCGAGCGCGGAGATACGTTGAGCAATCTGGCGGCCGCGGCGCCGACCCCCGAGAACACGCTCACTTCCATCGCCGACATGCGCGCGGCCGCCATCAAGAACTATGCGCAGGCGCTCCAGACCCTAGAGCAGCTCGATCTGCCCGGCCTCGCCGAGCGCGTGCAGAAGCTGCGTGGCACCTGGCAGGAGGTGGATGGACTGCGGTCACGCTCCACGGCAGCGCTACGCCAGGAGAAGGCGGCGCGCGACGCGGCCCTGGCCCCCGCCTGGGCCAAGGCGTCCGACGCTTATATGGATGCGATCGGCGAGGTGACCGCGCATCTGGACAACAGCATGACCTTGATCGACCCGGTGGTCGACCGCCTGCTGCTGGTCAAGCAGTCGGCCTGGCTGACGCGTGCGACCGCCGGCCAGATCATTCTCTCGCAGTTCAGCACGATTCTGGCCAACAAACCCTGGACCGCGACCGATGGCATCGATTTCGCCGACCTGCGCGGACGCTCGCAGGCGACCTGGAGCATCGTGCGAGCTCTGAGCGTGAATGCCGCCTCGCCCGCGCTGTTGCAGGCGATCCGCGACGCCGAGCCTGAGATGTCCGGCGAGCTCTACGACGTGCGTAACTCGGTTGCGGCTCATCTGCTGAAGGGCGAGCCGGCCGGCATCACCGGTCTCGACTACCGCAATCGTCAGCTCGAAGGCGCTGACAAGCTCGTCGGTGTGACGCAGTCCGCGTTGGCCGACATGATTTCGCGCGCGGAGGAGGGCGTTGCCCAGGCCCGCTCCAGCCTGATCCTGTTCGGCCTCTTGGTGCCGGCCTCGCTGGCGCTGATGATCGGCGGCCTGGTCCTGATGCGCAACCGCGTCACCCGGCCGCTGACCGCGATCACCGGCGTCATGACCCGCTTTGCCGATCATGATTTCGTCAGCGACGTGCCGGGCCTCGACCGCAACGACGAGATCGGCCGCATGGCCGTGGCCTTGCAGGTGTTCAAGGACGCCATGATCAAGGCCGAACGTCTCTCCGGCGATCAGGCGGCCGAACGCGCCGACAAGGAGAAGCGCGCCAGCGCGCTCTCAGGGCTCGTGCGGCAGTTCGAAAGCCGGATCGGCCAGATGGTGCAGACGCTGTCGAGCGCGTCAGGCGAGCTGGAGACGACGGCGCGCTCGATGTCGGGGACGGCGGCGGAAGCCCAGGCCCAGGCCGGTTCGGCCTCGACACTGGCCGATCAGGTCGGCGGCGGCGTGCAGACGGTGGCCGCCGCGGCCGAGGAGCTCAATGCCTCGATCCGCGAGATCAACCGCCAGGTCGAGCAGGCAAGCCGCGCCACCGAGCATGCCGTTGTCACGGTGAAGGAGACCGACAGCACCATGCGCGCGCTCGCCGACGGCGCTGACCGCATCGGTGAGGTCATAGGCCTCATCACCTCGATCGCGGGCCAGACCAATCTGCTGGCATTGAACGCGACGATCGAGGCCGCGCGCGCCGGCGAATCCGGGCGCGGCTTTGCGGTCGTGGCGAGCGAGGTGAAGAACCTGGCGTCGCAGACGGCGAAGGCAACCGAAGAGATCAGCGCCCAGATCACGGAGATCCAGGCCGCGACGCAGAAGGCGGTCTCCGCCATCGACGGCATCGTCAAGACCATCGAGGAGGTATCGAGCATTAACCGCGTCATCGCCGCCGCCATCGAGGAGCAGAACAAGGCAACGGCCGAGATCGCCGACACGGTGCAGCACACGGCGGAAGCGACCTCGACCGTGACGCGCAACATCGCGACCGTCTCGTCGGCGGCCAACGAAACCGGCCGCGCGGCCTCCGGCGTGCTGAAAGCGGCCGCCGATCTGTCGAGCCAGTCGGCCTCGCTGACCGGCGAGGTGGACAGCTTCATCACCAGGGTGCGCGAGGTGGCTTAGGATGATATCGAGATTGAAATAGAAGCGAATAGACCGGGGGCGAGGATCGGATCATAGTCGTTGGGGTCACTTGCGGGGGGCATGCGGGGGCAAGCGAAGGGCCACCGAATGTACGGCAACATTCTCATGAGCACCGATGGTTCGGAGGTCGCCAGGAAAGGCGTCGAGCATGGAATTGCCCTGGCAAAAGCTTTGAATGCCAAAGCGACCATCGTCACCGTGACTGAAGCGCTGCCGATCGATTATGGCGGCGGATTTGACTCTGGATGGGTTCCTTCACGGGACGAGATTGATCGTTTTGACGCCGCTTGCCGGGAGCGGGCAGGCAAGGTGCTCGAGCAGGCACGTGCCATGGCCGAGCAGATCGGGATCTCGGTCGAACTCTTGCATGTTCCGAATTCGCACCCGGCCACGGCGATTGTCGAAACGGCCAAGTCCAGACGCTGCGACTTGATCGTCATGGCCTCTCATGGGCGTCGGGGCCTCAGGAAGCTGTTTTTGGGAAGCCAGACATCCGAGGTTCTCGTGAACGGTAGCGTGCCGGTGTTGGTCGTGCCCTAGCCGCCGTCAAACCCGATTATTTCGTTCCGTCAGCCACGATCGGCTCCATTCCACTGGCGATGATCGCGTCGCGCGCCGCGGGTGAGGCCAGGAACTTGATCAGAGCGCGACCGGCCTCTTGCTCTTTGGCGACGGTCGCGATCCCGGCCGAGAAGATCGTGATCTGCTGCAACTCCTTCGGCAGCGGACCGACGATGTCGATCCCCTTCACGGGCTTCAATTCGCTGATCTGCTGGAAGCCGAGCTCGGCTTCGCCGCGCGCGACGATTTCGCCGACCGGCGTTGCCGGGATCTTGCGCGCCTTGTCTTTCATGGCTTCGGCGATGCCGAGCTTGCCAAACATCTCGGTCGAGATGTAGACGCCGCTGGCGCTGTCGGAATAGGCGATCGTCTTTGCCGCCAGCAACGCGGTCTTGACGGCATCCACCGAACTGATGTCCGGCTTCGGCGCTCCCGATTTCACGGCGACGCCGATGGGCGAGCGCGTCAGGTCGACCTGACTGCCGGCAACGACCTTGCCCTTGCTCGCGAGATCGGCCAGCGCATAGCCGACCATGATCAGAACGTCGGCGGGTTCGCCGCGCTCGAGCCGGACCGGGATCGCATTGGTGGTGGTGCCCATCGATGGTCCGTAGGCGGTCAGGACCTTGTTGCCCGTGGCTTTTTCGAATTCCGGCACGAGCGCCTGATAGGCGGCCGTGAATCCGCCCGAGATCATCACGCGGATTTCGGCCGCGTTGGACGGGCCGGCAAGCCACAGAAGTCCGAGAACGCCGAGCGCGAGTCCACGGACTTTCCCAGATGTCGTTGTCATCGTCATGGATCTCCAGCTAGCCCCGGCCACGGTAGGGCGCGACGCCTTGCTCCGGCACCCAGAGGCCCTTGGGCACGCTTCCGGTCTGCCAGAACACGTCGATCGGAATGCCGCCGCGCGGATACCAATAGCCGCCGATCCGCAAGAATTTCGGCTTGATCTCGCTCGCGATGCGCTTGCCGATCATGACGGTGCAATCCTCGTGGAAGGCGCCGTGATTACGGAAGCTCGCAATGTAGAGCTTCAGCGATTTCGACTCCAGCAGCCACTGGCCGGGCGCATAGTCGATCATCAGATGGGCGAAATCGGGTTGTCCCGTGACCGGGCAGAGCGAGGTGAATTCCGGCACGGTGAAGCGGACGAGATAGTCGGTCCCGGCTTGCGGATTCGGCACGCGGTCGAGCTTGGCCTTCTCAGGCGCATCAGGCCATTCCACGGCACGGCCGAGTTGCAGGTTGGGTGAGGTGTTCGACTTGCTGGGCTTTTTCGACATGCGGCCCTCTTAGCCAATCATGGCGCGGCCGTCACCCGGCCTTTTCCGCTTCAATGCATTGCGGTAGAAGCAGCCGCGAACTGCCCCCTTTGTTCCCCGAAAAGAGGCCCTCATGACCGCCATCATCGATATCATCGGACGCGAAATCCTCGATAGCCGCGGCAATCCCACCGTCGAGGTCGACGTCGTGTTGGAAGATGGCGCGCTCGGCCGCGCTGCCGTGCCGTCAGGCGCCTCGACCGGTGCCCATGAGGCGGTCGAGCTGCGCGACGGCGACAAGGCCCGCTATCTCGGCAAGGGCGTCACCAAGGCGGTCGGCGCCGTCAATGGCGAGATATCAGAGGCGCTGAGCGGTCTCGACGTCGAGCAGCAGGCCCAGATCGACCAGGTCATGATCGACCTCGACGGCACGCCGAACAAGAGCCGGCTGGGCGCCAACGCCATCCTCGGTGTCTCGCTCGCCTGCGCCAAGGCGGCCGCGAACTCGCTCGACATGCCGCTCTACCGTTACGTCGGCGGCACCTCGGCGCGGCTGCTGCCGGTGCCGATGATGAACATCATCAATGGCGGCGTGCATGCCGACAACCCGATCGACTTCCAGGAGTTCATGATCCTGCCGGTGGGCGCCTCGTCCTTCGCCGAGGGCCTGCGCTATGGCGCGGAGGTCTTCCACACGCTGAAGTCCGAGCTGAAGAAGGCCGGCCACAACACCAATGTCGGCGACGAAGGCGGCTTCGCGCCGAACCTGCCGTCGGCGGACGCCGCGCTGGAGTTCGTCATGAACGCGATCGGCAAGGCCGGCTTCAAGGCGGGCAGCGACATCGTGCTCGGTCTCGATTGCGCCTCGACCGAGTTCTTCAAGGGCGGCAAGTACGTCTATGAAGGCGAGGGCAAGACCCGCTCGATCTCCGAGCAGGCCAAATATCTCGCCGATCTCGTCGGCCGCTATCCGATCGCGACCATCGAAGACGGCATGTCGGAAGACGACATGGACGGCTGGAAGGAGCTCACCGACCTCATCGGCAACAAGTGTCAGCTGGTCGGCGACGATCTCTTCGTCACCAACGTCAAGCGCCTCGCCGAGGGCATCAAGGCCGGCCGCGCCAATTCGATCCTGATCAAGGTCAACCAGATCGGCACGCTGACCGAGACGCTCGCCGCCGTCGAAATGGCGCACAAGGCCGGCTACACCTCGGTCATGTCACACCGCTCGGGCGAGACCGAGGATTCCACCATCGCCGACCTCGCGGTCGCCACGAACTGCGGTCAGATCAAGACCGGCTCCCTTGCGCGCTCGGATCGCACCGCCAAATACAACCAGCTCCTCCGCATCGAGCAGCAGCTCGGCAAGCAGGCGCTCTATGGGGGCAAGGCGGCACTGAAGGCGCTGGCATAAGCCAGCGCTTCAACCAGGACAGGGGAGGGTCGACATGAGCGACGGCAAGACCGGACTGCAACTGCGTTCGCTGATCAAGACGAGCGGAGAGCTCGAGATCTCGCTGGTCGACGTGCCGACCCCCGAGCCTGCCGACGACGAGGTCGTCGTCCGCATCGAGGCGGCCCCGATCAACCCGTCCGACCTCGGCCTGCTCGTCGGCGCGGCCGACATGAGCACGGCCAAGGCCTCGGGCACCAAGGAGGCGCCGATCATCACCGCGAAGGTGCCTGACGGTGCGATGCGCGCCATGGGGGCGCGGATCGATCAGTCCTTGCCCGTCGGCAATGAGGGCGCGGGCGTCGTCATCAAGACCGGCGCGTCGGATGCCGCGAAGGCCCTCATGGGCAAGACGGTCGCGATGATCGGCGGCGCCATGTACGCGCAGTACCGCACCCTGAAGGCGCGGGACTGCCAGCCGCTGCCCGAGGGCACGACGGCGGCGGAGGGCGCGTCCTGGTTCGTCAACCCGCTCACCGCGCTCGGCATGACCGAGACGATGCGGCGCGAAGGCCACAAGGCGCTCGTGCACACCGCGGCCGCGTCCAATCTCGGCCAGATGCTGAACAAGATCTGCATCAAGGACGGCATCGGGCTCGTGAACATCGTGCGCAGCCAGGAGCAGGCGGAGATACTGAAGAGGATCGGCGCGAAGCATGTCGTCGATTCCAGCAAGCCTGATTTCCTCGACGATCTCACCAATGCCTTGGTCGAGACCGGCGCCACCATCGCCTTCGATGCCATCGGCGGCGGCAAGCTCGCCGGCGACATCCTCAACTGCATGGAAGTCGCGATCAACAAGACCGCGAAGGAATACAGCCGTTACGGCTCCAGCGTGCACAAGCAGGTCTATGTCTATGGCGCGCTCGATACGCGCCCCATCGAACTGCCGCGCGGCTTCGGCATGGCCTGGGGTGTCGGCGGCTGGCTGCTCACTCCGTTCCTGCAGAAGATCGGACCCGCCGACATCGGGCGGCTGCGCCAGCGCGTCGTGAGCGAACTGAAGACGACATTTGCCAGCCACTACACCAAGGTGGTGTCGCTTCAGGAGGCGCTCGATCCCGCCAACATCGCAGTGTACGCCAAACGTGCCACCGGCGAAAAATTTCTCATCAATCCAAATAAATCGTCGTGATCTGCAGCCGCAGGTGGACGCCCGGCCATACGCCCGGCCACACATCGTTCGCGGTCGCTTCAGGCTGACAAGAAAGCCGTCATCCGTTTGCAGTGAGAGGGCCGCCGCGTGGCGGCCCGATTGTGTGGGCCGACGATCTGCTTTCGCGAAACGCAGCGTTTCCAAATCGGAGCGGTTCATGCACTTGCATCCAATGGTGCGGATCGCTTAAGTGCCGCGCGGCACTTCCCCCTCGAGGGTTCAAGGAAAACCAAGGATAATCTGATGGCCTACAACATCGTCGTGATCGCCGGCAGCCTGCGCAAGGACAGCTTCTCGCTGAAGATCGCCAACGCGCTCGCAAAGCTTGCGCCTGATTCACTCAAGCTCGAGGTCGTCACTCCCGCCGGCATCTCGTTCTTCAACCAGGACCTCGAGGGCGCGCCGCCCGCCGACTGGCTGGCCTTCCGCGAAAAGCTCCAGAAGTCCGACGGCGTCATCTTCGTCACGCCGGAATACAACCGCGCCATCCCGGGCGTGCTGAAGAATGCCATCGATGTTGCCTCGCGCCCCTATGGCAAGAGCTCATTCAACGGCAAGCCGGTCGGCATCGTCTCCAACTCGCCGGGCCCGCTCGGTGGCGTCAGCGCCGCCAAGACGCTCCAGAACATCCTGCCTGGGATCGCGGGCCCGATCATGCAGCAGCCCGAGACCTACCTGAACGCGGTCGGCGACGCCTTTGACGCCGAAGGCAACCTCACCAAGGATTCGCTGAAGGGCGTGCTCCAGGCGTACGTCGACGCTTTTGCGGCGCACGTGGCCAAACACCACGGCTGAGGCCGCTCGAGCCTGCGTCATGCCCGACAAGCCCCCGGGCATGACGATTGGCGGCGCGGGCAGGGGCAAATTAGCACTGCCTTAACCAAGCTGGCCCATCTTGCCAAAATGGTCTCCCGCGCGCGCCTCAAATCGATCCTGACCGGTCTCGCCCTCTACGCGATGGCGGCCGCGATCGTCGGCTATTTCGGCGTCAACGCCTATACCGGCAAATACGGCCTCAATGCCCGCCAGGAACTCGACCAGGAGATCATCGCGTTGACCAGCGAGCTTGCCCAGCTCAAGCGCGAGCGCGCCCGCAACGAGCAGCGCGTCTCGCTGTTGCGCACGGAAAAGATCGACCCCGACATGCTGGACGAGCGGGCCCGGTTCCAGCTCGACTACGTCAATCCGCATGATCTCGTTCGGATGATCCCGCAGAACTGAGCGCTGCGACACCAACGTCACGACGGCGCGACGAAGGTCGGCGCATTCGCTTTGTGCATTGCTTGTGTCGAATGGGCCGCCGTCATCCGTCTGTTAGAGAAATGCGACAAGACGACAGCCCCGATCGCGACGACGCGATGCCAGGCACAGACGGAGACGCGACCATGACGAACAATCCCTTGCAGCGGAAGATCCATGTCGGAGCGCGCCTCGGCGCTGTGGCGCTGGCCCTGCTTTTGCCGTCGATGGCCTTGGCGCAGGCGGCGCCTTCAGGTGCAAAACCCTTCCTGACCGTCGATGGCAAGGCACCGCTGATCCTCGGTCATCGTGGCGTGCCCGGCCTGGTGCCGGAAGAAACCGAGCCGTCGTATGACCTCGCAGCCGCGCTCGGGACCGACGCGCTCGAGGAGGATTTGCACCTCACCAAGGATTGCGTCCTGGTTGCGCGCCACAATCCATGGCTGAGCGATAACACCAACATTGCCGAAGTGGCGAAGACCAATCCGGCGGTCGCGGCGCGCAAGCGCACGGTCCCCGGTGTGCGTGTCAAGGCGCCTGCGGCTACAGGCACACCGGCCGACTACCTCGTCGATCTCACCGATCCCGCTGATCCCAAATCGGTGCTGAAGTCATTGATCGTCGATGGCGAAGATCACACCGACGACTGGTCGATCACCGACTTCACCATGGCCGAGCTGAAGCAATGGATCGGCGGTACCACTTATGATGCCGCCAACGAGCGGCCCAAGGTCTTCAACGGCAAATTCCCCGTGATCAGCTTCCAGGACATTCTGGACATCGCGAAGGCCAGGAGCAAGGAGACCGGGCGCTCCATCCTGGTCTATCCGGAAACCAAGAACCCGACCTGGAATAATGCCCAGGCCATCGCAAACGGCTGCGGCGCACCGGGCAGCCATCCGCTCGAGGATGCGCTGATCAAGATCATTGGGGATAACGGCCTCAACAGCAAGGATGCTCCGATCCTGGTCCAGAGCTTCGAGCCCGGCAGCCTGAAGTATATGCGCAGCCATGGTCTTCAGACCCGGCAGGTCCAGCTCATCGACGGTAACGGCATCGATTTCAAAACCGGCAAGGTGCTGCTCAACAACATCACCAATTCGCGTCCGTTCGACTGGACGGTTTCAGGCGACGCGCGCCTTTACGATGCGATGCTGACGCCCGAGGGGCTTGCCGAGATCAAGACCTATGCCGACGGCATCGGCCCGTGGAAGGCCTATATCGTTCCGCTCAAGGTCGCGCCGTGGAAGGATACCAATGCCGACGGCACGCCCTATAGGGGATCGACGCCGGACGCTTCGACGCAGGAGGCAACCAGCCTGATCGCCGACGCGCACAAGCTCGGCCTGTTCGTGCATGTCTTCACGTTCCGAAACGAGAAGAAATATCTGGCGGCCGATTATCACGCCGATCCGGCCCTGGAATATCTCAGATTCTTCCGTCTCGGTGTCGACGGCGTCTTCTCTGATTTCACGCCCACTGGCGTTGCCGCCCGCGCGGCGTATCAGCGCGAGTTGGGCTGGTAAATCCGGCAATACGAATCGGACATCGCGCGGGGCACGGCGCCCCGAGATATGCGTGTCCGATCTCGTTGCCTCATCTGCATGCAGAGCTTCCTTCGGCCCTGAGCAAATGTTGCCTGATCGGCACCAATTGTCTTGCAAAATTTCGGCCACATTGCAGTGCGGCATAATGAAAGTCGCGCCATGCCGCTGCGGTGCTTTCACACGCGATTGAGTTGGGTTAGAGAGGACCTAGATTTCTCTGACCCGGAATTCCCATGGCCGCACCCAAGAAAGCCGCCGCAAGCGCTGAGCACGACAAGACCAACGGCGGTTCGCCTCCGGAATTCACCAGGGAGCAGGAGTTGAAGGCGCTCCGCGACATGCTCCTCATCAGGCGCTTCGAGGAGAAGGCCGGCCAGCTTTACGGCATGGGTGCGATCGGCGGCTTCTGCCATCTCTATATTGGCCAGGAGGCCGTGGTAGTTGGTATGCAGATGGCCCTGAAAGAGGGCGATCAGGTCATCACCGGCTATCGCGATCACGGTCACATGCTCGCCACCGGCATGGAAGCCAATGGTGTGATGGCCGAGCTCACGGGACGGCGCGGCGGCTATTCCAGGGGCAAGGGCGGCTCCATGCACATGTTCAGCAAGGAGAAGCACTTCTACGGCGGCCATGGCATCGTCGGTGCGCAGGTCTCACTCGGCACCGGTCTCGCTTTCGCCAACAATTATCGCAGCAACGGCAATGTCAGCGTCACCTATTTCGGCGACGGCGCGGCAAACCAGGGCCAGGTCTATGAGAGCTTCAACATGGCGGAGCTCTGGAAGCTGCCGGTGATCTACGTCATCGAGAACAACCGCTACGCCATGGGCACCTCGGTGTCGCGCGCCTCGGCGCAGCAGGATTTCTCCAAGCGCGGTGTGTCCTTCAACATTCCGGGCAAGCAGGTGGACGGCATGGACGTCCGTGCGGTCAAGGCTGCGGGCGATGAGGCGGCGGCCTGGTGTCGCGCCGGCAAAGGCCCCTTCATCCTGGAGATGCAGACCTATCGCTACCGCGGCCACTCGATGTCCGACCCGGCCAAATACCGTACGCGCGAGGAGGTCGAGAAAGTCCGTCACGACCAGGATCCGATCGAGCAGGTGCGCAACCGCCTGCTCGCCGCCAAGGTCAGCGAGGCCGATCTCAAGGCGATCGACGCCGAGGTGCGTGACATCGTCAATGCCTCGGCTGACTTTGCCCAGCATGATCCCGAGCCGGATGCCGCCGAGCTCTGGACCGACGTTTACCGCTAAACGCGCGCAAGCTTTCCTTGGAGTCGATATGCCAATTCAAGTGCTGATGCCCGCGTTGTCGCCCACGATGGAAAAGGGCAACCTCGCCAAATGGCTTAAAAAAGAGGGTGAGACGATCAAATCCGGCGACGTCATCGCCGAGATCGAGACCGACAAGGCCACCATGGAGGTCGAGGCGACCGACGAGGGCACGCTCGGCAAGATCCTGATCCCCGAGGGCACCGCCGACGTTGCCGTGAACACGCCGATCGCGACGATCCTGGCCGACGGCGAAAGCGCGGCCGATCTTGCCAAGGCGCCCGCACCGGCTGCGAAGGCTGCCGAGTCGGCGCCGCCCGCCGCCGCCAAGGCTGAAGCGCCTGCGCCCAAGGCCGCACCCGCGCCGCAGGCCGTCGCCGAGCCCGATCCGGAAGTGCCCGCCGGCACCGAGATGATCACGCAGACCATCCGCGAAGCGCTCCGCGACGCCATGGCCGAAGAGATGCGCCGCGACCCTGATGTCTTCGTGATGGGCGAAGAGGTGGCCGAATATCAGGGCGCCTACAAGGTGACGCAAGGGCTGCTCCAGGAGTTCGGTGCGAGGCGCGTCATCGACACCCCGATCACCGAGCACGGCTTTGCCGGCGTCGGCGTCGGCGCGGCGATGACCGGCCTCAAGCCGGTGGTCGAGTTCATGACCTTCAACTTCGCCATGCAGGCGATCGACCAGATCATCAACTCCGCGGCCAAGACGCTCTACATGTCCGGCGGCCAGATGGGCTGCTCGATCGTGTTCCGCGGCCCCAACGGCGCGGCCGCGCGCGTCGCCGCCCAGCACAGCCAGGACTACTCGGCCTGGTATTCGAACGTCCCGGGGCTCAAGGTCATCGCGCCGTACTCGGCTGCCGACTACAAGGGCCTGCTCAAGGCCGCGATCCGCGATCCCAATCCGGTGATCTTCCTCGAGAACGAGATGCTCTACGGCCACACCGGCGAGGTCCCGAAGCTCGACGATTTCGTGATCCCGATCGGCAAGGCGCGCATCGTGCGCTCCGGCAGCCATGTCTCCATCATCTCGTGGTCGAACGGCATGAGCTACGCGCTGAAGGCTGCCGACGAACTCGCCAAGGATGGCATCGAGGCCGAGGTGATCGATCTGCGCACGCTGCGTCCGATGGACACGGAGACCATTGTCAACTCGGTCAAGAAAACGGGGCGTGCCGTCACGGTGGAAGAGGGCTGGGCCCAGAGCGGCGTCGGCGCCGAGATCGCCGCGCGCATCATGGAGAACGCTTTCGACTATCTGGATGCGCCGGTCGCGCGCGTCTCCGGCAAGGACGTGCCGATGCCTTATGCCGCGAACCTGGAGAAGCTCGCGCTGCCTTCGGCAGCGGAAGTGGTCGAGGCCGCCAAAGCCGTCTGCTACAGGTAGGCCATGGCGGGCCCGAAGGAGCAGCCATTGCCGCCCGACGTCATCGCCCGCGACGATGCGGTCGAGATCCTGCGCGTGTTCGTGCTGGACGGCGGGCTGTCGATGGCGTTTCAGCGCGCCTTCGAGGAGCCCGACATGTGGGGCCTCCTGCTCGTCGATCTCGCCCGCCACGCCGCACGCGCCTATGCGCGCGAGAGCGATTACACCGAACAGGATGCGCTCGGCCGAATCCTCGACATGTTCCAGGCGGAGATCGAGCGTCCCACTGACACCGGCACCACGACGCCGCGGGGCAAGGGACACTGACCGTGGCAGTCGCAGCCCACCATTACGATTTGATGCTGGAAGCGATCCGCGAAGCGGAGGCCTCGATCGCGCAGGGCGGCCTGCCGATCGGCGCCGTGTTGACGCGCGACAACAAGGTCATCGCGCGCGGTCACAACAATCGCGTGCAGGAAAACAATCCGATCCTTCATGGCGAGATGAGCTGCCTGCGCGAAGCCGGCGCGATCTCGTTCCATGACACCGTCATGTACACCACGCTGTCGCCATGCTCGATGTGTGCCGGCGCGCTCGCTTTGTTCAAGGTCAAGCTCGTGGTGATCGGGGAATCCGTCACCTTCGAGGGATCCAAGGACATCCTCGACAAGTTCGGGATTCCCTGGATCGATCTTGCCGACGATCGCTCCATCACCATGATGAAGAATTGGCGTTCCATCCCTGCCAATGAGCGCCTGTGGCAAGGCGACATCGGCAACTAAACCTGGTCTGTTCGTCCTCGCTTCCGGGGACGACGTTTTGAGAAGTTCTTCGTGAGGTCAGCATGCCTATCAACATCCTGATGCCCGCTCTTTCGCCGACGATGGAGAAGGGCAACCTCGCCAAGTGGCTGAAGAAGGAAGGCGACAAGGTCAAGTCAGGCGATGTCATCGCCGAGATCGAGACCGACAAGGCTACCATGGAGGTCGAGGCGATCGACGAAGGCACGCTTGCCAAGATTTTGGTGCCCGAAGGCACGCAGGACGTGCCGGTCAACGACATCATCGCGGTGCTCGCCGCCGAGGGTGAGGATGTCAAGGCCGCTGGCGCCGCCAAGCCCAGCGCTGCCGCCGCGGCTCCGAAGGCCGCTGAAGCTCCCGCAGCTGCGCCTGCGCCTGCCGCCGCGCCCAAAGCTGCACCGGCACCTGCTGCCCCTGCGCCGCAGGCTGCTGCACCTGCCGCACAGGGCAACGGTCACGCCGGCCGTGTGTTCTCATCGCCGCTGGCGCGCCGTCTCGCCAAGGAAGCCGGCATCGATGTCTCGATGGTCACAGGCACCGGCCCGCACGGCCGCGTCGTTGCGCGCGACGTCGAGCAGGCCAAGTCGGGCAAGGGGCTCAAGGCGCCCGCCGCGGCACCGTCCGCTGGCGCGCCCTCGATCGCGCCGACCATGTCGGACAAGCAGATCCTGTCGCTGTTCGAGCCCGGCTCTTACGACGTCGTCCCGCATGACGGCATGCGCCGCACGATTGCCCAACGTTTGACCGCGTCGATCCAGAATGTCCCGCACTTCTATCTCACCATCGACTGCGACATCGGCAAGCTGCTCGCCGCCCGCGAGGAGATCAATGCGGCTGCTCCCAAGGACAAGGAGAAGAAGCCGCTCTACAAGATCTCGGTCAACGACTTCGTCATCAAGGCGATGGCGGTGGCGCTGCAGAAGATCCCGAACTGCAACGTCAGCTGGACCGAGTCAGGCATGGTCAAGCACCATCACTCCGACGTCGGCGTTGCCGTGGCGATGCCGGGCGGCCTGATCACACCGATCATCCGCAAGGCCGAGACCAAGACGCTCTCGACCATCTCCAACGAGATGAAGGATTTTGCCGCACGCGCGCGCTCCCGCAAATTGAAGCCCGAGGAATACCAGGGCGGCACCACCGCGGTCTCCAATCTCGGCATGTTCGGCATCAAGGACTTCACGGCGGTGATCAACCCGCCGCATGCCACGATCCTTGCGGTCGGCACCAGCGAGGAGCGGCCGGTGGTGCGGAGCGGCAAGATCGAGATTGCAACAATGATGAGCGTGACGCTGTCCTGCGATCACCGCGCCATCGACGGTGCGCTCGGCGCCGAGCTGATCGGCGCCTTCAAGCAGTTGATCGAAAACCCCGTCATGATGATGGTGTGACGAGAAATTCGCGTCGTCATTGCGAGCGAAGCGAGGCAATCCAGGACGTGACCGGCAGGCTGGATTGCTTCGTCGCAAGAGCTCCTCGCCAAGAGCTGCTCATGATGACGGTCTCGAACGTTAAGGCCGGATGGAGCGAGAACGAGCGTACATGGCCGACACATCCTTCGACGTCATCATCATCGGTTCGGGCCCCGGCGGCTACGTCACCGCGATCCGCGCCGCGCAGCTCGGGTTCAAGGTCGCGATCGTCGAGAAATCCTATCTCGGCGGCATCTGCCTGAATTGGGGTTGCATCCCGACCAAGGCGCTGCTGCGCTCGGCCGAGATCTACCACTACATGCAGCACGCCAAAGATTATGGCCTCTCGGCCGAGAAGATTTCGTTCGACCCGAAGGCCGTGGTGCAGCGTTCGCGCGGCGTTTCCAAGCGGCTGAACGACGGCGTCGGATTCCTGATGAAGAAGAACAAGGTGAGCGTGATTTGGGGCGCCGCCTCGATCGACGCGCCCGGCAAGGTCACGGTGAAGAAGTCCGACGTCGAGGGGCCGAAGGGTTCGCTGGGCGAGGGGAGCTATCAGGCCAAGCACATCATCGTCGCCACCGGCGCGCGGCCGCGCGTGCTGCCGGGCCTCGAGCCCGACAAGAAGCTGATCTGGACCTATTTTGAAGCGATGGTGCCGGAACGGATGCCGAAATCGCTGCTGGTGGTCGGCTCCGGCGCGATCGGCATCGAGTTCGCCTCGTTCTTTCACACCATGGGATCCGACGTCACCGTGGTCGAGGTGCTGCCGCAGATCCTGCCCGTCGAGGATGCCGAGATCGCCGGTCTTGCGCGCAAGCGGCTCGAGAAGCAGGGCATCAAGATCATGTCCTCGACCAAGGTGACGAAGCTGGAGAAGAAGGCCGACAGCGTCGTCGCCACCATCGACGACGGCAAGGGCAAGCCTGTTACCTCGGAGTTCGAGCGGGTGATCTCGGCCGTCGGCGTCGTCGGCAACATCGAAAATCTCGGCCTGGAAAAGCTCGGCGTCAAAACCGACCGCGGCTGCATCGTGATCGACGGCTACGGCAAGACCAACGTTCCCGGCATCTACGCCATCGGTGACGTCGCCGGCCCCCCGATGCTCGCCCACAAGGCCGAGCATGAAGGCGTGATTTGCGTCGAGGCGATCAAGGGCCTGCATCCGCATCCCATGGACAAGAACCTGATCCCGGGCTGCACCTATTGCCAGCCGCAGGTCGCCTCGGTGGGCCTGACGGAAGCCAAGGCCAAGGAGAGTGGCCGCGAAATCCGCGTCGGCCGCTTCCCCTTCGTTGGCAACGGCAAGGCGATCGCGCTCGGCGAGGACCAGGGCCTGGTCAAGGTGATCTTCGACAAGAAGACCGGCCAGCTGCTCGGCGCCCACATGGTCGGCGCCGAAGTGACCGAGCTGATCCAGGGCTATGTCGTCGCGATGAATCTGGAGACGACGGAAGAAGAGCTGATGCATACGGTGTTCCCGCATCCGACGCTGTCGGAGATGATGAAGGAAGCCGTGCTGGATGCGTATGGACGCGTGTTGAATATCTGACAGCGCCAATGACGAGCGATGAAGCGTGTAGGATGGGTAGAGCGCAGCGAAACCCATCGCATACTTGCTCCGGAGCGAGCTTGACGGGTTTCGCTGCGCTCTACCCATCCCGAGCGCCCCGTTATCGCGGGACGGGAGCTTCTTGCAAAATAAGAAGGAAATCATCCCATGCACGACAATGACAACCTGACCATCGAGCGCCCGACCTTCGTCACGCATCTCGAATGCGCGATGGAAGGCGATCATTACGCGGCGGACCAGGTCCACAACCTCTCCAGGGCCGGCAAGCCGCTGCTCGTGCGCTATGACCTCCCGGGCGTGAAGAAGGCGCTGACCAAGGAGGCGTTGAAGGAACGTCCCGCCGACATGTGGCGCTATCGCGAGCTGCTGCCGGTGCGCAAATGCAAGGACATCGTCTCGCTGGGCGAAGTCACCACGCCCCTGATCCGGCTGCCCAAGCTCGGCAAGAAGCTCGGTGGTGGCGAGATCATCGTCAAGGACGAGGGGCGCCTGCCGACAGGCTCGTTCAAGGCGCGCGGCCTGGTGATGGCGGTGTCGATGGGCAAGGCGCTCGGTATCAAGCATATGGCGATGCCGACCAACGGCAATGCCGGCGCGGCGCTCGCGGCTTACGCGACGTCCTGCGGCATCAAGACCACGATCTTCTGTCCGGCCGATACGCCTGAAGTGAACGTCAGCGAGATCGAGCTCCAGGGTGCGACCGTCTACCGTGTCAACGGTTATATCGACGATTGCGGCAAGATCGTCGGCGAAGGCAAGGCGAAGGTCGGCTGGTTCGACACCTCGACGCTGAAAGAGCCGTACCGCATCGAAGGCAAGAAGACGATGGGCCTGGAGCTTGCCGAGCAGCTCGGCTGGGACGTGCCCGACGTGATCTTCTATCCGACCGGCGGCGGCACCGGCCTGATCGGCATGTGGAAGGCGTTCGATGAACTGGAGAAGATCGGCTTCATCGGATCAAAGCGCCCGCGCATGGTTGCGGTGCAGGCCTCGGGCTGTGCGCCGATGGTACGCGCCTATGACGCCGGCAGAGAGCATGCCGCGCGTTGGGAGGATGCCCACACCATCGCCTCTGGCATCCGCGTGCCGCAGGCGATCGGCGACTTCCTGATCCTGCGCGCCGTGCGTGAGAGCAAGGGATTTGCCATTGCCGTCGACGACGACAAGATCTCGTCGGCGCTGAACGAGGTCGCGCGCGAGGAGGGGCTCTTGCTGTGCCCCGAAGGTGCCGCGACCTACGCCGCCTACAAGGACAGCCTTGCCGATGGCCGCGTCTCGAAGGGTGACCGCGTGATGTTGTTCAATTGCGCCACCGGCCTGAAATACCCGCTGCCGCCGGTCACCCGCACGCTCGATCGCCACAAGCCGATCGACTACACGCAGTTCTGAGTTATCTCCCTCGTCCCGCTTGCGGTGATGGGCAAGGAAAACGAGAAAAGTCGACGGGAGAAGACAAATGAAGAAGGCCGTCCGGGCCGCGCTGATCGGGCTTCTCGCTCTGGCCGGCGTCGCGCGCGCCGACGATTATCCGTCTCGTCCCATCACCATCATCGTTCCCTTCGCGGCCGGCGGCCCGTCGGATGCGATGGCACGCGTGCTTGCCGAGCGGATGCGCCGCTCGCTCGGCCAGGCCCTGGTGATCGAGAACGTCACCGGTGCGGGCGGCTCGATCGGCGTCGGCCGCGCCGTGCATTCGCCGCCTGACGGCTACACCATCTCGTTCGGCCATCTCGGTACCCACGTCGCCAACGGCGCCGTCTACAAGCTCAATTACGACCTCGTCGCTGATCTCGAAGCTGTGGTGCTCCTGCCGAGCAATCCGATGATCGTGGTCAGCAAGAACGCGGTGCCCGCGACATCGCTCAAAGAGCTGCTGGCATGGCTGAAGTCGCGCCCGACGCCGCCAACGGCCGGCACGGCGGGCGCCGGCTCCGGCAGCCACATCGCCGGCGTCTATCTTGAAAGCGTCTCGGGCATCAAGCTGCAATACGTGCCCTATCGTGGCACCGCGCCAGCGCTGAACGACCTCATCGCGGGCCAGATCGACATCATCGTCGACCAGACCTCCAACTCCATCAACCAGGTCCGCGCCGGCACCATCCGCGCCTATGCCATCACCAACGACAAGCGTCTCGCCTCGGCGCCCGACATCCCGACCGCGGACGAGGCGGGTCTGAAGGGCTTCAACATGACGCTGTGGTCGGGCCTGTGGGTGCCGAAGGGCACGTCCAAGGAGATCGTCAGCAAGCTCAACGCGGCCGCCGTGGAGGCGCTGAACGATCCCGGCGTGAAGAAGCAGCTCGAAAGCCAGGGCCTGGAGATGACGCCGCAGGATCAGCTCACGCCGGAAGCGCTCGGTGTCCGGCAGAAGGCGGAGATCGCCAAATGGTGGCCGATGATCAAGGCGGCGAACATCAACGTTGAGTGAGCGGCCGAACGTCACTCCGTGCTATCCTCACCCGCCGCCAGCGCCTGCTCCAGGCATTGCATCAGATCCGCAGCGACGAACGGCTTACCGAGGAAACAGGTTGCCCCGGCTTTGAGCGCACGCATGCGAACCCCCTCATCGGGGAAAGCTGTGATCAAGATGAACGGCGTAGCCGAGCCCTGCGCGCGCATCTCCGTCAACAGTTCGATTCCAGTCTTGGACGGCATCTGCACGTCGGCGACGACGCAGGAAGTGCGGCTGGAATGGGCGGAGCTCAGAAATTCTTCGGCGGAGGCGAATGTGTGGACGACATAGCCGCGCGATTCCAGGAGATTATTGATCGCCGCCCGCACGTAGGGGTCGTCGTCTAGCACTGAAATGATCGAAGCCGCTGGCAAGACGTCCGCTCCTCGCCCGGGATTAGCTTGCCGTCCCTACGGCCGCGCCTCGCCGCGCAAGGTGGACCTGTCACTCATTCTTGCAAACTCATACTTAGGTTTGTACGTTCGACCCGCCGGGTCCGATCCCGAGCGCCTCGCTCATTCTCACGAGGTCGGCCAGGGACTTCGCTCCCATTTTGCGCATGATCTGGCCCCGATAGATCTTGACGGTGATCTCAGCCAATCCGAGCTGGGCGGCCACTTGCTTGTTCATCAGGCCTGAGGTCACCAGCGCCAATACGTCCCGCTCCCGCGAGCTGAGTGTCTCGAAACGCGATTTGACGTTCGAAACCGTCTTGTTGAGATCGCGGCGCTTGCGGTCTCGCTCGATCGCGGCCTGGACTGCGTCCAGGATGTCCTGGTCGCGGACCGGCTTGGTCAGGAAATCGATCGCGCCGCCTTTCATGGCCCGAACGGTCATGGGAATATCGGCATGACCGGTAATGAAGATAATGGGCGTGTGGATATTTGCCTTGGCAAGATCGGACTGCAGCTCAAGGCCGCTGGCCCCGGGCAGGCGAATGTCGAGCACCAGGCAACTGGGCACCTGTGGCGGCTTGGCCTGAAGGAGCTGCGGCGCCGAGCCGAATGCTTCGACCTTGAGGCCGACGGACTCGAACAGGTTGGTGAGCGCACGGCGCATCGACACGTCGTCGTCGACGATGAAGACGATTGGCTGATCGCCGTCCTGCGGCGGCGGCGAAGGCTCCGCGCGCTCGGTCACGATGTTTCCTCTCGATGACGGGGCAGGGTGATCCGAAAAGTCGCGCCGCGCTGCTCCTGGTTCGGCGCTGCGGAAAGACGTCCGCCATGAGCCTCGATGATGGAGCGGCAAATCGACAAGCCCATGCCCATGCCGGAGGACTTTGTCGTAAAGAAGGGCGTGAACAGGCGGTCCATCGTCTGTTCAGAAATGCCGGCGCCGCAGTCGGCGACGCTCAACAAGACCGCCTCGTCGTCAGCCGCCGAGCGGATGGCCAGTTCGCGCGGGCGATCATCGACGCCTTCCATGGCCTCGATGCCGTTCATGATGAGGTTGATCAGGACCTGCTGCAGTTGGATCCGATCGCCAAAGATCTTGGGCAGGACCGATGACAGCTCCATTCGCACCGACACGGCGTGGCTGGCCATCTCGCGCTGAACGAGCGCGACGGCCTCGCGCACCACCGTGTTGGCGTCGAGTGGAACCATCTCGATGTCGGTCCGTTTGGCGAGAGCCCGAACGTGACGGATCACGTCGCTGGCCCGCGTGCCGTCCTCGATGATCCATTCCACGGAGCGGCGGGCCGCTTTGAAATCGGGCGGACTCCGCTGCAGCCAAGTGAGGCAGGCATCGGCATTTGCGATCACCGCGGCGAGTGGCTGGTTGATTTCATGGGCGATCGAAGCGGTCAGCTCGCCCAGCGTCGTGACCCGCGTTACGTGGGCGAGCTCGGCTTGGGCCTTGCGTAAGGCTTCTTCGGCCTGATCGGCTCGGATCGCCGCGGTGATGTCGGTGCAGACGCCACGGTAGCCCAGAAAAGCTCCGTCGGCGTCGAAGAACGGCTTGCCGCTGGTCCGGACATAGATCGGCTGTCCGTTGCGGTCCCTGCTGCGATACACCAGGTCGCGGAACGGGAGGTGGGCGTCGAGCGCGGCCCGATGTTGCCGCCATTTTTCGGGTTCGAGATCCGCGTCCGGCGCGATGTCCCAACGCGTAAGCCCGATCAGGCCCGCGGGCATCGCGACGGAATCGGTGTGTTCCGATATCACGGTGACGCGGTGGTCCGGCCCCGTCTCCCAGAACCAGTCGGATGCGGTTTCGGCATAATCGCGAAAGCGCTGCTCGCTCTCGCGCAGCCTGCGCTCTGCCTCTTTGGTCGCCGTGATGTCGCTCACCGAGCCCACAAACTCCACGTGACCGGCGGAATCCCGCGTGGCGCGGGCCACCGCTCGGACGTACTTGATGGAACCATCCGGCATCAGGAGCCGGTATTCGTGGTCGTAGTCCGTTCCCTCGCGCGCCGCCCGGCCCGTGATCCGTTGCACGGCGAGCCGGTCCTCCGGATGGATCCGCTGGAGCATGACCGGGATCTTCGGCTTGGAGCTCTCATCGCATTGGAAGATGCGATACGTCTCCTTGGACCACGTGATCTCGCCGGTTGCTGCCCTCCAGCCGAAACTGCCGGTGTGACTCAATTCCTGCGCCTGGGCGAGATAGGCTTCGCTCTGTCGCAGAGCATTCTCCGCTTCCTTGCGCGCGGTGATGTTCTCGCAGGCGACCAGTACGATGGGTCCGCCGTCGGCCCGCAGCATGGTCTTGGCGTTCTCGCGCACCCAGAGCATCGAGCCGTCCTTGCGAACCTTCCGGATTTCCCAGGTGTGGGATTGATCGACGGTCTCAAGGCACAGTGCGACACGCGCGCGGACAAAGTCGCGATCTTCGGCGAAGAAGACATCCAGCACCGATCGGCCGATCAGCTCTGAGGCCGTATAGCCCAGTTGCGCCGCGCCGAGCGTGTTTACGTTGACGACAGTTCCCGCCGGATCGACCATGAAGTACATGACCGGATTGTGCTCGAAGACTTGCTGCCACTGCTTGACCGCCTCGAGCAAGCCGCGATCGGGTTCGGTGGGCGGCTTGACGGCGACGGTTTGCCGGACGCAGCCCGCAAGGAATTGCGCGGCTGACTTCCCGAACGTTGCTGCCCGCCCATATTTCATCGCAGACGGTCCCGGCGCTCTCTGCGTGCATACGAGTAGAGCACGTTGACGCGAGAGGGGCAATTCCGGCCGAAGCCGGATCGCAGTTGCGACGCTCGCCCCGAATTGCCCGATTGCCGCCTCGCCACCGCTGCACATCAGCTAAACCGCCTCAGCAGGAATTTCACGGTGACCGTGCAGCCCGAGCATCGTGCGCCGTCTCGTTGAACATGAACGAGCGCGGAAGCCCCGGGCGACTACGGACAAACCTACGTATAGCTCCTCCAACCCTAGTCATGCCGGTCATTTACCTCCGTACAATTGAGCGCTTCGTGGCCACCGGACTAACCTCACGACCAATCCGGGAATGTCGATCAGCCAGTCGCAAGCGAGCGCAATGGCAAGCAACGAAGGGAGACAACAATGTGTGATGCATCCGTACTTCCTGAGGTTGGCCAATCCGAGTCCAGAGCGTGCTCTTCAGCAAAAGGCTGTGCGGTGTGCGGCGGCAAATTTGGTTTGATCCGCTACTACTCGTGGCGCACCGCGCTCTGTTCCAGGAAGTGCGTCGACCGCTTCCGCACACGCCGGGAACGCGACCGCCGGTGGTTGTTTCGAGCTCAGTGCGCGTGAGACTGAACTAGAGAGCTGACATCGTTTCGCCAGGCCTGATCCGGGAGCCCATGTCTTGAACCGCTCATGCAAGCTCCTGTGCTCGATCTTTCTCTTCTGCTCCACCGCGACAATCCAGGCGCAGGAGACGGGAAACGGTGCCGTTCATCGCCAGCATCCACCCCAGGACCAGGCGCTGCACGAGAAATTCTATTCGACCTGGCGCATGCCTGACAACCCGAGCCTCAGTTGCTGCAACAGCGCTGACTGCTATCCGACCGACATCAAATACGTCGACGGCCAGATCTATGCGCGGCGCAGGGAGGACGGAAGATATATCCCGGTTCCGCCGCAAAAAGTCGAGCGCAACAGGGATAATCCGGACGGCCGAAACCATCTTTGCGCCCCACCGCCGGCACTGTCTCCGTTGGACAGCGTCTACTGCTTCGCCTTGGGAGGTGCGACATGAAATTCGCCTTCGTGCTGGTGAATGGCCGGACCCCGTCCCGGCAGACCTGGTGCATGCAGTGCTGCGAGGCGATCGGCGGCAGCTATCTCCGCGATATGGCGACCCGTCTGCCGTATTGCGATTATCAGTGCTACGCGTTGTTCTGCGAGACCTTCGCGGAAGATCGCGTGAGGGCGGCGTCATGAAATTCGTGCTGGTCAATCACGAGCCCCCGTCAAGCGCGGCGACGTGCAGCACATGCTCGCGGTTGATCCAGTCGGGCTACGTCCGTCACGCGCGGACGCAGCTGCGTTACTGTGACTATGATTGCTATCGGCGAGGCGAACTCGCGACGCTGTTGACGCCGTGGTGGATGCCTGGGCGCAAGGGACCGGCTGCCTGGAACATGTTCGAGATGTTGGCGGTCCTGAGTGCCGTCTCATGCTGGAGCTGCACGATGCTGGGCTGGACCTTCGCGAGAGCCTTGGCCGGCGCATATCTGGACGGTCGCGAGCTGATCACGACGGAGGGAGGTGACACCTAGCTGCGCGACCGCACTCGCGTGGAAGCCGCAGCAACGCAATCCCGCATGGCGCCGGCGTCCAGCCCCGGCGGCGCCGGCTAGGGAGCGGGTGCTGCGGCAGCCACGGGGGCTGTTGCGCTGATTTCGTGTGTCACCACGCGCTGGTCGCTCTTGCCGGCGACCATGCCGCTGCCCTCGAACCGCGCGCGGTAGACCAGCACGTTCTCCATCACGCGCTGGACGTAGTTGCGCGTCTCCGAAAGCGGGATGCGCTCGACCCAGTCGACCGGATCGACCCTGGGGTCGCGCGGGTCGCCGTGCGCCTGCACCCATTCGCGCACGCGGCCGCGGCCGGCATTGTAGCCGGCGAAGGTCATGATCTGGTTGCCGCGATATTCCGATAGAAGCGCGCTGAGCTCTGCTGCGCCCATCTGCGTGTTGTAGACGGGATCGGAAACCATCCTGTCCCAATCAAAGGTCACGCCGAAGCGCCTTGCGGTGTCGCGGCCGGCCTCCGGCGTAACCTGCATCAGGCCGACGGCATTGGCGGCGGATTTGTCGTGCTGGTCGAACGAGCTCTCGGTGCGCGCCACCGAATAGATCACGCTGGTCTCGATCGCGGGCGCGACCTGCTTGTGCTCGGGGATGCCGATGGTTGGGAAGGCGTAATGGTCGAGCGCGAGCCCATGTGCCAGCGCCGACTTGCCGACCTCCAGCATGACGCGCGCATCGTTATGTTGTCTGGCGAGTTCGCCGAGCGCTTCGAGCGCCGAGACGTCGGTGCTCTCCTTGGCGAAATCCTCGGCGTAGTAGACCACCACGTCGCGCTCGCCGATGCCGTACAGCATGTCGGCGGCGCGCACGCGCTCGTCCGCGTGAGGGGTGTCGGCAGCGGCCAGCACGGGTGAGGGCGCGCGCAGCTCGATTCCATCGAGGCCGAGCCTGGCGCGGGCGAGCTGGCCGTAATAGGCCGTCGAATAGCGCGCGGCGGCCTTGTAGCTCATGCGCGCATCGGCCGTGGCTCCCATGGCTTCGGCCGCACGGCCGCGCCAGTAATGGGCGCGCGACAACGCAATCGGATTGGCGGAGCCTTCGTCGATCGCCGCGAAATGCGCCATCGCGGTTTTGGGATCGTCGAGATAGCGCAGCGCAATCCAGCCGCACATGAAGTGATAGTCGACGCGATAGACCTCCATCTCCGGCACCGCGGCCGTTCGTACCACGTCGTAGGCGGTTCTGAATTTGCCCTGGTCGAGCAGCTTTCGCGCCAGCAGGCGCCTTTCGCGCCACCACGCGTTGGTGTCCTGGTCCGCCATCGTCTCAGGCGCGGCTGCAAGGATCACTTCGGCCGCATCGTCGATGTGGTCCTTCTGGAGATGCCATTGCGCCCGGCACAGGACATAGCCGAGGTCGCGGCGTGCGTCGGCGGGCACGTCCTCGAGATAATCCTTGGCCTTGTCGGCCTTGCCGTTGACGGCAGCGCAGGCCTTGACGATCGCGAGCGCGCCGTCGCCGAGACGTTTTGCGGCACGCCGTGCGCCGGCGTAATCCCTGGCCCCGAGGCGCATGTCCATGCGGGCGCGATGATCCTCAGGGGTCAGGAGATCGTGGAAGGCTTCGTAAGAATCTTCCTCGCTGCGTTCGGACAATTCCTCCGAGCGCCAGGTCTCGCGCACCAGACGCGCGGCCCTGCCGCTGTCGCCCTCAGTGATCAGCACGCGCGCGAGCGCGAAATTGCCCTTGGCGCTGATCGGCCGGTCCATCGTGAAGGCGTGCACGGTGGCGGCATCGCTCTTCTCCTGCCACAGCCGCGCCTCGGCGCGTTTGCGCAGCAGCGCAGCACTCGGCCAGTCCGGATTGGCGGCGAGGAAGGCGGCGTAACGCTTGAAAGGCGCAGTGCTCTCGGAATGGCGCAGCATGAACCAGTCGGCGAGCTTTTGTCCGGCGGGATCGGCGATGCGGTCGCGCGCCGCGCTTGCGTCATCGGTCTTGCCCTTGCGTGCGAGGTCGATGGCGTCTTTCAGCGCTGCGAGGTCGCCCGTCAGCGCCGGCGGCGCTGGCTTGTCGGCGGGCTCGACCTCCGGCTTCTTCGACTTGCGCTTGGCCTCGGCGTGTTTGCCGTGCCGGCTGCCGGCGGCATGGCGCGGCTTGCCGGCCTTCGCCTCATGCGTCTTCTTCGACGCGGATGATTTGTGGCCGCTCTTTGCCGCCAGCTCGGCGGGAAGGAGCGCCAAAGCGGCCACGGCAACGACACACGCGAGCGAGCGTAGGCACTGGTTCATTCGATGGTCCCCCTGCGAAACCACTACAAACCAAGGTCCGCGACGACATGCGGCTTGCGAATCAAGAACGACACCAAAAAACATCGTTTCGCACTGCTCACGCTCCCGCAACAATGCGGCAAAATACGGATTGGAACTTGGGAACCGCCACGGCGGAGGGCGCAGCGGCTTCAGCCTTTGTTAACGATCCGGCCTCGCGCGACGGGTGCGGGTGGCTCCCAGCGCCGCGAGCGTCTCGATTGCGCGTGTTCCCCCGGGGGAATCCGGTGTATTGAGTTCCCGGACCAGTTTTCACCCCTTTGCCCGCACCTCATGCCGCTTTTCAACCAGTCGATCCGGCGCAAGATCGTCGGCATCGCCCTCGGGCTGATCGTCCTGATGCTCGTCACCTCGATCCTGTCGATGGTGATGTCGAGCCAGGTCGGCGTCCTCCTGGACGAACTGACCAACCGCTACATCCCGGCCTATAGCGATCTGGCACGCGCCAATATCCGCTCGCTGGAGCGCGCGCTGGCGTTGCGGCGGATGGTCATGGTGAAGATGCAGGACGCCACGGACGAGCAGGCCTACGCCGCGCGGCTGCACGAGTTCGAGGAAGCCGATCGGAAGATCGAGGAAGAGACCTCGGCCGCGCAAAAGCTGATCAACGCGATCATCGACGATACCAGGACGCCGTCCGACAATGCCGCGCTGGCGCGGATCGACACCCGCATCGAGACTGCCGTCACCGAACTGCGCCTCGGCATGAACGAGGATCACGCCAAGCTCCTCAAGCAGATTGATGCCAGGCAGATGCCGGAGGCGCGCGGTACGCTCGAGCACCTCGACGTCATCAGGGACCAGTTCAACCAGAGGATCGATGCGATCCGCGCCGACATGCTCAAGCAGGTCTTCGCGAGTACGTCGACGGTGATCGGCCATCAGCGGCAGGCGCTGATTATCTCCGGCATCGTCACCATCCTGGCGGCCGTGGTTGGATTTGTGTTCGCGCTGCTCGTCAGCAGCGGCATCACGCGTCCGGTGCGGCTGTTGCTTGCCGGGGCGCGCGAGGTCGAGGCGGGTCGCTTCGACAAGAGCATCACCGTCTCGACGCAAGACGAGATCGGCCAGCTCGCCGCCGCCTTCAATCGCATGATCGAGCAGCTGCGCCACAACGAGCGCATTCGCGAGACCTTTGGCCGCTACATCGATCCCAAGGTGGTGCAGGGCCTGATCGACAAGCCCGACGTCGCCATCGACGGTCAGCGCAGGGTGATGACCATCATGTTCTGCGACATGAGCGGCTTCACCTCGATGAGCGAAGGCATGACTCCGCGCGGCCTCGTCAAGGTGATGAACCACTATTTCACCGTGATGTCCGGCCCTATCAGGCACAACCGCGGTGTGATCGACAAATATATCGGCGACGCCATCATGTCCTATTGGGGCCCGCCCTTCATCGAGGAGGACGAGCAGGCGCTGCTCGCGGGCCTCTCCGCGATCGACATGGCCGACCAGGTGCCGGCGCTGCAGAAGCAACTCCCGGATCTGCTCGGCATCCGCACCATGCCGGTACCCTGCGACCTGCGCATCGGCATTGCCACCGGCGAGGTCCTGACCGGCAGCATCGGCTCCGAGCTGATGATGAGCTTTACGGTGATGGGCGACGCTGTGAATCTCGCCTCGCGTCTGGAGGCCGCCAACAAGGTCTACGGTACCCGAATCCTGATCTCGCAGGCCACGGCCGAGGCGATCGGATCGCGGCTCGAATTGCGCGAGATCGATCGCCTTGCCGTGGTGGGGCAGAACACGCCGCAGCCGGTGTTCGAAGTGATGGGCCGGGCGGCTGCACTTGATCAGGCACAGGAGGGCCTGCGCGCGCGCTACGCCGAGGGCCTTGCCGCCTATCGCGCGCGCCGCTTCGACGACGCACGCACCGCGTTCAACGCAGCGCTGGAGAGCATCCCCGGCGATGGCCCGTCGCGCACGATGCTCGCCCGCACCGCGCAGTTCGAGGCCAGTCCGCCTGCGGCCGATTGGGACGGCGCCTGGCGGATGGACGGCAAATAGCCGTCGCGCGTGAATAATTGATTCTATCCTATAACGATGTTCGCCGTGACGTAATTTCCGGGCTTAGGTTTGCCGTCCCTAAGGCGTCTGATGGGGATACGCCGATGACAGAACATGAGGACAGGCTGGAGCGGTTCGAGACGCTCACCGCCGAATGCGAACTGATCGCCAAGCTCGCCACCGACAGCAAAAAGCGCGAATTCTACCTGAGGCTCGGCGAGCAGTACCGCCAGCTCGCGGTAGACATGCGCCAGGCGATCGCGGCCAAGGCTGCCGCTTGAAAAGGCTGCCGCTTGAAAAGGCTGCCGCTCGAGGTGGCCCGGGGTTCCCGGCTGAGCGAGGCGCGATGCGGGGCTTCCGTCTGATCGCAAGAAGTCGCCCGGTCGCAATCCGTTCTTAATAATTGAGCTGCATCCTCGAGGGGAAGCAGGGAGCAGCGCAGTGCGGTTCCCGGCGGTGGGAATGCCTGGGGCAAGGTTGCCGCTGCAACGTTGCCGCGAACGTAGCTCGTTTGATGGTTTGCTCCCATGCGTCTGTTGGCGGTGATCTTGTTTGCGTTCCTGACGGCAGCCTGTAACCAGGAGCAGGACGTCACGGGCTCGACTGCGATTTGTCCGATGCGCAGCTACGGCTCCTACAATCCCCGCGACATGAACCAGTGCGTTGCCGCCTGCAAATCGTGCGACCACGGCAATACGGTCACGTGCACCACGGCCTGCACGCTGAGGGGCGCGCACTGAGGATGAAGGGCGGCGCGCCCAATCAACTGCGTGCCGGCTCGCGCCGCAATTCCGGGAAAATGGCCTCGTCCTGAAGAATGACATCGGCCGTTCGCTGGTAGTGCGCCGTGAGCAACTTCACCGCCTTGTCGGGATCGCCATTCAGCACCGCATCCGTGATCGCCGCATGCTCGTCAGCGACGTGGCGCGAGGGAAAGGCCTTTCGGATCGACAGCCGACGGTAGCGATAGAGCTGGTCGGCAAGCCGGCCGCAGAACGTGATCAGGGATTGCGATCCACACTGGCCGATCAAGGTGTGGTGGTAGATGCGGTGCAGCTTGGGACTCGCGCAGCCCCAGCGCCTCGACCCAGCAGCGCGTCTTGGTCAGCTCGGCAAGCTCCGCGCGGCTGACATCCTTGACGTGGAAGCCGCGCTGCTCGCGGACCTCGACCAATCCGTCGGCGGTCAGGTGTTGAGCGCCTCGCGCAGCGGCGTTTGACCGGTCTGATAGGCCTCTGTCAGAAATCGCATCTGCAGCTTGCGCGACGGGGCGAGGCGTCCGGACAGCAGGTCCTCGCGCAACCGCTCATAGACATGGCTCGCCTGCGTTGATGGCGCGGGCAAGGAGGGCGCCGCAGTCAAGTCCACCGCTCAAGTCTCCGTTGTTCGCTCAGCTTACGGCTCGGTATCACATACATCTGATCAGCATTCCAAAAATGTGTAAATTGCAAAGGATGTTTTGTGCAATTAAACGGTGAATGATCGCGTGAGGAAACCGCGATCGAGAAAGCCAGGCCCGGTCTGCCCGGGCAGTGGCCTGACGGAGGAGTTTGGAAAGGCCGCATCGATCATGCGCCCGGAGCCGCGCACCACCGCCTCCAGGTTCGTCGGCGCGGTTGCCGCCTTCGCACTCATATTCCCGGAGCGGACCATCGCGCGTTTTGCGAAGACCTCTTCGCCGGCGTCTTCAGCTACTATTCTTCCTGCCACGTCGGCCTGAACGGCCGATCCCAACGTCAAGGACACCACATGAAATTCGTAAGCTTTGAAATCGACAACGCCGCCTCGTGGGGCCTGGTGGACGGCGACAGCGTGGCCGATCTCGGCGCCGTCCTTGGGGGACGCTACCCCGACCTGAAATCGGCGATTGCGGCAGGTGGCCTGGCCGAGGCGGCCAAGTCTGCCGCAGGCGCCAAGCGCCATCCGCTGGCGAGGATTGCCTTCCTGCCTGTGATCCCGAACCCCGACAAGATCCTCTGCATCGGCTTGAACTACGAGAACCATCGCAAGGAGACCGGGCGCACGGAGGTCGAGAACCCCACCGTGTTCGGCCGCTTCGCCAACAGCCAGACCGGTCATCTCACCGACATCATCCGGCCGAAGGTCTCGGCCCAGCTCGACTTCGAAGGCGAGCTTGCGGTCGTGATCGGCAAGCCCGGCCGCTACATTTCGCGCGCAGAGGCGTGGGGCCATGTCGCCGGCTATGCCTGCTACAACGAGGGTAGCGTGCGCGACTATCAGCGCCACACCCACCAGTTCACGCCGGGCAAGAATTTTCCAGCGACCGGCGGCTTCGGCCCGTATCTCGTGACGCCCGACGAGGTCGGCGATATCGGTCCCTTGCGGCTTCAGACCCGGCTCAACGGCGAGGTGGTGCAGGACGCCACGATCGACCAGATGATCTTCGACATTCCGCGCCAGATCGAATATTGCTCGCAATTCACCCGGCTCGAGCCCGGCGACGTCATCGCAACAGGCACGCCCGGCGGCGTCGGCTCCCGGCGCACTCCGCCGATCTGGATGAAGGCCGGCGATGTCGTCGAGGTCGAGATCGACAAGGTCGGCCTGCTTCGTAACCGAATTGCCGACGAAGCCTGATGTCCCTGGAAATGACAACGGCCTACGCGCCGCTGCTGCGCAGGATTCACTGGGCAACGGCGGTGCTCTTCATCGCAGCCATGCTGATCGGCCTCTATTGCGGGCTTCAGCCGCCAGGCACGTCACCACGCCGCGAGCTGCTGGAGTTGCACAAATCGCTCGGCATGACGCTGCTGTTCCTGTCGGTGCTGCGGCTGATGGTGCGCGCGGCGACCAAGGCGCCGCCCGAGCCATCGTCGTTCGGCGCGCTGGTGCGTTTCGGAGCAAGGTTCAATCATGTCGCGCTCTATCTCATCCTGTTCGCGATGCCGCTCACAGGCTACACATTCTCTGCGGCCGGCGGCTATTCGTTGAAATACTTCTGGACGTTCAGTTGGCCGCGCCTGGTGGCTGAACGCCCTGAGATCGCCCATGCCGGGGAGGTCGCGCACGACACGCTGGCGCTGCTCGTCTATGCCGTCGTGGCCTTGCACATCGCGGCAACCGTCTGGCACGCGGTGGTGATGCGGGATGGAACGCTGGCGCGGATGTGGCCGCGACCGGGGAACAGCGAGCGCTGAGTGCGCGCGGCGGTGCCAAGACACCGGAACGATTGGCATGGGTTAGTCATTAGAAGGGGGGGTGGACACGGAGTCCTATGGAATGGGTATGCTCGATCCCGGTCGGTTTCTGGTGTCTTGCTCGCAATGCGAGGCATGGCCGATGGCGGCCAATGTGAAACGGATGAGCTGGTCGGCCCAGCCGCATGAGGTGCTTTTCGTGTGCCCACGCTGCCGACGCGAAGAGACCGCCATCATCTCCGCCTCCGGGGAGCTCACCCCAATCAAGCGCCTCGACGTTCCGCCGCGAGACGTCACCGCGGCCTGGAGCCAGGCCCAGCGACCAAGAGGGCGGGCGTAGCCCGCCGGTGTCGGGTCTAGCGCGCCCGTCTCGGCTCAAGAGGGCGAGCATGGGTTGGAACGCGACCACCCCTCGCAGCGTTTCTGCCCCACAGCAAACGCACCGAGACTGGGCGCATGATCAGCGAACATTTCGACACCCGCACACGGATCAACATGAAGCTGGCGCTGGACCGGGTTTGCCGCCATCGCCCCGCTGGCGAGGATCGTGGCTTTCGCAGGTTGGTGGCCGAAAACATTATCCGCTGTGCGCTGACGGGCCGCACCGGCATTGGTCAACTCGTGGATGCTGGCGAGCGTGCCAAGATCAAGGCGCGCGCGGAGCGGGGGCGGCCCTGATTGCGCCCTGGCGGAATTCGTCGATGCTTGTGATAGGGTTGTCGCCAGGAGATGATCCGTGGTGCGATTATCCGTGGTGCTCACGTTGCGCGCGTGAGCTTGAGTAGCGAGGTGCATTGGCGCGACGACATCGCGTCGCTGGTCTTTCCCATCACCGGTCATGGCGCGATCTGCGCCGTCGCCGGCCGTGATCCTGCTGATCCTGCCGCACCTGATCGGCGCGCCTGATCTCGCCGATATTGAAACCAACGTGCCGTCATCGCTGTCGCATCAGTTCGTCACCGCGGTGACGGTGACGAGCCTGGTGTTCTGGACGCTGCTCGGCGGTCTGACCAGCGCGGTGTTCGCCCTCTCGAGAAATAGCTATCGACCGGCCCCCACCAGCCGCTCGCGCACGGTTCGCGCGATGGCCGCCGGCGCCTCGTCGGGGATCGCGAAACACGAGCTCGCGTTGATCTCGCAGAGAACATAGGTGTCGGCGCCGTCGGCATCGCGCGGCCCGTAGAGGAAGTCGGCGTCCCAGATCACCGGCAGGGAGGCCTCGTCGATGGCCAGCAGCTTCATCATCTGCGGCGTCCATTCGTCCTCCATCAGCCGCCGCAGCGTCTGGAACGGCTGTGCGTCCGGGCCGTGCATGATGCGTGGGCCCGGCTGCGCCTCCGGCGAGTCAGGCCCTTCCGTCGGCGGCGGGATCAGCGCCTTGATCAACTGGTGGCCGAAGCCTGCGACGCCGGCTCCACTCATGTAGCAGCGGATCATGCCGTCGGGCAGGCGAGCTTGAAACGGCTGATCGATGATGCAGCCGCCCCAGCCGAAATACGGTTCGCATCGGGCGAGGAAAGCATCGAGCGGCATGTCCTGGGGCAAGCTGCCGCGCTGCGCCTGCAATACGCGAACCGTCGGAAGCGCGTTCGGCAGCGCCTCGACCTTCCAGACGCCCTGGCCGCCATTGCCGCGGTTCTGCTTGAGCACGCGCGGCCCGCCGGCCCGCAGGCGCTGTGGAAATTCGGTTTTGAAAGCCGCCACGCTCTCGTAGCGGTGGGTGTCGGCGCCCCAGCCGAGATGGCGGGTGCGGTACAGCACCTCCTTGACGCCCATCTTCAGGATGACGTCGGGATGCGCGCTTACCCACGGACCGCGCGCCGCGACGTCGCGCAGCAGGGCATCCAGATCGGCGCGCGTCTTGCCTTGATGGATCGGATCGACCCAGACCAGCACGCCGTCGACACCGAGCAGTTGATCGCGGACTGCATCGGCAAAGCTTTCGTCGTAGATCGCCGGTTGCGCCGCGATGCCGGCGGCGGCGAGAGCTTCGAAAACGCGAACGAAGCGGCTGTTGTGAACGGTGGTGTCGCGGCGCGCGTCGGCGTCGCCCCGCGAAACAATGGTTACCGAATACCGGTGAGAGGATTTTGGGTCCATGCGCAAGCTCCACGAATTGCGTGCTGCGCAGACTTGGACCGAAGTCTCACGGGGAGTCTGCCTTGTCCCCTCGGCCGCATTCTATGCGGGATCCCGAGGAAACCGCAAGACGCCAGGTCGCTCAAGCCATCAGCTCGTGCAATCCGGTCCAGCCGGTGTAGAGGCCGACGAAGACGATCAGGGCCGCCGAGACGTAGGGCGCGCGATGGGCATAGCGGCTGAAGCCGCTCCAATGGCGTTCGACATGCCGGAGGCTGAGGGCGGCCAGAACGCCTGCTGACACCATCGTGATGGCGAGCCCGATGCCGAAGGACAGCACCAGGACAAAGCCGAGGCTGAACTGTTTCAGCTGGATGCAGAGCAGCAGCACGGTGATCGCGGCGGGACAGGGGATCAGCCCGCCCGTGAGACCGAACAGGACGATCTGTGTCGTCGTGACGTTGCGCCCCGCAAAGCGCTTGCGGATGTCCGCGGCATGGGCGCGGGCATGCGCGTCGTCCTCGTCGCCGAGATTCATGTGATCGTGATCGTGCTCTTCGAACAGGCGCTCGGTGGCGTCGCCTGCAAGTGTAATGCGCGCCTTGAACGCATGCGGCTCGGGGATCTCTTCGACGCTTTGGAGGTATCCGTCGTGCGCAGCGAACGCGAATGTCTGCTCCGCGCCATCCTCGCGGATGGTGGTCACCGTGATCTCATCGGCGGAGGGAAGCGTGCCGTTCCCGCTCCTGATACGCCAGCGCGGCGGCACACCGTCTTCGAACACCTCCAGCAGGAGCGAGGCGCCCGCGAGCGAGATGGACTGCGGTTCGTCGTGATGGTGATGATGATCGTGGTCGTGGTCGGGGTTCTGCTCGCGCCAGGTGCGCCAGACCATCCAGCCGGCGATGCCGATGATGATGGCGGCGGACACCAGTTGCAGCCAGGCTTCGCTGCGTTCGCCCGATAGTTCGTGGCCGAAATACAACCCGGCGAGCGCGACCGCCCAGACGATCGCCGTATGCGAGATGGTCGCCGACAGGCCGAGCAGCACGGCCTGGAACACCGTGCCTCTCACGGCGATGATGAACGCGGCCATCATCGTCTTGGAATGGCCGGGCTCGAGACCGTGCAGCGCGCCAAGCAGGATGGCGCTGGGCACGAACAGCCAGGCATGTGCGCTGCTCTGCTGGAGCAGAGAGGACAGGTCGGTCATGGCGTTCACTTCAAATAGGTTCGAACGACGTCGATGAGGTCTGCAGCGCCCTTGGCCTTCTCCGGATCCTTCTCGTTCGCGGGATCCACGACATGATGGCGAATGTGATCTTCCAGCAGTTCGGTGGTCAGGCCACTGATCGCGCCTTTCACCGATGCCACCAGCATCAGGACGTCGGCGCAGCCGATCTCCGACTCGAGCGCGCGCTCGACGGCTTCGAGCTGGCCCTTGATGCGCCTGACGCGGCCGATGAGCTTCGACTTGTGTTTGATCGTGTGAGACATGCGGATAAGATAGGGGGGTACCCTATAGCTGTCAAACGATGGATGGGTCGTGCCGACGGAATCACGATCCGAGCGTCGTCGCCGCAACATTGCGCGCGCCACTCGTGTCATGAAATCCAAGATGGTGCGTTGTCACCCCTGCGAGGTATCTCGGTAGGACCTGCCGTGTCTTCCCGGTAACGATTGTGCTTCCCTTGCAACATTCCTGTGGGATTTAACCGACGTTACCGGTGGTTCGCATCAGCGCCGCTTTTTGGCCACACCCGAACATGAATAAAATCACTCGAATGTTTCGGGGGCTGTGCTGGTCCCTTGCAGGCGGCGAAAAAAATCCCAAGGTCGATTCAAATCGCGGCTCTGATTTTTCGGGTCTGAAAGGGTTGGGCAAGGAAACTCGTGTGATGGACGCCAAGACCAACATCAAGCAGAGGCTGCCGAGCCGTCACGTGACGGAAGGTCCTGCGCGCGCGCCCCACCGGTCCTACTTCTACGCCATGGGTCTGACCACTGAGCAGATCCACCAGCCTTTCGTCGGCGTCGCCTCGTGCTGGAATGAGGCCGCGCCCTGCAACATCTCCCTGATGCGCCAGGCGCAGGCGGTGAAGAAGGGCGTTGCCTCGGCCGGCGGCACGCCGCGGGAATTCTGCACCATCACCGTCACCGACGGCATCGCCATGGGCCATGACGGGATGCGCTCCTCGCTGCCCTCGCGCGAATGCATCGCCGACTCCGTTGAACTGACGGTTCGCGGCCACGCCTATGACGCCCTGGTTGGGCTCGCCGGCTGCGACAAGTCGCTGCCGGGCATGATGATGGCGATGGTCCGTCTCAACGTGCCTTCGATCTTCATCTACGGCGGTTCGATCCTCCCCGGCAATTTCCGCGGGCAGCAGGTCACCGTGCAGGACATGTTCGAGGCCGTCGGCAAGCACTCGGTCGGCGCCATGTCGGACGAGGATCTCGACGAGATCGAGCGCGTGGCGTGCCCCTCGGCGGGCGCCTGCGGCGCGCAGTTCACGGCCAATACGATGGCGACCGTCTCGGAGGCCATCGGCCTTGCGTTGCCTTACTCCGCTGGTGCCCCGGCACCGTATGAAATCCGCGACGCATTCTGCATGACCGCGGGCGAGAAGGTGATGGAGCTGATCGCGTCCAACCTCCGGCCGCGCGACATCGTCACGCGCAAGGCGCTGGAGAATGCGGCTGCCGTGGTTGCGGCCTCAGGCGGCTCGACCAATGCTGCGCTGCACCTGCCGGCGATCGCCCACGAAGCCGGCATTAAGTTTGACTTATTCGACGTCGCCGAAATCTTCAAAAAGACACCATATGTCGCGGATTTGAAGCCCGGCGGCCGTTATGTCGCCAAAGACATGTTTGAAGTAGGTGGCATCCCGCTTCTGATGAAGACGCTGCTCGACAACGGATTTCTCCACGGCGACTGCATTACGGTCACCGGTCGAACGATCGCCGAAAACCTCAAAAGCGTGAAGTGGAATCCGCACCAGGACGTGGTGCACCCGGCAGATAAGCCCATCACCGTCACGGGCGGTGTGGTCGGTCTGAAGGGCAATTTGGCGCCAGAAGGTGCGATCGTGAAAGTCGCGGGCATGTCCAACCTCAAGTTTACCGGTCCGGCCAGGTGCTTCGACCGGGAAGAGGACGCGTTCGAGGCAGTCCAGAACCGCACCTACCGGGAAGGCGAAGTCATCGTGATCCGCTACGAGGGCCCCAAGGGCGGCCCCGGCATGCGGGAGATGCTCCAGACCACCGCGGCGCTGACCGGGCAGGGCATGGGCGGCAAGATCGCGCTCATCACCGACGGCCGCTTCTCCGGCGCCACGCGCGGCTTCTGTATCGGCCATGTCGGGCCCGAGGCGGCGATCGGCGGCCCGATCGCATTGTTGCAGGATGGCGACATCATCGAGATCGACGCCGTTGCCGGTATCCTTAACGTAAATTTGAGCGACGCTGAGCTGGCTCAGCGCAAAACCAAATGGAGCCCCCGCGCGACTAACCATACGTCGGGCGCGCTCTGGAAATATGCCCAGCAGGTTGGACCAGCGGTCGATGGGGCAGTAACCCATCCAGGCGGCGCGCACGAGAAACAGTGCTATGCGGACATCTAGGCGTGCCATAGTTGCGTTTGTGTTGGGGGCTGTCGCGCTGGCCGCGCCGGCGCTCGCCTTTGACGGCGCGCCGGTCAATCCGAAAGATGCGACCATTCCCGTCGTGACCAGTTTGCCGGGGTCCGCAGGAACTGTGCGCAAGTCCGTGCCGCCGGTCGCGACCCCGGAGAGCTCGCTCAGCGCCCTGCAATATGCCGCCGAGGGCGGTCACCCCATTGCGCAGTGGAAGCTCGGCCGCATGTACGCCAGCGGCGACGGCGTGGCCCAGGACGATGTGCGTGCTTTCGACTATTTCACCCGGATCGCAAATGCGCATGCCGAGGACAGCCCGTCGGCGCCGCAGGCGCAGGTCGTGGCCAATGCCTTCGTCGCGCTCGGCCGCTACTATCTGAGCGGCATCCCGAACTCGAAGGTCAAGGCCGACCCGGACAGGGCGCGGGAGATGTTCTCCTATGCCGCCTCCTATTTCGGCAACGCGGATGCCCAATACGATCTCGCCCGGCTGTATCTGAAGACGCCGGACGCCTCGCGCGAGGATTTCCGCTACGGCGCGCGCTGGCTCGGCCTTGCCGCCCAGAAGGGCCAGCACGAGGCTCAGGCGCTGCTTGGACAGATGCTGTTCAACGGCGACCGCCTGCCGCGGCAGGCCGCGCGCGGCCTGATGTGGCTGACGCTCGCGCGTGACAGCGCCGGCGCCGACGAGATCTGGATCAAGGAAAACTACAACCGCGCCTTCGCCAAGGCGTCGAACGACGACCGTGCCATGTGCCTGCAAATGCTGGAGCAATGGGTGCAGGGCCGCCGCGAGTAATCCGGTGAGGCGGCCTTACGCCGCCTCCAGATCCAGATCCGCCCACACCGGCACGTGGTCCGACGGCTTCTCCCAGGCCCGCACATAGCTATCGATGCCGACATTGGCGAGCCGATCGCTGGCCTGGGGTGACAGCAAGAGATGGTCGATCCGCAGGCCATGGTTCTTCTGCCAGGCGCCGGCCTGGTAATCCCAGAAGGTGTAGAGCCCGCCCTCGTCGGTGACGGCTCTTAAGGCATCGGTCAGGCCGAGGCCGAGCAGCGACTGAAAGCTCTCCCGCGTCTCGGCCTTGAACAGGGCGTCCTCGGTCCAGGCGGCGGGATTGTGGACGTCGCGGGCGTGCGGAATGACGTTGAAGTCGCCTGCGAGGATCAGCGGCTCCTCGGTCTGAAGACGCTCCTTCGAATACTCAAGAAGCCGCGACATCCATTTGAGCTTGTAGGGATATTTCTCTGTGCCGACCGGGTTGCCGTTGGGCAGATAGAGACAGGCGATGCGCAGCACGCCGGACTTCAGCGTCACCACGCCCTCGAGGAAGCGGGCATGCGCATCCTCGTCGTCGCCCGCGAGGCCCGATGTGGTCTCGTCGAATTTGAGCTTGGAGAGCAGGGCGACGCCGTTGAACGTCTTCTGCCCATGGGTCACCACGTTGTAGCCAAGCGCCTCGATCTCGAGCCGCGGGAAGGCCTCGTCCACGCATTTGATCTCCTGCAGGCAGACGATGTCGGGCTGACACTCCCTCAGCCAGGTTAGGAGGAGATCAATCCTCTGCCGGACCGAATTCACGTTCCAGGTGGCAACTCTGATGGGCATGTCGGCGGGCTCCGGACCAAGGGGCATGGTTAGAACAAACCGCCAACGCCCCCGTCAAGGACGCCGCAAAAACTCCCACAAAATTAACCCGGCTTAAGCCGGCCGCAGCGCATTGATACCGAAAAGGTTCCTTGGAATGGGATGGCGGGACAAATCCACAGCATTGACCGAGCCGCGCGACGGCCTGATCGGCGCGTTCCTGTACTGGCTCGGCGGCTTCGAGATCGAGGACGGGCTGACCGCCGATCTCAGCGAGCGGGAGCTGCGCCGCATCCGCGCCAAGCAGATCGACGCGGTGACGCGGGCCGTCCCGGTGACGATGGCCGTCACCATGCTCAACGTCGCCATCGTGCTGATCCTGTTCTGGGGCCGCGGCTGGAACGGCTTCCTCGCGATCTGGGGCACGACGCTTGCCGTCACCGCCTCACTCGCAGTGCAGGCGTGGCGGCGCTCGCATCGGAGCCCGCCGCAGGAGGCCTCGGCGCGCGCCGCGCGGCAGACAATGCGACAGGCGTTCTTCCTTGCCGCGATCTGGGGCGCGCTGCCGCTGGCGCTGTTCAGCCTGATAGAGCCGACCAGCCAGCTCATCCTGGCCTGCCTGATGGTCGGCATGATGTCCGGCGGCGCCTTCACGCTATCGACCTTCCCCCGCGCCGGCCTCGTCTATCTCGCCACCATGACGATCGCCTGCGCCGGTTCGCTGCTGCTCTGCGGCACCGGGCCGTATCTGCTGACGGCAGTGTTCCTGCTGATGTTCGCGTTCTTCATGGCGCGCAACATCGTCTCGCACGGCAATCTGTTCCTCGGTAATCTCAAGGCCCAGCTCGAGCTCGAGCGGCAGACCGAGATCATCTCGCTGCTGCTGAAGGATTTTCAGGAGAACGCCAGCGATTGGCTGTGGCAGACCGATGCCGAAGGGCATCTGACCGACGTGCCGCAACGGTTCGCCGACGTCGCGCAACTGCCGCTTCCGCTGCTGAAGGGATCCCACTTCGCCGACGTGCTCGACATGCTCTGCCCCGAGGACAAGGCGGCCGCCTCTAACGTTGTCGGCCTGATGGAGCACGCCGAGCCGCTGCACGAGATGAACCTCAAGGTCGTCGCCGGCGGCGAAGCGCGGCTGTGGTCGCTGACCGCGAAGCCCGCCCATGACCGCGACGGGCAGTTTTTGGGCTATCGCGGCTTCGGCCGCGACGTCACCGAGCGCTGGCGCGCGGAAAAGGCCGAGGCCGAGAGCCGGGCGAAATCAGATTTCCTCGCCGTGATGAGCCACGAGATCCGAACGCCCATGAACGGCGTGCTTGGTCTCGCCAGCATGCTGCTGGAAACCAACCTCGATCCCGAGCAGCGCGAGGCCGTGACCACGATCCGCGAATCCGGCGACAACCTCCAGCGCATCCTCAACGACATCCTCGATCTCTCCAAGCTCGAGGCCGGCCGTTTCCAGTTCGAGGCGATCGACTTCGCGCCGCAGACGCTTGTGGAGACGATCGCGAATGTCGCGCGCGCCAGCGCAAAGAGCAAAGGTCTCAGCGTCAAGGTCGAGCTCGATCCAAACCTGCCGCCGACATTGCGTGGCGACGTCGCGCGCATCCGCCAGGTGCTGCTCAATCTCGCTTCCAATGCGGTGAAATTCACCGACGCGGGCGAGGTGACGATCAAGGCGACGTGCCAGGCGCGGCGCGACCTCCTCGCGACAGTCGAATGGATCGTGACCGACAGCGGCATCGGCATCGCGCCCGGCAAGCTGGGGCAGCTGTTCAGCGACTTCGCCCAGGCCGATGCCTCGATCAGCCGCCGCTTCGGCGGCACCGGTCTCGGCCTTGCGATCTCAAGGCGCATCATCGAGCAGATGGGTGGCACCATCGGCGTCACCTCGACGCCGGGCGAGGGTTCGGCCTTCCGCTTCACGCTCGTGCTGCCCTGGAGCCAGGCGCAGATATCGGATCAGGATCCAGGTCGCGAGGAAGCCGACGATCTCAAGGCCCGCATCGCAAGCCTCGACCGGCCGCTGAAGGTGCTGGTCGCCGAGGACGATGGCGTCAACCGCATGGTCGTGAGCAAGATGCTCGGTGCCTTCGACGTCGAGTTGCGTGTCGTGACCGACGGCGTCGAAGCCGTGGTGGCCGTGTCCGAAGGCGATTACGACATCGTGCTGATGGACGTGCGCATGCCCGAGATGGACGGCCTTGCCGCAACGCGCGCGATCCGCGCCGAGGGCGGACGTTTCGGAGCTCTGCCGATCATCGCGCTGACCGCCAACGCCTTCCCTGAAGACGTCAGGATCTGCCGCGAGGCCGGCATGTCGGATTTTCTGGCAAAACCGCTTCGGAAGCCGGCGCTGGCCGCGGCACTGCTGCGCGCGTTGGACGGTCACGTGATGACGAAAGACGCGCCGCTCCAGCCGGAGCTGATGCCTGATGAGGTCGAGTGGACGGATGAGGAAAGGCAGATGACGGGGGTCTAAGCCGGCGCGGTCACAGTTTTCCATAAACTCGCCCGGCGACCGCCCTCAGGTGCTCGACCGAGCCGGACTCCGGGTGCGGCTTGACCGGCGCGAACAGGATCGACGCCTGCCTGCCGTTCTTCCAGACGAAGATGTTGACGGCGTTGCCGTTGCCCTTGGTGCAGGAATGCTCGCCGAACGCTTCGCGGCTGAGCTCGGGGATCGTCACGTGCTGGCACGGGCCTGCGCGTTTCATCATGCTCACGGCGGTGTCGTGCGACATCGTGATCACCGCAACGGCCATGGTGTTGGCCTCGCGATCGAACATCATGCAGCTGCCGGCGCCGGTGCGCTGGACCTGCAGCGAGCTCTGGTCGAGAAAGCCGTCGGCATGGCGCCACTGTCGATCACGGAAGGCCGGCACTGTTGCTTCGCCGTGAAGCTACGACAGCTTATGCCGAAAGCACGATAGATTTGCCATCGCTGGGCGGCGCGAAGGTGCGCCCTCCGGCGCTTGATTGCCCGGTCCGACACGGGGACGCGACCACCGGTCGATCGTGGGCATGAGACCCCTGGCCGTCGCTCGACTTTATCCGCGCCGCCCCGGCGCATAGTCGAGCGGCAGCACCGTCGTCGCCTTGATCTCCTGCATGACGAATGACGACGACACGTCCGCGAGCGTGATCCTCCCGATCAGGCGCTGGTAAAGGCGGTCATAGGCGGCAACATCGGGGATGACGGCCTGCAGCAGATAATCGACATCGCCGGTCATGCGGTAGACGCCGATGATCTCGGGAATGTCGCGCACGGCGTTCGAAAACTGCGCGAGCCAGCTCGCGCTGTGCTCGGTGGTGCGCAGCGCGATGAACGCGGTCAGGCCGACGTTGATGCGGCTTGCATCGAGCAGCGTCACGCGCCCCTTGATGATGCCGTCATCCTCCAGCCGCTTGATGCGGCGCCAGCAGGCGTTGCGGGAAAGTCCCGCGCGCTCGCTGAGCTCGTCCAGCGACAAGGCAGCGTCATGCTGGATCAGGTTGAGGAGTTTGCGATCTATTTCATCCATTATCCCAACAATAAACGAAATTATCGTCCATATTCAACAGGTATGGCGCTAAACGTGTGATGTTTGGGACATTTTCTTGGTTCGAATCCACTAGGTCTTGCAGGCGAACCGCGCACCCTGGAGCCCCGCATGCAAACCACCCTGCACCGGCTGTTTCTGTCCCATCCTGAGAGCGTCGACGAATCCTACGGCGAACACTTCCTGTTCGCGCTCGGTTTCGCGGCGCGCCTGTTCGGGGCTGCGTTGGCGGCACTGGTGCATGCCGTGATTCCCTGCCTGTTCGAGACCACGGCCAGCCGCATGATCCGGCAGATGCACGAGCGCATCACCCGTCGCGGCCACGCGCTGCAGCCCGCCGAGTAGCCAGCGCCGCGATCGAGGGGCAGGGGAGCCATATGTGTCGATGGTTGGCCTATCTGGGCGCGCCTGTCTTCCTCGAGGACTTCATCGCAAAACCCTGCCAGAGCCTGATCGCGCAAAGCCGGCATTGCCGCGAAGCCAAGTCGGAGGTCAACGCTGACGGTTTCGGGGTCGGCTGGTACGGCGAACGCGAGCGGCCCGGCCTGTTTCGCGACGTGCGGCCCGCCTGGAGCGACGAGAACCTGCTGTCGATCGCGCACCAGATCCGCTCCTCGCTGTTTCTCGCGCATGTGCGTGCTGCGACCGGCACTGCGACCATCCGCAACAATTGTCATCCTTTCGCGGTGGATCGTTATCTTTCATGCACAATGGCCAGATCGGCGGCTGGCAACGCCTACGCCGCGCCCTGGAGGCGCATATCCCTGACGACCACTACGCCAGTCGCCACGGCACGACCGACAGCGAAGTGATCTTCCTTCTCCTGCTGGCGTTCGGGTTTGCATCCGATGTCGAGGGCGCGTTCGCTGCGGTTATCGACCTGATCGAGCAGCAGATGGCCTCGAGCGCGGTCAATGAACCGCTGCGGCTCACCGCGGCGATGTCCGACGGCGAGAAGCTCTACGCGATCCGCTACGCCAGCGATTTGCGCCCGCCGACGCTCTACGTCAACACGCGTGGGTCCGGACGCGATGCGCTCATCGTGTCCGAGCCGATCGACGACGCGAATACCGGCTGGGACTCTGTTCCGCCGCAGAGCTTCCTGCGCATCGATTCCGCCGGCATAGCCGTGAGCCCGTTTCGCCGGTCGTGAGAGATTGCGGGGACGGAATTCCCCTTATTTTTATAGCCTCGGGAAAGCAAGCGTTAAGCACACGCTCTAGTTATCGATCAGCTCCGAAAACGACCCGACATCCTGTCGCGGGGGCGACCAGACCTTGTCGCTGATCCTCTCCAAGGCGATGCTGTTGGCTCAGGATGATCGTATCGAAGATCCCAGCATTCTCTCCCAACTTGCTGTGTGAGCGTACAGGCCCGCATCCTCGATTGCATGACGTGGCTGGAGATTAGTTTGAGCCTCATGAGGCCGAGCGATTTTTCCAAGCCATAAAGTCTCACTTGGAGTCCGAAACAAAGAGGCCGTGTGATATTGTACGCTCGACAACAGGGGGAAAGGCGCGATGAACGGGAGTAGGGCAGGCGAGCATGAAGGGGTGTCAGGGGAAGCTGTTGAAAGAAAGCTCAGATCAGAAAGGATACTTCAAGCCGAGGGCGTACCTTTCTTCGCCATGTTGCCCGTTATTGAGAGCACCGCCGAGGCGCTGAAACGGTCTAAGGAGGAAGTCGCGCTGCGCACTCTTTGTCTCCTTTTCGTTGCTGCAAAGGGCGAAGGACTTGATGAAGAATTAGCTGAACGACTTCTGGAATCATACGAGCTCCGGCCACATCTCACCCCCAAGGAACTGGCCTTCGCACTCGACAATTCCCCTTCGCAGCACGACCGGATTCAATTCACGTGGCGGCACGAAGCCGCGTGGACTCTGCTTTGGGCGTTGGGCTTCGTGGCCAGACTCGGCAGGCCAGCCCAGATTTGCGATGTGGAATTCGCGGCAAAGACAATGGCCGAGAGGACAACCTCTGAGTTCATTGAAGACTCCGAACTTCGTCCGATCGCGGACATTCTTGATCAGGCCGATCTCATCTACCGGTACCACTGGGCTGTTAGAAACGCTCGTATTAAAGGACAGGCGGTACCAGCAGCTCTCGATCCTGGCGTGACGGCAGAAAGACACCACGCCTTGAACTGGCTGATCGGATACAACGAACAAGCGTGGGATCACGTCACGACCGATACCTGATGCTCGCCTGCGGAAGGGTCCGCTTCCCGTGTTGTGGAGACTGCGCACAAAGCGCCTGCTAAAGGCAGCAAGCGCGCTGCGGTTCTTGCTAAGATAGCCCCTCCCGACGCAGCCGGATCCACTTCGAATGAACATCGACGCGCTCGCCCGAGAGATTAGCGCCGGCAAACCCGTCCGGTCGCTCCAGATGTCCGACGATCACTGGCCCGAGATCGATTGCAGCGGCATCTCATTTGCCGACTGCGTGTTCGAGCGGGTTCAATTCTCCAATGTCGTCTTTGAGGACGCGCGCTTTTCCAATTGCAGGTTCGTGTCGTGTCGCTTCTCGCACGGAGAGCTTTCAGGTACCCATTTCGAGAGCTGCAGCTTTGCCGGAGGTGATGGCAACCTCTGCAGCTTTGCCTTTAGCGATCTGCAACGGGCCACGTTCAAGGCGTGCGATTTGTCCCTGGCTTGCTTCGATCGAACCGAGCTTTTCGCAATCGAGATGCGCGATTGCAATCTCACGGGGGCGAAGTTCACGAAGGTCGACTTCAGTCGTGCTCTGAGCCGCAAGCAGATCGAGACGCGGGCGCGCTTTCTTGCCTGCAGGATGGACCTGGCCGAGCTCTTCGAGGTGAAACTCCCGGGTTGCAGCCTTGCCGGCAGCCGGCTCCGTGAAGCCGACTTGTCCGGCACCGACCCGATGGATGCGGACCTGACGGACTGCGATCTGTTCCAGGCCATCCTCGATGGCGTAAAGCTCGCCGGTGCTGACCTCACCGGTGCCGAGGTGAGCGGATTGAACCTGACGACGCTCGCCGACTTCGCTGGCCTGAAGATCAGCGACGATCAGATGTTTCGCCTGCTCGACGCCATGGGCGTATCGGTGCGCACGCGGGGGCGATGACACCGGCCACGGGCGGGGACCTCGCGATGATCACACCTTACCCCTGTTTTGCCCGACGCCGCAAGCAATTTTCGCAAAAGCCGAAACGACGAGTACCGACGTCCCGGCTACTGTGCATGGGGTTGTTTTGCAGATTTGCGTTGGGGACTAGATCGAGAAGCTGGTGCCGCAGCCGCAAGACGCCGTCGCGTTGGGATTGTTGACGCGGAACGAGGCGCCGATCAGGTCGTCGACGAAATCGACCTGCGATCCCGCCAGGAACGGCTGCGAGGCGGAATCGACCAGCACCACCGCGTTGTCCTGCTCGATGACGAGATCGTCGTCGGTGCGGTCGCGGTCGATGTCGAACTTGTACTGGAAGCCGGAGCAGCCGCCGCCTTCGACCGAGATACGCAGCATCGCGCCTGTGCCTTCGCCCTTGAGGATTTCCCCAATCCGGCGTGCGGCGCGGTCACTGATGGTCACGGCAGTCGTCATGTCTCATCTCCGGTCGTCCGCGTCATAGCCAATTCATTTGGTATCCCGCGTCGGGCATAGTTAAGTGCAAGGATACGCAGAATCAAATGGATAGGGACTAAATTCGTCGTGTCCGTCGGAATGGCAGCCCCCCGCGCGCCCTATGCCTGCGACCCCGATCGCAGCCGCGGCCGGCTGGTCGCGGAGCCGCCGAGCCGGACCCGGAGCCCGTTCCGGCGGGATTGCGACCGGGTGATCCATTCCACCGCGTTCCGTCGCCTGAAGTACAAGACCCAGGTGTTCGTGTTCCACGAGGGGGACCATTACCGGACACGGCTGACCCATTCGCTGGAGGTGGCGCAGATCGCCCGGGCGCTGGCCCGGCAGCTTGGGCTGGACGAGGACCTCACCGAAACCCTGGCGCTGGCCCATGATCTCGGTCATCCCCCGTTCGGCCATGCCGGTGAACGGGCGCTGGACGCCTGCCTGAGGGATTTCGGCGGCTTCGACCACAACGCCCAGGCGCTCCGCGTCGTCGGGGCGCTGGAGCATCGCTATCCTGAATTCGACGGGCTGAACCTGACCTGGGAATCGCTCGAAGGCATCGTCAAGCACAATGGCCCCCTGACCGATCGCAGCGGCGCGCCAACTGGCCGTTATCGCGAGCACGGCGTTCCCGTCGGCATCGCCGACTACATCAAGACATACGACCTCGAGCTCTGGAGCTTCGCCTCGCTGGAGGCGCAGGTCGCGGCGATCGCCGACGACATCGCCTATGACGCCCACGATATCGACGATGGCCTGCGTGCAGGCCTGTTCCACCTCGATGACCTCAAGGTGATGCCGCTGACGGCGGAGATCATCGCCGAGACCTCAGCACATTACCCTGATCTCGAAGACGTCAGGCGCGGGGCCGAGCTGGTCCGTGAGCTGATCTCGCATCTGATCGGCGCGGTGTTCACAGAGGCGCAGAAGAACATTGCCGCCGTCAGGCCGCAATCGGCCCAGGACGTGCGCCAGCAGAATAGGGCGCTGATCGCGTTTCCGCCTGAAGTCGCCGAGGAGGAGGCCGCCATCAAGGGCTTCCTCTATGGACACATGTACCGGCACACCAGGGTCATGCGGGTGATGGCCGAGGCGGAGCAGATCGTGTTCGACCTGTTCGCGAAATACCTGACATCGCCGGCCGAGCTGCCGCCGGAATGGCTGGTCGGGGCGGAGGCCGACAATGAGGGCGAGCGGGCCCGCCGGATCGGCAATTTCATTGCCGGAATGACCGACCGTTTCGCCCTGACCGAGCATCAGCGGCTCTTTGACTCGACCCCGGATTTGCGTTAGGCGGCGGCCATGCCCGAGACATCCTCAAGCCCGCATCTGTTCGCCGACGTGCTCGCCCGCGTGCACGCCGCCTGCCGCGCACTCGCGATGGAAGCCAACTGGCCCGAGGGCATCGATTTCTCCCGCGTGGTGGTCGAGCCGCCGCGCGATGCCTCCCATGGCGACATGGCGACGAACGCCGCCATGGTGCTTGCGAAAGAGGCCAAGGCAAAGCCCCGCGACCTCGCCGAGCGGATTGCCGAGCGGCTCCGCTCTGATGCGCTGATCGCCAAGGTCGATGTCGCCGGTCCCGGCTTCATCAATCTGACGCTGCAGCCCACCGCCTGGGCCGAGGCGCTGCGGACGGTGCTGCGCGAGGGCGCCGATTACGGCCGTGTCCGCGGCGGCTCGAAGGTCAACGTCGAATACGTCTCGGCCAACCCGACCGGACCGATGCATGTCGGCCATTGTCGCGGCGCCGTGTTCGGCGATGCGCTGGCGAGCCTGCTCCAGTTCGGCGGCCACGACGTCACCCGCGAATATTACATCAACGATGCCGGCGCCCAGGTCGACGTTCTCGCACGCTCCGCCTTCCTCAGGTACCGCGAGGCGCTCGGCGAGGACATCGGCGCGATTCCGGAAGGCCTCTATCCCGGCGACTATCTGAAGCCGGTCGGGCAGGCGCTCGCCAAGGAGCACGGTGATAGGCTCATCACCATGAGTGAGGCGCAGTGGCTGCCGACGGTGCGCGCCAAGGCGATCGCGATGATGATGGACGAGATCAAGGACGATCTCGCCGCCCTCAACATCCGGCACGATGTGTTCTTCTCGGAGCGCTCGCTGATCGAGACCGGCAACAACAAGGTCGCCGAGACCATCGAGTTCCTGAAAGCCAAGGGCGATATCTATGAAGGCCGCCTGCCGCCCCCGAAGGGTGCGCCAGTCGAGGACTGGGAAGACCGCGAGCAATTGCTGTTCAAGGCGACCGCTTACGGCGACGACGTTGATCGTCCGCTGATCAAGTCCGACAATTCCTACACCTACTTCGCCTCCGACATCGCCTACCACAAGAACAAGTTCGACCGTGGTTTTGCGGAGATGATCGACGTCTGGGGTGCTGACCACGGCGGCTACATCAAACGCATGCAGGCGGCGGTGAAGGCGATGACCTCGGGCAAAGGCTCGCTCGACGTCAAGATCGTCCAGCTCGTGAAGCTGCTGCGCAACGGCGAGCCGGTGAAAATGTCGAAGCGGAGCGGGGACTTCGTCACCTTGCGTGAGGTGGTGGATGAAGTCGGCCAGGACGCCGTCCGCTTCATGATGCTCTACCGGAAAAACGACGCGGTGCTTGATTTCGACCTCGCCAAGGTCATGGAACAGTCGCGCGACAATCCAGTGTTCTACGTCCAGTACGGCCACGCCCGTGGCCACTCGATCTTCCGCAACGCGCGGGCTGAGGTGTTCCCGGACCTGCCCGAGGATCCCGAGACGCGGATCGCGTGGCTCGGTGAGTCGGCCCTGGAACGGCTGTCGGACCCCATCGAACTTGATCTTCTCAAGCGCCTCGCAATTTATCCGAGGATGCTGGAAGCTGCAGCCGGCGCCCACGAGCCGCACCGTATCGCCTTTTATCTCTATGACTTAGCGAGTGAATTTCACGCACTTTGGACGAAGGGGCGCGATTTGCCCTATTTACGCTTCATTATCAATAATGATGCAGTTCTAACAAAGGCGCGACTGGCCATGGTCCAGGGCGTCGTCTCTGTCCTGGCATCGGGCCTCGCCATCCTCGGCGTCCATGCTCCGGACGAGATGCGGTAGTTTGGGGCGAACTACTTAACGGGAATTTCGGGGGGTTCCGGCAGAAGCCGGATCGCTTGGACTTGTTTGAAAGCCTTGTGGGTCGAAAGCCGCGCCTTGGTCGAGGGGTGCGCGGCTTTCCCGAAGGGACGCATCATCACGATGGCCGATCGATATCACGACAGACCGCTTCCTTCCGATGACTATGGTCGCGGAGCCGACCAGCATGGGAGGGCGGATAATGATCCCTTGGCCGAGCTTGCCCGCCTGATCGGACAGACCGATCCGTTCGCAGCCCAGGGCCGCCCGGCTGCAGCGGCAGCACCGGCGCAGGCCTATCAGCACGACGATTATTCGCACGACGATGATCAGCCCGACTACGCTGAGCAGGCCGCGCCGCCTCAGCCGGGGCCGCCCTCATGGATGCGGCGTGCCAACGTGCAGCCGCAGCCCGCGCCCGAGCCTGACCATCCCGTCGCGGTGAATCCGGTTCATCCGCTGCATCGCTATGCGGCTCAGCCGGCTTCGCCCGAGCCGCAATATCGCCAGCCGCAGGCGTATCAGGACCACGCTTATCAGGATCAAGGCTATCGTCAGGAGCCGGCCCAGGCTTACGAGGCCCCGGAGCAGCCGGATCCGGCGCGTTACGATGATGCGCTTTATGGCCGGCTTGAGTCAGGCGAGCAGGATTTCCAGCGTGAGCCGGCCTATCCGGACGATCCTTACGCGTTCCAGAGCGACTATGCCGAAGCCGATGTCGACGAGCCCAGGAAATCGCGCGGCGGCATGATGACCGTTGCTGCGATCCTTGCTCTCGCTGTGGTCGGAACCGGTGCGGCCTTCGCCTACAAGACCTATATCGGCTCGCCCCGTAGCGGCGAGCCGCCCATCATCAAGGCCGACAATACGCCGACCAAGATCATACCGGCGCCGTCGGACTCCTCCGCGAAGGTGCCGGATCGCATGGTGACAGGTGACGGTGGCGAGAAGATCGTGCCGCGCGAGGAGGCGCCGGTCGATGTCAACGCCAAGGCTGCCGGTCCCCGCGTGGTATTTCCGGCGCTGAACCAGAATGCAAACCCGCCGCCGGTGGCGAGCGTGTCGCCATCCAATGTTCCGGCGCCGGGCGCCGGTCCGGTTCCGAGTAACGGCACGATGCCGAACAATGCGCCGCGCACAATCAAGACGGTGGCGGTGAGGGGCGACCAGACCGACAGCGCCGCGCCGCAAGCCGCAGCTCCGCCCGCGGCCAAGCCGGCGGCGGCGCCGAAACCGGCCGCTGCGCCGCGTATGCCGCCGACCTCTGCCAACGCCAGCGTCAACCAGCCGCTCTCGCTGGCACCACAAGCTACGCCGTCCGAGCCGCCGCAGCGCATGGCTGCGACCGCCCCGACGCAGATTGCGCCTGCGGCCAGTGGCGGCGGCTATGTCGTGCAGGTGTCCTCGCAGCAGAGTGAGGATAGTGCGGCTGCGTCCTACCGGGTGCTCCAGAGCAAATATGGCAGCGTGCTCGGCGGCCGTTCGCCGGTCATCAAGCGGGTCGACCTGACTGACAAGGGCAAGGGCATCGTCTACCGCGCCTTCGCCGGGCCGTACGGGTCGGCCGAGGAGGCGGTGCAGGCCTGCAACAATCTGAAGTCTGCTGGCCTGCCGTCCTGCTTCGTCCAGAGGAATTAGCGGCCGTTTCCTTGACCCCCTCTTGGGGCAGGGTTAATCGGCCCTATGAGCACGCGGGCCTTCATTACCGGCGTATCCGGAACGGAACTGACCGCCGCCGAGCGGGCGTTTGTCCGTGCCGAAAGTGCACCGGGTGCGATTCCCTTCAGGCTCAGCTTCGAGATTTCGCCCCAAGTTGCAGCTTCTCTTTGGGAATTGACCGCCCGAGGGCCGACTGATCCCGCTGGCCTCAGCATTCCCGTGGATGGCGCCGCCGAGCGGGTCCATCCGTCGACGACTTCTGCGACAATGATTGCTCAGGTGATTCGCAGCGCAATCGGGTTCCAGGGTTTGTTGACGAGTAATGACGGGCCGATGAAGGCGTTAGTGGGAAGCATTGGCGAGCGAAGTCGCGCCAAGTCCAGAGCCGGCACGCCGCTTCACAGCAACGACAATGCGGAACTGGACGCATTGACCGCAAACACGGCATCCGCATGACCGCAGAAATTCTATCGTTTGAGACCGGCCGGCCCGCAGAGCTCGCCGAGGGCGAGCCGGCGTTGGTCGTGGACGTCGAGGGCTATGAAGGCCCGCTCGACCTGCTGCTCGCGCTGGCCCGGCAGCAGAAGGTCGACCTCGCCAAGATCTCGATCCTGGCACTGGCCGATCAGTATCTCCATTTCATCGAAGCTGCGCGAAAGATCCGGCTCGAGCTTGCGGCCGATTATCTGGTGATGGCAGCCTGGCTCGCCTTTCTGAAGTCGCGCCTCTTGCTTCCTGAGCCGCCGAGCGCCGAGGGGCCGAGCGCCGAACAGATGGCGACGGCGCTCGCCAACCGTCTGCGCCGCCTGGAGGCGATTCGCGAAGCGGCCAACCGGCTGATGAACCGGCAGCAATTGCTGCGCGACATTTTTCCGCGCGGCGAGCCCGAGCAGATCGCCGAGATCCGGCATCCGAAATACACCGCGACGCTGTACGACCTGCTCACGGCCTATGCCTCGCAGCGCCAGTCCCGCGTGCTGGCGAGCGTGCATCTGGCCAAGCGCACGGTGTGGTCGCTGGCCGAGGCGCGCGCCACGCTGGAGCGGCTGGTCGGCAGCATCACCGAGCAGGACGACTGGAGCGTTCTCGATGATTTCCTGATCCGCCACGTCGCGGATCCGACGCAGCGCGCGACGGTGTTCGCCTCGAGCTTCGCCGCCGCGCTCGAGCTCGTGCGTGAAGGTCAGCTCGAGCTGAACCAGAAAGAGGCGTTTGCGCCCATCTATTTCCGGAAGGGGCGCCCGAAACCGGTCATGGACGCAGCTCCTGCGCCCGATGCGCCGGTCGGCTAAGTGCAAGAAGGAGAAGCTGCCATGGCAAGCCTGGCTGAAGTGCGGGTAGAAGAGGCCGAGCCGATGGAGAATGAATCCCAGGCGCGTCCCGAAGAATTGCGGCTGCTGGAAGCGTTGTTGTTCGCCTCGAGTGAACCGCTGGATACCGCGACGCTCGCCAAGCGCATGCCCGAGGGCGTCGACGTGAAGGCGGCGCTCGAGCAGCTCCAGGCCGACTATGCCTTGCGCGGCGTCAACCTGGTGCGGGTCGCCAACAAATGGACGTTCCGCACCGCCGGCGACCTCTCCTGGCTGATGACGCGCGAGAGCACCGAGACCCGGCGCCTGTCGCGCGCGGCGATCGAGGTGCTGGCGATCATCGCCTATCACCAGCCGGTGACGCGCGCCGAGATCGAAGAAATCCGCGGCGTGGTGACCTCGAAGGGCACGCTCGACGTGCTGCTGGAGACCGGCTGGATCAAGCCGCGTGGCCGTCGCAAGACGCCGGGCCGTCCGCTGACCTTCGGAACCACCGAGGATTTCCTGTCGCAGTTCACCCTGGAACAGCTCGGCGATCTGCCGGGGCTAGAGGAGCTGAAGGGCACTGGCCTCCTGGATTCGCGTCTGCCGACCGGATTCAGCGTGCCGACGCCGTCGGATGACCCGCAACTGCGCGAGGACGAGGATCCGCTGGAACCCGGCGAGGAGCTCGATCTGGCCTTGGCGCCTGCGGTCGAGCCCGAGACGCCGCCGGAAGGCGGCAATGAGGGCGGCGAGGGCGGGAGCGAGGAGTAATCCTCCGGCCTTCGACAGGTCCCCTGCGACCAGTTAACAACTAGCAAGATTACGTAGCGCCAACAGCGAATTGGCGGTGCCTTGGTCCTTGTTTTTGGCGCCTGCGAAGCCTACGTTCCGGTCAAGATCGGCCGGTCCCCGGCCATGCGCGTTTGGAGGGTTGCAGGATGGGTTCACTTAGCATTTGGCACTGGATCCTGGTGATCGCAGTGGTCCTGCTGCTGTTCGGCCGCGGCAAGATTTCGGATCTGATGGGCGACGTGGCTCAGGGCATCAAGGCCTTCAAGAAGGGCATGCAGGACGACGACAAGCCCGCCGAGAAGCAGGAGCCCTCGAAGTCCATCGAGCACAATGCCGCGCCGACCGCGGCACGGTCCGACGTGGGCAGCAAGGCCGTCTGAGCCAGGAGCACGCGAGACGCGGGAAAACGGCCCCGATCCTGCGCGTGAGGGATTGGGCCGATCGTGGCTTCGCGTGAACGGAAGACGTCATGTTCGACATCGGCTGGAGTGAGCTGGTTCTGATCGGGGTCGTGGCCCTGGTCGCCATTGGCCCGAAAGAGCTGCCGGGCGTGCTGCGCATGGTCGGTCAGTGGATGGGCAAGGCCCGCAAGATGGCCGCCGAATTCCAGGGCCAGTTCCAGGAAGCGATGCGCGAGGCCGAGATGGCCGACCTCAAGAAGAGCTTTGACGAGGTCAAGGAAGCCGCTGCCGGTTTCACGAGCGGTGGCCTGATGACCTCGCTCCAGAAGGACGTCAGCGACGCACTCCGCGTCGATGCGCTCGACAAGCCGGCCGAGACGTCGACGACGACTTCCGTCGAACCACCGGCGGCTTCAGGCGAAGCGCCGGCGACTTCCAGTGAAGCGCCGGCGACTTCAGCTGAAGCGCCGGCGACTTCAGGTGAAGCGCCGGCCACGCCCACGACGCCGGAAGCCCCGACGCCAGAGACTTTCGTGGAAGCCGAGGGACACGCGGCGGTGAATGAGCCGCTCGCCATTGTCACCGAGGTAGAGCAGACATCGGTTGCGCAGGACACTGCACCCGAACCGATCAAGGACGCCAAAGCGTCATGAGCGACGCCGATATCGAGGCCAGCAAAGCTCCGCTGATGGACCATCTGATCGAGCTGCGTTCGCGGCTGATCAAGGCGTTGCTCGGCTTCGGCGTGGCCTTCATCTTCTGCTTCTTCTTCGCCAAGCAGATCTACAACGTTCTGGTCTGGCCGTTCGTGTGGGTCGCAGGCGCGGAGAACTCGAAATTCATCTACACTGCGCTGCTGGAATATTTCATCACCCAGCTCAAGCTCGCGCTGTTCGGTGCAGGCTTCATCTCGTTCCCGATCGTCGCCACCCAGATCTACAAGTTCGTGGCGCCCGGCCTCTACAAGCACGAGAAGCAGGCCTTCCTGCCGTATCTGATCGCGACCCCGTTCTTCTTCGTGCTCGGCGCGGCGTTGGTGTATTTCGTCGTGCTGCCGATGCTGGTGCGCTTCTCGCTCGGCATGCAGCAGATGGGCGGTGACGAGACCGCGCAGATCCAGCTCCTGCCCAAGGTCGGCGAATATCTCTCGCTGATGATGTCGCTGATCTTCGCCTTCGGCATCGCCTTCCAGCTGCCGGTGATCCTGACGCTGCTCGGGAGGGTCGGCATCATCACGTCGAAGATGCTGCGCGACAAGCGCCGCTATTTCATCGTTCTGGCTTTCATCATCGCCGCAGTCCTGACGCCGCCTGATATCCTCAGCCAGTGCTCGCTCGCGATTCCCCTGCTGGCGCTCTATGAGGGCTCAATCATCGCGGTGTCGATGGTGGAGAAGAAGGCGGCCGCGTCGAAGGCGGCCACCGGCACCGATGTGTCGACGCCGGCCAATCCGGCGGAGTAGGGCGGCCAGTTCCGGTGTCATTCCCCGCGAAAGCTGGGAATCCAGTAGGCCGCAGCCCAGCGGGGAATTACTGCCGTCTCTGGAATACTGGATCGCCCGCTTTCGCGGGCGATGACAGCTGTGCTAGGGGGGGAGCGCGCCAACGCAAGCTGACAACGTTTTCCGTTGTATGTTTACGCGCTGACCCCAGGACCGCTGCCATGCACGACATCAAATCGATCCGCGACAATCCGCAAGCGTTCGACGCCGGTCTCGCCCGGCGCGGCCTCAAGCCGTTGTCGGCGTCGCTGCTCGCGATCGATGAGCGTCGGCGTGCGGCGATCCTGGCCGCGGAGCAGGCGCAGGCGCGCCGCAACGCGGCCTCGAAGGAAATCGGCGACGCCAAGAAGGCGAAGGACGAGGCGCGCGCGGCGAAGCTGATGACTGAGGTCGCCGAGCTCAAGATCACCATGCCGGAGCTCGAGGCTGCCGCGAAAGCGGCTGATGAGGAGCTGGCCAAAGAGCTGTCCGCGATCCCGAACATTCCATTCGATGAAGTGCCCGATGGTGTCGACGAGCATGACAACGTCCAGCATCACGTGTTCGGCGCCAGGCGCAACTACGGTTTCGCTCCGAAGCTGCATGACGACCTCGGCATTGCGCTCGGCTGCATGGATTTCGAGGCTGCGGCAAAGCTCTCCGGCGCGCGCTTTGTTGTGCTCAAGAAGGGGCTGGCGCGCCTTGAGCGCGCGATCGGCCAGTTCATGCTCGACCTGCACACGACCGAGCACGGTTACACCGAGATCAACCCGCCGCTGCTGGTGCGCAATGAAGTCATGTTCGGCACCGGGCAGTTGCCGAAATTCGAGGACGACCAATTCTGGGCGATCAAGGGCGACTTGCTGGATTCGCCCGATCATGAGCGGCTGAAGACCGAGCGCCTCGGCCTGATCCCGACTGCCGAAGTCCCGCTCACCAACCTCGCGCGTGAGTCCATCCTCGACGAGAAGCAGCTGCCGATGCGGCTCACTGCGCTGACGCCGTGCTTCCGCGCCGAAGCAGGCGCTGCCGGGCGCGATACCCGTGGCATGATCCGCCAGCATCAGTTCACCAAGGTCGAGCTGGTCTCGATCACGACGCCCGAGACCAGCAAGGACGAGCTGGAGCGGATGCTGTCCTGTGCCGAGCAGGTGTTGCAGAAGCTCGACCTGCATTATCGCGTGATGACGCTCTGTGCAGGAGATATGGGATTTTCGTCGCAAAAAACCTACGACATCGAGGTGTGGATGCCCGGGCAGGGCGAGGGCGGCATGTTCCGGGAGATCTCGAGCTGCTCGGTGTGCGGCGACTTCCAGGCGCGGCGCATGGATGCGCGCTCGCGCGGGCCGGACGGCAAGCCGCGCTTCGTGCACACGCTGAACGGCTCGGGCACGGCGGTCGGCCGCGCGCTGATCGCTGTGATGGAGACCTATCAGCAGGAGGACGGCTCGATCGCGGTCCCCAGCGTGCTCCAGCCCTATATGGGCGGCGTGAAGGCGGTCGCGCGCGAGTAAAAATTCGTGTTGCCCATCTGAAACGCAGAAACGTTTGGTTGCGAAGATCGGGCAGCCGGCTATCCTGACGGCTGCCCGCGAACGCGACACCAACCGTCCATGGCCTTGCACCACGATATCTTCTGGATCGGCCGACAATGGGCGGTAACAGGTGCCGGCGTCCAGGCCGTCGACCAGCGTTTGCGTGGCGTGCTTGATATCGACATTGCGCGTCTTTGGGACGAGGGCCTGGTGCAGAGCCGGCGGGCGAAGCCCGGGGTCAATGCCGAGGACTTCGACAAGGCGCTGACGATGGCGCGCCAGCGTTTCCCCGCAACGCCGGTATCTGCGCCGCTCCTTGCGCAGCTGAAGACGCCCGGCCTGATTGAGACCCCGGTCGTGCGCCCGGTCGCGCCTGCGATGCAGCTGCGCGTTGAGGGCAGGCTCGCTCGCTTCCTGCCGCAATGGCGAGTCCGCCGCTGAAGGGAATGGCTCGATTGCTGCGCTGCGGCAATGAACGTCGGCGCGGGTGAGGTCTGCGCCGAAGCCGGTTTGCCTGATCGGTCCCAGCCGGATAAGACGGCCTCACTCCAGATCAGGAATCGACCTCCGGCATGCGCATTCTCTGCACCAATGACGACGGTATCCACGCTCCCGGCCTCAAGGTCGTGGAGGAGATCGCACGCGCGCTGTCGGACGACGTTTGGGTGGTGGCGCCCGAGCTCGATCAGTCCGGGGTGTCGCATTCGCTGTCGCTGAACGACCCGTTGCGCCTGCGTGAAGTTGGGCCGCGGCACTTCGCGGTGCGCGGCACCCCGACCGACTGCGTCATCATGGGCGCGCGCCATATTCTCGGTGCGCAGCTCCCCGACGTCGTGCTGTCCGGGGTCAACAAG